>CAWINN010000014.1:0-644415 GCA_963837505.1 uncultured Saprospiraceae bacterium | reverse complement strand
GGACGCCACTTTTATACCCCCTCATCATCAATACATAAATGAATTGATGAGCGATCTGTGAAGTTTATTCTTCACAATGAAGACATTCACGTACCGGAACTCATTCGCATCGGTATCGCGCATTATCAGTTTGAAACCATCCACCCCTTTCTGGATGGAAATGGCCGGATTGGCCGCTTGCTGATCACGCTGTACCTGGTCAGTAGGAGAATATTGGACAAACCGCTGCTCTACCTGTCCGTCTATTTTGAAATGAATAAGAGCTTGTATTACGATAACCTCACGAAAGTGCGTACCCATAATGATTGGGTGCAGTGGCTTAAATATTTCCTGGTTGGTGTGGAGCAAACCGCAACGAAGGCTGTACGAAACACTCAGTTAGGTACTGGAACTTAAGATCAGGATAGAATCAGAAATACAACAACATTTTGGGCGTAGGACCAACAGCGGTCTTACTTTACTTCAAGCGCTGTTCCTGGATCCAGTGATCACCGTGGAACGGGCGAGGCAAGTATGTCAGCTTAGTTTTAAAGCGGCCAACGACCTGATCAGTGCCATGCAGGATCGAGGATATTTGCGTGAGCTGACCGGACAGAGCCGAAACCGAATATTTATATCCCAACCCTACCTGGATGCATTTGAAGACGAGTGATTGGAGGAAGGGCCCTTATTTCTAAAAACAAATCCCTCGGTGACTTAGACAATTTTCCTGATCCGGATGACCTTGTTGTCGAGATTATTGAGAATTTAGAGGTGGGAGAGGTAGAGGGAGGGGGTTGAATGGGAATTGATTTGAAAAAGAACCAAATTTCTATAAATTTATATTCATCTCATCTAATCACTAAAGGTTGAAAATGAAATTTTATATCCTATAACCTAAGCTAAATTTTTAACTGGTATTTTAATTTGGAAAATCAGCTCAGATAATAAACCAGAAAAGGTACCAGTCACGAAGCTTAAAAATGAACAGATTCTGGAAAAACGCCTTGAAGAATGGATCCGTTCAAATCCAGAAATGTTAGGAGAGCCGTTAATGATAATTGGACAACAAGTATTTATCCCTGAAGTAAAAGATAGACTTGATCTGCTGGCGCTTGACACAGGTGGTAAAGCAGTAATCATCGAGCTGAAAAGAGGTAAGCTGTCCGATCCTGTTGATATGCAGGCATTGAGATACGCCAGCTATATTTCAAAATGGTCATTTGAAGATTTTGAAAATCAAGCTAAGTCATTTTTAGGTCAGAATGAAGAATTTAATTTTTTCGAAACCTACGAGGAATTTTGTGCGCAGGCTGGAATTAGAACTAGAAGACACGAATATCAACACTGATCAAAGAATTATCATCGCTGGCGCAGAAGTACGTGATAAACTTGGAAGTGTGGCGTTAAAACTATTGAACATGCAATAGATATTAAAATTATTGAGATTGATAGCTACAAAGAAGGTGACTCTCTTTTATTACAGCCAAGGATCATTATACCACAAGAAGTCAATAAGTTTTCCGAAGTCGGCAAAACAGTTAAATCCGATGGTTCAAAGCCTTGGCTGACTAATGGGAGAATATGGCACCTGGAAAAGCGCATGAAAGTTGCTACCAGAGAAATGTATTTTACCCTTGATAAAATAGTACGCGAAAATGTTAAGGTAAGCGAACCTAGTTTTGATCAGAAACACTACATATCATATCAAATAGGTAATTACAATTGGATGATTGTGGTTACACTCCCCAATGTATTGGTGCTAAATTTTCTAATTTGGAGATCTATGGATGCGTCCACTATTGCCAAGCAATTGGGTATCCAGGTATTTGATAAAGAAGAATCATTTTCTGAGAAAATAAATCTTCCTACCTCAGTACATATTCGAACTCGCAATGAAACTTCTTCTCGGATAATTATGCGAATCAAGGACGACTTTGATTTAAACAAACCCGAGTTCACAACTTTTATTAAAGAAGCGTATAAGAATTTTTCGCGATATTAATACTGTCTTAACACCTGGAGCTTCTGCACTCCAACAGGCCAAAGGTGTGTATAATGGCTGGATCAAATTTGATCACTAGCTTAACCTGACGACCACTGCCTGGAACTTATCCATTTAAAGAAGAACGTTTTAAGCGGAAAGTAAGGTGTTTAGGTACAGTTTTTGCACCCCTTTTGTTTTATGTCAGCTCTACCCATCAAAACCGATCTCAGCGCCTTCAATGACGAACAGCGACAGGCTGTTACCAGTGAGGCCAAACGCATACTGGTGCTGGCTGGAGCTGGTTCCGGGAAAACCAAAACCCTGCTCCAAAAAATCATCTATCTTATCGAGGAAAAAGGCGTAATTCCCTCTTCCATTTTGGCTATTACCTTTACGAAAAACGCCTCCAATGAAATGATCGATCGCCTGATTTCACTGGCGATACCTCAGGTGAATACGAGCGAATACTTTCAATAAAAGAATAAAGCCGGCCGGATAAGGTCCTAGACAGGAATGGAATGGAAAAAACATTAAATGGGTCACCGGGCTAACCATTAGGACTTTTCATAGTTTTTGCTATTCTGTCCTTCGTAACCATGGGGCCAAAGAATTTGATAATCGGTTTAGGATTATCGGAGAAGAACGTTCCGGCGAAGAGGATGAGTTTTCAAAATACATCGCCGCGGAGACTGTATATGATGTCTTTCACAATCTTCTTATACAATCGTGTGAAGACAGTAATATCTGCTCAAGATCAAACGTTATATTCTGGACTACCTGGTAGACCGGATTCATTCACGAAAAATACTTATGCCACTCCGGACGGGAAATTCTACACTTCACTTAATGGAACCAAAGTGAGATCCAAGTCGGAACAATTTATTGCGGACTGGCTTTATCGTCATAATGTTCCGTTTGAATATGAGCCGCTACTCCAGGTTGCAGATTTTCCTTTTCGTCCGGACTTTTATATTCCCGCAGCCAATTTGTACATCGAACATGTGAGCGATAAGAGCTTTCCCATAGACGATAAAGAAAATCAGTTTAACAAGGGTGGAATCATGTATGTAAAAACCCATGAAGAAGACACGAAAGATTCGGCGTTCTTTAGTCATCACTGGAAAATATCTTTAAAGGCAGATTCCTGCTAATTATGATTCAAGCCAAGCTCAACTACGAAGAAGAATTCAAGGCCATTAGGGACAAAGTTCATGAATTTATGCACTTGACAAACAAGTCATGGATATGGTCAAGGTGGAGAATGTATCTATCGATGGTATTGGGGAAAAAGCTGCCATGGATCCTCATGAACGAATCCGGGAATTTTATGCGATTACCCTTCCATTGATTGAGGCTTATATTGATTACTGTACTTATAAGTCCTACATGGATTTCAATGATATGATCATCAAGTGCATGGATCTATTTAACCACCATGACGACATAGCCCAACTTTACAAAGACAAATACAAATACATTCTGGTGGATGAGTTCCAGGATGTGAATAATCTCCAGGTCGACCTGATCAAATTATTAGTAACAGACAAAACGCAACTCTTTTGTGTAGGAGATGACTGGCAAAGTATTTATGGGTTCCGTGGATCAAATGTGAGTTACATCATCGAATTTGGAAAGCATTTTCCTGACGCTGAAGTCATCAAGCTTAACTACAATTATCGAAGTACTGATAATATCGTTGGCGCTAGTAATGAAGTGATTAAACAGAATAAATTCCAGATTGACAAAGAGATCCATGCTGTCAAACGCTCTGAACATAAGATTGTCGTCTATGCAGGCAACGATGAACAGGACAATGTAGATTTCTGTGTTCAAACGGTTAGGAATTGTTGGAACTGGCATTAATGGGGAGGATATACTTTTCCTTTACCGGCGAACAAATATGTATAGACCAAGTGGGTATGTCAACAAGCCTTCCTTGTCCGAAACTTTATATAAAAAAGGATTGAGGGTCGCTGAAAAACGATTCATTCCGCGAAAGGGCTTGAAGCAAAGGTTGTATTTATTCTAGGATTGAGAGATGGAGCTGGAGGATTCCCTGAAATCTGGTCTGAGGATCGGATCCCCCAGGTGATTAAATCCGTTCCGTATGATCTGCTAATGGAAGAAGAGCGACGTTTGTTTTATGTTGCCCTCACCCGGGCCAAGGAAAAACTTTACCTCATCACTGAAAAAGGAAATGAATCCATGTTTCTTAAAGAAATTCCTGAAACGTATACTGTTAAAACAAGTGAACCAATCAAACCTTTGGTCTCCGAAATACTACTTTGCAAAAAATGTTTTAGTAAATTAGAAAAGCTTTGGGTGGTTTGTCCTTTTTGTGGTGAAAGAATTAATGATTAGTACCTATGATTCTTTCCAAATCTCCTTCAAATCCTACCTCCATTGCTCCGCCTACTTCTGGTTCACCCAACATAAACCAGAAGTGCTGGTCATCCCGGCAATGAATGACTTTGACCTGATGCTGGCCGATCAAGGCAAGGTCGTAGAAGCAGCGTTTTACAGGATGTTTCCAGGTTTGCAATTTATACAAAGCAAGGGAGTGGGAGCAGTAAAGGAAACACAGGCGCTGGAACAACAAGGAGTGACCCATATGGCTCAGGCCGCTTTCACGAATGATGATTTCTTTGCCCAGTCGGACCTTGTGATCTTCAACGGAAATAAACACATCGAGATCTACGAGATCAAATCCAGTTCATCGATGCAGAATATGGGAGCAGATGATACACTACAAGCACCTTCAAAAGAAGAACATATCAGGGACCTTACTTTTCAATATGAAACCGCGACACAGGCCGGATACATCGTAAACCGCTTGTTCCTCGTGGAGTTGAATAAACTGTATACACGATCAGGTGAAATTGACCTTAATTCTTTATTTGATATCAAAGAGGTCACAAGAGAAGTGCTAGATGTTTTACCTGGTTTACGCAATCAGATGTCAGGTGCTCTTGATGCATCAAAGAGTATGGTGGAACCCACAACATGTGATTGTCGATTCCTGCCCCGGAAAAAACAATGCCCGGCATTCGGTTATATGCACCCGGATCTCACCGGATACAATGTGTACGACCTGGCGATCTCCAGAAGTCCAAAACGTTTAAAGGAATTGATTGATGCTTCCATCTTTCGAATCGAAGACATACCGGCCGGAACAAAAATGACAGACAGTTATCGCGACCAGGTCATCACCTGGAAGGAAAACCGGGAAATCATATTAGTGAATGAGATCAGGAAGATCCTGGATCAACTGGAATATCCTCTTTACTTCCTGGATTATGAAACGACCGGTCCCGCCATCCCGAAATTTGACAACACAAGACCCTACCAACAAATTCCTTTTCAATATTCACTCCATCGAATTGTTGCAAAAGGAGGTGATGTCGGGCATATTGAATACTTGCACCGCGATCACACACCGCCCATGCACGCCATCGTCAAACATTTACGCAACGACATAGGTGACACCGGCACCATCATCGTATGGAACAAAACCTTTGAAAAGAAATGCAATGAAAACCTGTCCGAATGCGTGCCTGCCATGAAGGACTTCCTCCTCAACATCAATAGTCGGCTCTTCGATCTCATGGAGATTTTTTCGAAACACCTTTATGTGCACAAAGATTTCCGCGGCAGTCATTCAATCAAAAAAGTGCTGCCGGTATTAGTGCCGGAACTTTCCTATGATTCACTGACCATCCGAGATGGCGGAACGGCGACGACGCAATGGGACAGAATGGTGTTTGAAATTGAAGTTGAAAAAGAAAAGGAAATCATCTGTCAAAATTTATTGGTGTACTGCAAGCTGGATACCCTGGCCATGGTGGAGGTGTACAGGAAATTGTTGGAAAAGATTCGAAATTAAATTCCCATGTTGTACCCATGGTGGTGGGCGAAGAAGCTTTGACAATTTGACTATACCTCGACAGGTTCAGCACGGCTGCTCAGTGCATCGCCTGCTTACCCTCATCCTCCTGCCGGAGCTTAGCAACCGCTCCATCCCAATGCATTTCATCTTTTGTATCCCGTCGGCTGTTGGAGATAGTTCGACTCCGCTCACTATAGGAAACTTTCCAGTCAACGGCCATCCACCTTTTTATTTGCCTTAATTCGCGAAAATCGAAGCGCAGCGGAGATCCCGCCATCCGATAGGATGTGGCGGGATTAGCGGCAAAGCTTACCGATCACCGAATACAGACTCACCAATCACTGGTCACGGCAAAGCTTACCCATCACCGAATACCGACCTACCGATTACCGATCCCACCCCTTTTTTCCTTAACTTTCCTACCCTCCCAGATCCTTTCCCCCAAAAACTGACGGTCATGAAAGCTGTATTCCTCTTTCTCTCTACCTGGATGCTGATCCACGCGACCCGCGCCCAATCGCTGGAATGGGTCTCGACGATCGGCGATACAGCGACGGATCAGGGCCAAAGCGTAGTGACCGATCACCAGGGCAATGTCTACGCCACCGGTTCCTTTCGCGGCCAGGTAGATGTCGATCCGGGTCCCGATACCTTCTTCCTTACTTCTACGCCCGATCAACCCGCCGTGTATGTTATCAAACTGACCAGGTTCCGTCAGCTCGTATGGGCGAAAGCATTAGGCGCCGGCACCGGTTTGGAGATCACGCTGGATCATGATGGCTATGTGGATGTGGCCGGTTCTTTTATCGGATCTTCTGATTTCGATCCCGGGCCAGGTACAAAGACGCTCACCTCGCATGGGGATGATGATATTTTCATTGCACAGCTTTCAGGGGATGGCGTCTTTCAATGGGCAGTGGGATTTGGTGGTCCGGAAAAAGATCATGTGTCTTCCATGGCGATCGATACCGGCAATAATATTTATACCACCGGTTATTTCCGGGATACCATGGACATCAATCCGGGCATTCCCGTTCAGCTGATGACCTCCGCTGGCGAAACCGATGCGTTCATTCAAAAGCTGAGTCACGCCGGCGTTCATCAATGGTCACACCAATTCGGTGATTCCTGGTTTGACAATGGTGCCGCCGTTTGCGTTTCCACTACAGGCCACATCATCCTGACCGGAGATTTTTACGGCATAGTTGATTTCGATCCGGGATCCGGTGTGCATACCCTGATCGCTGATGATAGCCTGGATGTTTTTGTTTGTGCACTGACGGGCGCAGGGTCTTATCTATGGGCGAAAAAATTCGGCGGCGTCGATGATGTGATAGCCACCGATGCGATCCTTGATCAACAGGATAATTTGCTGATCACCGGGTATTTTAAAAATACGGCAGACTTTAATCCCGCGGTGCTGGAACATACCTTCCTGACTTCCCTCGGCGGCACCGATATTTTCCTGAACAAGCTGGATCCAAATGGAAATTTTATTTGGGTAAAACAACTTGGAGGTCCGGGACCATCAGATAGAACAGCGGCTATCGCTTTAGATGATGAACAAAATATTTATCTCGCCGGAAATTTCCTTGGGGTTTGCGATGTCGATCCCGGGCCTGAGGTGTATAATCTGATCAGTCCGACTTCGATAGATATGTTTTTATTGAAACTGGATGCGACAGGTCACTTTCTCTCAGCTCATCCATTAGGGGGACCGTCCGATGACTTTGCTAATGATGTAGTCGCGGATAATGATCAACGAGCCTACGTGACCGGCAGCTTCATTGACAGTGCGGATTTCAGTCCGGGCAGAGATGCTGTCATCCTGCCCTCACACGGCGGACAGGATGCTTTTGTCGTCAGGCTCAATTTCCTTCCTTATATATCCGATCTCCGCGGACCCGTCTCCCCATGTGCGGGTCAACAGGCGACTTATTCGATCAATGCAGAAAATGTAACGCAGTTTACCTGGACCTTTCCATCGAATTGGACAGTGATAGGCGGCAGCAATAACGACACAGTAAGGGTGCTCACGAATGGTGCCGGTGGTATGATAACCGTAAGTGCAACCGGTGAAAATGGAATGACATTTCCTTTGTCTCTTTCGGTCCATCCGGTATTCACACCCGGATTATCTAATCTGACCGGAACGTTCATATCCTGTCCTGGTGAAGTCAAAACATATCACGTACAAAGCACAAACCTGGATTCCATTTCATGGTCATTTCCGGCAGGCTGGCAGATCATCGGAAATGCACACAGCGATAGTGTGAAGGTGAAAGTAGGTCTAACCAATGGTATACTGACTGTGTCCGGATCTAACGCCTGTGGCGAAACCTCTCTTCAGCAAAACCTGTTCGCCAAAAGTCTTCCTGTGATTTCTAATCTTATAGGGGATATGACCCCTTGTGTTGGCTATACGTTAACCTATCGTGCCCAACAATCAGGAGTTCAGCATTACGACTGGACATTTCCTGCAGGCTGGACGCTGCTGGGCAATGAAGATTCAATCGCTGTTCGGGTGATCGCAGGATCACAATCCGGCCAGGTGGTCATCAAGGGGACCAACACCTGTGGTGATACCACGTTTACTACAGTCATCAATCCGGTGGCTATTCCTGATGCCTTTATTTCCGTCAATACTAACATCCTTACGATCAATCCGCCTGCACAATCTTATCAGTGGTACAGGAATTCAGTCTCCATTTCCGGCGCTACCCAAAACCCATTTACCGCCACACAGAGTGGATTGTATTTCGCGAAAGTGACGTATGCCACAGGTTGCATTACTTATACGGACACCGTTGATATTATCATTAGCGGAATGCATGATGCAACTTTGGAGAACCTGCGTGTATTCCCCATCCCTGCACATGAGATGATCCATGTAGATGGATTCGACGCTGACTTTCATTTTGAGATTTACGATCTGACCGGGCGACTTATCAATAAAGGAGAATCTTCCGGAGGTGATATTTCTGTCACAACAATAATAGCGGGCACTTATTTTTTAAGGGTAGAAAAAGATAAACGGAAGTACACGTTTTTGATTGTAAAGGAATAAAGATCCCCTTACCTATGCTATCATTGGCTGCGCCATGAAAGTGTACAATACCCCTGGACCAGGATTTCGAGAGGTCATTTATCAGCGAGTCCCTGCCATGGAGCTTAGACGGGCTGGCTTATCTTTCGCAAGGGAACAAGAACATACCGTTTTTTATGAAGATATCGAAATTGGAACCCGGCATGCTGATTTTGTAGTTGAAAATAGAGTCAGCGTAGAATTGAAAGCCAAAACTCATCTCGAAGATGCCAACCTGGCCCAGGCTAAAAATTGCACAGTTGCCTACAATTTTCCTCCTGGTCTGTTATTCAATTTTGGAGGAACAAGCCTTCAATACAAACTCTTGTTTAATCCGAAATACCCGTCGAATAAAAATGCCTGAATTGGAATATTCCAACGGTCTTAATCAGAATTTCAGAATTGTCTGAACAAAAAAGGACCTTCCAAATGGCCTGCTACCTGCAAATCACAGATCGGTCCGAGAGCGTAGTCGAACGGCAGGTGACACCAAATCGTCGCTCAAGCGACGCTTAACATTTATATTTGTAGGAATTGAATTCAACAGGCATAATGAATGTTGAGCGGAACTGAAACAAAGCTTGGCCCGGGCAAAATGGAAAACATTTCTTTGAGATCACGCAAGTTGAAAGAGAGAAATCTCAAGCCCCAAGCTTATCCTTAGCCTTAGCCTTAGCTAACTTAGCCTTAGCCTTATCCTCTTTTAAAAGTGCTATATCGTTAGCGGCTGCATCAATAGTCTCTCTATCCACATACACAGTCTGCTTGATGTAAAATGATTGCGCTGATATTTGCCGATTCGCAAATTTTTACTATTTTTGAAAAAATGGAATAAAACAGGGCTTAATTGAAATTCCGCCCGGTCAGTATTGATCCATTCACCTGATCAGATAACATATTTATTTGCTATCAGGGGAAAATTTCGGTAATCAATATATATTGGCACTGTCCCGGACAGGTTTTATTTCTTCTCTATCGAACAGATAATTTTTGTACCATGCCTGTCCCTGCGGCCGTTATACCGGAATGCATTGTTCCGCATTTGCGTGATCTGGATGAATCAGCCACCCTGGCGATCCAGGATCTGTCACGAGTACTCATCGCAGAAGGAAAAACCATTTATAAATTCGGCCTCGGTCAATCCCCGTTTCCCGTACCTCATCGGGTAGTGGAAGCACTTCGCCTCCACGCAACTCAAAAAGATTATCAGCCTGTCAAGGGACACCCCAGATTGCGCGAAGCCGTGGCAGGATTTCATCGCCGAAAGGATCATGTCCAGGTGTCTGCCGAAGGCGTGATCATCGGGCCCGGATCCAAAGAATTGGTGTTCCTGCTTCAACTCGTCTTTAACGGAGAGATCATAATCGTCAGCCCCTGCTGGGTATCCTATGTGCCCCAGGCGAAAATCCTCAGCAAAAATATTTCCATGATCCGGACCTCCTTTGAAGATCATTGGCATCTGACCCCGAAACGATTCGAAGCTTTTTTGAATGAACGAAAAGACAAAAACCACACGCCTGCTCTGATGATTCTCAACTATCCGGGCAATCCGGATGGAGTATCCTTTACCGAACAAGAGCTGATACAAATCGCGGAGCTCGCCCGCCAGCATCAAATCATTATCCTGTCGGATGAGATCTACGGTCAGCTTCATCACCAGGGACGTCATCAGTCCATCGCCCGCTATTATCCGGAAGGCACCATCATCAGCTCCGGACTTTCGAAATGGTGCGGTGCCGGAGGCTGGCGACTTGGATCCTTTACCTTTCCGCTCAACCTGAAATGGCTATTGGATGCAATGGCTGTGGTCGCCAGCGAAACCTACACATCGGTCAGTGCACCGATTCAGTTTGCGGCCATCCAGGCTTTCAAAGGAGGCGACGAGATTGAAAAATATCTCTGGCGCGAACGAAAGATCTTGTCTCTCCTGGGTAACTTTTGCGTGTCCCTGCTCCGGGACGCGAAGGTCAACGTGCATGACCCGGTCGGTGGATTTTATCTCTTCCTTGATTTTTCACATTATACCGATCGGTTTCAGGCTAACGGAATCCGCACCGCCAAAGCGTTGTGCACAAAATTATTGGAGGACACCGGCGTCGCCATGTTGGCCGGTTCATGTTTTGGACAACCGGAGGAAGAATTCACTGCCCGCATGGCGTATGTGGATTTTGACGGTGCTTCTGCTATGGCTGCCGCACAAAACTATCCACTGGATGAATCCTTACCGGACGATTTTTTGCAGCAGTATTGCCCAAAAGTCATCGAGGGAACCCGGCTATTGAACCATTGGCTGAAATCATTATAAACCAATCTATTTGATCATAAAAACAAATACCATTGAAGTACAAGGCTTATTCACTAAATAATTTCAGAGATATTCCCCAGGTGCAATCCCTGACGGAAGAACAGCAATTTGATATCGAAGTGGTCGGGAATGTACTGCCCTTCAAGACCAACAACTACGTTGTCGACGAACTGATCCAGTGGGATAATGTCCCTGAGGATCCCATGTTTGTCCTGACTTTTCCGCAAAAGGATATGTTGATACCGGAACATTTCGAGGAAATGGCAGCTGTGTTGCGACAAGGTGGCGATAAAGCGCAAATCAAAGAAACCGCTAACCGCATCCGGGTACAACTCAATCCGCATCCCGCGGGACAAATGGAATATAATGTCCCTGAACTGGATGGAACCAAACTCACCGGGATCCAACACAAGTACAGGGAAACGGTATTGTTTTTTCCCAGTAATGGTCAGACCTGTCATGCCTATTGTACGTTTTGTTTTCGCTGGCCGCAATTTGTGGGCATGGATGAATGGAAGTTTGCCATGCGCGAGACGGAATTGCTCGTGAAGTATCTGCAGGAGCATCCGGAAGTGACCGATGTCCTGTTTACCGGCGGTGATCCGCTGATCATGAAGGCGAAGAATCTTTCGTCGTATATCCAGCCTTTATTGGATGCTGATATTCCGAATTTGCAAACCATCCGACTGGGAACAAAAGCCCTGGGTTACTGGCCGTATAAATTCCTGACGGATCCTGATGCAACAGATACATTGCAACTTTTTGAAAAGGTAGTGAAGTCAGGCAAAAACCTTGCGGTGATGGCGCACTTCAATCATCCTGCAGAGCTCTCGACGGAGGCGGTCAAAGAAGCGATCCAAAAAGTCCGGGCCACCGGAGCGCAAATCCGGACTCAATCCCCCATCATGCGCAACATCAACGACGCTGCTGATATCTGGGCAGATATGTGGCGAAAGCAAGTCAACCTGAATTGCATACCTTATTATATGTTCATGGCACGGGACACCGGGGCACAACATTACTTCACTGTGCCGTTGGTGAAAGCCTGGAACATTTTCCGTGATGCCTATATGCGTGTCAGTGGCGTATGCAGGACCGTACGCGGACCAAGCATGTCTTGTACACCCGGAAAGGTGCAAATGCTCGGCGTCAGTGAAGTGCCGTTTGATGGAACCACCAAAAAGATTATGACTTTCCGTTTCCTGCAAGGCCGCAATCCGGAATGGGTGGATCGTCCTTTCTTTGCCGAGTTTGATACCGAAGCCGGTTGGATAGATGATCTGGTGCCTGCCTTTGGAGAGGATCAGTTTTTCTTTGAGGAGGAACTCCAGCAGTCTTACCATACTTCCAAGAAAGATGCTACGGTCGACATGTTGGAATAATAAGGTATATAGCAGAAAAAAATAATGAATTAAAGCACAACCTCTCAACCCCTACTTCGACTATGCTCAGCACACCGTTTCAAATGGGGCAGATGATTATCGGAATGCAAAAATTTTAGTTTTTTGTTCATATTGATGGCTGAAATCATAGAAATATCTAAATCAAAGAAAATAATTCTCACGGTGCATGTTGAGCGTAGACGAAACATTCAATGCGTTGGCTTTAAATATGCATAAGTAAAACGCAAGCTTCAGGGTAACAGCAATCACGGTCGCTGAGCGCAGCCGAAACGAACGCAAAGGAAACGAATGAGAAACGCAGCCGAAACGAACACAGTCGAAACGAGTGCAGCCGAAACGAACGGAGTTGCGTCAAAATAAGGGGCAAAGAGTGGAGCTAATGATGCTTTTCGGATTTATTTTCAGATATTCAGCTCCATGACCCTCGACAACCTCTCTCATCTCATCACCATCTTCGCCATCATCACCGCAGGCATCTGGACGCTGTACCGCTTCGGGATCTCCCGGGAGCAGTATCCCAAGTTGCAGTTTGATCTCAGCCTTGTTCAACTGGGCCTGTCCCGGGACAAGCAGGTCGTTGAGCTTGTGGCCGTCATCACCAACAAGGGAATCGCACGGCAGTACATCCACAATTTCACTTTCAATATCCTCACCTTCGATGACAGCATGCCTTTTGACATAGCTGATCCCAAAATCGAAAAACGACTCCGCTTCCAGGAACAAGGGAAAGGTCTCAACTGGATTAATTCAAAATATCCCGCCTTCGTGGATGGCGGGATGAGCCAGGAGTTCACCTATGTCACAGCAGTGGATAAGTCCGTTAGATTTGTGATGATCTATTCGAAATTTGATCATGAGAGCAAACGAAGTTTCATGAATCGATCGGAACATTATCGCATCTCTAAGACATTTGCGCTGTCGGTCTGAATCAGCATTTTCAAAATTTCAGCATTGACAGTACAAATAAGGAACTGGCTCAAGGTCTTCTACCCACAAATCACAGATCGGTCCGTGAGTGTAGCCGAAACGAACGCAAAGGAAACGAACGAGAAACACAGCCGAAACAAGCGTAGCCGAAAACGAGCGCCGCCGAAACGAAGTGCCTACCCCTCAATCAAACATCCCATCATCAAATCCAACCATGACATGACTTCCATCACAAAAAGGCTTGTTACGGGATGCACCACAGCGGCAGAGGGTGACGCGATGGCGGACTTCATACGGCTCTCCAATTTCGGATATAATCGGGATGCCACCCTGCACCCAAAGCGGGCCACTGCAGCTTAGCGGAATATCTTCCACGATTCCAATCGCAGGTTCGAGAAGTGGCTCTATTTCCTGGTCACTGGTTTTGTCATAAAGGGTCAGGCGGCCGGAAGGACAGCGCACCACTTCGCGAATAACCAACTCACGTACTTCAGGATCATCTGTGTTAGCGAGAAGGTTACGAATCCTGCCAGTGGCGGAACAAAAACGAGCATTTGCACACAGGGACCCCGCATCGCCCATGTTCAGGGTTGGACCATCAAATCGCCTGGCCAACTGCTCATAAGGTAACCGGCTGGCGGTTTCTGTTCCGTCGAAGTGTTGTTTCAAATGACTGTCATCGCAAAAGGGTTTATGAGACGATTGTCCGCAGCGGCACAACTGGTATGCATTTTCCGTTTTGAAAGTCTCCCCTTCTTCCCATTCCCAGGATTTGCCTTCTGCATTAGGGATGATATTTTGAATACGCACAGGAATCCCACCGTAAACCTCATAGGGTCCGTTTTTTTGGATGACGATTCTTCTTTCGTTCTCCGGGATTTTGAGTTCACTCATGGTATGATACGCAGATAAGGTTGGCGGTTCGGCTATTTTCAATTACATGATAGTAAAAATACGGTTTGTGAAGGGAAAGAAGATGCCTGCGTAGTCGGGGTAGTACTGAAACGCTGAGATGTTTGTGCCTATGGCCTGAATCAGCACTTTCAAAAATTTAGAATTGGCTAACAACAGAAGATCTTACAAAAGGCCTCCTACATGCAAATCACAGATCGATCCGTGAGCATAGTCGAACGATTGCTGACACCAAATCATCGCTCAAGCGATGCTTAACATTCGTTTTTTTTTAAGACTACGCAAAGCTATTTTATTGTCTGGCACAGTCCATACACTAATCCCAATTCCCTTCCTCCTCAAACTTCATGCTGTATTTCCCGCATTGGGGGCAAAGGTTCTTGTCGGGGCTGAGCACAATGTCACCATCCTGGATACCGGGTCCGTTGATACTGCCGGTATACATTTTGGGCTGATGGTAAAACTGAAGGTTATCATCATCATGGATCTCGGTGACGATAAATTCACCGCTGTCCTTTTGAATGGCTGGTACTTTGGGCTCGCGGGCCAGGAATCCGCTGCCAAACTGAAAGAACTGATGAAATCCGCAATTGGAACAAGTGGCTTTAATGAAGGAACCCATGGCTAAATATTGAAAAGTGAAGAGTGAAAAGTGAAAAGTGAAAAGTGAAAGGTGAAAGGTGGTCAGTAAAAATGAAATTGATCATCGAAAAGATAAGGATTCTCTTTTACCCTTTCACATTTTATTGTCCGGTGATCTTAAAACAATCCTGCGATCGTCTTCATCATCAAAACCATTTTGCCACTTTTTTCCGGTTTTTGAAATCCATATTTTGTATAAAATTTTTCTGCATGGCTATCCAGGGGGTCCGTCACTACAGCATAAGAACCGGAAGTGATGCCTGGCCACATGAAAAAAATTCCTTTTTATGCGATTTACCTAAAGGAGTAGTCAGGTAATCCATTACTTCTTCAGCCTTTCCTTATACCGATGAACTGCTTTTTTCAGTCGGGCATTAGGTTTGGCAGGATGAAGGACAGCATGGAAAAAATCCTCACGTTCCTTTTCCCCAGCCAGGATAAGATCATGCTTTTCAATGATCCGGTCAGCCACTTTTTTAACTAAAGAAAGAATAAATTCAGATAAGGTCTTATAACCGCCAGGTCGTGCAGCTTTTTCCAGGTATTTCTTTTGATCCCTGGGCAGGCGGGTATCAAACCGGGTCATTTCTTTTTTGCTCATCCTATTCCTGTTTCAGGTGATTTTAAAAATGTACGTAACATTTCCGTACATCATTCTTTCCGCTTCATCCCAAACTTCTCCGACAGCATCTTTTCAATTTTTTCTGCTATCGACTCCTGGCTTTCTTCCGGTTCGAAATGCATCGCATCCAGGGCATTCCCGACCATATCCATCAGCCGGTCATATTCTCCAAACCTTTTCCGGCAAATGGCTTCATCATTGGTCTCCCAATACTGACTTTCATCATGGAGTTCAAATCGCTCAAAATATTGCTGACTGAGATACCGCAGCAACCTGATCAGCGCCATGTGCACCTCGACACCGGCATATTGTGTTTTGGTGAATAGCCATTGTTCAGCATCCGCAGGGATACCCTTTCCTTCGAACTCCAATACATGCTGGTACAGGATCGGGTTACACATAAATCCCTGTTCGTGAAAAGTGAGCCATAGCGGTTCACTGCCTTCAGGCGATATCAGGACGCCCCTGATCGGGATGTCCGGCAAAGGTTCAATGGTTTCATAAGGCCAGTGCATACTTTCACTGATGTCAATGGCTTCTGCGATCAGCGATGGAATACTCGCCGGGTTCCGGAGCTTGCCGGAATAATGAATTGTTAGTCCCATGTTTCAACTGGTTTAAAAAGTTAAGAAATTGAATTTGCTTTTTCCTTATTTACGGTAAGGATTCCCTATGGTGTTTATAATCTCGTCTCTAGTTGTTTCTGAATAGTTCCGGTACAAGACCATGCGTTATTCATTCCGATAGGGATCCCCCATCACCTTCAAAATGTCATCAAATGATTTTCCATTTCGGAGCAATCGTTCTACTCGCTCCTGTATGTTTTCACCCGACTCATATCCACGTCCATCTAATTTTCCCAGGTCCGCCGACATATTGTCCATCCACACACCGAACATCGCAAACCAGTCACGACATTTTTCTGCATTACCGGATTCCCAATATTCACTTTCATCCACCAATTGAAAATGCTGAAAGTACTTTTGACTGATATGTTTCAATATCCCGATCAATTGCATGTGAGCCTCAGGGCCTGCAAATTGTGTACATGGATTCATCCTGTTGTCCTTCCAGCTGGATTTCATCCACGCGTCAATCCCTTCTTTAGTTAGATTGAGTTCAGGTTCAGCCAGTACCCCTGAGTGTAGGGAAGTCATCCAGATGCGGTCCGCACCCGGTGGCGCAAACCACATACCTTGTATAGGATTACTGGTGGTTGGACAGTATTCATCACACCGCCAATTCAGGTGGTCACAAATGTCTAAAAGTTCCGCCGTGAGTGACGGGATCTGCTGCACATTCCGCAGCATTCCGGAATAGAAAATAGAAAGTCCCATGTTTCAACTGGTTAACTAGGTGAAGTAAAATTGTTTTCGGAGATTAAATTACGAAACTGTTTTCAATTTTCAATAGGGTCTTAAAAATATTTTACATTTTATTTTAGCCGTGTCATGAGTCGGCAGACAGGAGATGGGAGACTCGGGACCTGAATTTATTTTCCCCTATTGGGGGGCCAGAAGAAAAAGGGTATTGGTCAATTCAAAATTTTATTTTATTTTTCTTTCCTAAACTTCTACCAGTTATGACAGCAGATGAATTCTTGTCCCTTGCGGACAACCCCGATCTCATTGAAGGCATTTACAATTATTGTGACCGTTGGTGCGAGCGCTGCCCAATGACACATCGATGTTTGCTCTATGCCAGCACTCCGGCCAATGAAAACCTACCCGCAGGATCCTCGAAAGAACGGAAACATGCGATGATTCGACAAATTGAAGCATCCTTTAGCCTGACCATTGATTTGCTCAACAAGATGGCTTCCGAAGGAGGGATCAATATTCCCGATCCCGAAGAGGCTGATCGACCGATACAGGAACACGAACGACAGCAAGTGGAAACTCAAAAATCACCACTGACCCACCTGGCCAAGCGATACCTGGATGACACCAAATATTGGTTTGACCATTGTGACGCCTCTTTGTTGGCAAAAGATAAAGAGCTTGAGCAAATAACCAGGATGCAATTGCCTGACCGGGATCCGGCATCTGAAACGGAAGAAATAAAAAATGCGATGGATGTGATCCATTGGTACCAGGCCCAGATCATGGTCAAATTAGTTCGGGCCCAAACCCCCGGCATGCGTCAAATGGATTGGGATCAAAATGATGGCGACCACTTACGAAATGATGCCGACGGCTCCGCGAAGGTAGCCCTGATTGGTATCGACCGGTCCATCGGCGCCTGGGGCATCCTGCTACAAAGCCTGCCCGATCAGGAGGAAAACATTTTAAATCTCCTGACTACACTTGAACGATTGCGACGGTTGACTGAAGAGACCTTCCCCAATGCCAGGAATTTTAAACGACCGGGGCTGAATGATTAATTCACTTCGTTTTTCAAATCCTAAATTTCAGAATTGACAGCATTTCAGGAACGGGCAGAATCAATTTAACAGTTCCCGGAATGCTGTAATTCTAAGCACTTTGAGTCTGACATGTAGGTAAACTCACGTAAGAATACGTCTGGCATTCCGCCATTCTGCCTTTACCCTCCAGCTGACCATCATCACCTCCCCCACCAACCCTCCTCATCCCATTCGTGGCTCCATTACCTTAATTTTATTTTTCCCAAATAATAAAGTTATGACTGCGCTACACACCCCTGAACAGCTTTACCAGGATGCGGATGAATTGCTCCTGGCAGCCGAATTCGAACTTCACCGCGCTGAAGAAGATATGGTCACCCACCTGGTGTGTAACCATGCGAGACTTTCAATCTCCCATTACATGATCGGTTACTTGCTGGAACATGCTATACCCATCCTGCCGCCGGCCTCTATTGCCAGTCTGCAGCATCAATGCCAGGACCTGGATCCCCGGTTCCATCTGCCGGACCTGGATCGCATTGAATGCCGCTACGAAACCCCGGGCAAGCGATACTGTCTGGAAGTGGATAAAGTCACCACTTGTTTCAAAGCAGCCCAAACGGTTCGAGAGATCATCAAAGCCAGTGCGCACTAATCGCTTCTGATCAATATCATTCGTACTACTGACGTCACTCATTCAGTTCGCTGAGGACATCCATTAGTTTTAGATGAGCGTTCGACTGAAGAGTGGAAGGATTATTCAATAAATGTCTGGTCATGAATATCAACCGAACAGAAGGCCTGTTCACCTTCGCAGAAGAATTACTGATCGCTGCTGAGCATGAACAGCAACGGGCAGAGGAAGATGTCGTATCCCATCTCATCTGCGCGAATTCGCGGCAATCCATATCCAACTACCTGGCCGGGTTTCTTCTCCAGAAAAATGTCCCCATCGAGCACCCCGTATCCATCGCCAGCCTCCGTGAACAATGCAAAGCCATCGATGCAAGGTTTGAATTGCTGGATTTCTCTCAATTCAATTGCCGCTGGGACAACCACGACAGAAATTATTGCCTTGAACAGGACACCGTGAATGAATGCCTGAAAACCGCACAACATGTCCGTTCCATTGTGATGGCTGAAACACCGGGTTATTAATTACCCGCGTAAAGAAAAATATGGATACCCTGAAATCAAATCTTACTTCCGCCCCCGATCTTTCCGGACACGCGGAAGGGACAGGACCTGTTCGCGTTACACGCCCGGTTTACCAGGATTTTCTTCCTCCGTGTAATCATGCCTGCCCTGCCGGTGAAAATATCCAGGCCTGGCTTTCGCTCGCTCAGCAAGGTCTGTATTTCGAAGCCTGGCAAAATTTGGTAGAAGAAAATCCAATGCCTGCCATTCATGGTCGCGTGTGTTATCATCCCTGTGAAGATTCCTGTAACCGCGGTTTTGTGGATCACGCCGTGAGTATTCACGCCGTTGAACGATTTCTTGGCGATAAGGCGCTGGAAGAAAATTGGGAAATCAAAATCAAGAATATATCAACCGGTAAAAGAATTATGGTGGTCGGTGCCGGGCCCAGTGGCTTGTCAGCCGCTTATCATTTACAACGACTTGGACATACGGTCGAAATTTTCGAAGCTGGTCCACTCCCCGGAGGTATGATGCATTTTGGTATTCCTGCCTACCGACTGCCGCGAAATATTCTGATGGGTGAAATTAATCGCATTGAAAAGATGGGAGTGAAAATCCATCTCAACCATAAAGTCGAAGATCTCGCCAAAGAAAAAACGGAAGGAAATTTCAATGCCGTTTTTATCGCCATCGGTGCACATATTGGAAAGAAAGCAGAGATTCCGGCACGCGACGCAGGGCAAATCCTCGATGCCGTCAGTTTTATACGTGAAGTGGAATTGGGTAATGCCCCAAAGCTGGGTCGAAGAGTCGCTGTTTACGGTGGAGGCAATACAGCGATGGATGCTGCGCGTATGGCTAAGCGTCTCGGCGCTTCTGAAGCCCTGATCATCTACCGTCGCGATCGCGAGCACATGCCCGCGCATGAATTCGAAGCCGATGAAGCCATGGGTGAAGGAGTAAAGATTCATTGGTTGCGCACCATTAAAAGCATTGATGAAAGTTCTTTCACTGTAGAGGTGATGAACCTCGTGGACGGCAAGCCGGTACCCACAGGAAAATTCGAAACACTGGAAGCGGATTCCCTTATTCTCGCTCTTGGTCAGGATTGTGACACCGGATTTCTTAAAAATGTAGAGGGTATCTCTTATAAGATAGATGGCACCGTCATGGTCGGGCCTAACATGATGACAGGAGCGGAAGGAATATTCGCCGGTGGAGATTTGGTACCCGGTGAAAGAAGTGTAACCATCGCCGTAGGGCACGGGAAAAAAGCCGCTAAGTACATCGACGGGTACTTAAGATCACAACTCTATGTGCCTGAGCCAAAGCATCCGATCGTTGGTTTTGAAAAATTACATACGTGGTATCGCACCGATGCTCCGAAAAGTGAGCAGCCCCACCTGCCATTGGAAGAAGCCGCGAAAGATTTTTCAGAAATCGTCAGTGGCCTGAATGCAGAAGAGGCCCGCTATGAAGCTTCGCGATGTTACTCCTGCGGCAATTGTTTTGAATGTGATGGTTGCTATGGTGCCTGCCCGGAAGGGGCCATCATCAAATTAGGTAAAGGCAAGCGGTATCATTTCAACTACACGTTGTGCACCGGATGCGCCGTATGCTATGAGCAATGTCCATGCCACGCCATCGACATGGTCAGTGAACCAAAAGTTAAAGAGAAAATCGAACAGGAAGCATGAGCCGGAATAGTAAAGTCGCGACCCTCGATGGAAATGAAGCCACCGCCTATATAGCGTATCGGGTCAACGAAGTCTGCGCTATCTATCCCATCACGCCTTCATCTACCATGGCGGAACTCGCGGATGAATGGTCAGCGAAGGGAATAAAAAATATCTGGGGCAATATTCCGGACATCATGGAGATGCAAAGCGAAGCCGGTGCTGCCGGAACTGTTCATGGTGCTTTGCAATCCGGTGCGTTGACAACCACCTTCACTGCATCTCAGGGTCTCATGCTCATGCTGCCCAATATGTACAAAATTGCCGGCGAACTCACTTCAGCTGTTTTTCATGTCGCTGCCAGATCATTGGCTGCACAGGCTCTTTCGATTTTTGGTGATCACCAGGATGTGATGGCGGCACGAACTACAGGTTTTGCGATGCTGGCTTCTGCCAGTGTGCAGGAAGCACATGATATGGCCCTGATTGCACAGGCAGCTACGCTGAAATCACGCATTCCATTTATTCATTTTTTCGATGGCTTCCGCACTTCCCATGAAGTCAACAAACTTTTTCTCCTGCCCGATGAAACCATCCGGGCGATGATTGATGATCAATTGGTCTTCGCTCATCGTCAAAGGGCATTGAATCCGGACCATCCGTTCATTCGTGGTACCGCTCAAAATCCGGATGTATATTTCCAGGGACGGGAGTCGGTAAATTCATTTTACAATGCATGTCCCGGTGTCGTATTGGAGGCCATGGAAAAATTTGCAAAACTCACGGGCCGCGCTTACAAACCATTTGATTATTCCGGCGATCCTAAAGCAGAACGGTTGCTCATCATCATGGGTTCCGGCGGCGAGACAGCCGTAGAAACATCAATTCACCTGAATGCTACCGGAGAGAAAACTGGGGTAATGCAAATTCGCTTGTTCAGACCATTTTCCATGGATCTCCTGCTCCAGGCTCTTCCCCCCACCGTTAAATCGATTGCTGTTCTTGATCGCACTAAGGAATCCGGCGCTTCCGGCGAACCTCTCTACCTCGATGTTCTCACTGTACTTGTTGAAGCCTTCAACCAGGGAAAAATTTCACAGCTCCCTCGCATCATCGGCGGACGATATGGATTATCATCAAAGGAATTCACTCCGGCGATGGTCAAAGCGGTTTTCGATGAATTAAAAAAAGAGGTTCCCAAAAACCATTTTACGATCGGCATCAATGATGATGTTACACACACCAGTCTTTTATTTGATCCTGAATTTGTTTTGGATGAATCTGAGTGGCGACAAGGTCTGTTCTTCGGTCTCGGCGCGGACGGAACGGTAGGTGCCAATAAAAACAGTATTAAAATCATTGGAGAGAACACGGATCTATTTGCGCAGGGATATTTTGTTTATGATTCAAAAAAATCAGGGGCACGCACGGTATCGCATTTGCGTTTCGGTCCAAAACCGATTCATGCTCCCTACCTGATTCACCAGGCGGATTTTATTGGTTGTCATCAATTCAATTTTTTAGAAAAAACAGATATGCTCTCGCTGGCCAAACCGGGTGCAACTTTTCTGATTAACAGCCCGTATGCAGCAGAGGAACTTTGGAATCATTTGCCCAGGCATGTCCAGGAAATCATTTTACAGAAAAAAGTAAAGGTATTCGCCATTGATGCCAACCAGGTGGCCCAGGATACCGGCATGGCTGGCCGGATCAACACGATCATGCAAACCTGTTTCTTTGCTATTTCCGGCGTCCTGCCAAAAGAAGAAGCTATCACGCATATCAAGAAGGCGATAGAAAAAACCTATTTCAAAAAAGGTAAGGCCGTTATTGAAAAAAACTTCAATGCTGTCGACCAAACGCTGGCCCATCTTTTTGAAATAAAAATTCCATCCAAAGTCACTGCTAAAAAACAAGCGTTCACGATTGTTTCCAATAAAGCGCCTGCATTTGTTCAGGAAGTGATCAGCAAAATGATGGAGAGCCGCGGTGATGAAATTCCGGTGAGTGCCATGCCGGTAGATGGTACGTATCCTTCCGGCACCGCCAAATGGGAAAAGCGGAACATATCGGATATTATCGCAACGTGGGAACCGGACGTATGCATACAGTGTGGCAATTGCAGTTTTGTCTGCCCGCATGCTGTAATACGAGCTAAATTTTATCACACCGATCTGCTCCAGGATGCGCCTGATGGTTTCAAATCCGCACCCATCAATGCGCGCGGTTATCCCGAGACAAAATATACGCTGCAGGTTTATGGTGAAGATTGCACAGGATGCAATTTATGTGTTGAAGCCTGTCCGGTAACGGATCCTTCAGATCGTACAAAGAAAGCCATCAACCTGGCTCCCTTTTTGCCCGCCTTCCAGGGGATTGAAGGACAACAGGAGCGAGACAACATTGCTTTTTTCGAATCAATTCCTTTTAACGATCGCTCCACGGTCAATTTTTCAATGGTACATGGCGCGCAATTTCTTGAACCGCTATTTGAATTTTCAGGTGCCTGCGCTGGTTGCGGCGAAACGCCGTATATCAAATTATTGACGCAATTATTTGGAGATCGCCTGTTAGTTGCAAATGCTACCGGGTGCTCTTCTATTTACGGCGGAAACCTGCCTACAACACCGTGGACCAAAAATGAAGCCGGTAAAGGACCCGCCTGGTCGAACTCTTTGTTTGAAGACAATGCAGAGTTCGGATTAGGAATGCGATTAAGTGCTGACAAACATCTCGCCACCGCGCAGGACATGCTTCGGCAACTGGAGCCTCAACTGGGTAAAGACCTGGTAAAAACCATCATTGAATCACCTCAAAAACTGGAATCGGAAATCGAAGCTCAGCGCAGTCGGATTGAGGAGTTGAAAAACAAACTAAAAAATATATCCTCTCCACTCGCAGCTAACTTATTATCCCTCATCGATTACCTGGTACATCGAAGTGTGTGGTTAGTCGGCGGCGATGGCTGGGCTTACGATATTGGCTCGGGCGGATTGGATCATGCTTTAGCCAGCGGGCGAAATATCAATGTGTT
The DNA here is from genome assembly GCA_963837505.1 of uncultured Saprospiraceae bacterium. Taxonomy (GTDB): domain Bacteria; phylum Bacteroidota; class Bacteroidia; order Chitinophagales; family Saprospiraceae; genus Opimibacter. Next base: position 620,452 of record CAWINN010000014.1, on the reverse strand, counting down.
AGTTCTTGATACAGAAGTGTATTCCAACACCGGAGGTCAGATGTCAAAAGCCACGCCTACAGCAGCAACCGCAAAATTTGCTTCAGCAGGAAAACGTGTTGGCAAAAAGGATCTTGCTCTCCAGGCTATTTCGTATGGAAATGTGTATGTGGCACAAATTGCCATGGGCGCTAATCCACAGCAAACGTTACTCGCCATGCGCGAAGCAGAAGCCTATGATGGCCCTTCCCTGATCTTAGCCTACAGTCATTGCATCGCTCACGGTATCGACATGCAAAAGGGATTGGATCAACAAGCCAATGCGGTAGCAAGTGGTTATTGGCCACTGATCCGTTACAATCCGGTGTTGCGCAAAAACAACCGAAATCCTTTTGTATTGGATTCACCACGCCCTACCATTTCCTTTAAAGATTATGCCTACAACGAATTAAGATATAAAGTACTGACGGTTACGCATCCTGAAGAGGCAATACGACTGATGACCCTGGCCCAGGAAATTGTGGACCTGCGCTGGAAGACCTACGAACAAATGGCTACTGCAGAAGCGGGGAGTTTTCAACCGACTTATTAATAGCGGAAAAGGGGGAAGGAAAAAAGAAAACGAAAACGTATTACCCCACCTTTAAAGGTGGGGAAGAAGTAAAAGGTAACAGATAAGGAGAAAGGATAAAATAGAAAAAGCGAATAGCATTACCCCACCTTTAAAGGTGGGGAAGAGGCGGAAGAGCTAAAAAGGAAGTCCCCTCGGTTGGTGAGCTGTCGGACAAGGCTGTGTTTAAGCAGGTCGAACCATCAGGGGATTTAGGGGCAGAAAAAATCAATCGTCTCTCATCTTACCTCTTAGGTCTAATTATAAATCTAAAAAACTGAATTCTAACAATGACCTCACTCGACACTCAATACCTTGGTCTGCATCTCCGATCCCCGATCGTCGTTTCTGCGTGCACCCTTTCTGAAAATATCGACAACATCCTTCAAATGGAAGATGCCGGTGCCGGTGCTGTAGTCATGTTTTCCATGTTTGAAGAACAGATCCGGAAGGAAGAGGAAAAATATGAGGTCGTCGCCAGTTTAACGCGAAATGTTTTTGCCGAAGCCTCCGACTACTTTCCGGATCTCGATGAATACCACGTCGCCACGGCCCAATACCTGGAGACCCTGCGCATGGCCAGGGAACGCGTAAAGATTCCTGTCATCGGAAGTCTTAACGGAATCACCCCTGAAGGATGGATTGATTACGCAAAGCAATTGGAACAGGCAGGGGCAGATGCGCTCGAAGTCAATATCTTTTATATTCCTGCCGATATCCGGTTGAGTGGTCTGGATGTCGAACAGCGATATCTCGATATCATTCGAATGGTAAGAGATACCGTGACTATACCCATTGCCGTAAAACTGAATCCCTATTTCAGTGCCCTGGGCAAAATGGCTACCCGAATGCAACATGCCGGTGCCAACGGGCTGGTTCTGTTCAATCGTTTTTACCAGCCTGATTATGATATTGATCAATTGCAAATAGTTCATGATCTCCATTACAGTGAAGCTGCCGAGATCCGGCTGCCCTTGTTGTGGATGGCCATCCTGTCAGGTCAATTGGATATTTCATTGGCGGCGACTACCGGTGTACAAAGCGCCAAAGAAGTCATTAAATATTTACTCGCCGGTGCGGACGTAGCTATGACGGCCTCAGCGTTGTATAAAAATGGCATTCCTTATCTCACCATCATGAATGAAGATTTGCGCCGTTGGATGGAACAAATGAACTTTAAAACCATCGGTGCTTTCCGCGGGGTCATGAATCAATCGAATATTTCAGATCCCACGGCGTACGAGAGGGCAAATTATATCCGGGTTTTAGAAGGAGAAAAATACAGGTAGACTTTATCCGGCTCCATAATAAATCGCATCCAGGTGGAACCCGCAATGCGGTCAGATGGCTTTTAGCAGCGCTCACATAAATAAAATTATGTTTTTATTTCACACCACTCTTCCTTTCTCTTTCACCGCAATATCACTTGCCGGTACATTGCCTACAAAGGTATCCGCATAAGCTTTGGTAATCTCAGCGCCATAAAATACAATCATGGAAGAATAAGAGGTCCACAACATGATCAACACCATTGACCCGGCAGCTCCATATCCGGTGCCAGGTGATGCTTTTCCAATTGTTTCTTCTCTCTCCTCTTTTTCATTTTAGTCACCACTGCCGTCACGACTAACGCTCCTGCCGATTTCAATACTGCATAGCGGTTGGCTAGTAGCAGGTTGATTCCAACATTCAGCGCCATGCCCAAAAGCCCATTTGTTTTCTTACCTGGTTTCAGTGATATTATTTTATCAGTGACCATCCCCATGAAAAGTCCGATCACTGCTTTTTTAAAAACAGATCTTACCTGCTGATCAGCAGCCACATCTTTGATCGCAGTTTTAAGCCACCTGGAGGGTTTCAGATTCGCGCTGGTGGCTTGCATTTGTTTTTTCAAGACCAGTAATTCCTTCTCCCGTTTTTCTTCCAGGAAGGCGATCTGCTGATCGAGCAATACAGATGACTTTATGTTCATACGCTGGTTGATTTTATCAGGTCAGAAATGACCGATTCACGCACATTTTTCCTGATCACTTTTCTTCCCATGAGGAGATATACGATAATCAGCAATGCATAAAAGCCCGCGACGATTACAAATCCTGCCGGCATATTTTTCAAAACTTGTCCCACCCAGACAGCGGCACCTGCACTGATCATCAGTATCAATAAAAAGCAAAGGGAAAAAAGTGCCAGCTGGTCCGTGAGGGAAGAAACCACGGTCGCGGTTTTATCTACTGTTTTCAGCTTCAACAGACTGACATTGGTCTTGATATACGAATCCGTTTTTTCAAAAAGCTGCTCGATTAACTCCTTTTGCTCTTCGACAATGATTACCTCATCATCAGGAGCAGTCCCCTGTGCATCAGTGCTTTGTACTGACAGGGATGATTTTTGTCGTTTATGCATAATCGTCATGAAGTAAACTCCTTCCGGAGACTAACCAGGCATGATAACGATTATAACGTAAAATAGGTTTCACGTATTTATCTGTTCAGGTGGAGATGTTTTGAATTGATCAGTCGGTTGAATTGAAGCTTTTAGCTCTAAAGTTGAATAACCATCCTATTCCCGTTTGCAAAGCGTCCAGGTAATCAATCCACCATATCTCCCAATCCTTCTTTCAACACGCCCTTGATGTAATCATCTTTCACTGCAGCATATAAGCTGCGGATAGTATGGCGAAGCTTGTCCTTGTAAGGACCGGCTCCTTCCTCATTATACTGATTCAGGGTCCCGGTGATAAGATAATACATCCGGTAATCATGACTATCCCCTTTCAGGAAGAATCCGGAATTGATTAACGCTATGCCTTCGTCCTGAACGGAAACCGGTGCAGCAGAAAGATAAAGCGTCAGGGCATCAATAAACTCTTCAAGATAATTTTCATTTATGGCTGCCGCCTGCGGTGTTTTAAAATAATCCAGCGTTAGCCCATCGCCTTTTTTTGCATAAATGTTCGCCCGGATCACATATATGGCATCCGCATTTTCATCCTCGAAACGGCTCAATTGTTGAGCAGCTTCATCAACATCGACTTCGGCAATAGCTTTAAGCGCCGTGTAAATGATGGGCACCCGCTTGGCACTACTGATCATATGCACTGCTATGTCGCGCGCTTTATTCTGGTCGATCTCCATCATGGATTCAAGTATATAATACTGTAAATCCGGAGTGGTTTCCTTGATGGCCATGTCATAGAGTTTATCCGTATCATGATGATCACTGAGATATTGAACGGCCATGCCCCGGACGACCCAGGAAGAATCATACATAATCCGGTGTAAAAAGGGTTCATCCATGGTTTCCATCATACGAAGGGCGGACAGGCGATGGCTGATGGATGGCGACAGCAATGCCCGAACAGGATATTCATCTGCGGAGATCTCATGGTTCACCACGGCAAGCAGAATGTCTCTCGGATCAACAATGACAGCAAGCGGATGGGTAGGAACATCAAAGGTGAACGTCTGCTCCTTCTGGTCCATCCATATTTTTTCATGGATAATAGTAGAGTCGGATTTGATCACGTCGATAGCTATGGGTAATCTGAAGACCGCGGTATATCCTTTTTCTTCCTGGGTTTGCTGAAAAGTCATGGAGAGTTTTTTACTTGCGGCATCATACGTGTGATGTACTTCCAGCACCGGGTGACCGATTCCGAAATACCATTGGTTAAAAAACCAATGGAGATCCTTCCCGGTCGTTTCTTCAAAAGCCTCGCGTAAATCATCCACTTCCACTGATGAGAACTTATGCTCTTCTAAATAATTATGCAGGGAAGCAAAGAAGGCATCATCCCCCACCAGGTCGCGCAACATGTGAAGAACCAATCCGCCTTTGTTATAGGAATGGGCATCAAATATGCTTTCCTCCGTTTTGTAATGATAATAAATCAACGGATGCACTTCTTTGGTGGTCTGATCGAAGTATCCACTGAGTTCCTGCATCCTTGACAGGTCGGCTTGCTCCCGGCCATATTTGTATTCATTCCACAAGTATTCTGCATAATTGGCAAAACCTTCATTCAAAGTAATGTTGGCCCATGACTCGCAGGTGACGAGGTCACCAAACCAATGGTGAAATAATTCATGTGCAACAACGTAGTCGTTGTTGCCATCGCTGACAGCATCTTCCCGGTGATATTCAATGTAATCACCAAAGACTGTAGCCGTCGTATTCTCCATGGCTCCGGTGACAAAATTTTTGACAATGACCTGGGAATATTTGGGCCATACAAAAGGAAAGTTGAGTTTGTTGGAGAAGAACTCGATCATTTCAGGTGTATTTGAAAAGATGTCTCGCGCATCCTTTCCATAACCACGGTCGACATAGTATTCTACCGGCCGGCCTCTCCAGTAATCGGTCACTTTATCCCACTGCCCTACTGCTATCATAGCGAGATATGGCGCATGGGGAAGATCCATTTTCCAATCGTCTTTTCGCATTCCATGATCCAGCGGCGTGGAGGACACCAGGACACCATTGGACAAGGTCATCATGCTATCAGGAACGGTGAGGGTGATCTCCTGGGTCGCCCGTTCATTCGGTTGATCCAGGGTCGGATACCATTTTCGATTGGAGGATGTTTCTCCCTGAGTCCAGATTTGTCGCGGAAGATCCGGGATGGTGTCCATAGGATCAATAAAAAACATGCCCTGGTCGTTAGTGATGGCTGCGCCCGGATCTGCACTGGACGACTGCGGATGCGCGGTATAGTTGATTGTGACGGTGACCTCTTCGTCCTTCTTGTAAGGCCTGGGCAATCGAATGACAATTTTATCCGTGTCTGTTTTATAATCGGAATAAGGATTCCCAAACAGGTGAACGGAACCTACTTTAAAGTGATCCGCATCTATAGACAATACTTGCTGCGGATAAAATAAGGGAGTGAGTGTCAGGGTAGCCGATCCGATGACATTTTGTTTTTCCCAATCAAACGACAGATCAAGGGATGTATTTAATAGATCCCAGTCGCGCTGCCTCGCCGGCCGGTAGGGAGGCAGTGTGTCATTGATGACGGCGACAACAGCCGTATCGGTGTTGTCGACATTTATATCATGACCTGATCCTTGCATGCCGGAAGAGGTGGCTGTTTTGGTTGTGCTACAGGAAATAAAAAAGGCCGCAAGGACGGCCATGTATATCCATTTTATATTCTTCATCCTGATGTTGATGTTGCTTGAAATTAATGAGGGACTAAGATACGTCTGCTTCATCTCATCCACAGGCTCCCCGGTCGAGGAGATCCTGCTATTCACTCTTCATTTGTAAAATAGTTAAGGCCCTGTGCGGGCCTCAACATCAATTATTGTCTTTTATTAATGGCCTCCGGCCATCAATAAAATTAATCTTCTTCCAGCGTAATCACTTCCTCCTCCGTCCTGGTTACCCGGGTAGTGGCATACTTGGTTTTGATCTTCTGTTCGATCTCCCAGGCCAGCTCAGGATTATCCAGGATGAATTGCTTGGCCGCATCACGTCCCTGGGCAATCTTGGTTCCTTCATAACTATACCAGGCGCCGCTCTTTTGGATGATATCGGCATCACTTCCCATGTCGACAATTTCGCCGGCTTTGGATATGCCTTCTCCAAACATGATGTCAAATTCAGCAACACGGAACGGTGGGGCCAGTTTATTTTTCACCACTTTCACTTTGACATGGTTGCCAACGATGTTTCCGTCACGATCCTTTAAGGAAGAGCCATTGCGTCGGATGTCGAGGCGAAGGGAAGCATAAAATTTAAGTGCATTACCTCCGGTAGTGGTTTCCGGATTACCAAACATCACCCCTATTTTTTCACGGAGTTGGTTGATGAATATGCAGCAGCAACCTGTACGGCCAATGGTGCCTGTAAGTTTACGCAGCGCCTGGGACATCAGTCGGGCCTGGAGTCCCATTTTGGATTCACCCATTTCACCTTCAATCTCAGCTTTAGGAACTAACGCCGCTACAGAGTCTATTACAATGATATCAATGGCGCCTGAACGAATCAGGTTTTCAGCAATTTCGAGCGCCTGCTCTCCATTATCGGGCTGAGAAATCAGTAAGTTTTCGACATCCACACCCAGTGATTCCGCATAGAAGCGGTCAAAGGCGTGCTCCGCGTCGATGAAGGCAGCCATGCCGCCCTGCTTCTGACATTCGGCAATGGCATGAATCGCCAGGGTGGTTTTACCCGAGGATTCAGGTCCATAGATTTCCACTACACGTCCGCGGGGAAAACCTCCCACGCCGACGGCAATATCGAGGGCCAAAGACCCTGTCGGAATAGCTTCCACCTCGACAACCTGCTTGTCGCCAAGTTTCATGACGGTGCCCTTTCCATATGTTTTTTCTAAGCGATCTACCGTGAGTTGTAGGGCTTTCAACCGGGAGTCGCGGTCCTTATCTGCTGACATGGTGTTAAAATTTAAGGTTATAAATATAAGCTAAGCAAGTAATATAAGAGGGACAAATATATAGACATTTTTTGACTAATTATTCGTCATGTCAATTTTTTTTACTTTTTTTGCAGTCCTTATTGCTGATTTGACCCCAGAGTCACGCCCTCCGAAGGGAGGGCGTGATTTCTTTTTCAGTAAGTGTCTCGAAAAGCCAAAATGTTACCCTTTTTGGTAAAAAAAGAAAAGGCCTCTCCGTATGGAAAGGCCTTTTCTCCTTTTGACTAAAACCTGGTATCAGTTTGCAGAAACCGGTGCGGTTGAGGCACTGTATCCGAGGATACGGTTAATGATGAGGTCGGACGGAATAAACCTGTCTTCTCCCAGGGCATTTCTTCCCATTTTCAGGGTTCTAAGAGATTCTGCCATCTGAGGTATGGTCGAAGCCAACTCCAGCAGCATATCCGATTCTGCCTTTGTCGTTTCTCCATATACCAGTCTTGTCAATTGTAGTTGGGTAAAATCATGCTTCATACTCAGTAGTTTAAACAATGATATTAACATCCCGGGCAGGGCTATTATTGTATAAAAAACGGAAAAACTGGTTGTCTGTGGTCCGTCACTCACCTCGGCCCCCAACCCCTAAAGGGGAACAAGAAAATATCCCTTTACTTCTGAATTCCTTATTCTCCTCCGCCCCCTGCCCCCTAAAGGGGATTGTATTTTTTTTATTCCTTTTGTCTACCCACATTAAGCCCCGATGGGGCTATCCTATTTTCCTTCTAACTTCCTTATTCTGACTTCCTTATTCCTTATTCTGCTATCCCCTTTACTTCAAGCTTCTAAACACATCCTTAGGTTACTGTGCAGCAACCAGGATTCATTGGTCCTTCTTCCTGGTCACTGATCACTGGTTACTGATCACTGGTTACTGGTCACTGATCACTGGTTACTGATCACTGGTTACTGATCACTGGTTACTGATCACTGATCACTGGTCACTGGTCACCTGGTCACTGATCACTGGTTACTGATCACTGGTCACTGGTCACTGATCACTGGTCACTGATCACTGATCACTGATCCCCTAATAGCTCCGATAGCGTTGAATCGTATCTCCATCCGGGACCTTGATCTGCCTTTCAAAAGTCACTTCAAAAGCAACCATAGTGTTGGTGCCTTCGACACCGGGGATGGCCTGGATTCTATCGTGCACTATATCCTGGAGGTGGCGGTTGTTGACCGCATAGATGCGAACCATCAGGTCATAACGGCCCATAATGCTGATGCAATTCACCACCTCCGGAATCAATTTCAAGGCTTCAATGATCGGGCGAATATCACTCGCTTCCTTGGCAATAATGAGTACGAAAGCACAGGAATCGTATCCTGCTTTCTCAGGTGAAACCAGGTAGACCGGCTTGGTCAGCAGGCCGCTATCTTTCATTTTTTTGATGCGTTGGTGAATCAGCGTATTGGACGTTCCCAGCTGATCGGCCAGCGAAGAGAAAGCCACTCTGCCGTCTTCCATCACCGCCTCCAGGATGCGTAAATCAGTACTGTCAATTTGATTTTCAGGGTCTTTCGTAGTCATATTCTAAAAATATTTTTATTTATAAATGGCATTTTTAAACATATTTTGACACTAAATATACCACATTGAAACATAATATACTTAAATACCATTATTATTGGCGCAAATTAATATACACGCTATGGCTATAACGGCTATTGTATCCGTCACCATGATCCTCTTTTCGGTGATTGATATTATCGGGTCATTGCCGATCATCCTTGACCTCAAGAAAAGAGGAGTCACCATTCACGCGCCCACGGCTACGTTGACCGCTGGGGTGCTGATGATTTCTTTCCTGTTTTTTGGCGTCGCCATTCTCGGCCTTTTTGGCGTCGAAGTGAAGTCATTTGCCCTCGCAGGTTCACTGATCATTTTTTTTATCGGATTGGAGATGGTATTGGGCATTCATTTTTTCAGAAGTGGTAGCCAGGAGAGTGCATCAGGGAGTATTGTGCCCATTGCATTTCCACTGCTCGCAGGTGCCGGAACATTGACCACCATTTTGTCCTTGCGTTCCAGTTTTCACACCATAGAAATTCTGCTTGGTATCGCCTTTAATCTGGGTATTATTTACCTGGTGCTACGGACCACGCCTTTCCTGGAAAGAAAACTTCCAAAGCCGGCCACCGAAGCTTTGCGAAAGATTTTCGGAATCTTATTGTTGGCGATTGCGATCCAGATGTTTCGGCATAATATAGCATAGGGCTTAGTGCTTAGGGCATAGAACATATAGATAGCTTGACTATGCAGCAAAATATTTTCACGCAGAGACGCAGAGACGCAGAGAAAATCAGCAGAAATTTGCGGCCTAAAACGGCATCTCTGCATAGCCGATGCACTCACTCAGATATCACGTCTCACTCACGACTCACGTCTCACGTCTCACGTCTCACGTCTCACTCACGATTCACGTCTCACGATTCACGACTCACGACTCACTTCCCATTGATCCAATCCATGATCTCAGGTGTATCCGGGCTCACCTTCGGTTTGACGGTCCCAACGAGGTGGCCGCTTTCATCGATCATGAATTTTTGAAAATTCCAGGTGACCGGTGCGTCGAGAACACCGTTCTCTGATTTAGTGGTAAGCCATTTATAGAGCGGGTCGATGTCATCGCCGGTGACGGAGATCTTGGACATCATCGGAAAGGTGACGTGGTATGTGGAGGTGCAAAATTGTTTGATTTCCGTATTCGATCCGGGCTCCTGATGGCCGAAGTTGTTCGCGGGAAAACCGACAATGGTAAATTTTTCCGGGCCGTATTTTTCGTACAGTTCCTGCAGTTGGGCATATTGTGGTGTGTTACCGCATTCAGAGGCCACGTTGACGACGAGGACTTTCATGCCTTTATACTGGCTCATGCTCACCGGCTTGCCATCAATATCAGTGGCAGAGAAGTCGTAGAAGGTTTTGGATTGGGCGAACATAGGGAGGCTGAAAAGGAGGAGGAAGAAAAGCAGTGTGTGTTTCATGGTGTAAAGGTAAGGCTGAAATGGCAGTTTTCAGTATTCGGTAATCGGTAATCGGCAATCGGTAATCGGTAATCGGTAATCGGTAATCGGTAATCGGCAATCGGCAATCGGCAATCGGTAATCGGTAATCGGCAATCGGTAATCGGTAATCGGTAATCGGTAATCGGTAATCGGCAATCGGCAAACAGTAATCGGTAATCGGTAATCGGTAATCGGTAATCGGTAATCGGTAATCGGTAATCAATCTAAAATCTGCAATCCAAAATCTGCAATCCAAAATCTGCAATCCAAAATCCAAAATAAAGAAAACTCACCCCCGGCCCCTCTCTTTTTTATTGATTTCCGGTACGATAGAGATTTAGATGTAAGAGAGGGGAGATGTTTTAGACCAGCCGTTAATTCACGCAAATTGATTTCGTGTTAATTCGTGTAATTCGTGGCTGGATTAAGGAAAAGGAAATTGGTAATCTCTAAACCGTTTTCAGTAATCTGAAATTAGTAATCGGGAGAAAAGCCTATTTGGTGTTTCACTCGCGACTCACATTTGACTAACAATTCACGCAAATTCTCGCAAATTGAGTTCGTGTTAATTCGTGTAATTCGTGGCTAAAATCAACATCGATGCGAAGCCGATGCTTCCGAATATTGCGGATCACAACTCACCATAACTCACCCCAAACCCCTCTCTTACCCTGAAGGATTATGCTTATTTATTCCATGATTTCGATGAAGAGAGGGGCTTAAATATTATCTAAACCTATTCGCGAAAATTAGCGAAAATCGAAGCGCAGCGGAGATCCCGCCATCCGATAGGATGTGGCGGGATTAGCGGCAAAAAAGACATCGATACGAAGCCGATGCACCCTTGTCAATTTTTCCGTAAATTTAAGAGAATCAAAAACTGCTCTCCATGCCTTGCTTCGTTGCCCTGATCGCTCTCGCTTTTCCCAGGATCCTTATCGTAGTCCTGTGGCTTTTCACCAACTGGTTTTCCAATGTATTCATTTCAGGCCTATGGTTGCTACTGGGTTTTTTCTTTTTGCCGGTCACTACACTTTGGTATAGTGTCGTCATTAATAATTACGGCGGACAATGGAGCACTTCCAATATTCTCCTCATGGTCCTGGCCATTGCGATTGATATGGGATCGTGGGGTGGGGGATATAGTAGCCGGAGAAGGTAGGGGTCGTGAATCGTGAATCGTCAGGCGTGAGTGTCGTGAATCGTGATCCCGATAGCTATCGGGAGTGAGTCGAGAGGGTATTCATGAAGCGAGAACCATGAATCGTTAGGCGTGAGTCGTGAGGGTATTCACGAATGATGAAGACCAATTCACGATTGACGATTCACGTCTCACGATGATTCACGATTCACGATTCACGATTCACGATTCACGACTATTGTTTTTTTTCATTGAGTTGAAAAAAAATTATTGAAAGTAGTAACATTTCTACCTGCTCGAGACACTTATAGGTGATATTATATTCTTCACTTTTAAGTCTCAATGCCATGTTTTTAACTTTAGCTCATACCAAGTTGGATGTTTATCAACTGTCCAGGAAAATGGTACTTGAATGTTACAAATTATCAAACCAAATACCAGAATCTGAACGATATGGCCTTATTCAACAAATCAGGAGAGCGGCCACTTCAGTATCGCTCAATATTGCTGAAGGAAGTTCAAGGCGGTCAGAAACCGAACGTAAACGTTATTTTGAAATTGCCAGAGGCTCTGTGGTTGAAATAGATTCCATCATGGATCTTTTCTCAGATCTGCAATATTGTGGAAAAGAAGAGATGAACCCTGCGGGAGAATTAGTAGTCAGATGTTTTCAAATGCTTAGCGCGATGATTTGATCGTCAATCGTGAGGCGTGAATCGTGAGTGGATTCACGAATGATGAAGACCAACTCACGAATGTCGATTCACGTCTCACGATGACTCACGATTCACGATTCACGAATCAGATTTCACTCACGATTCACGATTCACGTCTCACGATGACTCACGACTGACGATTCACGATTCACGATCCCCTTTTTCGCCGCTGCACAGCCGGCGTTTAGTACCTTTATATTACATGAAAAGCTCCACCTGCAAAGGTTCCAACAATCAATTCCTCGAGGAATACTAACAGTGAAGTCGGTGCGATCATCGACGCGGAAAGGATTAAAAAAGAATTTGGTCATGAGCTCACGCCTTACCTATGTCGCGCCTGTGGATACTGGCATCTCAGGGCAGAAAGCAAAACCAGGTTATGCATGTTCTGCACCGACAGCGCATTATTTTTAAAAGATCTGTATGCTACCCGACAGGATGCCGAAGCCGTGGCTGCACGCATCGGCAAGGAAAAGAAGATCAAACTATTTCCCTACAAATGCCCGCATACCAATGGCTGGCATTTAAGCAAGAAGAAGTCATAGCGTTCTGTCAACTTCGGTTCCAACTTCTTTGATCTACTTCTACTTCCACTTCGTTATTCGCTATTCGCTATTCCTTCCAATTTGCCAAAGAAGGTCTCATCTTTAGCGGAGAAGTGAACAGAACCGATAAAGCCCTCATGTTGCATTCTGTCGGTCATATCTATTTATTTTTTACAAGGTGTTCGCTGATTAGTTTAAGCTGGTAGTCTTTACATGTAACTAAATTTTAGTTCATGGGGCTAGAAATTCCACTAGCGTTTCATCTGTATCGCTTGAAGACTTTTTGCTGCTCAATGTATTTGAGTAAACAAGGGGTAAGGCGGCAGGGAAGTAACGGAGCAAGGGACAAGGGGAAGAGAGGGGCTTAACTATTTCCTAAATCCATTCGCGAGAATTAGCGGCTAAAAGGGCATCGTCGCCAAGCCGATGCACTCCCTCACGATTCACGATTCACGACTCACGTTGACTCACGACTGACGATTCACGATTCACGTCTCACGATGACTCACGATTCACGTCTCACGATGACTCACGATTCACGATTCACGTCTCACGATGACTCACGATTCACGATTCACGATTCACGATTCACGTCTCACGATGACTCACGACTGACGATTCACGTCTCACGATGACTCACGATTCACGACTCACGATTCACGTCTCACGCATCCGGGATTTCAGGTTCCACCAACCTCATCAGCTTGTCCAGCGAATCCTGCCAACCCAGGTAGCACATTTCGGCTGGTATGGCTTCGGGGATGCCTTCCTGGGTGATTTTGAGATCTGTGCCGACCATGCCTTTCGAGAGCCAGACCGAAGTGATCATTTCCCCCGGCAGATTGGGATCATCAAAGCTATCGGTCCAGCGGATGAATTCATTTGGTTTGAGGTCCACGAACTTTCCGCCGAAAGCATTTGAAGAGCCGGTGGTAAAATTGATAAACGTCATCTTATAGGACCCTCCGATTTTCGCTTCAAATTGCTGAACGGTACATAGGAAGCCATAAGGAGGGATCCAGGCGGCCATGGCCTCGGGCTCGGTAAAGGCTCGGTATACTTTTTCGGGAGTGGCCTTGAGGACCTTGTGAAGGGTGACGGTGGAGGTGGGCATGATGGTGGTATGGTTTGGTTATGGAGGGGATGCAGATCTCCCTGAATGTGAGCTAAAATAGGAAAAAGTGTCGGGTTTGCGTTTGCTCAGTTTCTTCTTCAACTTCGCTTTCTGCTTCTCCGATCTGCTTCATCTTCTACTTCCATGTTCGCTATTCATTATTCATTCCGCTATTCGCTCGTTTTATTTTGTACTAATTCGACAGCAACTGTGTCATATTGACCCGGGTGATCGTGATCGCAAATTGTTGAATGATCTCTTCATAGGAGGAAAAGGCGCCCTGGCGGAATTTACTGTAATGCAATTCAATATAAATTTTACATCAAGTTGCTTTTAATAAAATTTTCAATTGACGTTAGTATTCGCGTAGTCGATCTGACTTCATTTCGTTCAACATGGGCATCGATCCATTCAAAAATATTTTCTTCCATAAGCCACTGTCGGAATGTTTTGGCCATATATGATTTGAGTTTACTTTTTTCCAATTTGAGTTCGTTCCAAATGGAAGGACGATGTTCAAGAATGAAAACAATATCCTCAAAATCCTGGCTAGTCCTGCCATCATTTTGTCCGCGATCATGGAACGCCTCGATTTTTGTTGCCAGGTAATACGGGGCCGATAGGATACGAATCGTGTGTTGATCATCAATTGAAAATGATTCGGCATTTTGAAATCCTGAGGCATACCACATGGATTGGAAACCAAAAGATCTGTCTGTAGTAGGCATGACATCAACAGTGATGCCGTGATATAGGTATCTACAGGTTATACCGGATTCGATATCGTTGACAAATCCTTTGTGACGGAGTTTATCATCTAATTCAGCTTGTTCTTTATAATTCAGGATTTCCACAATAATGTCGATGTCGTCTGTTGGTCTTGGTTCCTGAACGTCACGCTGTGCGTATAGAGCTACAACTGCTCCGCCAACGAAAACGACTTTATCCTTTAGCTCATCAAGAGCATGGTAAACAACTTTGATACGGGTGATGGAAGGAGTTTCATTTTTCATGAAAGTACTTTTTAAGTTCTTCCCTGGCAAAATTGACTTCACGTGGCTTCCCTAGTCTGAGTATATCCACCAGGCAAAGCATATAATAAAATGATTCATCCTCTTTGGCGGCCTTGATTTGATTGGAATAAAACGGTTCTATCCTGAGACCGATAGTATTGCTGTCCTGATCCGGCCAGACTAATTTGTTGCCCGAGATGAATTTCTTTTGAAGTTTAGGGTGACTGTGGGCGGTAGGTATGCCACGAACCATAGGTCCGGGATGCTGAGGAAATACATATCGCATTCCGTGGAAGAGAAATTCCAGGAAATTTAGACGGAGGACGCGTTTTTTCTCGCTGTCTATCAGGCCGGCATAAACACATCGGTGGAGTGATTCGGACACTTCTGAAGGGCTTAGATATAAACTAGTGGCTAAATCCTTAGCCAGCCATTGGTGATGGTGGAAGGACAAAATTTTGGAAAGAATGACGATATCCTGTGGTCTCATTCCGGTATGCTTTCTCATGGGACCAAAAATAAGGGAAAATTCGCAATTCGCGAATTGCGAATTGCGAATTCATAATAGCAAATTCCAGTGTGGCACATATAGCTCAGGCTGAATGAGGGAGTGTGCTACACTTTATGTGAATGCCTGATGTGCTGAAATGCTAATGTGCTGATCCAATCTTCTACTTCGCCTTCGCCTTCAAATTATGCTTCTACTTCGATACTTGCTCTGAGCGTAGCCGAAGGGTTCACTACTCACTACTCACTATTCCTTCGTCTTATTCTGCACCAACTCAATCGCCACAGTATCATATTCTCCCGGATGATCGTGAGCAAATTGTTGAATGATCTCTTCATAGGAGGAAAAGGCGCCCAGCCGGAATTCTAAAAAAGAAAAAGTATCCAATTTGAAATACTGAGAATCAACAGTTATGCCTCTACTCCCGTGATCGTAAATCGCAAAACGTTGTTCTGTCATTTCATCACCGCCGTGGGTGAGTTCGAGATGCAGATCACCATCCGTGGAGTGGAGATCCAGTCCGCAATCATTTCGGGTATAGGTACAACTGCTTTATTTATCTTTGACAAATATGTAAACGAATAGAATAAACTAATGAAACTATTATTATTGGCTTGCTGTCTGATTAGGATTATCACACTGTCCACTGAGTGTTTTAGCCAGGATTTATTGTGGGGTGCACATTTTAGTTCTACTGTCGAATTTCCCTTTTCAGGTTCAGGTCCGATGTCAACGTATGAGGATGCTGAGGGAAATGTATATATAACAGGACAATTTTCAGGAAAAATAGATTTTGATCCCGGTCCGGATACTTTGTTTCTGAATGCTTCTTCGCATACGGAAATATTTTTAGTAAAGATGAATGCCAATGGATCCTTGTTGTGGGCTAAACATTTTGAAGGAACTAATTTAGCCATCGGTAACACTATAGTAGGCGATGCTCCCAATGAAATTTATATTTCGGGTCGTTTTCGAGGTGTAGTAGATTTTAATCCCGGGCCGGATACAGTTTCCATGAATGCTGGCAATCAGGATTTAGGCTTTTTACTCAAGTTAACGCTCGATGGAGAGTTTGTGTGGGTGAAAAAGTATGGCCTCTTTTTTAATTCACTCGTGCGGAATAGAGATGGAAATCTCATAGCCATTGGTTCATTTAGTGGAACTAAAGACATTGATCCTGGAACAGGGGTTACTGCTTTAGTATCAAAAGGAGGATCCGATATTGCCATCGTTAAACTAACCTCATCAGGTGATCTCATCTGGGCACATAGTATTGGTGGAGGCGATGATGATAAAGGCCAATCTTGCGATACGGACCTGGATGGTAATATCTATTTCACAGGATCATTTCAGGAAACGGTGGACTTTGACCCGGGTCCGGACAGTACAAAACTCACTGCTCAGGGAATATTTTTCTACGAGGACATCTTCATTTGCAAATTCAATGAAGCAGGTGAATTTAAATGGGTGAATGGATTTGGAAGTTCAGCCTACCTGGAGTCTGGTAATATTATACGGGTGGATAGAGATCAAAACCTTGTCGTGGCGGGGAGATTTTCAGGAAGTGTTGATTTCGATCCCGGACCTGGCATTTATCAATTAAACGCCGGTGGAGGTTTTGGATCCTTTGTTTGTAAGTACACGACACAGGGTAATTTTATTTGGGCGAAATCTTTCGAGAGTCCTGCTGAGGTTAATACCACACGTCTGGATATTGATGATTCAAACTTCATCACTTGTGCCGGCTCTTTTAAAGTACGTGCAGATTTCAATCCTTTTGGCAATTCCTATATACTGACCACTCCCGGGGGATCAACCGAATATGCATTTGTTTGCAATCTAAGTCCTGACGGCAATTTCCGTTGGGCCATTCCATTCGAAAGTGATTTTGAATCTCATACCAATAGCATTATGTATGATCAGCATCACAACTTATATACCGCAGGAGAATTTTATCAAAAAGGAGATTTTAATCCTGGTATTGATTCATTGATTTTTGAAGTGCCCGGATCTTATCTGAATGGGTACCTGGTCAAACTGCAAACCTGTGCTCCCACTACTGCCAGTATAGCCATCACAGCCTGCAAGGAATATACATCTCCAAGTGGAATTCACACCTGGACACAAAGTGGGATTTACCTGGATTCGATTTACAACCATCAGGGTTGTGATAGTATACTGACGATTGATTTGGAAGTACTGCATACGGATACCATGGTCATCTATACGCCGCCCACTTTGTTTGCTTCCTTATCCGGAAATGTTTCCTACCAATGGCTGGATTGCAATAATGGTAATGTTATCATCCCGGGGGAAACCAGCCAATCCTTCACGCCGCTTTCAAGTGGCAGCTATGCAGTAGCCCTCTATCCTGACAATATGTGTTTTGATACTTCATCCTGTTTCAATGTAACTCTTGTGGGCATACCCTCTTTTGAAAAAGACATACCAGTACTTTTATATCCAAATCCTGGCCGTGAAGAAATTCACATTTCTATCCCCGGGGAAACTCGGGTAGATCTCATCGTCATTCGGAATATGGCTGGAGAAATAGTTTCACAATGGCATAATCTTACAAGTGATGATCTTTTGAATGTGCATGAATTGACAAAAGGAATGTATGTTGCTCAAATCTTCACGGCGAACAATCGGGTTTCCTTTCACAAAATTGTTATCCAATAAGGCGGGTTTGATCATTTTCATGGCACATCCCCATTTGAATGTAAGCTCACCCAGGTAGCTCAACTAATCCTTTACTCTGACCCTCTACTTTCACTTTTTCATTTTACTTCTACTTCCACTTCGATATTCTTTATTCCTTAGTTTTATTCTGAACTAATTCGACAGCAACTGTATCATATTGACCCGGGTGATCGTGAGCAAATTGTTGAATGATCTCTTCATAGGTAGAAAAAGCGCCTAAGCGGAATTCTAAAAATGAAAAAGTATCCAATTTGAAATATTGAGAATCAACAGTTATGCCTCTACTCCCGTGATCGTAAATCGCAAAACGTTGTTCTGTCATTTCATCCCCGCCATGAGTGAGTTCGAGATGGAGATCCCCATCCGTGGAGTGAAGATCGAGTCCGCAATCATTTCGGGTATAGGTATAGACTCTTGAATCCTCGCTTTCAAAAAGGTGAACCTTTACTTCTGATGGATTGAGGAAGACAATGGAATCTATGAAATATTCGGAGTAGGGATAGGGAAATGGATTATTCTGAATGATCAATTGATAAGCCAGTCGGTATTCGATACTCCCATTTTTGATCTCTAAAGGAGGATCGTTTCTGAGGTCAAAAACTTCAGACTTATCTACTCCATGATATTCCTGGATGTAAAGGTCATTTAGGTGACAGTTCATTTCGGGGCTGGTGGGTTCGTCTTTGCAACTTAACATGGCAAGCAGAACACAAGCAATGGCCAAAATTGGAAAATTGAAGGAGGAATTGGGGATCATGCGAGGTTGGTTTTGGGATAGTTGAAGATAGGGAATGTTTGGTTAAATAATTGCTACCTAATTTATCAAACTGTCAGATTAAATTGTGACAACTTCAAATAATAATATTAATAATCCTCTTGGAGAAAATGTATTAAAAGCTTTAAGAAAATATATATGCTTAGGTTACTCAAAATATTTTATCACTTTAATCCATACATTTCTTTTGCTTTCTTCCAATTCTTGCTCAGTATAGGTTTTGCATAGGTAGTCTCTCCATTTGATGGCTCACCTGAAAAATGACAAAATTTTTCTGGGTATTCAGGGTTAAAATATTGTTCCCATGATTTATAAGCCTCGTAAGTCATAGGCTTCTCTATATTAAATGGAATCTTAACTCCCGTGCGAATACAATATCCTATAGCAGTAGTAGAAACTTTCGCAGAAGGTTGATTTGAATGTGATTGCTTGTCTTTTTTTGCAGATTGAGGAATAAAATCAAATTTTTGACTAGTATCAAGAATAAAGTTCACTTCATTCAATGTCTCATTGAAAGCGGTTAGATCGTTTTCATTGGATTTCTCAAGCAGAATGCCCATCTCTTTGTTGTTAGCCATCGAAAACTCATAAAGATTAAGAGAAGTGATAACAATTCGATCATCATTCAAGTAACACTTAGCATGCAGACTTTCATGAAATCTCAGAATGACAAATCGGAGGGTCTGCAAGAAGGCCATTTCATCTGGATTAAGTTCTTGCTTTCCGAAGATGATTGTTGTGATTTTATCTCTGTCGTTTCTATATTTTAGTAATTCTTTAAAATCCTTTGATAGCTTAAGGTAGGGGGAAATCAATATCAATTTTTCGCCTGCATTTCTTATAAGATCTTCAATTTCAGAAATTGCCTTTCGGGTGTTCAAGAACTTTGACATAAAAGTATTTTTTATATAGGTTTTCTTAATATATTAACATTTCAGTAAAGGGAATATCAGCAGGAGCAAGATTATAATTTCCAAACTCGTCTGAAGGAATAAATGCATAATCATCGTGATCAATCAAGTTAAAATCTGCACTGACAAATAAACATGAATACGCTATCAATTCTATAGTAAAAACTTCGTAATCATATTTATTATAGCCAAAATACTCTATCTCTTTAACCTTCATCCCCAATTCTTCTAACAATTCCCGTTTCAAACCCATTTTGGGGTCTTCATCAGTCTCAAGTTTCCCGCCAGGAAACTCCCAATACCCTCCTAAACTTTTTTCCGGTTTCCGTCTGGCAATGAAAACTTTGTCATCCTTCCAAATTATAGCGCAAACTACCTTAACGATTGGTTTCATTGAATCGATCTCGATGTCTGTTAAGGTAATAATGATTGTCTTCTATAAACCCTCTGATGGTCTCTTTTCCAGTTACCCCAATTTTGGAAAATGATCTGTACTCGACTTTATCGGATAGAATAATTTTTCCTGAGTTCTCAAAGGATATCAAGTGTCGATCAAATAAGGCATCGTAAGTTGGCGAAAGCAATATACCATTATGTGTGTCCAACCTTTCATCATTATTAGATTGAGACCAAGGCACAATATGAGAAGCAATAAGTACCTCAAGTTTTTTAAATCCTGTTACAGCGCATTTATAATCCCACCGGTGTATGATACTTTTTCGATAAGCACCTTGGCCTATTCTCGACGTAACAAGGCCTTTCCTCTCCGTCTCATTTGGACGTTTAAATCCATAATGAACAAGAGGATCCACAAGAATAGATTCTTCAGTAACTTGATTTAAGTCAACTGGAACAACATCTCCAACTCTCTTAAAAAAGAATTTTATACCAACTCTCGTCTTTCCTCCTGTGTCATTGGTATCGAAGTAATCAACATCAAATACTTCCACTTCGGCAATAAACTTCGCGAATCCTCGACCATCCGATTCAAAGAGAAACACCCGCTTACCATTTTTCTTGTGATCCTTTAGGGCAAGATTCCCACGGACAAATGTCATATCCCCAGATTGCCCTTCCCCCGTATAAGAAAACACATGGGAATTCTCCCATCCATCTTTATATCCATGTTGTTGACCCGATCTTCCTGAGAAGATAAAAATATATGGGAACTTAGCAGAGGAAGAAATGCCGCTTTGAGCGTTTCCTCCATACAGGCCATTAATATCCCTTCCACGATTGTAGACCTGATTTGGTACAAATATTGAATGAGGGATCACTTACCAATATTTAGCTACTAAATTAAAAAAGTAAATCTAATGTGGCACCATGACTCTTGATGCCTAATCTTCCCGGCTTTAAGAGGACAATGTTTTAGACATACATCTTTAAGATAAGGTACTTGTAGAAGATGAATCCCAGGATATAGTCCCGGAAGTCATCGGCGTCCATCTTGCCGCGGAGGGTGTCGGCGATGGACCATAATTTCGTTTCGAGGAGTTGTTTTTTGTCGTCGGGTATTAGATTATATAAAGTTAGAAAATAAAAAAGTCATGTTCAACTAACAAATGCAACCATTTAATTTATTCCTTAAAACGATCTTTGTTATGTTGCCTCAAAAATTCTAGATCAGGTAAAAATCTAGAAGGCAAAATAATTTTTTTATTTTCATATTTACCAAAGTATTCAAAAGATAAATCATTTTTTTGCTTCAAAAGAGCAGATGAAATTTTTATTTTATACTCAGGTGTTATGGCTATAAAGCCCAATTCGAAAGCTTTATCGTGTAATGCATTTAATGCAATGCCATTTCTAGGATTTAATCTATTCTTTTCATCTACGCTCCATGGGATAATATGTCCAGCAATTAAAAATTCTGATTGATTAATACCTGTAATGCAACAAGTATTATTATAAGCTGCTAAAACTGCACTTCTAAAAAAAGATTGGTTTACTCTGATTTTAACTATTTGTTCTCTTTCTTTTCCTTCTTTGGGCAATTCAGATTCAGGAATATGATTTAATAATTCAATAGTTGTATGCTCAAATTTTGCTCTAAGTTTTTCACTTTCATATGGGAGAATATCCCAATGATAAAAAAATTCATCCCAGATCGCAGCATCCAATTTGCTGGTGTTTGAAGCACCTTTTATACCTCTCGCTTTCAGACTTGGGTCAAGGCTAGCAAAGTTTACCAATTTATATGCAACTGAGCTAGGTGTTCTATTAATAAGATCGGCAAGTTTAATTACCTCTGGATTCGATCGATGCAATCGGCCAAAAGGTATTTTACAATATAAATTAATTGCCAATATAAGTTCTTCCCGTGACCATAATCGTTGCCCTTCCTTCATTGTAATTCATTATTGAATTCCAAATCATTTACTACTACAAATTCATGTTCGCATTTTACATTCATGCAAATATGAACTTGGATTTGATAAATTGTATGAGAAAAGTCTAAAATGATATCTGACCTAGTTTGACAATACGGACAATTTGTTGGTTGGTCAGAATAAATGAATAATTCAGAAAACAAATTCATTTGGCAGCTATATATATAAAACTACTTACAATACTCTGTCTTCAATTAATGTCATGAAACCTCCATATTCCTTCTGTTTTTCTATTCAAATATAATTGAAAAATAAGCATATTCACCTCAAACGCTAAAAGTTTTGCAGGAAAATAGCTGTCATTCCTATGTTGGTAGATAGCAGCTCTTTCGGTCCAAAATCTTAAGAATCTCTGAAACCTGCGTGCCACCTGTTGCCTTCATTTTTGCATCATGATGGCTGTTGGAGATAGTTCGGCTTCGCTCACTACAGGAAACTCCAAACAGCGGCGAAAAATCCAGGGGATCTCGACCAGCAAGCGTTTTTGGATCCCGTTGGTTGACGGAGAAAACTCCAGTCAACGGCCATATTACTTTTGGATTTCTTTGTTTGTTGGAGATGCTTCGACCACACCCAGCAAGGCGTAACTCCAACAGCAACAGGTCACCGGCCCCGGGGTTGCGAAGCACACAGGGGAGAGATTTTGCCTCACAGCAAAATCGATGGGGTATGGATTCCCACAGACTCAAACTTATTTTGCCCGGCTGCGCTGCTCCCGCTCCACCACACTTTCCAGAATCTGCCGGATAAAGCGAGTATAGGGGATTTTCCTTTTGTCTGCGATTTTTTTGATTCGTTCCAACAGGACTTCAGGCAGACGCATATTAATCCTGGCCGACTTGTGGGCAAACTCAAATTTCATGGATTGGAATCCACTAAAATCGTATTCCGTCAGATCTGCATCCCGAACAAAGTTTTCAGCCGCCTTATCTGTTTTCAGTTTTGGAAAGCTTTTAAGTTTTGGTGTGCTTTTCATAATGATCAATTTCCTTTTTATGCATAAATCTTGCACTGATGGGTCGAATCAGTTTGCCATCTGGCCCTTCGCGTAAAGTAAAAACGACATAGGTATATCTTTCATGTTGGGTCTTTCCGACAGCGTGATATCTCTCTTCATCAGTATTGTGTTTTACATTAGGATATACTCTTGGCTGATTGTAAAATACGCTTTACACCTCTTCATGGCTTACGCCATGAATTTTGCATTTTTCGAGATTGCCTTCATCCCAATCAAAACCCTGAATATCCATTCAACAACTGGTATTGTAAAGACAAATGTACGTACAAATTAGTTCCCCGCCAGCCCTTGATTTTTGAGTTGGCTGTTGGAGATGCTTCGACTTCGCCTTCGGCGCACGAAGTCCGCTCATCACAGGAAACTCCAACTGCGGCGAAAGGAGATCCCGTCTTTGTATCCCGTTGGTTGTTGGAGATAGTTCGGCTTCGCTCACTACAGGAAACTCCAAACAGCGGCGAAAAATCCAGGGGGTCTCGACCAGCAAACGTTTTTGTATCTCGGTGGCTCTTGGAGATAGTTCGGCTTCGCTCACTACAGGAAACTCCAAACAGCGGCGAAGGATCCAGGGGATCTCGACCAGCAAGCGTTTTTGGATCCGGTTGGTTGTTGGAGATACTTCGACCACACCCAGCACGGCGGAACTCCAACAGCAACAAGTCACCGGCCCCGGGGTTGCGAAGCACACAGGGGAGAGATTTTGCCTCACAGCAAAATCGATGGGGTATGGATTCCCGGCAACTGCCGGCTGGAGACTGCCAACTGATAGGTTATCTTTGCCCCTGCATGAAAATCGCCGTAGTAGGAACCGGGTATGTAGGCCTTGTCACCGGCGTCTGTTTCGCCGAGACAGGCAATGATGTCACCTGCATCGACATCGACCAGGACAAGATCGCCAGCCTTCGCGCCGGGAAAATCACCATCTACGAACCCGGCCTGGAAGTCCTCTTCCAGCGCAACCAGGAACAGGACCGCCTCCATTTTACGTCCTCCCTGGCCGAGGGCATCCAGGACGCCCAGGTGATCTTCCTGGCCCTGCCCACCCCGCCCGGAGATGACGGCGCCGCCGATCTGTCCTATATCCTCGGGGTGGCGCGCGATCTGTCCGTCCTCATCACCTCCTATAAAGTCATCGTCGATAAGAGCACCGTCCCGGTAGGGACCTCCGAGCGCGTGCATGCCGAACTGGCCAAAAAACTTTCTCCCGATCTCTTTGATGTAGTGTCCAATCCCGAATTTTTACGGGAAGGAGTTGCAGTGGAAGATTTTATGAAACCGGATCGCGTCGTGATCGGCGTATCCTCTGATCGCGCCCGGCAAGTGATGGAGCGGCTGTACAAACCCTTCGTCCGCCAGGGCAACCCGATCCTCTTTATGGATGAACGATCCGCCGAGATGACCAAATACGCAGCGAATGCTTACCTGGCCACCCGCATCTCTTTCATGAATGAAATCGCCAATCTCTGCGAACGCACCGGCGCCAACGTCGATCACGTACGCAAAGGCATCGGCAGCGATACCCGCATCGGTAAGCGGTTTCTCTTTCCCGGCGTGGGATACGGCGGCAGTTGCTTCCCCAAAGATGTGCAGGCCCTGCACCTGACCTCTAAAGAACATGACTATAATTTCAAAATCCTCGATGCCGTCATGGGCGTTAATCACCGGCAGAAACATATCCTGGCGGAAAAAATCCTGAAGTATTTCGACCATGACCTCCAGGGAAAGAAAATCGCCATCTGGGGCCTGGCCTTCAAACCCAATACGGATGATGTGCGGGAAGCCCCGGCGATGAATATCATCGAAGATTTATTGCGCGCCGGAGCTATCGTCATGGCCACCGATCCGGAGGCGATTCCGAATTTTCAAAAATTTTTCAAGGGCAATGTGCTGTATTCCGAAGACATGTACGAAGTCCTGGATGGTGCAGATGCGCTGGCCATCGTCACCGAGTGGAATGAATTCCGGACGCCCGATTTTGCGCAGATGCGATCCCGTATGAAAGCCCCCGTTATTTTTGACGGTCGTAATATCTATGACCTGGAAGATATTCCCTCCACCTTCTATTACTCCAGTATCGGTCGCGAATTTCTTCAACCCAAATAACTCATCATGCAGCCCATCCAGATGGTCGACGTGCAGCGTCAGTATCAGCAGTTGAAATCCGAAATCGACCGGCGCGTGTTGGCCTGCATGGAAAGTGGTGCGTTTATCAACGGGCCCGATGTCAAAAATTTCGAAGCCAGCCTCAGTTTCTACCTGGACAATACCCACGTCATCTCCTGTGCCAATGGAACGGACGCCTTGCAGATCGCACTCATGGCCCTTAATCTGCAGACCGGGGATGAAGTCATGGTGCCTTCTTTTACTTTCGTTGCGAGCGTGGAAGTGATTGCTCTGCTGGGTCTCAAACCCATCGTGGTGGATGTCGATCCGCGCACTTTCCTGATGAAGGTGGAAGATATCGAAGCTTCCCTTTCCCCACGCACGAAAGCGATCATCCCTGTGCATCTCTTTGGCCAGTGTGTCAATATGAAGGCATTGATGAATATCGCCCATTCGCGCGAGCTCTTCGTCATCGAAGACAATGCGCAATCGATCGGGGCAAAATGTATCGCGGACCATGATGAGCGGTTATTTGCAGGCACCATTGGTGATATCGGTACGACTTCGTTTTATCCTTCCAAAAACCTGGGCTGCTATGGAGATGGGGGCGCCATCTTTGCCCGCAAAGAAAACATCGCCAAAGCCATCCGGATGATCGCCAATCACGGCATGCAGCGCCGGTATTATCACGATATGATCGGCGTCAACAGCCGCCTCGATTCCATACAGGCTGCTATCCTCAATGTCAAACTGCCTCACCTCGATCGTTGGAACCAGCAGCGAATACAGGTGGCGGATAAATATGATAAACTCCTGGGCCAGCTGCCAGGCATCCTGATTCCTCAGCGCGTCCCCTGGTCGGATCATGTCTTCCATCAATACACCATTCGAGTGCAGGATGGGCGCAGGGATGCTTTGCAAGCTTACCTGGCGGAAAACAAAATCCCGTCGATGATCTACTACCCGGTGCCCATGCATGAACAGGCCGCATTCAATAAAGTCGTCCGCAAAAGAGTATTGTTGAAGAATACGGATCTGGTCAGTAAAGAAGTGTTGTCATTGCCGATGCATCCGGATCTGGAGGATGATCAGATCAATTATATCGTTGAAAAAATTGGTGATTTTTTGAAGCATTAATCTGTCGTGAGCCGTGACCCCGATAGCTATCGGGAGTGAGCCGCAACCTGGACTCCCGAATAGTATTTTCATATGCAGAGCAGCCCTTAATCATGTTGGTTCATTATATTATTTACCGAAATAGAAACCAAAAGATACCGGATCACGGGTCACGGGTCACCGATCACGATAGTATCTTTAAAGCTTGATCACAGTTTACATCCCCGACCATTTCATCCCGGAGCGCAGCTATGCGGTGGATATGCTGCTGCGGCATTATGGCGGACTGGAAACTGCCATTATCCCCAGGGCCGGACAGGTTCATTATGAAATCACCTGGGAAGGTAAATCCATCATCATCAGGGATCAGTTCTTCGGGCAAACGAAGGTGGGGCAATCGTATTTATCTGCTGAACGGATTCCGAAGCAAATCATGCAGACCACGCAGGAAGGACTTCATGATGCTTTGTTGATATTCGGCCTGGATGAAGTTTCGATTTCACTCTGACCAGATCATCAGTGGCCTGGATATTTTTGCCGGGGCCTTTTTTATGCTGACACGATGGGAGGAGTCATTGGGGTTGTATGAGGATTTGCATGGAAGATTTCCGGCTGCACAGGCATTGGTTGTTAAATCCGGTTTCATCCTGCGGCCCATTGTCGATGAGTATGTGGCCTTATTGAAGACCTGGTTGAAACAATTAGATTATAATGTACCGGCAGAAAAAGATTCATTTAAAGTAGTGCCCACCTGTGATGTAGACATGCCTTTTTTCTGGTTAAAAAAACCGGGTTGGAAAGTGATTTTGTCCCAATGGGTAAAACGTAAAAAATGGTCGGCGGTGCAACAGGCCATTCAAAAAAGGAAAGCCGTTAAAGCCGGTAAGGAACAGGATCCATATGATCAGTTCGACTACATGATGAGTCTCGCGGAAAAAGCGGGGCTTTCCATGCAGTTCAATATGCTCGTCGGCGGCATATCCAAATATGAGGGGTATTATTCCATTTCCGATCCGAAAATCAAAATGTTGTTGCAATCCTTCCGGGAAAGAAATCATACGATCGGATTACATCCCAGCTACAATTCATTTCTCGATAGCAGACTTATCCTCGAAGAAAAAAAATTACTCGCCAAACATATTGACACGCCGGTCACCACTTCACGCCAGCATTATTTGCGGTTTTCCATTCCGGCCACCTGGCGCTTTCTCGCCGATGCCGGAATCAAAGAAGACAATACCCTGGGCTACGCCGGCGAACCGGGTTTCCGGTGTGGCACCAGCAAACCCTTTCCGGTGTTTGATATCACCCAAAGTAAAACATTGCCTATGGTTGAACATCCCTTGTTGATCATGGATGTGAGCTTCCGGTATTATAAAAACTATGACCCGGATCAAAGCATCACGCTGTGCAAGCAAATCATTGATCAGGTCAAAAAACATAATGGGGAACTGGTGTTCCTCTGGCACAATTCGAATCTGAGTGAAGTGGAAGGATGGGAGATATGGAGAAAGGTGTTTGAATATTTAGTCTCAACTCGTGTTGATTGAAACCCTAACTTTATCCATGCTAAATCAACCAGTATGAAATACCTTTTATCCTTCGTTCCCTTCATCCTTTGCTCCAGTTTTGGTTTCGGCCAGAATCTGATCTCCAATTCCGGCTTTGAATCCAATGGGCAACTGAATTGCATGTCGTGGTATGATGCCTGTGATCAGGAGCTGACTTACCTCTGTGATACCCTTCAGCCTGGGAATCCGTGCGATATTATGTTTTACAAAGACACTCCTCCTGAAGGCGGCGTTTGGTCCCTTGGCGCTACCGGAATAGGGAATGGTTTTCCAGCTACCGCGAGTACCTATATCACCGGTCAAAGCGGAACCCATCAATACCTCTTAAACGTCTGGATGAAAAATGATGGCCAGGCCTTTGGTGGGGCCAACATCGGGATACGATCAAATGGAATCAATGTAGTGGAAAAAACAATCCCTGCCAATTCACCGGATTGGGCTTTTTATTCGGTCAGGGATACGCTCAAACCGGAGCCTGCGGATACCATTCAAATTACATTATCTGCATTCGCTGCAGGGCCGGCATTTGGAAATATTTATTTTGACCAGGTTGAATTTATTCTATTGGATACCTTGACTTCAGGTATCTCTTTCGATCCCGCACGAACAAGCCAGGTTGCGATATACCCGAACCCGGCTATCCAATATATCAACCTGAACATGCTGGATCAACATCAGGAACATACCATCTCCCTGTATTCCATGACCGGCCAGCTCATTCAAACACAGGTAACCTCTGATCAGTTGGTTACTATTAATCTGAAGGGTTGGGAAAGTGGTCTTTATTTCTATCGGGTGGAAAGTGGAAGTGAAAGGCGGACTATTGGGGCCGGGAAATTTGTGGTGGAGTAATATTCTACTTGTTCGTTTCGGCTTCACTCCGTGAATTGTTCGTTTCGGCTACGCTCCCTTCATTGTTCGTTTCGGCTACGCTCCCTTCATTGTTCGTTTCGGCTACGCTCCCTTCATTGCTCGTTTCGGCTACGCTCCCTTCATTGTTCGTTTCGGCTACGCTCAACGACCAATGGTATCTTACTGGTGTTCATACTTTAATCCTCGGCTTCGCTCGGATTTTGAATTTTCACTTAGTCATTCTTTCAAGGCTGAGCGGAGTCGAAGACTTCAGGAAAATACTCAGGTGGAGTGTGTTGGTCGTTGAGCGTAGTCGAAACGACAAGAGAAAGATTCTTGCAAGGCTGAGCGGAGTCGAAGACTTCAGGAAAATACTCTGGTGGAGTGCGTTGGTCGCTGAGCGTAGTCGAAGCGGACAAGGTATTCGTTCGTTTCGGCTACGCTCCCTTCATTGTTCGTTTCGGCTACGCTCCCTTCATTGTTCGTTTCGGCTTCGCTCAACGACCAATGGTATCTTACTGGTGTTCATACTTTAATCCTCGGCTTCGCTCGGATTTAGAATTTTCACTTAGTCATTCTTTCAAGGCTGAGCGGAGTCGAAGACTTCAGGAAAATACTCAGGTGGAGTGTGTTGGTCGTTGAGCGTAGTCGAAACGACAAGAGAAAGATTCTTTCAAGGCTGAGCGGAGTCGAAGACTTCAGGAAATTTACTCAGGTGGATACTTTTGGTCGTTGAGCGTAGTCGAAACGACAAGAGAAAGATTCCTTCAAAGCTGAGCGGAGTCGAAGACTTCAGGAAAATACTCTGGTGGATGCGTTGGTCGCTGAGCGTAGTCGAAACGACAAGGTATTGTTCGTTTCGAGCTGAGCGCAGTCGAACGACCAATGGTATCTTACTGTTGTCCATACTTTAATCCTCGGCTTCGCTCGGATTTAAAATTTTCACTTAGTCATTCTTTCAAGGCTGAGCGGAGTCGAAGACTTCTGATATTTCTCAGGTTGATACTTTTGGTCGTTGAGCGTAGTCGAAACGACAAGAGAAAGATTCTTTCAAGGCTGAGCGGAGTCGAAGACTTCTGCCTATTTCTCAGGTTGATACTTTTGGTCGTTGAGCGTAGTCGAAACGACAAGAGAAAGATTCTTTCAAGGCTGAGCGCAGTCGAAGACTTCTGCCTATTTCTCAGGTTGATACTTTTGGTCGTTGAGCGTAGTCGAAACGACAAGAGAAAGATTCTTTCAAGGCTGAGCGCAGTCGAAGACTTCTGCCTATTTCTCAGGTTGATACTTTTGGTCGTTGAGCGTAGCCGAAACGACAAGAGAAAGATTCTTTCAAGGCTGAGCGGAGTCGAAGACTTCTGCCTATTTCTCAGGTTGATACTTTTGGTCGCTGAGCGTAGTCGAAACGACAAGAGAAAGATTCTTTCAAGGCTGAGCGGAGTCGAAGACTTCTGCCTATTTCTCAGGTTGATACTTTTGGTCGTTGAGCGTAGCCGAAACGACAAGAGAAAGATTCTTTCAAGGCTGAGCGGAGTCGAAGACTTCAGGATAATACTCTGGTGGAGTGCGTTGGTCGCTGAGCGTAGTCGAAACGAAACGCGGTCCGAGCGAAGCAGCACGCTGAACAGAGCCGAAACGTTAATTCGCAAACACCATCTTCTTCGTATCCACCAATTGGCCATTGATGTACAGACTGTACAAATAGGTTCCGCTCATGTTGTAGCCGTGATCATACAAGACCTCATTCATGCCTTCATGTACTTTGACCGGCAATTCGCTCACCAGTTTTCCATCAACACCAGTGATGGTTATTTTCGCGGATTGAATGGACACGGGATCCTGAACCCAGAAACTGATGATCGTGGAATCATCAAAAGGATTGGGTTTGTTTTGAAAGAGTTCTACATTTTTATGTGGCAGGATCTCTGATGTGCCCGTAGTGAGTTTGACCAAACTCTCATCGGAAAACAAACTCTCAATTCCTTTATCATCGATGGAAGCGGCACTGACAAAAATATTCAGATCCCGGTGCGCGAGACGGAAGGCATTGACTTTCGTATGGGTGGTATAATAGAGCGTGTCAAAGTCATTGGTATTCACCCGGAGAGCGACAACGTAATTATTGTAATCAAAAGCATCATGGAGATCCACATAGAGCCAGTCGCCATCCTGACTTACTTTTTCAATACCTGGTGACCTGGGCCCAAGTGCAGCCATGGCAGCTGCATTGCCATTGATGGTGGCATTGCGGGAGAGATAATCAAAATCAACAAAAAAACTATCGATCAACATATCTCCATTTGTATCCACACCCAATATATCATCAGAGGTATGTTGCCGGTCGTGATAATTAATATCCTTGACATTCGCATCTCCGTTTTCATTGGCGGAACAAAAACGCATGGCCGTAAACCCATTCTCCCGGAAAGGAATATGATCGCCTCCCCGGCCGGTGCGATCTTCCGGCGACATGATGCTGATCTGCATCGGTACAGCGGAAAGCGGTTTTATCATTTCATTATATTCCAGCTTGATAAACCGGGAAAGTTGTTTGTGTGGTGAATTAAATCCTCCGTATGAAAACAACCTCACCTGCGTACTGTCGATGTCGTTGTAACCCGGGCAGGAAGGAGGTGATGAGGTCATACCACAAATGATACCACCAACAATGTCATTATTCAATACCGCTTTGATGGGAATATTTTCAGTTTTGGCATATACGGCAAATGCATTGGCTCCATATAGTCCTTGTTCCTCGCCGGTAGTGGTCATGAAAATCAGCGTATGATCAAAAGTAAATTGACTCATCACCCTGGCCAATTCGATCACCAGTGCGACACCACTTCCATTATCATCGATGCCCAGGGCCAGGCAGTCCCCGCTGCATTTGTCCTGGCAGCGGCTGTCCAGGTGAGCTTCAATAATAATAGAGGAAGGATCTGCCGTGTCACGCCCCGGTAAAACCGCTACCACATTTTTATGGCGATCCATTCCGCAAATGTCCTGGTCAAATTCCAGGTATCCCGTGAGTAGTCTTGATTGCTGCTGCGCACTGAATCGTTCAAATTGGCGGAGCACCCATTTTCTCGCCGCGCCCATACCTATGGAATCTGAAAGGGTATCTGAACCCGTGTTCCGGTTGTGAAAAGCCTGCAAGGCGATCAAAGTGGCTTTCAGGGAGTCGGGCCGGATTTGGTGAATCAGCTGCTGGCTGATGAAGTTGGGGTCATCGACCGGAAATGCAGGCAAATAATCCTGCGGATTATAATTTCCTTTCAG
The DNA here is from genome assembly GCA_963837505.1 of uncultured Saprospiraceae bacterium. GTDB lineage: Bacteria > Bacteroidota > Bacteroidia > Chitinophagales > Saprospiraceae > Opimibacter. The sequence continues at coordinate 588,660 of CAWINN010000014.1, read as the reverse complement.
CACATCATAGATCACCGGGTTGGTGAAATGAATATTGGTTTGTCCTGTCAACATGACGGCTTGATGACAAACGCTCAATAGAATAATGATAATTTTTTTCATAGCCCTTGATCAGGTTGAGGGTGAAAATTCATAGAGGAGATGTTGAAATATACGAAAATGAATCCGGTTTTTCTTTCATTTCTGTGTATTTCCGTGCCAGCCAGTTTAAATATGGTACTCAAATTTCACCAGGACCATCGACAGAATGGTGAGCATGGCAATCAGCACTATGATCCTGTATCGATGGTAAAAGGAAAATAGGATCATGACCAACAGGCCGACAGCAGCCACCAAACAGCCCAGCAGGTAAGGCTTTACCTGTTCAAAGCTGAGCGGTGTAGAAGCATAATACTGTAATCGAAATGGTTCTGACAAGGACCGGATCAAGCCCAGGAAGACCGCAATGACTGAAATCCGGGAAATCTTTTTCTCATTTTTTATAAAGAACGAAATCATGCGAACCGGTTTTCATTATTAAGGCTATCCACTGGGAGAATAGATTAATGTAAAAATAATTTATCTTTTCCTAATGAAAACAGCTGCACTCCTCCTGATGATCCTGTCTGTCCTTATCCTGCTCGGATTTGGCTTTATGTATTTGCTGGGTTTTGCCATGTCGTTTGATGCGCCGGGATCAGGTGACGACCCTAAAGCCTGGGGAATGCGACTCTTAATGTTGCTTCCGCTCCTGTTGATTATTGTCGCCCTGATCTTTTCAATCAAAGCCTATTCTTCCGGTAATTTTCGCCAGGCCTTCATTATCAATATGGTTCCGGTTGGTTTTTGTGCGGTCCTGTTCGCCTTCCTGATTATTACTTCTTTTACTTCGCTGGCTAAATACCGGGCTACCACTGCCCGTGAAGCTGCAGATGCGCGACTGTACCCCGAGCAAAGATTCTTACGTCCGGTCGAAGGCGGAACAGATACGATCATTGTATTTCCCAGTCGCATTGTGGCCTATAGAAAATACCAGGGCACCGATATTCCCTGGTCAGGACCACTGGGCGATTTGAATGAACAGCGAAATACCATCCAATACAACTCAAGTACGGATACGCATATCAGTAAAGAAGAATTGGATCAGTTCTTCGATGCACAGGGACGCAAGTTCACAGACGTTTACCGGATTCAATAGGTAAAGCCTTCCTTCCTGTAACTCGACTTATTTTCCCTTTTTATGGGAAAGGAACCAGGTATACAAATCCTCCCCCGCGTATACCCTGCGCCAGGTATCATGTCCCATATCCTCTTCTATAGTGAAGCGAACTTCTTTATCACCCAGTTCTTCCAGTTTGTTTATTTCGGCATAGTAATAGCCCAGGTTAACGGTCTGATCCCGGCCACCCGCAAATGCCCATACCGGCAACTGGTGATCGGCGATAGGCTTCATGGATTCCGGATGACCCCAGCCTGAGACAGGTGCTATAGCTGCCCAGACGTCCGGATGTTTACCGGCCATGTACCAGGTGCCATAACCTCCATAACTAAGTCCAGTGAGGTACACGCGATCAGCATCTCCATGATAATTATGAATGACGGTATCCACTATGGCGATGAGGTCCGTTTCAGATTTTTCCCAACCCAATTTCGGTGTCATCGGCGGAAAGTTGATGATGCCAGGTACTGGTCCCATGGTATCTGGCGTGGAAAATTCTTCAGGCCTGTCCGGAACGCCCGTTATCCTGCGTTTTGGAATCATGGAAACATCCCGGTCATGGATCCAGGCCAAAGAATCCATTCCATACATGGGCAATTGAGGTGCAATGATGATGAATGGAAGATTTCTTTTTTGTATCCATACTTCATAAGGCAATCCTTCCTTTAACACCCAATCCAGATCTTCACGCCCATTGCCTCGTTCTCCGTTTCCATGCAAAAACAGGATCACCGGCCACTTCTGTTCAGGATGGTTTCGATATCCTTCCGGCAGATAGAGGAAAAAATTTCTTTGTTCCTGCTCATGACTGGTGTAGGGAACACGAATAAGCTCCGGGGGCGAAACCTCACCTGGTGTACAGGAAAACAGAAAAGTGAAGAAGGAGGCCAGGATAAAAGTTACGGCACGGGCAATCGAAGGCATAACCTGAAGTAAGTTTATGTGAATCAAGTTTTCGCCTTCAATTACTTTTTTTTTGCCTGGGAACAACTACAGGCGGATGTGTAATAATAAAAAAATGTGGCGTATCGTTTCCGATGATCTTGATATTTTTTCCGGCATATTGGTGAAGTGCCGGATCATAAAAGGGATTGCCGCCTTTCATTTTTAACCTGTACTTTTTATCCCCGACCACCAGAAAAACAGCCTCATGCTGGCTTTTGGAGCCCGTCCCGAATTCTTCCACGATCACTTTTCCTGTCAGTTCAACTTCATCCATAAGCCTGCGTCATCTGGTTACATAATGCCGGTATCCTAATATTTCATTTCCACTGGCCTTGATGACCAATACTTCAAAGTTGATCACCTTGGTTCCTGCTTGCTGCCCCTTTCGCATAAAGGTACGGTATATGACCTCTTTGCCTCCGGTCAGGGATTTGGCAAATGCACTTGATCTGGCACCCGTAGAAGGTACCTTGTATTGATATTCCTTCTCCTTACCCGAAAAACCTGTGCTCTTACACATTCGCTGAAATTCAAGTTTTGATTTTCCACTGCGGTGCATGGATTCGTTTTTCCTCAACTTGCAAGGCTGCATGTTAGCTTGCAGGTCCATGCCTTTCGCAAATAATTTTATTCGCCGGTTGTCCAGGCTCTCGCCACTCTTGTCGTTTTGAACCGGCAATACTATTTGCACAGATGGATCTCCTAATAAATAAAATTGCGCCAGTGTTTTTTGTTCGTAGGGATCCAACTGCGGGCCTACCGCGGAAAGGAATTTCTGCTGCGCTTCCAGGAATGCTCTTCCCGTGCTCGCTCCATTGAGCACCCCTTTTACAAAATCCTGGGTGATCAGATCTGCCAGGCCCTGACCCGCAGAAGGTCCATAGGCGATAGTACTGCTGCCCACGAAAGCAAGAGCTTTATTTTTCAAATACGTGTTCGCCAAACTTAACTTTTGATCCTCCGAATCGGCGGGATTATAGACCTGCGCACCGTAACAACATTCCGCAGCAACGAAAGTGCCTTTCCTTATTTTATTGTCGATATCGGATGAATTAATAGCGGCCGGATAGGTCTTTCCTTGCTGGCCATAAAAGTTGGAGTCTATGGGACTCCCATGACAATTAAAAAAATGCACCAGCGGCTGAACCTGTGTGGCTGTTAAAGGAGTTTTCGACGGGGGTGATTCTTTCAATTTTGTGCTGTTGCCAAATATGTTGCTAACACTTTCACGAGTGGATTTTTTCCAGACTTGAGCCGTCATGGCAAAATAATTCATGTAGTCATCCTGTGCAGCCGGCTTCGACTGGATAATGTTTTCTATAACTGTGGTGAGATATTGAATATCAGCAAGGCCTGGAATATCCGGTATTCTCCCTACTACACGCGTTGGTCCGGTGAAGGAAGTAAACACTGTGCTGTAGGGTTCATTGCAGGCATAGGGCAAATCAGAAGGCACGGTGGCATCATCATCGTTATTGCGGTCTTTCACCGGGTTGCTGATTTCCTGGAACGGAATGATATCCTGTGCGCCAAACAAGACCATATAAGCCGGCTGGTGTTTACTGAACAAGCTGTCCACTGCTGTTTTGCAGCTCTTCCGGGTAATGTCGGTGACCATAGCGATACCCGCACTTTTGGCTGAGGCTTTATCGTCAATGTATACTACTTTGGTGATGAGGTACAACTTTTTATCCGCTGCTTTTAAACGGGTAAAAAGTTTGGTTATTTTGGGAAAATCGCTTCCGTACTTTTGTCTCAAATTCGCTTTACTGGTGATGATAAGTTTGACTACATTTTTCATGATGATAATATTTTAAAAGTGAAAAGAAAAAATTCAATGGATAACCATCTAGTATCTGGTTTCATTTCGGTTGCTCATTTCAGTATGATTTATTTTTTGGGTTCTGATTTTGGGTATATAAATAAATAAGGCAGATAACAGGATAAAAACAACAAGTAATGCACCGCTATTCTTCAGAACTTGTGCGTACCTGAGTTGGGTCACATCAATAAAATAGTAGGGATAAAATCCTGAAAAAGCTCCGCGGATCATCACCAGAATGAAATAAACCACCGGGTATACTATCCATATAGCTATCATTTTCGACTTCAGCTTTACTTTCGGAACCATAAGGATCCAGTATAACAAAGCAAAAAAAGGAATAACGGAATGCAGCAATTCATCCGCTACATATTGCCATCCTTTTGGATCCCAGATATGCCTTAACAGAAACTGGTAGCCCAGTCCCACCAGGGTGATATAAATAGTAATGGCGGTGGCTGTAGCGGGTTTTGAAAAAAACTGTCCCGCTTTTGATTTGGAAAAAAAGCCAAGTGAGCTGAAATACACCGCGACGAGGATATTGGTGAGAATGGTAAAAAAGGAAAAGAAGCGGGTGATCGTTTCTGGTATAGGAGTTACCCGATTAAGAATAATGAGATAAAACTGCAGTCCAAGGGCTAGCCAGGTCACCATAGCACTAATGGTCATCAAAACAGAATTTGAACTAGCGGCTCTTGAATACATGGATGTTTTTTCAGTAATCTGAATTTTTCGCCAGATGTTGGTTTAAGTTAATTTCGCGTATAGAAATTGAAAAAGGGTATGTCCACCGCAATGGTAAGACTATACCGGATGTAAAAATTCTTATCGACATTGACGTCCTCTGCATTTATTTTTCTCAATTGTGGGCCCATCTGGGCGCCTAATCCGATCGAGATCGGACCTTTTCCCAGTCCCCAATATCCATAAAGACCAGGAGCTATGATATTGGCCAGTTTTACTTCAGATGCCACATGGCTGCTGTCATCGCCGAACCTGAAGGTGGCCAGTGCCCCCACATCAATGAGCGGAATAAAAAGACTCAGGCTCTGCCCTCCTTTTTTACTTTTCTTAATTAATTGTTCCTTCGTGAGCGAATGATTTCGTCTCCCGTTTCCAATATTTCCCCAGCTAAACGCTAATCCCAATGGGGCTGTCACGCCAACCACCGGCGCAGTTTGGCCCTCCTGCAAACCTGGCAAGTATTCCATTCCCCCCATCAGACCAAGGTAGGCATTGAGTGATATGTTGGAAAACGTTTCTCTCTTGATGGATGAACTGCCTACGGGTAATACAGCGGCTTCAATGGCAGCCTTCACTTCATCTGAATTATCCGCTTCTATGATATTCGCCATGAAGTTGCCATACCTGATGTAATCACTTCTAAAGGAATATTGTCCTGCCAATATCGTGTCCAGGATAACGGATGTATGCAATACTAAAGAACTGTAGTTTTTTGATTTGACATCATAGCAGGAAGCGACTGCATTATCCAGAACAGCGGTAAAAAGTCCGACGTCTTTGGCCAATTGAGTGTTTTCAGTATTAAAAAAAGAGACTCCCATTGTAAGAAGAGATGACAAAGCGGAAGCATAATCGGCATACCTCAACAGGGAAGCCTCCCCATTGGGATCATCTTGCAGCTTGATATTTCTGGTGCCCAGGGAAACATCTGCCGCCAGATAACCAAACCCCTGTAAACTGGTTTTGAATCGAAAAAACTGATCGCTTGTATCGACAACCAGGTCCTGTAAAAGGTTATCAAGAGGTATGGTCTCCCCTGAAGCAGTATGAAACAGGACAGGAACAGGCAGCTGTTGGTTGGTGGCATAAAATAAGCCGAGGAATATTTTCAATGCATGTTTATTCCCGATGAGGGTATTGATTTGGTTTTTATTGACCCACAGCTCTCCTTCTTCTTTGCTTCGTAATGCATTGGAAAGAAGATGGCAAAACCGGATGCTACTGGAAAAATTATCCGTTTCCTCAAAAAATAATTCATCATTGGCGAGGTTATCCAATATTTCAACTGCATTATTTCCTTTAATCAGATTATCCGAAACCAGCAAGCCGGCAACAAAAGTTCGCCCGATGGGATCATCGTGGAGGAATTGATGAATGGAATTCAGCCGGCATCTACATTTTTTATCGGTTGATGGACAATCCATTGTATCCAACTCTCTTAATTTCATGAGGTTGGTGCTAAAGGTATTCATGTCCCTGTGGAAAGCTGATCGAAGAGCGGGAAGAAAGGCTGCATATTGATAGGAATAAATTTGACTCACCAGATCATAGGTTGCCGGAAAAATGACCTGGACTTCCGGATAGCCTTTCAGGAAATCCTGGAATTTTCTGAAAAAAGCTACGTTTAATTCTTCTTTTGCGCGGGCGACTAAAAATTTAGCGAGGCCGTCAGCAAAGCTGGTGACATTCAGGTTGCCAATGCCACCCCGGCTTATGGATTTCATTCCCTCGCTTAAGGAAGATACATCTTCTGCATCGGCCCCCTTGTCCCTAAATAAACTTTTAAAAAATGGATTGGCATTGACCATAACCGCGGTAATACTATCCGGAGAATCCACCGGGAAGTACTTAACGAGCATCTCCTGTACATCATGTTGTAAAATGATTTTTCCACTGGAATTGATTTTATCTATTAAAAACAGGGCATCATAAATCGGATTTTGCGCAAATAAAGGATACGAAAAGAATAAGATCAGAATGGCAAGTGTGATCGTTTTCATAATCATTAATAATTATATAGTATTAAATAATGCGGTGGGAAATATTTCTTTTTTATTGCCCGTTGGAATGGAAGATCCGCTGTCATACACTTTTTGCAATACTTCCGCAGGCACCCATGATCCACCATGACTCTTCTTAACGTGAGATACCGCCAGCGCCGCCACTCCGGCTACGATGGGGGTTGACATACTGGTGCCCGTTTTGGTCACAATATTTTTGTTCAACCAATACGATTCAACTTTTTCACCCTGCGCGTGTATAATGGTATTCGGGCTTAACACGGTGACAGGACTGATGACATGTTGATTAGTAGCTCCAACAGATACACAACCATTAAAAGAGGCAGGATAGCGTTCTTTGGTGAGTATTTGACCCTGACGATTATCTCCTGAGGAAGCGAAAATGAGTACCCGGTGATTTAACAGGATTTGATCCAACCTGGTCTGTAAATTTTCAAAATAATGATCGGTCGAGGGCAGTTCATTTCTGAATTTTCCGAAACTGATAGATATGATGTCCGCTCCCTTACTAATGGCCCATTCAATTCCATCTAATACCAGTTCCAAACCTTCCGGATCCAATCCATCATCTTCACTGATTTTACCTACTAACAATTTGCACTTCGGGGCTATACCCAATAGGGTTCCTTTTTTATTTCGATTGGCTAGTATGGAGGCACAAAAAGTTCCGTGACCGTGCTGATCATTCATCAGGGCAGAGGAAACGTCATCAAAGGCAGGAGAGTTGGCTATGTCAAATCGTCTTACCCCGATCACTGCTTCTTTCAGATCATCATTAGCTAAATCATAACCTGTATCCAAAATGGCAATAGTCACTTCTTCACCTTGTTCCTGAAATTGGTTCCATACTACTTCAATATTCAAATCGGTGAACCAGCTAAATGTCTGCACCGCCGCAGCTTCCGGCTCCATGGCTTCCAACTCTACAACCGAGGATACTATCTCATCAATAATCAACAATCCACTCCCCCAATAATAATATCCATCCCGATCCCGATACCATTTGTCTTTCGTACCCTGCGGCAAATCGGCAGGACCAACCTCTTCTCCTAAAAAACTAAATCCCTCCAGCACCACACCGGCGATACCGTCCACATCAGGCATTTGAGTGGGCAACCTGTTTCTCTTATACAGGGCTTTGACGATGACCTGGAGCCTGACCATGCTTTATCCGACAGGCTCCTCGCCGGTTGATGTATGGATGATGATCGGGGCAGATACCGCTCCAGTACCTCTGTTAGTTTGGCTTGCATTTTCGCTGCTTTCCTTAGCACCGGTACCCCTGATTTTAACCAGCTTATTCAACAGGTCAAACCAGAACGGAGCCCCGAGGCAAATAGCCAGTGCCGTCAGGAAAAAGCCCAATATTTTGCTGGCCCCACTATAAAAAGTGATAGTCCTCGATTGGTCACCGGGATTATTTTTCCATCCTAAAGCGAGCACATCATTCGCCTCTTCTAAATCGGTTTGTCCCTGCCGCACAAGACTATCCAATTTTCGTTTGTAGGCCAGAAAGGATATTTCGGCTGCCGTTTCAGATAAATCGAGAGTGTCGGCTGGAAGCTGAATCGTGCTCTGTTTGACTCGCGGATCATCTTTATAGGTATCAATGGATTGAATGGCCAGTTGGGTCAATTTCTCACGTGATTCTTTATCCTTTGAAAGACGCTCGGCTAATTGAATGGTGTCTACATTGAGCACTCCGGCAATGACGAGACCGAGAAAAAATAATATAGTTTGCGTTTGTCGCTTGTACCAGCCAGATACCCGTTTCATCGTGTCATCAAACCAGGTCTCGAGTTTGGCCATAAACCTTTCCCATTGGTAGCCACTCTCCCGAAGCTGGACCTGCAATATCCGCCAGGTCTGTTCATCGAGGATGGAATTCGGGGGCGGACTTTTTTTAAGCAAATAATGTCGTCCGTAATAATCCAGCAGTTCCTTTATCTTGACCAGGTCGGTACTGAGCGTTAAATTTTCAAGAAGGGTTTCTTCCGAATCGTGATTATTGACATTTTTTAATTTGTCTTTCGCGATATCCTTTACCCTTCTGTCAAATTCTTTTTTCAATTCATCCACCAGGATGGTGGAGAAATTTCCCGCAGTGAGATAAGAAGGTAACGGAAAGATGGACGTCGCCCCGTAACTTTTTACCAATGCATGGTCATAAAAATGGTCCCCGATCTTTAAGGTGGTCTTTTCACCAGGACCGGTAACTATCTCTTTAGCTTCTGTAAAAAATTCCCGGAATCCTTTCACGACGCTCTGCTTCCGGCTGGCGGTGGAGGCATTCGACAGCATATGGTCCGCTATGGCATTGCGCAGCATCCTGGCCCGGAGTCCGAACAACGTGGCTATGCCTTCATTTATGGTAGTGGCTAAAAGACTGTAGAGCAGAAAGATCAGGACCAACCCAATGGTCACATCAAGGACGGGCGAATTAAACATACACGGTTGGATTGTGTAGTGTGATGTCCCTTCCCTTGATTAAGCTACAGGCTAATTTAATGAAATATTTTGGCCTGAAATATACTTTGAATTGACGGCGATGACTACGGTCCAAAAATCCTTCCTTTTCCCTCGTGGCTAAAGCCAGTGGCAAGTAATAACCAACAATTTTAATTGGACTTTTATTTTCTTTCCGGTCAATGAAAAAACTTAACGAATGGCGTGTGGACTAATAAGTATTACTTGTTTAAGCATTATGCTCCTTACCCCCTGCTCCTTGCGCTATGCTTTTTTCTTCCCCTTCACCTGGTCCACCACCAGCTTCTGCCCTTTGAATTTGGCTTTCTTAAAGGCCTGTATTACCTGGTCCTTATACGATTCGTCGACATCAAAAAGGGTGTGGGTAAACTGCACATCAATCTTCCCGATCTGGGCTTCCTGGTCAGGCATGTATTGATTGACGAGGGAAAGCAGCACTTTGGGATTAAACTTATACGCCGTACCCGAATTGATCACCAGGGTGGTGAATTTTACCTTGGGCCTGTCGGCTCCGCGTTTGGCTGGTGTCGGCTTGTCTCCGTCAGCGTAGGGAGACTTTTTTTCTTTTGAAATACCCCTGTCAAATCGGGTTCCCCTGTCATCCCTTCCACCTCTTTCATCTCTTTCGCCCCTTCCTTCTCTTCCGCCCCTTCCTTCTCTTCCACTTCTTTCCTCTCTTCTTCCGCGATCATCTCGTCGGCCACGATCATCTCGTCCGCTGCGATCATCTCGTCCGCTGCGATCATCTCTTCCGCTCGAGAATCTGAAGATCGGCTTTCGACATTGATGTCGCGTGAATCTTTATAATACGCCAGGAACCGGTTAAACTCAATCGACATAAACCGTTTGATGAGTTCTTCCCTGTCCAGCCAACTCAGTTTGGCAAAAATGGCTGGCAGGTAATCTTTAATCTGACTTTCTTCAACTTCCACATTTTCTACTTTATCTACGAGGTGATAAAGTTGTTTTTCACAGATTTCTTTTCCTGTTGGAATACGTTTCTTTTCAAACGGTTTTCCTATTCTGCGTTCCAGGTCCTTGAGCCGTCCATGCTCCCGCGAATGGATGATGACAATGGAAACACCTTTGCGATGAGCCCGTCCTGTCCGTCCACTCCGATGGATATACGTATCCGGATCATCCGGCAGATTATAATTTATCACATGTGTCAAATCCGATACATCCAGTCCCCGGGCCGCCACATCCGTAGCGATGAGCAGTTGAAGCGATTTGCTCCGGAACTTGCCCATGGTGTATTCCCTTTGTTCCTGGCTCAGATCGCCATGAAGTGCATCAGCATTGTAACCCTCAGCAGAAAGCTTCTCTGCGATTTCTTTCGTTTCCGCGCGGGTTCTGCAAAATACGATGGCGTAAATATCCGGATGCAGATCGATGATACGTTTTAAAGCAACATAACGATCCCTGGCCTGGACCTCATAAAAATGATGCGTGACATTATCGGCACCGGTTTGAATTTTTTCTGCAGCAATTTCAACCGGGTTCTGCATATACGTCTTAACTATCCGGAGTATTTCCTTTGGGATCGTCGCCGAAAACAGCAGGGTCTGCTTTTCTTTCGGCGTCGTTCCTAAAATCGCATCCAGATCATCTTTGAAACCCATGGACAACATTTCATCCGCCTCATCCAATACCAGCCACTGAACTTCATCCAGCTTTAATTTCTTGCGATTGACCAGGTCCAGGGTACGCCCGGGTGTACCCACGACAATTTGTGGTTTCTGGCGAAGGCCAAACAATTGGGTATCCATATGAGCACCCCCATATACAGGAGTGATTTTTACACCAGGCATGTTTTGGGCAAAATTTTGCAGCTCTTTGGTGATCTGAATACAAAGCTCCCTGGTCGGACAAAGGATCAGCGCCTGTACATGTTCAGATTTGAGATTGAGCTTCTGGATCAACGGCAAGCCAAATGCACCGGTTTTTCCGGTGCCGGTTTGCGCCCTTGCTATTAAGTCCTGACCTGATGACAGAATATGCGGAATGGCTTTCTCCTGGATGGAGGTGGGCTTCTCAAAACCCATTTCGGTGATGGCCGTGAGGATCTCCCCACGGAGACCCATCTCTTTAAACGTAGACATAAAAATTAATTCAACGGGGATTTATAGCGCCATCGAGGCGTAAAGGTAGCCATTAAACAGCAAGGGGCAAGTCGTAGCGCAGCGGATACTTCGACAAGCTCAGCACAAGGATCCCGTCATCACGCGGTACTATATGATGCGGCGGTAGAGCATGGGGCAAGTTGAATCACGCTCCTGGCTCTTTGCACCTTACGATTTCTTTGCGGCCCACATCACCGCCTTCTCCAGATGCTCAAGGAATAAGGTATCCTGATAACTCTCCACCGTATGTCCCAGCGCGGTATAATAAGCTCTGCCACCTTCAAACTCATGATACCAGGCCATAGGATGATTCGCGCCCATAGTTCCACCTGTGTAGGTGGTTTCATCTGCCATTAATTCTACATGGACATTCGACGGGGCTTTTTTGAAATTATACCATTCATCCGTCCGGGTCCATCGCGCAGGCAAATGAGCGGTAGCAATTTTTGCAGAGTCGGTTTTTATCAGCGTGCCTGATTGTATATCCGGGTGATCTGAAAACCATGCTCCAACAAGTTGGCCATACCAGGGCCAGTCATATTCTGTATCCGCAGCGGCATGTACACCTACAAATCCTTTTCCGCTCCTGATAAAACCCATGAAAGCATTTTGCTCCAGGGAATCCAAAATATTTCCTGTCGTCTGGAAAAACATAATGGCATCAAAGGATTTCAATTTTTCAGGTGTAAAGAGGAGGGAATCTTCACTCTGGATGGAGGTGATCCCGTGACTGGAAAAATAGGCCTGCATAGCCTTCACGCCAGGCTCTATACATTCATGGCGGTAGGCCCGGGTTCGGGTGAAGATGAGCAGGTTAACCTTTTTTGTTTCTATCTGGTCATGTCGGACAACACAGGAAACGGTCAGAATCAGAATGAAAAGAATTCCCAACCGGGTCCTTCGGGCTGCTTTCTTTTCTGTAATCAACAGCTGGTCGCCGGGCTTCATCATATAGTTGATATTTAAATGTGTGACAAAAAATCAATCATTTTTATAAAACCCCATTTATCCTGCATGAATGTAAATAAAATGCCTTATTCTGGTCAAATAATCAATATGTACTTTTGAGGGCAGCGATTATTCCACCAAATGTGTCTTTGTTTCGTAAATTTATTAACGAAGACCAAATCAAAATTTCTCTTGTCCCGATTATACCTTTTATGTTGTTTAGTGTGGGGGCTCATCGTGCCGTTAAACGGACAGGGGCACTATGTTTTAAATGGATTGACCGTCATTCGTTGTGATGTAACCCCTCAGACCTATACTCTGGATACCAATGGCAATTCCCTGTCATTCACTTCATGGCAATTAACCCCTACGACTGGGGCTCAAATCATTTCCAGCGGTCTGTATGACGCCACCATTCAATTCATCAGCTCGGGTTATTATACGTTGGTAGCTGTTTCCTCAACTCCAAACCAGCAGTTGCTCACTGATTCATTGTTCATCCTGGTCATTGGTTCTTTGGGAGACGTTGAAGTGGGTGGATGTTATAGTGTCAATCCGGTTTCGAAATGCTACCAGGTTTGTGCCCATAGTACGACTACGATTTATGATCCTAATGCAGTTAGCGAATGGGAGGTTACCGGAGCCAGTAGTTATACGCTATCAGGACAAACTAATATCAATGTGACCTGGGGCGATGCCGGTAATGGCACGGTGACTTCTTTTGGTGACTGTGGTTCAACTTTATGTTTTGAAATTTTGCCGCAACCCACAGCAGGATTTATTACTGATCCGTCTTCCCCCACAGATACCCTGGTGGTGTGTAGGGACAAAGAAATTTCTTTTATCAACACATCTTTTAACGGGCTTTCCTATGATTGGTCCTTTGGTGACGGACAACAGCTACATTCGTTTAATGCAACTCATACCTATTCTGCAGAAGGGGATTACCTGGTGACCCTGTCCGCCATGAGTGTTTGCGAATGTGTGGATGAAAAACAAATGGTCGTACGCGTTCTCCCCGCACCGGCGCCAACATTGGATTGTGTGAATACGGTATGTCCTGAATCCAGGCAAATCTACACCGCCACTACGGATGGCTGTACGCAATTCACCTGGACCGTTTCCGCCAACGGAACCGTGGTTAATGGTGGTGGAATAAATGATGATTTTATTGAAATTATCTGGCATGATGGTCCGGATGGAATTATCGGGTTATCTCTCGCAAATTGCAATTCAGTTTACTGCTCCTTCTCTAATGTGTTTCGGATTCCCATTCTTTCTCCTGATGGTCCAATTTCTGGCGACGCCAGCGTGTGTACTGGTGAAATTGTAAATTATTCCGCACCTTATTTCCCCGGCACACAATATCAATGGCAAGTCGGTCCAAAAGGTACTATAGTCGACGGCCAAAATTCAAATGTTATTACCATTCATTGGGACGATGTCAATACCATTACCAATTCACAGGTCACTGTTGATTATAATGATTGCTTTCTTGGATGTTCAGGGAGTGCTGTGCTCAATATTTCAATAACTCCTGAAATAATAATGACAGCAGATGAGCAGGTATGTCAAAATGATATGGCCATCGCCAATACGACAGCTGGCTTCATCACTCCGCTTCCTGCCAGCGTAATGTGGCACCTGGAAGATTCATCCGGACAAATCATTTTTACATTGCCGGGGGTACAAAATTCATTCACGCACACATTTAATTATCCTCCGGGTATTTATCAGTGGGTAGCCGTCAATAGCTCTGCGGCGTATTGTACTGACATCCTTCGAAAGAAAATAAGGGTGACGGCCACCCCAGATGCACCCCTTGGTATCCAGGGAGATACTATTATTTGCCCTGGTCAGACCTATGGATTCAGTATTGTGGCCGCTGGAAATTTCGCCACCATATGGACTATTGTGGATGGCGCCAATACCTATACGGCTAAAGGACAATCCTGTCAGCATACCTTTGGAACAACACCTCCCTATTCGGTGTCGGCCATTCATGCCGATATACAATTTGCTGCCTGCACTTCTGATCCGGTAACCATCATGCTCCATACCATTAATGAGTATTCCATTTCAGGCCAGGCGGAAGTGTGTTACAATGGGATTAATTCTTTTTCCATTCCTTACGTCAGCGGATCTGACTACACCTGGGAAGTAATACCTGCGGATCATGGGACCATTAAAAGAAGTGATCTCAACCAGGCAGATGTATTCTGGACGCAAAGCGGACCCTGCACCTTACGTCTTCAGGCTTGCGGAAGTACTATTGACAAACCTATCAATGTACATCCACTGCCTTCCTTTACTCTCCTTGGTCCATTGGCCGCGTGTAGTAATGAGAAAGTGATGCTTTCAACGGATCAACCTTTGCTCAGTCACCAATGGAAAAATGAAAATGATATTCTGATCGGCAATCTGAACAATATTCAATTATTGCCCGGGACGTATGCCGTTGAAGTAGCCGATACATTAGGCTGTGCTGATGAACAGGCATTCACCATCACCACTTATCCGGCTCCTGTCGTTAATGTTTCTTGCACCATGGGAAATTCATATTGTACATCTATCCCCGGCGGAGTTGACCTGGTGGCGAATACTGACGGAAGCGGGTACACCTTTCTTTGGTTTAAGGATGGCCTCCCGACCGGATCCACTGGACCTGTTTATAATGTCACTGACTTTGCGGATTATCATGTCGAAGTGACCAATCAATACGGATGCAGGACGGTTTCCCCTGATATCACTTTTTATAATTGCTGTACTCCTCCCTGCGGCGGAGGGGGTGGCCCACTTCCAAATGATTGCACTTATCTGCCTCATGATTTTTCCATCACCAAAGTGGAGATGCAATGCCAGGTGCATGAATTTACGCCCCATGATGCGGGCATCATACCTGGAGAGACCCAATGGAACATCGCCAGCATCAGTGATGGAGTATTCGACATTGTACACGCGGACATTTTGAATTATACATACACGCTGCCGGGCTATTATTTTATTGGCGTGACCAGTTTGCTGACCGGCTTCCCGTATACGGCTGTCAATTGTGGTCATGGAGAAATTATTATTGATACCGTTCTGGCCGTTGCCAATTTTAAATTCGATGGCGTGTGTGTTAACTCCGACATTGCTTTCGAAGACCTGACTACGTTTTTACCCGGGGAGATGATCGTAGACTGGAATTGGAATTTTGATGATCCTGCCAGTGGGACTGATAATATATCTTCCCTGCAGGATCCATTGCACGTTTTTTCATCCGGGGGGGATTATGAGGTGACCTTGACGATTACCTTGTTGAGTGGCTGTCAGTCTTCGAAAGTCCAGACTGTTCATATCTCAGAAGGCCCCGCTTTGAATCCGACTTATGAACCTATATACTGTGAAAAGGAGGCATTGGCACTTGACCTGCCTGACCAGGTATTCAATGTCATGTGGGACTTCGGTGATCCGGGAAGTGGTGTGTTGAATGCAGCAGAAAGTGAATTTGCACTTCATACCTATGCTGCATCTGGCTTATACACACCCATGGTTTCTGCAACCGATGTGTTCGGATGTATCAGTAATACGTCTCTGAATGTCGATATACGTCCAAATAATTTAAGCGGCCTTATCAATGTTGATCCCGCCGGAACTTTATGTTATGGAGATACTGCTACATTGACCTCTCCACCCATCGGGGAGAGTTGGCTATGGAGCACTGGTGAAATCACTTCCCAAATTGAAGTGACGGAAAGCAATCCTTATTCGTTGCTGATTGAAGATGAATTTCATTGCACATATGCACCACCTCCGGTTACCGTTATCATTCAACCAAAACCGGATCTCATTATCCATGGAAGGGAAATATTGGATGGCGGCGAGTATGGTCCCTGGCAAAGTGAATTGCACATCTGCCAGGGTACTGAATTTGAACTGGAAGCCTTTTCCTCAACGCCTCCTTTCTTTTATCACTGGACGCATGGGCCATTGAGTAAAACTATTTCCTTTACTGATGAAGGGGGCAATCTGCCAGGCGCTGGCTTCTATGAATTCTCCGCTTATATTCTGGCTGCTGGATGTACTTCTGATACAGCGTCATTTCAGGTTGAAATCTTTGATCTGCCACAGCAACCGGCACTTGCTTTGAGCGGCGGTTCCGGATGTAGTTTTGATTTGAATACAATTGAGGTAACCAATCCCGAAGCAGGTGTTGATTATCATTGGTCCGATGGACAACAAGGTACGAGTATCAACACGCAAAATGCGGGTAGTTATTTTGTCATAGCTATCAATGCACATGGGTGCAGCAGCACAAGCAGTGCAGTGACCATTCAGCCTTCCGCCCCTATCGACCAGATTCCCGGAGGTTGTCATATTGAGTGCGATCCTTTAACGGTTTGTCTGCCTCCTATTGAAAATGTGGCCTCATGGAGTATTTTCCAAAATGGCTCCCTGTTTGATTCCGGTATTATTTGGCCTAC
Organism: uncultured Saprospiraceae bacterium; assembly: GCA_963837505.1. Taxonomy (GTDB): domain Bacteria; phylum Bacteroidota; class Bacteroidia; order Chitinophagales; family Saprospiraceae; genus Opimibacter. The sequence goes on along the minus strand of CAWINN010000014.1, from coordinate 571,906 downwards.
CGATTACCTGATTAGTACTGATGGAAGTTATACCGTAGAAGTGACGACCACCAATGGATGTACCGCTACATCAGATCCATTGGACATTGTTTTATATACCGGCGTAGGCTCTGTCACGGTACTGACCTACCTGGATGTCGATCACGACGGGATGATCACTGCGGCAGATATGCTGTTGTCCGGAATCCCGGTAGAGATCATTTCTGACGATGGAAGCCAGGCCGGCATGACCTACACCCTGGCGAATGGCGGATTCGTATTTGAAGATTTTCCGGCCACAGGTTACACTGCGTATTTCAATCCACTCCTGCTATCTTCCCAATACAAAATTGTCATCGATAGTGTTCAAACCAACATCCTGACTTGCGGCGATTCTGTGATTGTTTCTTTATTGCTCGAAGAAAATTGCATTGTGAGCGGACCGGATCTCCTGATCGAAAGTTGCCCCGGAGAAGACGTCATGGTGGGTGACAGTATTTGGAGCGACACAGGGCAATACACCTTGCACCTGATGAGCGCAGGAGGATGCGATTCTGTTTTTATGGTGATTATCCAATGGCCGGATTCATTCCAAATCGGGGCCACGGTATGGGTAGACGTGGATCAGAATGGCATACTCTCGCCGGCAGACACAGTGGTACAAGGCGTGACGATTGTATTTGATCCTGTTATCAATCACCTGCTACATACTGAAGTGACTGATAGTCATGGCACAGTCCTGGGAAATTTTCCTACCGGAAATTATATCGTATCCATCGACAGCACCTCGTTATCACCCGGCTTGACGGTATTGTATGGCTTAGATGTTGTTCCGGATACGATCTGCGGAGTGATCAGTTTCAATTTTTTACTTTCTGCAAGCTGTGCAGATGTTTTCCTGGTACAGACGGAAGAAATTTGTGAAGGGGATTCTATATTCGTTCAGGGGCAATGGATCACTTCAGATGGAGTGTATTCATTTCTGTTAAGTCAGCCCGGTTCAGGTTGTGACACGATGCTGGATGTATATGTTACATTGCTCCCGTCACCAGTTATCTCTGCTCAAACGGGATGGGATTGCATCCACCAGGGTTCGATTGATCTCTCTGTTTCAGGCACCATGCCCTATCAGTATCTGTGGAATCTGACACTACCAGGTGATTCAACATTGACCGGATTACAAGACGGCGCTTATATGGTCACGATCACAGATGGCAACGGATGCGAGACAACAGATACATTCTATATTCAAAGCCCGCCCATATTGGAATTTGATCTGCCCAATTACTATGAAGTCATACAGGGCGATAGCGTGGAAATAAGTTTGACAGGAAGCATTACTGCCTCCGGCTTAACCTTTCAGTGGTCGCCTTCCCAGTTTCTTTCCTGTCCGACCTGCCCGGCCACATGGGCATTCCCGGATAGCAGTACAACACTAACGGTAATTATTCATAGCGAGGATAGCTGCCTGTATGAATTGGAAACGTTTATCAATGTCACTTTGGACAGCAGCACATTTGACCAGATCTATATTCCGAATGTATTTTCTCCTAATGGAGATGGCATCAATGACTATTGGCGGGTGTACAGTCGCCTGGACAATACCTATGTAAATACGTTAACCATCTTTGATCGCTGGGGTGAATTACTTTTTCATAAAGAGAATTATGAGATCAATACGTTTGAAGGCTGGGATGGTACATTCAGAGGTAAGTCGATGCAACCCGGTGTCTTTACTTATGTTGGAGAAGTTACTTTAGGAAATGGGACGAAGCAGCGAGTCAAGGGGAATGTGACGCTGATCAGGTAAGTTTGTGCCTTCGTTACTATGCCTTACGCTTATTCTTGATGGTAAATTATACTTCGTGCCCCTCTTTCTTCTTTTTCGTCTGCCTTGAAAAACTATACACATCCTCCACCGCCCTGTACCGCACGATCACTTCACCCGCGATCAACAACACCACGCCGCTGATAAATAATCCATTTCGAACAATCTCCACGATGGATGCCCATTTCAGCCATAAGGTTCTTACGAATATCAATTCAAAAGCAATGACCAATGCACTGGCCAACAACAATACCAAACTAATATTCCGGTAAGGTCGCACGATAGTTTTCCTTTGCCGGATAAAGCAATTGATCAGGAAAAGCTTTGTACTCTCATGATCCGGGTTCATCTTCAGGAGCTCTTTCAGGATATGCACGGCGGTATCGATTTGATCCAGGTTGTGCAAAGAAGCCGCTTTTTTGAACAGGGTTTCAAAATAAATATCCTGGCCGCGATGCATGAAGATGTTGCGCTCCATGCACATCTCGATAAGGTGATCCGCCAGTTTGGCCTGCCGGCTGTATTCGCCGGTCTCAAATAAAGCTTCGCCATACAGCACCATCATATCAAAGTACTCATCTGCATTAAGTTCCCGCAACATGAAAAAATTTTCCTCGATGTATTGGATCTTCTCCCGGTAGGCCCCGGCCTCGATAGCCAGGAAGGCTTCGTAGGTTTCAGATCGGAGGTTATACATCGGATTTTTCATTTCAAAGGATATATGTAGGGCCGGCTGGGACTGGCATCCAGTTCAAGGGCCGGCATTTGTATCTCCAGTAAATATAATCCGTCGGCTATGATATTGTCAACATAGATCATCTCCGTGATGGTAGCTTCAAGCCGCGGCATTTCGGGGTATTGCCAAAAGGCTTTGTGCGCAGCCAAAGCGCCTCCATCATCTTCCTTGTCTACAGAGGGTAAGTCAAGCAATAAATGGAAGATATTAGCTTCGCACATTTTTTGAGCCACATCGTGATGCAGATAAGGTGGATTGGTTCCCGTATAATGCCTGACCATCTTATCCGGAAAATTAGGTTGTGTTCTTAAAATCAAAGCCTCTATTTCATCTTCCCATTCCAGCGCATCAATGACCCGGTCACCATCTTCCATTTGGGTCGGGTAGACTGAAATCAATTGCGCCAGCCAAAACCCGGCGCCCAATGCCTGGTGTACAGCATGTCGCTCTTCAGAAATATGTCCGACACATTCCGTATGAGTTCCATTGCCATGCGGGTTGATGCGTATATCATAAAAATTAACGCTGGCCCCGGAACGGGTGTCCCCGATCCACGTACCCACTTGATGAGGCGATGCATCATACAGCGGTGCTCCATACGCGTTAGGCTGGGGATGGGCATGATCGAGAGGAATGGCGAGACAATGATTCTGATCAAGCCTGGCGGTCAGGGTTTGCCCTCTCCATTTCACCGATATTGATAAATCCCGCATCAGTTACGCGAATCTTTTCCCCATGTCAGTTTATCGTGCAGCGTGCGGAGAAATGAATAATTATACAATTGTATGAATCGGGTTTTCACTTCTGCCTTTCGCACAGAAAGTTGATGTGCAGAACTTACCGCTTCAAAGCGGGAATCCAGTGTACATAAAAAACTCTCCGCACGACCTTCTATTTCAAAAGAGATCACACTGCTATCCGATATAACAATCGGCCGCACCGTGAGGTTGTGCGGAGCCACTGGTGTGATCACGAGGTTTTCTGAATTCGGAAAAATAATTGGTCCACCGCAACTTAACGAATACCCGGTTGAACCGGTCGGCGTCGCCACTATCAATCCATCCGCCCAAAAGGAATTCAGCAATTCACCATCGATGTAGGTATGAATGGTGATCATGCTGGAATTGTCTCTTTTATGAAGCGTAAAATCGTTCAGGGCTAACCTGGAATCAGTAAAAATGCCCCGGTCATCCGTTTGCAGGTAAAGCATCGATCGCTCATCATAATGATACCGGCCTTGCGCTATTTCCTTAACTGCCCATCCGGCCAATCTTCCTTCTATGCTGGATAAAAATCCGAGGCGGCCCAGGTTAATGCCCATAATAGGGATTTCTTTATCATTAACCATGGCTATGGCACCAAGTACGGTACCATCGCCCCCAAAGGCCATAATCACATCAATAGGAGTCTGGTCAAAATCCGCAAAGGGGCTGATCCCGGGATACTCATTGATTACCTTCTCCGCTTGCTCCCAATAATCCTTGTAGGCATAGGCATTCAAGCCAGCTTCCCTCAGCGTATGAAGGACATCAAGCAGGCATTCACGGTGGTTGGACTTATACACCTGGCCATAGAGCAGGACATTCATGGGCGGTAAAACAGCTGTAACCCCTATAAAGATCAAAAATGATACCAGAACGGAAGGAATGAGGAGGTACGAATAAGGAAGTAAGAGGTAGATTAAAAAGAATGTTCCAAATTTCCCCTTTAGGGGAAAAGGATAAGGGCGCCTGCGATTTATCCAATGGGGCGGGGAAAGGATAAGAGTAATAGGGATTTATCGAATTAAACTTACATTTTAATCAGCCTCGCCACATACCGGAAATCTCCATTGCCGAAACAGACAAAATAAACGCCCGGCTGAAAGGATTGAACGTCAATCGCCTTTTGATGTTCCTCCCCTGGAGATACAGAAATAATCTTGATAAGAACGCCTTTTGAATCATAAACCCGGATAGTGGCCTCCGTTTTTAAATCAATTGTCCATTTTAAAATGGCCAGGCCAACAGTGGGGGAAGGGTAAATCTGAATATCATCACCATCATTTTTTACATGCTCATTTGAACGAATATTCCATTTTACATCGGGGGCCGGAATTCCAATATCCTGCCAAGACGGATTTTGCGGATTAATGGTATCGTTAGGTTCCTCCTTTGGAAACATGTCATCAAAATGACAGGATTTTAATCTTACCTGCAGGCTGTCTTTGGCAGCACACCCGATCGTGTCGTAGACTAAAAGGTTTATGATTCCGGAATGAAAAGGAGCGGAAAGTAATAATGAGGAAAGGGTATCTCCACCCGGGTTCCATACATAATGATAGGGCGGCTTGCCTCCTTTTACAAACGATGGTGTAATGGTCACCGAGCCTGGCTTATACTCACAAATATCAATGTATTCGGGAAGTTGAAATTGGATCCGGGGCCAAACCCGGAACTTAATTTTCTTAATCACTATCGTATTTGAAGTGGAAAGGTGTCCAATTAAGCTGTAGGTAATCATAGATGAAAAAGATCCTGTATAGTGCGGATGGCACTCCAGTATGTGTCCATTTCCTCCTTCAAAAACAGAATCCTGAACAAAGGAAGAGGGTGTTACTGTCCATTCCCAATTGTTTACACCGGGTTCAAATAATTCATAAGTGACCAGGTTGTCTGAACATTGATCGGGCAAGGTGACTGTTCCTAGATCGTATTCTGTCCTGCATTGGAATCCGGGTCTCCAGTAAGCAGGCTGATCATAACACAAATCCGGGCCTCCATTCCATGATCCTGTCTCCACATCAGTAAAAGTGAAAAAACCCAGGGACAAATCACTTGTTGAATTATCCTGATCACAATCCGGAAATAATCGCGTGACCAAATCAAAACAGAAGTGCCAGGGACCCATTACATCACTACATGAATTTCCATCTCCCCAATCAACACGAATAGGTGGCCCCTGGGCAGGACAAACGCCATTTATACCATAGGCAAACCAGCCAGGCGGTAATATGGTGCCTAAAGTTCCTTGCCAACAAGGACTACAACATCCTCCCTGAATTCCACCCAGGTCCGGACAATCAGGATCATAAAGCGAATTACACATCTCCACTGTTCCATTATGGTCCAGATCCCCGACTTGCAAGTATGGATTGTCGAAATGGTAATCCACATCCTCGAACCAGTCCCATGTGGCAGCACCGTAATTTCCGTTTTCTGGAGCCCCAATTGGATTGCCATTGATAGTGGCATTCATGGGTTGGCCATTCGGATCAAAAGATTTCCAATTCCAGCCATTTCCAAAAACAGGCACGATTCCCTGTAACCATTGACAAGGAAGACTTGAAGTAGAAAAAGAATCAACATTAAAACAAACACTGATTGTTTCTCCTGGCTCAAATGGACCTTCAAGAGGTCCGCCTGAAGAACGACCGGTAATTTCAATATTCCGGCTGATTACACAATTAGACCCTGTGGAAAGTGTATTCACACATAATTCAAATGAACCTCCAACATTATCAGGATCAGTTATGGCTATATAATAAATTTGATTCTCCTTTACTTTTGTGCCGATCGCCTTGGCTATTCCGTTATATCCTTGTACACAGGATAGTTTACTTGAAGTCATATCCACGGACTGTAATTGTTCGCAATCCGGCATACCGATAAATAAGGAAATACCAGGAGACCGGATGTCATCACTTTGGACATGAATGTTCATGGTGGCAGCACCCAATTCGGTGTTAACCCGATACCACACGGTTGGGAATTGTCCGATCCCGCATGGATTGTCCACTATTTCTGCGGTAGCCAGATTGGTACATCCTGTTGTACACGTAAAACCTAAATCAGTATTAACCTGAAGTTCAATAGCGGAAGAGCAAAAATCGTTGATGGCACAGGAATCTTTTCCATATCCTGAAAAATGAGCATTAGACGCTTCACCTGGAGCAGGAATTCCGAAAAGTATAAATAGAATAAACCAGCAGTATCCTTTATTCATTAAATTGAAAATTTATATCTTTTATGTTCAGATACTTATGATCAAATTGTACCTCCTGTAATGGCCTGTTTCAATGGTCATTCAATGAAACTAAAAAATTATCCATTTAATATTATAGTAAGATTCCACCAACAGAATTATAAAAAAAATAAATTTCCATCAGATCAACCTACATTTTCACCAATTTGGTAACACATCGAACATCACCATTTGACAGGCTCACAAAATAAACACCTGGTTCCAGTGATTGCGTATCGATTTGCTTTTGATATCCCTCATGGGCAGATACCGGGATAGTCCTTATCCGGATGCCTTGTGAATTGAAAATATCAATCATTGCTTCTTTTTGCAATTCAAATGACCATTCGAGTATGGCCCTATCCTGTGTAGGCGTTGGATAAATCCGGATTTTATTTTCTACTGATCCGGTAGGGGATTCAACTGCTACGAATGGACAGGCATTGATAGCATACAGGGTGAAATGAAATTGGCGGATGATGACATCGGGTGAATCTCCATAAGTGCCAATCAGTACGCCTTTGATTGGCATAGAATCATTAGAGGTATTAACGAGGGGAGCCGAAATGGTAAATCCGTTTTCCCCATGATTGATTAAATAGGGTGCTGCCCAAAATGGACTGATGTTCCATTCCCATTTATCCACACCGGGTTCTTCGATCTTATAACGTAACGTGTCACCTGTACAAAGTGGGGGCAATGGTTCATTTCCGCCATTCACTATTTTTCCACACTTGGCTTGTAAACTTAATTTTACAGGATGATCCTTGGCGCATACAGAGGCACTTCCAATCCATGAACCAATCTCCCCATCCGCGAAAGTGAAAAACCCGAGAGACAGATCGCGTTTGGTAGAATCACTCATGCAGTCGGGTACATCCCGGGTCACGAGATCAAAACAAAATTGCCACGGACCCATGCCATCTCCACAGGTATTACCATCTCCCCAATCCACACGGATAGGAGGGCCTGGATTCGGGCAAGTCCCGTTTATTCCATAAGAAAACCATCCGGGCGGCAATAGGGATCCAACAGGAGATCCCCAACACGGTCCACAACATCCACCATGAATTCCACCCAGGTTGGGACACATCGGGTCGTATTTCGAATTACAAATGTCCACTCTTCCATTGCCATCCAGATCCGCCACCTGGAGGTCGGCATTATCATAATGATAATCAACATCCATAAACCAATCCCAGGTAGAAGTACCATACAGGCCATTCCCGGGTAATCCTATTTCCAGACCATTGAGAGTGGCATTCAGAGGTTGCCCAAGGGTATCAAATGAAGTAGGATCCCATCCATTGCCAAATACCGGGACAATGCCCTGGAACCACTGACAGCCGTTACCGGCCGCTGTATACTGGTTGACATTCATGCAAATGCTGATCGTTTCCTTTGGGTCAAAAGGACCCTCCAATGGGCCTGCATGGGATCTGGCCACCACCGTGATATTGCGATCCAGCACACAGTTCGAAGCCTTGTCAATGGTATTCACACAGATTTCAAAATTGCCTCCAATGCTGTTAAACGAACTGACTGCGACATAATAAGTGCGATTGGCCTGAGCCGGAGTACCCAGGGCAGAGACTTCCCCATTTGATCCTATGGCACATGACAAATTACCGCTGGTAAATTCAATCGGGACGAGACTGTCACAACCTTGATTGGAACTGAATAGAGAAATGACCGGTTGATCAAATTCAGCACTGCTAACAAAAATATTTAATACATCTGCCAGGGAATCTACCGTAAATTTATACCAAACCGTCGGAAATATTCCAATTTGACAACTATTATCCATCGATTCGGGCGACGCAAAAAGATTACAACCCTGGAGACAGACAAAAGGCGAACCAGAAACGACATTGGGAATCTCAATAGCATTCACACAGTCATCATTAGAAGTACAGGGATCCTGCACAAATACACTATTTCCAAAAAGGAGAACTGGTAAAATAAATAGGGTCAGGAAAAAAATAATTACTCCGGATTTTTTCATAAAAATTGGTTTTACCGTAACATTAATTAAGAAATATATAAAAATTTCCTGAATAATTTTCCCAATTCCGCAGTTTGTCCGCCTGTCGACCAAATTTTGCCCTGGTTACCTTAGACTGTTCGATTCCACTCACAACGGCAAAACTCCAACAACACTGAATCCCCACTTCCCTTTTAGGGAAAAGGATAAGAGCGTTAGCTATTTATCCAAAGGGGCAGAACAGCGTGGGTTATTCCACCTCCACTACAATATCCACCTCCACCGCAATATTCAACGGTAATGAACACATCCCCACCGCTGACCTGGCATGTTTTCCTTTTTCTCCAAATACCTCAACCATCAGATCACTATAGCCATTCATTACTTGGGGGTGTTCTGTAAAATCAGGTGTAGTATTAATCATGCCATTCACCTTGACGATCCGTTTGACTTTGCTCAGGTCCCCCAGCTCCGCTTTTAAGACGGCGATGTGTGCCAGGGCAACACTTCTCGCAGCAGCATATCCTTCCTCAACGGTTAGATCCTGTCCCACTTTTCCGGTGATCCATTTCCCATCAGGCGTGCCTGGCCCTTTTCCAGCAAGAAATAAAAGATTGCCCACGCGAACGACATTGACATAATTCGCCACGGGGGCAGGTACTTCGGGCAGTGTTATTCCTAATTTTTCCATTCGCTCCTCCGGTGTTTGGGCCGCCAGAAAAAAGGGAATAAGAAAAGTGGTAATGGCAAAAAATGTTTTCATACTAGAGCAAATTATAAATAAGAACACCAATGCATCCTCCCACGATCGGGCCGATAACAGGAATCCATGAATAATTCCAGTCACTCGATCCCTTTGTTTTTATAGGCAATAAAAAATGGGTGATGCGTGGACCTAAATCTCTGGCCGGATTGATAGCATACCCGGTTGGCCCTCCGAGGGAAAGTCCAATCCCCAATACAAGCAATGCGTAGGGCAATGCTTTTAGATTAGCTAATTGATCAGCAGGAGCAGCCAGACATAACGCTCCGAAAACCAGAACAAAAGTGGCTATGATTTCCGTAATCAAATTATGAGTCGCACTTCGAATGGCAGGTGAATTACAAAATACGGCGCGAATGGAATCAGCATCATTGGTGATTTCAAAATGTTGCTTGTAGACCACCCAGACCACGCTTCCTCCAAGGATGGCGCCAGCGAATTGCGCCAAAATATATTGCACGGCCAAAACGGGATCAAAACCTTTGAACAGCGCCAGGGCAAGGGTCACCGCCGGATTAATATGGCCACTGCCACCCAGGTGAATGGCTGTGTTCACTCCAATAAAAACGCCCATGGCCCATCCGAAAGTAATGACGATCCATCCCGAATTTTGACCCTTCGACTGATTGAGCAATACATTCGCGACCACACCACATCCGAGAATGATCAACATCAGGGTGCCAAAAAATTCGCCGATTACAGCTGCAGGCATAGTTGGTTTGAAATTAAAGATGAGCGATTTAGTCTAGGGAAGATACTGCCTCGCCACCAAAGAAAATGAATCTACCTGTTCCCGGATCCATTTTTCGTCCCTATGCAATTCTTCTGCCATGATCCCTGCTACCAATGGGGCAGATTCGATGGCCGCACGGGCATCCAAAAACAGCATGCGTGTTCTTCGGGCCAGAACGTCTTCCACCGTTTGACTCATTTCAGCCCGAATGGACCAGATAATTTCAGCGAGTATATATTCCAGCCGGGGATGAATCCGCTCTTGCCAAAGGGGATCCTCTTTACTTATTTTCTCAACCGCTGGTTTATCTGCACCGTAATAATAAAGTGGTGCATTAAAATCAGTTTCTTTTTGATATCCATGAATGGGAAGAGATGATGTTTCCGATTTTACAAAAATCAATTGCCCTTTTTGAGCGGCCATATCCACTACATCCTCGGCCATTTTGCGATATGTTGTCCATTTACCACCAGCAATGGATATAAGTTCACTGTAGGATATGGTAATACTATGATCTCTTGAAAGCGCGGAGGTGGATTTGGTAGTTCCTTTTACAAGTGGTCTTAAACCGCAAAAAACACTTCGAATATCTTCATTCCCTGGCGCTTTAGTGAGATAATGTCGAATATGTTCAAGCAAAAATTTAATTTCCTCTTCTAACGCCCTGGGCTCCGCCGTAACAGTTTCGATGGGTGTATCCGTCGTGCCCAGGATAAGTTTGTGATGCCAGGGTACAGCAAATAAAACACGCCCGTCGTCCGTGCGTGGAATCAGAATAGCCGTATCAGAAGGAAGAAAATCTGAATCCAGGACCAGGTGAATCCCCTGGCTTGGACTTAATATGTCTTCTGCATTGGGGTCATCCAGTTTTCGCACTTCATCAGAAAAAACACCTGTTGCATTAATTACCGTTTTTGAAAAAACTTCATAGACCACATCCTGTATGGCGTCCCTGACTTGCACGCCCCGAATGACATCTTTAGTTTTAAGGAATCCTTCAACCGGAAAATAATTGAGCACAATTGCGCCGTGATCTGCAGCCGTCATAGCCAAATGGATGGCCATCCGGGCGTCATCAAATTGCCCGTCATGATACCGTATACCTCCGCGTAGTCCTTCCGGATGAATAGTCGGTGCGGCAGCCAATGTTTCTTCTGCCGATAAAAACTCAGAGGGTCCTAAACCCAAACGACCTGCCATCCAGTCATAGGCTTTCAATCCCAGACCATAATAGGAAGACTCCCACCATTCATAATTAGGAATGATAAAAGATTGGTTTTTCACAAGATGGGGAGCATTGTTCAGCATTAATCCTCGTTCATTTAGCGCTTCCAGGACCAACTTGATGTTGAATTGTTCCAGATAACGGACTCCGCCATGAACAAGTTTCGTGCTGCGGGAGGAGGTGCCTTTGGCAAAATCATATTTTTCAAAAAGAATGGTTTTATAACCGCGTGATGCTGCATCCACAGCTGCTCCAAGACCGGTGGCTCCTCCGCCAATAATACAAATATCCCATTCCTGGACATCTGTTAGAGAGCGGATCATTTCCGTTCTTTGCATGGAGTAAATATTAAATAAAAATTTTCATTCGGCTGAAACGACATCAATCTTTTGTCCAGGCAATGGCATTGTAAATGGGCTTACCGTTTGTACGATTCCAAAGCACTACTGTCTCGCGTTGATTGGTGATTCCAATAGCGGCTATTTGCTTGATACTCTTGCGGGCTTTAACTAATACTTCGGCCATGGTGGTGGCCTGGCTACTCCATATTTCTTCAGCGTCATGCTCTACCCAGCCCGGCAAAAGATAGATGCGGGTGAATTCTTTTTGGGCGATACTAATGATGTCGCCCTGAAGATTAAATATAATGCTGCGACTGCTGGTCGTCCCCTGATCAAGAGCAAGGATAAACTGGTCGGGCATGTCTGATTTATTCTTTAGGTAAAATAGGGAAAAGCTATTAATCACAATTGGTCATCAGCTCTCTTCTGAAAAGAAAATGGCCTCTCTCCAACTAAATGGAGAGAGGCCATCCCAAAAACCGATTTATATTTCTATAAACCCGTTGCTAACTCTTGCGATTATTCGATGATCACCATCTTCTTCGTCGCACTGTACTCGCTAGCATCAAGTCTGTAGTACATGACTCCTACTGCAGGCAGATCCTTGCCGCTCACCGTTATGGTATTGTAACCCTTAACCGCATCCTGGTTCTTCACGACCAGGATCTTTCCTGTTACATCAAATACGGTCAATGTAACCGGACCTGATTGAGGTACATCATAACCTATCACCGTATTGTCTTTGAATGGGTTGGGTTCGTTCTGATACAGTGCGAACTCAGCTTCATTCTCAGATCCACGGAAACTCAGCTTAAGATCCTTGATGTCATCTGATGTATTATAGGCTTCAGCCTGGGTCTCTTTCGAGTTCAGGTTTACCATCTCACTTAAACGGCCCGCATTGCTTGCCTGGAAGTGAAGGGTAAATAGTACATCGTTTGATGTAGCACTTACTCCTCCCACTTTATGCCAGCTGGCGGTCAGCATATCCCCGAATGCACCTATGTTCTCATCACTCATATTTGCGACGCCTCCTTCGATGCCCAGGAACTCCAGACCTTGGGTGGTCAGGGTAAACTGGTATCCTTCGATGGACGTAAAGTCACTTGACTTCACTGCCAGGTCTACCATCTCTCCCTTGTTCACCATCCGGTCATCTGCTACAAAGTGTACTATACCGTTTCCATTACGTGGACGAACCTGTTGGGCATTCGCCTGTACCGTATTGTTCACATCACCCACTTTCACAGCTACAAAATCCTCGTTCATCTGGTTGCCACTCATATTGGAGATGTTGATAGCCTCACTAAATGGCCATGGATGGGTAGGATCTGCAAACTGGAAGTTCTTATCTACAAATCTCCAGCTCTTGTTGTTCGGTAGCTTGGTGTAGATACCCAGGATCAGTTTACGTAATTCTACCAGGTCAATGGCACTTACGCTCTGGCTGTTGTTGGCATCCGCTGCAATCAGGTCATATGGACTGGTCAGTGGCTCGATACCCAACAGGTGTTTCTGAATCCTCACCAGGTCAAGGGTGGACACCCCATTTCTGTGCTGATCATCACGCTCTGCCGTTACCTCGCAATCTGCCGGTACAATGATATGATTGAAGTTGAATTGTCCATTCTGCGTCGTAATGAAGGTCGGGAATACGTGCCCCGGGCTGTTCAGGTTCACATTGACCAATTCAACAGACTGAACATCTTCTGTCAGGATCTCTCCCGCCAGGATGCTGCCTGAGGTATCCTGGCATACGCCTGAATTATCCGTAATCACGATCGTCGTGGTGCAATAATCCTTATTGCGCTCACCCCAACTGATCTGTCCGTTGCAGTTATCATCTGTTCCGCCGTCGGCTACCCAGATCTGTACGCTCAACTCCGTACCAAAGGCCGGTACGTTGTCACAGGTATAAGTATAGCTTGGCTGATAGGATGTTCCGCTAAAGCTGTATAACAGTTCGGCTTCCGGTGTACAATCATCAAAACTCGATGCATTGAAGTCCTTAGCCCATACCGTTACCTGGCCACCTACCGGCATTACTACCGTGCTCAATCCATTGATACATACCGGGGAGGGCTGCTTGCAGTCTTCCAGACGGATCAGGTACTCGCAATGGCTCCAGTTTCCACATCCATCTTCGGCACTCCACAGAATCCTGTGATAGTCGCCGCAGAATTGGCTGTTGTAGGGAATTCCATTCAGACGGATCGATTGTGATGGATTCTGACGAGTATCAAAACTCAGATCAGCATCATTGTTTGAGTCTACCGGTACCGTCGAGGTTGTCTTCAGGTAGATAAACTCATCTCCGTTATTCAGATACAACTTCACATCATAGTTCACAATGTCAGAACACGTCTCGTGTACTTTCTTGTGCAGGTTCAGATGTACACTGCACGAAGAGGCCAGTGGGTTCTCTTCTCCCAGGAAGGCCTGGTTGTTATCCGGCAGTGATACTCCCTCGTCTGCTACACACAACGTAACCGGGCCGGTCGGGCAATCCGTGAACGCAGGACCCATGTTGTCATGAACCTTGATCACCTGGATATAAGACCACAACCCTGCTCCTGTCAGTGAATTGTACTGGCACCAGTCGATGATCGACCATTTCCGCAGAATCTTGAAGCATGCTCCATCCACAAAGTCAAACCGCGTATCCGAATACGTCACTCCTACCAGGCTGCATGCATCATCAAATACGGTCGGCTCTCCTGTATCTCCAAGATCTTCCGGACAATTGGTCAGCAGTACATCGCATGGCCAGATCACACCGTCATTCGGGTTGTTGTTGTTACAGGTATTATCCGTGATATAGAATGGATCGTAATCCACCACCCATATCTGTTGGGTACATGTACCCGGGGCTACTCCGTCATTGCCATCGCTGGCGCTGAACCTTCTTTGTATCAGTTTAACCGCTCCGTCCGGTGCATTCGCAGGTAGATCTCCTCCACTGCAATCGGCTATTACCTGTACACGCACCTGTAAGTTTACTTCGCAATTATCATCTGCCCATCCATCAATTCCCCAGAAGTGAGGTTGTGGGTGGATATCGCTTCCCGGATCATTGATAATAATGTCCTGGCGTACACTCTCATCGTCATTGTAGCGGAACGCATCATACATGTTTCCGAATACCGGGCTCAGCGGATCTTCATCCAGGTTCCCGTTATTGTTTCCGTTCGCATCGACAAACGTGCCTTCCTGTACATTAAACCAGAAATCACAGCTCACAATGATATTCGGTGGACACTCCACAAAGGGGGATATCTTATCCTGTACTGTCGCTTGTACCATACAATAGTTACGGTTACCTGCTGCATCCGTTACTTCCAGTTCTATCATCACCGGTCCGGCTCCTACATCGCAGCATGAAAATGGTACGCAGGGACGATCTACGGTTCCCCGGTCTCGGCTGTTGACCGGTGGTATACCTCCTGGTATATCATCTACACACGCTCCTTCTGTTGTCCAGTCGAAGTCGATGCAGCTATCCATACGACGCACCCGGAACGTTACCGGTCCGCAGTTGTCATAAGAACCATCGTCAAATACCCATGCCGGTACCAGGGTCAATCCCTTTGGCCCGTCATTGGTCAGAGACACAATCGTATGCTCATCGCAATTCGCTACCGGTACCACATCGTCTACTACGGTGATATGGAAGCTGCAGGAACTGCTGTTTCCGCACTCATCCACCACGTGCCATGTTACGGTGGCTGTTCCTAACGGCAGTTGGTTGATCACATAATTGTTACCATAGTTCACTACCGTTCCTGCTGTCGAGGTCAGGCTCAGCGTATAGGCTGATCCGCATGCATCGACTACACCTGGTTTCGGAACACTGACATTGGCATAGCAATACCAGAAATCAGTTCCCACCTGGAAATCACTCGGGCAGGTCAGCACCGGCGCCTGATCATCTGACAATTTGATCACCTGGATGCACTCTAATGTAGTCTGGGTACACCAGTCTAATATCGTCCAGGTACGAACAATCTTCTCGCCGTTTCCGCAATCATTCAATGGGTGATCCCAATAGCCTACAAATATGTTACATACATTTTGTTCGTCTGTTATTGGATTACCATTTACTGTCGGCCATCCGGTGTGGGCCGGATCTGACGATTCACCACAATGTCCTATATACGCTGGCGGACATACTACACTGTCCAGTACTAACGGTTGTACCGTGATATGCTGGTCGCAGGCTGCCGTATTACCACTGCCATCGGTCGCTACCCAGTGACGGGTAACAATCAGCCCTTCGCATGGATCTCCTGATTGGGTATCCGTATGGGTGACCGTAACATTACCGCAGTTATCGGTAGGATCTACCTGGGGCAGGTTCACCGTAATGGCCAGACCTACTTCCTTGATATGACCATCATCTCCAGCGGCATTATCACTGATCCTGACTTTCCATAGACCTGAGGCTTGCTCGCCATCCAGGTTGGTCAGCACCGGTGCTTGTACACCTGGTAAAATCAGCGGCTGAAGTCTTTGTTCTGGCGTTGTATTGAAACAGTTTAATGGACCCTTATTCAAATCCACACACTGCGTAAGACCTGATGTTCCTTCATCATCAAATACGCAGTTGATGGGGTATTCCGCTCCGAAACATCCGGTCAGCTGGAAGATACTTTGTGTAAAACCTGAAGGTGCAATAACCTGAATATTAATATCCGGCAACCAGGTATGGTCATCTATGAAAATCCGGCAATCCACATCCAACGTTGGTGTTGGTGGCAGGTAACTATAATCAAAATTATAGTCAATGGTGTTGATGTCAAGTAAATCATTCAGCCCTGTGATACACTGCTCTTGCGGACCTACCAGGGGCGGTGCCGGTACATTCGGTAATTGTGATCCACACATGATGGTCACGTCCCGGCATTCAATCGTCGGCGGTATCTTATCTTCTACACTGATCGTTCCCCAGCAACTGTTGCCGGTATCCGGATCCAGGATCGTTACATATAAGGTATGGCCGATTGCTCCATTGTCAATGGTTACCCCTCCGTAGCCGGATCCATATCCCTGGATCGTTACATAGTAATCATCATAACAATGATATGGTCCGCCTTCCAGGATCATGTCCGTGGACACATAGGCTTCACAATCATTATTCACCGATACCTGTACGTTGTCATTGCACGCCAGGGTCGATGTCGGATTTGGATATTCCGCTACATTAACATTAAAGCAACAAGACGACGTCACCGGCACTCCCGCAGCATTATTGGCGGTCACCTGGTAACAGTTGTGTGTCGTTCCGATCGGAAACGTTCCTCCACTTGGTAATCCTTGCGTCTGTACCGGTACCGATGGCAATATCGCGGATACCACCATATTTGATATCACTACTGTACAAGGTCCTCCTCCTGCATCCTGTGTGAAGGCTGCTAAGGCTAAATGTCCTGCCGGCGGAATAGCTAACATTTGTGTACCGCTCTGCGTATTAAGCCCAGCGGTATTACTGATTTGGGTCCAGTTGGCTAACTGATTTCCAAAATTGTTATTCGAAAAGTTGTTAGCATCGGTACCTATCAGGCGTACAAATATATCCCAAAATGGGTCTGTATCTAATGTATTGTACGTCCAGTTGAAAGACACGTTCGCTACCGCACCGGTCGTATTCTTCCACTCCACTCCATTGAAATAATAATAGTTCGGACCGGGTGAAGAACCAACGTCAGCTGACTTCAATGTCAATGTCGTGTTCGTCGGACTATTGAACGTACAGGCATAAGCATTCGTAAATGGTGTCGGTGGATTCGTGAAAATACCGGCATCATACTGATAGTAATTGATGGCACTCGGTGCAAACACTTGCTGGAATCCATTTACAATACTTCCCGTGAAACAGTCACCGGTCAGCGTTGGTAACGGATAGCTTACAATAGCGTTGCAGGCTCCCGGGTTCAGATTGATAAAAATGTCCCCAGGACAGGTGATCGTACAGGGTGACGGCGCAACTGCTGCCTGGAAGGTCAATGCATCATTATCCACTGATCCGGCAGGAAGTAAAAATCCATCTCCCGTTGACATTAAGTTCACTACCAATGGTCCTGTGAAATTCGCAGGTACCATAAAGGTGATCATGAATGTACTCGTAGCTGCTGTATAGGCTCCGCATCCCGTCGGGGGATAGGCTCCTGAACACAGCACTCCGGTGGTATGCCATGAGATGCTCGGTGAACAAAGGGTTTGTACCCCTGCATTTCCACCGCATGCTCCAGATCCTGAGGCTGGCGTACCTGATACCACTGTGATAGCTGCCGGAAAGGTGAACAGATATCTTTCCAGATACTCTGCTCCGGAATACACCAACGCACAATTAAAGGTGAAGGTGTTGTTCTGACCGGCCGTGTATGTTGTATTGGGACTCGTGAGCGTCACTGTAATCAGCGCCTTAGCTCCCGTTATACTCCCAAGACAAAGTAAACCAGCGAAAATCAGTCTGCTGACCAGCTGGTTTGAAAAGGTCGTAAAATTTTTCATTTTCATGAGATTATCATTAGGTTGATAAATAGAGATTCGTTTGATTTTTTGACTTTCCTGACACATTAATAGGTGATCTGATGCATCAAGTCATTCCGCGCTGCGGTCAGGGTCGTCGCCCTCGATTGCGGTAATCCACTGGGATTGAATTCAGCATCCAGCGCCTGTACACCCAGGGCTACATCCTGATTCGCTTTGGCTAATTCCAGAAAACGATCGAAATATGATATTTCGAATACCTTAACCGAAGACGCGGCCGCCTGGCTGGGTGTCGCCCCATTGGTCTTAGCTGATCCAGGGGTCCCCTGGTTAAGCGTATTGGGTGCCTTTTGCGTCTTCAGATCATCCATCGCGACTTTCACGGATGTCACTGCTTCGTTAAAAGGTTTGTAATTCTGGGCGTGGGTACGCGCAAGGCCAATACTAAAAAGTATCAGCATCATGGGTATCACCTTAACCCAAAATGATGGGAAATAAGATTTTGCATTTTTCATTGGATATAATTTGTGTTTATAATGAGATTAAATTCTTAAACGCGTCATCATATAATCTCACCTTATAAACACATCCAGATTTTCCCGTGGAGGACGTGGGAAAAATTGGTTAACATGCAGGTCATGCATGTAAGTCATTCTTCAGGCCGAGATTGATATTCTATATTAAGTTAATATGGTGAACATCAAATGGTTCGGGTCAAAACTAATTAACAATTTGATATTTGACCAAAACTTTCTTGAACTATTCACTTTCCACTACTCAATTGATATGCCATGTTTAAGCATTCAATTCATATTAAATAATAATTGTATTTATAATGGACTGTTATTGAATCGTAATTGATATTAATGGGTTTTAAAAATAGGTGAAATCGGGTTTTTTATTTCACCTGGGCGAAAATTTCCCATCGGATTTGAAAATGCCGGTTCAACAACCGGTCCATGCCCAGGCTTAATGAGCTAAAAATGAATGATAGATACTCCCTGAAAATTTCCGGGCTGCCCATTACTTCTAACCAGCATGTCACCACGAGCAAACGATATGCTAAATCATCAAATTCGTAAAGAGAAAGGCTACATCCTGATCAGTTGGAGTGCAGCCTTTCCTACAAATATTGTATGGACCAAAGGGATTATTATCCCTGGTTTTATTCAATCAGGACCATCTTTTTGGTTGCTGAATATTCACCGGCATCCAATCGGTAATACATGACACCTGCTGCAGGCAGATCCTTGTCGCTTACCGTTATAGTGTTATAACCATTAATAGCATCCTGGTTCTTCACGACCAGGATCTTTCCGGTTACATCAAATACGGTCAATGTTACCGGACCTGATTGCGGTACATCATAGCCTATCACCGTATTGCCCTTGAATGGGTTCGGTTCGTTCTGATACAGCGCGAATTCAACCTTATTCTCTGATCCCCTGAAGAGCAACTTAAGATCTTTGATGTCATCTGAAGTATTATAAGCTTCAGCCGGTGTCTCCTTAGAGTTAAGGTTCATCATTTCACTTAAACGTCCGCCATTCTTCGCCTGGAAGTGCAGTGTAAACAGTACATCATTTGATGTAGCAGATACACCACCTACCTTATGCCAGCTGGCCGTCAGCGTATCGCCGAAAACACCGATGTTTTCATCACTCATATCCACGATTCCACTTTCAATGCCACGGAACTCAAGACCTTGTGCAGTCAAAGTAAACTGGTATCCTTCGATCGACGTAAAGTCGCTTGAACGGACAGCGAAGTCAACCATTTCTCCCTCGCTCAACATCCGGTCATCGGCAACAAAGTGTAAGATTCCATTGCCGTTACGTGGACGTACCTGCTGTGCATTAGCTTGTACTGTATTGTTTACATCCCCCACTTTGACCGCGATAAAATCTTCATGATCCTCGTTATCAGTCATATTCGTAATGTCAATGACCTCATCAAATGGCCACGGATGATTCGGATTGGTAAACTGGAAGTTCTTATCAACAAATCTCCAGCTCTTATTATTTGGAAGTTTCGAGTAAATACCAAGGATCAGTTTACGCAATTCAACAAGGTCAATGGCGCTGACGCTTTGACTGTTATTGGCATCCGCTGCGATCAGGTCATATGGACTGGTCAATGGTTCAATACCTAATAAATGTTTCTGAATTCTGACCAGGTCAAGAGTGGAAACACCATTTCTCGGCTGATCGTCTCTTTCTGCCGTCAACTCACCATTCATTGGAACAATGATGTTTGAAAACTGGTAAAGACCATTTGCTGATGTTATAAAGGTTGGAAATACCTGGCCAGGGCTGTTTAAATTTACCTGAACGAGTTCTACCGTCTGTACATCTTTGGTTATTACTTCACCCGACAAAATCGGACCCACAACGCCACATACGTGACCATTGTCAGAAATTACGATAGTCGTAGAGCAGAAATCCTTATTCCTTTCACTCCAACTGATCTGTCCGTTACAGTTATCATCTGTTCCGCCGTCAGCTACCCAAATCTGCACGGGTAATTCTGTATTAAAATGAGGGACATTATCACACGTGTAGGTGTAGCTGGGTTGATATGACGTGCCGCTAAAACTGTATAACAGGTCTGCTTCCGGCGTACAATCATCAAAACTCGATGCATTGAAATCCTTCGCCCATACCGTTACCTGGCCGCCTATCGGCATCACTACCGTGCTCAGTCCATTGATACATACCGGGGAAGGCAATTTACAGTCTTCCAGGCGGATCAAATATTCACAATGGCTCCAGTTTCCACATCCATCTTCGGCACTCCACAGAATCCTGTGATAGTCGCCGCAGAATTGGCTGTTGTAGGGAATTCCATTCAGACGGATCGATTGTGATGGATTCTGACGTGTATCAAAACTCAGGTCAGCATCATTGTTTTCATCCACCGGTACGGTTGAGGTTGTCTTCAGATAGATAAACGCATCTCCGTTATTCAGGTACAATTTCACGTCATAGTTCACAATGTCAGAACACGTCTCGTGTACTTTCCTGTGCAGGTTCAGATGTACGCTGCAGGAAGAGGCCAGTGGGTTCTCTTCTCCCAGGAAGGCCTGGTTGTTATCCGGCAGTGATACTCCCTCGTCTGCTACACACAACGTAACCGGGCCGGTCGGGCAATCCGTGAACGCAGGGCCCTGATTGTCATGAACTTTTATTACCTGTGTATAATGCCACAATCCTTCTCCTGTCAGGGAATTGTATTGACACCAGTCTATAATGGCCCATTCTCTTAAGATTTTGAAACATGCTCCATCTACGAAATCATATCGCGTATCTTCATACGTCACTCCTACCAGGCTGCACGCATCATCAAATACGGTCGGCTCTCCTGTATCTCCAAGATCTTCCGGACAATTGGTCAGCAGTACATCGCATGGCCAGATCACACCGTCATTCGGGTTGTTGTTGTTACAGGTATTATCCGTGATATAGAATGGATCGTAATCCACCACCCATATCTGTTGAGTGCATGTACCCGGGGCTACTCCGTCATTGCCATCGCTGGCGCTGAACCTTCTTTGTATCAGTTTAACCGCTCCGTCCGGTGCATTCGCAGGTAGATCTCCTCCACTGCAATCGGCTATTACCTGTACACGCACCTGTAAGTTTACTTCGCAATTATCATCTGCCCATCCATCAATTCCCCAGAAGTGAGGTTGTGGGTTGATATCGCTTCCCGGATCATTGATGATGATGTCCTGGCGTACGCTCTCATCGTCATTGTAGCGGAATGCATCATACATGTTCCCGAATACCGGGCTTAGCGGATCTTCATCCAGGTTCCCGTTATTGTTTCCGTTTGCATCGACAAATGTGCCTTCCTGTACATTAAACCAGAAATCACAGCTCACTATAATATCCGGCGGACATTTCACGAAGGGAGAGATCTTGTCCTGTACAGTTGCTTCTATCATGCAGTAGTTTATATTACCCGCCTGATCTGTCACCTCCAATTCAACCATTATGGGGCCAGCACCCACATCGCAACATGCAAATGGTACGCATGGACGATCTACGGTTCCCCGGTCACGGCTGTTGACTGGTGGAATACCTCCAGGAATATCATCTACACAAGCTCCTTCTGTAGTCCAGTCGAAATCTATACAACTATCCATCCTCCTGGCTCTGAAAGTTACAGGACCGCAATTGTCATAACTTCCATCATCGAAAACCTTAGCCGGTATTAGGGTAATACCCTTCGGTCCATCATTGGTCAAGGAAATAACAGTATGTGCATCACAATTGGCTACTGGCGCAACATCATCCACCACCGTAATATGGAAACTGCATGTACTGCTGTTTCCGCATTCATCTGTTACCCGCCAGGTCACCGTATGTGTACCCAGGCCAAGACCATTGATCACAAAATTATTGCCATAGTTAACCACGGTTCCAGCGGAAGAAGTCAGATAATAGTTTGCTATCCCACTACAGTTATCCGCTACTACTGGTTTCGGTACACTCACATTGGCATAACAATACCAGAAATCCGTGCCTACTTCAAAATCACTTGGACAGGTTAATAAAGGAGGTTGCGTATCACTGAGCTTGATCACTTGTACCGATTCGATAGATTGTACCGTGCACCAATCCAAAATTGTCCAGAAGCGTGCGATTTTCCTTCCGCCCCCGCAATCATTTAATTGTTGATCCCAATATCCAATGAAAAGGTTGCATACGTTATTTGCATCCGTCAGGGTAATACCATTAATAGTAGGCCATCCGGTATGATTAGGCGAATCACTTTCTCCACATTGGCCAACATACGCATGAGGAAAAACAACATCTTCCAGTTGTAAAGGAACAATGGTCAGGATCTGAACACAGGTGGATGTATTTCCACTATTATCGGTTGCTGTCCAGTTTCTGGTTAAGGTCTGGGCTTCGCAAGGATCACCACTTACTGCATCGGTATAGGTCAGGTTGACATCTCCACAGGCATCACTTGCCACAGGGGCAAACGGACCTGATTCCATATACAGCACGTCCAGTTTTACCAGATTGAGTGTTCCGCCATCTCCATTTGCCTGATCGGTAATCCTGAGTTGCCATATGCCGCCTCCCGGTTCCCCATTAAATGTGGACAATGCCTGTGCAGGTATGTACGAACCCTGGAGTATTGCTGGTGGTGGGTTGTTATTGCAGGCATTATTAATGGAAGTCATCGCCTGATCATCAAAGGTGACATTATCCCAGTTGTCAGCCGCACCGCAGATGGAGGTCGCGAGGTTTATTATTGTTCCCGAAGGACTGATCAAATCCACCTTGAGGTCTCCCGACCAGGTATGATCCAGATCCACGGTCACATTGACATCCTGCACCAATGCTCCGGTAGGTATGACCATATTGATAGGCTCAGTGGTTATTGTTCCTGCATTGGGGCCAATGGGTGAATTGGGAGTCTTAATCGTAGAAGCCAATCCGGACAATGGTGCTATATAGATTGGCTCCAATGAACTGCCACAGGAAACTGTTGCGTTCTGGCACTCAATAGTTGGAGGAATTTTATCCTCCACAGTGATGGTTCCCCAGCAGCTTTGTCCATTACATTCATTAGCGACTTTGGCATGAATAAGTTGGCCAATATATTGAGCGGTGAGGGTGGCATTTGGAATTAGGTTTCCAAAAGCATCGGTGAGTTCAACGTAATAATTGTTGTTGTTCGGATTTTCTCCTTCCAGGATCATACCGCTTAACACATGGGCTTCACAATCCGGATTCAATGAAATCTCCACATTATCATTACATGCCAATGCTTCCACTCCCTGGATGTATACCGGGGCAAAAGCGTAATCCGAACAGGTACTGCTGCAACCGGTTTCTTTGAGCTGAAGGATATATGGTCCACCCGGATTGTCCTGCCATTTAATGGTGATACTGTTACTGTTTTGTGAAACTATTATGCCGCCACCATTCTGCAATATCCAGGTATAGGTACTATTTGGATTAGCATTTCCTACAGTATAAGTAACTGTTTGTCCAGGACATACATAAGTATCACCTAATATGGTTGGTAACATTTGATAACAGATCGTAATCGTAAATATCATCGGAGCACCTGTGCAAGTCACGCCGTTGGTGGTTATGCTTGCCGTCACAGTAAAAGTGGCGGTAAGCGGACCATTGGTATTATTTACACCTAAGAAAGCAGGAATAAATCCTGTCCCCGACATTTGTGCCAACCCGATATTTGACCCGGTCTGGACCCAATTGATCGTTGCATTCGGAACTGAACTGTTAAACACAATCGAAGGCACCTGGGTGCTGAAGCAATAGACTTTATTGGTAACCGGATTTACTGTCGGCGTTGGATTAACGGTGATAGTAAAAGTTATGGCCGGTCCCGGGCAAGATGCACCAGTTGCTCCGGTATAGGTGGCTATAACAGTGAAGGTGGAAACGATCGGTACCCCACTCGTATTGGTAGCAACGAAAGCGGGAATATTCCCATTTCCAGTGGTTGGGAGTGCTCCAATGTCCGGGGTGGGAACTGTGCGGGACCAGGTAAAGACCACTCCGGGAATATTACTTCCCAAAACAATGGAAGAGACATTGGAGCCTGCACAAACCGTTTGATTGGGAACCGCATTCACTGTTGGAACCGGATTGATAGTAATGGTAAATTGAATAGGTGTTCCGGTGCAGGTAACCCCATTACTTGTAAATGATGCTACTACTGAGAAAGTAGCTGTCAACGGAGTGGTGCCAGCATTCGTTGCCGTAAATGAGGGAATATTTCCTGTGCCCGAATTTTGACCCAATCCTATGGCTTCATTCGTCCTCGACCAGCTAAACACGGCTCCGGGAACATTACTGGTGAATACTACCGAAGGTACATTCGATCCTGCACAATACGTCATATTGGCTACAGCATTCACCTGGGGATTGGGATTGACTGTAATGGTAAATTGTATCGGCGTTCCATTGCAGGTCACACCATTATTAGTAAAACTGGCCACCACACTGAAGGTTGAAGTCAATGGAGTACCACCCGCATTGGTCGCTGTAAAGGAAGGTACATTACCCACACCTGAATTTGTGCCCAAACCAATTGCTTCATTGGTTCTTGACCAGCTGAACACCACCCCAGGGATATTACTTGTGAATACCACTGAAGGCACTGTTGAGCCCGCACAATACACCATATTGGCCACCGCATTAACTTGTGGACTGGGGTTGACTGTAATGGTAAATTGAATCGGTGTGCCCGTGCAGGTTATTCCATTGTTGGTAAAACTGGCGACTGCGCTGAATGTAGCGGTTAATGGTGTGGACCCGGCATTGGTGGCCGTGAAAGCTGGCACATTACCCGTACCGGAATTTACACCAAGTCCAATAGCTTCATTAGTTCGTGACCAACTAAATACTGCCCCGGGAACATTACTAGTGAATACTACCGAAGGAACATTTGATCCGGCACAATACGTCATATTGGCAACGGGATCCACCTGGGGATTGGGATTGACTGTAATGGTAAATTGAATCGGGGTCCCTGTACAAGTGACTCCGTTATTTGTTATGCTGGCTACAACACTAAACGTAGCTGTCAATGGAGTGGTGCCTGCATTCGTAGCTGTAAATGAGGGAATATTTCCTGTGCCGGAATTTGTACCAAGTCCAATGGCTTCGTTTGTTCTCGACCAACTAAACACAGCTCCTGGCACATCGCTGGTAAATACTACAGACGGTACACTGGATCCGGCACAATACGTTTGACTGACAACTGGATTTACAGTTGGCACCGGGTTCACAGTAAGAGTAGTATTCGCAGAAGGACGACAATTTTCATCAGCAGGAGCCGGTGTAAGTATGGCATAGATGAAAAAAGTACCCGAAGAGGAAACGGTGGTCATGGCTGTAGCGGTGGTTCCACCATTTCCTAGATTAGCATTGGTAACTGTAGCCAGGACCGTGCCGCCACTATAAGGATCTGCTGCAGGAGCGGGAAAGGAGACAAACTGGATACCATAGGTTACTCCCATGCCTGCAAGTTCTGTCGCATTCAGGCTAACTATGCTTCCAGCACAAACCGTAGTGGGTGTAACCGTAACTGCTCCTATATTAGGACAGCTGAAACAACCTGGAGAAGGGCCATCCACAAAAAAGGATCCGGTCGCCGAGCATCCAGTGGCATCTGAAATAGTGACAAAATAATTTCCGGCACATAAATTCGATTGGTCTTCCTGTCCAGCTGACAAACCACATCCATTAGCTGTAAACCAGGTATAGCTGAACGGACCTGTTCCGGCAGTAACGGTAATATTGATCGCCCCGTCTGCCGCTGTGCAAGATGATAAAGGAGTGATTACAGAAGTAAAGGCCGGATTTGGAGTTACGGTGATCGTGGTAGTAGCTGTGGAAGAGCATCCAAACGCGTTGGTCACCGTCACAGTGTAAGGAGTAGTCATAACCGGAGAAACCATGATAACAGCAGTATTCTGGCCAGTACTCCAGGCATAGGAAGTTCCCCCACTTGCGGTAAGAGTAGCTGAAGAACCAGCACATATTGTCCCATCATCATTGACCAATCCTGATGTTTCTGAAACGGATATCGAGGCAGAAGGATTGGAATTGACAGTAATGGTTTGGGAGGCTATTGCTGTGCATGCATTTCCATTCGTTACCGTGACCATATACGTAGTAGTCATTCCTGGGGTAACATTGATAGCCGATGTGCTGGCACCTGTGCTCCATAAATAAGTCGTACCTCCAGAGGCCGTTAAAGTAGCAGAAGCTCCCGCACATATGTTTCCATCATTGTTCGCTAATCCGGAATTTTCACTGACCGCTATGGCAGCGGTGGGTAAAGGATTCACTGTAATAGTTGCTGTCGCCGTAGCACTACAACCTCCGGCGTCTGTTACCGTTACTGTATAAATAGTAGTCATAGCAGGCATAACAGTAATAGCATCCGTAGTGGCGCCCGTACTCCATGCATAAGAAATACCTCCTGAAGCAGTAAGCATTGCTGCATCACCTGTACAGATTATTCCATCATCATTTGCAATTCCGGAATTATCCGATTCCGTGATGGTAATTATCGGGCTGACATTTACAGTGACACTAGCAGTACTTGTACAACCACTTCCACCTGTAACGGTAACCGTATAGGTTGTTGATGCAGTAACATTAGAGGCTAAGGGATTGGGTATGGTGGTATTATTCAGAAATGTAGATGGCGACCAGGCATAAGTGGGTATAATGGGATCAAACTGGTAACCATTGCCATTGCCAGGCCAAACTGTTGAAGTGGCTGTTGAGGTAGTGCTTCCATTAAGTGCATTGATGAAATGGTTGGGGCCACCGATTCCGTCTTCAATACCTTCCGTTGAAGCAAAGGCAATAGCGCCTACGGTAGGGCCGTAAATAATTTCAATCCTTCCCGGAGCAGCGGATGCGGGTCCGTAAATGTTCACCTGGAAGGAAATTAATATAGCAGAGCCATCAGTAAATCCACTTCCGATTGCATTGTCCCACTGGAAAGCATATACATCTGTCCCGATAAGTCCGTGGCGCATACTGCCAGTACCGAGAGGAAAGTTAGCCCCCATATCCTTAAACCACGCTGCGATAGTGTTATTAGGTATGGTGGAAGTGAAAAGATTTCCGCCTGCACGCATGGACGCAGCATCAATAGTGCCCCAATCACCAGCTCCAACCCAACCATTGGTACACATGGACATCTGGGTAAAGGTATTGCCCATATAAGTGAAGTTGAAAGGGAGAGTAACCACGACGCCTCCATCATCTTGATTAGTACTACCCATGCCTGAGGTTAATTGGGCATTAGTATTAATTATAGTTATACCTCCACCCGTAAGAGTGGAATAGGTCTGGCTACTCAAATTCGAAAGGGTATACGGTACACCTATATTAACCGTAGTGTTAAGTTGCGAATTAAGTCCTGTGCAAATATCTGTCGGTGTGGCGCTGGCAGTAACAATCGGTGCAGGGATGACCGTCACTGTAACGGTGGTGCTTCCTGTACAACCTACTGCATCCAGGCCCACCACAGTATATGTAGTGGTAGTGGCGGGTGTGGCAAGGACAGTGGGTCCCGTGGTGGTATTTAGTCCTGTAGATGGTGACCAGGTATACGTTGATGCTCCGGAAGCAGTTAACATAACAGGGATTCCGGCACAAGCTGTCGGGGATGAAGGCATTACAGTAACGGTAGGGCTGGAATTCACTACCAGAGTGACCTCATTGGATACGGCAGATAGGCCAGAGTTGGAACATGTCACATTAGCCCTGTAATAATAAGTACCTGGAGTCAACGATCCGGTGTTGTAACAATTACCACCGGCGCAAGAAATATCTGTGTAGGGTCCACCAGGCATCAAGGAAGACTGCCATTGGACGGTAATTCCGCTGGCCGAGGATTGTCCGCTCAAACAGATGGTAGCAGATTCTCCCGAACAAATAGGAGAGCTTGTGGCAGCCACACCTGCTGTTGGCGTTCCTGTACAAGCCATGGCAGCGATACCTGTAAATTCATCCGCCCCTATGTCCGGTGTGGCCGCTCGCAAATCGCCGTCATAGTCATCAGTGACTGTGGCAATAGTTACTCCCCCGCTTTCAATCTGAGTGGGAATACCCGTATTAATATGCAGGAAGCTCATGGAAGAACCGGAGATACTGATAAATTTAGGGTCCTCAGTAACAGAAGACGCATCACGCGGGGCTACACGGATCTTGAACGCAGCCAGGGTCTGATCAGCGTTGGTCCCATCATAAAAAATTAAACTGTTGGTGCAGGGTGCACTGGCAAAGAAAAGATTATTGTTTGAGTTTGCTCCATAGGTTGTCAGTGTTGTAGATGAACGGCGGTAAGCAACAGTAAAACCTGTGGCCCCTTTGGAGGTTGAGTTATTGACCAGGATGTTATTGTTTAGAGTCAGTGTCGGGGAGGTACTTGCGGAAATCGCTGATGATCCGAATAAAGCTCCTGAACTGATGCCATTTAAATATACCGTATTGTAATAAGCATTGACAGTAGTACCGCCTGAAAAATTCAGACCAATCAGGTTATTCGCAGCATTAACAGCCGGTGTTCTCAAATCACCAACCAGGTTATTGAAGACGGTATTCGTCGTTCCACCTGAAACCTGGATGCCGTACACCGAACCACCCGTACTGGTAGTGGACAGATCATAGACTTTATTCTTACCAATAAAATTAGTTGTGCCGGAAGAGGCCAGGATACCGATTATGGTTCCGCTAGTTCCTCCTGTCGAACCCGTACTGTTGAGCGAATAGACAAGATTGTTGTATACGGAATCAGTGGTTCCGGTGGCCAGGGAAATTCCAGTCATGCTGTTTCCGCCCACACCCATTGGTGTTGTTGAAAAATTAAACACCTGGTTATTCTTTATTTTTTTTACTCCCGAACTTCCGAATTCACGAATTCCATACAGTGTTCCGGTAGTAGGAGTAGAAAAATTTTGGATGATGTTCCCGGTATACGTCATCGCCAGGCCGGAACTAATATCATAGATACCATAGATACTGCCCGTAGAAGCGGTGTTGGTAAAAGAGATATTGTTGATATTATTTCCAATGAAATTACCAACAGCAGGGGATCCGGTATATACACTATAATGAGTTCCTAATGTACCCGTCCGAATGATATTGGATATGGTATTATTGTTGACATTATACGTGCCAGGAGCAGATGCCGGATTATAAATACCCGCTGTAGTTCCGGTCCCAGCTACATTAATGTTATCAATAAGATTATTATTGACATTAATGGTAAACGCAGAGGAGGTCATGTAAATACAGTAATAAGATCCGGATGTGCTGGTTAGATAGGTACCGTTAATAATTGCATTGTTGTTGATATTAATAGTATTTGAAGCGGCCGTACTTCCGGCTTCCATATCAATACAATAAATACTGGAAGTTGTGGCGCCGGCATTCAGCGTTACTGTATTGTTGTTCACTGATCCAGCAGCACTGGTAGCCGTATTGAGATATATACCGCGTAAGGTCGTGACATGACTCACCCCAGCACCATCATTATTATTAATAGTATTAAATGAAATATTGAAGGCATATTGGGCCAGGGTTCGAATGGCTGCCGCTGGATTAGTGGCCGCCGGAGCACCACCATAATTCTTAATCGTATTCCCTGTGGCTGCCGATGCTCCCCCAACATCATTACCTGTATCCGCCAGCGTGAAAGGAGAGGGTGCAGCATATCCAATCAAGGCAATGCCAATATTGCAATTTTGTATGGTATTGTTGTAAAATTTATTACTTGAATTTGATCCGCTGGCAGCGGTAACGGTTACAGTCGAAGTAGCAGCGGTTGGCAATGCGTTCATTACATCTATACCCCTGGATCCATCAACTGCTGGCGCTGTTCCGGTAGCATTGTTTATTCTGTTTAGGGTAATGACACAATTTTTTATAGTCACGTTTTGACAACCGTCAGTGGCGCTGGCTTTGTAAAGGGCATATCCATACTCCATGGTGGAAGGATTAGATACATTGGCTGGGTTTTCAGACAGGTCAATTCCATCAATGGTTACATAATCTGATCCCACCATTCGAAAGATACCATCCTGAACAGCTGTTCCCGGTGTTCCGACCCCACCGGTGTAGGCGGTGAGAACAGGATTAGTACCTGCTCCGTTTTTCTGGAAAGTGATAGGATTAGCAACCGTACCAGTTGCAGTTAAACTGATGGTGGAGGCGATGGTCTCCGTGTATCCGGCTGCAACATTAAAAACCACACCACCAGCTCCGACACCTTGAGCATTAAGATCCAGTATGGCAGCAGAAATGGTCGCATAATCTCCAGGAATATTTTTTGTCCCGGTTAGCTGTGCATCCAGGTTATGCTGGAAACAGACGATAAAAAGAAGGCTGCCATAAAGGCCAGTCCTTTTTAGAAAAGCAAGACGGCTAAGGCGCAGAATTGAATTAATCAGTCCGTTCAGGCGTGCGATGAGATCTGACGCAGATGATGTTTTAATTAATGAACCTTTCTTGAAAACTTGTTGATGTGGCCTGTAATTTCCCTTGATTGCAGGAATTGAGGAGAGCGTTGGTTTGTTCATATGGATATACTCTTAATAAAGGAGATTATAAACACTTACGAATAAATCTCCACTTGACAGAATATATCCTCGCCAGCGGATAGAAGAAAAAAACCACAATGCATTCAGTAGTGGCTACATTCTTCAGGTTGAGACTTATATTATAAGAAAAGTTACTGTATTGATCTTCAATAACTTCCGGGTCAAAGCTACAACACGGTTTATATATTGTTATGGATATTTTATTGGGACCTTAACAATATTATTTACGCAGTATAACCGGTTGGAATTTTTAATATTAATATTTATTGATATATATATAAGTGTGTTATTTACTGGGGTAGATAGTTTGAATAGTGGCCTTATTAAACGGTTCCAGCAAAATGTTCATGACCAATAGCCGAGAAACCGTTTCCTAAAATGACCCAAATTTCTAACTATCCCGTTTTACCCCCCGGATTGCCTAAAAAACCAAGTTCAGGTAAAACAAAAATCCCCTCTCAAAATCAATTTGAGAGGGGATTTTTAATTACACAGAATTGACCTTTTAAATAGTGAAGGTCAGGACCGGATGTTATTCGATGATCACCATCTTCTTCGTCGCACTGTACTCGCTAGCATCAAGTCTGTAGTACATGACTCCTACTGCAGGCAGATCCTTACCGCTCACCGTTATGGTATTGTAACCCTTAACCGCATCCTGGTTCTTCACGACCAGGATCTTTCCTGTTACATCAAATACGGTCAACGTTACCGGACCTGATTGAGGTACATCATAACCTATCACCGTATTGTCTTTGAATGGGTTGGGTTCGTTCTGATACAGCGCGAACTCAGCTTCATTCTCAGATCCACGGAAACTCAGCTTAAGATCCTTGATGTCATCTGATGTATTATAGGCTTCAGCCTGGGTCTCTTTCGAGTTCAGATTCATCATTGTACTTAAACGTCCGCTATTTGTTGCCTGGAAGTGCAGGGTAAATAGTACATCGTTTGATGTAGCACTTACTCCTCCCACTTTATGCCAGCTGGCCGTCAGCATATCGCCGAATACACCTATGTTCTCATCACTCATATCTGCAATGCCTCCTTCGATACCACGGAACTCAAGGCCCTGGGTGGTCAGGGTAAACTGGTATCCTTCGATGGACGTAAAGTCACTTGACTTCACTGCCAGGTCTACCATCTCTCCCTTGTTCACCATCCGGTCATCTGCTACAAAATGTATGATTCCGTTTCCGTTGCGTGGACGTGCCTGTTGAGCATTCGCTTGTACTGTATTGTTGACGTCTCCCACTTTCACTGCCATGAAATCTTCATTTGTCTGACTACCACTCATATTGGAGATGTTGATAGCCTCATCAAAAGGCCATGGGCTGGCAGGATTGGCAAACTGGAAGTTCTTGGCTACAAATCTCCAACTCTTGTTATTTGGCAAAGTGGAGTAAATGCCCAGGATCAGTTTACGTAATTCTACCAGGTCAATCGCACTTACGCTTTGGCTGTTATTTACATCTGCGGCGATTAGGTCGTATGGACTGGTCAGCGGCTCAATGCCTAGAAGGTGTTTTTGAATCCTTACCAGGTCAAGGGTGGATACTCCGTTCTTTGGATTATCAAGGCGCTCTGCTACAACTGAATAATCAGCAGGCAGGATGATATTATCAAATTGATATTTTCCATCAACCGAAGTAACAAATGTTGGGAACAAATGACCAGGGCTGTTCAGGTTCACATTGACCAATTCAACAGACTGAACATCTTCTGTCAGGATTTCTCCTGCCAGAATGCTTCCACCTGTGGTATCGCACACTCCTGAATTATCCGTAATCACGATCGTCGTGGTGCAATAATCCTTATTGCGCTCACCCCAACTGATCTGTCCGTTGCAGTTATCATCTGTTCCGCCGTCGGCTACCCAGATCTGTACACTCAATTCGGTATTGAATGCAGGTACATTATCACAGGTGTAAGTATAGCTTGGCTGATAGGATGTTCCGCTAAAGCTGTATAACAGTTCGGCTTCCGGTGTACAATCATCAAAACTCGATGCATTGAAGTCCTTAGCCCATACCGTTACCTGGCCACCTATCGGCATTACTACCGTGCTCAATCCATTGATACATACCGGGGAGGGCTGCTTGCAGTCTTCCAGACGGATCAGGTACTCGCAATGGCTCCAGTTTCCACATCCATCTTCGGCACTCCACAGAATCCTGTGATAGTCGCCGCAGAATTGGCTGTTGTAGGGAATTCCATTCAGACGGATCGATTGTGATGGATTCTGACGAGTATCAAAACTCAGATCAGCATCATTGTTTGAGTCTACCGGTACCGTCGAGGTTGTCTTCAGGTAGATAAACTCATCTCCGTTATTCAGATACAACTTCACATCATAGTTCACAATGTCAGAACACGTCTCGTGTACTTTCTTGTGCAGGTTCAGATGTACACTGCACGAAGAGGCCAGTGGGTTCTCTTCTCCCAGGAAGGCCTGGTTGTTATCCGGCAGTGATACTCCCTCGTCTGCTACACACAACGTAACCGGGCCGGTCGGGCAATCCGTGAACGCAGGGCCCATGTTGTCATGAACCTTGATCACCTGGATATAAGACCACAACCCTGCTCCTGTCAGTGAATTGTACTGGCACCAGTCGATGATCGACCATTTCCGCAGAATCTTGAAGCATGCTCCATCCACAAAGTCAAACCGCGTATCCGAATACGTCACTCCTACCAGGCTGCATGCATCATCAAATACGGTCGGCTCTCCTGTATCTCCAAGATCTTCCGGACAATTGGTCAGCAGTACATCGCATGGCCAGATCACACCGTCATTCGGGTTGTTGTTGTTACAGGTATTATCCGTGATATAGAATGGATCGTAATCCACCACCCATATCTGTTGGGTACATGTACCCGGGGCTACTCCGTCATTGCCATCGCTGGCGCTGAACCTTCTTTGTATCAGTTTAACCGCTCCGTCCGGTGCATTCGCAGGTAGATCTCCTCCACTGCAATCGGCTATTACCTGTACACGCACCTGTAAGTTTACTTCGCAATTATCATCTGCCCATCCATCAATTCCCCAGAAGTGAGGTTGTGGGTGGATATCGCTTCCCGGATCATTGATAATAATGTCCTGGCGTACACTCTCATCGTCATTGTAGCGGAACGCATCATACATGTTTCCGAATACCGGGCTCAGCGGATCTTCATCCAGGTTCCCGTTATTGTTTCCGTTCGCATCGACAAACGTGCCTTCCTGTACATTAAACCAGAAATCACAGCTCACAATGATATTCGGTGGACACTCCACAAAGGGGGATATCTTATCCTGTACTGTCGCTTGTACCATACAATAGTTACGGTTACCTGCTGCATCCGTTACTTCCAGTTCTATCATCACCGGTCCGGCTCCTACATCGCAGCATGAAAATGGTACGCAGGGACGATCTACGGTTCCCCGGTCTCGGCTGTTGACCGGTGGTATACCTCCTGGTATATCATCTACACACGCTCCTTCTGTTGTCCAGTCGAAGTCGATGCAGCTATCCATACGACGTACCCGGAACGTTACCGGTCCGCAGTTGTCATAGGAACCATCGTCAAATACCCACGCCGGTACCAGGGTCAATCCCTTTGGCCCGTCATTGGTCAGGGACACAATCGTATGCTCATCGCAATTCGCTACCGGTACTACATCGTCTACTACGGTAATATGGAAGCTGCAGGAACTGCTGTTTCCGCACTCATCCACCACGTGCCATGTTACGGTGGCTGTTCCTAACGGCAGTTGGTTGATCACATAATTGTTACCATAGTTCACTACCGTACCTGCTGTCGAGGTCAGGCTCAGCGTATAGGCTGATCCGCATGCATCGACTACACCTGGTTTCGGAACACTGACATTGGCATAGCAATACCAGAAATCAGTTCCCACCTGGAAATCACTCGGGCAGGTCAGCACCGGCGCCTGATCATCTGACAATTTGATCACCTGGATGCACTCTAATGTAGTCTGGGTACACCAGTCTAATATTGTCCATGTACGAACGATCTTCTCGCCGTTTCCGCAATCATTCAATGGGTGATCCCAATAGCCTACAAATATGTTACATACATTTTGTTCGTCTGTTATTGGATTACCATTTACTGTCGGCCATCCGGTGTGGGCCGGATCTGACGATTCACCACAATGTCCTATATACGCTGGCGGACATACTACACTGTCCAGTACTAACGGTTGTACCGTGATATGCTGGTCGCAGGCTGCCGTATTACCACTGCCATCGGTCGCTACCCAGTGACGGGTAACAATCAGCCCTTCGCATGGATCTCCTGATTGGGTATCCGTATGGGTGACCGTAACATTACCGCAGTTATCGGTAGGATCTACCTGGGGCAGGTTCACCGTAATGGCCAGACCTACTTCCTTGATATGACCGTCATCTCCAGCGGCATTATCACTGATCCTGACTTTCCATAGACCTGAGGCTTGCTCGCCATCCAGGTTGGTCAGCACTGGTGCTTGTACACCTGGTAAAATCAGCGGCTGAAGTCTTTGTTCTGGCGTTGTATTGAAACAGTTTAATGGACCCTTATTCAAATCCACACACTGCGTAAGACCTGATGTTCCTTCATCATCAAATACGCAGTTGATGGGGTATTCCGCTCCGAAACATCCGGTCAGCTGGAAGATACTTTGTGTAAAACCTGAAGGTGCAATAACCTGAATATTAATATCCGGCAACCAGGTATGGTCATCTATGAAAATCCGGCAATCCACATCCAACGTTGGTGTTGGTGGCAGGAAACTATAATCAAAATTATAGTCAAGGCTATTGAGCTCAAGTAAATCATTCAGTCCTGTGATACACTGTTCTTGCGGACCTACCAGGGGTGGTGCCGGTACATTCGGTAATTGTGCTCCGCACATGATAGTCACGTCCCGGCATTCAATCGTTGGCGGTATCTTATCTTCTACAGTGATCGTTCCCCAGCAGCTGTTGCCGGTTACAGGATCAGTAACCCTTGTTGTAATAGTATGACCTACATCACCAGGGCCCAATATTGCCGGCTGCCAGGGACCATCACCATAAGGAGCAGTTCTGTCAACCTCAACTATATAATCATTATAGCATCTGTATGGTCCTCCTTCTAATACCATGTCTGCAGAAATGATTGCGCTGCAATCATTATCCAGGGATACCTGTATGTTGTCATTACAAGCAAGTTCAGAAATGGGATAAGGATATTCACTGACAGTAACAGTGAAACAACAGGATGCGGTGAGTCCTGCACCATCAGTAATGGTAAAACAGTTTGTTGTGGTTCCAATAGGGAATTCAGAACCTGATGGAAGGCCTGCTGTTTGTACAGGTGTGCCTGTAGAAACCAGCGTCTGATATTTGACATAACCATTCCAAACCCGGGGTGTAAATGGAGCACCAAAAGGCGTATTAGCCGTACTTCCTAATATGAGTTGCATATTGGCGTCAGAGAACATTTGATTTGCTCCGGTTCCGTTGGTATAATTTGAAGCAGCACTAATAGTATGGAGTGCAATACCACTCAATCCGGGAGGCACCACGAACGAAATTGAGGCAGGCGTAAGTGTTCCATTGCCCGGGAAAGGCCCTGAAAATGGCCCCACTGTGGCATTGGCCACACCGACCAAAGTCCAGGCAGCCATGTTGGTTTCAAAACCAGCATAAGTGCCTGATTTCATATAAACATTAACCATCGTGGCATTTGTAATATTCATTCCTAACTGAGTCACAGTTAAAGGAGAACCGGAAATGTTGTTGATGTTAAACCAAACCATACCACCGCTGGCGTTTCCATTATCTGCATTGGTGATAGTGTTAACCTGGCCTGACGGACCAGCAAAAGAGCAGTTGTCGGTAGCTGTTACAACATAGCTGACAAAGGTGGAACACTGTCCCGGATCAAGAATGACATTAATATTAGCGGGACAGTTAATGGTAGGTGGTTGATTATCCACCACAGTAATAGTTTGGGTAACGGTGCTGACAGTACCACCAGTGGCTATGGTGTACGTTTGCCAAGTTATGGTATTTACTCCGAGTGGTAAATTAGAAATGGTCACCGACATGGCAGGTAGGGCCACATTGACAAAGGTGCCGCCGTTAACACTATACCTTATCCCTGTATTAATTCCATCCGCGCATCCGACCGGATTTGTAGATGGTAAATTGACTGTTGCAGTAGCCGAACATTGACCTACAGCTGCGTTCAAAATCAGGTTGGCGGGCGTAGTCAAAAGACAAGGAACCACACCTGCTACAAAGGTGATGGACCAGTTTAACATGGTTCCCTGGTCACCTCCTGCTCCGTCAAGTATGCGAAGTTGCCAGGTCCCATTTTGGCCGTTTGTAAAACCGCCTAATGTAGTGACAGTAGGAGTCAGGGCAAAACCACAATTCAGGTTGGTTAAAGTACCTTCAGGGGCAAAATTGCCGGTAAAAGGCGAAGCTCCGGTCGTGATATTAGGTGAGCCGGTAACAAAATTAGTATTCGTGTAATTGTCTCCTGATCCGCCATTGCCGGTTGATAATTCAAGAATCTGACCATTGGGCGCCTGCAAATAAATGTCGAGGTCACTATCCCAGGTATGGTTCAGGTTGATAAGAACACTACCTACAGCCTGACCAGCCGCAAGACCAGCAACTGTATTATTGAAAAAAGTACCCATGGTAGCAGCTGTCTGTGGTTCTACACCACAACCGCCAGTCCCGATACTTGGAATGGCATTGTTTCCAGCAGTATTCGTAACGCTTCCATTGTAGGTTTGAGCAACACCCCAGTTCTGAATCATCAGGATAAAGATCATCACACTAATGATCTTGTACGCTGATGTGAGGCTTTTGCGTAGAAGTAATCTTGTATTCATGAGATTTGGTTTATACATTTTGAAATAAAAGAGGAGATATGATTAGATCGTCCTTTTGGATTTTAGGGCTTTAATAAATTAATTGCTTCCTGTTTGTATTCATCCTTTTTTGATTTGGGTAAATCAGCAGCAGCATCCGTCCCTAAAAATTTTAGTCCGGCTTCAATCGATTCCTGAACCGTTTTACCTGCGAGCAATTGCTCATGGATGATGGTGTAAAACTGATATTTCACCATCAGGTACTTGTAATCCTGCGATAGGGGATTCAAATTGGAGAGTTGAATTTTTGTGGCTTGTGCCTGAGCTTCAACACGTGAAATAGCAATGGCTGAGGTAGTGTATGGACCTGCCGGAGCATTATAAAGTCCATAGGCTGTAACACTACTGGATTGAGCTTGGGAAAGTGATGGCATTATCCAAAACAATCCTGCCAAGAGAAAACCAGTTAGTGCCAGCCTGGGATGAGAAAAAAGAGAGACCGAACTTTTCATGAGATTAAGGTTTGTTTATAAGGTTATTTTACGTTCATGTACCATGAATTCAACCTTAAAACAAACCTCCCGCGACAAGCAATCAGTAGACATAACGCCTAACCTCATTGCTTGAGGAGATCATTCTTCAGGTTGTAATCGGGTTTTGACCTAACAATTCATCGGTCAAAACCCTGGTATTGTAAGAAGCAAAGCTATTAAATCCATAAGGAAATTAATTAAAAAAAATTCCTACAAGACTAAATAAACCAAGACAACTCTCGTGCCAGATTAAATTATACTTATATATTAAATTAATAAAGAATATATAAATAACTAATTAGTAGGACGAAAGCTGGAAACGTTAGAATATCAATTATTTATAAGGAGATGTTGATCTTTTTAAAATTTAACGTTTCAGGCTTTCCTTACCGGATAAAAATAAGCAATGAACCCAGCGTAGTCAGAATCATGATGGCTTTCCGGAAGTGGTCCTGGTGTATCTTTTTTACCATAATTACTCCTGCCCAAAGCCCTAATAACTCTGCCGGGAGCAAGACGATATCCGTATAAAGCGAATCGATATGAATCGTGTGCCAGGAAAAAATATGGAAAGGCAGTTTGAAAATATTGACCAGGAAAAAGAGCCAGGCGGCAGTGCCTATAAATTCCTCTTTAGGCATACGTATAGCCAGGAAATACAGTTCAGAAAAAGGACCCGCCAGGTTGCCTACCATGGTTGAAAATCCGGCAAGGGTACCCATCACCCCGGCAAGCAGGGAATTGTCAGGAATCTGAATTCGTTTGGCTCTATCCAGCAACCACATTAACCCTACACTGATCAGTATGAGCAGTGCCATTCCTTTTTTAAACTCCGCTTCCGGAAGATCTTTCCCATACCAGACGCCAATCAGTACCCCACCTATAATCCATGGCATCAATCGCCATAAATACGACCACCGGGCATGCCGATGATAATAAATGACGGCGAACAAATCACCGGCCATCAACAACGGCATGACTATACCCGTCGAGGCCTTACTGGTAAAAGCAATGGCAAAAAACGTAGTAATGATCACACCCAGCCCCTTTATCCCTCCTTTGGCTATACCCAACAGGAAGGCACTTACCACGGCCAAGCCCCAGTAGGTCCAGGAGATATTCATTTGAGCCAGTATATCATGCATCCGCACTCAATGTCCAAAAATGTTTTAGTTCATCCGAGTATTCCGTCAAATAGAAAATATTCATAATGCGTTTATCGTTAATCCTGTCCCCCGCCTCCCCCGCCTCTGCTTTCAATTTTTATGTAATTCTATGCTCAAGGAAAAACTGATCCGGGTTTTTAAGATTGGCATTATCATTTTTTTGGTATCGGCGATTTCATTTATAAGCCTGCTACAATGGAAAAGCAATCTGATCATTGGTCAGGTACTGTCAACGATTCAATCCCAGTTGAGCGATTCCCTTTCCTACGCCGCGGTGCGTATGGATGCTTTTTCACATTTCCCCTGTGTAGCAGTTCAACTGGATCAGTTGCGGTTGGGTAGTGATCAGGCTGCCTTGCTGGAGCATGCTAATGTGGATGTGGTCATCCGGGTGCTTCCACTTTGGCATGGTGTGGTTGATATTGACCGGGTCCTGGTAGAGGATGCCACCATACAATTGGTCCAAAGGGAAGGAAAATGGTCCTATGATCTTTTAAGAAAGAATACCGTAGCTGATGGGAATACATCCTGGAAAACCGCTGTGCATAGCCTTGACATTAATCACTCCAGGCTGATTTATAATGATGGGGATAAAACTAATTTCAGTCTCTTTATTCAGCATTCCTCTTTCAGTGGCCAATTGAATCCGGATTCATTGGACCTGATGCTGGAGGTGCTCGGCTCAGTTGATACCTTGAACCAGTTTTCTTATGCACTGTCTGAGGCCTTGTTTTTCAAATTAAAAGGACAATATGTTTTTGATTTTAAAAATGTGATCCAGAAATTTGAAAACTGGACCCTTCAAAACAACTCCATGATCGTCATGGCCAATGGTTTTAGCAAACGAACTAAAAACGACGAGGATATACATTTGGAGGGAACGTGGTCGGGTGGGAAACCGGAGGAACTCAGAAAAATGCTTCCGAAGAAAATGACCGCCGCATGGAAAGATTATACGTTTTATGGAGAAAGTAATGGTGAGTTTGAGATCAGGGGGAAATCTTCAGCAACAGCTTCCCCGGCTATCAATATACAAGGCGAACTAAAACAAGGCGGATTTCAGTCTGCCCAATCTAAAACGGCATTTAAAAATGTCAACCTGGATTTCCAGTTTCAATCAAAGGATGCGGATCACCAGCTTAAATCATCTTTAGAATTACGGGCGACTCAAGACGCCTCTTCCGGAACCGGCCTGAAGGGTGAAGTACTCATCGTCGATCTGGATAAACCGAAAATGGATATTTCATTTGAAGGAAGGCTACCAGCGATGCTGCTCAATTTAATATCAGACACAACCCTGAAGGTAGAAAGCGGGAACCTGGACATCAGGCAATTTACTATCCATCAATTTCATCTCGCTGATCAGCCAATTCAACAAATATTGGACAAAGGAATTCTCCAGTTGGAATCCAATAATTTGAAATGTACATACCTCCATAATCCAATTGAATGGACCAGGGCTAAAATAACTTCATCCTCCTCCGGGCTTCATTTTGAATTCGAACAATTGACCTGGAGTAAAGCCGTCGCGAACACGCTCAAAGGTGATATCCATGTAAGCGGGGATGAGATTCAATTTGGATTTCAAACCCAACTGTGCGATGGACAGGTATCGTCGAAAGGGAGTCTCTCCACCGTTTCATCCGGACCTGTTTTCCAGGCCGATTGGATCGTCAAAGACATTGACATACATAAACTCCTGGAGTCTTTTTCCAATTTCGATCAGACCTTTCTCACCTCAGAAAATCTTTCCGGCAAAGCCAACATCTGGGCGGAAACCATTATCCCGATGGATAATCTCTGGAAGATCAAAACTAAAGAAGTCATCAGCAAGAGTGCCATTGAAATTCATGAAGGACGATTGAGAAATCTGAAGACGCTGGAGGACTTTGGAGATTATATTCATCTCGAAGATCTCCGGGATATCCGGTTCAACGATTTACGCAATTATCTCAAAATAGAAGGCGGGCAGGTATACCTGCCGGTCATGTTTATTCAGTCCAGCGCGCATGAACCTGAGTGTCAGTGGCGTTCATTCCTTCGATCAAAAGATTGTATATTTTTTAAAATTAAATGCCGGCCAGACGATAGCCAACAAACTGCGTAAAACGGATTTCAGGAAGGATTTAAAAACCGCAAGGAAAAGCGGGTGGATCAATATGTACTTTGTTTTGGAGGGAACGACTTCGGATGTGCATTATCAACAATACCGCACTGGCGTACTTTCAGGATTTGAACAATCTGTCCAACTTAAAGAAAATCTCCGAAAAGAACTGGTGGATCATTTCGGATATGATGTCTATTGGCTGGAACCGAATGAATGGGAGGATATACCGGAGTATAAGTAAGTCGCCCCTGCCCCTTTGGATGATTCGCTGACGCTCACATCCTATTCCCCTGAAGGGGACCAATAGCCGTTAGCTGGAGTTTAATGTGCCGGGAACAATCGAACAATTTGCATAATCAAAGAATAGTGGTCGGCTGGAGTTCTGCCGAGTAGAGTGGAGCCAAACTATCGCCGCCAACCCGGAGAATTTCATTGTTTTAATACCAACATCTTTCCGGTGCTGGATTCGGTTGCACTTTGCAGCATATAAAACAATAGACCATCGGCAGCCATATCGGCAGCCTCCAAATCAATTTCATGGTAGCCGGCTGAATAATATTTTTCCGATGAAAATATTTTTGCACCATTCACAGTATACACGTTAAAGGTTATGTGACCATCATGCTGAATATAGAAGGGGATGGCACAGGTCGTGGACCAGGGATTGGGTTCAGGAGCCAGGAGGGTCAGTGGTTCTTCATCCTTTGCCTTGAATAGAATTTTCGGAATGAAAATGTCATTATTGGAGGAATACATTTCTGCATCCGTGATTTCGGAATTGAGCTGAAGGCTTTGTTGCAAATTGCCGGATCTTTTAGCGACTGCTTTAACAGTAAAAAAGATGTCAGACGGATCGAATCTTTGTCCCTCTGCAGTAAACCAACTCATGGTCATTTTATCTCCGAACAGGGCATAATCGTCCTCATTAAGATCGATGTGATCAGATGAGGCACCTAAAAATTCCAGATCGGGAGAGGAAAGCGTAAACTGGAAACCATTCAGAGAAGATATATCGCCCATGGAGAAATCAATGGTAACCGTCTCACCGGCTCTATACTTCTCCGGTAAAACGGTTAATGGTATGGTTGGGTAGGATTCGCGTGTAATAATAGGCTGAAAATGCGCCTTGGCCGTATGGTTGACATCCCCGACTTTAATGGCTATAAAATCAGCATCGTTAACGTCTCCATTGACAGTTAATGTGATTGTTTCTCCATTAGCCCCGGGATGCATGTTATCCTGAAAATTATAATTCTTATCCACAAATCTCCAGCTTTTGTTGTTTGGAAGTTTCATGTAGATGCCCAGGATCAGTTTTTTCAATTCCACCAGGTCAATAGCACTTACCGACTGGCTATTATTGGCA
This sequence comes from uncultured Saprospiraceae bacterium, assembly GCA_963837505.1. GTDB lineage: Bacteria > Bacteroidota > Bacteroidia > Chitinophagales > Saprospiraceae > Opimibacter. The sequence continues at coordinate 528,681 of CAWINN010000014.1, read as the reverse complement.
TCTGCAGCTATCAAATCATATGGACTGGTGATGATTTCTTTACCGAGCAGGTGTTTTTGAATCAACAACAGGTCGAGGGTGGAAACACCATTTCGGTAATTATCATCCCTTTCTGCGGTTACCGTAATATCGGTGGGAAGTACAAGGTTGGGGTTGAATGTATATTCTCCATTCTGAGTGGTGATGAAAGTCGGGTAACTTTGTCCCGGGCTAAAAAGATTGACCGATACCAACTCTACCGATTGCAGATCTTCAGTATATATCCTGCCGGAAATTTGAATATTGTCAGGTAATTTGGAACCTGTATTACTGACATTGTGTGAAGATGGTGAAGATGGGTACTGCGGGGGCCTGAGGCCTGATTGAGAAAAAGCAAGATTCGATGCTGAAAAGACCAACAACAAACCCACCCCTAAGTAATTGCAGGAGGTTTTCATGGGAGTGATTTTAGGCGATGATGGCATCACCATGAGATAATGTTCAAGGAAATATAATCAATTTTCCATGATTTTTACAGGAAGCTGAAAGTTTCTCCCCAAATGATGGTTGAGTCGCCGATGCCTGGTAATAGAGAATCGTAGCTAAAAGCTACGATTAGCGATAGCTTTGCTACCGCTAAAGGAAGTCCCCTTCAGGGGATTTAGGGGCAGCATTTTTCCTGAAGCTGAAAGCTTCTCCCCAAATGATGGTTGAGTAGCCGATGCCTGGGGATAGAGATTCGTAGCTAAAAGCTACGATTAGTACAATTTCAACAGTTTAAACGCATGCATCCATTGTCCGCGAACCATGCCGGGGATGCACCAAAGAATACAGAGAGGTTCAATGGCCCGCGCGGCCTCGACTTTACCCATGTCTTCTGTTTCCCAGCCGATTTCATCCAATAAATTCTTCGCTCTGGTTTTGGCATCATCATTATTACCGCAGATAAACATCGACGGCTTGATGTCTCCAAATTTCGGGTCTACCATGAAAACATTGCCTGTACAGGAAAAGCATTTGACAAAATGGGTTTCCGGGGCCAGCTTTTGCAGGCGCTCCATTAAACTCTCTTCCAGCGAGGTGAAAAAATGAAGGACGCCATTTGTAGGAGCGATTTCTTCAATCGGATTGGTCGCGTCCAGCATCGTTTTATTTTTCAGATTTTCAATACCCGCTTTTTTCAAAGCCTCCTCCGCGCCTGTTCCTTTCACGGCGAATATGAGCAGATCGGAGAATTTAGCCGTCTCCTCAAACGACCCCACCTTCATGGTGTGATGCGTTTTGCTCTGAATGTCGGAATACTTTTCCGGGTCATTGGTACCCACCATGATATCATAGCCGTGTTTGGAGAGTCCATTCGCCAGGGCGATGCCGACCTGGCCAGAGCCGATGATGCCGATTTTCTTTTCCATGGATGAAATATTTTGATATGGGCTTTAAACACAGAATACTTAAAGTTTGTTGTCGGAGAAATAATGATCATTTGGAATAGCATTTCCGCTCCGGGTAAAAAAAGTCCCCTTCAGGGGATTTAGGGGCGAAGGGTAATATCCACCAGATATTTTCCGTGAAAATATTCCTCTTCAAAATATTGACTCACCGGAACAGATTTGACATTAAACATCGGTGGCAATTCCTTACGAAATTCCTGTGGCGCGCCTCCTTTTAATACTATCCATCGCCTGGCTCCCAGCTGTTTTGCCCACATGATGAGTTGAGGCAGTGTGCTCACCGCCCGGCTGGTGATAATATCATACACGCCCTGGTGCTCCTCGAGACGTGCCTGGATTCCCGTTACATTTTTCAGCTTTAAAGCCTCAATGACTTTATTGGCTACATGTATTTTCTTGGCAATGGAATCCAGTAACACAAAATTCACTTCCGGATAAACAATAGCCAGGGGTATGCCGGGAAAGCCTCCCCCTGTACCGGCATCCAATATGTTCATCCCGGCTGTAAACGGATTGTATTTAGCTATAGCGAGTGAATGCAATACGTGATGCTCATACAAATGCTGAATATCCTTGCGGCTGATCACATTTATTTTTTCATTCCATTCCGTATACAAAAGTTCAAGCGCAGCCAGTTGATCCTGCTGTGTCAAGGTCAATTCGCTGAAATATTTCCGGATCAGTTCCATGATTTTTTCTTTACTGCCATAGTGAATATTCCCATGATTCCAAGATAAAGCGCATATCCTGTTTCATACCATGGGTACAACCAGCTCGTGTCTTTATCGCCTAATCTTTTTGCCCAGCCGGCAAACCTAACCCACCGGATAAAAATTCCAGTGAAAAAGGCAATTACCATTCCGGGACTCACCGCCACCCACAACACTGGCAGTAATAGCAGCCAATGCAGAATGATTCCAATGCCAAATATTCCTGGTTGCAACCAGGCCTGAAACGAATAATATCTTCCGGCGGACAGGTGGCGATGCTTTTGATTTATCCACTGTCTGAAACCGGAGGCAGGTTCACTATATACAAACGTATCCGGGTGGAGGGAAACAGTAACCGGTATTTTATTTCCAACTGCCTGTACAAATAAATCATCATCTCCATAGGGTACATCACCGGAGTGCTTGTAAGGATTGGAACGCGTAAAAGCATTTTTAGGAAAAAGGAGGTTCCGGCCTACGCCCATATAAGGACGGCCCAACATACTCCAGGATAAATATTGTATTCCCGTCATGATGGTTTCGAAGCGGATAAATTGATTTAACCTTCCTGGCCTTTTAAAATAGGGGGCATATCCCAGGACCATTTCGTTGCCTGAAGTTTTGGAGACCATGATTTTGATCCAATCCGGCCCAGCTGGAATGCCGTCCGCATCGGTACAAAGAATAAGGGCGTGTCTGGCTTTTTCGATGCCCATGGATAGCGCATGCTTTTTACCGGGAGCACGGTCGGATCGAAACAAAAAAACTTCAGGTAAACGAAATATCATGGTCTCCAAATCGGATTGCTCCCCAGGATCGCTATAGTCATCAATGACGATGATCTCATATTGAGGGTAATTCTGCCGATCCAGATGAAGTAAGATATTCCGCAAAGATTGCGCATCGTTTTTAACGGCGATAACAATGCTGACCCCTGGCGGAGTATCCCAATGGATGGGTGCTATTTCTTTCTTCCTCACCCGAAAGATGAAAATGTAATACCCGGTGATGACGATCAGGCTGATATACCAGGTAAACACGAGTATTGAATCCACGAGGTCAAATGTAGCATGAGAGTGTGAGAGGATGTGATAATGTGATATGTGATATGTGATGATGTGATAATGTGATGATGTGATGATGTGAAGGAAATAATGAGAAATGATCAACCCTTTTGACCCTCCCTGGCCTTCGCCTTAGCCTTGGCCTCAGTCTTAGCCCATAAATCCATTACTTTTGCCCGTCAATTATCAAACAATACCATGTATAGAACGAACACATGTGGAGAGCTGCGATTGGGAAATGCGGGAATGGAAGTGACATTAAGCGGATGGGTCCAGGCATCCCGTGACCTGGGAGGAATGACTTTTATTGATTTGCGTGATCGTTATGGCATCACCCAGCTGGTCTTCAATATGGAAGAAGACGGGGCACTGTGCCAGCAAGCCAGAAAGTTGGGTCGTGAATTTGTGATCCAGGCAACTGGTACCGTACGTGAGCGAAGCAGTAAAAATCCAAACCGGCCGACCGGGGATATTGAAATCGTAGTGAAATCGCTCAGGACACTCAATGCCTCTAAAGTGCCTCCTTTTACTATCGAAGATGAAACCGATGGGGGTGAAGAACTGCGAATGAAGTACCGCTATCTCGATATTCGTCGTCAACCGATACAGGATAAACTCATATTCAGATCCAAAGTCGCGCTGGAAACCAGAAAGTTTTTAGCGGGGGAGGGATTTATTGAAGTAGAGACCCCCAATCTGATCAAGAGTACGCCCGAAGGCGCCCGGGATTTCGTGGTTCCCAGCCGCGTGAACCAGGGTCAATTTTATGCTCTTCCACAATCCCCGCAGACTTTCAAACAGATATTGATGGTTGCGGGTATGGACCGTTATTTTCAGATTGTAAAATGTTTCCGGGATGAAGATTTGCGCGCGGACCGGCAACCTGAATTTACTCAAATTGATTGCGAAATGTCCTTTGTGGAACGAGAGGATATTTTAAATGTATTTGAATCCCTGACCCGTCATCTTTTTCATACGATACTTCATCTTGACCTTGGCGAATTTCCTCGTATGTCGTATGATGATGCCATGTCGCGGTTTGGTTCCGACAAACCTGATGTCCGTTTTGGCATGGAGTTCGTTGAATTCAATGACCTCGCCAAGGGGAAAGGATTTTCCGTATTTGAGGATGCGGAATTGATTGCCGGCATTTGCGTGCCGGGGCAGGCTGAAACCTATTCCAATAAAATGTTGAATGATCTCACGGAATGGGTGAAACGTCCGCAAATCGGGGCTAAAGGATTGGTCAACATTAAACTTCAATCCGATGGGGTCATTAAAAGTTCTATTTCCAAATATTATTCAGAAGATCAGTTGAAGGCCTGGTGTGAAAGAGCAGGAGCTTACCCAAATGATATGCTCCTCATCCTTTCCGGAGAAACTGACCGGGTGCGAAAACAACTCAATGAATTGAGGCTGGAAATGGGGTCGAGACTCGGATTGCGCAACCCGGCGATATATAAGCCTCTTTGGGTGGTTGATTTTCCCTTGCTGGAATGGGATGAAGACGCGCAGCGATTTCATGCCATGCATCATCCTTTCACTTCGCCGAAAGCAAGCGATGTAGAACGCATGCTCAGTGGTGATCATGAAACGATGAAAAATCTACGCGCGGATGCCTATGACCTGGTCATCAATGGCGTCGAAATCGGTGGTGGTTCCATCCGGATCCATGACCGGGCGCTGCAGGAAAAGAATTTTAAGTTATTGGGATTTACACAAGAGCAGGCGGAAAGTCAATTTGGATTTTTAATGGGTGCTTTTGAATATGGAGCGCCTCCGCACGGAGGTATTGCTTTTGGTTTCGACCGGCTGTGTGCCATGATGAAAGGAGAAACGTCGATCCGTGATTTTATCGCTTTCCCCAAAAACAACCAGGGTCGCGATATGATGATAGATGCACCTTCTGCCATTGATAGTACCCAGTTGAAAGAATTGGGATTGAAAGTGGAAACGAAATAGTCTGTTATAATTTCGCAATAACCACCCGATCCTGAAAAGCAATGGGGTTTCCTTTTTGCATCGTACTCCAGGTGCCGTATTCGACTGATTCAATTTTGAATTTTCCAGGAGGTATCATGGTGTTGAATACATGATCTTCATCATAGGCTACATTCGCAGATTTCACTTCCTCATTCATCAGGCGGAAAGTCCCATGGTCGTATTGAAAATGGAATTCATTTCCTTTTCGTTTCATCTGTTCTGATGAGGTGCTATTTAATATGAAAAATGTAAGGTAGGCTTGTCCTCCTGTTTTCAGTACGCGATGAATTTCTTCCATGTAGCGCATGACCTCCTCAGGTAACATGTGAGTAAAAACGGAAGTGGCAATCGCCAAATCAAAATGGGCATCCGGATAGGGGAAAACAAATTGGCTGGCGGAATGACCGGAATTTCGATACAGATCATTGGAGAGGGCTACCTGGGTGAATCGGAATTGCGGGAAACGCGTTGTAATATTCTTTTGACACCATCTTATGCCCGGTTTCATGATGTCAAAACCTTCATATTTTCCATGATCCAAATAAGAAGTGAGCGGAATGGCGATTCGACCAATGCCTGAGCCAATGTCCAAAACTGAAGAATCCTGTTGAATGAGTTTTTTCACTTTAAAATCTTCCAGAAACAATTCACCCATGTGAAGGAAATCTCCCGCCCCGGTAAAGATGAGGCGACGGGGAGGAGCCAGCAGTGGTTTCGAAGTCAGCAATGAGGTAAACATATCCTGAGGCAAATACACTAACCACCTGGCAAATAATCTCCAGGATGCAGGGAGTGAGTAATAGAATTTTCTGGCTAATGATCCCATTGAATAACCAAAGAAAAGACTATTTCCTGTTTGTCAAGCGTATCGAAGGTATCTGGCGGCAGCTACACTATCGGATTGGAAGCAAGGTTATTCATCTGGTGACAGCAAAAACCATAATTTTACCGGGCAAAGTAAACTGGTGGTATGAGTGTAGTAGAAATGAAAGTTCCCGTTATCGGCGAATCCATTAATGAAGTAACGTTGTCTCAATGGCTTAAGGCTGACGGGAGTTATGTGAAAATTGACGAGCCTATCTGCGAATTCGAATCCGATAAAGCTACCCTCGAATTCCCTGCCGAAGCGGAAGGCCAGCTTATTCATGTTGCCAGGGAAGGGGATGATCTGTCCATTGGAGCGCTGGTGGCCAAAATAGATACCAGTGCGAAGAAGGCTAATGGGCAAACACCAAAGCCTGAAAAGCCGATCGAAATAAAATCTTCCATACCAGAAGCACTCTTATCCACCAAAGAAAATACGAAAAAGGAAGAACCTGTAAAATCATATCCTTCTCCCTCCGCTGCTAAAATTCTTCGCGAAAATAAAGTTGATCCGGTTACTATTGAAGGTACCGGAAAAGAAGGAAGAATTACGAAATCGGATGCCCTGCTGGCAGTAACGAATAAAAAAGAAGAAAAGCCTGTTACCTCTGTACCGGAGAAAGAAATAATCACTCCCTCTTCTTCTGTTGCAGAGATCCCGATGTTCAGCCGGACAGAACATCGTGAAAAGATGTCCCGCATGCGTCGCACTATTGCGCGCCGTTTGGTTTCAGCAAAGAATAATACAGCTATGCTGACGACATTCAATGAAGTGGATATGAGTGGCATCATCGAGTTGAGAAAGAAATACCAGGATCAGTTTGTAGAAAAATATGGTATCAAACTCGGTTTTATGTCCATCTTCGCCAAAGCCTGTGCACAAGCCCTGCTGGAAAAACCGGAAGTCAATGCCCACATTGATGGAGATGATCTGATCTACCATGATTATGTGGATATCGCTATTGCGATTAGTACACCGAATGGATTAGTGGTTCCGCCTGTTCATAATGTGGAATCTCTCCACTTTGCCGACATTGAGATTAAGATCAAAGAGCTGGCGGATAAGGCGCGAACCGGAAAATTATCATTAGAAGAAATGTCCGGCGGTACGTTCACGATCACCAATGGAGGCGTTTTTGGTTCATTGGTGAGCACACCAATTCTCAATGAACCTCAATCGGCCATACTTGGTATGCACAATATAGTTGAACGGCCGGTGGTCGTTAACGGCCAGATTGTCATTCGACCTATGATGTACATTGCCCTGTCTTATGATCATCGCGTGATTGATGGAAGCACGAGTGTAACTTTTTTGGTGCGCGTAAAGGAATTACTGGAGGATCCGACCAAGATGCTGTTGAGTGTTTGACGAAATGGGAGGGGATCAGCGAATGAGAGTATGAGGGCAAGAATAGTAAAATAAAAAAGGAGGGCTCGATGATCGGGTTCTCCTTTTTTTTCTTGATTCTCTTCTATTAATTTCCTTCCGCTAACTCTTTCGTATCTGCCCCTGCTGCCGGGTCGGTATTAGGTGTTTTTACAACAGCTATGATGACTTCGGCAAGGCCCATTTTAATCATCCCGAGTTCACGGGCTGCTCTTTTAGAAAGATCAATAGACCTGCCTTTAATATATGGGCCGCGATCATCCACAATGACCATGATGGATCGATCAGGATTGTCTTTGCGAGCGACTTTAAGTATGGTGCCAAGCGGATAAGTCAGGTGGGCACAAGTGAGATCTTCCGGATCATAGGGTTCACCATTGGCCATGGTGCGGCCGGCAAGATGATCGCTGTAGTAACTGGCAATCCCAATCTCCTGGCCATGCGCGCGGTAGTTGATAAAAAGGCAAAGGAAGCCTATGATCGGGATGATCAGAGATCTGTTCATGATGGATTAGATACAAAAAGAACGCGTAAAAGGCTCATATGTTGACAGTTATGACTTTATTCCGGATATGATAACCTTTGATTAACAATAACTCCAGTCGGAGCTTCTCCGGTTATTTTATATAATCTGTTCGTTTAAAGGCAGATATATATAGAGAGATGCAAAATTCATGCCAAGGGAGATTCTAAGGGAAGAGCCGACTCCTATTACCCAACCTTTAAAATTTCGTATTACCTCACCTTTAGAGGCGGGGAATGCCCGAAATACAGGGAATGATTGATGATTTCAGCCGTGATAACTTTTGTGGAATGCAGAAATAAAAAAGGGCTCAGCGCGCTGAAACCCTTTTAATCGTGTTGAAATGAATTTGAATTTTAATTGAATTCCATTTCAATATTGGTTACTCCATTCATCAGTGGTAAATATTTTGCCGTAGTGGCCGAATCAAGGGTTACACCATCAATGACAATATGCTCTCCAACAAGAGAAATCTTATTGGTTTTATTGGAATAAAAACCATCTTTCTCCAACGCATTCAGAAATGGCACGTATTGACTATTGTCGGCATTAGCGGTGTCCTTTGGTGTGACAGTATTTTCGATTTGCGTATTATCTCCTAAACTATGACCGGCACCCTGTGTATAGATCTGGGCAAGGGTGGGTGCAATCACTAATGATACAATTGACATCAGTTTAATAAGAATATTCATCGAAGGGCCAGAGGTATCCTTGAAGGGATCCCCTACTGTATCACCGGTGACGGATGCTTTATGCGGTTCGCTTTTTTTATAATACATAACGCCATTGATACTGACTCCTTTTTCAAAACTTTTCTTCGCATTGTCCCATGCCCCTCCTGCATTATTTTGAAATATTCCCATTAATACGCCGACCACGGTAGCCCCTGCGAGAAATCCTCCCAATGCTTCGGGGCCGACCAGAAATCCAATCAATACCGGGGAAAGTATAGCAATGGCCCCGGGCAACATCATTTTCTTAATGGATGCCTCTGTAGATATGGCTACACATTTTTCGTATTCCGGTTTAGCCGTTCCTTCCATAATGCCGGGTATGGTTCTAAATTGTCTGCGTACTTCTTCAACCATAGCCATGGCTGCCTGTCCAACTGCGCGAATAGCCAGAGAAGAAAACAAGAAGGGCACCATGCCTCCGATAAAAAGACAAGCCAGCACATCTGCGTGATAGATATCGATTCCGGATATCCCCGCCACTCCAACAAATGCAGCAAATAAGGCTAAGGCCGTCAAGGCTGCCGATGCAATCGCAAATCCTTTTCCGGTAGCCGCTGTGGTATTTCCGACAGCATCCAGTATATCTGTCTTCTCCCGGACATCTGCGGGAAGTTCGCTCATCTCTGCAATACCGCCGGCGTTATCCGCAATCGGTCCAAAAGCATCAATGGCCAATTGCATGGCCGTGGTGGCCATCATACCGGCTGCTGCAATGGCAACACCATACAAACCGGCACACCAAAAACTTCCAAAAATACCTGCCGCCAAAACCAGGATAGGAAGGAATGTACTTTCCATGCCAACTGCCAGACCACCTATAATATTGGTGGCATGACCCGTTGAAGATTGCTGAATGATAGAATTAACCGGACGCTTGTTCATTGAAGTATAATACTCAGTGATGGCACTCATCAACGCACCAACCACCAAACCAACCATGATAGCACCCAGAACGCCCCACTTGGTAAACTCATGTCCACGCAGGGACATTGACTCCGGCAGAATAAAATAGACCAGGGCAACTGACGCCAGGGCGGTCAGGATTATGGAACCCCAATTACCCATATTCAGCGCTTTCTGCACCACTGCGGTTGTATTCTCAGCCGTTTCTGCAATTTTTACAAACCAGGTGCCTGCTATGGAAAAAAGAATTCCAACACCTGCAATAAGCATTGGCAAAAGAATGGGAGAAAGACCTCCCAGGCCATCATCGCCGTTAACTATAGTTTGTTGTCCCAGGACGATCGTAGCAAGAACAGTGGCCACATAAGAACCAAAAAGATCGGCTCCCATACCTGCCACATCACCAACATTATCACCAACATTATCTGCGATAGTGGCCGGGTTGCGGGGATCATCTTCGGGAATACCGGCCTCTACTTTTCCAACCAGGTCTGCACCGACATCCGCAGCTTTTGTATAAATGCCTCCTCCGACACGTGCAAAAAGAGCAATACTTTCAGCTCCTAAAGAAAAACCGGTCAGCACTTCAATGGCCATTAGCATTTCGGCACTATTGACGCTCATACCCTGCGCAAAAACCATCCGGAGAATAATGAACAAGCTGCCCAGACCAAGTACCGCCAATCCTGCAACACCCATCCCCATAACGGAACCACCCGTGAAAGAAACGCTAAGGGCTTTACTTAAACTTGTGCGGGCAGCATGGGCTGTACGAACGTTAGCTTTTGTGGCCACCTTCATCCCGATATACCCGGCTGTAGCACTTAAGACTGCACCCAGTATAAAAGCAATGGAAATGCTCCAATGACTATGTGGATTAGCAGACGCCATAATCGCCAAAAGCAATCCAACAATGATTACGAAATAGCCCAGGATTTTCCATTCTGCCCGCAGAAAAGCCATAGCTCCTTCCGCGATGTAAGTGCTGATTTCCTGCATCCTCTCATTTCCAGGATCCTGACGACTCACCCAATTGAACTTAAACCAGGTATATATCAGGCCCACAGCACCCATCACCGGAACCAGGTAGATTAACTTATCCATAAATTATAATTCGTTCTTCAAATTTTGGCCCTCCAGCCTCCGATTCTGTTTCGTCAGAAATTCATCCAGAGCGCCCGGAATCAAGGAAAGGGGCGGCAAAGATAAAAAAACTGCCCTACTGGCAAGGGAGGGTTGCGATCTGGCGGCACGGGAAGATTGTTCTACTTTTGGATTTAGCTACCTTTCGGAACCTAAAACCATAAGGATGACACTTGGTGAATTTTTTGAACTCTGCGGAAGAAATCCGGCTTTGCTTCTCGGTTATTTTTTAGTGATCCCCCTGATCGCCTTTTTAGCCCTTTTATTTTCAAAGGACCAGGGACACCTTGCCCCGTGGAAATACCTGTATTCAGTACTTATTTACATGGTCTGCCTTCCGGGTATTTTTGCCGTAACCCTAAGTGTATATCTTTTTCTTTTTGAAAGGAGATCCATTATGGATACGAATATGTACACCCAGGTACTCCCGATTTTATCCATGATTTTCACTATTATCCTGATTAAGAAGCAGGTGAATCTCGATGATGTACCGGGGTTTGGAAAATTATCAGGGCTGATCACTGTGATCAGTGTAATGATGGTCATCATGTGGATCATAGATAAAACCCATATTTATTCCATCACCTTTATGCCCTTTTACGTAGTGGTATTGATTTTGGTCGTTGGCTTCTTATTAATTCGGGCCGGCTTTCGTCAAATTACCGGATAGTCCTGAAGAGGGAATAGATGCTGTTATTGCTTTAATTTTGAAGATAGGGACCAGTCGTATTTTCATTTTTACTAAACCGCTTTTTCAACTAATTCCGCTTTACCATCATGCGAAGAATTTACACGCTTTGGATCATTTTTTTCTTGTTCGTGGTCTGCACAGATGCTCAGCCTACTGTAAAATTTACTCCGGTTGTTCTTTCCGGTCCTGCTTTGGCAAGTCCACTTTGCATACGAGGTGCCGGGGATGGTTCCGGTCGTTTGTTTATCGTTGAAAAAAGAGGCACCATCCGTATCATTCAGAATAAAACGGTTTTACCGGGTTACTTCCTGGATATCAGAAGCCAGGTGATCAACAATGGGGAACGAGGCTTACTGGGTCTTGCCTTTCATCCACAGTTTCCTGACAGCCCTTATGTCTACGTCAATTACGTCATCAACGGAACTATCACCAACCGCATCAGCCGGTTCACACTCAATCCTGATGATCCCAATGACCTGTTAGAAAACTCCGAATTAGTATTGCTGGAGCAAACGGGAGTGCAGACCAATCATAAAGCCGGTGACCTGGTATTTGGTCCGGACGGATATCTGTACATTGGGTTTGGTGATGGAGGCGGAGCTTATGATCCGAATAATAATGGTCAAAATCTGAATATATTCCTCGCCAAGATTATCCGCATTGATATCAATTCCAAAACACCACCACACAACTACAGCATACCTCCGGACAATCCGTTTGTCGGAGTGGACGGATTGGATGAGATCTGGTATTATGGCATGAGGAATCCCTGGCGAATCAGTTTTGATCGGCAAACGGGGGATTTCTGGATAGGTGATGTAGGTCAGGATAAATGGGAAGAAGTTGATTTTGTTCCTGCGGGAACGGCTGGAGGATTGGACTTTGGCTGGGATTGCCAGGAAGGCAATCATCCTGTCGAACCCCAAAATTGTGATGGTAATACCCAGTATACCTGGCCGATTTTTGAATACCCGCATACTTGTGATCCCTGTCCGAATGGAAAGGGTGCCTCCGTAATAGGAGGGTATGTTTACAGAGGCTATTTATATCCCGACCTGAATGGATATTACATCTGTGCCGATTACGTCAGCAATTATTTTTGGCTGATCCGGCAGACCGGTACGAATCCACTCACTTTCGCTACTTCGTTTCACGATGCCACCGGGATGATCAATGCTATAGTTTCCTTTGGAGAAGATGATAACGGAGAACTTTATGCCTGCAACCTGGATGGTGTCTTATATTCCATAAGCACAGACTCGTTACTGCCTTTCAAGTGGGAATCTATTGACGCCTGGCATATTCCAAATGGTAACCGCGTCGAATGGACGGTTAACCAGGCCTTGAGTATTGATCATTTTGAGGTGCAGCGGGCAGCCTCTCCTGACTTTAACAAATCAAGTACTGTGGCCGTTGTTTCTCCGGTGCAGAACCAGACCCATTATGGCTATGATGATGCCTTTCTTCAAACGAATGCAGTGTATTACCGGGTAGTGGCTTATTTGATCAATAGCTCGCAGTTGTCTTCTTCCATAGCCCGGCTTATCAACCAGGAAACCAGCCAGCCTGCATTGATATTCGATGCCGGATCCAACAACTGGCGACTTAGTCTTCCTGAAGAATGGCAGACCGGAGATTTAGCCGTTTATGATTTGCAGGGAAGGGAAGTGTTTTCCAAAAAACTGGACCGCGATAAATCGATAGAGTTATCACTCGTAGTCGTTCCGGGATGTTATTTTATCCGCCTCCATTCGCCGAAAGGAACCTGGTCGGACAAGGTGGCCTGGTAAATCAATATTGCTTTTACCTCATTTATTTTGCTCTTCTTATAACGACGATTGACTCCCGTAAATGGTGGAGATGGCAAGGAGGATTTATGGTGTGGCTTGTCCATTTTTTATGTCTGCAGACTACCTTCCTATTCCTGATTTATATTTTTTACAAGGTAAATTGTAGGGGGTGGTTTGGTTTTTCTGCACCAAATGAAATTCCCAGGCAACTGAAAAAGTAATATTGTATCTTTCGCTATGAACCCCGTTTTTTACACTAATTCCCGGACACATCCCGATCTCTCCCACCGGCATTAGGTATTACAGCATCAAACGCGCGCATATGAAAAGAATTGGACTATTCTTTCTCCTGACTATGGTGATCATCTTCCATCCGCTCAACGGACAGGTGGTCGAATTGGGCAGTGACTCCAGCCAGCATATCAAGGTCATTACCAGTAGTAATTACACTCCTCCCTACTGGAATCTCACGGCCTCCGGGGATAAGACGATAAATAACATTGGACTCGAAGGACCTATAATGGATGCTTCGAGATTTTTATCGCAGGCTACATTAGGAGCTGACATGGCCACCATTCAACAGGTAGCAGATGTTGGTTTTGAACCCTGGATTGAAGAGCAAATGGCCTTGCCCGTAAACGATCTGTTACCCCAACTTAACCAGGTGTATTCTGAAGTGATTGAATGGTACCTGCTCAATGGTGGAGATCCGGAAAATATTTCTACAAGGCCCGATTGGGCTATCTTCAATTACACCTGGTGGGAAAATCATATGTCTGCACAGGATCTGCTTCGTCAGCGCGTGGCGTTGGCCCTCAGTGAGATTTTTGTTATTTCTTTTAATTCCGAATTAAATGGTTTTGGGGATGGTCTGGCGGACTACTATGATATTCTTCTTAAAAATGCATTTGGAAATTATGAGGATCTGCTATATGCCATAGCACTTCATCCCTGCATGGGATTTTATCTCAGTCACCTTAACAATCCAAAGGAAATACCGGAAGAAAATATTCATCCTGATCAGAATTTTGCGCGGGAGATTATGCAGCTTTTCAGTATTGGTTTATATCAGTTGAACCAGGATGGATCGCGGAAGACGGATACCCTGGGAAATTGGATCCCCACTTATGGTCAAAATGATATTCTGGAATTATCCAAAGTGTTTACCGGCCTTGGGGTTTCCGGTGTAGTTCCCAATGAGTGGGTGGATGAACCCTATTTCGGCCTGGACATCTATGTCGCCGATATGACGAAGCCCATGAAAATGTATGAAGAATGGCATGAACCCGGGACCAAAACTTTATGCACCGGTTATGTCATTCCGGATGGACAAAATGGATTGACCGACATCCGGGATGCCATTCATGGATTGTCCATGCACCCTAATGTTGCGCCGTTTATCTGCAAGCAATTAATTCAACGTTTAATCACCTCCAATCCAAGTCCGGATTATATATCAAGAATAGCATCGGTATTCAATGATGATGGGAAAGGAACAAGAGGGAACCTGGGAGCTGTCATAAAGGCCATTTTATTAGACCCCGAAGCCAGAACGTGCGAAAGCCTGCAGCAGGAATCTTTCGGCCGGCTACGTGAACCTTTCACTCGCTACACTCAATTTACAAAAGCCCTGCCACTCGAACAATATTATGGTCGCTATTGGAACATCGCTTACGGTTTTTATGAGGCTACCGGTCAGATGCCATTGGCCTCTCCGACTGTTTTTAATTTTTTCCTTCCGGAATTTCAGCCGAATGGTCCTATTGCTGATAACGGATTAGTAGCGCCTGAATTTCAAATCCACAATTCACGCACCAGCGTTGAATATATGAACCAGGTCAATGACTGGGCAGTATGGGGATATGTAATGGATGACTGGGAAGAGAATAATCCCTATGTCACCTACATTCTGGATGATCTTGTTCCACTCGCCAGGGATCCTGAAGTATTATTGAACAGGCTGGACATTTTATTTACGCATGGCATGTTGTCTGATCATACGCGCAATGCGATCAAGGATGCTCTTTACCCGATTATCGATGGCAATTATCGTTACGACAGGACTCGACTGGCTCTTTATTTATTGCTGGTCTCCCCGGACTATGCTATTATGAAATAATTCTCAGGACACACAATAATATTTCATACCAGATCAAACATCATGAAAATATACTTCAACTCAAAACCGATCACCCGGCGCTATTTTTTCGGCCAGGCCAGTTGTGCCGCAGTGGGTGCTGCTACACTTTGGTCGTCTTTAGTGAATCTCAAGGGATTGGCCGCAGCGGCCATGGCCAACAGCACCACTTTAGCAGATCCTGAATTCAAAGCATTGGTCTGCCTGTTTATGACCGGAGGTAATGATTCCTATAATATGCTGATGCCCCGTGAACCTGCAGAATATGCAGATTATGCAGCCACGCGGTCTAACATTGCCATCCCGATTGATGATATGCTGCCTATTTTCCCTGATGCAGCAGGCGGTCGAATGTTCGGCATTCATCCAAGTATGATCCGCTCGCAGGAAATGTTCAATTCCGGTAAAATGGCGTTCATTTCCAATATTGGCACCCTGGTGGAACCCATCCTAACCAGGGAACAATATTGGAATGACCAGGTCAATGTCCCGCTGGGATTATTTTCCCATTCCGACCAGGGGCAACAATGGATGACCGGTCTTCCTAATGCAAGGAGTGCCACCGGTTGGGGAGGTAGAATCGCAGATCTCATCAACGACATGAACAGCAGCCCCAATATCTCGATGAACCTGTCTTTGAGTGGCACCAATATTTTTCAAACAGGGGCAAACACGGTTGAATTTGCCCTCGATCCTTATGACGGAAGTTCAGGTATTGATGGATACGGAGCCATGGAAGACTGGAATGTTTTTGATCGTATGCGTACTAAAGCGTTGAATTCCATGATCGATTACGAGTACCAGGATATGTTTCAAAAAACGTATATCGATGTTATCCGACGTTCACGGGATGGTCACGTTCAATTCCAGGAAGCCATTGGCAATGTTCCTGCATTTCAAACAGCATTTACTGACAATTATTTAAGCCAGAGTTTCCAAATGGCCGCCAATTCGATTGCTGCTCATGAAGCACTGGGTATGAAGCGTCAGATTATTTTTATCGAATACGGTGGTTTTGATAATCATGATGAAGTGCTCAATACGCAAGCCGGCTTGTTGGCTGAATTAGACACGGCCCTGGGTGAATTCCAGGATGCTCTCGAAGAAATTGGTATAGATAAACAAGTGACCACTTTCAGTCTGTCTGAATTTAGCCGGACGCTGACCTCCAACGGAAATGGTACGGATCATGCCTGGGGCGGAAATGTTATGGTGCTGGGTGGCGATGTAATTGGAAAACGGATTTACGGAGAGTATCCTACGCTGGCGCTGGATTCGTCGATTGAACTGGGGAGTGGCGTTCTCCTCCCGGGATTGAGTGCTGATCAATATTTTGCCGAATTGGCACTTTGGTTTGGTGTCAATCCTTCAGACCTTCCTATCATCTTCCCGACACTGACTAACTTTTATCAACCCGGATCTGGATTGCCAATTGGATTCCTTAACGCATAAGATGGATTAAACATGAAAAAAATATTTCTACTCAGTGCGCTGATCTGCTTCGTTCAACAATGGGGATTCAATCAATGCTATCCTGATCGTCACAGTACCAACTTCTTTGATGGCTGGATCAGTTGCAATATGGCTGACAATCCGAATCCACTTCGCGGTAAAAGCCATTTCATCATGTATGATTATGGCCATTTATATGAGCTTGGTCAGATGAGAATCTGGAATTCCAATGATCCTTCCCATCTCGATTGGGGGATGAAAGATGTCATCATTGATTATAGTGAAGATGGCGAAGCCTGGACCGAAGCAGGAGAATTCACCTTGCCCCAGGCCTCCGGATTGAGTACCTATGAAGGTGCTGAGGGCCCTGATCTCAATGGAATCGAAGCCCGTTACCTGTTGATTACCGGTATCAATAATTATGGGAATAATGATTGCTTTGGGCTGAGCGAAGTTAAAGTTTCCGGGGAGCGGGTTATCCTGTCTGAGGTGGAAGATGCGCTTGACCTGGATTGTCTGGCGATTTCGATTTATCCCAATCCTTTTCACGATAAAGTGACCCTGGCGCTCTCACCTGGTTGCAGCGGAGAGTTACATTTCTCTATTTATGATGCACTTGGCAAAGTGGTGTACTATCAAACGACTAATCTTGTTGCCGGACAGCAACAATCCCTGGAACTGGGCGAACAACTTCCGGCTGGAACCTACATGTTATTTATGGAGAAGGGAGGTAAAAGCATACAGCGGCATATAGTGAAGATCAACCGAACTTAAGTCCGGAGGTTTTTCTGAAAAATATAAAATCCAGCAGGGACCCAAATTATGGGCCCCTGTTTTAATTATTGTTTTCTCGCCTTCTTTAAAATGCAGACGATTTATTTTATGGTTAAATGAATATCATTGTCAACGATATAAAGGAATTGGAAAAGGTAGTAGATGCCGTAACCGGGCTTTTGGATAAAGGGTACCGATTATTTCTTTTGTCCGGCGATTTAGGATCAGGCAAAACAACATTGGTGCAGCATGTGGCCCGGAGACTGGAAGCAAATGATACGATCAGCAGTCCGACTTTTTCGCTTGTCAATGCGTATGAAACGCCGAAAGAAGGAGTAATCTATCACATGGACTTTTATCGCCTGGATAAACCTTCCGACCTTGTCCAAATCGGCCTGGAAGAATACCTGGATACGGGACAGATTTGTTTTATTGAATGGCCCGCCGTAGCTGTGGATTATTTTTCTCCTCCCCTGGTGCGGGTAGCCATTGACGTCTTCCCAAACAATATTCGTAATTTCAATATCACGACGTATGACGCAGTGGGTACATAAATATGGCTTCAGCCTGGAGACACAACCTGAAAAAGTGGAAGTGTCGGAAAGAGGCGGAAAGATGACGATTGGCATTCCCAGTGAGATTTCTTCAACTGAAAACCGGGTGGCTATTGTGCCCCATTCCGTAAAACCATTAGTCATGCAGGGGCATGAGGTGATCGTTCAAGCCGGTGCCGGTCTTCGCTCCAGTCATGATGACCATGAATACAGTGAAGCCGGTGCTCAAATCGCCATGAGCCGGCAAGAAGTATTTCAAAGTAATATCCTGCTCAAAGTTGCGCCCCCCACCATCGATGAAATCGAATTGCTGCATCCGGACCAATGCCTGATCTCCGCGTTGCAGCTTCCTACACTTTCTGAGTCCTATGTGGACAGACTACTTCGTCATCGGGTGACAGCTGTAGCCATGGAATACCTGAAGGCTGCAGATGGCTCCTATCCATTAGTCAGGACGATGAGTGAAATTGCCGGGATCACCGCCATTCAAACCGCCGCAGAATTATTATGTCGTTCAGGTCATGGTCGTGGAGTATTATTGGGTGGCGTCTCCGGTGTGCCGCCTGCAAAAGTGGTTATCCTCGGAGCAGGTGTGGTCGGCGAATTTGCGATCCGCACCGCCTTAAGCCTGGGTGCTTCTGTCCGTGTATTTGATGACAATGTATATAAACTGATGCGTCTCCAACAAATCATCGGTCGAAGACTCTATACTTCCACTATGAATCCGGCTCAACTTCAATATCAGTTGCTGAGTGCCGATGTAGTGATTGGGGCCGTGCATTCCGCCACGGGACGATCCACGATAATAGTCCCCGAAGAGATGGTCATGCAGATGAAAGAAGGCAGTGTCATCATTGATGTGAGTATTGATCAGGGGGGAATCTTTGAAACTTCAGAAGTGACTTCACTGGATAAGCCCACATATATCAAACACGGGGTCATTCATTATGGTGTTCCGAATATTGCCTCCAAAGTCAGTCGTACGGCCTCCGCCGCTATCAGCAACATTATCACTCCGTTATTGATCAAAGCCGGCCATTATGGAGGCATTGAAGCCCTTCTGAATAATCACGCCGGATTCAGACATGGTGTTTATACCTATAAAGGTCACCTGACGAATGAGTACCTCTCCAAACGTTTTGGACATAAGTACACCTCGCTGGAATTGATTCTGCCTTCGAAGATGTGAGAGCGGAAGAGTATGAGAGTATGAGATCGGGAGAGGCCATTATTGGAAATAATCGCTTTTACTTTATTTTTTCCTTCAAAGAAAATTTATTTGATTTTCAGTTGAATTCTTACTATACTCTCTGCTGCTCACCAGCCCGGCACAACGAAAATGCCAAACCTGCCATGGGTATGAGATAATCCAAGTGGAAAAGACCAATACGGTTCGATCACCAATGCTCCGAACAGGTTGATTCTTCCTGAAAACCCGGTACTGTAAACCGGCACCGGTTTGAATCCCGGACCCAATCTATTTCCGAGATCAGCGTATTCATTGAACGCAACACCACCATCGAGAAACCATGCCAGTTCCGTATACAGGGAGTTGCTTTTCAAGACTGCCAATCGTTCCGGTCCGCTAAAGGGAAGCCTGACCTCAAATCCGGACAGCAGGATTTTGGAACCGCTGAGTTGATTCGGATAGATGTTATTATTGTCCTGGTATTGCCGCAGGGAACTATAATCATATCCATGCACAAGCCCATTGTCGCCAATTAAGATGGGATAAAAAGCCTGTGAATCTTTCCCCAGTGAAGCATAATGTAACAACCGGAAGGCAAACGTGACCGGCTTTTTATATTCATAAATACGAATGTCAATAGTGGCCGTCTGAAAATCGTAGCCCCCGAAGTAATTGGAGAAATCCAAACGGTAGCGATAACCATTGATAGGAGAGGCCAAACCAAACCGACTGTTATCTCCGACCAGGGCAATATTTGTATTATAGTAATGGGTTTGTTGAAGCACAATTCCTCCTATCTCTACTGTCTTCCCGATGGGAATCCTGTGCTGGCTGCCTGACCCGATATATTGACCAAACTCATTGTAATACATATCTTGCTGATCCAATCTGAAAAACCTATAGTTATAGCCGAGGTTGCCTTCCAGTCGCAAGTATTTTGAAAAAGGATATTGCAGGATGCCGGCGATCTGATCTTCAAATACCCGAAGTATATTTTCTTCCTGGATGATAACCGGTGTGCCATCTTCCATTGTCCCCTGATAAGGATCTCCATAAAATCCGGATCGGTTGGGAATATGGGAGACCGCCAATCCCCACGACAGATGTGACTTTTGATTGAGATATTGGGCAAAAGCGCCGATGTCATAAATCTGTCCATTGAGAGCAACCGTGGTAAACAATTGATGATTACCAAGGATATCACTAAAGGCCATGCTCACTCCGCCTCCCAGGGAAGTGCGCCCTCCGAAACCTCCAACACCTACACCAAAACCTCCTCCGTTAACATCATCCAGTTTGAATTTTCCCCGATAGGGAAGTAATTGGTATTCACTGGTATCTTCCGAGATTAAATCCAGCAGGCTTTCAATATTGCTGCTGACTATCTGGTGGTCTTTATCCTGAAGGACTGGCAGGGTGCCTGCTTCAAAGTGTACATCGTTACGATCTACGGGCCTGAATAAAAACTTATCCGAGGTTGTCTCGTAGATGTCATAACTGCTTTTGAAGTAATGCGTGAAAGCAATGCGATCCACATTTTTAGATACCGATATGGCCGGAGAATACCGACTGATTCCACTGATTCCGGTTTTGAAATCAGTCATTTGGAGCAATTCATTCTCCAGGTCATAGCGATACAGATTTCTGAAACCATCCCGATCGGAAACGAAGTATACTTTCCCCTGAGTATCATAACACGGATTGATACAATCGGCTCCAGGAAAAATGTATTCATAATCCTCAATAGTATTGTCCGCCAGGTTGAGCCGGCTGAGATGAAGGTTCCACTTGCCATTTACTTTTATAAGGTCATACGTTTTACGGTCAGAACTGAAAATGAGGAAATGCCCATCCGGACTATAATCCGGATAAACTTCACTATACAGGTCATGGGTCAGTTGTCGCGTTTCTTTTGTTTTTAAATTATAGATATACAGATCCGTTTGTCCTTCCGCCATTCCGGAAAAGGCAATCTCTTTTCCATCCGGGGACCACGCCGGGTGAGCGATGCCGTCCATCCCCGGAATCCTTATTTTTTCTTTGGTCTTTCCATTCTTAGGATCTTTAATTAATAATACGTTCCTGCCTTTGATGTAGGCGACAAAAACAAACTGTTTACTGTCCGGCGACCAGGCTCCGGCCGATTCCAGAAAATTATAGTCGTCGACATTTCCGTTTAGGAAGAGGCTGTTGATCTTGCGGATTATTTTTCCGGTGTGGGCATCGGCAAGATAGAGGTCAGTGGAAAACAAATTTTTATCGGAAAGGAAGATCACATATTTACCATTTGGGCTGATGACAGGGGATACGTTTAATTGGCCGGCATTTTCTTCAGAAATAATTTTCTTACCAATATTATTTTCCTTTTTATCACCGAGAAATGGCGTGAAATACGTATTGAGCGCCGCTATAAATTTCGAACCCAATTCTTGTTCCGTTGTACCGAGCATATTTTTCAAAGCGTAATCGAGACCATATATGGCGGTATTGTAAAAAAGAGGCCTCATCAGATTATCCCCATAGGTTCCGCTGAAGTAGGCCCAGAAGGCCTCTCCATAACGATAGGGAAAATATTTATAGGTGGACAGTTTTTTGACGTCAGGTACATCATTGTTCAGCACCGCATCGCGCATCCACATGGCGGTGTAGGTATCCACTCTTCCCAGGGAAACATACTCTGCCATCCCTTCGACCATCCATAAAGGAAGATTGCCCAGGGATTCCAGATTAGTGCTGTCTCCGTTGAGGATCATATGATACTGGAAAGCATGGGCGAGCTCATGTCCCAGTACCTGCTGCGTCTGCTGGTTGATCATGGAATACGGAAGGACTACCCTGTTTTTGAAACCCTCTGTCACGCCACCCGTACCTATGCTGATATCGCCATAAACCGCATTCGTTTGTTGAAATTCTGCCTGGGAATTGTAAAGGATGACAGGATTGTGAGTACCGAAGGAATCCCGGAAAATATGTTGGTGATTATTATACCACTCCTCGGACCAATTCGCCATGCGTCCGATGACTTCCGGGTTAGTAGAATAATAATGGATGTCAAAATGGGGGGATTCCAGGACCTTAAAGTTGAAAGTGCGGTAGCGCGGTTTGTTTTGACCAAATAGCTGGGCCGCTGCCGGTTCAGCCAGGAAAAGGGCAGCCAGTATCAGGGTGACGGAAAATAGTATTTGCTTCATTTACTGCCGTACTTGTTCATCCGGGTACCGGTAATATAACAAACCATGTTTCCAATATGGTTTATTATTTCCCTGCCTTTAAGAGGATGTTAAAGTTAGGGGAAAAGTATAGTTGAAGGCATAGGTTGAGGCAATGGAAGTACGAATAAGGAATAAGGAAGTAAGCAATAAATAAGTGATTGATTAGAGTGGTCTGTCAGCAAAATGATGCAAACCCAAGTCGAAGCATCGAACTACTACGGTACTGGGTGAAGTAATATAGCTTGAGAAGAATACGTCGGACGCAAGATGTTGAGCCCCTACTTTATTCTAAATTTACATTCTCCAAAGATTCTTGGTTTCTTACACCTTTACCTCTTACTGACTCACCCATGTGGCACGTCATCGTCAACCGGATCACCTGCAAAAAAGGGTGGAAAAAATGGATCTCTTTCCTGGAAGAGAATGCCATCGCCCATACTGTTCATCATACCGGTTCGCTGGAAGAAGTGAAACAGGTGATCGAGCAAAGTTTCCTCGTCGGAAACAGGCGATTTCTTTTTGTTGGCGGGGACGGCACGGTTCATCATGGAGTCAATCTTTTGCTTAAAATATCCGGTGATGCTTCCCGGGAGATTATCCTGGGTGTCCTGCCTTGTGGAAGAGGCAATGATTGGGTAAGAACTTTTGGTGTCAGTAAAAAACAATTGGCCATCGGGTTAAAAGAAGAATACACGGCCCCCCTGAATGTCATCAAAGTCACCTGGCCGGATGGCCGCGTGCAGTATGGCATTAACATGGTGGGAGGCGCATTGGATGCCTCCGTCGTAAAACTTTTAAAACGACCGCTCATTAATATTCCTTCTTATATTATTTATCCCTACGGTTTAATCCGGGCTTTATTGAAGCCACATACGTGGAAAGGAACTTTTAAGGTAGACGGACATGAACAAAAAGGGCAATGGCTCACCTTACAGGCCGGTTTCGGAAAATACTGCGGTGGCGGAATGCATGTCTTGCCCCATGCTCGTGAAGACTCGCCAGGATTATTATTGATGAAACCTAAAAGCCTGTTCAGGATACTCCTGTCCACCCCTGACATTTATAACGGAAAGATCATCCATGACCGGCGGGCAGTGACTCACCACTTCAACACTATAGAAATAGATCATGATGACGAACCTATTCCGTTGGAAGCCGATGGAGAATGGATGGGATGGAGCCCGGTGAAACTGGAGGCCTGTTTTGATGTGATGCAACGGATAGTTTAATCCGGTTCTGAAAAATAATACCGTATGCCCCAGATATGACGAAGGTAGACTTCATCAAAGGCAAATTGAAATTCGGGTCCGAGCTCAATAGTCAGCGCAATCTGCCGGAAATTGGGCGCTGGAAATATTTCCAGTTCAAAGGGTACGATCAGAGAAAAATTAGCTTCATTAAACAGG
Source organism: uncultured Saprospiraceae bacterium (assembly GCA_963837505.1). Lineage (GTDB taxonomy): Bacteria > Bacteroidota > Bacteroidia > Chitinophagales > Saprospiraceae > Opimibacter. Next base: position 504,735 of record CAWINN010000014.1, on the reverse strand, counting down.
TCAATATTAAACCCAAGTCCTCCCGAAAGGCTGTGATGAGGGGCATCCATGAGGTGATAATACCCGACAAATTCAAATAGCGTCGATCCGATCTTATTGTTGGTACCTATCCGGGCTTCCAGGTTGATTGGCTTTAGTGACTCGGTACCTACACCCACTCCCAGGAAACCATAGTTGGTCACATATAATTGGGCATGCAAGGCGGGGATCAAACAACAGGTTAGGACAACCGTCAGACAAAAGGTTTTGAAATGGATTTGGGTGAGGTACTTTGCAATTGGTTTCATAAGGCAGTATGGTTTAAGTGAAAATGTTAGGTTTCAATTCTTGCTTGGACCGACTCATTCATAAATAGAGATAAAGCATCTTCTCTGATAAAAGGATGTTCTCCGAAAAATACAAAATTGGGATGCTGAATGTCTGTCTCCCTGCGCCTTTTTTACTAAAAAGTCTTTCCGCTGAGGTAGGTGAGTAAAATCGAACTATTCAGGTGTCAGTAAATTTTCAATTTCTGAACCGTTTTCCTTCCCTGATGAGTGTAGGCATTGACTGCATTTACTTTCTGAATCATTCCTTTCACGTCCATTTCGACTCTGCTCAAGGACCGGGCTTTGGCATAATACACTATAGTCTCGGCTTCGCCCGACATGAGCAATTCTCTAGAAGAAAAGTATGTCCGAATACTCAATCGTTGAGCAGAGTCGAAACGATGTCAGAGGAATTCTTTGCCCGGTCGTTGAGTTTGCCTAAATGGCGCAGTCCTTTGTGGCGGAGCCGAAACGACCGGTTTGAAATTCCATCAGTATATCCCGCTGCACTTCATCCCCCATTACAAATTCATGTGATCCGAAAATCACAAACCCATGCCGTTCATAAAACCGAATCGCATCCGGGTTTTTCTCCCAAACGCCGAGCCAGATAGCATTCATCTCCATGGCACGGGCGCGTTCTTTTGCTTTGTTGAGAAGCATCCCCCCAAGTCCGCGGCCCTGGTAGGCTTTGTCAATGTATATGCGCTGCAGTTCAAGACGCTCCGGATCCTGGAGATCACTTTGGGCACCGCTGCAGTTCAGTTTAAGGAAACCTATTTTTTTTTCTCCCTCACAAAGGAAAAAATGTTCACTCAACGGATTCAACAATTCGCTTAACAATTGATTGCGATTGTAGGCCTTATCCATGAAGGCATTCATATTCTCCGGGGTGTTCTGCGCATGGAAGGAGTCGTAAAAGATCTTCCGGCTGAGGTAGAGCAGCTCGTCCACATCGCCCGGTACAGCATCGATAATGGTATAGGATGGCATAGTTGAAATCTGCATGAAAGATAATTTTCTTTTGGATGGTCCTATTTTTTCATGCCTTTGCGTCTTGGCGTTAAAAATCCTTCACGTATTCCTGACCATATAAAAGGATAAGCCACTAAGGCGCAAAGACCCAAAGTAAATCTTAGCGCCTTTGCGTCTTCGTGGCAAAAAAACGCAAGAAAAGAAGCAGAGAAAATCCATATATTTGCACCCATTAAAGCATCAAGAGATCCCGCGGTACCGCGGGACGGCAACCGACCCCGGTGAACGGCACGGTGCCACTGCGATGCGGGCCTCAGGTCAAAATCTGTTCACAGACCTTCCATTTTAAGCAGGCTTGCTCGTTATCTGTTGATACTTTGACCAGATTAGTATCGTTAGTTAGCTTTTTCTCAAAAGGGAAAAGAGTAAATAAAAAAAGAAATCCCCTTTAGGGGATAGGGGCAAATGAAACGCACAGAACAATTACAGCAAATAGTTAAACAACGCATCCTGGTTCTGGACGGCGCCATGGGCACCATGCTCCAGCGCCATAATCTCACGGAACAGGACTACCGCGGGGACCACTTCAAAGACTGGCCTTCTGATCTGAAGGGCAACCACGACCTCCTCAACCTCACCCGCCCTGATGTGGTAGCTCAGGTACACCGCGATTATTTCAAGGCCGGTGCCGACCTCGTGGAAACCAATACTTTCAATGCCAATGCTATCAGCCAATCTGACTATGGCACGCAGGACTTCGTCTACGAGATTAATCTTGCAGCGGCGAAGCTGGCCAGGAAAGTAGCGGATGAATTCAGCATTAACGAACCTGAAAGGCCACGTTTTGTAGCCGGTTCCATCGGTCCTACTAATCGCACATCTTCCATGTCACCGGATGTCAATCGCCCCGGATTCCGTGCCACCACTTTTAAAGAACTCGCCGATGCTTATCGTGAACAAGCGAGAGGATTGATCGATGGCGGTGTTGATCTGCTATTAATTGAAACCGTATTTGATACGCTCAATTGTAAAGCCGCTCTTTTTGGAATCACGTCATTGATCGAAGAGACGAATGCCGATGTATTGATCGGTGTATCGGGCACGATCACCGATGCCAGCGGTAGAACCTTATCCGGACAAACCATTGAAGCCTTTTGGATTTCCATCTCACATGCACCGTTGTTTTGTGTAGGTATCAATTGTTCGTTAGGAGCAGCCGAGATGCGGCCATATGTAGAAAGCCTTTCACAAATCGCGAATGTGCCCCTGATTATTTTTCCGAATGCCGGACTGCCGAATGAATTAGGTGGCTACGATCAAACTGCGGAAGTGATGAAAGGCCTGATGGGTGAATTTGGCAAAAGTGGTTTCTTCAATATCGCCGGTGGATGTTGTGGCACTACACCGGATCACATCCGGGCCATCGCAGAAGCGGTGAAAGATCTACCCCCACGCACCATCCCCGAAGCCAATCCATATACTCAGATCAGCGGACTCGAAGCACTGACGATTCGACCGGAAAGCAACTTTGTCAATATCGGGGAGCGCACCAATGTAACCGGTTCCTCCAAATTTGCGAAACTGATCAAGGAAAATAACTACCAGGAAGCCCTCAGCGTTGCGGCACAACAAGTAGAAAGTGGTGCCCAGGTGTTGGATGTCAACATGGATGAAGGGCTGCTCGATTCCAAACAAGTGATGATTGATTTTCTCAACCTCATGGGATCCGAGCCTGACATTGCGAAGCTGCCTTTCATGATTGACTCCTCCAAATGGGAGGTCATTGAAGCCGGTCTGCAATGTGTCCAGGGAAAATGCATCGTCAACAGCATCTCCATGAAAGAAGGAGAAGCCGCTTTTATTCATCACGCTAAATTGGTTCGCCGCTATGGTGCCGCAGTCGTGGTCATGGCTTTTGATGAAGAGGGACAAGCGGATACGATAGAAAGAAAAGTGTCGATTTGTCAGCGCGCGTATAAAATACTCACCGAACAGGTTGGTTTTCCTCCACAAGACATCATCTTCGACCCCAATATTTTCGCCGTAGGGACCGGTATAGCGGAACATGCAGATTATGCCATCAATTTCATTGAAGCCACCCGTCAGATCAAAGCCCTTTGCCCCGGAGTGAAAATCAGTGGTGGCGTAAGCAATGTTTCCTTCTCCTATCGTGGAAATAATGCTGTTCGCGAAGCCATGCATACGGCTTTCCTGTATCACGCCATCCAGGCGGGTATGGATATGGGCATCGTCAATGCGGGAATGATCGAAGTGTATGAAGAGGTAGACAAAGTATTGTTGACCAAAGTGGAAGATGTATTATTCAATCGACATCCCGATGCTACGGAATCGCTGACAACCTACGCTGAGGATTTCAAAACCAAAGGAAAAGTCATACAGCGTGATCAGGAATGGCGGTTTGGGAATGTGCAGGAACGACTGAAACATGCTTTAGTCCGCGGGATCACCGAATACATAGTGGAAGACACTGAGGAAGCCAGGCAACTTTATGATCATCCACTGGAAGTCATCGAAGGTCCATTGATGGACGGCATGAATGTCGTCGGTGAATTATTTGGCGCCGGAAAAATGTTTTTGCCCCAGGTAGTCAAGAGTGCACGAGTGATGAAGACGGCTGTGGCACATCTCACACCATATATTGAAGCGCTTAAGCAAAGTGGGGCACAATCTACCAAAGGAAAAATACTGATGGCCACCGTGAAAGGGGATGTGCATGACATCGGGAAAAATATTGTTGGCGTCGTCCTGGCCTGCAACAATTATGAAATCCTTGACCTGGGTGTTATGGTCCCTGCAGAAAAAATACTTCGCATTGCGCGTGAAGAGAAAGTGGACATGATCGGGCTCAGTGGTTTGATTACTCCCTCACTCGATGAGATGGTCCATGTGGCGATGGAAATGGAACGCGAAGGATTTGATATGCCCTTACTGATTGGTGGAGCTACTACTTCGAGGTTGCATACGGCGCTGAAAATTGAGCCTAAATATAAACGGGGACCTGTCATTCATGTACTGGACGCTTCAAAATGTGTGGGCGTTGCTTCGACATTGTTATCTGAAGATAATCTCAAGCGCAGTTCATTTATAGAAGAGATCAAAGCCGGTTATGAGCAGATGCGGATGGCGCGGGAAGGAAAAAACACGAAACGTTTTATTCCGATTCGTGCCGCGAGAGAAAACCGATTCCATCCGGATTGGATCCACTATCATCCGCCAGTTCCTAAGAAAGAAGGCGTATGGAACCTGGTCGATTATGATCTGGCCGAACTTCGTCCTTATATTGACTGGACACCGTTTTTTCAAAGCTGGCAATTGAGTGGGCGCTATCCGGATATACTTAAGGATCCGATTGTCGGTGTTGAAGCCACCAAGCTTTTCAATGATGCCCAGCGCATGCTCGATCAGATCATCGCTGAAAAATGGATCACTGCGAATGCTGTCGTCGGTTTGTTTCCGGCAAACAGTGATATGGATGACATTATCATTTATGCCCCCCACGAAAATTCAGCCTCCCTTGGGGGAGGTCGGGAGGGGGTACGAGTTCCTTCTCAGGACTTCACCGAAATCATGCGGGTACATCATTTACGTCAGCAAGTGGCCAAGGCTTCGGGCCAACCTAATTTCTGCCTGGCTGATTTCGTAGCGCCTGTGGAAAGTGGAAAGATGGATTATATAGGTGGATTTGCGGTTACGACTGGTGTGGGCATTGAGAGGAAGGTGAAAGAATTTGAATCTCAGCATGACGACTACAATGCCATCCTGTTGAAATCTTTGGCGGACCGTTTCGCTGAAGCTTTTGCGGAACGGATGCATGAGCGTATCCGAAAGGAATGGTGGGCTTATGTCCCGGATGAAAAATTAGATAATGTGGCTTTGATTGATGAAAAATATACCGGCATTCGTCCCGCACCAGGTTATCCGGCTTGTCCTGACCATACCGAGAAAACGCTTTTGTTTGATTTACTCCAGGTAAACGGGCAAGTCGGTATCACGCTAACTGAGAGTATGGCGATGTATCCTGCTTCGAGTGTGAGCGGGTGGTATTTCTCTCATCCGGAGAGTAAGTATTTTCCTGTTAGCGGTATTGAAAGAGATCAATTGGAAGATTATGCCCGCCGGAAATCGATGTCGGTGACAGAGATGGAACGGTGGTTGAGTCCGTTGCTATAAAGGAAAAGGGCAGCATACTTCGACAAGCTTCGCACGAGTAGAGGAACAGGAATGAGGTATTGTTCAAAGTAATATCAGCCGCTAATTTGCGCGAATTAACGCGAAGTATTAGAATGATTGTTAAATGGAAAATCCAAAGAAGATATCCATTTATCCCCTATAGCTGGCTAGAGAGGAGAACAAAACAGGAGTAGGCAAAAACAGATTTCCTATCTTTAGTAAATCATGACGTTACGAATCGGAAGGCATTATTATTTATGGATAGCTTTCATGACCTTAACTCTTACGGGTTGCTCAAATCCCAAAGAAAAATCAGCTCCCCCGGAAGATATCCTGGTTACGGCAGAAGGAAAGAAAGAAATGCGCCTGCTGACCGATCGCCCGCCGCAACTGGAAACTCCCCTGAAATATTTTCTGCTGGATTACACCCCCAATGATGTCTTCTTTGTGCGCTGGCATCTGCCGGTGCTTCCTAATCATATACAGGAGGATACTTTTCGTCTTCGGGTGAATGGCGCCGTGGATCATACACTGGCACTTTCCCTGGCCGACCTGAAATCGCAATTTCCCAAAGATTCTATAGTGGCCCTTGCGGCCTGTGCAGGTAATTCCAGAAGTTTTTTTGATCCGCATGTACCAGGAGGCCAATGGAAAAATGGCGCCATGGGAAATGCCAAATGGACCGGCGTACGATTGAAAGACATCCTGGAAAAAGCCGGTGTGAAAAAGGATGCCTATGAAGTCACGTTCAATGGTATGGATCTTCCTGCGCTTCCTTCCGTGCCTGATTTTGTAAAGTCACTGAAAGTCGATCATGCGATGGATGGGGAAGTCATGGTGGCGTATGCCATGAATGATGAACCCCTGCCCATCCTGAATGGATATCCTTTAAAACTCGTTGTGCCAGGATGGTATGCTACGTATTGGGTGGGCATGCTCAATTCGATCAATGTGGTATCTGATACATTCAATGGTTTCTGGATGCGGAAGGCCTATCTCAAACCCAAAGGCATCGACAATGCCAATGAAAATCCCGATTCCCTGGCCAAAGATCTTGAGCCCGTCAATTCCATGGATGTTCGTTCCCTGTTTATTTCTCCCGAGCCGGATTCCGTTTTGAACGTGGGTACCGAATATGAGATACAGGGACTGGCCTTTGATGGCGGTCATGGTATTGTCAAAGTGGAAATCACGATAGATGACGGAAAGACATGGCAGGCGACTTCCCTGGATCCGGAGATTGGCAAGTATGCGTGGAGACGATGGAGGTATCACTGGACACCAAAAAATCGGGGTGATTATTCTTTTAAAATCAAAGCCACTAATACCACTGGCGAAACACAACCCGATCATCAATGGAACCGAAGCGGCTACCAACGCAATGAAATCGAAAACCTCCAACTGACCGTAAAATGAAACGCTATATATTTCACCTTCCCGGCGGCTTACTGTTTTTCTTCGCGTTGGTAATGAGTGCCTGCTCAAAACCTGGAGCCGAAGAATCTTTTCAACAATATGTAGTGAAAGATTCTGTACGCAGGATGGAGGATTTCATACCTGTGCTTCCGGAAGCCGAAGGGCTGAATGAATTGAAAGCTTCCTGCAACACCTGTCATTCGTTACAGTACATCGCTATGCAACCTGATTTTCCTCCTAAGGCATGGGAAGCTTTAGTGACTAAAATGCAGAAGACGTTCGGCGCACCAATGTCCGATTCCACTGCGGCTAAAATTATCCATTATCTGGTTGCCATTAAGGGTAAGCAGTAGCTTTTTGGATTGGCCTGGAAAGTACGCGCATTGAATTAGCGATATTGGGTGTGATGCGCAGCTTTCCAAAATAGTCGTTCATTCCGTATTCGTTTTCAATAATAATCTACTTTTACAGTTAACTTCATTATTCCCATGATCCCCGTTGCGTACATCACCCCCAACTTTACCGCTAACGCTATCCGATTTATTGAAGCCTTTGCCTCACTGTATAATGTCCGTTTGATCATCATCAGCCAGGAGCCGGTCAGCCTTTTGCCTTCATGGCAACAAAGCCGGATTTCCATTTCGCGGCAGGTGACTGATGTTTTTGACAAATGGACCATCATCAAGACGCTCACCGATCTGCAAAAAATAACCGGACCGGTGCACCGGATCCTCGGGGCGACGGAGCAACTCCAGGTACCCATAGCAGAAGCCAGGCTGGCGCTGGGTATTGCAGGTATGAATACAGAGGCGGCACAAAATTTCCGCGACAAGTCCAGGATGAAAACGCTGTTTGATGAAAATGGAATTCCCTGCGCCAGGCATGAACTGGTCAACGACTATGAAAATGGTGTTGCCTTCGTTAAACGATGCCCGTATCCTGTGGTCGCGAAACCTGTAGCCGGGGCTGGATCACAGACGACTTTCAAGGTGACCAATGATGCGGAAATGTTAGCTGCATTTACAACGATGGGGCATATTTCCGCCGATGGTGTGATCATTGAAGAATTCATCCAGGGTCAGGAATATTCCCTGGATACTTTTTCATTGAACGGTAAAGTCCTTGGACAAACGATCAATCAATACCTGCCTACGCCGCTGGAGGTCATGTCCAATCCCTGGATGCAATGGCGTGTGCAGTTAAGAAAAGACTCCAATAGCAAAGCTTTTGAAGATATCCGAAAAGCCGGTAAAAAAGCGCTGGATGTTTTAGGTATGAAGACCGGGATGAGCCACATGGAATGGTTTCGGCGCATGGATGGCAGCCTGGCGATATCCGAAATTGCCGCAAGGCCTCCCGGTGCACAATTCACTACCCTGATTTCACGCGCCTGTGATTTTGATGTGATTAAAGCGTGGGTAGGATTGATGTTGTTTGACAAGGAAGTAGAGCATGAAATAAAATATGCAAGTGGGGCGGCTTATTTCCGCGGAGAGGGAAGCGGGTGCGTGCGCCATGTAGAGGGATTGGATAAAATACGATCCAGGTACAATGACATCATTACCGACATACGGGTACCCAAAGCCGGCCAGGAAAAATCAGCGAGTTATGAAGGAGAAGGATTTATTATCCTGCGACATCCGGAACAGAAAGTAGTGGAAGAGGCTTTGCAGGAAATAATCAGCACGGTGAAAGTGCACCTCAGCTGATGGTATAGGAAAGCCGTTATTTTTCCTGATCGGATTTTCATATTTGAAATAACCACGAATTACACGAATCAACACCAATGGTAATCCCGTAAATCGTAATTTATAATTGATAAATGCCCGTAGTTAAAAAATCGTTTGGCACCTTGCCCGATGGACAGGAAATTTTTGAATTCATCCTGACCAATGATACCGGCATTTCCATAAGCGCGCTCAGCTATGGGTGTATCCTGCGGACTATACAGGTTCCTGATCGCACCGGGCAATTAGGCGATATTGTTTTAGGATTTGATCAATTGGAAGGATATCTGAATTCAACCCATTATATCGGCGGTGTCATCGGCCGATATGCCAATCGAATCGGTTATGGAATATTTTCCATGAAGGATAAAACATATTCATTGAACATCAACATGCCACCGCATCATTTACACGGCGGACTGGAAGGTTTTGATAAAAAAGTTTGGGAAGCTACTCCTGTGGAAAACGATATGGGATCCGGTGTCACCTTTCATTATGTCAGTCCTGATGGAGAGGAGGGATTTCCCGGAACAGTAAGTGTATTTGTTCAGTACCTGGTGACCCATGAAAATGCGCTTATCATCAATTTCGTCGCCGCCACGGATGCTCCGACGCATTTGAATTTAACCCAGCATACTTATTTCAATCTTAAGGGTACCCATGAGCCCGTGATTTTGCATGGTCTTGTGGTCAATGGTGATTATTATTTACCTATTGATGCTACTCGATTGGTCAACGGGGGTAAAGTACCTGTTGAAGGGAACGCATTTGATTTCAGAAAAGCAAAATACATCGCCGATGCTTTTAATGCTGAAGATCCCCAGGTTATCCTGGCATCAGGTCTTGATCATTGCTGGGTTTTGAATAAGCAGCCTGTCGTCCTGGACTATGCCGCTTCCTTATTTGAACCCATCAGTGGACGAATGGTAGAAATTCATACCACGGAGCCCGGATTGCAGGTATATACCGGATTCGCATTGGAAGGCATCGGGAAAAATGAAATGGAATTTAGTCCCTATTCGGGTGTGGCTTTAGAAACTCAACATTTTCCTGATTCACCCAATCATCCGGATTTTCCATCCACCTTGTTGTTGCCGGATCAAACCTTCAGATCCACCACTGTTTATCGGTTCTCCATTTTGAGTTAATAATTTTCCACCCCTATCAAGTTGTGGATGAACCCATCACGGATCACGAAAAATAACTTACAAGGAAGTGATCTTTATTTCTACCCGTTGATTTCTTTTCCGCCCTTCGACAGTAGCATTGGAAGCGATAGGCTGTCTTTTTCCGTATCCTTTGTAAGTGATTCGGGATTCGGGGATTCCTTTTTGATAAAGGTATTGTGCCACATTCCTGGCGCGCTCGGTTGACAATCGGTCACAATATTCATCTTCCGGAAGGCTATTGGTATGGCCGCCGATTTCGATGATCACATTTTGGTTAGCAGATAAGAAATCATAGATCTCATCCAGCACGACATTGGAAGCTGACTCAATAGTAGAACTGTCAGCATCAAAATAGAGCTTATCAACGCGAATAGTTTGGCCAAGCGTAATTTTGGAAATATCCAGTGATTTCAACACTTTATCCGCTTCCGTAGTCACACTGGCTGTGGCAATGCATCCATTGGCATCCACAACACGAAGCGTGTGCACACCTTCTTCGAGTTTAACCGCCTGGGCCGTGGATTCCCCGTTATTCCAGAGGTATTGATAGGGTGGAACTCCTCCATGGACAACGGCAGTAGCTTTACCATCTTTAGCCAGTTTATCCGTTGATTTGGTATCGGTTGTTGATGTCAGGCTGATTGGGGTTGAAGAGGAAATGATAGCGCTGGCGATGGTGGATTGGCCGGCCTGGTCGGTAATGGTGACCTGGTAAAGTCCCGGCGTAAGGTGAGTAACGTCCTGGTTATTGATATCTCCGTGACTCCATTTGTATGTATAGGGAGGGGTGCCGCCCTGGGCTTTTGCGTTCAGATGGCCTGTAGCCATTCCCTCGCATACCGGTTTCGAAAGTACTTCGATAGCACCGACTATTTCATTGCCTTTGGCTTCAGGCAGCACTATGACTGTGGTATCTTCCAGAATTCGGGACATACCATTGTGGCCCGCCATCCAGACATTACTGCCTGGACCCTGATCGAGAACTATCATCTGTTCGGAAATGCCACCTTCATTCATCGAAAGAATTTTTTCCTGGTAAGGATCATACTTGACCAGCATATCTGAAGCGATATAAATTATTCCTTTGTTATCCGAGGCTAATGCTTTGACATTTCCTGAGGTAAGGTCTTTCCATGCCGCGATCGGAAACCAGCGATTGTACGGATTGACCAGCCACATAGTATTGTCTGCCGCCATCCAGGCACCTTCAGACGTGGATGTGATAGCGGTGATGGCATGATCTTTTTCGTAAAGTTTCCATTTTTTTCCTTCAATGCGCACTACACCCGCCCTTGTTCCAATCCATCGAATACCGAAAGGATCGGTGTGGATGAAAGTGACCTGGTTACTCATCATGATACCATCCTCGGTAGTATATTGTTTGAGAATTTTTTCCTGCGGAATGGATACGGTGTAGACCCCGTTGTCGGTTCCTATCCAGACCACGTTTTTGGAAATATCCATACAGTTGGCCGAACCTCCGGCGTCTACCGTGAGTTCTTTTCCACTGGAAACAAACCGGACCACACCCTGACGGGTAAGCATGATCAGTCCATAGTCTGTGGTCCAGTCCACGTCCACGATCTGGTCCCCGGCATTCATGGCCTGGGCATGGTTGCTGTTAGCCGGAATCATAAATACGTCTGCGCTGGTGGCGACATAGATATTTCCGGCACCATCATGGGTGATGGCGCGATATTCCACTTTCTGGGGGATGCCTTCGATTTGCTGGACGGCCTTGAGCTGCTGGGCGTGTGCAGGCGACAGCAATAGGACAAAAGCCAGGAAAGCCATTAATTTCGGTAAATACTTCATAGTGCAGTAATGGCGTAAAGGTAGCATACCAGTCGCTCTAACGCTGAATAAGTTGGTCAACGTCTGGGCGAACCTCAAACTCTTAGTTTTTAGGATAAATTACACCCCAAAAATAGTATTAACTCAAGACCAGGCTTTATGAAGCGAAAAATCAGGATGGGTATGATCGGGGGTGGCCAGGGTGCCTTTATCGGGGCCATACACCGGATGGCAGCTTCGCTGGACGGGCAGATTGAGCTGGTTGGTGGGGCTTTCAGCAGCGATCCTGGAAAGTCCAGGCTCAGTGGCGCAGAACTATTCCTGCCTCCGGAAAGGTGTTATGGCAATTATACCGAAATGATTCAAAAGGAATCTTCCCTTCCGGATGATCAGCGCATGGATTTTGTCAGTATCGTCACCCCAAACCATATGCACTTTGGTCCGGCCATGATGGCACTGGATCATGGCTTTCATGTCGTGTGTGACAAACCGATGTGCCTGACATTGGATGAAGCTAAACTGCTCAGAAAAAAAGTAGGGTCCACCAATCTTCTTTTTGCCCTGACTCATGTGTACACGGGCTATCCCATGATCAAGCAGGCCAGACAGATGATAATGAAAAGCGAACTTGGAAAAGTCCGTAGAATAGTAGTCGAATATTCTCAGGGTTGGCTAAGCAAGCCGCTTGAAAAGGAAAATCAAAAGCAGGCCACGTGGAGAACGGATCCTCTTCGTTCTGGCGTAGCAGGAGCCATGGGCGACATTGGTACACATGCAGAAAATCTTGCGGAGTATGTGACCGGATTACAAATAGAAGAGCTCTGCGCAGATCTGTATGCGCATATTCCGGGAAGAAAATTAGACGATGATGGAAGTGTATTGTTACGAATGAATAATGGTGCAAGAGGCGTGTTATATGCCAGTCAAATCAGTGCCGGTGAAGAAAACAACCTTCGTATCAGGATCTACGGGGAAAAGGGGAGCCTTGATTGGTCGCAGATGGAACCAAATAGTTTGATCATACGGTGGCTGGATAAACCGATGCAGGTTTTCAGGACGGGTGTCGGATCCCTTTATCCAGAAACCCTGGCCCATACCCGCCTTCCTGCCGGACACCCGGAAGGTTTTATTGAAGCTTTTGCTAATATTTATCGCAATGTAGCCTACTGTATACAGGCACGGTTAGCCAATGAAAAGATCGATCCGGTATATCAGGATTTTCCTACGGTGGAGGATGGTGTAAGCGGAATGCAGTTTATTGAAGCCGTGGTCAAATCGGGGAAGCAGGATGAAGTGAGATGGACTAAATTTTAATTGAGAATGATGAATTACAAAAGGCTGAAATCCATCATCTCGCGAGTGCACAAGGCATGCTGTTGAAGGGCGAAGGTGATTACCCATGCTGTCCAACGGACAAATGAAGTCCCCAATAGAATTTAATGACGCTGTAGTAAAATGGGGAAGAACTGAATTAGTAAAATGGACACTCTTAAGCAATAGAGAAAAAGTAAACTGACTGAATTTTACTATCTTGCAAATGGTTCTCATAACTAAATGAATACCGGTTGCCTTATATTATTCATCTTTCTTTTTTCTGATTCCCTATTCGCCCAGAAACAAGATAATATCTGGTACTTCGGGGACAAAGCCGGAATAGATTTTAATACTTCTCCGCCAACCCCCATAAAAAGCGAATTAACGACCCTCGAGGGAACAGCTTCAATTTGTGACCCGGAGGGGCATTTATTATTTTATACAAATGGCACTACCGTATGGGACAGGACTCACCTTGTTATGCCAAACGGAACCGGACTATTGGGAGCTGAATCCTCCACACAAGCCGCCCTCATTGTTCCCCTTCCCCGGTCTTGCAATCAATATTATCTCTTTGCTACAGAAGATCATTATACCAATGGCGGATTGACCTATTCTATCGTTGATATGTGTCTGAATGGTGGTCTTGGAGACGTGATCCCTACAAAAAAAAATATTTTGGTTCAGGATCAGACGGCTGAAAAAATTACGGCAATCCCACATTCCAATGGCACGGATATCTGGATAATTACGCACCTGCTGGGTTCCAATAAATTTTTGGCTTATTTGCTCACCGCTGCGGGCTTGAATAATGCGCCGGTCATTTCTAACGTGGGTTCCTTTTATCCGGTGGATGGACATATCGGTCCCGTAAAAGCCTCCCATGATAATAAGAAGATTGCCAGTTCAGCTTCATTCAGAGGGATCTGCGAACTGTTTGATTTTAATGCCACTACCGGATTGCTATCAAATAGCGTGGATATCCTGTCTTTATTACCGCCCCAACAATTTGTGTATGGCATCGAATTCTCGCCCAATGACAGCTTGCTCTATTTAAGCACTTTTTTTGTTACTAATAACCTGTTCCAAATCAATCTCAGAACCAAACAAGTAGTAACGCTGAATTCGATTTCCGGTAATTATGTTTTTGGAATGCTTCAAATGGGTCCCGACAGAAAAATATATATGGCCAGGAATGGGACCGCATTGTTGGATGTTATCCATGATCCGAATCGACCGGGACCGGCCTGTCAATATGATGAAGGAGGTCAGGTTTTACTCCCGGGTACTTCCTGTTTATCCGGCCTTCCCAATTTTCCTCCGTATTCATTTTTTCTCTCTGCCCCCACTTCCTGGTCTCTTGGAAAAGATACATCAATTTGTGAAGGAGATACCTTGTCGATTCATTTGGATTCACCCTTGAATTGTCCGGACTCGTATGTGTGGAATGATGGATCTGCTTCTCCTGACAGGATCATTTTTCAGCCAGGAACCTATTGGGTGGAAATCAGCAATTCCTGTTTTCATGAAACAGATACTTTCCGGGTGAGTCGCCTTAGTCCGCCTGTTTTCCTTGTTGCGGATACAAGTTTTTGCCAGGGAGACACGATTTCCATTCATTTGCATAACGCACAGGGGACCATACTGTGGTCTACCGGATCAACAGACACTTCGATTCAAATTTTCAAAGGCGGTACTTATTGGCTCGAGTTATCAAATATTTGTTTTTCGATGCACGATGATTTTCAGGCTTCTGCTTTATCAATACCAACAATCACCTTGCAGGATACGGTCTTATGTACCGGTGGAATGATCACCCTGAGTGCTGAACAACCGATGTCTACTTTTCATTGGTCGGATCAATCGGTCGAAAGTTCAATTTTCATTCGAGATCCTGGTCGATATGCTGTGACTGTGACTAATCCATGCGGGCAGGATTCTGCATCAGTATTGGTAGAAAGCGTGGATTGCGATTTTTCTGTTTATGTGCCCAATGTTTTTACGCCAAATGCGGATGGCATAAATGATATCATCAGGCCTTATATTTCGAAATCCATAGAACACTATGTATTCGCAATTTTTGATCGGTGGGGCAATTGTGTCTTCATTAGCAGCGATTCCAATTCGTTTTGGGATGGCACTTTTAAACAAAAACTGTGCGAAAGTGGTGTATATGCTTATTCCCTGGATTACACTTCTGTGTTTGGGGATACAAAGCATCTTCAAGGGGATATCACCTTGATCCGATAAACTTATTTTAATACTTGGGGCAGAACGGTTCACGTCTTATCTCCCAGCTCATGCAGATTCTTCGTGAAATGCTCAATACGTTTTCCGGGTTCAAACCTGGCTTTATTATAATCATCTGAATTTCCCTTCGGTATCGTTAACGATTTCCAGCTTCCCTGGTTAGTCAATCTGCACAGATAGACGATCTGCCCGACATGATACGAATAGTGAGCCAATTGGCGCATGATGGCATCCTCAACACTTTGACCCATGTTGCGGATATATATTGTTTTTTCCAAATCCTCTACTGTAAGCGATTTCAAAGCATTGAAGGTACAGGCCCAGCCTTCTTCCCAAAGTTTCATCAATTGTTCTCGCGACATGTCGTGTTCTTCAAATTCATCATCCCGCTGGCGCCATTCTTTTTCGCCATCCGTGGTGAGGAAATCGGTCCAGCGGGACATCATATTGCCGTGCAGGTGCCGGATGATCACATTGATGCTGTTGCTTTTCTCATCGGGAATCCAGTTCAGCGCTTCATCGCTGGTTTGGGCCAGTGATTTTTCACCCAGTGATTTGTAATACTGATACAGGTCGATGGTGTGGGCTAAAGTGGAAGTCATCATCATCCTGCAAATGTACTCCCACTTGCCTATATCTTTGACGCTATGGACTACCAATCTTTATTACAACAATCTCTCCCTGTCGTGGAAGAAGCTGCCACTTTTATTCGATCTAAAGCTGGTCAGGTCAGCGATAAGGAAGTGGAAATCAAATCCCGCAACAGCCTCGTGAGTTATGTGGATAAAACGGCAGAGAAGATCCTGGTGGATGGATTGCACCGTATCCTGCCAGAAGCTGGTTTTATAACAGAGGAAGAAACGATCCAGCAAAAGACATCTGAATACACCTGGATCATCGATCCGCTGGACGGGACCACTAATTTCTTGCAGGATATACCCTTTTATTGTGTTTCGGTAGGTCTGGTACACGATGGTGAAATTGTTCTGGGCGTAGTCAGTGATGTTGAGCACCGCAAGACCTATTATGCCTGGCAAAAGGGTGGTGCCTGGTGTAATGGACAGCCGATCAAAGTTTCTGATCGTCTCGCGGTAACTGATGCCGTGGTTGCCACCGGATTCCCTTATAGTGCAAAAAAGGTTACGCCTCAATTGCTTTCCGCATTTGACTATTTTCTTAAAAATGCGAGGGGAGTACGGCGACTGGGATCCGCCGCACTTGATCTGGCCTATGTGGCCTGTGGAAGATTTGATGTGTATTATGAAACCTCCTTAAATGCCTGGGACATTGCCGGTGGCATTTTACTTGTCAAAGAGGCTGGTGGCATGGTCGCTGATTTTGCCGGTGGGCATTTGATGTTGGACACAGGACAAGTCATCTCTGCCAATGCAAAAATGTTCCCCGAAGCATCTTCTATTATCCGAAATTTTTTCGCCTCTTAGTCGATAGTAGCCGGGTTCAGGTCTAAAGGATGATCCTATGATATCGGTGCTGCGCTTAATCACCTATCTTTAACTTCTTCTTGCAAAGCCAATTTTATGCAATTCAGTGAAAATCTCTCGCAGGCCATTCGCAGTGTTCGGGCAAATTCTCTCCGGGCGATTCTCACCTTGTTGATTATTGCCTTTGGCATCATGGCCCTCGTAGGTATCCTGACTTCTTTCGATGCCTTGCTGTTTACCATGAATGACAATTTTTCACGTATGGGAGCCAACTCCTTTGATATTCGTCCGGGTACAACAGGTAACTTACATATGAACCACAGGGGGCGGGAGGAAAAGCAGGCTGACCCGATCGATTTTCGCCAGGCTACCGAATTCAAAGAACGGTTTGCCTTTCCTGGTGCCCGGGTTTCCGTTTCCGGTTTAGGCAAGTGGGATGCTACCGTTAAATATGGCAAGGAAAAGACGAATCCAACCGTATTGGTTTTTGGGGTGGATGAAGAATTTATGGTGGTTCGTGGTTATGATATATCCCAGGGAAGAAATTTTACCAACATAGAAGAAGAGGGCGGAACCCAGGTAGCCATTATCGGCATGGACATTGTCAATACGCTTTTTGACAAGACACCAGAGAAAGCCCTCAATAAAGATATTCTGATCGACAATCAACGCTTCGTGGTCATAGGCGTCCTGTCTTCTAAAGGATCTACCATGAATCAAAGTGCTGACCGGAGAATTTTAATTCCGCTGCTGACGGAAAGACACTTATACGGATACGCAGATAAAAATTATTCCATAACCGTAGCCACCGGCACCGCCAACCAACTGGATGATGCTATTTCCCTTGCTACCGGACTGATGCGGAATATCCGTCAGCTCAGGGCCGCGGAAGAAAATGATTTTGAAACTTTTCAAAGCGACAGCCTGCTTAACATGCTAAAAGAAAATACAGCTACCATTCGTATCGCTACCATTGGCATCGGGCTGATCACCCTCATCGGAGCAGCAATTGGATTAATGAATATCATGCTCGTCTCTGTCACCGAACGAACGCGTGAAATCGGGATCAGTAAAGCTCTTGGAGCCACCCGGGCAAATATTCTGACGCAGTTTCTAACCGAAGCTGTCATGATTTGCCAGATGGGGGGGATCGTGGGGATTGTGCTTGGCATCGCGATTGGAAACGGAGTGGCCATGTTGTTAGGTGGAAAATTTATCATGCCCTGGGCCTGGATTATCCTCGGTTTTATCATGTGCATGATTGTCGGCCTTGCTTCGGGATTATATCCGGCGTTGAAAGCAGCGAGGCTGGATCCGATTGAGTCCTTGCGCTACGAATAGCAGAAGGCATAACGAATACCTCAAAAATTCTACCACAAAGAACAATATACACTGCGCCACCAGTCTGGAATCTGCGTGTCAGGAATCTGGCATCTATATTTTATCCAATTGCTTCCTTGCTTCCCGTACCGCCAGCTTCGGCAATTGATTCTTTTCTATAAATCCTTCCACTCGTTTGGGAAATGTTTTTGCATGTTGGCGTAGGGCCCAGCCGCAGGCTTTCTGAATAAAAAATTCCTTGCTGTCCGCTCTGCGGCGGATCATGTCAAAGAGCAGTTTTTCATCAGTATCTTCCCGATAGAAAAGTTGATGGATGATGGCTACCCGTTGAAGCCATATATTGTTGCCCTCGATCCACTTGTGCGCATATTGATGCTGCAGTTCAGGATATGATTTGAAATGTAGGCCGGTGAGTTTGGCGAGCCAGTCAACAGTATCCCACCAGGATTGCGTGGCGATACATTTTTCCAAAACCCTGATCCACGATAGCGGCCATTCTTTGATCCGGGTTTGCATCATCTCCAACCCGGTGTAATGCATCTCACGGTAATCCTGTTGCAAACAGAGTTCGACAAAGCGTTTGAGTTGATTCCCCCTGAATGTTCCGTGCTCTATAAAAGTATTTTTCAACAAGCCCAACCATTCCGGAGCAGTCAGGCCATAACAATCAAACTGATTACGCAAATAGGCCCTTTGTTGTTCAGCACGTATAGGATCTCCTTTCGCCAGAAACTTTTCTGCTACTAGTTCCAAATAGTCCTCAGGAGCAATCGTCGGTAGTTTGTATTGAATCATACGATTTTTAGGCTGGCATGCAATGTGAATGACGAATGGCTGTCTTTGTTATTTTGACGTTTTGTCGCGTCATGGGCTCCGGGGCCGACGGGTTCAGGGCCCTCTTTGTACAATCAGTCTTTAACTTCCTTACTGAAAATGTAAAAATCAGGATCTACGGAAAAGGAATCCACGGCCTTTTCTGATTTCAATTCCTGCCATGCAGGAATAGGGTGAATCCACTGCTCTGCCCCCCCATTAATGCTCACCTTCAATGGCATGGCAAATCCGGGAACTATATTATCGTAACGATAATTTATTTTCTTTCCCTGGATTTTATATTCCAGCGTGGGTATGCGGGTATCGCGCAGATATTGGTTGAAAAAAGCAGTAAGGTCAAGGCCGGCATGTTGCATGATATAGTTTTCAATCTGCTCGGTAGTTACGGTCTGATGGTAAAAGTCATGTTGAAGACCGCGTAAAATATCACGCCACTTTTCATCATTATCGATCCATTGCCGCAGGGTGTGCAGCATGTTTCCTCCCTTATAATACATATCCCGGGGGCCTTCCTGGTTGACATTGTAGGGGGCAATGATGGGTTCCTTATTTTCTATATTCAGCCGGGTTCCGATCACGTACTCGCTTCCTGCTTTTTTACCATAATAATATTCCGTAAATAAACTCTCCGCATAATTGGCAAAAGACTCGTGAATCCACATATCAGCAATATCCTTGTAGGTGATACTGTTGGCCCACCATTCATGGGCGGATTCATGCACGATGATGAAGTCCCATTTCATTCCCCATCCGGTAGAAGACAGGTCACGACCCCGGTATCCGTTTTGAAATCCATTTCCATAAGTGACCGAACTTTGATGCTCCATGCCGAGATAAGGAGCTTCGACCAATTTATATCCGTCTTTATAAAAAGGGTATGGGCCAAACCAATATTCAAATGCCCGCAAGGTGCGATAGACATCTTTGAATTGCTCTATCGCCTTGGCATAATGATCCTGCAAGACATAAAAATCGAGGTCAAGTACTCCGCTCTCCCCATGGATAGTATCCGACCAATGGGTGTACTTGGCGATGTTGGCATTAACTCCGTAATTATTAATTGGATTGGCAACAAACCATTGATATGTTCTGCGGCCATCCGGCAGATAATCGATATGGCGGAGCCTTCCGTTGGATACATCCATTAATCCGGGGGGCACCGTAATGCGAATGGACATACTATCTACTTCATCGTACATATGGTCTTTGCAAGGCCACCAGACGCTGGCCCCGAGACCCTGGCAGGAAGTAGCGACAAATGGACTTCCATTATCGTCTTTGGACCACGTGATGCCCCCATCCCATGGAGGTCGTTTGGCTTCCTTTGGCGTGCCTTCATAATAGACTGTAATTTGATCAGCAATCCCCGCCGGCACCATGTCAGGCAGATGGATCCAATACACATTACCCTCCCGGTCATACGAGATGGATTTGCCGTGATAGTCAACCTTGGTGATGGCCAGGGGCTCCTGCAGATCGATCTGAAGTGTTTGTCCGGGCTTGATGACGTTGAAGGATATCACGTTCGAACCCTGTATCATTTTATGATCGATATCAAAATTTACCGACAGGTCATAGAAACTCAGATCCCACCAGGCCCGCTCGGGAGTGATGGAGCCACGGAGGGTGTCCTGGTGGGTGAAGGGCTGGGCGAAACCGCTTGAATAAATGATCAAACCCAGTACTATGGAAAAGAGTTTTTTCATCGGGGTCTAATTTAGAGTTTATTTAGCCGCATCTGTACTCTTCTGAAATTCCCGGACAACAAATTCGACCGACAGGAACAATTAATTGAACAACTCCAGTAATGCATCGATGCGTTTACCCGGGCCATAATTTTGTACAATATGTTCCCTGGCACTTTTTGCCATGGATTCTTTATCCTGATAGGCCACCGCTTTACTGATGGTATCCAGAATAACGATGTCTTCGCGTTCCGGGATCAAAAACCCATTTGAGCCGATGATCTCCGGGATGGCCGCAACTTCAGAGCCTATGGGGATGCATTCACACAACATGGCCTCACATACGGCACTCGGAAAACCTTCTGCAATGGAGAGCTGAAGATAAAACTGATGTGAACTCAAATATGTCGGTACTTCGGTATGGGATACCGGAGGAACAAGCTTGACATTTTGAGGGACTTTCACCGGAAAATCTTTTTCCGCACATCCCACGATGGTAAATGTGTATTCCGAAAAATGTTCGGCAATCATGATCGTTTTGTCGATGCCTTTTCGAATAAACGATGTTCCCCGTATACCAAAAGCAATGGTGATGAAACTGTTTTCTATTCGGGGAATATCCTGCCGCTGAAACAAGGTAGTGTTGTATTCAAATGGAATAACCTGGTGAGGTGTTTTCAGGTTCTTGCACCAATGATAAATCCCCTGCACAACGGAATCTGTTTTATAGTATGGCGAAGTTTTTAGAATAAGATTGGAAGAAACAGGAACAAGTATACTTGCGTTTCGGGCTGAAAGACAGGTGGACATACCGTACCATCGTTTGGTATAGTTTCCATAATGAAAAGAAGGATACTTGAAGCAATCTGTTCCCGCTAAAAAGATAATGCATTTTTTTCCTGTGAGTCTGGCGAACAGGGCCGGCCACAGGCTATGGTACCCCGCAAAAAAACAAACGATGTAATCAAATTTCCAGCCAAAAAATAATAGATACAGGGCCTGCTGTATAAAACTCAAAGGGATGAGGTATTTTCTGGTGGAAACGAACGTATACCGTTTGAGCCAAAATTTCTTCTCCAGCTCAACCAGATCCGTATTGATGAACGAGCGGTTTTGAACATAACAATAAAATATTTTCTTTATTTCCGACTTCATGCTATTCGATTTCATTGTCAGGCCAAGCATTGGCTGGTATATTTGTTATGGTTTGAAAGGGGAAGATACCGGGATGTGTTCAAACTGGGGTGTATATTGAACTATGATGTGGCACAAATGTAAATAAAACTATAGGCCTTTCCTGCCTTTACATCTTACTTCCATGGGGATATCCTGTCACAAAAATTGCTAAAGAATCCATAAGTTTATCCGCTCTTTTATCACTACCCATTGTTTTTAAGGAAATAAACTCAATTTTTGACTATGGCATCGACGTCTGATGTAAAAGAGTTTTATGATGAATTCGCCAACTATGAGGTGAACCGGGGGATCAACCTTCGGCACTATCATATCTTCAATGAAGTTATAAAAGCGGGTCTCAGGAATAACCATCAGGTATTGGAAATAGGTTGCGGCACCGGCGAATTATCCTTTTTGTTACATCGTTTCCTACGGCGTGGACACCTCGTATCCACCGATATCAGCCCTAATTCTATTGCCCTGGCTGAAAAAAGAATTGGTGCTTCTTCCCGAATGCAATTTATTGTAACGGATATGACTGACTTTACCTATCCGGATAAATTTGACTTTATCGTACTTCCGGATGTATTGGAACATATACCGATTGACAATCATCCGGCACTCTTTGGTTCACTTCGGACCCTGATGCTGGATCACAGCAAAATCATCATTCATATACCTCATCCTAAATTAATTGAATCCGACAGTATCCATAAACCTGAAATCCTGCAAATCATTGATCAGCCGATTTCTGCGGTTACCTTATTACAGGATTGTTATCCGCATGGCTTGATGTTAGATCAATATGACTCTTATTCGTTGTTTCATGATACGCCGGACTATATTTTTATTACACTAAAAAGGGATATTTTGCCGATATACGTCGATTACCCTAAAATCAAGATTATCCTGAAGAAATTCCGTGAACGAATCTTGTGTTTAATTCGTACATGGTTGTAAAACCGTTAAACCTTTTTCATATATGAACTCAACAAATCCTGCATTGCATGTCCCTTTCAAGTAAAATTGTCACCTTGTCCAATCGATTGACCCGGTCATTGAAAGACAAATTATATGGTCAGTATCCTGCTGCTAATTTTCAGGAAATCCATTTGAAGAATCTGGTATCCCTGACTGATCGAATTGAATTACTAAAAAAACTGCCGAAGAATAGTGTGGTAGCCGAGATCGGCGTGAATGAGGGTGATTTTTCTGAAAAAATATTATCCCTGTGCCATCCTAAAAAATTGATACTCATTGACATTTGGGCCTCAATACGATATCACAGCGGCCTGTTTGATAAAGTAAAATCACGTTTTGCCAAACAAATCCGGGATCAGCAAGTAGAAATCATTCGCGATCTTTCTTTCGGAGCCATCGCTCAGTGTCCTGATCAATATTTTGATTGGGTATACCTGGATACCGATCATACGTTAGCCACCACCCGTCGTGAGCTTGAATTGCTGCGACCAAAAATGAAACCTGGCGGCATTATTGCCGGTCACGATTACATCATGGGCAATTGGAATGCAGGTTATCGGTATGGGGTTATGGAAGCTGTGCACGAGTTTTGCCTTATATACAATTGGGAGATGATCTTTCTCACTCATGAACTTAATGATCATCCCAGTTTTGCCATCAAGGCCATAAGCTAATCGTTCTTTTATTTGATTAACGTAATATTACCATGCTGGATGACCTCTTGGTCTGTGCAACGGTAAATCAATACATAAGCGAAAACAGCCGGTTGAAATAATTGTCCATTGTGGTCTTGTCCTGACCATACAATTGGCCAGGCTTTAGTTTCATATACCATGTCTCCAAAACGGTCAAAAATGCCGAAGTATTCAATTTTAAATTCGGTAACCGGATAAGGAAATACGGTAAAAACATCATTGATCCCATCGCCATTGGGAGAAAATACATTGGGAATATACAATCCGGCATCTTCAATGACAAACCGGAGCAGGCTATCGCAGCCCTGATAAGAAACCAATGTATCGAAATAAACACCTGGTTGAGTATAGTTGGTCAATTCCTGGTCACATATAGACGTCGTTAGTGTATTCATTATTGGGTCCAGTTTTTGTAAGCGCAGTTCACGGATACTATCACAACCCAATATCGTGGTGAGCGTATCCACAAAAATCCCTGCCTGTGAATGTCCCAAATAGTTATCTCCATCACATATAATCTGATCGATTTGCGATCTCAGAACCGGTAAAACAGTGAGATTTAATTCTCGCAGCGTATCGCAATCCCCCATTGTTCCTGGTATCGTATCCAGGTAGATTCCACTTTGACTATACTGTTCATATTGCTGGCCGGCACAAATTTCGGCTATAACTTGCTTTTGTGGCGAATCCACGTTCAAAGCAAGTTTCCTCAAACTGTCGCAACCTAGAGCAGTCAAAAAAGTATCGACGTAAACTCCGGCAGTGGTATATCCTTCATACGACTGTCCGAAACAGATGGACTGGCTAGACATACTTTCAATGATCGGCAATACAGTCAGAGACAAAAATCTAAGGGTATCACATTCGTTCAATGTCCCCTTAAGTGTATCTTCATATACACCGGTTTGACTATACCCTAAATATGTCTCTCCCTTGCAAATTGAAATAGTAAGTTGGATAACAGGGTCGGTGATATCTAATAGCAGTTGTCGAATACTGTCACATCCATATGCAGAGGTGAAGGTATCTATATACATCCCTGCCATGGAGTAACCCTGGTAAGTTTGTCCGGTACAAATACTAACTATCTCGGAAGTCTCGATTTGAGTATCCACTATAAGATTCAATATACGCACACTGTCGCATCCATCAATAGTCTGGAAAGTGTCTGAATACATGCCAGTCTGATTGTAACCAAGAAATGTTTGCCCGGAACAAACTCCAGCATTTATATAAGTTAAAAGCGGAGGTGCTATCGAAATCATCAGGCTGCGTAGTGTATCACAGACGCCGGCTTGGCCATATAGCGTATCAATGTAAAGGCCCCCGATGGAGTGACCTTCAAACGAGCCGCCACTGCATAAGCTGACAGAAACATCCTGCGTGAGAAAAGATAAATGAAGATCTAACGTTCGGATACTGTCGCAGCCATAAACAGAATTAAAAGTATCTACATATACCCCTTCATTTTCATATCCTTCATAATCCTCACCATGACAAATGGTGATGGATGCGTTGGTCAGTAACTGATCAAGCACAGTTAAAACCAGCGTTCTGATACTATCACATCCCCCTGAAGCATTGAATGTATCGATATAAACTCCAGTGGTGTTATATCCCAGATAGTTTCCTCCGGTACAAATCGTGGTATCGATGCCTTGGGTGATTTCAGAGGTAACGGTTAAGTCAAGAACCCGGGTACTGTCACAGCCATATTGATTGACAAACACATCTGTATATTGGCCGGTCTCGGTATAGCCCTCATATTCATCCCCGGCACAAATGGAAATCAAAATACTGGTTAAGTCGGTCACCCTGACTTCGAGATTCAGGTATCGGACGGTATCACATTCTCCTGGCAGACCTTGCAGCGTGTCTACATAAGAGCCGGATTGCGTATAGCCGGCATATTGTTCCCCTTCACAAATGGAAATAAACAAATTATTTTCAAGCGGAACAACATCCAGGTTCAAGGAATGTGTAGAATCGCAGCCAAAAATATTCTGAAAGGTAGTTGAATATGTGCCAGATTCAGAATAACCATTATAGTTTTCACCAAGGCAAATGGTAACTTCATCAGTAGTAAAATCATCATTTAACACCATCAGATTCAGTTCACGAATACTATCACATCCTTGTATACCGGTAAATATATCGGTGTAAAAACCCGATGTGGTATAACCTTCGTAGGACTCCCCGTCACAAATGGTCGCGTCAATCAAGATCGTTTCAACTGGCATGACTGATAGGCTTAGGTTCTGAATGGTGTCGCATTCATTTGGAAAGCCCTGAATAGTATCCGTATAAAAACCAGATACTGAATAGCCGAAAAAACTTTCTCCTTCACAAATCACAATATCCAGATCAGTGACTATCGGATTTATATTCAATGTCAGCACATGAACAGAATCGCAACCAAAAACATTTTGAAAAGTATCAGAATATACACCCGACACTGAATATCCATTATAGGATTCTCCAAGACATAGAGTAATTTGTTCGGTTGTTGTTTCCTGCGGATATATGTCCAGAGTAAGTGTATGGAGACTATCGCATCCTTCTGCAGTCAAATAATAATCCTCATATGTGCCGGCTATCGAATAACCTTCATACAAATCCCCAGGGCAAATGATCGCATACTCAAATGCAAATATAGTATCCGTAACAATGCATTCTGTCCTATAGGTAAAAGCGGTTTCCACGATATCGGGGTTTTCCGTATTTGCCGTCTGGGATTCATTGGTTGTGGATGGATTCACATCATAAAATGCCGGACTGGAAACGGGGATGACAGGTATATCCACCGGAACAGCGGTGACACAGGGCATATCTGTATTGCCGTCTAAATCCATTCGAATGATCAATATATCGGTGGTGCCGTTTGTTGTGACACCCGTCGCAGTGAGAAACAAATTACCTCCGACTTCAATAATTTGTGAATTTCCACGGTCAATCTGTATCGATGTGACAATTGGTGGTGAGAATAGAAATTGTCGTCCCCATAACATAGCCCCATCCAAATCCACTTTATACAAAATAATATCCGATGGAGCAGCACCTTTTCCGGCAAGGATAACTAATCCATTTCCCGATTTAATGATTTGGTAAGCTAAGTCGTTGTTACCTGGTAAAACATATTGGTTTACCCATATCAAATTGCCATTGAGGTCGGTTTTCTGAAGATATTGTTGAGTGTTGGATGAACTTGTTCCGGTCGGATCACCGAATCCAACAGAATAAATAATATCCGCATCTATGATCAGATCTCTGGCATAGAGCCTGGCAGTCTGAGCTTGTGTAGCATACCCGCATCTGACCCAAACTTGATCTAAAGTATTAGGATCAATTTTCATAAGGGTATACCTCATTTTACTATTCGCCGTTCCATCTGTATATCTCCCGCACCCATAAATGAAGTTCTGATATAAAATAATTTCTGTAAATTCATCTGACCCACCCAAATCAAAAACCTTATCCATTCCTGGTACAGGATTTCCATTGGCTTTGCTTATTCGAAGCAGTTCGCTATCACTGGTGGATGCGGGAAAGGGTGGATGTGGATTACAACCCAGAAGATAATCTCCGTTGGCCATCTGCATAACTGGAAAGGTATAGCTCCGCATTGAGCTGTTCACATATTCTTTAGTCCAGAGAATTTGGTTGGAAACAGGATTATATCGAAAAGCAAAAATATTACCTCCATCTATATAATCCCCTGCTATACCTTCAGTTAAAATCATGCCTTCCCCATCCAGAATGGCGGATGATACATTATCTATTACTCCCGGAACAATATCAAAAGTTCTGGCCCACAGGATCTGCCCCATCAGATTTAGCCTGACAATTAATACGCTGTCCTCCTTCATACCCACCGCATACAAGCCATCATTCCCGGGTGTCGGAAGAATAGATTTAGCCCGTTCATTTGAATTGGGGGAACCATAAATAGCACCTACTGCAGTGATACATCCAGACTGTCCAAATAGGCAATTGACATAAAAGGAGACCAGGATTATTCCAAAACAAATATTAGTTATTCTTAGCATAAAGGCGTTTGGTCCTATTACCTTTTAAAATTAAGATAATAAGATTACCTCATTTTAACCAGCTTTTGCGTGGAAACCTGATCCACAGCTATCATTTGACAATAGATCAAGGTCTCTCCATCAGGTAATACTCCATTTACTAGTTCAAGGGACTGAGGTCCCTGAAGATAATCGTGTTGAACAGTATACAATTGCTGGCCATCCAGATTAAAAAATACAAAACGAACGCTACCCGATTCTGTCATTTGAAAACGGATCGTCGTGGAAGTCTTAAAAGGATTGGGCTCAATGACGATATCGCTCATTCGTTGATGTTTAATTTCATTTGATGTGGCGGATGTTGAAAGTATGATTTGCTTTGTTTTATCATTGGTGTAAATCTCAGGTTGTAATTCGGAATGCAAAAGATGCAACTTATCACCCAGTTGTCCGGGAGACCGGGTTGAAAAAATAAGCGTAAACAAAACATCATCCGCGGAAATAGAAATAGATTCGGCCTGGCTCCAACTGATTCTAAGCGCGTCTTGCCTATCAACATGATAGCATTCCCGGGTAATCGGGATTACTCCTCCCTGGATATCGGTCAATTCCATATCTCCGGTTTCAAACATCAGCTGAATCCCTTCCAGCTGTATATCGCCAGATGCTTTAAAGGGAACGATTACTTTATCTCCCTCCGCGACATTCTGATCGTCAAACCTGATTACATACTGCTGATCATTTCTGGACGAAAGTTGTTCCCCCTGAATATCCGTTTTAAAATCCTCATTGACATCCCCGATCTTGACACCGAGAAAATCAAAATTTACCTGTTGATCAACAACGGATGGAATGTTGGCTGTCTCCACAAAATCAGGTATAAACTGAGAGGTGATCTCCCTGCAATTCCCTATCCTCCAACTCGTGTTATTGGGAAATACAGTATTAATTCCTAAAAGGACTTTTTTCAGTTCCAGGAGATCCATGACATTCACGATATCGTCGTGATTTATATCTGCCGCCACCCATTGTAATAGCGTATTAAAAGGTTGAAGGCCCAGCAAATGTTTTTGAATAGCTATCAAATCCAATGTGTTTACGCCTTGTAAAACATGATCATTCTTTTGTCCCCGGAGGTAAAATGCATTTCCTTTTTTCAGTGAAACAAAATGATATATTCCATTTACATCCGTTTGGGTCTCCTGGGAAGGATGGAGAAAATTGTTTTTTCCAATATTAACAATGGCATCAGATACCGGAACCCCTTGATTGGTCGTAACTCTTCCGGAAACACTCGTGATTCCATTGGCGGGCACAATACATCCGCCATAAATATTCACTTCATCGATATCCCAGGCAGAGACGACGGCACCGTTTCCAATAGGACAATACGGCAGAAATTCAATACGGATAACTGCCGGTGCATCGATATGGAAGGCTTCCATAGCTGAAAAATCAAATGACTGCAATGTCCAGTTGGGTTGCGTGGCAATACTTTCATTGCGATAAATTTCCTGCCCGTCTTTTAGCACCCGGAGGCCGTAGTATTGAGGAAAGTTATTCGGTCCTGAGCCCCCACTTATCCATGTATAAGTAGCCGGTGACCGCTCATAAAACTCAAGTTTAGTCAGTTTTAAAATGGAATCCACTTCAGGATTAATATGTATTTCTGTTATCAGGGAAGAAGGATCACCGGGTAAATAGGTACAGGTTGGAAGTGCCGTGATGCACATGCCTATAGATGAATTGACTCCCGGCGTGCAAGAGTGTTTGTTTTCCTGGGGTGGAAACCGAAACAAGGTGGAAGCACTAAGCTGGGCACAAATGTTTTCAGAAGAATACTCGGGTTCGAACTCTGAGTAATCCATATTGGAGCCATTACTGGTGAATGAGGAACATGCATTAAGTGAATAATAGACCAGGGAAGGGCAGGCTACTACATGTAATGAAAGCGTTCTCAGGCTGTCACAACCATTGGAGGAGGTAAAATAATCTTCATAAATACCGCTGTCTGTATACCCTTCAAATTGCTGTCCTTCACAAATGGTCGTTTCCAAATAGGCAAAAACCGTATCCACTAGTATGCACTGCTCTTCGGGATGGACCGGGGATTCAAAAAGGATGGGTTGAAAAGATCTTTCCTCGTGCTGGGCATTGGTTTCCTCTACATCAACCGGGTAAAAAACAGGGTTTGTAATATCGGTTATCTTGATTTCGATGTTTTCGGAAGCCACGCAGGGACTCAATACCTCACCAGTAAGATCTGTCCTGACCACCAACATTTCATTGCCGTACTCTGATGAAGTACCATATCCGGTAAAGATCAATTGGTTTCCAATTTCAACAAGTTGATTTCTTCCATAGTAATAGGCGTCTGAATTCATTACGACCGGAAAATGGTATTCTTTTGCCCATATCATTTCCCCCGACAAGTCGATCTTAAACATAAATAATTGCCTGGGGGTAGACCTGTTTTCCGCCAGTATTACTATGCCGTCACCAGATTCAATGAGCTCAAACCCGAAATCAGTATTTCCAGGAAGATCATATTGTTTTAACCAAATCAGGGTGCCGTCCAGTGATGTCTTTTGTACATACAATTTCGTGTTGCTGGTACTGATCCCGGAGGCATCGCCATGATAGCCGGAATAAATATTATCATCTTTAATGATAAGGTCAAATCCATACAACCGGGCGGTTGCATTCCTGGCCACATGACCTAATTTAGCCCATACATGATGACCGGAAATAGGATCAATTTTTACCAACGTATTCCGCATTTGTGCCGGTAGAGATCCGTCCGTGTAGCGACCGGCTCCGTAAATCGCATTGTCATACATCACAATTTTATTGATCGTTTCAGAACCGCCTACATTATATTGCTTGGAAAAGGCAGGAAGGATGTTGCCGGTGTTTTTATCTATTTCTAATAGGGCTGCATCATCGTTGCTTTCCATAACATCGTCCGGGTTGCTGGACAGGATGTAATTACCTCCCTGATCTTTTTGAATCAAACTGAAACATCGTTCTCTTGTTAAGTTGGTAATATATTCTTTAGCCCATAAAACCTGATTCAAATTCGGATTATAGCGACAGGCAAAAATACTTCCTCCTGCATCCGGGTCCCCCGCCGTTCCTGCCATGGCCAGATTGCCTTCGTCATCAACGAATATAGTGCCCACGTGATCAACCACACCAGGTATGATGTCCATTGTCCTGGACCAAATAATTTCTCCAAATAAGTTCATCTTTACTATTAAGGCACTATCCCCGCGATGTCCCGAAACATAAAATCCATCTTTTGCCGGTGTGACAGCCAGGCTGTATCCAAACTCATCACCGTCAGCGGTTCCATATACAGCTCCGGTTATGGTTTTACAATTGGCGGAATCACAGGCGATCACGGAAAGCGTTAGTTTTCTCAGACTATCACATCCTTGATGGGATGTGAAGTAATCTTCATATGTGCCTGACTGGGCATATCCTTCATAGGATTCCCCTTCGCAAATAGATGCCTCAACCGTTTGAAATAAAGTGTCGGTCAAAACACAGTTTGGATCAAAAAACAAAGGTGAATTATGAGACACCGTACTTCTGTCTTCAATCATGAAATCCGGTTGCCCTTCAGTGGGCTGAACAGAATAAAAAACAGGGTTGACTACATCCTCGACATTGATATCTATCAGCACATAGTCCGAACAGTCCGGATGAAATCCCGGCATGTCTTGCTGTCCATTTTCGGCATTAACAGTATATAAAAACATTTTTGATTCTATGGCAGATTGCGTGGTATAACCTGTAAAGTAAATAAAGCCACCTACTTCAATCATCTGGGCATCTCCAATCAACGGTGATGCCGTATTGAGTGGTTCATTAAATAAAAAAGAAGTCGCCCATATGACCTGGCCATCCGCATTTATCTTGAATAGTACGTATTGATAGGGTGCTTCCTTTTGTGTCGCAAGAACTACAATACCATTCTCCGATTTGATCATTTCGCAGAAGTAATCATTGCTCCCTGGAAAATCATATTTTTTTACCCACTGTGCCGCACCGTCCAGGTTGGTTTTTTGAATAAAAATATTAGTAGCGGTAATACTGGTGCCATTTTCGTCGCCTACTATTCCGGAGTAGATCATATCGTTATCAATTACCAGGTCGACTCCATACAATCTGGCCGTTGTATGTGCAGGACGATGACCCAGTTTAGTCCATATTGCTTTTCCATTAGTAGCATCAATCTTGATCAGGGCATGACGCATATCTGCCGTAGTACCACCATCTGTAAATCTCCCCGTACCATATATATAACCATCATATTCTGCTATGGAAAACAGATCATCGGCACCTCCTAAATCGTACGTTTTATATATTCCGGGGGCAACATTCCCGGTGAAACGATCCAATTCAAATAATTCCGCATACGAATTACTTTGAGATACACTTTCCGGAAGGTTGGAAATCAAATAATTACCACTGCCTGATTTCTGGATCATCGTCAGGCAAAAATTCCTGGTTACGGTCGGTAAAAATTCTTTCACCCACAAGACTTTATCCGTGTAGGGATTATACCTGAACACAAACACGGTACCTCCGTCGATGGAAAAATTGTTGCCTGTTGTGCCTGCGCAGGCAATCATCCCCTCAGCATCGACCAGGATGGTGGATAGGTGATCAATTTTTCCGGGAATGACGTCAAAGGTTTTCGCCCAAATGATATAGCCCGATAAGTCCCGTTTAATCAACAATACACTGTCCTGCTTTAAGCCGGCCATATAAATTCCATCTCCTTCCGGTGTGGCGGCCAGGCTGATGCCTCGCATTATCGTCTGGGGTTGGGAAATAAACCCACCAAAAAAATGTGTGCACGCTGATTGCGCTGCTATAGATCTGAAATTCGTTGAAAAAAGGAACAGGCTGACAATCCAGCACAGCCTTAGCGGGTAAGTTATCATTGGGGGTTGGTTTTAACGAAACGTAATTTGGAATCAATATAATAAAAATACAGGAGCCTTCGGGCCCAGATAGTCTATATTCTTTCCACTTCGTTTTTCTTCTTGGCTATATACGGACCCAATATTTTATTTCCTTTTTCTGTAACCAAAACATTGTCCTCTATCCGGATTCCTGTAAAACTTCTATACGCCTGCACCTTTTCGTAATCAATAAATTCAGCGTGCTTTCCCTCGCGCTGCCATTGATCAATTAACTCCGGAATAAAATAAATACCGGGTTCTACAGTAATGACATTACCGGGCTCCAGCGCCTTTGCCATGCGCAGGTAAGCAGTACCAAATTGTTCACTGCGCTGGATAGTCTCACCATAGCCGACATTATTTTCACCCAATCCTTCCATGTCATGGACATCCAGCCCGATCATGTGACCCAGGCCATGGGGAAAGAAAAGTGCATGTGCTCCTGCTGCCACGGCTTCGGCAGCATCACCTTTC
This sequence comes from uncultured Saprospiraceae bacterium, assembly GCA_963837505.1. Taxonomy (GTDB): domain Bacteria; phylum Bacteroidota; class Bacteroidia; order Chitinophagales; family Saprospiraceae; genus Opimibacter. The sequence continues at coordinate 471,962 of CAWINN010000014.1, read as the reverse complement.
ATTAATCCGATTTGTTGCAGACCCTCAGTAATGATTTTAGCCGCCCCCAGGTGAATGTCACGATATTCTATACCTGGCTTAACCGCCCTGATGGAATCGACTTCCGCTTTCAGGACCAGATCATAAATTTCTGCTTGTTGGGGGGTAAATGCCGGACTCACCGGATAGGTCCTGGTAATATCTCCCGCATACCCCATGCTATTCTCAGCCCCGATATCGCAAAGCAACATATCACCCTCTTTCAGTCTACGGTAATATTCATTGTTATGGAGGGTTTGTCCCTGCACAGTGCAGATCGCCTGGTAAGCTAATCGCCCCTGTTGCGCAAACGCGACACCTTCCGCTATGCCCCTGATATGCGCTTCCAGCATTCCGGGAGATATTGATTTTCGGATTTGAGTATGCAGGGCAGCAGTGATGGCCAGCGCCTCCTCCATCTGTTCAATCTCCTCCGGCGCCTTATGCGAGCGTTGCTGAATCACGGCATGGACAAGGTCCATACTATGCCCTTGCAGGATCTCTTCAACGGACTTGCCTAATAAATCTTTCAAATAAAGAATACGGTCTGCATGATATGGTGGTAAATACTTAACCTCCTTTCCTCTGAGAAAATCAGGTAATGCATTTGGTGATATTGATTTTTCAGCACCTATCGATTGTATGCGTTCTGCCATGGTAGGCTGCGGTCCCATCCAGACGACTTCTTCCATATCAGCATCCTGTCCGACCAATATCGATAAGTCTTCCTCTGCATCAATCATACCGGCCAGGCCCGGGTGCGAAAAACCGAAGTAATAGAGAAAATTACTGTCCTGTCGGAAGGGGTAGGTGTTGCCCTTATAGTTTATGGATTGTTCAATAGCCCCCGGGAAAAAGAGTATGCCTTTGCCCACCGCCTTTATCAGCGTTTTGCGCCGCGCAACATATATAGAAGCATCAAAAAGTTTCATAGCTGGAAAGATAGGGAAAATAGGGTTGGATATAAAAAATGAGGGCTACTTTACTTTTAATACTTTCGCAAACTGAGAATTTTAATAACTTGTTTTTTAAAGGAAAAATATAGATTTTTAAAATAGCCCCTTAATCCGATATTCATGAAAGTTTATGCGTTGACAATACTACTGGGCGGAATTATTTTTTCAGCCCGGGCGCAAACTCCAGATTTGAAAGTAATAGCCACAGCGGGAACCAGCTATCAGGTTGAAAATTTTCACCTGGACTGGACCCTGGGAGAATCCGTCATTCTCACCCTGGAAAATTCTTCACTATTACTTACCCAGGGGTTTCATCAATCAACCTATGATATAATTTCTGCTGTTGAGCAGCCGGAATGGATTGAAAAATTCAGCGCTTTTCCAAATCCAGTCCTGGATAACCTGAACATCCACTTAGAATTTTCCACCGCAGAGCATGGTATTTTAGCCTTATTGGACATGACCGGAAAATGCGTATGGAAAGTTTCATTTGCTGGTGCCATACTGGAAAAAAGGTGTAACACCTCAGCATTACCTTCTGGCCAATACTGGATAAATGTGGCCGTCCCTGATAAACACGAAGATCAAAGTATATCCGTTATTAAACTCTAGCTACATGAAAAATTTATTCTTCTTTTTTCTTCTATGGGTCACGACATCCCTTTGTGCTCAAGCCCCACAGGCTTTCAATTACCAGGGAATTGCCAGGGACGCCTCAGGAACTCCACTTGCCAATACTACTATTTCACTTCGACTCACGATCCTCGAAGGCGTTTTGCCCGGAATAGAAGTTTATAAAGAAGAGCATTATGTCTTAACCAATAAATTGGGAATCTTCAATCTGGAAGTAGGACATGGTGCATCGCAGGTGGGCCTGTTCGAAAATATTCAATGGGGTGCCGGTGAGCATGCTATTCAGATTGATATTGATCCATCCGGCGGACAAAATTTTATTGCCATGGGAACTGCCCAATTACTTTCAGTGCCCTATGCTTTGTATGCCGGCTCCGGAAATAGTCAATGGAAGGATAATCCAAAGGGAATTCATTACAGCGATGGGAATGTTGGCATTGGGACCAACAATCCATTACAAAAACTTTCCGTTGTAGGCAATGATGATGATGGACCAGCACGTAATTATGTTTCCATCTATAATAAATCATTATCCAACCGCTCAGCAGCCATACTTAGTTTGTCAGCCGGAAACAATACTAATCAAACCAATTTGATCCATTTGTCAGAAACATACGATTTCGGAAACAATGATTTTAATGATTTCGGACAACTCGATTCCAGGGGCGCAGGATTACTCCTTACCGCTCCTAATAGTATTGGTGTGATTCGCTTCATGACCAATCATACTCCGGAGACAAATGCTCCAGTAGAACGCATGCGAATTGCTTCCGACGGAAAAATAGGTATAGGCACCAGAAATCCATTACAACTACTTTCCATAGAAGGCAATGATGAAGATGGAGCCGGACGTAATTATGTTTCCATTTCAAATACATCCCTGTCTAATCGTTCGGCCGCAATTCTAAGTTTATCTGCAGGAAACACTGATCACAAAACTAATTTAATTCATTTATCAGAAACCTATGATTTCGAAAACAACGACTTTAATGATTTCGGACAACTCGATTCCAGGGGTGCAGGCTTACTTCTTACCGCTCCCGATAGTATTGGAGTGATCCGCTTCATGACCAATCATACAACAGTAACCAATGCGCCCATCGAGCGGATGCGTATATCCTCCAACGGAAATGTAGGTATTGGTACCAGGGTTCCTGCCTCTAAACTGCAAGTCACCGATGGCGATGTCTTCATTGAAAACATTAACAACGGGGTAATTATGAAATCACCTGACGGTAATTGTTGGCGAATAACTGTTCAGGATGATGGATCATTGAAAACCACAACTATTGCTTGTCCGAATTAATTGAATGTATTCATTGACCAAATTGAGTTATCCCTGAGGAGGACCCTGAATTTGTTTTTTCCTTAAAACAATTACCTTATAATCATTCTCTGACTTGTAGCTATCCAGCTCCTTATCCCATACCACTACACCCGGTGCATCTCCCCGAGACTCTGCAATTGCCACGGTCTCATAATGCTGCTCAATCCATTGCATGAGCTGCTCGAAAAATGCCAGTTTATCATACCCGGTCGTCCAGGATCCCGACACCGTATTCCAGACGATATAATCCGGAGCACATGCCTGTAAATCCCTGATATACTCCTGCTGCATCGGCGGCGACCGGACAGGGTCAAAAAGAATGGCATAGATCATGAGATACTTGGTGCAACTTTCCCGGTCAGCTGCTACCAGCAATTCAGGTTCTGATCCCATTACCCCGATCCTGGATCCTTCAGGTACACGCCGTTTCAATTCTTTCCCGATCCTTTCTATTTCCGGAAATAAATTCCTGCTGTAAGCCTCATAATGTATTTTGGAATAGCTCGGATTGAAATAATAATCCGCCCTTCCCTGAATAGATAACAAAATCAGAAAGACGGTGATGCCTATTCCCAGTAACGGACCTGTTTTTCCCACCTTTTGAGAAATCCAATAAATCGTGCATGCGGCCATCAATGCCACACCGGGAATGGCGATAGCAAAATAATGCTTGTAGTAGGCCGCACCGATGACAACACTCAAAAAACTGACCATCGCAAAGGCAGATCCAAATACGGCTCCAAATTTTTTGAAACCAGAATAAAAGATCAGGATCAAACCCAGCCCTGCTGCAATCCAAACGCCTTCAAATCGATCCAATACGGCTGGTATAATCGCTAAAAACATTTTGTACCAGGGCTGGGGAAAGGACGCCGCCAGACTAAGCGGTTGAGTAACCGTCCAATCATAAAACTCAGCAAACCTGCCGGATTGCAGAAAATAGAAATAAACACCTGCCGCCGGCAACAGCCCACCAACCCCTAAAGCTAACCACTCCAGTATTGGAATAGTCGCGTTCTCTTTCTTGTCCCACCAAATTCTTGCCGGCCACCAAATCAATGCCATCAATACACCTAATATGGCGCTTTGCTGTTTGATAGTAAAAGCTATGCCCACCAAAAGTCCTGAAAGAAAAAACAGGTATAACTTATTCGTCTGAAGCCCTCGCCAGAATAAGAGGATCCCGGCCAATACAAATGGAGTCAGTATTTGTGTAGCATGGGCGGCAAAACCCAGCACATTGGCACTCATGATCATCCATAAATAGAGCGAACAGGTTATGACGGCAACGTATCTGTTGAATACTTCTTTTACAAAAAGATAAAAGCAAATGCCGGAGGCGATATTGGCAACAAGCAAACCCACATGGACACCGGTAGCATTATAACCAAAAAGAGTGGTAAACAACCCGTAATAGGTATACAGACCTGGTAGTTTGCTATCCAACATATCGGTATACAAGTCCTTGCCTCGCCACAACCAATGGCCGATATAGGCAAAGCTGCCTTCATCACGTTCCAACGGAATAGCCAGTAATTTGAGGCGAGTGATCAAGAAACACAATACACTCAATCCCAGTAAACCCCATAAACACCAATGTCTGCCGGAAAAAGTAGAACCGGCTTTGATGGCGCCTTTTTTATTTATTTCTGTGCGGGAGGTGGTAACGACAGATTTCGATTTTTTAGGCCTTGGTTTCTTTGCCATAGCGGAACTGGAATTGAAAAAAATCCTGCTGGTTTCAGGGGTTTGCGCGCATATATTTTTTCCAAATCGCGATAAATGCTTTTGCCATGGCTTCGGCTGTTTCTTTTTTGTATTGAATCACCTCGTTGCTGTCGTCAGTGGCGGGAGCACTGCAGGCTACACAATCGGTAGAGGCGTTGTAAATGGCAATTTCCGTCATGAACGGATTGAATTCACTGCCAGGAAGCAAAAGAAAATTTTTTGCAATATCCTGCTCCGTCACATGGTACAGTTCCTTGTATCGTTTCAGGTTTTTTTCTACCTGTATCGTAGCCGGTACGATGTACTTATACTTGGTGTTTTGTCCCAGGTTGACACTGACGAGTTCTGAAAATTCTTTGTTTTCGGTGTCATAATGCAGGGTGGGGCTGATCACCCACACTTCCTTTGCATTGTTTTCCAGCTTGATCAATTGTTTAAAGGTCATGGTAATTGCTTTATTGGTCATGAAGAGACAAGATACAGGGATTCAAAATAAAAAACCTCCATCCGTAAGGGTCGGATGAAGGTTTTCTGTGCCGGCATTATGATTTATAATCAGGGAATCGAATTCAGCAGCTGATAATCAGCCTGAACCGTTATATCCACTGTTTTGGAAATATTGTCTCCAACCAGCCTGGGGACTTCAATGCCATAATCGGCCAATGCAATGGACAATTTGCTGTAGGCCGAGGTAACTGCTCCCTTTTTAATGGTGATAGTCCCTTGCGTGTTCACCGGTTTACTGACCCCGTGAATTTCAAGCTGCCCGCTTATCGCTACCTCATAGGTACCGTCTTTGGTTAATTCTATCGAGGATACATTGTCTATTTTACCTTTAAATACCGCTTTGGGGTATTTCGTGCTTTCCATGTAGTTTTCGTTAAAATGCTCTTTCATCAGGGACTTTTCAAATTGAAAACCCTGAATGAGTACCGCCCATTCCAGGTTTCCGCTACCCAGGTCCATAACTGTACTGGCTGAAGAATTGGTGGCCTCAATTTTCTCCATTGGGGCATCGGAGGAAAATGAAATTTTTCCGGTTTTGCTGAAAAACTTTTGGCCAATGGCAAAATGCGTTGCACATAGCATGGCCAGGATCATGATGTTTCTCATAATAGTTAATTTAAATTAAGTGTATAAAATGAAAGATAAATACGGCCTATGGCATCCGTTTATTTGACTACGTTAGCCTGCACGACAATCACATCACTGAGATATCCGCTGCACAGACCCTTGATTTTTACTTCATCACCGGCTTTGACTTCACCAATCTCTTTGCCGTCTTCAATTTCACAGATGATCGAAGACATTGGGTTGCCGGCATCCAGCTGTACTTTCTTTTTGCCAGCTTCATCTACGATAGCGGAAATATTGCCGCTCACTAGTACCACTTTGCCGAGATAAACATCATTGGCCGCCTTTTCATCCGCCTCATAATCCGTGAACAACTTATGGGCAGAAACTTCAACATCCGGCTTATGATGAATAAGACTCTCGACTGGTTTGTTGTAGAGATAATAACCTATTCCTCCACCAATGACCCCGAGAACCAGCAAGACTAACAGTATTTTTTTCATATCTCTGTGCTTTTCCTTGTCAGGTAACAACGAAATTTTTCAGGACCAGTTACTTAAGAATATCTTAATTGTTCTGGGCTCCGTCAATGATCCATTGTTCTATTTTGGCGATGTCACAACTGCCCAGTTGAGGTGCATTCTGTGGCATGGCTGAATATCCGCTTTGATGTTTGATAGCCCCCAATAAATGACCGCTGTTTAGATAGGGTACGAGTTGATCATACCCTTCCAGCGTGACATTACCATTATTGGCAGCTGCACTGTGACATACATAGCAATTACGTTGCAGGATAGGATTAATATCCGCGACATAGCTCATATTAGCCGTATTGCAGGCGTTGGCAGGATAGAGTATTTCTGCCACATCATAATAGCAGGAGGAAAAAACGACCATTCCCAGGGTCAGGAAATTAATTATTCGGCGCTCCATTATTTATCCAGGCTTTTATTTTATCAATACTGCAATTGGTAAGTGGGCTGCTGTTTTGTGGCATCTTCTGATATCCGGCGGTCCAGGAAATAGCACCCACTAATCGCCCATTCAGCGCTACTGATTTTACGCCGTTGTAAGAATTGAGCGAAATACTTCCTCCTGGATTCCCACCAGAATGACATCCGACACAAAAAGTCGTAAATAACGGTGCGATAAACTTGGAATAGCTGACGCCTGTGGTGTCACAGCTTGTATAGGATTCAACACACAAGGTATCCTTGGCCCCCTGAGATATCCATTTGGAGAGCAGCGCAATTTGAGCCGCCGAAAGTTTTTGATTGGGCGACGGGGGCATGGCTTCTTCTCCGCCACTCTGCTTGATCACTTTAATGAGTTTCGAGCCATTGATATTGTTAGCCTTCACAAGGCCTGAACTCATGACTTTAGCATAGGTGGTCAGGTTTAACCCTTCTTTGTGCGAAGTGGCATCATGGCAACCACTTTTAGCACAATTTGAAACGAGAATTGGCAATATCTCCAGGCTAAAATAGACCAGATTAGAATCACACTTGATAAAGGTTGTATCCTGCCCTGTCGTATCTACCGGGTTTCCCGTAGTGTCTACAGGATTACCTGTCGTATCTACCGGGTTAATAATAACCGGAGTAAACGGATCGTGGGTACACGAGGGAACCAGGAAGGAAAGTAAGACTGCCATCAACAGCCCCGCTGGCAAATAATACCGTTTACCGGACTTTTTCTTCATATTTGATTTACTGGTTTTCATCTAAGTGTGGATTAAACGTTCTGTGATTTTACTTTATTGAAAGCCATCTCCCTTTCTATGATTCTTTGTGGCCGAAACGACTTGATTGTACCTTGAGCCGGCTATAGTGCAGCCCTGATCAGGTAAAAGGTTCTTTGCCATAAGAGGAAGAACAAAAGACTCTGTACTCATTTTAACTCCCTTAAATGCTGAAATGACTTATTTGTTTATTTCCCCCTGGTATTTTGTGGGAAATGAAAACCAAATGGGTTGAATTTCTTTTATCGCTGCAATCCGGAATCGTCACACCCATTTATGAATTAAATCTTTTTATTGGCCTTATTTCCCCGATGTTAAATGCGCGCGCCCACCTTTGTTCATTATTTAAATCACGTGCAAAAGAAAGGGGAACCAATGACTAATAAAAGGCCAGCGGTACGAACGGGGGAAAAGTCGGTACGAGTGGGGCAATTGGCAAACAAACAGATGATTTTCGAAGAATCTTTTTGATGTCATTTCCGCTTGAGAGCCTTGAAGGGGAGTAGATATAAACCTCAATCAGATGGTACACTACTAGGCATTCCTCGAATACGGGGCGCGGCGATTATTGATGTTCCAGGTTTTGCCTGTTTTGGTAACGATCTCTATCGTGAAAGGACAGGGCATCGCACTGACGGTGGAAGTCGAGTGCGACTTCTTACATCCAGATAAGGTCAGGATAAATTAGAACATGAGGAGATATTGAAGTTTCATAAAGTATTAGCTGCAAGACGCCAAAGAAACATCTATTCTTAAAATAATTTCAAGCGGTTTAGCATTCGGCCAGAAGGAGGACTCTTATCGATACGCGTTTTTCAGTCCCCCTGCTATTTGGCGGAAACTCAAACACTTCTGACTTCGTTATTCCTTATTCTTCCTTTCCTGGACATGCTTTTCTTACCTTTGAGCTCCCACCAGGTCCTGTAGTACAACGGATAGTATGTAGGTTTCCGGAACCTAAGATCGGGGTTCGATTCCCTGCAGGACTACATCGCTTTTTAAATTCCTTCACCACCCGGAACCATTCCGGGCCGTTGAATCAGCCAAAACTACCGCAGAATAAGAAGCGGGTGCCGCTGCTCTCAGTTGGTTTATTTTTGCCTCACCCATCACTCCAAATGCTCCAAAAACTTAATTGTTTTATTTCATTAAACCTGGTTCGTCATGATGCAATATTATCCACTCGCCCTCGGAAATAAATGGGAATACAAACAAAAGGACGGAAGCCTGTATACCAATTCCGTCATCAACATCGAGGGCAACATGGTGACCATGATGAATAGTACAGTACCCGATCCTACAAGGGTCAAAGTGGAAAACGGAATGATGTACAATGAACTGATGGCACCGGGTAATTTCCAGTTATGGCTAAAGGATGACATGCAAAAAGGGGAAACCTGGGACGCCACCTTCGCGGCCAACGGGCTAAACAGCATAATGGCCTTTACCGTAAAAGAAACCGGCATCAGCCAGGAGGTGGATGGTAAAACATACGGTGACGTGGTAATACTGGAATCAGAAAGCAAAATCAATATGAATGGCAACCTGATCAGCACCCATTTTTTCACTCAATATTATTATGCCAAATCGATCGGATTGATCATGACGACCTCTTCCATGGGCGATGTGCACACCTTGCAGCAACATGAGTTGAATTGAGGCTGTTGTAATACATCAGTACAGGAGGTTCGCCTTCTTTTTATAAGAAGATTAAATACCTGTTAATGGCCGTTTAAAATTTATATCCAAAGGAAACCCCTCCATAATAGGGGATGAAAAATCCATCTCCAAATATAGGCGAAACGAAAACCCTGAATGTATATCCCCCATCCGCAGGTTGCATACGGTATCCAAATAGGATGTGGCCGAAAGTACTGGTTAAATTGCCACCATCGCCGCTATTAAAATCGCCGGTTTGCAGCACAGGGGTGACGCCACCTCCGACTTCGAAATAATGCCTGCCATCCTTGCCAAAAAGCCAATTAACCCCCAGCGGGAAATACACCACACCAGATCCATCTACACTTAGTCCGCCGATACCAATACGGCCACCAAATCCTGAGTCCTTACCACTAAATCGGGTGTCAAAATTAAAGGCAGCAAGTCCTGGTCCGAATAGTTCAAAATAAACAGACTTGGCTGATTGTGCCTTCCCCTGATAAGCCAGGAGCATGGCCAAAGCAAAAATGAAGAAAATCTTTTTCATTGGAAGTTAGTTTTGAGGTGGAAAAGATACTCGAATCCAAAACACCCGTGGAGGATTAGAAAATATTTAAGAATTTAATAACCAAAAGACGATGAATTTCTTATCAAAAATTTAAACAATATGGTTATCCTTTCCATTGGGCATTCCTTAAAGTGCTATCTTCCCGTCATTAAGCATAACCATAATCCCGGCCATGAAAATCACGTCTAATTTTGACAGCGGCAACATTGAAATCGTCAGCATTGATGCAAAAAAGAATGACATCAAATTAAAAATACGGAAAGACACCAACTCCGATTTCTTTCAGTGGTTTCATTTTCGATTAACCGGAGCAGCCGGTTTAAGCTGCAAACTTTCCATCCTCAATGCCGGGCAATCTTCCTTTCCCAAAGGATGGGAAAATTATACGGTTTGCGCCTCCTATGACCGTGAAGAATGGTTCAGGATTCCTACCCGATTCAGGGCCGGGGTATTATCGTTCCAATTCAAACCGGTTCATAATTCAGTTTATTTCGCCTATTTCCCGCCATACTCTTATGAACGGCATTTGGATCTGGTTCACCAGGCGCAATTGTCAGATGATGTACGGATGGAAATAGTTGGCCAAACTTTTCTGGGCCGTGATATAGAAATGCTGGTAATCGGAAAACCGCGTGCGAACAAAAAAGTAATTTGGGTCGTTGCCCGTCAACACCCCGGAGAACCGATGGCAGAATGGTTCATCGAAGGTTTGCTGGAACGGTTACTGGACAAAAGTGATTCGGTCGCCAGAATTCTATTAGAGAAAGCCTGCTTTTATGTGGTCCCCAATATCAATATTGATGGCTCGATTGCCGGTAATCTAAGATCAAGCGCCTCCGGGGCAAACCTAAACCGGGAATGGCACAGGCCCTCGGTGAAAAGAAGTCCTGAAGTTTATCACGTCCGCAAAAAGATGGATGAAACCGGTGTCCAGTTATTGCTGGATATACATGGGGATGAAGAACTGCCTTACAATTTTATCGCCGCCTCAGAAGGGATTCCCGGCTACAACGATTACCTGGCTACCATGGAACATCAATTTATCCATCATTGGATGGAAACCTGTCCCGATTTCCAAAACACGCATAAATACCCCCTGGACAAATTTGGAAAAGCGAATATGACCCTCTGCAGCAATCAAATCGCTCATCGCTTTGGTTGCCTGTCCCTGACCATAGAAATGCCTTTTAAAGACAATGCAGATCTGCCGGATAAAAAATACGGCTGGTCCGATGAACGTTCCAGGCGGCTTGGCGCTTCTGTGCTGAATCCAATCTTATTTGTATTACAAGACCTGAAATAATAAATTCCCTCTTACCAAGCGAAGCCGAATACCTGTTTGTTAAAAATTCATTTCGCAGCGTCTCTCCGGTTAAATAATCCGGTTATTCTTTTTCTTCTGTCGCTGAAGGAGCGTTTTTAACGACAGAGGCTATACCCTGGGAGCGGCCCGATTCATTTTCATACATCTGGCTTTTACCAATCACCTGGCCATTACTGGCTTTAAGAGTAAAATAAAACTTTCCGTTGGTGGCCGTGAGGATGTCAAAATGGCTTTCATCTGAAGCATTTTTACGCACGGAAGCAATACCATTATTCATTGCTGCAACAGTAGTATATCCTTCACTGGTCAGAATAACTTGTCCGTTGTCAGCTTTTAAGTTAAAATAATGTTGCCCGTCATTACCTGTTTTAGTTACAAATTTTCCCATGTTCTTAAAATTTAAGACACAAAGTTGGTCCTTCTTATTATTTCTCGGTGCTCAATACCATCTTTAGGTTTAACCTGGCGGCAATGGACATCACGTCCACCAGGTCTTGTACCGTCAGGGTTTTAGCTATTCGTAAGACTACCGTAGGATCCTCATTCCGCTTAACGGCCGCAGCCAATGCGCTTTCCAGTAAGTTGGCCGGTACTTCGTTTGAATTCACGTAGTATTTCAATTCATCCGTTACCGTCAGGGTCAGGGGTTGTTTAGCCATCTGAGCGGTCGTATCCGATTTGGGAAGCAATATCTTGATGATATTGGCATTTGACATGGTCGCGATGATCAGGAAAAAAAGGAGCAGGAAGAACATGATGTCGTTCATCGCGGACATCGCGTCCTCATCGTGAAAAGCTCTGCGTTTGCGAATCTCCATCATATTATCTCACCGGTTTTTGTAGCCCTTTGATGAATTCAAGCACCTCCTTCTGCAGGTGGAGAGAGAAATTATCAATCTTCGTTAATAAATAATTGTAGCCGATGAAAGCAATTACGCCCACGACAAGTCCCGTCGCAGAAGAAATCATCTTCTGATACAATCCTGCGGAAATGGTACCAATGGAAATATCCTGCGTCTGAGAAATATTGTAGAAGATGAGGATAACCCCCAGGATCGTACCAATAAACCCCAGTCGCGGAGCAATACCAGATACCATGCTGATGTAACCCATTTTGCTTTCCATTTCACTCATTTCAATATTGGATTGCACCGTGAGCGCCTTCTCAATGTATTCAATGGGCTTTCCAATCTGCGACACCCCGGCCTTTATCACATTACCCAGCGAACTGCCGGCCTGGTCACACATCAGGCTGGCTGAATCAAACTGTCCGAGAGATACCTTGTCCAGTACGCTATTGACCAGGTTACTGTCAATTTTGGATCGCTCGCGGATAAAGAGAAACTTGCTAATGATGAAGGCAATCGAGATCAGGGATAATATGATGAGCGGGATCATCACGGGCCCTCCCTTGAAAAGGATATCAATCAATCGGATGCTTTCTTCTGTGGGAACTGCGTTAGGTTCAACTACCGAGGTTCCGGCTTGCAAAAAAAATCCTATCATATGAAATGTTTTGATGCTTTACGACTTATGGAAAATATAGATCTACAAAGAAAAGAAAATAAATATGAATAAAAAAATTTATGTCTTATCTGCTGATTTATAGGTGTTTATAACAATATAAACGCAATTCCTTCCCGTTGCTTAAGGTGATGATGGTTGTAACGTTTGAAAAATCTCTTCTCGTATCCGGCCATGTAGAAATTTACCACGACCCGCTAGGCTATCGGAAGCTTATTGAAGCACCTGGAGACCAATGGCACAGTGCATACAGCGTCGCTGATCACAATACTTTTTCTTCAAATGCAATAAGCCCTGGGTTTGTCCGGCATGTTCGATTTTCCATCCGCAATTTCTCCAATTGGCTATGACTCTGTTTTCTTCAGCAGGCATTTGCTGAAGCAACTCCAATGCCGAATCCTTCATGGCCGTTTTCCCATGAAATTTTCCATATAAAAACATGACCGGGGCTACCACATTAATGACCAACGCACTGGCTGTATTCCGACCAATCTGTTTTACTGCTTTCGGGCTTTCCGCCGTAAAATGATAATGGGTGTTCCAGAAGGGATGGTAGGGCCTGACCATAAATCTCTTTATCCATATCTCTCCGGATTCCTTTTCTTCCAGGAGGGTGATAAAATGATCAAGCCCATGAATGATGGCCGCAAGTTGGGCAATGCGCAGGGTGGGAAAATGAACCGGACGCATGCGCATAAATTTCCAACGCAGGGCAGGTAACGTCGGGAGTTGATATTTCTTTTTGAGAAATTCGAATTCCTTTTTCAATTCCACCACGTACGGATCTTGAATTCCTTTTTGCAGCATTCCCGCGATGCCGAATAATATGGCTTCTATCTGGTCAATCCTGTCACTATGTCTGCGAATAGTGGCCCATGGGATTTTTAAGCATAATTCCTCCATGGCATCACTATTTGCCGGGGCGCCTAATTGCCTGGCCAGCATGACAAAAAAAGTTTGCTCCCAGTGTTGTCCACACCGATCCAGTATGTGCGTGATGCGGTCAGTCTTGTATTCTAATCGTTCAGCCATCATGCGGTCCAGCCACGATACTCGGACTATATCACTGGCGTGTAGCAGCGAAGAGGCACAGGGTATCCATTCCTGGTTATTCATGAGATGATGGTAGCGGTCCAGCAAGGAGCCGTCCACCCGGTTGGCTAATTCTATGCAGGGAATTTGAAATCCACTTTCAGTAATAACCGGCCGATCTTCTGACCAGACAACGTGAAGGATGACATTATTGTAATGCGGATCCATCTCGTGCGAATGAAGATACCAGTCTGAGCTTCGAAAATGAATTTCTACATGGCCCGCCCAAAGCTGATCACCGATCTTAATTCTGGCCTGAAGAAAATCAGGACCCTGGTCTGAGTTGGGTATACCCGTATGCAATATAACCACCGGCTCATTTTCGGTGGTAGTCAGTGAGACCGGATCGAAAAGTCTGCGATGCCAGATAAAGTGCAATAATTGTTCTTCCATTACTCCTTTCGGAGCAGGACATCAAAGCGCATCGGGAAGACATTTTTGGCATCCGCCTCTGCATATTCGGAAGATACCCTTTCCCATTCGCGCAGGTCCAGCTCCGGAAAGTAAGTGTCTCCAGGGAGGTCAGTTATTACCTCTGTGAGGTAAATTTTTTCAGTTAAAGGCATCGCCTGGGCATAAATTTCGCCTCCTCCTATGATAAAGGCCTCTTCTTCCCCTGATTCATAGGCATAGGTGAGGGCATCTTCGATCGAATGCAGGACGATGGCAGATGAAGTCATGAAATAAGGATCCCTGGTCAGCACAATATTCACCCTGTTTTTTAAAGGCGTATAATTCATCGAGGCAAAATTGTTGCGCCCCATGATTACATGATGTCCTTTGGTGGTATTCATAAAAAATTTCATATCCCTGGGTAAATGCCAGGGCAGGTCACCATCCCGTCCAATGACCCGATTGGTACTCATCGCCGCTATCGCGCTAATCAACATTTTTATTTCTCTTTAGTCTTTTGCTTTTTGAAATGGATTGTAGGCGGGATCGGGGAATTCGCACTGCCTAAGATTTAGGATTATGAATCAAATCGGCTTTCAACATTCTTTCTTCCAGGGCCTTTCTGCTCTCTAAAATCTCGCCCGTGAGATATTTTTCAATCATCAATCCTCCAACCGGTGTGGCATAAGCTCCCCCCCAACCTGCATTTTCGATATAGACGGCTATAGCAATTTTGGGCTGATCTCTGGGGGCAAATCCAAAGAACACACTGTGATCCGCGCCATGGGGGTTTTCTGAAGTTCCTGTCTTTCCGCAAACTTCAAATTGAGGGTTATAGGCCAGCGTGGCTGTTCCTGCTCGCACTGCTCCGCTCATTCCCTCAATCACTGGTTCAAAATGCCGGTAATCGATGGATACTCTTCGTCTTGGATAATATTCAACAATCGGCTGTCCTCCCCGGGGGATGCGTGCCTTTAGAATATGTGGATCTGTATACGTGCCTTCGTTGGCAATAATGGCTGCGGCATGTGCCATCTGAAGCGTAGTCAATTGTAGTTCACCTTGTCCGATCGCCATCGATAAAATGTAGGGTGATCTCCATTTTCCATTGTATTCCCGGTCAAAATAATCAGGCCCCGGAAGGTTTCCGGATTTCTCATTCGGCAGATCTACGCTGATCTTCCTGCCTAATCCAAACTCACTCAGATATCCGTTCAATTTTCGGAGGCCAATTTCCGGAAGTGAGTATCCGGCTTCATCAATCACTTCTTTGTAGACAGTAAAGAAATAAGTATTGCAGGAGTATTGAATAGCCTGTGATACATTTTGAGCAGATGGGTGATTGTGACATCCTCTGCGCAGCGTGCCTGAAAAATAGGCACCATTACAGGTGATGGCCCGGTTCTTATCCAGGATTCCTTCCTGCATGGCAATGAGCGCAAGAAGGGGTTTAAAAATGGATCCCGGAGGATACATGGCCTGCACAGATCTGTCAAAAAGAGGATTCAGGGTATCCTGTTGAAGGCGCATAAAGGCCTCTCCTCTCGATCTGGAAATGGAGAGCTCGTTGGGATCATAACCTGGCGAACTAACCATGCAAAGGATTTCACCGGTGGAAGGTTCAATAGCGACTATGCTTCCTCTTTTGTTTTGCAGAAGTTGTTGTCCATATTCCTGTAAAACATGATCAAGGGTAAGAACCAGGTTGTCACCCGAAACGGCAAGTGAATCGTGCCGGCCTTCATCGAGACTCTCAATTTCCCTGCCCAGGTTGTCTTTCAAGACATAAGAGGATCCTTTGGTGCCACGAAGCTTGTCTTCATAATACGCTTCCACACCCGTCGAACCACAATAATCACCTGGCGTATAGATCCCATTTGATCCGTCAATTTTTTCCTGGTCCACCTCCGACATGTAGCCCAGGATATGGGCGCTGTTACTTTCAAAATAGCCTCTTGCACTGCGAAGCTCTCCATAAAATCCGGGGAAAAGATGTAAATACTCCTGTACATATTGAAATTTGGAAGCTGGGATGTGCTCCATAAAATTAAACGGAATGGATTTTGAAAACCGCAGTGATTTCCAATCTTTTTCCATGCGATCGGTGTATTCCGATATTGGTATGTCCAGTAACCTGCATAGCAGCGCTGTATCAATATTTTTGGGTACCTGGTTATATGTAACCTTGAGATCGTACACGGGAATGTTATGCACCATGAGATGGCCATTTCGATCAACAATCAAACCCCTGCTGGGGTAGAGAACTTTTCTGACTAAAGTGGTTTTGGCTGCTTTTTGTCCGTAGGTCGGATCTATGAGTTGAAGCCACCCGGTTTGAAAAATAAGTAGCGCTGAAGCCAGAATAATCACCCGCTGTATCCATATAGTCCGGTTGGGTTGTCGCTCTCCGATCATTATTTTTTGGGATTAAAAAGAAAGTGATATCCCATGATCACCAATAGGGACATAAAAAACGTAAGGACCGTCCTTAACAGGATCTGACCCAGGTATACAAACGTAAAAATCTCCCCAATAAAATATAAAAGAGAAAAAATAAATATGGAAACTGCCGTATAGGTCATCAGCCAGTTGATGCCCATGACATGGTGGGTAGGACTCATGGTTAATTGGTAGCCACCCCGGGGTTCCAGCCATACCAACAATATTCCTCTGGCATAGGCCATACCGGTCAGCGCAAATGCATGAACCCCCACAGTATCATAAAACATATCAATTAAAAGACCAATCAGAAAACCAAGAAAAAGGACATAGTGCTTGGCGATTCTGAAGGGCAGCAATAAAATAATGATCGGGTATAAAAAAATATGGCCGTGCTGCCACCACCATTGCGTGCTTAAACCAATACGTTTAAGGACCAACACCTGGACCAGCAGTATAATTACGGCACGAAGGATCTGGCTAAGGGTATCTCTGTTATTCATCTTTCATTAGGTTCTCCTCCAGGTATTCAACGACATAGACACGGTTCATGCGCGCAATATCTTCGTGCAACCTGACCTCAATGGTATAATAATTACTTCCCCCCTCTGTCCAGAATCGCTCCACTTTACCGATATATATCCCCTTGGGAAAAATATAAGAATATCCACTGGTAATGATGGTGTCCCCGATTTGAATGTCCGCCTGCCCGGGAATAGCCTCCAGGACCATGTGTGCGGGATCGATCTCTTTCCAGACCAACGATCCGAAATACCCGTTCCGTTTTATCGCTGCGCTGATCTGTACGCCGCTATGGAGGATAGATACCGCAGTTGCAAAGTCTTCCCCTGTTTCATCAATTATACCCACTATGCCTTGTCTGCTAATCACCCCCATTCCATTTTTAATACCTTCCTTTTTGCCTTTGTCGATAGTAAAGTGATTGTTTCGCTGATTGATTGAATTGTTGATGATTTGAGCGGATATGAGGTGGTAGTCGTTGAGTATACAACTGTCTATGGGTTGGTCAACAGGTAGAAGTCGCTGTACACTTCGTTCCAGATTGAACACCTTTTCTTTTAACCGGGCATTTTCATCGGCCAGGCTGTCAGCAAAGGTCTGGAGATGATTGTATTTATAGACTTCGTCAGCCATTTTATACAGCCTGCCGGTAAAGAGGGAAGAAGAATGCTGAAATATTCCCTTTTGATTCTCATTGTATTTGACCACCAAAGTCAATGCTACCGCCTCCAGGAGAAGGAAGAGAATGAATGCCGAGTACCTGATGACAAACTGAAGAAGGTTGTTCATGTATCAGGACGAAGATAGGTCTAAGAGAAGATTTTCCCGGATGGCTTACACGCGTTTTCGGTCAATCAGGAAAGAAAAACGATCCGTATTTTTTAAGGCTATTCCTGTGCCACGGACCACAGCTCGTAAAGGTTCCTCGGCAACGTGCACCGGTAATTTGGTAATCCGTGAAATCCGCTTATCCAGGCCGCGCAATAAAGCACCCCCACCCGTGAGGTAAAGGCCGGTGCGATAGATATCGGAAGCAAGTTCAGGCGGTGTGTTTTCCAGGGCTTTCAGAATAGCCTCCTCTATAGCCGTTATGGACTCATCCAGCGCTTCTGCAACTTCTGCATAATTAATCGTGATTTGTCTCGGAATTCCTGTTATGAGGTCCCGGCCGCTCACAGCAAAATCAGGGGGCGGCGTGTCCAGTTGCTTAAGTGCCGAACCCACATGAATTTTTATCTGCTCTGCTGTACGTTCGCCGATCAGAATATTTTGATTCCGTTTGAGATAATCGACGATGTTTTCTGTAAACTCATCTCCGGCTGTGCGTATACTCTGATCCGTAACGATTCCGGAAAGAGCAATTACTGCAATTTCTGTCGTTCCCCCGCCAATATCAATGATCATATTTCCTACGGGTTCTTCCACATCCAGACCAATACCCAGGGCTGCTGCCATAGGTTCAAAAATGAGAAAGGTCTCCTTGGAATCGACGTGATCGGCAGAATCAAAGACAGCACGCTTTTCTACCTCTGTAATTCCACTCGGTATACAGACCACCATTTTAAGGTGAGTGAAGAAGCGACGCTTGGTGCCAATCATATTGATCATCCCTTCAATCATATTTTCAGCAGCCTGAAAATCGGCAATCACCCCGTCTTTCAATGGGCGAATAGTCTTGATAAACTGGTGGGTCTTTTCATGCATCTGCATAGCCCGGTTGCCAACGGCAATCGTCTGCCCGGTTCGCGTATCTATAGCCACAATGGAGGGCTCATCGACTACGATGTTCCCGTCCTGGATGATCAGGGTATTGGCGGTACCCAGATCGATGGCGATTTCCTGAACAAAAAGACTGAATAATTTCATGACCCTGTTTGACTTGGCCGGTCTGGCATTTCACGCTATGATGCAAAAAATAAACTGCTGTTTTCCTCCTTGATGCCGGATGTTTCGCATGGGTCGATTCCGCGCTTTTTCTAAAAGGGATACAAAGAAACCGCTTTTTCCAAAAAAATTAAACTTTCAGGCCCTTTTGAAGGAATGCAGGAGGGAAAAGATCATTTTACTACGATAGTAGACCATTGATCAAGCTCAAGATACCGAATTGCCAGGTCACGAAGATCCCTCGCGTTTATTTGCAGAATAGTCTGCACCAACTTATTGAAGGATTCATCCTCCAGGCGCTCAATTTTCAGTGTTTTGATACAATCCATGGTTGAAAAAGGTCCATCAAGTTGTGTCATAAGGTGGCCCATCAGGTAGTTTCGGGCCATATTAAGCTCATTTTCAGGAACTAGCGCATCCTGAAGTTTTATGGTCTCTCTCCTTATGGCAGCTATTACTTTTTCAATTTTATCTGTTGTCGTTTCCGTACTGATATAAAAACAACCGTCTTCTGAGAATGTGTCCACCCCAGAATATATTCCATAGGTCAAACCCAGATTTTCTCTTATTTCCGTCATAAGCCGGCTCCCAAAATAGCCCCCCAACAGGGTGTTCAATACAAAAAGACCATTCCAGTCAGGATGATTTTGTGTAAATAATTTTCGCCCAATCCGGATCGCCGCCTGGTGCGATTGTGGACCCTTTATCTCCTGATAACCGATTTGACTCATGGCCATATGGGCCTTGGTCTGTCCGGAGCCATTTTGGGATGAAGGATTCCACGATCCCAGCACCTGATGAATGCTTTTGATAACTTCTTCCCCGTAGGAGCCGGAAAGAAATATCATCCCATTTTGAGGAAGAATAAATTGCTTGTGATGTTCCTGTAAATCACTCGTGGTGATAGAGAGATAATCCTGGGGCTCCGCATTTCGACCATAGGGATGCTCTTTTCCGTAAATAGCTTCCGTGAGGTGCCGGTAAGCCAACACTTCATTCTTCTTTAAATCAATTTGCAGTCTCTCCAGTTTGTTATTTCTATATATGTTGAGTTCATGCGTATCAAATGCAGGAGACTGAATGATGTCATGCACCAAGGTTATCAATTGTGGAAAAAACCTGGTTAGTGTAAATAGTTTTATTCGGACAGTATCAACACCTCCCCGTGTTTGCAAGGTCGCCCCAAGAAATTCAATCTTTTCTGCAAAATCCGCTGAAGAAAGGTGCTTCGTTCCTTCTGATAATAAACCGGCCATGAATTCCGCGACCCCGGTTTTCTTTTCCAATCCGGCTCCGGCCCTGAACACGATCTCCATCTTCATCACAGGCTCGCTGCCTCCGGGCAGAGAAAATAATTTCATTCCATTCGGCAGCTGGCTGGCCTGATAGGCTGGAAGGGAAAGGGAAGTAACCTGCTGAATAGTTGGCGGTGTTGAATCCATGGCTGCAAAAGTAACCAAGAATGAAAGCCCCGGAAATTTGATTCCCGCCAAGGCTAACTATGTCCTTAAGATTGCGGCTACGTTTTACCTTTGCTTTTCCTGTCACTTCCCGATTCAGGAGTACCTTTAGCGTTAACAAAGAATACTGTCCATGGAATTTAAAGTCTCATCCGGAGAATTACTTAAACATCTTAATGTGGTGGCGGGGGCCATCCATACAAACCCGGTTTTAGCCATTACCGAAGATTTCCTGGTGGAAATCCAAAAAGGAAACATGACCCTTACGGCCACTAACCTGGAAACCAGTATTTCCACCCGTATGGCAGTAGAAAGCAAAGAAGATGGCTCCCTGGCCATCCCGGCTAAAATACTGCTGGAGACCCTCAAGGCATTACCCAACCAGCAAGTCACCTTTGAGGTGGATTTGGAACAGCGATCGCTGGTGCTGACTACTGAAACCGGGATGTATAAAATGGCCGTTGACCTGCCGGATGATTTTCCTGCCCTGCCCGCCTCTGATGATAAGGAAATTCAATTCCCGGTTGCCCGTCTGTTAAATGGAATCAATTATACCATTTTTGCCACCACGTCTGATGAAATGAGGCCTGCCATGACAGGAGTCAATATAGTAGTGGATTTCAATAAACTCACTTTTGTAGCCAGTGACGGGCATAAACTGGTTCGGTATCATGCTCTGGGGACTTCCACAGATCTCACTGGTTCCTTTGTAATCCCGAAAAAAGCCATGGCTCTTCTGAAAAGTGCTTCTCCGACAGAAGGCAATGTTTATCTTAAGTATAATAAATCACATGCTTTTTTCAGGTTTGAAGATACCCAGGTGATTTGCCGGTTAATTAACCAGGCCTATCCGGACTTTAACGCCGTTATACCGGTAAATAATAAAAACCTGTTGTATATCAGCCGGACGCATTTACTAGGTGCTTTGCGACGTATCAATATTTTTGCCAACCGCACGACTAACCAGGTTTTTTTCCGGCTGGCGGACAATAGCCTTACCATCACGACCAAGGATCTTGATTTTTCCAATGAAGCCAGTGAACAATTGAGTTGTGAATATGAAGGAGATCCTATGGATGTCGCTTTCAATGCCCGGTTTTTTATTGAACTGTTAAGCGCTCTTAGCCAGGAAGAGGTTCATCTCTCTTTGTCAGTGCCCAGCAAACCAGTACTGATTTATCCCGATGAGCAAATGGAACAGGAAGAAGTCATGATGCTGATCATGCCGGTGATTATCTACTGATCAACGCAGACTACATGATTTCCAAAAAAATGAAATATGCCCTGAAGGCATTGACCTACCTGGCTCGTCACTCTTCCATGGAGAAATGTGTGCGAACCTTCGACATTGCAGAACAAGAGTGTATTCCCAAAAAATTCCTGGAGCAGATTCTCCTGGAAATGAAAAAAGCGAATCTGGTCAATAGTATTCAGGGTAATACCGGGGGTTATTATTTAGTAAAACCTGCCCATCAAATCAATTTGGCGGAAGTATACAGACTGTTTGAAGGTCCTATAGCACTGATTCCCTGCGCATCTGATACTTTTTATGAACGATGTGAAGACTGCAAGGACGAACAAAAATGTAAGATCCGGCGAAGTATCAGGAAAATCAGGAAACAGACGCTGGCGGCCATGGAACAGGTGACCCTACAATCACTTTCCAGAAGTCAATCTGATTAATTCTACCATTTTTGTAGAATTAACGTTATTTTTGGACTATTCGATAATTTGATTTTCCATTTTTCCGGAGTGATAGATCATGCGAGGCAGGGTGTTGCAGTCCGTTTAAACAGCTAAAACAAGCCTCCTGGATCTGGTAACCCGGATAATTCTTCGTTATTCCTTTTTAGCATGATTACGGATGTCCTGGGTTTGGGAATCGTATTTTTCAATTTTCGCGTACAATGTCTGGTACGGATCAACCCTCATTTAACTTGTTCACCCTACGCGGGCATCCGGATAATAATGCGAACCCTTTCTGGTTTCTTCTGTAACTGGCTATTTCGGTTACCCATGCAGGTAAAAAGCCGCTGTTGGTGGCTTTATGCTGGATTTACGGTGATACTGCCATTAAAGCAAATACCATGAAATGGCTCCGGTTATGGCACATAGGGTTTGCTATCCTTGTCCTGAAAATTGTCCTGATTACTTACCTGCTGATCACGTACCTGCCAGCTCTTGAATGGTCATCCGTGCGTCTCAATGATACCTTTTTGCTTTTTGTTGCAGTCGGTTTTATAGCGCAAATGATTGATGGAACATTAGGGATGGCATATGGTGTAAGTTGTACAACACTGCTATTACATTTTGGTGTGTTGCCTGGGGTGGCGACTGCTGCCGTGCATACTGCAGAAGTATTCACTACTGGTGTATCCGGTTTGTCCCACATTCGTTTCAAAAACATAGACAAGAAATTATTTTTCCGGCTTGTCTTTCCAGGTGTTTTGGGAGCAATGGTCGGAGCCTATTTAATTTCTGAAATATTGGATGGGAAATTTATCAAGCCCTATATTGCCGTTTACCTCCTTGTCCTTGGGATCATTATATTAATTAAAGGACTTCGCAACAAACCTAAAGAGCACCTCGAGGTAAAAAGAGCCGGGTGGCTGGCTTTGATTGGAGGATTTCTGGATGCTGTCGGCGGCGGTGGATGGGGACCCATAGTAACCTCCAATATTATCAGTCAGGGTAAAAACCCAAAAGAAACTATTGGTACCGTGAATACCACCGAGTTTTTTGTCTCCTTCTTTAGCACTGGTGTATTTTTGTTTTTTGTGGGAGTGGAAAGCTGGCCCGTAGTACTTGGATTAATTTCAGGTGGGGTGGTAGCCGCTCCCATCGGTGCTTTTTTTACCAGCAGGGTGAACAAACGAACTTTAATGATTCTTGTAGGGATAGTGATTGTCCTGACCTCCTGTTATACGATCTTTCAGGTACTCCTGGGCTAAAACATTATTTTGAACCGGACATTCCCGGTACGTCCCAGAAGCTCTGTTCGCTGCGTAAGATAAAGCCCCTCCATATTTTCTCTCGATACCCGTCCTGTCTGCTGGACTTCTTCAATATTGGCATGATCTGTGGCATTGATTAACGACAACCCCAATTGAGCCTGTTGTTTGAAAAACTCAAAAGAATAGTCCAGGGCAAAATCAAGGCTGAAATACGGAGGTAAATAGTCAAAAACAACGTTTTGATCTGCCTGGTCTATCCCGTCATGATCATGGTTGTGGTTTTCCACTTCAACGAAGCTGAGATAAGGTGCTTTGCTCTTGTAGGTAATAAGCGTGGACAGATCAAAATGACCAAGCCTGTATTTCCCGGAAAATTTCAATTGATGTCTTCGGTCTTCCTGCGGAGAAAATTCTGCTCCATTGAAAAGATGATCATATTGTTCGGCTATCTTACTTAAGGTATAGGACATGACAAGGTCTGATTTCCCCCATTTACAGTAAGCGGTAAGATCCATTCCTGCAGTCCATCCCTTTCCGGTAAAAAGTTTATAAAAAGTATCGGGAGGCGAATGGTCATTAAATCCCGGGTCCGGTCGAAGGGTGGCCACACGCATCAGCCCGTCCAGTTTTTTGTAATAGATTTCAGCATCAAAGCTGAGGTGAGTATTCGTATAGCCAGCCCCTGCCATGTATTTATCTGATTGCAACACCGGGTAACCGGAAGCAGCATCATTTAATACCATGGATTCCATTTCCCTCCCGAATCTGTTAACTATGGTTAATTCATGAACAGCCTGAACACTTTTTGAAAACGCACTCCGGATATTTATATGTTGACCAAGGAAATAAGTGGCTTGTAAATTGGGCAGCAAGTAAATCCGGGAAGGCTGTTGGAGATGGGTAATTCTGGAGCCCAATACAACCATAAAGTGCCGCGACAGCCAATGCTGATAATCACCAAATAAAGTGGACTCAAATTCCTGCTGAGTGTCTATGACGTATGGCGCATTATTTTCTTGTGCCTGGAGATTCACTTTATATTGGTTAAAATCCAGGCCCATCCGAAAAAAAGATTCAGCAGAAACTTCTTTTTTAAGTGTTCCTTTTATTCCTGAATTATTGAGTTTACTTTCCAGCAGGCCGGTATTTTCCATACTGTGGTTAATAAAATTTCGTTCCTCCGCATAATCAGAGACGTACGAATCTTCCTTTTCATAGTGAGAGTAAAATGCATTCACGGATAAGGTGGTTTTCCCGGTTATTGGTGTGTTGAAGCCGGCGGAAACACCACTATTGTTCCATCGATCCTTACTGGTATATACCTGGCTAATGTTTGCCACTTCCTGATTGAGTACCGGGGTCGTCAATTCGGAAGAAGTGGTGGTATTGAGATAATCTTCACTGGAGAAACCGTTTAGATAAAGCTGGCCCTTTCCACCAATATTGCCTGCAAGGCCGGCATTGATATCGTAGAAATTAAATGTGGGCTGTTGGACACTGGTCCATTCATTTTGATTTTTTAATTTGCCCGGAGTTTTAAAATTGGTAACCGAACTGTCCCTTAAATTCTGATTTAACATATCGGTATGGGAAATTCGACCACCCACCGCAAGAGAAAACTCTTTGCCAATTCCCATTCGGGCTTCTGTCGATGATAATAGCAGGTCGGATTCAAGGATCAGGTGATCGGGTTGTTTTTCCTGCTCGGAAGCAAGTTGGATCATGCCATCAATCCGGCCGCCATAGTTGACCGGAAGATTGTTTTTATACAGCTTGATGGAAGAAAAATAATTGGTGTTGAAGGGGCTGAAAATGTTGTAATAATGATATGGATTGTAGACAGGGAGTTCGTCCATTAGAAATAATGAATTTTGGGATTCGACTCCCCGTATCCGTATCCCCTCATCTGAAGAATATTGTGTGTAGGAGGTCAGTGTACTGATTAATTGATCCCCATTCCATGGCAAGAGCTGCGATGATGATATCAGGGTATATTGTTTCAGGTTTAAAGACTGGGTTTGGGGATCTTCATAAACCTCTTTATACGGAATGATAATCGTAACTTCTTCCAGTGGAACCTCATGGAGTTTCATCTTTATGGTCACTGGTCCGCCAAGAAAATCAGTGATGGGTTTTCGTATAGTGGAATACCCGAGATAATCAATTTCGACTATGCTGGTAGTGTCCGGCACAAGCAGGAAAAAATGTCCGTTTTCATCCGTCTGACAACCTGTTGTGGTATTGACGATGTGGACGACTGCGTAGGCCAGCGGAAGTTTTTCCTGCTGATCCAGTATCGTACCCTCAATGGTCGTTATCCCTTCCCGGGAGGCAGCCGTCTCGTCCCTGCGCAGCATAAGTTTATTGCCATCGATGATTTGATACGTAAGGTGTTCAGTATGAACAAGGAAATGCAATAGTTCATCAATCGAGGTAACCTTTGTGCCGGAATCAAGAATGGAATCTACCGTGGGGATAAGTTCCGGGGACAGCGCGATATCAACTTTGTATTGTTTAGCGATTTTGGAAATAAAAGAATCGAATGCGGTATGCTGCGCCTGGATGGATACAACACAACCGAACCACAGGATCAGTGCGCAGGTAAAAATTCGATTCATAGTCTGGTCAGCGTACTATCGATACCGTATCTCCGTTTTTTTCAACTTTAAGATGTAATGGCCATGTAATAAGAGAAAGAGCTTTGTCCAGGTCTCCCGAATCAAAAAGGCCCACATATTTTAATTCCGCCAGACCGGGGGCAAGTTTGACTTTTATATTGTATTGTCTTTCCAGCTCTTCTACTACAATTTTCAAGGGCTGATTTTCAAAAACAAATTTTCCCCTGGTCCAGTCCGGTGATTCAGCGGATAGTGGGAAAAGATTGGTCTGTAGCTCTCGTGATTCTTCATCGGTTGTACATCGCTCTCCCGGAGTAATGGTTTCGCGGTCTTTGCTTTCATTCTCCACCATTACTTTTCCGGTATAACAAGTGACCTCAAAACGATCCGGCCAGGCTATTACATTAAAGCTGGTACCTAAGACGGTTACTGATCCCTGCGGGGTGATAACCGTAAATTTGCTGCCGGGGTGCACCTTAAAAAAAGCCTCCCCGACAAGTTTTACCTCCCTGTCGGAATCAAAATGCCTGGCATCATAAATTAGCCGGGAACCGGAATTTAATTGAATATGACTGCTTTCGGGTAGTTGAATTGCTTTTTGTTCACCAGCAAGTGCGAGGATGGTAATAGGGGTCGATTTGGTATTCAACCAAATCAGCAATACAACGGCGGCGGCGGCTACCGTTAACCATCGAATCCATCCTCTTTTAATTTTTGCTTCCGGTGGAGATGGTAAAGAAATGTCAAAAGATATGTTGTCCCAAAGTCCGTGCTGCTCCTCATCACTCAATACATATTCCGGCAAATGCACCAAATCCAGTACAATCCGCTTTGCCTCCTCAGTCGCCACTTTGGCCTGCGTGTGCTGCTGAAGCCACTCTTCCCATTCCCGGGCGTGTGCTCCATGCCTCACCCACGCGATGAACACGTCCTCGCCGGCTAATTGAATGGATGAATACGATTTGTACTGTTCCCTCATCTTTACCCGAAGGTTATTTCATAAATAGTTCGTCCAATAAGGCCGATCTCGTCGCCAGCGTATAATTAATATGACAACTACCCGTCCCGCTGGTCATAATGCTTATACAATTACCCTGGCTGTCTGCATCATCCAGGTGTTCCCGGTTTAATACACAATGCCCGAGTTCATGGAAAACAACAAACTCCTTTTCAAGATCGGTCGCCGTACTCCAGTATATTTTATCAATGATCACGGTATTGGGTTTCGAATCGCTGTGCGCGCATTGCCCGATTACACTTGGTTGGGTTATGATTCGCAGATATCCCGAAATCCTGGATGCTGTGAAATCGACAGTAACATTCCTGGCGGCTCCTTCCACTGCAAAACGGTCAAAATATTCCTGTAGAGATGGATCAACAAATAAGTCCAGGTTCGGATCCTTGTTGCAGGACCAGAACCCCATCATTACCGATAAGATGACAATCCACCTTAAACTTTTCGATTTATGTCGCAGATTCATTTTCACTTCCGGTGTTGTTCAATTTTATACATACATGATATTTTCCGGGTCCACCTTTTAAACCTTTTTGTAGGATTAACGTCGGAGCCGCCTCTGCTTCTGATTTAGAGAACCTTTTTTATCCTTAATGTACTCATATTCCGATAAATAAAAAAAACAGAATAAGGACCATTTCTCTCCTCAGGGCCATTAACGCCCTGGTAACCAGGTTGCGGGCGGACTGATAATTAAGGTTCATGATCCGGGCGATTTCCTCATATTCCATTTGCTGGTAGTACTTCATGTGAATAATCTCCCGTTGACGATCACTGATCCGGCTCATGGCTTTTGTCAGTTTATCTTGTCTGTCTTTTTCATCATCGGCTTGAATCCAATCGGTTTCATGATCCGGAGTGGATAGGACACGATCCAGGTTGGAATCTTCAATATTATCTGTGTTAAGATTGCTCTTGGGCCCGGGATCAAAGATCCGCCTGCGTAATGAAACCAGCAGATAGGCTTTACCTGATTTAGGGACGCTGAGATGGCTGTGATTATTCCAAATAGCCAGGAACAATTCATGGATACAGTCTTTAACAACGTCCGGGTCGTGGCACAGGTTCATCCCATAGGCATAAAGGCTTTGTATATGTAGGTTGTATAGGGCCTGTAAGCCATGTATCTCACCGCTTTTTAGTTTTTCCCAATGTTGTGTTTCATCCATGGAAATGTGCCTTCCGGTACTCAAAGATGTTTATATGTTCAGACATCCCCACTGCATTATCGTTTAATTTTTTTTCAAGGACATTGAGTACAAGCTTCCTCATGGCTTCTCTTGTAGTTGAATCAGATATTTAATCAACAAATTTAAAAGAACATGTACAGAAAAATCCTAATGCCTTTTGGGTTCCTGGCCATTTTGGTTACCCTGGGTTTTCTCACTTCTTGTCAAAAAGATGAGGGCGCCGTTTCTACAGACAATTTTGTCAACACTGCTGTTCAGGAGATTCAGTCCCGCTCAGGCGCTGGCATTTTTGGTTGTTATGAATTGGTTTTTCCTGTCAGCATTCAATTTGCCGACAGTACTACTGCTACGGTCAATAGCTACGACGAATTACGTCAGGCTATCCGCGCTTGGTTTGAGGCTAACGGAGGCCACCCGCATCAAAGTGTACGCCCGACTATTGTTTTTCCATTCGATGTGATGAATCAGGCAGGCGAAATCATTACTGTGGCAGATGAGGCTCAACTTCAGGCCCTTCATGACCTTTGTACTCCCAATCCCGGAGGCGGAGGCCCAGGACATGGTGGTCCCGGCCACGGTGGTCCCGGTAATCACGGCGGAAATCCGACATGTGATCCCTGTTTTACTTTGGTATACCCCATTACCGTTGAGTTCCCGGACAGTACACAAGTATCTGTTGCCTCTCTTCTGGAATTTGGTATGGCTCTTCATACCTGGAAAAAAAATAATCCGGGCATCCAGGGAAGACCTGAAATTGTGTTCCCGATCACGGTTACTTTGAAAGACGGAACTCAGGTGGTTGTAAATTCTCCGGAAGAACTCAAGGCCATTAAAGACGCCTGCAGAGGGTAAGAACAATTTTTCATGACTATAGCTTAGAGAAAGGCCTTCATTCCCATGAAGGCCTTTTTTGTTTTTTTCAGGACCCGGCCTCGCTTAAAATGCGTTCAGTATGGCCATGAGGTCATCTCCATATCGGGTGACCTTGGCTTCCCCTATACCCTTGACCAGATGGAGATCAGTCAGCTTACGCGGTTTTGCTTTCACCAACCCCAGCAGCGTTCCATTGGAGAAGATCATGAACTCGGGTTGTTGGATTTCATTGGCTTTGTCCTTGCGCCAGGTCTTGAGCGCCAAAAGGATTTGATTTTGCTCTTCGGTCAACGGAGACTCTTCGCCTTCTGGCACAGCCGCCGTTTCGATGGGCTTGGTCTTTTTGGGATTACTCTTTTCTGCCGTTTCGTAAAAAACCAGGATGGACCAAAAATCAGGAGATCCATTGACGAATTGCGTGGCCGTGTTTTTTACCGTCACGGTTTCCATAAAGGAATTGATCGCTTGTTGATCAGCCACAAGGGTGTCGGCATCAATGCGGGTGTTGAACAACTTGACTTGCATGTTGAAATAAATTTTATTGGTGAAGAAATATAGCAATGACCGAAGGCAATTCACGGTCACCTGTTGCTAAGTGTCTTAAACAGGGAAAATGTTACCGGAAAAGTTAAAAAATATGGTCCGGCGAAGAAAAAAGGTGAATGTATGATCCGTTGAAGTCAGTCTGCTACTATGTTCAGACACCAAATTCCCCCTGGATGACCAAAAAACGAATCCATGTCTATATCCTAAAAACTGTATTGCCTTAACCAATAAGAGTAGCTTTAGCTGAAATCAATTGAATAAATCAAATATCAAATAACAAGCCTCTGGAGCATCCGTGCCATATTTTTCATTTTTCTGGATTCTCTCTGCCCAGGTTACCATGATACAGGACGCATATTTGAAGCCAGGTGTTTGCTTGCTCGGCTCAGTTTCGCAAACAAAACGACTAGTCACAATGTGACTGAGCTTAAAAAAATTTCCTTTTAGGAAAACGCTTTGCGAAGCAAAGCAAAGGGCGAGGTCGATAGCGGGCTGACTCGCGATGCTCGCCGATCCAGTGATGGGAGATCGTACAATATTTCCATTGTTTAGGCTACGCCAGGTTTTTTTTCACGATCCAACCACAAGCAAGCTTAGATCAGATTATGAAACAAAAAAGCTTTGCCACCAGGTGGCAAAGCTTTGGAAGTGTTGAGGTCGATAGCGGATTCGAACCGCTGTACGAGGTTTTGCAGACCTCTGCCTAGCCACTCGGCCAACCGACCTTGTTATTGAACTGCAAATATAGCCGATTCTTTAGTTATTGGTTGAGGTGACAGGATCCGGCCACATTCAGGGTGGCTCCCGGATTGTTTTGAATCAGGGTGGCACCAGTGACCATGGAATTTTGGGTAATGGTCGAGTTTTTTAGTTTTAGTGTTCCGTTGTTGGCTATAGCTCCTGCTGTCAGAGAGGTCCCTGCCTCAATATTCATACTGATACATTCAAACTGGATGCCTTCATTAATGTTAAATACCCGTGTTCCTTCGCCTGTGATGGTCGTATTCATTCCCTGGGCAAGGATTACCAGGTTTTTTGATATGGTGATTGGGTTGGAACCAATATGGATGATTTGACCACCTAATTGTGAACTGATAATAACTGTGTCTCCAGGTAACGAGCAATTAATAGCCGCCGGCAGGCTTCCGGTACCACTTCCCGTCGTTTGATTGACAATCAACTGGCAGCTAATTGTTCCGCAAACCTGTAGACCCCATGCATTCAGGCTTCCGCCATCCTGGTTGGCCACATCATGAATTTTAAGTGTCCAGGTTCCTGCTGCCTGTTCACCGTCAAATGCACTGAGCAGTCCATCTGGTTTATAGGTCAGGCCATCCGTAGGGGGACACGGCCAGCTATTGTTTGGTGCCTCATCGTCAAAGTTGATATTGAAGTTATCATCATCGGCACAGGGTTGATTCCAAAATAAAATTTCCGTTCCCAGGGGAGAGATCAGAGAAAATTCTAAGTCATTAACCCAGGAATGAGTGCCCATGAGATTGATAATATTCAGATCATTGATAGTCATGCTGATACTATTAGTCAGGGTAGATGTCACCGTTGGTGTTCCGGTCGAAGGAATGATAATTGGTACGTTTGTGCTATTAAGTGCAAAACAAGATCCGGTAGTAAAATTAAATGCAGAAGACCAGGTACTGTTGCCACATTCATTTACACTGCGCACCCGCCAATAATATAGCTGGTCAACCAGTAACGAAGAAATGATTTGTATTTTATCCGTTGAAACTAGGCCTGAATTGGCTATCTCGTTGAAATTGATGTCATAAGCAAGTTGATATTCATATTGTGAGATTCCGGAAACAGGGTTCCAATCCAACATTGGAGTAATGACAACATCGTTGGCATTATTTGTCGGGCTGGTTAATGAGGGACCAATGGATGGTGCCGCCAAGAAATCCAAATACAAGTATACATCCTTATGTCCAACCGAACTGGTGCCACGTACAATTGGGGAAAAACTGCCCGACAACCCAATCAAATTGGAAATCGTCAACGTGCTGGTATCACCTGGATTTATAGTAGGCGGATTAAAGGTGGCTATTGCTCCGGCAGGCAAGCTCAATGCAGTGAGGGAAACGGGTTTGTTGAATCCCATAAACTGTCCTATATGAACCACCGTTGTTACATTGCCAGTATTACACCCTGAAATTGAGACGGGGTTTATTGAAATGGTGAATGTGGGTGCGGGTGGATCTATGGTGATATCAGCATTGTTAATATCAAAGAAAATAGTATTCACCCCCTTGACCATCACCCGACCTGTTGAGGTTAATACATTGGGAACAATTAGGGTCGCCATTCCATCATTAATTTCGTTGCCTGATAACAGGATTGGATACGTATATCCGCCATCTGTTGATAACAGGATATCTACATTTGAACAGTTTACAGGTGGTGCTGTGGTATTGGCTACATTCCAGGTTATCGTTTGTGTCGAAGTTTCCGGCCAGGAAATTCCTATGTTCTGGGAAGTAACAAAAAAGGGGCCGGAGGTGCTACTGGAAGTGACTGTTACATCATCTTCATCGGTACACCCTGCAGCACCATCATGATAGTCTCTAACGGTCATTCTAAACGTCATCAACCGGCTGACACTGGGTAAGACTTCCCAGGGCGTAGAAGTGTTCTGTATGATGTCTGCTATTTTGGGGAAATAACGACTTGGAGAAATGGTCGGGTTATAACTTCGGAATAAGGGTCCTAAGGTGTCTGTCGAGGATGGGGGTTCGCTCGATGTGGACTCCAGGTCGTACTCTTCCCAGCAATAAGTTAGCGGATCATTGTCTGCGTCTGTGGCGATCGCAGTTAATACAAAGGGAGTTGAGATAGGAATGGTATAATTGGGAGGGCTTCCTGCGACAGGGGCCTGGTTATTAAAAGACAGAAAATTTGCGCAGGTGGCAGCATTGAGCACATTCGCTATTTGAAATAAACTTCTGGCATGAAAATAAGGATCGCTGTGGGGTTGAAGATCCTGGGCCCCACATATTCCGGCATAGGCCATAATAGTAGAGCCGCTACCAGGTTCATATGCGGAAGAGGGTACACGATTTCCATTACAACTTCCTGCCGTTCCATTGAACGTGTGGTCGCCACCGAATTGGTGGCCCATTTCGTGAGCCACATAATCGATATAAAACGGATCGCCGGTTGGTGGATTCAGGCCTGTTGCTCCTTTGGCTTTGCTTGAAGTAACGCATAAAACTCCCAAGGCCGCACAACCCCCGCTTCCCACACTGAACACATGGCCGATATCATAATTGGCATTGCCTATTACATTGGTCATGTTCGATTGATTTTGGCTCAGCTGTGTACAGGCAGAACCCGAAAAAGGGTCTGTATCGGGATTATAATAGAAAACATCTGGTGTGTTTTCTATTAATAGCAACCGGACGGTTATGTCCGCTTCATAAACATCATTCACGCGATTAATGGCAGTCACGACTTGTGATAATACAAGGTCGGATTGAGCAGAACTTGTTGCACCAAAATAGTTACTGTATTCTCCCGTGGTGGCAACTGCTAATCGATAGGTTCGAAATTGGCAATCCCCGAAATTTATCTCCCTGGTGATTTTTTCCTTTTGCACTGACGATTCATTGACACCGCATTCCCATTCCCTGTAATCCGAATAATCTTTTTTATAATATGCGATCCTGTGGGTAATATCATTTCGCTGTAAAGGATCAATAAACATCATACCTGCATCATCATGAATAACCGCCCTGAATCCTTCTGTCGTCCAATCCGCACGAATTGTATGAAAGGGATTCGTTACGGAAACCCCTCGATACGTTCTTATCTGCGGATATTTTTCAGCCAGGCCCTTTTCCATCATCTCATATTGGACGATGCGAAAGCTTTCGGTTTTTCCATCCGCTAAACCTACATTCAGGATGGCCGGGCTTTTGGATATTTCTTGTTCAGATTCCAGTGGCGCAGACCGCAAAATCTGGCTGACGCTTGCGGCATCAATTTGATAGGTGCTGAACTTATCGGGTTTAATATCTCTTTGACCGGTAATGACTATATCCCTGTCTTGTACCAAAACCCATTGCTGAGCACCTATTTGAGTAAGGGCAATTAAGCTGAACAATAGGCTTAATCCCAGGAACCGAATTATCATATTATATATTGTTGATATTCAAATATACTTGTATTTCAATACAATACAAATAAAAATAGAAGGCCTGAACCTCAGACTTGCAATAGTTGGCTCAATTCCAGGTTGGG
Source organism: uncultured Saprospiraceae bacterium (assembly GCA_963837505.1). Lineage (GTDB taxonomy): Bacteria > Bacteroidota > Bacteroidia > Chitinophagales > Saprospiraceae > Opimibacter. Next base: position 438,170 of record CAWINN010000014.1, on the reverse strand, counting down.
TATTATGGCGTTTTGAAACAGGTTGCGGGCGGTGTTCTTAACCTGTCGTCAATGGGAGTTTCAAATTTACAAACTTTATACGTTTCTGGCAGAAACGGGGCTTTCAAGTATCAAAACCTGGTCCCCAGGTAATGAGGCAACATGGCCCTCCAGGTAGGCCAGTCATGACGCATATCGTGGCCCCACACATCTAATTCATGAGGTATTCCTTTTTGGTGGAGTAAACCCGAAAATGATCTTGATGCATCCGGGCTTTCATAATCACCGGATCCGGTAAGGATATGAACATGGTTGGATCGCCGTAACATAGGCAGATAATAATCATCATCCAGTCGTTCCAGGTAATGCATCGGGCTGTTGAAGTATACATCTTCATCAAAGTAACCATCCGTATAGGAGGTCAAATCATAAACTCCGCTCATCGCAATGGTTCCGGCAAATAAATCAGGGCGCTTGAAATATAAGTTAGCCGCGTGCAAGGCACCAAGAGAAGCTCCGCAGGTGATAATCCCGGTATCAGGACTTGTATTGTTTTTAATGTAGGGAACTACTTCCCGGGAGACATATTGATTGAATTGCTGATGACGAATGGCTTTATGCCGGGGGTGCATCTTACTGTTGAGCCAGCTCTCTGAATTGATGCTGTTGATGGAAAAAACCTTAACCTTCCCGGTTTCAATAAAGGGCTCCAATACGTCAAGTAAAAGAAACCGTTCATATTCAAGGTAATCCGCGGCTGCCGTAGGAATCAGCAGGAGGGCAAAACCATAATGGCCATACATAGCGATTTCCATGTCTTTATTTAAAGCCGGACTATACCATCCATCAAGCACCCTGTTCATAAATAGTTGATTTTTGAAGTCCCGAAGATGTATAAAATAATTGATACCAGAGCCCCCGGAAATTACCCCGGCTTTACGGAAATCCCCTGTGTTTTGAAGTTGAGGGTATTGATGGCAAAATAGATACTTTTATCTTTCAATGGACGTGTAATTTGTAGATCCATATTCTCCATTATTCATGAATTCCGGATTAAAAGTTATCTCCCCAACTTCGGTATCCAACCTGGCTTGTGGGTTTGATGTATTGGGAATGGCGCTGGATATCCCTTGTGATGAAATTATCGGTCGCTGGGTGGATCAGCCTGGTGTTCATATTGCAGAGATTCGAGGTGAGAGAAAAAATATCCCTGTGGAGGCCACCAAAAATATAGCCGGGATCACCGCCTCTTCTCTTTTGAAATATTGTGGAGAAGAAGGACGCGGTCTTGAATTAAAAATAAACAAACTCATCCAGGGAGGAAGTGGCCTGGGGAGCAGTGCCGCAAGCGCCTGTGCAGCCGCCGTTTTAGTAAATGAATTGCTCAACCATCCTTTTGAAAAGAGGGCGCTAATTCCTTTTGCGCTGGACGGAGAAATGGTAGCCAGCGGTTCCCGGCATGGAGATAACGTTGTGCCTTCCATGATTGGTGGATTGATCTTGGTTCGGGATATTCTCGAATATGATTATCAAAGGATTTTCACGCCTTCCGGGATTTTTATGGCTGTCGTATTGCCTGCAGATACCATAAATACTAAAGAGGCAAGACAACTTTTACGGCCCGAGGTCGCGTTGGGGGATATGGTCAGGCAGTCTGCCAATCTTGCTTCTTTTGTAATCGGAATGAACAATAGTGATCTTGATCTTGTCCGACGGTCATTGAAAGATCTAATCATTGAGCCACAGCGTAAACATCTCATTCCCCACTTTGACAAGGTTCAGGAAACCGCTATGCAACTTGGTGCTTTGGGGTGTAGCATCAGCGGTGCAGGACCCGCCATTTTCGCTTTGTGTCAGGAAAAAACACAGGCCACTGAAATTGCTATGGCGATGAAAAAAGTGTACGACGATCAAAAGATCCTTGCCCGCATGTTTGTTTCCGGAATCAGCCAGGAAGGTACCATATTGAAATAAAGATTGCTTTTCCCTCTTATTAAAAACTGGTTTTATTATGAATAAATAAACCGGTTTCCCCGAGGTGATTTGTACTAATAATGAACTGGAAGAGAAAGTTGTTGTATAAAACAAAATCAACGCCAGGACCTCCTCCATAAAGCCATTGATTGGCCAGGGGATTAATATCTGCTGTATATGGATCATACGCCCGGCCTCCTTCCATAGCAAGGGAAAGGAATACCCGGAACGGCATTTCTTTAAATTGGGAAATGGGTGATTTGGTTCCCCAATGCACCTTGGTTTCTACCAGCTTGTAGGCTATCCGGTATTTTCCAATGTAGTAATCCAATCCATCAATAACATATAATTCATAACCCTTGACATAATTCTGTCCATACCCGAGTGCTTTATAATAAATATAAGATGGCTGGGTTCGGGTTATACTATAATGACCAATCCCCACCACTTGCTGTTGAAATCGACGGCCAAATGCATTATTCCATTCTGCCGCAGTTCCTATGGTAAATATGTCTTCATCTCCTGAGCTGCCCAATCCTGTTTTTTCCAAATCCAGCTGGACCGAAATCCCCTTTGATGGATAGATTTTGAAATCACGTTGATCATATTCAAATGACGCTCTCGTAATCAATGTGGTATTTCGCGTATCTCCATTTCTGAAATACCGCGGGTTATAATCCGATACGACCTGTTGATCAACGTCGTAGCGCTGAAACATCAGTGAAAATTCGTACTTAATAAGCAGGTTGGGCCTGAAAAAGGCGTTGGTTTGCACCTGCCATCGTTGAAGTAATTTTCGCTCATCTATCTGAATGAATTGCTCCTGGTTGTCCATCGTTTCATAGCTGACTTCTTTATTTATACTGTGCAAAAATCCAATGGTTATACCCAGACTTTGACTACGATTTAAATAGGGAAAACGGTATTCCAGCTCTTGTTTAGGGGTGTAACCTATCTGCAGTTTGGCTTTTAACTTATCATTCCGGCCAGAAAAATTAAGGAAATCCAATCGTGCTCCCAGGTTTAATCTGTCCAGTTTATGATTATATGTATTCCACCAAACATTAAAATTTCGGTCCGCCAGTTCGAGTATCGGCAATGCATAGATATACCAGGACTCTTTAACATCAATTGAAATTTCGATGGTGTTTTTCTCTGTATCCCACTCTTTTACGTTGACCACTACTTCGTTAAAGATGCCTAGGTTGAGCAGATTATTTCTATTGCGCTCTATAATATTGCCCAATTCGCTCTGCTGGAGTGTATCGCCAATACCAAAGGTGAGTTCGCGTAAGACAATGGATTCCTTGGTGCGTTTAAGTCCGGTAATGGTAATGTGCGCTAACGCTAACCGTCTGGCCTTTCGTGGAACAGATAAGACACAGCATACCGGCAAGCAAACAAAAAACTTGCTTATGGGCGGGCATCAGACATTGAGATAGTGGAGAAAAGCATCGTAGTGATCCTGAAGGCTTTCAAAATACCCTTCTTCGGAGAACGTAGCCTTGATGGTATATCCAAAACGTTCCAGCGTTGCTTGCAGGTGCTGGGTATCAATTTGGTTCGTTTTAAGGGTTACGTACATTTTCTTGGATTCCTCATCATGCGTAAGAAAGCTGCTCAACACTGTCGCATGTTCACTCTCAATCACCCTGGATATCTCTGAAAGACTATAATCTGCAATGGTCATTTCGATCACAATAATGCCTCCGGGCTCTGAAAAAGAAAAACTCCTGGCATAGAACTGAATCAACTCTTCCAGTGTAATCAGCCCGATATAATTTCCTTTCGCGTCCACTACTGGGATGGCACTCAATTTATGGTTAGCCATCACATTCATGACTTCAAATAGATGGTCGTTTTCCCTTACAAAGGCTTTGTTGAGTCCAAGCGAAAATGACCCGATGGCCTCATCCAACGGACTGGTTGTGATATCCTCTTCGGAGATCGTCCCGAGGAGCTGTTCATTATTGACTATGGGCAGGTGTTTCAGGTGATACACCTGCATATAGGTCAATGCTTGCTCGCCCGTATCGGAGGTCCGAAGCGGGTGAATGAGTTGTGATATAAGTTCCCGGCCTATCATTTCTTGGTCTTTCTATCTATATGACGAAAGATTGTGCCAAAAGTGGCGTTTGTTATCTCTTTTTTAACGTGCCAGTTTCTTTTTTTCGACCAGAAACTCCTGTTCCGATAAGAGTCCCCGGTCCCGAAGCTCGGATAATCTTTTGAGTTGGGCTAATAATAGATCATCCTGAATCTCTGGCTCCTGTTCTGTTGAACCCAGGGGGGGAGGGACGGCCGCCGGCAATTCCAGCCTGAAACCATTTTGTTTAAATGCTTCCCATCGGTCCTGGATCCGAACATAAGCGAGATCATCATGTGTTTTAATTTTCTCAAAATCATTGAAACCTAGTGCCACAGCCCGATCAAGGTGGGCATAGGCTTTATCCACCTGTTCCGTGAGAGAATACGCGCAGGCCAGATTGAAATGGAGTGAAATATCCTGGGGTTGTATTTCGAGGCCTTTTTTAAAATCTTCAATGGCCCCCTCCAGGTCAAATTCTTTATACTTCTTTATTCCGCTGGTTTTATAGGGATTGGCCGGTTCACGGTTATTACTCGGCTTGCCGGGAGCCTGTAAGACCCCCTTGTTCTTGACTGTGGAAGAGGGAATCCTTTCACCCCTTGATAAACCGGGGGCATTTCTCCTTCTGCCAGGTTATATTTTCGGTCGAATGTTTGTTCGTCCATACCAAAAAATATTATGGCATCAATAATGCCCAATATGAAGGAAATGCCGAAGAACATGAGACAGAAATACAAAATCCCCAGGCCCACTTGGCCCAGGTAAAACCGGTGTATTCCTGCCCAGCCCAAAAATAGTGCAAATAATGCCGCTGCTGTTTTACTTCTTGTAGATCGCTCCCCCATTACTATGAGATAATGATACTAAATTTTAACAAAGGTCGTAATCCTGAGGGATATTGAAAAGAAAGGCTTCAAGGGCTTAGCTGACTTTATATTTACAGGTAACCAAGGCAATGTCATCAGGATATGATTTTGTCCCCTTAAACTGATCCACCGCATCAATAAGTTTATCATTTAAAGATTCAGCAGAACCGTACTGATCTGCTTTTTCCACTATTGCTTTTATATGCTCATCATCAAAATATTCATTTTGATCATTCACCACATCCGTAAGCCCATCTGTGCAGGCAAAGATGATGCCTGGATGGGTTAAGCTTCACTTCCCCCATGTGGATTTCAGGCAAGGTTTCAAAGGCCCCAATGATCGTACATCCGCTTTCCAGGCGTGTGATTTGTCCGTTTTGAATTAGGAAGGGAGGAAAATGTCCTGCATTGATATATTGTAAAGTATTGGCCCGTAAATCCAACTCGCCGATGAAAAGGGTGATAAATCTGTCACTTTTGGTTATTCGATAAACGGCCTGATTGAGGGCAAAAACAAAAGTCTCCAGGTCACGATACTGGTAAATCAGGCTTTGCAATATGGCCTGGAAATTGGCCATTAGGATGGCGGCAGAAACTCCCTTACCGGAAATATCTGCAATGCAAAACACCAGGCGGCGCTCATCATATTGAATGAAATCAAAATAATCTCCTCCAACGGTGAAGTGGGGTTTATACAGGGTGGCTGTTTCAAAAAAAGGACTGCTGGGAGAATGTTCCGGAATCAACATTTTCTGAACACTACTGGCCAATTCCATGTCGCGTGCAAATCGCTCCTGCTCAATCTGCTTTCTGAATAACCTTTTATTCTCAATGGCCACCGCGATGATGTTGGTAAAGGTGGTAATAAATTGAATCCGGGTATACTCATCGACGTCCGACCGGATTCCTCCCACCAGGGCAAAGGCTATTGGACTTTTTTTGTGATATACCGGGACGATCAGGTCAAATCCCTGAAGGGATTCCGGGTCATTTTTGGTGATGCGCTGCGTTTTGAAAAATTTCGTCAATACGGGTCCAAGATCGTCTCGTTCGGACAATCCCTCTGCTTGAAGATGGACAACACATTGCCAGGTACCCTCCTGGTTGAAAAACAGGGCCATTCGCTTGATACCCATCTCCCATCCAATGAAGGATTTGTACATGTTATATAGCTCCGGGGCCGCTACATTATCGTTAATCGCCTGGGTGATCGTTAACAGGCTGTTGATCTGAAGCTGCTTAAGACTAAGTTCTTGTTGTAATTTTTCTATACTGAGCTGTCCGGTTTCATTCATGGTGTTTCTCTACTCCTTTTCCCCTGACAAGGTACTTCATTTTTGGGCCAGAGGAAAGACCTGTGTTTTAATCCCCAAACCTTGCTTTATTAAAAATACATCGCGACAAAGTATCGTTTATGTTTGCATTCTTAAAGCCGGTGTTCCTTTGTCAATCCTCGATCGCTATATCATCCGCAAATATCTGAGTACCTTCTTTTTCACGGCACTCCTGTTTACTATCATTGCGATCACTATTAATTTCAGTGAACATATCGAGAAGTTTGTGGACCAGCCGGTCACAAAAAAAGAGATCTTCCTGGATTATTATCTCAATTTTATTCCCTACATCAATGGTCTTCTTTGGCCTATTTTTTCACTTATAGCCGTTATCTTCTTTACGTCTCGTATGGCCCGCAATACGGAAGTTGTTGCTATGCTGAATGCCGGGATGAGTTATTCTCGATTCCTCCGGCCTTATTTGATGTCCTCTCTTCTTCTGGCCGGAATTTATCTGGTTGGGAATCACTTTTTCTTTCCACGGGGAAACAAGATCATGATGTCTTTTGAAAACAAATACGTTTTCCCAAATAATTATCGTGTGAAAAGCAGTAATATCCATTTATTTATTGGGCCCGAAACAAGCGTTTACATTGCTAATTATCATACACATGATAGCACGGGTACGGGTTTTAGATTGGAAAAATATACTGACCTGCGCCTGGTATATCTCCTGGAGGCAAAATCCTTCCAATACCTGGCCCATGAAAAGAAGTGGCGGTTAAAAGATTATGATATCCGGAAATGGAATAATGATAAGGAAAGTTATTTCTCAGGTCAACAGGAAAATCTAGATACCGCCATTGCCCTGTATCCCGCTGACTTTGTTTACTATACCAACGATAAAGAAATGATGACCTCAACCGAATTGATCCGATTTATGAATTATGAAAAAGAACGAGGGCTTGGTGCCTCCCGTGTTATGAGATCAGAATATCATCGGCGCTGGGCGGAGCCTTTTACCATTGTCATTCTTACCCTCATTGGGGCTTCAATAGCTTCACGGAAGCTGCGTGGCGGTATGGGCTTGAATCTTGCTTTTGGCGTCTGGATAGGGGCTATGTTCGTATTTCTGAGCAAGTTTGCACTTACGTTTTCAACCAACCTTCATCTTGATCCAATGCTCTCTATGTGGTTGCCCAATCTCCTATTTGGAACACTTGCTTTTTTCCTGATTCGTCGGGCTCAACAATAAAATTAATTCCCCGTATTAGAGTACCCTCTTTAGGGTCGATATTTTGGTTGTAAAAGAATGTACCTTGGATTCAACACAAGAGTGGGTATGGTTAATCAGTGGATATTCAAATTACTATTACTCCCGTTTGCACTTCTCTATGGCCTGGGCGTATCCATCCGAAATGGTCTCTATGCAACAGGGGCAATGCGGGGTTCTTCATTTAACATACCCATCATCAGTATTGGCAATCTGACTGTCGGCGGCACCGGTAAAACCCCACATACGGAATATCTGATTCGCCTCTTACACCAATATTTGTACCTCGCGGTTGTAAGCCGGGGTTATAAGCGAAGGTCCTCCGGATATATGGAGGTGTCCCTATCTCATAACGCGGAACAAAGTGGAGATGAGCCCTTGCAATACAAGAGAAAATATCCTCATGTTACTGTTGTTGTCGCGGAAAGCCGTAGCCTGGCCATTCCTCAATTGCTACGTTCACACCCTGAAATTAATGTAATCCTTCTTGATGACGGATTCCAACATCGCGAGGTAACCCCGGGGCTAAATATATTATTGACGGAATACAAACGGCTTTTTACCCATGATTTTTTCTTGCCGGTTGGACGGCTTCGGGAATGGCGCAATGAAGCTGGTCGCGCAGATATTATTATCGTGACAAAGTGCCCGGTTTCATTGTTTAATATTGAAATGGATGCCGTGAGCAAAGAAGTGAGCCGATGGGGCCGAAATCAATTAGTCTTTTTTAGTCGGTATCGATATGGTGCTCCTTACAAAATGTATGGTCATTCACCACGCTTGCCGTTGCATCCTGAACTTACTATTTTGCTCGTCGTAGCCATTGCCGGAACAGAATATTTGCTAGAATATGTTGAATCAATGGTTAACGCGGTTCACCTGATGGCCTATAGCGATCATCATGCCTACTCCGCTCTTGATGTTGAGGAGATAGCCCGCCATTTCCGACTAATCGAGGACCCCAAAAATGCCATTATTCTAACTACTGAAAAAGATGCCATGAGGCTGGATATACATCGTGACCTCCTTCATCAAATGGATCTTCCTGTTTATATCCTTCCCGTAGCCGTTGAGTTTATTGGGAGCGTCCCATTAGCTTTTGATGAATCAATTAAAGAATGGCTTCTTAATTTTAGGCGCTGATGACTGCTTTCTACCTGCTCCGTTTTTATTACATCCTCTTGGTTTTCTGCTCCCTTGCACATTTACCGCTTGCTGCTCAAAATATTCTGACAGAAATGGATCATGATGCTCAACGGGTGTATGACCGTATGATTATTTTGAGCGGTGGAAGAGATTCCTCTATTCATTCTTCTGTCCAGCCTTTCTGGAGAAATGATGTGGTAGAATTGGCTGATTCCTTTTCTGTCGATGCCCGCTCATCTATTGACTGGCATTCCATTCAGACCATTTGGGATCAGAATAATGAGTTCACACTTTCTGATCCGCCCGATTCAAACGAAGCGAATGTTGCTTCGGCGGAAAAAAACCGGAAGGCTCTTTTCGGCACCCGTTATCGCACAAGCCGTCATGCGCTATGGAATACGTTTTATAAAACACCCGCACAGTTTTATGAAGTCAATGTAAAAGATTTTTATCTCCGCATCAATCCCATGATTCATTTCGCGGTGGGTCAGGAAACACAAGAGGGTATAACTACTTATATGAACCAGCGGGGTTTAAGTATTCGCGGCGGGATCGGTAAAACTGTTTTTTTTCAAACAAGCATATTCGACAGCCAGGTCCGGTTTCCCAACTATATTAACACCTTCACCGAGGACTACGGTGTTATTCCTGGTGTGGGTTTATATAAAAATTTCAACAGCAGCGTTTTTAACTCCACTAATGGCCGAGATTTTTTATTAGCCTCGGCATATGTGGGTTTTAATATTGGAAAATATATCGGGATGCAACTTGGCCATAATCAGTGTTTTATTGGCGATGGCATTCGTTCACTGTTGTTTTCTGATTTTTCAACCCCTTTCTTTTCTCTTAAATTCAATACCCGTATTTGGAAATTTCATTATCAAAACATCTTTGCGGAGATGGAGTCCGATGATTTTACCAGTGTCAACGGAATTTCGGAACCTATTCCAAAAAAATATTTAGCCGCTCATTACCTTGATTTCAAGCCAAATCCTCGTCTCTCTCTGGGTTTGTTTGAGGGCGTCGTCTTCAATCGGGAAAACAATCAATTTGAACTGCAATATCTGAACCCGATAATTCTCTACCGAACCATTGAGGGTGCATTGGGAAGTCCAGACAATGTCTTACTGGGTTTCAATGCCCGTTTTGATTTCTGGCGGCGGGTATCCTGTTATGGACAGTTTATGCTGGATGATATTTTGGTCTCTTCTATCCTGGAGGGGAAGGGCGACTGGTGGGGTAATAAATTTGGTCACCAATTGGGTATTAAATATCTCAATCTTTTGTCCGTTGATCAACTCGATCTTCAGGTAGAATGGAATCGAGTTCGTCCATTCACGTATTCGCATTATGATTCCCTGGCTAACTATTCACATTATAATCAAGCTCTCGCTCACCCATTAGGGGCCAATTTTAATGAATGGATTGTCTCTCTTTCCTATGCTGCGTCAGCGAAATTAAATCTTAAAACCAGTATGTTTTTCATTAATAAAGGAGAAGATCCGGATACCGTTTCTTATGGAGGAAACATCTTAATTCCTAATTCGAAGCGCCTGGGCGACTATGGTAATTTTGTCGGCCAGGGTGCTGCTGCTGATATATTGGTATGGAGCACCCATATTACTTTTGAACTTTCTTCCGGCCTATTTCTTGATGGTGATTTCTTTTGGCGCAAAAAAAAGAGCCCTTTACCCGACAGGAATCAGGACACACGATCTTTTCAATTTGGTGTCCGGTATAATTTTGCCCGAAGGGAAGATGTCTTTTAGTCAATGACGGCTCCCTTCTCATCACAAAAGGCGTTGGGAACATTTGCCTGTTCAAACCCATATCTTAGCGATTCATGAGAGTCAAAAAGGAAATGGGTCAGCATTTTCTGATCCAGGAATCCGTTGCTGAACGCCTTGCCCTTGCTCTTGTGTCCGAAGGGGCACAAGCTATTGTGGAGGTGGGCCCGGGAAGAGGTATCCTGACAAAAGTTCTTTTACATCAACCCCTGCCTTTGGTTGCCATCGAATTAGATAGAGACCTTATTCCTTTTCTCGAAAAAGAATTTGCCAATAGCGATCTTCGAATCATTCAGGGAGATATCCTTCGTGTGCGTTTTGATTTAATTTTCACCGCCAAGACTTCCTTTCTCCTGGTTGGAAATTTCCCATATAACATTTCAAGTCAAATTGTATTTCTTGGTCTCCAGAATCGTCATCAAATTCCTTTTATTGCCGGTATGTTTCAGCGAGAGATGGCGGTACGCATTTGTTCCGGCCCCGGCAGTAAGGATTATGGAATAATTTCTGTAATCACGCAGGCCTATTATCGGACTGAGTTATTATTCCTGGTTAAGCCCGGATCTTTTTCTCCTCCGCCGAAGGTTCAAAGTGCCGTTATCCGGCTCATTCGCTACCAGAAAGAAATCGAAGGCCTGGCCTTTAATACACTGAGACGAGTAGTTAAACTGGCTTTCGGACAGCGTCGAAAGAAATTGAGAAATACCCTGGTCCCATTGATTTCTGAGGAGATATTAAAAGAGTTTAGCGTTGCTGATCTGCGTCCTGAGCAATTGACCGTAGATCAGTTCATTGGCCTGGCAAAAAGGGCCGCGATCGATACGGAATAATTATGTTACATATGGCTCTTTAATCACGAGGGCGTAAAAATCATCATCTAGTTCTACATATCCCTGATCATAACAGAAGTAATACGTTTTTCCGGATTTCGTCTTATAAACATTCGTGAAATAATCAAAATTCAACCCCTGTTCAATCAGTTTCTTCTTGTGCACTTTTGCCGTGCCGCCAGCGTTGATTTGAGAAAGGATGTTTCTGTTTTTACGAATGGTATAATTGACTTTCCGCATAAATCCGGTGATGTCCGCATTCATCAGGTTAAAATGATTTGCCCTGCAATAATCCGAACAATATTGTTTGTCTCTGCGGCCGTGAATTTCTTCATGACAAACTTTACAGTACCTTTTTTCAGTACTCATTTCCTGGTGATTTTGGTCCTATAGTGTATAGTGTCTTCACCAGTTAAAATGTTACCGTTTTTTACCAAATTTTGATGCGTTCCTCTCTTTTTCTATACCATCGGCTGGTTGGGGCTTCTCCAAAAGCGGCATAGAAGCTGTCCATGTTGGATGGTGCGGCTACGGCCCTGTATCTCCCGGGGGGATGGGGATCCGTTTTAATTTGATTGCGCAAGGCTTCTGTTCTGGTTTTCGTTCGCCAGACTGTTGCCCAGGACATGAAAAATCGCTGTTCAGGAGTGAACCCCTCTTTTTTGCCTGGTTTTCCCTGGCGGGAGTAAAATAGTTGTAACGCATCATATGCAACGCTAAGGCCTCCAAGGTCGGCGATGTTTTCTCCCAATGTAAAAGTACCATTCAGCGAAAGGTCTTCGAACGGAAAATAGGCGTCAAATTGTTTAACCAGGTTTTGGGTTTGCAATTGAAAATTTTGACGATCCTGTACCGTCCACCATTCCTTATAATTTCCATCTTTGTCAAAACGACTTCCCTGGTCATCAAATCCATGGGTGATTTCGTGACCGATGACTGCTCCGATACCGCCATAATTCACTGCTGCATCGGCATCCCAATCAAAAAACGGAGGTTGTAGTATGGCCGCAGGAAACACAATTTCATTAAACATTGGGTTATAATATGCGTTCACTACCTGGGGCGCCATAAACCACTCCTGGCGATCTACTTCTTTTCCAATGCGATCCAAATCTTTTTTGCGTTTCCACCTCGCCGTTGCCATAATATTGGAAAGATAGCTTCCTCCATTTTCTGCCGGAATTATTTCCAGCGTACTATAATCCTTCCACTCATCCGGGTAACCAATTTTGATGCAAATGGCTTCGAGTTTTTCGCGAGCATAATTTTTGGTTGCAGACTCCATCCAATCCAGGCGGTCAATTCGCTGTCTAAACGCCTCAACGATATCCTCTACCATATCAAGGGCGCATTGTTTTGCCTGTGGTGGAAAATAGTTTGAAACAAATAATTCACCCAGCGCTTCTCCCAAAAGGCCGTTGATAATCTTAACTATTCGTTCAGGCCTGGGCCGCATAATCTGTGTACCCTCAATGGTTCGGTTAAACATTGCAAAGTGCTCTTCTTCCATTTCGCTGTGAGCAAACGGCGATGCCTGGTGGATCAGCATAAAGGTCAGGTACAACTTTATGGTCTCCAGTTCGCAGGTTGCAATAAACATTTCCAGAGCATCAAAATAGGCCACATCTGTTACTATAATCTGTTCCGGTATTTGCATTTCGTTTTCAGCGCATATGATGTCCCAATTCCAGACAGAGTATCTTTCTTTCAGTGCCGAATAGGACATTGGATTATATAATTTTCTGATGTCCCGGCGATCTTCTTTGGACATCATTTTTTCGGCTAACCCTCTTTCCAGTTGTAAAATCTGGTCACTTGTTTTTTCAATACCGTCCGGAGGAACTGTGACCATTGCCACCAAAAGGTTGGAGATGTAGCTCCGATATCGACTCCTGATCTTTATTGTTTTCTCGTTTTCTTCCAGATAATATTCTCTTTCAGGGAGACCCAGGGCCGCCGGCTCCAGGTAGGCGGAATAAATACGACTGTTTCCAAGATCGGGGTGAACATTCAACTGAATCAAACCTCCAATATCAGATTTTAATAGCCGGCCAATAAGCGCCGAAAGTTGTTCTTTATTTGAGATTTCGCTTATTGCCTTCAAGGTGTCGCGTATCGGATCCAGTTTGCTTTTTTGAATCTGATCCGTGTCCATGCCGGATTCAAAAAGTCTTGCGGCTTTATTTTCTGCCGGACCGGAAGTCATTAATTCATTTTCAAGTAGCGTCAGGACCTTCTGGTCTGTGTTTTTAGCCAATTCCTGAAAGCTTCCCCATGAACTTCTGTCTTGGGGGATCTCCACTTTATCCATCCAGTTTCCATTAACAAAATCGTATAAATCTACGGCTGGATTTATAGAATGGTTCGGGTGTGTGATGTTTATTTCTTTTTGCATACACTATTGATAATCAAATGATTATGTTGTAATTTTGTCCCGCTTTATTTCTAAAAAATGTTTTGCCATCGCATGTTTTTTGATTTGAAAACACAATTTAAAAACCTGGTAGGGACCAGGATTCTTTCTCCTGTTAATAATAATTGATTTTCCTGATGATAGCTCTTCCTCCCTGATCAATAAAGAACCGGGTCAAACAAGGCAAGATTGTTTCGCGTGAAACAATACAATTTTTATATTAATAACGAATTTGGAAAAGCGGCAATTTTAAGGCCAATAACAAAATCCGTTCCACGTGAAACGATCATGTTTCTATCTCTCCGATTTCGACCATAAAATCGTATAGAATCTGGTTAAACTTTTCAGGAACCTCCATCATGGGCGCATGACCGCAATTTTCAATGATAAAAAGCCTTGAGTCAGGCAAAAGTTCGTGGAATTGTTCTCCCACAAAAGCTGGCGTGATGCTATCTTCCTTTCCCCAAACCAATAGCGCAGGTTTTTTGATTTGATTCAACTTATCGCCAATATTGTGTCTCAGGGCCGATTTCGCTACGGCGATAACCCTGATGGCCTTGTTTCGATCATTGACTATATCATAAACTTCATCCACCAATTCTTTAGTGGCTACCTGGGGATAGAAAAAAGTGCTTTCGGTTTTCTGTTTAACAAAATCATAATCTCCCCTTTTGGGAAAAGTACTGCCAAGGGGCTCTTCAAATAATCCCGAGCTTCCAGTAAGTGTTATTGATTTAAGAATGTTTCCATTAGAAAGAGCAAACAAAATGGCTACATGTCCTCCAAGGCTGTTTCCAACCAGGTTTACTTCCTGGTACCCCTTGTATTCAACAAATCTATTTACGTGATCTACCAGACCCATAACAGAAAGTTTTAGCAGGGGCATTTCAAATATTGGAAGAATGGGTACCACGACATTCATTTTTCCTTTAAACCGCTCAACGATGGAAATAAAATTACTAAGAGCCCCAAAAAGACCGTGTAATAGAAGTAGGGTCTTCTTATTACCCGGACCGGTCTCAATAAATCTGAATCCTTTCTCCTCCTGGATATCAAGGGTCATATCTATATAATTAACTATATATCAATTACTTATAGACTTAATTAATTGCTTTTGTCCTTTTATATAAAAAGAAAAGGTAGGTCAGTAAAATGATCCCCATCCCCTGGTGCATAGATCCAAGAACAACAGGTATAGATCCAATACTACCAATTAATGTCAGTATTCCCAAACTCATCTGAACAACAATAATGCCAAGCAAAACATAGACAAATTCATTAGGAATGCCTTTATTATCCTTCATCCATAAATAGAATACAAAAACCAGATTGAGCAGGATAAGGTAAGCAGTATTCCGATGTAAAAACTGAACTAATGCTGGCACAAAATCAGAATGATCATAAAAAAGTAAATTATGAGTGTTCCAGTTTGAGAAATGTTGTAATGAATCCGGTATCCATGCTCCCTGCATTTTAGGCCACGTAGGGAAATTTAATGCAGATTTCATACCGGAAACGGTTCCTCCAAGTATTACCTGGCAAATGACCAGAAAAAATAAGGAGTCAAGCCATTTTCTGGTTTTTACCGACACCTCAATTACAGAGTATTGCCGCTCCATCAACCATGCGTAAAATATGGACACTAATAACGAAATACCCAAAGACAGATGAATGGTAAGGTTATAGGCATTTACCCAAGGCCTGTTTATCAATCCAGAAGCAACCATAATCCAGCCAAAGACAGCGGCTAGTCCGGCAATACTTATCACTATAAGCAATCTCCCTATGGTCGCCCTGGATAAAGATTTTCGAAACATAAAAACACAAAATGGCACCAGGAAAACGAATCCCATAGACCTGGCCCATAATCGATGAAAGTACTCCCAGAAATAAATATTTTTAAATCGTTTCAAAGAGATACCCTCATTTATCTTTTGATATTGCGGGGTTGCCTTATACAATTCAAATGCCTGATTCCACTGTTCATTATTCAATGGGGGTACAGTCCCGGTAACAATATCCCACTTTGTGATGCTCAATCCCGACCCGGTCAATCGGGTAATTCCACCCAACAATATTTGGATAAACACCATAACCACCCCGACGAAGAGCCAAGCCGTAATCCATCTATGATCCCTATCCATTTTTCTTCACTTCAGAAACCAAATATAGCTAGACCTACTCCACAATTTTACTCAAGTGATAATGATTGATAGCTTCAAAATAATTTCTACTCTATACCATCATCATTAGTATTGTGGATTCGTGGAAAGTTTTTTTACACTTTAGATGAAAATGAATAACTCAGATTTTATATACTACTATTCACACCCTTATACACATGTTAATTTATTGATTATCTGATAGTTATTATTAAAATACCCTCTATGGTCTAAAATGTTTATAACATAAAATGTCTAATACTTTTTTTTAAAATATGTTGAAGAAGGACATGTATTGGTATAAGAAAAAGGCCGGTAGGGATTTTTACAGGACATATTGACTCCAGCAGAACCAATTATCCACTAACTTTCCCCTAATCGGATACTTTAATGTTAGAAACTTAAAAAGAACAGGCCTTGATTATTTTACTTTTATATGTTAAACTTTGATATGATGTTTATAAGTTTTTGGAATAAGAAAGAGTCATGAGAGCAGTTATCCAGCGCGTAATTGATGCCAATGTCATAGCCAATGGAGAGTCAACGGGTAAGATAGGAACAGGGCTTCTCATCCTGCTGGGTATCGAACAAATGGACGACACACTGGACGCAGAATGGTTGGCGGATAAAATTATCCAAATGCGCATTTTTCAGGATGAATTCGGGAAGATGAATCTTTCTATCAGTCAGGTCGAAGGCGAAATACTGGTCATCAGTCAATTTACATTGCACGCCAGTTGTAAGAAGGGAAACAGGCCAAGTTTTATTAAAGCAGCCAACCCAACGTCGGCGCTGTCATTGTATGAATATTTCATTAAGTATATAAATACTCGATCCTGTAAGAAAGTACAGACAGGACTATTTGGAGCAGATATGAAAGTTCAATTGACCAATGACGGGCCCGTAACCATATTTTTGGATTCAAAAAATAAGGAATAAAATCATGACCATAGATGCTGCTCAAAAAATGGTTGACCAATGGATACAGAGCGTTGGTGGAGGATACTTTAGCGAACTCACCAATCTGGGCATTCTCACCGAAGAAATTGGAGAAATGGCCAGATGGATAGTTAGAAAATATGGAGACCAAACACCAAAAGAATCCGAGAAGCACGTAGACATGAAGGCAGCGATTGAAGATGAAATGACCGATGTGCTATGGGTTCTCCTTTGCCTGGCCAATCAGATGGAGATAGATTTAACACTCGGGCTACAACGAAACATTCTGAAGAAATCAAACCGAGACAAGGACCGTCACCAAAACAAACAGAAATAAACAAGAGATCGGGTAAACAGAACCAGCAAAAACCAACCAAAGACATTTCGAAACTTGAAAAAGGTCAGGCCAAATTTGATAAAAATAAAGCGAAGGGTGACCTCTCTCCAAATGATATAGTAAAGGGGTAAAAATCCCTGGACAAGGCCAGCAAGGGGATAGAAAAACGCAAGGAGGAAATTGCCAAAAATGAAGAATATAGCCAGGGTTAAACCGCCAAGGCCTAAAAAGTAAAAAGATCCATTAAGATTGTATTACACCGTATAAAAAGAGATCAGGTCACCAATCAATCGTGATGTGTTTTCAAACATAGAAAGATGGCCGACATTCGGATAAACCAGCAGCACTATTCTTTCCCCAAAAGCGGCTTGTTTGTAGCCCAAAGAAACCGGAACGGCCGTATCGGCCTCACCCATGATCATTAAACTGGGTCCTTTGAAGTTTTTTAGCGTTTCGGTATGGTCCTGCCGGTCCCGGAGGGCCATCGTTCCGTTGTACCATGCCTGATCACTATACATTAAACCGCGGGATATTAATTGGTTGACGATGGGAGCTAACGGTGTTTTATCGAAAACCATCGAACTAATCATACGTCGAACAAAAGCTTCACGACCGTGTTTCAGGATTTCATCAAGCGTGGCAGTTCGTGCTTTCTTTTTCTCCTGGGTATCAGCAAATATATGACTATGTAATAAGCCCAGGCTTACTACACGATCGGGTTGTTGGGCCAACATCTCCAGGCATACATATCCCCCCATACTATGCCCTAACAAATGAACAGAAGTCTCTCCATAGGCAGTTAGTTCTTCCCAAAACTGCTGCGATAAAGATTCAATGGAATACGGTCCGGAAATGTCATCGTTACCAAAGCCAGGCAGGGACAAACGGATAACATTATAACCATAAAATGCAGATTCTACCGGATTCCAAATTCGGGAAACAAAACCATAGCCGTGGATAAGGACTATAGTGGGAGAATTTGAAGCCATTTGATGATAACTATGACTTCGAAAATAAGTAAAGCAAATAATACTGCTATCTTTCGGCGCCTAAGTAATTCATAAAGATGTCGTTGATCATTGGTGTACTCAAAGAGAGAGAAGACAAAAGGGTGGCCATCACCCCGGACAATCTAAAGCGTTCTAAAATCAAGGACGCACAGTGGTGGATTGAAAATGGAGCCGGAGTTGAATCGGGTTTTTCAGATACATTATATGTGGCCCCGGCAAAAACCGTTTCCCGCCAGGAAGTCCTGCGGCAGGCAGATATTATCATTTCTATTTTTCCTCCTGCCGAAACAGAATTTGGTTCAATCCGTAAAGACGCATTATTAATTTCACAATTCAGACCTTATCAGGACGAAACCATTCAAGCCAAACTTTCGAATCAAACATTCCGGGTGATCAGCATGGATATGATCCCTCGTACGACACTTGCCCAATCCATGGATGTGCTGTCTTCCATGGCCTCCATTGCAGGATACAAGTCTGTGATAACGGCCGCTCAGCAATTGCCCAGGTATTTTCCTATGATGATAACTGCAGCAGGGAGCATCCGACCGGCGAAGGTATTGGTCATTGGAGCCGGAGTAGCAGGTCTTCAGGCCATTGCCACTTCAAGAAAATTAGGTGCGATTGTGGAGGTCTTTGACGTTCGATCTGCAGCCAAGGAAGAAGTGCAGAGCTTAGGAGCCAAATTTGTTGAGGTGGAAGGCGCAAAAGATGACAAAGATGCCGGTGGATATGCTGTACAACAATCTGAAGAGTTTCTGGCCAGGCAAAGAGCGGAAGTCCAGGCCAGGGCGATGAAATCAGATGTGATTATTTGTACGGCCCAGATTCGGGGACGGAAAGCACCTGTGTTAATTGAAGCAGATACGATTCCAAAAATGAAACACGGTTCAGTCATTGTTGACCTTGCGGCTTCCACCGGAGGCAACTGTGCCCTGACAGAAAACGGCAAGACAATAGTGAAAAGTGGCGTAACCATAATAGGTGATTCGAGGCTTGAAATGGATATGCCAGAGGACGCCAGCCAGATGTATGGGAACAACGTACTTAATCTTCTGGCCCATATTACCAAAGACGGGGGGCTTGATCTGCGTCCGGAGGATGAAATAGTAAAGGGTTGCCTTATCAAAAGCTAAAGAAAGAATAACAGAGAATTCTGTCTTTATAAAAACGAAATTTCTGCCCCCGATTCAGTCATTCCCCCAACTAATTGTTGTGTTCTTCAATTAGCCGAACCTATATCACCGGCCTGGATGATGAAAATCATGTTAATAGATCGGATCAGTACAACTAAATAATCCTTAATTTCGACCGGTTCTCACCCAAACAATAAACCAGGTCATAGGGTAAAATCCCCACTATAGCCCTTCTTTCGGATAACAAGAAAAGGAAACCGGAAGGTCACCCCGAGAGAAATAAAACAGGAGAAAAAATGTCTGGGTTAGCGCACAAAATTTACATCGGGGTTTTCGTTGGTATTGGTTTCATTACCCTGGTATTGCTAGTCTATTGGGGGCATTCCTACTATGCTACCGGCCTGGAAGAGCGCCCATTTCATCACGATCACAGTATGCTGAAACCCAGCGGGCCTATTGGGCACGGTCTGGGAATATTGGGTACACTACTGGTTCTAATCGGAGTCTTTTCTTACATCGGAAGAAAAAAGAACAAGTTTCTTCCCCGGGTTGGGGCCCTGAAATACTGGCTTGAGTTTCACATTTTCTTATGTTCTGTCGGCCCACTTCTCATACTATTTCACACCGCCTTTAAATTTGGTGGCATTGTATCCATTAGTTTTTGGAGCATGGTGGCGGTAGTATTAAGTGGGGTGATCGGGCGGTTTATTTATATACAGATCCCCAGAACCATTCAAGGCCGCGAAATGAGCCTGGCAGAAATAAAAGACATGAAGGACAATATGAACCAAGGTCTTAAAAATAAATATGGTTTAAATGAATCCACGTATCAAAAGCTGATGATGGTCACCCAGGGTCAGAACCAACAGACGGGTCCGGGAGAAGACAGCACGACCAAGGGGAGTAAAGACAATAAAAGCACGATAAGATCGGAGGTAAAAAAAATAATATCGGAATCAAAATTATCGGGCCGTGACCGGAAAGGGGTGATGAAGTTGTTTCGAAATGAAATGAAAGTTAATAACCGGATCAGACGATTGCAGCTGATGCAGACGTTATTCAAACACTGGCACGTTGCTCACCTTCCTTTTGCCCTGATCATGCTTGTGATTATGGTTATTCACGTTGCCATTACTATAACATTTGGATATCGCTGGATTTTCTGATTATGGACGAAGTGTTACTGGAACAAATCATTATTTATGGGACGGTGGCCATATTGGTCTTCTTAACAGTTTTTATCTATTTGCGGCAGCTACGGCGTAACTCCAGGCGAGTGGAAGAAAAAATAAAGAAAGCGAAGGAAGAGGGATTATATGAGCCGGTCTCCCTACATCCGGAAATAGATGTAAATACGTGTATTCAAAGCGGAGCGTGTATCGAGGCGTGTCCCGAAAAGGAAATAATTGGTATACGAAACGGCAAGGCTACACTGATCAATGCATCCAGGTGTGTCGGTCATGGAGCCTGTTTTCATGCTTGTCCGGTGGAAGCCATCTCGCTGGTCATCGGGACAGAAAAAAGAGGGGTTGATCTGCCTCATGTAAAACAGGATTTTGAGTCCAATGTCAAGGGCATTTATATCGCAGGAGAGCTTGGAGGCATGGGTTTGATTAAGAACAGCGTAGAACAAGGCAGACAGGCGGTTGAAAACATTTCCAGGACGATGACCAGATCGAAAGATGCTTCTTATGATTTGGTCATTATTGGTGCAGGCCCTGCAGGTATTTCAGCGACGCTTCAGGCAAAAAAAGAAGGGTTAAAAGCGGTTACGCTTGAGCAAGATACCTTAGGAGGTACCGTTTTTTCATTTCCACGGGGAAAAATTGTGATGACCTCACCAATGGAGTTGCCTCTTTTTGGCAAGATAAAACTGACAGAAACTAAAAAATCAGAACTGTTGCAATTGTGGCAGAAAGTACTCGGCGAGAACAACCTTACGATTAGGGAAAATTCAAAAGTGGACGCTATAGAGAAAAGCAATGAAGATTTTAAAGTTAAACTCCAGAACGGTGAAGTGCTGGTTGCAAAATCGATCTTGCTTGCGATTGGCCGAAGAGGAACACCAAGGAAATTAAAAGTTCCCGGAGAGGAGAAAGAGAAGGTGGCCTATCGCTTACTGGAGCCGGAGAATATAATCAACCAAAACATATTGGTTGTGGGCGGTGGAGATTCGGCCATTGAAGCCGCGATTTCACTTGGAGACCATAACGATGTGATATTGTCTTATCGCGGAGATGCATTCCAGCGTATAAAACCAAAAAATCATGAACGCCTTCAGCAGGCCACAGCAGGAGGAAAGGTCATCGTCAAATTTAATTCCAACGTATTGAAAATTGATGAAAACGAGGTTGAACTATCCGACGCTAACAACGAGCCTCTAAAGATAAAAAATGATCTCGTATACATTTTTGCCGGCGGAGAACTGCCCACCCAGTTTTTACAAAAGGCGGGAATTGAAATCACCACCCGTTTTGGTCACGCCCTGTTAAAACATGATAAAAAAAGAGGACGGTGAGAAAGAAAAGGAATTTGCCACATCCTTATTTAAGGGTGTGCTGGTTGACAGCATTAGTTTTATTATCAACCCTTGCCGGGGCCCAAATATCCCCGGGCGATCTCACAAAAGCCCATGCCAAATTTGAGGGCATGCTCAATTGCACCAAATGTCATGTGTTGGGAGACAAGGTTTCAAATGACAAATGCCTGGAATGCCATAAGGAAATAAAGACCCGGATGGATCAGAACAAGGGCTTCCATGTTTCTACTGAGGTTTCGGGTAAAGACTGCTTCACATGTCACAGCGAACATCACGGACGAAATTTCGAAATTGTACGTTTTGATATTCAGAAATTTGATCATCAAAAGACTGGATACAAACTTACCGGGGCTCACATTAAAGAGGAATGCAATGCATGCCATAAAGACGAGAACATAACATCCGCAGAACTCAAAAGCAAAGAGTACACCTATCTGGGCCTTAAAACCAATTGTAATTCCTGCCATAAGGACGTCCATCAGAATACGCTTTCCAATGATTGTGCAACATGCCATAATACGGAGGCGTTTAAGCCGGCATCACTTTTTAATCACGACCAATCCGATTTTCCGCTAAAAGGAAAACACAAGGAAGTAGACTGCAAGAGTTGTCATGAGATCACGGTTGTCAACGGGGCCGATTTTCAAAGATTTAAGGATGTCCGGCACACCAGTTGTGCAGATTGTCACAAAGACCCGCATGCAGGATCTTTTGGAACCAAATGCAAAGACTGCCATTCGGAGGAATCTTTTTCTGCATTTGCAGGTAAAGGCACATTCAACCACTCGTCAACCCAATTCCCCCTGTTGGGTAAACACAGGAAAGTGGATTGTGCCTCCTGCCATCAAATGGGTGCCCAGACAGGAGCAGATAAAATATTCAAGGATTATAAAGGAAAGGATTTTCATAATTGCGTTACCTGTCATAAGGATGTTCATGAATCCAAATTTGGAACAGATTGCCGGCATTGTCACACAGATGAATCCTTTCAGAAACTGTTACATCCCGAAGACTTTAAGCACGAACTTACCGGCTATCTCCTGGAAGGAAAACACAAGGAGGTAGAATGCAGGAAGTGTCACACTAATAAAGCAATAGACCCCTTGCCACACTCCATTTGCGGAGACTGCCATAAAGATTTTCACGAAGGACAATTTGTACATAACAACAGCCAGCCCGATTGTCAGAGCTGTCATACCGTGGATGGGTTTTCGGAATCCACCTATACCATTGAACAACACCAGGCAGGAGCCTTTCCCCTGGCCGGTGCACACCAGGCAACGCCGTGTTTTGCCTGCCACTTAAAAAAAGATCAATGGTTATTTTCTAATATTGGAAACCGCTGCATTGATTGTCACACGGATGTCCACGAGGGAGGACTAGATGAAAAATATTATCCACAAAAGAAGTGTGAGCAGTGCCACGTACCAGATAGCTGGGCTCAAATTCAATTTGATCATGAGCAGACCGGTATGGCCTTGAGTGGGAAGCACAAATCAATTGCCTGTATTTCCTGTCACAAGGTCGAAGAAATTGAGACCGACCAAAGAAGAGTGACTTTCGTGGGCTTAAATCAAGAATGCAATTCCTGTCATAAAGACCAACATGCAGGCCAGTTTGAAGAAGGGGGTAAAACCAACTGTACATCATGCCATGGGACGGATCAATGGAAGCCCAGCTTGTTTGATCACAATACCGCCAGGTTTAAACTGGAGGGCGCCCATGCAAAAGTACGCTGCCAACAATGCCACCGCGAGGAAACAAATGGAGACCAAACCGTAATCAGGTATAAGCTCGACCGCTTTGAGTGCAAGGATTGTCATAAATAAGTCCCAAGGACTTTAGTATCAACGGCAAATAAGGACAATAAAAAGTTTTTTCTAGCCAACAGTCTGATTTTCTGAGGATTATGAAAAATAAATTTGGTCGAATAAAGTTCAATATTTATATTTGTTTGCCGCACCTACTAGAAGGGTAAACTAATTACCCTCACAATCAATCCCTTTTATTGCATACACATCTCTCCAGGAACGTCCCCTGTAGGGCTGGTTTTATCTTATTCGAAGTCAGTAATTGAAAACGCCGAATGGAAAACAAGGGGATATTGTGGGTTATTTTTGCTTTGCTTGGTGCGGCAAGCCTACAGGCCCAGTCCCCCCATGGTAATGATCTCAAGATCAGCTGTGACCAGTGCCACAACGTCGAAAACTGGATGGTTTCCAGTGCGACCCTTATTTTTAACCACGATAGTACCGGATTTAAACTGGATGGACAGCATGGAGTAATTGATTGCCGTAGTTGCCACAGCAACCTGGTTTTTTCTACAACCGAATCGAATTGCACTTCATGCCATTTGGACGTTCATCAACAATCGGTTGGTCAGGCCTGCGACCGATGCCACAATACCAAATCTTGGATAATTAACAACATTGCTGAACTTCACCGTCAAAGTGCCTTTCCCCTTCTGGGTGCACACGGAGTAGCCGCCTGTAACCAGTGTCACCTATCCGAAACAGAATTGAAGTTTGAACCACTAGGTACAGACTGTTATCAATGCCATGCAAAGGATTTTGCTTCAACGACAAGGCCCAATCATCAAAAAGCCGGATATTCTACCAATTGTGAGAACTGTCATAAAATAGATGCCCCGGAATGGATAGCATCTGGAATTAATCATGATTTTTTTCCCCTTACCCAAGGGCATGACATCCAGGATTGTGCACAATGTCATACCGGAGAGGATTATTCAAAAACCTCCCCCCAATGCATCACCTGTCATGAAGCCAACTTTATGGCGACTACCAACCCGAACCACCAGATTGCTGGCTTAACCACGGATTGTGCTGAATGCCATACTACCACACCAGGATGGAAACCTGCGGAGTTCAGACAGCATGATGCGGAATTTTTTCCAATCTACTCTGGTGCTCATAAAGGAACATGGAATCAGTGCATAGATTGCCATGATCAACCCAATAATTTTACAGCTTTCACTTGTATCACCTGCCATCAGAATCCGGAGACAAATGAAAAGCACAGTAATGTGTTTGGTTATGCCTTTAATAATTCCGCTTGCCTTGCCTGTCACCCGAACGGAGAAGCGGATGAGTCTTTTAACCACAACAATACCGGCTTTTCATTAACAGGAGCCCACACCACAACCGAATGCCTCAGCTGTCACACTACTGGATTTGCCGGAACGCCTACAGAATGTTATTCCTGCCACCAGAATGACTTTAACCAATCCACCAATCCCAACCATGTTGATTTGGGGATATCGACAGAATGTACCACATGTCATACTACGGAGCCAGACTGGAACCCGGCTAAATTTGAAAACCACGATGATTTCTACGTACTGAATGGTGCACATGCGCTGATTGCCAACCAATGCGCCGAGTGTCACCTGGGAGATTATAACAACACACCAACCACCTGTGTGGGTTGTCATCTTAAAGATTTTAATCAAACCTCAGATCCCCCCCACACGGCACTACAGTTTACCACGGAATGTTCCACCTGTCACTCAGAAAATGCATGGTCTCCAGCAAACTATGACCATGACAGTCAATATTTTCCTATTAATAGCGGAACCCATAATGGACAATGGGATAAATGCTCGGATTGCCATACCCTGGCAGGAGATTATTCGGTTTTTACCTGTACCACTTGTCATGCCAACCCGGAAACGGACAATCATCACACTGGGATATCGGGGTATACCTACAATAGCACTGCCTGTCTGGCGTGTCATCCTAACGGAGAAGGACAAGGAGGATTTGATCACTCCACCACCAATTTTCCACTAACAGGAGCTCATATGACCATCAGCTGCCTGGAGTGCCATGCAAATGGATTTGCAGCCACCCCAACCGAATGCCAGGCATGTCACGCAGGGGATTTTAATCAAACCACCAATCCCAATCATACAGCCTTGGGTCTTTCTATGGATTGTGCATCTTGTCACACAACGGCCCCAGGATGGAAACCGGCGACATTCGATATTCATAATGATTATTACCTCTTGACCGGAGGACATGTGAATATTGCATCGCAATGTGCTATGTGTCATAACGGGGATTACAATAATACTCCGAACACCTGTGCGGGATGTCATCAAGAGGATTATGATCAGACGACGGACCCACCACACCAGACGTTAAATTTTTCAACAGACTGCACCACATGCCATACGGAAAGAAGCTGGTCGCCTGCAACGTTTGATCATGATGGTCAATATTTTCCTATCTATAGTGGTACCCATTTGGGTCAATGGAACCAATGTTCGGATTGCCATACCGCGGCAGGAGATTATTCAGTTTTTACCTGCACCACCTGTCATGCGAACCCGGAAACAGATGATCACCATACCACGGTAACAGGTTATACTTATAACAGCACCGCCTGTCTGGCCTGCCATCCGACAGGAGAGAGCCAGGGCGCATTTGATCATCAAACGTCCAACTTCCCATTGACCGGGGCGCACCTGACGGTGGACTGCATACAATGTCATGCCAATGGGTACCAGGGCACACCAACAGAATGCGAAGCCTGTCACATGACGGACTACAACGGATCAACGAATCCCAATCACAGTAACTTAAGTATACCGACCGACTGTGCGACCTGTCACACCACGGAACCGGATTGGGCGCCGGCCACCTTTGCGATCCATAATCAATATTATGTCTTAGCGGGAGCGCATGCATTGATAGCGGATCAATGCGTCACGTGCCACAACGGAGATTATAATAACACGCCAAATACTTGTGTGGGATGTCACCAGGGAGATTATGATCAGACGAATGATCCTCCCCATGCGGCGCTGAACTTTTCCACGGATTGTGCGAGTTGCCATACGGAGAATGCATGGATACCGGCGGAGTACACGGAACACGATGCGACCTACTTCCCGATATACAGTGGGACGCACATGGGCCAGTGGAGTCAATGTACCGATTGTCATACCAACGTAAGTAACTATACCATATTCACCTGTGTGACATGCCATGCCAATCCGGAAACGGATCAACAGCATGCAGGAGTCAACGGGTACATTTATGAGAGTTCGGCTTGCCTGGCCTGCCACCCGACAGGAGAGAGCCAGGGCGCATTTGATCATCAAACGTCTAACTTCCCATTGACCGGGGCGCACCTGACGGTGGACTGCATAGCCATGTCATGCCAATGGGTACCAGGGCACACCAACAGAATGCGAAGCCTGTCACATGACGGACTACAACGGATCAACGAATCCCAATCACAGTAGCTTAAGTATACCGACCGACTGTGCGACCTGTCACACCACGGAACCGGATTGGGCGCCGGCCACCTTTGCGATCCATAATCAATATTATGTCTTAGCGGGAGCGCATGCATTGATAGCGGATCAATGCGTCACGTGCCACAACGGAGATTATAATAACACGCCAAATACTTGTGTGGGATGTCACCAGGGAGATTATGATCAGACGAATGATCCTCCCCATGCGGCGCTGAACTTTTCCACCGATTGTGCGAGTTGCCATACGGAGAATGCATGGATACCGGCGGAGTACACGGAACACGATGCGACCTACTTCCCGATATACAGTGGGACGCACATGGGCCAGTGGAGTCAATGTACCGATTGTCATACCAACGTAAGTAACTATTCCATATTCACCTGTATGACATGCCATGCCAATCCGGAAACAGATCAACAGCATGCAGGAGTCAACGGATACATTTATGAGAGTTCGGCTTGCCTGGCCTGCCACCCGACAGGAGAGAGCCAGGGCGCATTTGATCATCAAACGTCTAACTTCCCATTGACCGGGGCGCACCTGACGGTGGACTGCATACAATGTCATGCCAATGGGTACCAGGGCACACCAACAGAATGCGAAGCCTGTCACATGACGGACTACAACGGATCAACGAATCCCAATCATAGTAACTTAAGTATACCGACCGACTGTGCGACCTGTCACACCACGGAACCGGATTGGGCCCCGGCCACCTTTGCGATCCATAATCAATATTATGTATTAGCGGGAGCGCATGCATTGATAGCAGATCAATGTATCACGTGTCACAACGGCGATTATAATAACACGCCAAATACTTGTGTGGGATGTCACCAGGGAGATTATGATCAGACGAACAATCCTTCACATGCGGCGCTGAACTTTTCCACCGATTGTGCGTGTTGTCATACGGAATGCATGGATACCGGCGGAATACACGGAACACGATGCGACCTACTTCCCGATATATAGTGGGACGCACATGGGCCAGTGGAGTCAATGTACCGATTGTCATACCAACGTAAGTAACTATACCATATTCACCTGTATGACATGCCATGCCAATCCGGAAACGGATCAACAGCATGCAGGAGTCGACGGATATATATATGAGAGCGCGGCATGTCTGGCCTGCCACCCGACAGGAGAAAGCCAGGGCGCATTTGATCATCAAACGTCTAACTTCCCATTGACCGGAGCGCACCTGACGGTGGACTGCATAGACTGTCACGCCAATGGGTACCAGGGCACACCAACGGAATGCGAGGCCTGCCACATGCCGGACTACAACGGATCAACGAATCCCAATCACAGTAGCTTAAGTATACCGACCGACTGTGCGACCTGTCACACCACGGAACCGGATTGGGCCCCGGCCACCTTTGCGATCCATAATCAATATTATGTCTTAGCGGGAGCGCATGCATTGATAGCAGATCAATGCGTCACGTGCCACAACGGAGATTATAATAACACGCCAAATACTTGTGTGGGATGTCATCAGGGAGATTATGATCAGACGAATGATCCTCCCCATGCGGCGCTGAACTTTTCCACCGATTGTGCGAGTTGCCATACGGAAGATGCATGGATACCGGCGGAATATACCGAACACGATGCGCCGTACTTCCCGATATACAGTGGGACACACATGGGTCAGTGGAGTCAATGTACCGATTGTCATACTAGCGTAAGTAACTATACCATATTCACCTGTGTGACATGCCATGCCAATCCGGAAACGGATCAACAACATGCAGGAGTGGGCGGATATATATATGAAAGCGCAGCATGTCTTGCCTGCCACCCGACAGGAGAAAGCCAGGGCGCATTTGATCATCAAACGTCCAACTTCCCATTGACCGGAGCGCACCTGACGGTGGACTGCATAGCAGTGTCATGCCAATGGGTACCAGGGAACACCAACAGCATGCGAGGCCTGCCACATGCCGGATTATAATGGATCAACCAACCCCAATCACGTTACGTTGGGCTTATCGACGAATTGTGCTACTTGCCACACTACTGATACCAGACTGGAATCCTGCAACCTTTGACGATACATAACCAATATTATGTCCTGGCAGGGGCGCATGCGGCCATTTCAAATCAATGTGTGACCTGCCACAACGGAGATTATAATAACACGCCAAATACTTGTGTGGGATGTCACCAGGGAGATTATGATCAGACAAACGATCCGGATCACCAGGCTGCGAACTTTCCGACCACGTGCGAAACGTGCCATTCACAAACCGCCTGGGTTCCAGCCAGCTGGGATCATGATAACCAGTATTTCCCAATATACACGGGACACCACCATAACGAATGGGATCAGTGTAGCGATTGCCATACCGACCCTAACGACTTCGGCGTTTTCACCTGTATTACCTGTCATCAACCGGGACCAACGAATAATCACCATCATAACGTGAATGGATACCAATATAATAGTGCAGCTTGCTATGCTTGCCATCCCGATGGGAATGCTGACTAATCATGAAAGAGACGATGGAAGCGAAGGTCCAAATTCCAATTAAAGCCGGGGAACCAAAGAATATAAAACATTCAAATACTGTTATTTGTGGGGTTGGGATGGAAACACTATCTTTACGTCCCGCACCATATTGGGGGCCAGTTTAATGGCCTCAGAATCACACCCCTTTTTGTACAAAAATGACATTGATGCCAATGCTGGCAAAATGATTTCAGCATGGCATGTAGGCGCTGTTTTAGAATGGTTAAAAAATTAAGGGCAACGTGCGGATTTCTGCTTTTCCTTTCGGGGTGGGTGAGTGCCCAGTCCCCGCATGGTGAAGATTTTAAAATAAGTTGTGATGCCTGTCACACCTCAGCGAGTTGGACGGTTTCCATGGACTCCGTAAGATTTAATCATGATACTACCCGTTTTGCCCTGGAGGGGCAACATAAATCTATTGATTGCCGGATGTGTCACACATCGTTATTATTCACATCTGTAGAGAGTAGGTGTGTGTCTTGTCACCTGGATGTTCACCAGGAGACTGTAGGAAAAGAATGCTCACGTTGTCATAATTCCGATTCCTGGTTGATCAACAATATTGCAGAAGTGCATCGCCAGGCTGCTTTTCCATTATTGGGACAACACGCCTTAGCCCAATGTACAGATTGTCATCATTCCGAAACGGAGTTAAGATTTACGCCTATTGGTATAGAATGTATTGACTGTCACCGCGCAGAATACCAATCTGCCAAGAATCCCGATCACATAGCAGCAGGATTTTCAACATCCTGCACGGACTGCCACCTGATGGACGCTGAGGAATGGACCGGTCAGGGTATCAATCATGATTTTTTTCCATTGACAAAGGGCCATGATCTCAATGAGTGTGCGCAATGTCACAAAAATCCTGATTACAGTAAAATTTCTCCAGAGTGTATCACCTGTCATGAGGCGGATTATTTGTCCACTACTACACTAAACCATCAAAACCTGGGTTTGTCTACGGATTGCAGGGAGTGTCATACCACAGATCCAGGTTGGCAACCGGCCAAATTTTTACAACACGATCTTCAGTTTTTTCCTATTTATTCCGGGACCCACCACGAAGCCTGGAGTGCATGTGTAGACTGCCACACCAACACTTCCAACTTCACCGAGTTTACATGTGTGACCTGCCACTCTAACCCGGAAACGGATAATCAGCACCATAACGTTGTAGGTTATTCCTATCACAGTCCGGCCTGCCTGGCGTGTCATCCTACAGGAGAAAAACAAGGAGCATTTGATCATAACAACACCAACTTTTCGCTTACGGGAGCCCACACTACTGTGGATTGCGTGAGTTGTCACACGAATGGATTCTCAGGAACGCCAAGCGAGTGTAACGCCTGTCACATGCAGGATTATAATCAATCCACTAATCCAAACCACCTAACGCTTGGTCTTTCGACCGACTGTGCTTCCTGTCATACCACATCCCCGAACTGGAATCCAGCCAGGTTTGATCTACACGATCAATATTATCCACTCCTGGGAGCCCATTTGAAAATCGCAAATGATTGCAACGCCTGCCACAATGGAGATTACAACAATACACCCAACACCTGCGCAGGATGCCATATCAACGACTATAATCAGGCCACTAATCCATCACACACTGCAGCCCAATTTTCAACTGATTGTGCTTCATGTCATTCTGAAATCGCCTGGGCACCCGCCACCTTTGATCATGACAATCAATATTTTCCAATTTATACCGGAAAACATGAAGGGCAATGGACGGATTGCGTGGATTGTCACACCACTCCCGGCAATTTTACCATATACACTTGTATTACCTGCCACGCCAATCCGGAAACCGATGACAAACATGGCGGCGTATCGGGCTATACCTATAACAGTACCGCCTGTCTGGCCTGCCACCCTACCGGGGAAGGTCAGGGCGGATTTGATCACAACTCCACCCAATTTCCTTTGACAGGCGCTCATGCCACGGTGGATTGTCAGTCATGTCATGCCAATGGATACCAGGGAACACCGACAGAATGTGTCGCGTGTCATCAGGAACAATATAATCAGTCAGCCAATCCGAACCATAGTTCACTAGGCATCTCTACTGATTGCGCCAGCTGTCATACAACAGAACCAGGATGGAGCCCGGCTCGATTTGATATTCATAATCAATATTATTCATTGAATGGCGCACATGCTGTTATAGCCACTCAATGTGTTACCTGTCATAATGGTGATTACAACAACACACCGAACACTTGCGCAGGATGCCACACCGCGGATTATAATCAGACGACCAACCCATCTCATATTGCAGCTCAATTTTCTACGGATTGTGCATCGTGCCATTCAGAGGCAGCCTGGATTCCATCCACGTTTGATCACGATAATCAATACTTCCCCATTTATAGCGGGAAACACAAGGGGGAGTGGTCACAGTGTATTGACTGTCATACTACACCGGGTAATTATTCCCTATTTACCTGCATCACCTGTCATGCGAATCCTGAAACCGATCACCAGCACCAGGAAGTCAGTGGTTATGTGTATAATAGTTCTGCCTGTCTGGCGTGCCATCCAACGGGAAGTGGAGAAGGGGTTTTCGATCACAACACCACGAACTTCGCGCTCACTGGCGCTCACCAATCCGTTAATTGTATAGAATGTCATACCAACGGATATGCCGGAACCCCCACCGAATGTGTGGCTTGTCACCAAACCAATTTCCAGCAAAGTAACAACCCTAATCACTCATCACTAGGATTGTCCCAGGATTGTGCTTCCTGCCATACCACATCCCCGGGGTGGTCTCCGGCCAATTTTGTCATACACGATCAATATTATCAATTGTTGGGGGCCCACGCGCTTATTACCACCGATTGTATTACCTGCCATAATGGAGATTATAACAACACCCCTAACACCTGTGTAGGCTGCCACCAAAATAATTATAACCAGACCTTAAATCCATCTCATACAGTACTACAACTTTCTACAGATTGTGCTTCCTGTCATTCTGAAAATGCCTGGATGCCCGCTACGTTCGCGTCGCATAGTGACTATTATCCACTAAACGGGGCTCACGCGACCATTGCAAATGAATGTGCTCAATGTCACAACGGGGATTACAACAATACTCCGAATACCTGTGTCGGGTGCCACCTTACAGATTATAATGCCACCAATAATCCTTCCCATGTAACCGCGGGATTTGGTACTGATTGTGCCAGCTGTCATAATGAAGCAGGATGGGTTCCCGCTAATTTTAATCATGATGCCCAATACTTTCCTATTTACAGTGGAGCGCACCAAGGAACCTGGGATCAATGTACAGACTGTCATACCAGCCCAAATAACTTTTCAATTTTTACATGCATCACTTGTCACGCCAATCCAGAGACGGACAACCAACACCAGAGCGTAGGAGGATATGCTTATAATAGCACCCTTTGCCTCGCCTGCCATCCGACAGGAGACGCTCAGGGCATCTTTGATCATAACACTACAAATTT
This sequence comes from uncultured Saprospiraceae bacterium, assembly GCA_963837505.1. Lineage (GTDB taxonomy): Bacteria > Bacteroidota > Bacteroidia > Chitinophagales > Saprospiraceae > Opimibacter. The sequence goes on along the minus strand of CAWINN010000014.1, from coordinate 405,122 downwards.
CCCCTTAACGGGTGCTCATACCATGGTTGATTGTCTGGATTGTCACGCTAATGGATTTGCGGGTACTCCCACAACATGTGATGCCTGTCACCTGATTGATTATAACCAATCCGCCAACCCCAGCCACCTGGGTCTTGGCTTGTCAGCGGATTGTGCTTCTTGTCATACCACAGCGCCAGACTGGAATCCTGCAACGTTTAGTGTGCATAATCAATATTATGAACTTGTCGGAGCACACGCCCTTATTGCAGATCAGTGCATCACGTGTCACAACGGGGACTATAACAACACCCCCAACACCTGCGTAGGATGTCACCAATCGAATTATAACGAAACCACTAATCCATCCCATATTACCCTACAGTTTTCTACAGATTGTGCCAGTTGCCATACCCCATCGGCCTGGTCCCCCGCAACGTATGCGGAGCATGACAACCAATACTTCCCCATATACAGCGGTGCACACCAAGGAGTATGGGATCAGTGTACGGATTGCCATACGAATGCTTCAAACTACGGCATATTCACATGTATAACCTGTCATACCAACCCGGAGACCAACACGAATCACGAAACCGTCGGTGGCTATGTCTATCAAAATGCGGCTTGCCTGGCTTGTCACCCTACCGGTGATGCTGCAGGAGCATTTGATCACGCCAATTCCAACTTTCCACTTACGGGAGCACATCTGACGGTTGATTGTATTGCCTGTCACGCCAACGGATATCAAAATACACCCACGGAATGTGATGCCTGTCACCTTCCTGATTATAATCAATCCAGCAATCCCAGTCACAACAGCCTCGGACTTTCAACCAATTGTGTAACCTGTCATACGACGGATCCGAACTGGCAACCCGCATTATTCCCCGATCATAACAATTATTACGCTTTGATCGGAGCGCATGCCGCCATTGCCAACCAATGTGCAACGTGCCACAATGGAGATTATAATAACACCCCCAACACATGTGTGGGTTGTCATATCAGTGACTACAATCAAACTAATAATCCGAATCACCAGGCGGCCAATTTCCCTACGACCTGTGAAACCTGCCATACACAAAATGCATGGACACCGGCCACATGGGATCATGATAATCAGTATTTCCCTATATATAGCGGGCATCATCATAACGCATGGGATCAATGCAGTGATTGCCATACTGACCCCAACAACTATGCAGTATTTACTTGTATAACCTGCCATCAGCCGGGACCAACGAATAATCATCATCAAGGCGTGAATGGCTATCAATACAATAGCGCAGCCTGTTATGCATGTCACCCTAATGGAAATTCAGACTAATCACACCTGGGCATGAAAAAGGGATGGATACTGTTGATCTTACTGTTGTGCGGGTACTATATGTACGCGCAGACAGACTTAGACACGCTGAGAGGAAGCGTTACTTACAAAACGTCACAAAATGTTTACGTAAAATTTCAAAACACGAAAGCCATTTCTATCGGGGATACCCTGTATGTCGAGCATGATGGTGTTTTAGAGGCCTCCCTGGTTGTTCACCAGCTTTCCTCCATCTCTTGTGTCGCCACCCAGATAAGTGAGATGCCGATTAATTTATCTGATCAGATCATATCCTTACAAGAGAAACAACCTGAACTGGAAAAGAAACCAGTCTCATCGCCATCAACAATTACGGTGCCGGACATAATCAGTTTGCAAGGACATGAAGTAGCAGAAAGTCCGAAACCGCCAACGGAAAAACCACTAGTTAAAAAAGGACAGGCTTTCCGAGGCAGAATTTCTGCCGCTTCTTATGTTAATTTTGCCGATCGGCCCGGATATGATGTTCAGCGCATGAGGTATACGTTTACACTGAATTCAAAGGAACCTGTCGAAAAGGGTTTCGCTGTGGAAACCTATATGTCCTTCCGGCATACCATCAATGAATGGCAGGATGTGAAAGACAATTTTAAAAAAGCCATGAAGATGTACTCCCTGGCCGTTCTATATAAACCCAGCAAAGACACCCGAATCTGGCTAGGCAGGAAGATCAATTTCAACATTTCAAACCTGGGAGCCATTGATGGAGTTCAGGCAGAAAGACAATGGAATCACCTTATTGTGGGTTCTTTTGTAGGCTCTCGCCCGGACTATCTCGATTATGGGTTTAATTTTCATTTATTGCAATTTGGAGCATACGCGACCTATGTAAACCAAAGCAATAAGGGACAAATATTGAGCACCCTGGCTTTTGCCGAACAGCAGAATCATGGAATTACGGATCGCCGATTTCTTTATTTTCAACATCAGAATTCCACCATCAAAAACATTAACATTTTTACTTCAACGGAAATTGATTTATACACTGTAAAGAATAATCAGCCCCAAAGCACTTTTCTGCTTTCAAGTATTTATGCCTCTGTTCGTTACCGCGCATCCAAAAAGCTTTCCTTTTTTGCATCGTATGATGCCCGCAAAAACATCATTTATTATGAAACGTACAAGAGTTTCATTGATCAACTGCTGGAAGATGAAATGCGACAGGGCATGAGGTTAAGTTTCAACCTCCGACCCATAAAAAAAGTAACTCTGGGGGCCAATGCCGGTTATCGTTTTGAACGGAACAATCCCCATCCTACCCAGAACCTGAACAGTTACCTGACCGTTAATCAGTTCACTTCTCTCCGTATCTCTACTACGCTGAGTGCGGTATTGCTGCAAACCTCCTATCTTAAGGGGAATATTTACGGGATACGGGTTTCAAAGGATTTTATGAAAGGCAAACTTTACGAGGAAGCTGAATTTCGAACGGTGGTTTACCGTTATGGGAGTACAGAACTGCCTATTCAACAAAAGATCATCGGACTAAACACCTCTGTTCGACTGGACAGGAAACTATCCCTTTCAATCAATTATGAAGGAGAAATACAATCCAATAGAACCCTCCACCGGATTTATTCCAACATTGTCTATCGATTGTAGTCAAAAAGAAAATATCAACCCGCGAAATACGCATCACCAAATCAAAATCTAAGAAATCATAAAAACATGAAGTACCTTATTATCATTACCTCCGGGCTCCTTTTTCTTGCTGCCTGCAATTCAAAACCTAAAGTGATCACTGCGGAATCTCCTTCCATGGAAGAAGGCGCTGCGCCCATGATGGAAGAGGCAGCGAACAAATTGCACAAAGTGGAAGTGGAGGAAGTCTTGCCAACGGAAAAATATTCCTATCTCCGGGTTAAGGAAAATGACGAGGACTTTTGGATCGCCATACCCAAGACCGACATTGAAAAAGGTGGAACCTATTATTACCGTGGTGGGCTGAAGAAGACCAATTTTAAGAGCGTCGAATACGATCGCGTTTTTGAAACCGTATACCTGGTGAGTGGAGTAAGTCAAGACCCCGGAATGGGTGCTATGGCCGGAAGTAACCCCCATCAAAACATCAGCAACACCACACCGGTCAGTGAGGATATCAACGTGGGTCCTCCCCCCGGAGGAATAAAACTGGCAGAATTAATTAAGAACAAGACGAAGTATGATGGCCAGGTAGTCAAGGTAAAAGGGGTTGTGGTTAAGCTCAACAATATGATCTTGAACCGGAACTGGATACATATCCAGGATGCCTCGCTGAAAAATCAAAAGGCGGATCTTACCGTCACCACAGATGAAAATGTAGCCATGGGCGATATCGTCACTTTTGAAGGGAAAATTTCACTTAACAAAGACTTTGGGGCGGGCTATAAATATGAAATCATCATGGAAGACGCACAGATCATCCGGTAATTCAGCCCTTCTATCCATATAGAACAGCATAGGGTACTATTAATGAAAAAACCTAATGAAGAAGATATTTTATAAATTTTTTTCCACGAGTGCGGGCGGTTTGTACACCATTTTGTTTGCGGCTGCCATCGGCATTGCCACGTTTGTTGAAAATGATTTTGGCACCAGTGCGGCACAAAAAATCATTTTTAAATCTACCTGGTTTGAATTGCTCCTGGTGCTATTTGGCATCACCATTCTGACGAACATATTCCGATACCAGATGATTCGTCAACGGAAATGGTCCACCCTTACTTTTCACATGGCTATACTGGTGATCCTGATCGGGGCAGGTATTACCCGTTACTTTTCTTATGAAGGGTCTATGCATATCCGGGAAGATGATACATCTAATGTATTTACCACTTCAGACACGTACCTGTTGTTTGATGCCAGACAAAACGGCAAGTCGTATAAGTTTGATGAAAAAGTCTTGTTTGCCTCCCTGGGCAAAAACCATTTCAATAGAACCTACCAAATTGGTCAGGACGTTTTCCAGGTAGAACTGAAAAAATTTATTCCCAATCCGGAAAAAGTCCTGGAACCAGATAAAAATGGGAGCCCTGTAATCAAACTAGTGATCGCCGGAAACAACGGGAGGGAAGAATATTATTTGAATCCAGGTGATCTCCAAAACATTAATGGAAACTGGTTCAATTTCGGAAACCCTGAACGGCCGGAAGCGATTAATATTTTTTATCGAAACGACTCCCTGGTTTTCAAGGCTCCATTGGTTATGACCCAAAGAGTAATGGCTACGCAGACCCTGGATACCATCTATCCCGGGGCCTATCAACCGTTACTGGTTCGCTCTTTGTATTCCGGTGGAAACATCAATTTCGTAATTGGGGACTTTAGTCCGTCAGCGCACCTCGTGATGAAAGCGGGATCGCGTAAAATGAAAAGTGAAAGTGTAGCTGCGCTTCAATTTAATATTACAAAAGGTAGTGATCAACAAACGGTTTACGTCTATGGGAGTAAAGGCAATGAAGGAGAGCCCCAAACCGCCTCCTTTGGGGCCACCAGCTTTTCAATTGCATATGGTGCCAAGCCCATCCATCTACCTTTTGCGATCAAACTCAGGGACTTTATTCTGGATCGATATCCGGGGACCAATAGCGCGGCCTCCTATGCCAGTGAAGTCACTCTGATTGATCCTGCAAATCAGGTAAAACGGGATATGCGTATTTACATGAATAACATTCTCAATTATCGCGGGTATCGTTTTTTTCAATCTTCATTTGATCAGGATGAATTGGGCACTGTATTGAGCGTTAATCATGATTTCTGGGGGACAAAAGTGTCATATACCGGGTATTTTTTACTGACCATTGGACTCTTGCTCACGCTGGCCAGCCCGAAGAGCCGCTTCAGAGAGCTGTCCAAGAGATTGAAAGGCTTGCGGGTTACAGAGCAGCGGTCAGCTTCTCGTATGGCTGTATTCTTGCTGATGATGGGGTCGTTTCTTTCGACACGGGCCGAATATGTCAATGAATTTAAAACCCACACTATTCCTATATCACATGCGGATGCTTTTGGCCGACTATTGGTACAGGATCAGCGTGGGCGGACCAAGCCCATGAATACCCTGAGCAGTGAGGTGCTTCGGAAAGTGTCCAGGAAAGAATCCTACAATGGATTGACGCCTGAGCAGGTCTTTTTGGGAATGTCATTTTATCCTGAGGAGTGGTCACAAGAACCTATGATCAAGATAGGAACTCAGGCCGAAATTCAGAAGATATTCAATACAACGGCATCCTATATCAGTTTTAATGATTGTTTTTCTAACAGTGGCCAGTACTTGCTCAAGGATCAAGTGAGAAAAGCGTTTAACCTCAAAGCCAGTGATCGGAACGCTTTTGATAAGGAAATCATGAAGATTGACGAACGGGTGAATATCTGCAACATGATATATAATGGGAGCATGGCCCGGATTTTTCCGATACCTGACGATCCTGGAAAGGAATGGAAAACCCCGGCCGACGCCATTCAAATGGCTCACGAATCCAAAGAAATGGGATTCGTGCCTACTTTCTTTTCCAGGTATTCCAAAGCCGTTGACGAGGCTATGGAAAGTCAACAATGGGGGCAGGCCGACAGCCTGGTTTCGGAACTACACACCTATCAACAAGAAACGGCAGGAAGCGAATTAATATCCGATAGTAAGGTGAATATGGAAATCCTGTTGAATAAAATGAATGTTTTTTCCAGGTTGAGCAAGATCTATGGGTTATTAGGTGTCCTATTCCTTTTGCTGTTTTTTGCGAGGATATTTTGGCCTCGTTTTGACCACAAATACCTGACCCAATTCGCTTTTTATCTTTTGGCCACCTGTTTCGCCGCCCATGTTATGGGCCTGGGTATTCGCTGGTATGTTTCCGGAAGAGCACCCTGGAGTAATGGATATGAATCTATGATATATATAGGATTTACCACGGTTTTGGCAGGGCTCATATTTTCACGTAAGTCCCTGGGCGGACTGACAGCAACGGCCATTCTGGCTTCCACTATTTTGATGGTATCCGGGTTGAGTTGGCTGGATCCTGAAATTACTCCCCTGGTACCGGTATTAAAATCATACTGGCTGACGATTCACGTTTCTATGGAAGCCGGCAGCTATGGATTTCTGATGCTGGGAGCTATCATCGGACTCCTGAATTTATTATTGATGATATTTCTGACCAGGAAAAACAAGGAAAAAGTATTCAGGAACATTCAAGAGCTAACCTATGTAAGCGAAATGACCCTGATCGGAGGATTGATTATGGTAAGCATAGGGACCTATTTAGGTGGTGTGTGGGCAAATGAATCCTGGGGAAGATATTGGGGATGGGATGCTAAAGAGACCTGGGCATTGGTGACCACACTGGTTTACGCGTTTATATTGCACATGCGATTTATTCCTGGTCTGCGAGGCATTTATGCATTTAACCTGGCGTCCCTTTTTGGATTTGCTTCGGTGATGATGACCTATTTGGGCGTCAATTATTATTTATCCGGATTACATTCCTATGCTGCCGGCGACCCGGTGCCTATACCTCCAGCCGTTTACTATACGGCAACCCTTTTTGTTTCAATAAGTCTGCTGGGATACTGGAAGTACCGAAAGATCAAATCTGCTTCCGCAACGTAAAAGATACTTAGGTATTCATTTGAGCGATTTGGCGAAGGAAGTATTCTGCTTCCACCAATCGACAATGATTTTGGGTTTGGCCAGATGGCCCATCCCGGACCTGGTAACCCAATGAAGATTGCCATCGATACGTTTTGGTTTTTCTGTTAAATGAAAATAATGAAAACGGGCCACGATGGTCTGGTGCGAAAGTACTTGTGTCTTCTGTTCTGAAGAAAACATAAATTGAAAAGCAGTCTGTCCGGCGATAAGCCCAATCTTTTCTCGTATATTTTTTTGAACTGGCTTACGAAATGAATTGGATTCCAGATAAGGCATTACATATAGACCATGCCAAATGTCTTTCAGTTCCCGACGCTCAGTCAGGACTTTCCCACGATGCAGTAGAACGAGAAAGTGAAAATAACGCAACCGATTGGTTTTGTTTTTAGCTCTCACGGGCAAGACATCAACCTGATCGGATAGATAAGCCTGACATTTCTGATGCAACGGACAATGCGGGCAAGAGGGGTACTTTGGCTTGCAAACCAATGCTCCAAAGTTCATAATGGCCTGATTGAAAACAGCAGGAGCTGCCCCTTTCATGTTATTGGCAGCCAGTTGGCGAATCAAATCATGCGTGACCTGGCCATCGATGGGTTTCTCAATGCCATTGAACCTGGCCATCAGGCGTTTGACATTTCCATCGACGACAGGATAAGAGAGACCATAGGCAAATGAAGCTATAGCTGCAGCCGAATAGGGCCCAATGCCAGGCAGCGCGAGCAGTTCTTCATACCGGCCAGGAAAGTGACCATGATGATGATCCACAATAAACCTGGCGGCTTTGTGCAAATTGCGGGCCCGGGTATAATAGCCCAGCCCCTGCCAGGTTTGTAAAACATCATCAATGGTAGCATTGGCCAGGGCGAGAATATCAGGAAAACGGGCAATGAACCGATGGTAATAAGGAGCCCCCTGTTCAATCCGGGTTTGCTGCATGATCACCTCCGAAATCCAAATATGATATGGATCGCGCGGACCATCAGACCACGGAAGCGGACGTGGATTTTTTTTATGCCAATCCATTAATTGTCGCGTGAAGAATGAGGGCATAAAGCAAAGCTAATGATCACTCACCGCAACCTATAGCAGGTAACCCCAGAGAGATAAATACTGAAAAATAATAGTAGCAAATTAGGGTCGCACCGAATGGTAGCGACGTTCGATCATTTCCTTTAAATCTTTCCGGGCAAAGAAAATCCGGCTTTTCACAGTGCCCAAGGGAAGGTGAAGTGTATCCGCGATTTCCTGATATTTATGTCCGAGATAGTGCATCTCAAAGGGTACCCGTAATGATTCATCCAGACTCTCCACCATCGTGGTCAGCTCATCCATCATAATGTTGGATTCAGCATCGTTACGAATAGAGGCCGCACCGCTATTGATGTAATACAGGTTTTCGGTAGAATCTATTATGGTCCGGGTCTTGATGTTCTTGCGATAGTTGTTGATGAAAATGTTTTTCATGATAGTCAACAACCAGGCTTTGAGATTTGTACCCGGAATAAATTTATCGACATTGCTAATGGCCCTGAAAGCGGTTTCCTGATAAAGGTCCTTAGCCTCTTCGCTGTTTTTGGTCAGCTTATATGCAAAAGTGTGAAGGGGTCCGCTGAGACTTGATAATTGTTGATTGAAATCGGCCGTTGACATAGTGGTTGTTTTTGTTCTCCCAAAAATAAGAGAGAGTTAAACAGAATAGCAAAAATTGTTAGACAAAAATACACCATTTAACTATAAATTAACGGAACTGCCAGAAACGGCCATATAAATAGCTGATAATCAGCAATTAAGAAAAACACCCAATTTCAATGTTTTTTGAAACCAATGAAAGTAATTAGGGGTATTCACTTAAAAATCAAGAGGTTTTGACGGATATCCCGTAAAAAATTATCTTGTCAGGGATATGATGGAAGTCGCGATAATCGCTGGTGGCCCTTCGGCTGAACGAGGAGTGTCCCTGAAAAGCGCTCAGACTATTGCCAAACATTTGGCTAAGGACAAATACTCGTGCTCCATCATTGACATTACTACAGACGGTTGGATAGACTTGAGTTCCGGGTATAAAGTGGATTTGGATTTCTTTTATTTAACGGACCCCCAAGGGCGCCAGGTTAAAAAGTTTGATTTCGCTTTTATTATTATTCACGGCACGCCAGCGGAAGATGGAAAATTGCAGGGTTACCTTGAAATGATGAATATTCCTCACAGTGCGTGTGGGGTTTTGACAAGTTCTCTCACCTTTAACAAACAAATGTGCAAGAATTATCTGCAGCCGTTTGGAATACCTATGGCGGAGAGTTTGTTGGTAACGTCAGTAGTACAACAAGCCCTGGTGGAAAAGCATCATATACAGCCACCGATGTTTGTAAAGCCAAATAACAACGGATCGAGTTATGGAGTCACGAAAGTCAAACAATGGTCCGAACTCGAGAAAGCTATTTCCTTTGCCCTCGAATATGATCATGAGGTCATGATCGAAAGAGCCTTGGCGGGAAAGGAATATTCATGTGGGGTAGTCCGGGAAGGAAGCACTTTTCACATGCTCCCCGTAACGGAAATAATTCCCAAAGGAGAATTCTTTGATTTTGCGGCTAAATACGAAGGAGAGAGTCAAGAAATAACTCCTGCACGACTGGATGACTCATTACGCCAGCAATGCCAGCAAAGGTCACTGTATCTTTATCAATTGCTTGGATGTCGCGGAATGGTCAGATTTGATTACATCCTGGAAGGGGGCGTTTTCTATTTACTTGAAGCGAATACTACCCCAGGCATGTCGGAAGCTTCCATAATTCCTCAACAGGCGATAGCGTATGGTTGGTCTATAGAGAAGTTGTTAGATGTAGTAGTGACAGATTGCATGGCCAACCGGAATTAAATTTCATTTCCTTCACGATAGCCCCCAAGTGAACTTCTTCTTGGGTCCTGTATGCCAGGTAAACAACCATCTGCTGACAAAGATCGGTAAGCAACATCGGTCCAAAACGGTTATAAAAAAGTATTACGGTAAAACATTCGACCTAGGACCACCAGGCTGCCCAGGATACCGCCAACGATAATTCCAATGAATAATTGACGGAGAAGAGAAAGTTCAATGGGGGGGATGGGGGCAATCGGGGAATCGATAATCTGGATAAAAGGGGTTTTGTTTTTAAGGCTAAAATCGGCGATTTCGACATTCTTCAGGACTTCTCCATACATGGCTGTCAGGGCCGCCAATTCCCGTTGCAAACGTAATTCAGTGATTTGATCTGTCCGCATCAAGAGACTTTTGTGTGTATCCTTGAAGCTGGCCAGTTGAAATTCGGTTGATTTTAATACTTCCAATACAGAATCCCGTTTCATGATGATCAGTTTATAGGTCTTCTGTAGTTTTTCAATTGATTTACTGACATAATACTTGCTCAGGGATTCAAATAAATATTTAGTCAGGTCAAGAGAAATAGTTTCATTGGTGGTGGTGGCACTGAGGGACATAATATTCGAGTCCTCATTATAATCAGAGATCACTAATGCTTTTTTGGGATGATCCGGTGGTCCTACAATAGTCCCATACAATAAAAGCAACATGGCATTCTCCTGCAGGGAAAAAGCAGGTATGCTATCCTGTGTAAAATAAAAAGGAGGAGAAGATAATTTATCTTTTCCTCGGGGGATATTCAATTTGTATTCGCGCAATAAATGATTAGCTAAAAAATCTTCTTTACCATTGACAGTGGATTTTGAAAAAAGAGATTCCTGAATAACGCGCCTGGATTTGCTTAAGGCCAGTATTTTATCCAGGTTGTAGCGGGTTGGCCGTACGCTTCCCAGCCCAAATTGGCCCAAAATACTGGCCAATCCCTGGCTATTCCCACCTTCATCTTCATCTACATTGAAAGTAATGGTTGCGGTATACAAGGGCACGTATTGTATATAACGAAATACCTGGATTCCTATTCCTAATAGCACAAGCACACCCGGGATGTACCAATACCGGATTACTTCCAGGGTCCAGTTGCGGAGCCTGAGGGCCAGATCCCGCAAAGAGATTTCTTCTGAAGTGTTAATTGGTGGTTGGTCCATGGTATTAATTGTTGAGGAGTTTCATCAGATATTGACCGTAACCGCTCTTCAACAAAGGTTGTGCCTGATTATGCAGTTGTTCGGCGGTAATAAAGCCCATACGATAGGCGACCTCTTCAATGCAGCCCACTTTAAGCCCTTGCCGTTTTTCAATAATGCGGACAAATTCAGTTGCATCATGAAGGCTGTCAAAAGTCCCGGTATCTAACCAGGCTGCGCCTCTTCCGAAAATTTTTACCCGCAATTTGCCCTGCTCGAGATAAATCTTGTTAACGTCTGTGATTTCATATTCTCCTCGTGCGGAGGGTTTGAGCTGTCTGGCGATATCTATGACGGTATTGTCATAAAAGTAAAGTCCTGGAACAGCATAATTAGACTTTGGATGGGCAGGTTTTTCAACAATTTCCAAAGCCCGCATTTGTTCATTAAAAGTAACCACACCATACCTTTCCGGATCGGAAACCGGATAAGCAAAGATTACAGCCCCATCAGGATGGGAACAATCAGCCAGAAACGAAGGCATTTCGGTACGGTAAAAAATATTGTCACCCAGGATGAGGCAGACAGGATCTGAGCCAATAAAATTCGCGCCTATAACAAAAGCCTGGGCAAGGCCATTCGGGACTGACTGAATAGCATACTGAAAATGGCAACCCAAAGAGCTTCCGTCACCCAATAACCGGACAAAACCAGGATTATCTTCAGGAGTAGTGATGATCAGGATGTCGCGAATACCGGCCAGCATCAATACGGACAGGGGGTAATAGATCATCGGCTTATCATATACCGGTATAAGCTGCTTTGAAACGGCCCTTGTAATCGGATAGAGTCGGGTGCCGGAACCCCCGGCGAGAATAATGCCTTTCACATGACGAAGATAACCAAGCAAGGATCAGGAAGCAAAAGGCGGGGAATAAAGAAATGTGCATCAGATCCATTCACTACCTATAATAAGCCAACAGGCAGCTACATCCCTTCACCCGAAACACCGGTCAATTTGTATAAGGTTGTATACAGAGACTAACGTCAAAATGCATTGGGAACTTGTCGATATACCCAGGTTGTTAATGCGCTACTCCTTACCGCCAAGGAAATGATCTCTCCCAGAAATGATGCATAACTCCCTGGAACTAAAGCACCCCTGATCAGAGGGTTTTTTTTGAAAAAGAAGCATGGTAATTTTAATTCGACGGTGTTTCCCCCATTAGGTCAAATCCGGACGGAAAAAGGGGCAAAAGAAAAATATTTGGAAATTTTTTGAATACAAAAGGAAGTGTATTTTGCCGAGCCGATTAACATTTCCTGTGAACATCTTCCCCTCCCGAATATTTTATTTAAATCTGCCCACCGTATTTAAGGTACTTTATTTCCATTGCATCCGGCACATCGGTTTCAGAAGATTTTTTGTGGCACTGATCTATTTGTTCATCGTGGTGGTCATGAGTGCTATCAATATCCTTTTCCGCCTGGCCGATGAGATTTTCTTTCCTGCTTACCGGAAGGTTGAAATCAAAGAACCGGTCTACATCATCAGTAATCCGCGCAGCGGCACTACCCTGCTTCATCGCCTGATCTGTATTGACGAAGAAAAATTTGTTCATATCCGCATGTTTCATACCCTCATACCCTCTATTACTTTTTGTCGGATCGTGGATTTTTTTGGAGCTATTGATCAACGGATTGGTCGTCCGCTGACTAAAATGATCAATTGGTTGGATAAAATTCTTTTTACAGGATGGGAGGATGTTCATGCCGTGGGATTTAACCGCTCTGAAGAGGACGAGGGCCTTTATTTTCTCGCCGGCATCTCACCGGCCCTTTCCCTGGTTACTCCCTATTTGGATCATTTTCAGGAACTCTATATCCTGGATCATCTGAATGAAAGGAAAAGAGAAAGGATAAAAAATTTTTACAAGGCGACTTTGCAAAGGTGGATGTATGTACTGGGGCCGGAGAAGCGATTTTTATGCAAATCAGTCATGTCCACCGGTCGCTTGCAAATGTTGACGGAATTATTCCCGGATATGAAGATTATTTACCCGGTTAGAAATCCTTACGATGCCGTTCCGTCCTTCGTGGAAATGTTTACCACAACCTGGAGATTTATTAGCCCCGCCATTCCGGAAGATTCCGGGCCGTACAGGGCGTTAGCCAATCTGGCAATAACCTATTATCAATATTTTAATGAGCAGAAAAGATACTTCAATTCCGAAAACTTTATTACCCTTAATTATGACGACCTGATAGCCAATCCATTTTCATCGGTAACGAAGATCTATAGTTATTTTCATTTTGAAATGAATCATTCCTTTCAATCCAAACTTCGGGAGGAGACCGAAAAGACCCGGAAATATAAAAGCAAACACGAATATTCTTTAGCCCAATATGGGCTTAAAAAGGAAGATATGAATCAAGCCTTGTCTTTTATCTTCGAAGAATATGGTTTCGAGAAATAGTCCTTCAACAAAGAGAAATCAGGGAGCTTATTTTATCGGGCACATTCAAATCAACTTTTGAGGCCCTGTCCCCAGGTGATCCTGAATATATTTTCCACCTGCACAAAACGGAGTAAGTGAGGTATTCACCCAATCCAGGATCAGTTCTTTGTGTGAGGACGGATAAAGCAAGTGCACATTAGGCCCGGCATCTAATGTAAAACAGACAGGAAGACCGCTATCTTTTCTAAAACGCCAGACTTCTTTGATAGCGGCGATAGTGGCGGGTTCTACCAGGACAAAAGGATTGGTCCCACTCATCATCAAGGCGTGTAAATGCAAAGCTTCCGATTCGCAGATGGAAATGAAGTGATCGATGAGCCCGGGATTCCTGAGGGAGGTGATGAGATTCCGGAGATTTTCTTTTGCTGTTGCATATCGTGCGCCTGCGTACGGATGTAATTCCATTAATTGATGCCCGACAGTACTGGATACGGATTTTTCATCGTCCCGTATGATCAGGATCGTGTCTTCGAAGGTGGAATAATATGGATCGATTTGATCCTTCCATGGAATCGCAAAAAGATCACTGCTCGATTCAACGCCTTCGGTTTTCCCCCACAAGGCCGCCATGGAGAAAATCGAACGGCTGGCACTACCGGAACCCAACCGGGCTATTTCTGAAACCCTGGACCACCGTGCATCACTTTGGCTGAGTCGATTATTTATTTGATCATCTACATCCTGCAGGCAAAGGGCAAGAGCGCTCATGGCACTTGCCGAAGAGGCAATACCTGCACCATGTGGGAAAGTATTGTAGGAATCTATGATAACAGATGCGTTTTTAAGCCAGGGGAAATAGGTTTCAATCCTTGAAAAATAGGATTTGATTTTCCCTTCGAAGGCAGGCTTGGGACTTCCATCATATAAAACAGAAAGAGAAGCGGGTCCTTCAGGTAAAACCGTAATGGTCATATTAGTATGGCTAGCCGATAAGGTAAAACTCAAGGATGGATTCCGGGGCAGCTGTAGTTCCTGTTTACCCCAATATTTGATCAGGGCAATGTTGGAAGGAGAGCGCCAGGAAGCAGTAAAGGCCATGAAGAAAGACGAATTGAAGTATTAAAAGTACTATTCCTCAGGAAGAGCTCCATTATTTTGACCAGGGACTTATTCAATATTCAATTCAAAATCATTCAGGATCATATCGAGTACTTTGTCTTTACCTGGCGTATATCCTTCTTTGAGATCATAGCCATATAAACGTCCAATGGTTTGCCACTTGGTTGCGGTGAAGCCCCCCCGCACATCCCGAAGCACATCATACATGGGCATGCCGAGATGGTTCTCAATCATTTTGACCAGGATTTTTCCTTGTGTTCGGGAAAGATTTTTGAGCGGATCCGTAAAATCTTCCTTGACATCTTTTTGGATATCCTTGGCATATCGTTTGGCCTGGCTATTTTTCATACCGACTGTTTCCCGTTGATATTCCCGATACAGACGAATACTTTCAATGGCATAAGGGAGTACCTCTGTAGCATATCTCCTGTAACGCATGTATTGCCGGTATTCTTCATCATCATCAAATACAGGAGGGGCTTTGACCACCACTTCCGGTATGCGGGCCACTATGGTGGTATCGGTACCATCGATCCGGACCCGCATCACCCGTCCATCCGTATAGACAATGGTAGTATCATAAACGGCAGGGGTTTGTCCAAAGACCTCCTGTGCCCACGGACTTAAAATCAACAAAGAAAGATAAAACAGCCTCCGATTCATTCCCGATAATAACGACGAAGATACCGCAGTAGTTTGTTGTGCTACAGGTGGATCTTTGTTAATAATTACCTTGAATCATCGAATGAGGGTGACATCCCCTTTTAAAACCCTATGCTGTTGCAGCCCGTTTACGGAATAATCCAGGATAATGCTGTAGACATAAACGCCAGGTTCCAACCATTTATCATGTGACCGGCCATTCCAGACAAATGGCACCTGGTCGGATTGAAACACCTCGTTTCCCCACCGGTCGAAGATCACTCCCCTCAAAGCTGTAATTTGAATTTCAGGGTTGGTGCTGAGGGAGAAGACATCATTGATATTATTTCCATTGGGAGAAAAGACATTGGGAATATAAAATGAACCTGCAATTGTACATGTATCAGCAAGAACAATTTCAGTTTCACCATAGGCAGCTGAACAGGGAGCCTGTATATCTACAAAATACATACCTGGATTGTCGACCAAAATAGAAGGATCGGAAGAGCCGGTATTCCATTGATAAGTCGCCGGAATACCTTGAGTGGCATCCAGTGTTAATGTTGCACCAGGACACCAGGTAAGGATCGGTTCCAGGTTGATTTCAGGAACCCGTTGATCGAAATTCAGGACGAGATCATCCGTGGCATTTCCACATTGATTCGATAAAGTCAGAGAATAGATTTGTGCCTTGTCAGCCAATAAGGAGAGGCCATGCGAGCCATCCTGCCAATAAATCATATCCGTGGTGGAAGGAGCCTGCAGCAGGATAGATTCACCGGGACAGAGGGTAGTATCGGGCCCAAGATTGAAATCGGGTGGAGGTGAAATAACGGCAACGAAAACGGTATCCGACACAGATCCACAATCATTGGATATGGTCAGGCTTACGGAATCGGATGATGTGACTTCTAAAAAGGAGTTCGTACTTCCATCCTGCCATACATAATCAACATTAATGATATCGGCTGAAAAGGAAAGGATTTCGCCCTGGCAAATCACCGTATCCCTACCTAACGAAAAAGACCCCGGCGGCTCTACAGAATGGACCATTAACTGGTCTGAGGTTTCACAGGCACCATTATCCAGAATCACCTGGTAATATCCTCCTGTTGCAATGGTATATTCATTTCCTGTGGAACCGTCCTGCCAGGTATATTGACCCAGTGTCGGATCAAGAAGGATCAGGAGCGTATCCCCTACACAAAGGTCAAGATCCGGAGGCCCAATATCAACGACTTGATCAAGGTTGATGTCGACTTCAATTGAATCCACACCCTGCGTACATCCATCGGTAACGGTCAAAGTATAGGTCCCGGATTCTGTCACTAATAAGGTGGAGTCCTGAGATCCGTTTCCCCACTGATAGGATACAGTATTCAAATGTGGATCGATGAGATAAGAATCACAGGCCGCTACCTGCGCACCAAGGTCAAAAATAAAGTCCTCTGGCAGCCCCATCTTTACGACCTCTATGTCATCAATAAAATAATATGAAAAGTCACCAGAATTTTTGGGATCTGATGCCGTGTGTGCATTATCATAAAAATTACCAATAGTAATCCACTGTTCGTAACCTTTAGCAATAAAACAGCCAGAAATTAATACCCAATTGATGGAATCTCTGATTATACCAAGATTGGCTTCAATCTGAGGTTTAACCAGGAGAGGGGTGCTTATCGAGGCAGGTGGACGAGACGAAGAAAAATAGGCGCCGATCTTATCAATGGCGCACATGTTGTCGCCCAGACTGACATAAAAGCTAACCTGATAGGCATATCCCTTGACGAGTGCCCCGCCTATCAGGGGAGCCAATAAATATTCTCGATAGGAAGTAGAATCCGGGCTATAGCCATAAAGAATACTGCCCATATAAGCTTCGCCGGTATGTGCTTCCTGAAATCCGAAGCCGTTGTTGGGGACAGAAACGATGGGAGCAAAAGCACAAGCATTAAAATAATCCGGAGTTCCATTAGTCGCAGATCGCCAGGGAGCTGCCGGTAAATTGCCTACGCCTCCAACTCCTACCGGGCAATAGGTGTATACTTCGAAACTTGGATTGGGTGCAAGGTTTTGTGAATAGCAGGGAAAAATGAATCCATGAATGAGAAACAAGCACGCTAAATATGCTGAGCAGTAACGATAAGCTGGAATGTCAAACATTTAATTACTTCTTTCTCAATAAAAAATAATGGTTAAAAGATATTTAATACTGGTCACAAACTGAAAACAATTTTTTTTTTGAACCAGTAGTTATGAATGAGAACGTCGTTTGGTGGCGATCAGATGAAATGATACCACCCCAATATCGGTAATGGAGAGAGCCGGTAGTGAACCCACAGAAAATAGTACTTAAAGGGTTAGAAGCAATAAAATAGCATGCTTAGAAATTGAGGCAAATACTTCAATTCATTTCTCCGTCAAATCCACGAGTCCATTCAATAAATCTTCCACCGTGGATAGATTTTCCTGCATAAAGGATTCTGACGAATAGACCAGGTATTGCACGGAAATTCCTTTTGCCGCATAATAATATCCGAAATAAGAAAAGCGGATATCCTGGATAGTACCCACCATGCGCATCATCAGCACTTTTATTCCGTTGACGGTCCTATATTCCTTTTCGGTCACCTTAATATCCGGGGCAGCTTCCCGGGCGTTTTGCAAGGCGATATTTCCCAGGGCGGTTAGCGACAGATCAAGATGTTCAGTAATGATCATGCCATACAGGCTTCCGTTTTTATGATCCAGCTCATATTCGGCGGCAGCCCCTTCTTCCGGGGAAGAAAAAGTCCAGGTCTTCGGATTGAGCCAAAAACCGGTATCGGTACGCTTGCTTTTCAATAAAAAGCTGGCGTCCTTGCTTTTCTTGAAATTTTTGGGATTGGTCACCATCTGTTCAGCAGATACGGAGTCCCGTTCTGCGTAAGCCCATCGGCCGTCATTATACAGGATTACTTTATCTCCAGTGTCTGTTATGGCCATTATCTGAGCCCCACCGGCAATAGTGAGAAAGATAAAGAAGGAAAGAAAAAACGGGCGCATTGGGAAAGGTATTAATCATGTAAAATATACTTTTCCAACACAAAATGTCCCTCCTGGGTAAGGCGGATACGGAAGAGAATGGCTAAACAACTATTTTAGAGCCCGTTTGTTGAAAATGCTGCCAATACCGGAAATGGCCTGTCTGATTATTTTCTCCTTTAATTATGGCCCGGTCGATGGTTTAGACTTGGCGGTGAAACAGGAACCCATACTGCAATTCGTACATCGTGAATATACCAAAGCTGATCCCGGAGATATTGTTATCTCTACTCCTTTTCACCGTCATTTCCTGTAAGGAAAGCAAGAACCAGACTGCTCCGGTCACCAATTCACCAGCTCCTGCATTGCCTGTGGACGTCATGGTAGCGTTGCCATCCAGACTGGCAGCCAATGTAGAAGTACCTGGTTCATTGTTGGCATATGAAGAAACAGATATTCATCCGGAGGTGGCGGGACGAATTATAACCCTCCATCTGCAGGAAGGCGGCTATGTCAAAGAAGGAGACCTGATCGCCAAACTCTATGACGGTGACCTGCAGGCCCAAATGCGAAAGCTGGAAGTGCAATTGAAGATAGCTGACCAAACAGAAAAACGGCAGGCCGAGCTCTTGAAAATACAAGGGATCAGTCAACAGGATTATGATCTCAGTTTACTCGATGTGCAAAGTCTGAAAGCCGACATGGATATTACTAAGGAGGAAATTCGCAAAACTGAAATCAGGGCACCCTTTTCAGGAAAGTTAGGATTGAAAAATATCAGCCCTGGCGCGTATGTTACGCCAGTCACCGTGCTCACCACCATCAGCCAGGTGGATCAGTTGAAGATCGAGTTTAGTGTTCCGGAGCGTTATAGTGAAAAGATAAAAAAAGGGATGCTTGTCAATTTTACAGTTGAAGGTAATTCCAATGTCTTTTCGGCTTCTATTATAGCCACACAAACGTCTATCGAAGCGGATACCCGGAGCCTCACCATTCGGGCCCTGGTGAAAGGACATAACCCAGCCTTGATTCCCGGTTCCTTTGCCAAAGTAAAAATGGTGTTAGGGGAAGACAATAGCGCGCTCATGGTACCGAATACTGTTATCATTCCACAGGGAAGAAAAAAACTACTTTTTCTTTATAAAGGAGGAAAAGCAATGCCGTCCGAGGTCATCACAGGAGTTAGAGACAGTACTAACATTCAGATATTGCAGGGTTTGAATGCGGGCGATACTGTAATCACGAGCGCAATTTTGTACATGAGGCCCGGAATGGAGGTGATGGCGAAGTGAGAGGTCAGACATGCCCGTCGTCGTCGCTCAGCAGAATAATTATATAAATGAAAGTGGACAATGAGGTTAGAAAAAATGGATGCTTATATTAATTATACGAAAGGACTTACGAAAGTCTCCTTCAGGGGATGGTTGCTGAGCTCTAGCACCAGGTTGAGTATCAGCACGTCGAAGCATAGGGGCATAACCTCAACTCACCACTGACGACTCACGATATGAATCTCTCTGAATTTTCTCTGCGCCGCCCCGTTTTTGCGATGGTTTGTTCCATCATCATTATTATTTTCGGGTCGATAGGATTCAAATATCTTGGAGTGCGGGAATATCCGGCTATTGATCCGGCGGTGATTAATGTCCGGACCAACTATGTCGGGGCCAATGCCGATATCATCGAGCAACAAATCACCGAGCCCCTTGAAAAAGTGATCAATGGCGTGCAGGGTGTACGCAATATCACCAGTACAAGCGCCCAGGGTTCCAGTAATATCACAGTTGAATTTGATCTTGGCGTGGACCTTGAACAAGCGGCCAATGATGTGCGAGACAAAGTATCCCAGGCCGCAGGAAATCTTCCACAAGATATCGATGCGCCGCCGACGGTAAACAAATCCGATTCTGATTCTGATCCCATCATGTTTTTACAGATCCAAAGTCAGACCAAGGATTTATTGCAGCTGACAGATTATGCTGAAAATGTAGTACAGGAAAGATTACAAACCGTTCCGGGCGTCAGCAGTGTAAATATTTATGGACGCCGGTATGCGATGCGGCTCTGGATTGACCCTGCAAAATTAATCGCTTACAAACTCACCATCGCGGATATCAAAGCGGCGATGGACAGGGAGAATATTGAATTGCCAGGAGGAAAAATCAGGGGCGATGAAACCCAACTTATTATCAAGACGTATGGTAAGCTGACTACGGAAGAGGATTTTGATAATCTCATTTTACGCGAAGACAATACCGGAGTCGTTCGTTTTAAAGATGTTGGCATGGCTACCCTGGGAGCCGAAAATGAAGAATCGGTTTCCAGGAAAAACAATGTACCCTCGGTCAACCTGGGTATCGTGGCACAGCCCGGCAGCAACCAGATTGAAATTGTAGACGAGGTCTATCACCGGCTGGAACAGATTAAGAAAGAAATGCCGGCGGATATATTACTGGAGGTTGGATATGATCGTACCACTTTTGTACGGAATGCGATACGGGAGGTAAAGGACACACTTTTTATTGCCATAGGACTGGTCGTGATCATCATCTTTTTATTCTTTCGGGAGTGGAAGATAGCCTTGCGGCCTTTGATTGATATCCCGGTTTCCCTCATGGGGGCTTTCTTTATCATGTATATTATGAACTTTTCGATCAATGTACTCACGTTGCTGGCTATAGTTCTGGCTACCGGGTTGGTCGTTGACGACGGGATCGTAGTGACGGAAAACATCTTTAAGAAGATGGAAAAGGGGATGAATAAGTACAAAGCCGCAGTTGAAGGCTCCAGGGAGATTTATTTTGTCGTTATCGCCACTTCCATTACCCTGGCCATTGTATTTCTGCCTATTATTTTTCTTGAAGGTTTTGTTGGAAAGCTCTTCCGTGAATTTGGGATTGTACTCGCCGGAGCGGTTTTAATATCCGCTTTTGTCTCTCTTTCTTTAACCCCGGTTTTAAATATTTATCTCACACCTAAATCAGGACACCGTCATTCCTGGTTTTATAAAGTCACGGAACCTTTTTTCGCCGGGCTGGAAAAAACATACCGGAGCACGCTGACCGGGTTTATGAAAATAAGAGGGATAGCCTTTATAATCGTGCTAATGTGCGGTGGCATCATCTACTTCATGGGTAAAAAAATTCCTTCTGAGCTTGCTCCCATGGAAGACCGCAACCGGGTACGTACTGCTATAACGGGTCCCGAAGGAGCCGATTTTGATTTCACGGATCGTATTACCTATGAAATCACTCAAGCGTTGATGGACTCTGTTCCGGAGAGGAGTGTCATACTTTCTTTTGCTCCCGGGTTTAGTGCCGGGCAGGGAAATAATGCTTCGTTTGTCGTTATGGGGTTGGTGGATCCGGATCAACGGAGTCGAACGCAAAACGATATCGCTATGCAAATGAATCGAATGTATAAGCGCTATACCCAGGTCCGGGCATTTGCTGTTCAGGAACAAACGATTTCGGTTGGTTTAGGTGGCCGCAGTTCCTTCCCCGTTCAATTCGTCGTACAAAACCTAAGCTTTGACAAGTTGAAAGAATATGTACCGAAATTCATGGAAGAGGTGCGCAAGAGTGATGTCTTCCAGGGTTTTGATGTCAACCTGAAATTCAACCAGCCGGAGCTACAGATTACTATTGACCGGTTGCGCACTAATGAATTAGGTGTTTCTGCTTTGGATGTGAATAACACATTGCAATTGGCCCTGAGTGGAAGGCGATTTGGCTATTTCCTTATGAATGGAAAACAATACCAGGTGATTGCACAGGTTGAACGCATCGATCGTGATGATCCACTGGATTTAAAATCCTTTTTTGTCCGCAATAACAGAGGGGAATTGATACAATTGGACAATCTCGTCAAAATGGAAGAAGTGGCGAATCCCCCGACTATTTTTCATTTTAATCGTTTCAAGAGTGCAACGGTACAAGCCGGGCTTGCTCCCGGGAAAACCATTGGTGATGGAATCGCAGAAATGCGGCGCATTTCAGATAAAATATTAGACGATTCCTTTTCCACTTCACTATCCGGTGCTTCGAGGGACTTTGAAGAAAGTTCTTCCAATATTTCCTTTGCCTTTCTCCTGGCCCTGGTGTTGATTTTCCTGGTGTTATCGGCGCAGTTTGAAAGTTTCATTGATCCGCTCATTATCATGATCACGGTGCCACTGGCATTGGCCG
Organism: uncultured Saprospiraceae bacterium; assembly: GCA_963837505.1. GTDB lineage: Bacteria > Bacteroidota > Bacteroidia > Chitinophagales > Saprospiraceae > Opimibacter. The sequence goes on along the minus strand of CAWINN010000014.1, from coordinate 382,673 downwards.
GGGCCGTGTTGAGTATGAAATTATTCGGGCAGACGCTCAATATTTTTTCAGAGATAGGCATCATCATGTTGATAGGACTGGTCACTAAAAACGGAATCCTGATCGTGGAATTTGCCAATCAAAAGCGACGTGCTGGAGAATTGAAAGTTCCCGCGGCTATTGATGCTGCCGTGGCTCGGTTGAGGCCCATTCTGATGACTACACTGGCTACCTCGTTGGGTGCCCTCCCTATAGCGTTGGCCTTTGGATCGGCGGGCAAAAGCCGTATTCCACTGGGCATAGTCATTATCGGAGGGTTGTTGTTTGCGTTGATACTAACCCTTTATGTGGTTCCGTCGTTGTATTCATTTATGTCCTCCAGGAAAAGGGTGGATCAATTCGACAAAGCCGTTGCCGGAGAAGAATCTACTCAGGGAAACTAAAGTGTAAAGTGAACAATGCGTAGCGTGTTGAGCAGGAAAAAAGATCCAACCATGATCAGATTACCGATAAGAAAAAATGAAAGCCATTCTTTTTCCATGACATGGACTATGGTTTTGTTTTTCTCCCTGTTGTTGCCGTGCATGGAGCATGACCTGAAGGCTCAACCCGTTATGACGGTCAATGATGCTATATCGATGGCCCTTCAATATAATTATGATATACAGCTTTCGAAAAATGATTCCAGTGTCGCCGCCCTTGATTATTCATACCGGAATGCGGTCTTCCTGCCCAGGATTAATATCACTGCTCAAAATTCGTGGACCGCTAATAATCAAAAGCAGGAATTCGTCACCACCGGTGTCCGATCGGGGAATGTAAATGCCGCCAATGTCGCGGCTGGCGTTAGCCTGAACTGGACTTTGTTTGACGGGCTGAAAATGTTTACAACCAAGCAAAAAGCTGAAGAGTATGTCGAGCTCGGCAGCCTGGTGATCAAGGAGCAAGTGGTCAATACCATTGCAGATGTAGTCAAGAACTACTATAATATTGTCGGGCAAAAAGAACAGCTTAAGGCCATTGAAGAATTGATGGATATAAGCCAGATCCGTGTGGACCTGGCCCAGCGAAGACTGGACGTGGGAGCAGGTACAAAGCCGGAATTATTACAAAGCCAGTTGGATCTGAATGCTTTGAAAGCGGCACACCTCCAGGAGGAAACATACATTTTGCAGTTAAAACAAAATCTCAATCAGTTGATCCGGCCAGCTACCGGGACTGACCTGGGCGGACTGATTACGGATTATGAGGTCAACGATTCCATTCCCATTAACCTGGAGTTGAAACTGGACGATATTCAGGCAGAGGTTGATACCCTGAATCCAACCTTACAAATCACAAGGAAAAATATTGACCTCTCTTATCTCACGCTCAAGCAAATCAAAGCGGACCGTTGGCCTGTTCTCCAGTTTAACACCGGGTATAATTTCAGCCGGGCAGACAATGACATCACCGTAAATCCATTTCTCCCTTTATATACGCGCAACAGCGGACTGAATTTTGGATTTAGTGCCACTATGCCGATACTAAACTATCGCAACATTGACCGCCTTGTACACCAACAGGAATTGAACATCAATTACCAAAATCTTTTCCTGGAAAGCCAACAATCCCAGGTTCAGTTGGCAGTGCTCAATGCATACAAAGATTTTGAATTCCAGAAAAAAGCCCTAGCGTTGGAAGAAAGTAATATTGACCTTGCACACGAGAATGTGGACATTATGCTGGAAACTTACCGGCTGGGCAATACCACCTACATTCAACTTCGGGAAGCTCAAAAGACACTGGCCGATGCGCATACTCGACTGATTGAGGCCCGCTACAACACCAAAGTGGCAGAGACGGAATTGCTGCGGCTGAAAGGAGATATCATCAAGTAAGAATGAGCATAGACATTTTGCAATCTATCGGCATATATGAATAAAATCAATCTCGCTGAAAAGCTAAATCAGATCCGGGACTACTGGAACCCCAGGATTGCCGGAGAGTTGAATGGACAGCAAGTGAAGCTGGTCAAATTCAAAGGAGAATTTACCTGGCACAAACATGATGAGGAAGATGAGATGTTTTTGGTGGTCAAAGGGGAATTCAACATGGAATTACGGGACCAGACCATCACCATGAGGGAAAATGAATTGATCATCATACCCCGTGGCATCGAGCATAGGCCCGTAGCAGAGAATGAAGTATCAGTGATGTTATTTGAACCGGCATCTACTCTGAACACCGGTGACCAGCGTAATGCAATGACCAGGGACAAGTTGGAAAAAATTTAATGGAGGAATTCCTTTTTGGACCCAGATTATTTCAGAAAGGGAACGGAAGCACTTATCATCCATTGAGGAGGCTCCAATTTAGACCATCCCCGGAAAGCCATCTCGGTCTGCAGGTAAAGTATTTTTCCAATAGTTATTTTGGTATTGGCATTTAACGTAATAAAACACGGATCATAATTTAGTCCGGTGGCTAGGGTATTAAATCCCAATCCACCATGCAGGGAAAAGGAAGACCATTTTTGATGCAAGGAAAAGATCTCAGATAGATTTTCAATTTGCATCCATGCAGGATGGGGATTTTTAAATGCCACGACCCCGGGAGAATAAAGAACACGAAGTTGTTGGGTTCTTTTCCGGATCTGATAATCTATGCTTCCAAGTACAGCTGTAGACCAGAAAGAGGGAGCCACATTCGCAGGCTGTTCAATTTCCGATAATAAAGGCGAATTAGTAAAGGCGACACCCAAGGAGAAAATAATGTTTGGGAGCGGGATGATAACGGTCACAGTATTGGACACGCAGCCTGCAGCGTCCACGATATGGATATCATAGATTCCGGTCATCAATCCGGTAACCTGGAAATTCTGATTGGATGTAGTTCCGAAAAATCCTCCATTGACATAAATAGAATAAGGCGTAATTCCCGGATCCGTGACATTGATGTTGACCATACCATCAAAAGCTCCTGGAGCCGAGGGAGGAAAGATCTGTCCCGTCTGGATGGCTACGGAGGGTGCAGCATTGATGTTCGCTGAAAAATCATCTATACAATTCGGCCCGGCATCACCAATAAACACCTCAATAGTATAGGCGCCCTGCACGATATCAACATAATCTGAAAGCTCGACAACTCCGGGCTCGATGGTAAAAGTTTGGAGGCCATTTGGATGATCAACCGACACTGTCAAAAAGGGCACAGATCCCTGGGTATTTAAGGTGAATTGGATTTCAGCTGCATTGGCACAGGATGGCTGGGTAATGATGATATTGCTCACATAACTGGCAGGATATTGAGAAAGGCTGAGTGTAAAATTCTCCATGCACCCTGATCCGGTTTCCGTAATGGTAACCGTATAATTGCCTGCGGGAATGTTGGTGATCGCGGAGCCGGACTGACCATTGTTCCAACTGTATTGATAATTACCCGGTTCGTTGACACTTACCGAAATGGAGCCATTACTGAGATCACAATTGGCTGGAATCAGAATAGAAGAGATGGTAAAAGTGCAAGCCACCAATTGAACAGTAATCACGGCTGATCCTGTGGCTGTGTTGCCGCAAGCATCCATTACCGTATAGGTGAATGATCCGGTACCATTGAAACCTGAAGTAGGGGTGTAAGTAAAGCTCCCGTCACCTGCAAAATTCACCGCGCCCCCGATAATATTGTCTACCGAAACAAGTTGAAGGTTGAGTCCAGAATCATTTTGCAATACATTTCCACTGACCGGCTGATCACTCTGCGTTAGGTAAGTGTCATTGATTGTAATTATACCCGGAGTCTGATCGTCCACCTGGGTAGATTGCATATCACTGCAAGCCTGTCCGATGCTTTGGTTATAAACTGAAATAGAATATGTTCCGGGAACAATATTGAGGAAAGCAGACAGCGAATAACTCCCGGCAGCCAGGATTAGGTTTATCGGTCCTCCGGGAGCATTGATATCAACACTGAAGCTTCCATCACCTGGACCGGAAAGAATTATGGAAATTTCTCCCCCACCTAAACAGGTTGCCGGAATGGTGGATAAGATATCGAGATAATGAACAGGATTTTCACCAATGGAAGTTGAAAATGAAGCTGAACAAGAATTTAAATCAGTTACAGTGACATCATAGTTGCCTACAGGAACTTGTTGAAGCACGTCACCCGATTGTTGATTTGACCATATGTATGTGTATGCTCCGACCGGATCCACGTGAATAACAGCACCGCCATTAGCGAGGCCACAATCTGCCATGGTGATATCAAAATTCGCACTGAGGTTGAGAGGGAGCTGGTCGACCACAATAGTATCCACAACATTGCATGAAGAGCCGACTAATGAAACACTGACAATATATTGTCCTGCCCCCAGTCCGGACAACTGGGATTCCGTCTGGCCGCCTGACCACTGATACATATACTCTCCGGGAGGATCGACCATAGTATTTGCACTTCCATCATCCATACCGCACTGGGCAGGAGTTGAAGTAGCGGATACTGTAAAGGAGGCAGCTTCCTGATCAATGGTAACTGAAATACTTTGCTGGCAGGAAGTCCCTGGAATGGTGACTGTAACAGTGTAATTACCTTCAGCAAGCCCTGAGGCATCCATGGTGATTTGTCCGTCTGACCACAGGTAATTATACTCTCCGGGAGGATCGACCATTACCGTTGCCGTTCCGTCATTTAATCCGCAATGGGCAGCGGTCGATGAAGTATTGACGGTAAATGAAGGTGGAAGCTGATCAACAGTAATGGAGATATTTTGCTGACAGGAAGTTCCAGGAATAGTTACGGTCACATCATAATTACCAGGAGCGAGGTCTGAAGCCTGGGCCATCGTTTGTCCATTGGACCAGAGGTAAATATATTCTCCCGGCGGATCAACCAGGGCTGTGGCGGTACCATCTTCAAGACCGCAGCTCGCAGGACTTGTTGCTGAAGAAATGGTAAACGAAGGAGGTAACTGACTTATGTTGACATCAGTGGTTTCAACGCACAGATTTCCATTTACTGAAACGCTGACAGTATATATGCCCGGGGAAAGTCCTGTCAATGCTGAACCGGTTTGTCCATTGGACCAATTGAATTCATAGGTTCCGGGTGGATCAACCGAAATAGAGGCCGTCCCATCAGAGAGTCCACAGGAAGCCGGAGTGTTGGTGGCATTAATGGTAAAGGCAGGTAATAATTGACCAATGGTAAATTGGATACTGTCTATACATCCTTCTCCGGGAATAGAAACGGTGAGGGAGTATTCACCCGGAGCAAGGCCCGTAACCTGAGAAGAGGATTGACCATTAGACCATTCAAAATGATACTCACCTGGTGGATCGATCGTAGCAGAAGCAGTGCCATCTGCTAAACCACAAGATGCGTCCGTGGTGCTGACATCAATTTGGAAAGAGGATGATGATGCATCAATGTCCGTCTGTTCCACTACGGCACAACCGGTTACTTGATCGGTTACGGTTACACTATACGATCCGGCGGATAGTCCTGAAACAGTACCCGAAGATGATCCATCGGACCACTGAAACAGATAATCTCCTGGCGGATCGACACCGGCAGTTGCTGAACCATCTGCTGCCCCACAATGTGCAGGTGTATTGGTAATTTGGACATTGAAAGCAGCAGGAAGATCATTAATAGTTATTTGGTTAGTATCTGCACACGTGCCTGATGCTGTTATGATCAACGTATAATCACCGGCAGCCAGGTTATTTTGATTTTGGTCTGTCGATCCATTTGACCAGGCGAAGCCGTAAACGCCTTGCGGAACCACATCCACCATAGCAGTACCGTCTTGTTTGCCACAATGTGCATCCGTGGTGATAATGCTGGTATTGATAGGCAGATTAATATTTCCAACCTCAGCCTGGGCGGACTGGCCACAGGTCGTCCCTGTGCGAGTCACCGTTACGCTGTAATTGCCGGGAGCTACTCCAATGAGGTTTTTCGTAGTAGCGCCATTCGACCACAGGTAAGCATAGTCTGCATCAACACTGGTAGTTAAAAGAATGGTGCCTGTTTCCAGGTTACAGGCAGAAGGAGTAGATTGAAGTGCAACGGAAAACACACAATCCGTATCGCCCGAGTGCTCATGAAAAGCTATGTACAATAAGGTACCCAAACTGGTTGCTCCCGCAAGGATAGGAATGACCGGATTGGAAACCTTTATTGGTATATATTTGACAAAACCCGGTTTCATGATAATATCAATCATGGAAACCAGGGACCAGGGATAACGAATAGTGTCTACCGGGAGATCTACTAACACACCAATGGTGGACAGTTGATCTTTGCTGATAAAGAGACCGGCTTCGGTAGCTACGGTCTGAAAAACATTCCAGAATTCATCGATTCCTTCATCCAATTCCTGTTTTTCCAAAGCCGGCATTTCCGAGAGGGAAGAACGGGTTTTAAACTGTTCATAAACTTTGTTCCTGAAATCTTCCTTACCATATTTCTTGCCCATAAGGGCAGAAGCGTACATCCAGATGACTTGTTGAATAATAGCCTCCCTTTCTTTTTCAGGCTGGATGGTAAATGGGGTTGAAAAATTCTTTCGTTGCTGAATCGCAGTCGATCCGGTTTCGAGTAACTCCAGGACCCTTGCCATTATGGTGGCATAAAGATCAGGTCGAATGATATGATTAATACTTCCTCCTTCCGGTAAATCCGTCCCAGGCCAGGTAGCGATATTCATTGAATCAGGCGGAGGATACAGGGGTGAATAGGCGGTAGAGGTAATGATATATCCAATGTGATCTTTAGTGAACGGCACAACGGAATTGCGGGTCACCAGATAATATCCCTTTCCTACCAGGGTGGAATCCGGTTGACGAATGGGGATCCATTTTTCAATGGGGATTAACTCAAGCGCCGCCGGAGCCGCCGGAAGATGTACATCTGTGCAATATCCCATAAGCTTTAGCGTGACCGTGCTATCCGGCCGGATAAAGGTGGCCGGAATATCGGCAATGTAGGGTTGATATTGGCCGGAAGAAGGAATGAAGACTCTCTGAGGGAGAATATTCATGGCAGTTTTGCCTTTGTTCTTAATAACAAGATCAGCTACGTGACCCGTAGTCAAGCCGGTACCGAGGGCTTTTACGGGAGGACTTTGAAAAGTTTCATCTGTAGCAGCCAGGGTAAAACCAGGGTTCAATCCGATTATGAAAAGCACAAAGAGGAGTCCATGCTGTCTGCTCATGAACATAAATTTAGACATCCTTTTTTATATGCAAAAAAATATTAATATTAAAACCCATTTCCTGACATGATAGCCACGTTTCAGCATCAATGAATAAAGGGGAGGTTCAGAATGATCCTCCAATAGGGGTCATTCAGGTGATTCCAAAGATTTAATCCTAATTCGGTTTCAAGTCGAACCCTTTTTCCAATTCTCATGGTTCCGTTTCCATTTAACACTATAAACGGGGAGGAGAAGTTTTCTGATAAGACGGATCCAAATTGCATGCCCAATCCGCCTTCCAGGATAACCCGGATATTTTTCCTGTTGAGTGATCCCAGTTGACTCCGATGTTGCACCTCTATCAGGTAACCGTTATAAAACTGGCGGGAAATGCTAAACGGGGCATATAGGAAAAGGCCATGTTGAGGAAAGGTCCCCATATGATAATTAACTTCAGTCAGCATGCCGGTACTGACTATATCTCCTATTGGAAGATTGGCTGCCTCCGAAAAAATTTCGTTAAATGGAAAAGTTGAAAAAGAGGTCCCTATAGAAAAAGTAAAATCCGGAAACGGGATCAATACGGATAGGATATTAGAAAAACATCCATTGGCATCTTCGATTTGAATGGTATGCATTCCAATCCCCATTCCCCCCACTGTAAATGTGTTGGAATTGGCAGTTGCCATGGGAATGCCATCAACAAACACAGTATAGGGAAGTACACCGGGAAGGATAGCTACAATGGTGGCAGAACCATCCATAGCTGTGGGGGAAGAAGGAGGAAAAACGGCTTCTGCTTCTATCTCGAGCGAGGGAGGTATCAGTATCGTGGCACTAAATTCATCAATGCAATCTGGTCCGGCATTTCCTATAAAAACCTGGATGGTATAGGTACCCGGATTAATATCAACAAAATCACTGATCAGGATTGTACCCGGGTCTATCTCAAATTGATTCGTACCATTCGGATGCATGACGACCATGGTCAGGATGTCCTGGGCACCAGGTGCATTGACATCAAAACTTATTTCCCCCGGAGTTGAACAGGTAGGCTGGCCAATGTTAACATTGTCGATATATTCAGCCGGGTATTCAGAAAGCTCAATTTCAAATTCCAGAGAGCAGCCCAGGTTGACGTCCTCTATGGTGACTGTATATACATCAGCGGGAACATCGATTAATTCGGGACCCGTATCCCCGGTATTCCAGAAATAGGTATAGGTACCGGATTCGTTGACCTCAGCATCTATATATCCGTCACTGAGCCCACAATGTGCCGGTATAAGAGTGGTGGAGATAGTAAAATTGCAATTGACCACTTCAACTGTTATAATGACTGTGCCGGAACCTGTATTTCCACAGGCATCGGTGACTACATAATTAAAAGATCCGTCACCACTAAACCCTGGATCAGGTATATAAGTAAATTCACCGTTACTGTTAAACACCACCATGCCACCGACGGCATTTGAAATGCCGGTCACGGTCAGGTTCAACCCCGAATCATTGTTCAGCATATTTTCATTCACCGGATTTTCGCCGGTGGTGGAATAAAAATCATCCATCACATTCAAAGGCGGTGTCTGATCGTCAATAGTGACGGAAACATTTTCTGAACAGGTCTGTCCAATGCCTGGATCATATACAGTTAATGTATAAGTTCCGGGAACCATGTTGATAAAAGAAGAGAGGAGATAACTGCCCGGTGTCAACATCAGGGAAGAGGGCCCTTCCGGAGAAATGATTTCTACCTGAAGCATTCCGGTACCGGGGGTAGACAATACAAATGAAATTTCCCCACCGCCAATACAAGTAGCCGATGTGGTATTCAGGATATCAATATACTCGACGGGGTTCTCTGCCACCTCTGCAGAAAAGGAGGCGGTACAAAAATTGACATCGGTCACCACCACTTCATATTGGCCGGTCATTACATTTTGTAACTCAGGACCACTTTGTTGATTGGACCATAGGTAGGTATAGGAGCCCATGGGATCAATACTGATCATGGCTGAACCATTGGATAATCCACAATCTGCGGGCACGGTGGTAATAGTTCCTGTAAAAGAGGGTGTGATTTGTTCCACCAATATCGTATCGGTAACCACACATGAAGATCCCTCCAGCGAAACACTAACGATATATTGGCCGGGGGAAAGTCCAGTGGCCTGTGCTCCTAAAATTCCATTCGACCACTGAAAAGTGTATTCAGCCATTGGATCAACAACAGCTGTCGCGGTGCCTGTGGGTTGTCCACATCCGGAAGGCGTCGATGTTGTGGATACCGTAAAGGATGCGGGCAGTTCAGCGACATCCACTTCAATGGATTGTGAACATGAAGTTCCTGGAGTGGTAACTGTAACCGTGTAAGTTCCTGAACTCAGCGATGTAGCATGGAAAGTAGTCTGCCCGTCCGACCATGAATAATTGTATTCGCCTGGGGGATCAACATTGATGGTGGCAGATCCATCCGACAATCCACAATCTGCAGGTTCTGTTACGAAGGACAGGACAAAGGAAGGTGGTAATTCATCAACGGTGATGCTTATGTTTTGTGAACAATTTGTGCCGGGTATGGAAACGGTTACTGTATAAATTCCTTTGCTAAGATTTAAACCAGTTGCAGTAGATTGTCCATCGGACCACAGATAATCATATTCACCCGGAGGATCAACATTTACCGTAGCCGATCCATCATTCATTCCACAGGCAGCTGGTGTGGAACCGGAATTCAGGGTAAAGGAAGGCGGAAGCTGATCAACAGTCACGTCTAATGATTTTGAACAATCAGTACCTGAAAGGGTGACGGTAACTGTATACATCCCTGGAGCTAATGCGACAGCCTCTGGCATCATTTGTCCATCGGACCAGGTATAAGTATAATTTCCCGGAGGATCTATTGTTAGTGTTGCAGTTCCATCAGTGATGCCACAATCGGAGGATGTGGTAGTCGAAGTGATCGTAAATGCAGGAGGCAACTCTTCAATAGAAACAGAAGATGTTAAAGAACAATTTGTGCCGGTAAGGGTAACCGTGACTGAATAATTCCCGGTACCCACGGCAGTTAGTTGAGAAGCGGATTGTCCATTGGACCAGAGATAAGTGTATTCTCCTGGAGGATCGACATTTACCGTAGCTGCTCCGTCATTCATTCCGCAGTTGGCGGGAGTTGAAGTCGTATGGATTGAAAATGCGGGAGGCAATTCACCAATAGTAGTTGTTGAAACATCCTGGCATGTGCCGGCGGCCGTGACAGTAAGTGTATATGTTCCCGCAGGAACATTTTCTAATGAAGGAGCGGTAGATCCATTGGACCAGAGATAAGTGTATGTTGATGGCGGATCAACGGAGGAAATTGCTGAACCATCAGACTGCCCGCAGGAAGCATCCGTAGGTGTGATAGTGATATTGAGAGGGTGGTCAACATTAACTATTGTTGCATGTAATATTTGTGTGCACGAAGTCCCTGTTCGTGAAACCGTAACTGAATATTCACCTGCGGCAATGCCATCCAGATCTTTTGAGGTAGCACCGTTGGACCACTGGTAAGAGGCCTCAATACTGGTATTGATGTTGATACTTCCGTTAGCCAGTCCGCAAAAGGATGAGGTGGGATGAGCCGAAGCGCTGAAAGAACAATCTTCCTCTTTATTATTATTCGTCAGGAAATAAACGAGCGTGCCAGTACCCACCACGCCGCCGATAACGGGTATCCATGGAAAGGGTTTGGCAACGGGGATGATGAAGGGATAACCGGGTTTCATTTGTTCGCCCGTCAGTGAAATTTTGTTCCAGGGAAATGCAATGGAATCAGCCGGTTGGCGCAACTGAAAATCCGTTGGCATGTTTACTTCCTTAGCAAATAATGTCCGGGGTGTGCAATAGCTACACGAAACGGAGAGAATAATTATTCCCCAATGCAAGGAAAACAAGTGGTGGTGGTTTATTTTTTTGATCCGCATGGCAATATGGATTGTGCTGCGCGGGCTGCAGCATTTTCAAGGGACTTTTGCACTTCTTCTGCCGAATTCGAAGGCAATCCCAGTCCTTTAGCCAACGACGCATCAATATCTTTATCCAGCTTATCTGCGACATCATTCATCAGATGATCAAACATACTGGCCCAGATACCGGTCATGTTTTCCTCTGAAGAATAAGCTGTAATACTGGAATAGGTCTTCGTAGAAATACCTGTAGGGCAATCGCAAATCGCAATGACATACATCCCATTGAAACTTTCTAATGAGGCAACTGCAATTCCATGACCGGTACTGATGATACCCTCTCCCGTGGCGCCAGCCCAGGAACCTGTTTTTCCAACCGTTTTCAGCGTGATCGTTCCGGAGGTAATGTGACTGGCTACTCCCTCATCACAATAGATGCCACCTCCTTTTTCGGCTTCCGACTTATCTTCCAATTCCTTTCGCTTGTACTGTACCCCACTGGCGGCTTTGGCCAGGCCATGATTTCCGTCGACATAGACATCAAGGGATCCCTCTCCAATCGCGTACGTGTTGGTCTTGATCGGAGCCCAGTCAATAGGACTATCGATTTTATCCAGTAAATCGCCTTCGATTTTATCAGCCGCATCAAATCCATCGCCTTCCACCAACATATCCGCCAGCCAGTCATCCAGGAATTCTCCTGGCTGCTCTTCATCATCGGAGGCATCCCCTGCTTTTATATCCTTCAACAGGTCGTCCATACTTTTTTCGGCTTCCTCATCCGTTTTATCCTTCCAGTCATTATTGAATTTCTCCAACTGATCTTTGATAAACTCTTTAGCCTTATCCTTCGCCATGTCCTTGGTCTTTTCCAGGAGGTATTTACTCAATTTCGTATAGGTGCCCTTTCCTTTTTGAATCACAATATCAATCGCAATCTCTCCTATAAAATTGATCACCCGGAGTGCTTCAACATTGTTCAGGGAGGCTTTCAGCCCACTGGATGCCCGGACCTTCGCGAAATTGATTCCTATCAAAGTAGATTTACAGTCCGGGCCCAGAACATGCGTCAGTACCACTTCATGGCTTCCGTCTGCTTTGGTTTGCAACGGCTGTGTGGTCCACGCAGATTGAGTGGGATTTTTCATGTCCACCACCATGGCAGAGGCATTAGCCTGGCCGGCCACCACATGAGGAAAATATAGACTCCAGGCTGAGGCAGGCATTTCAGGCCCGGTAAATCCCACATCTACAGTATCGCTGCCTTGCTTGGACGAAATAATTCCTGCAACTTCTTCTATGGCTTTTTGAAAAGCTTCTTTTACTTTTTCATTTTTACCTTTTGTTCCGGTATCGGCAATGGCATAATCGAGTTTGGGACCTGTATCTGTTTCTTTTTCTTGCAGGGAACAACCGCCAACTGAAACCATAGTCGGGGGCACTTCAGTGGCAGGGATATTATTATTGGGCGCGGTAGAGTGATCAGGTTCTGAGAGGACTTTAGCCTCACCGCCGGTAGCTTCAAAAACATTCCAAAACTGATCCACACCAATTTGCAACTTCACATGTTCAGTTTCCGGAAGTGAGGAAACGTTCATGCCGGTTTTATCCTCAAATTGCTGATGAACTTTTGATTCAAAATCTTCTTTCTTATAATCCTTACCCGTCACAGCTGCCATATAAATCCAAAAAGTTTGCTGAATGACGGATTCTCTTTCTTGTGCCGGATTCCCGCTGAACGGGGTAGTGATTTTACCGCCCTCTTTCAATTTATCAAAGGCCTCGGTAATATTATCCAGTGTTTTGATAATCACGGGGGCAAAAGTTTCCGGATGGTGAACAGGATCAATATGGCCATTTATTGGTGTCTCTGTTCCGGGCCAGGTTGGATCGAGGTTGATGGTGGGCTGAGGATGTTCATAGGTATAGCCTGGTGCATTGATAACCGATGGAATATCGAATGGAGAAAAAGGAGGTACAGTGTGTTCGACGATGGAAATTGGTGGATGTTCGCCATTAGGTTGTGGTGGTGGTTCAAGGGCAATCCACGTATTCACCGGCGTCATGTTCTCCCCCAACGGCACTGGTGGAGTGTGTACATCAGCGCAATATCCATTGATTGGGATGGTCATTGTGCTGTTAGGTGGAACCGTTGTGGCAGGTATTTCTGCCGCATGTAGCTGATGATTCTCATCGTAAGTGATCAAAATCTTTTGGGGCATGATCCGGACCGGAGTTTTCGCTTTGTTGGTAACTGTGAGGTCAGCAATATGACCGGTAGTTTGTCCGGTACCTTTGGCATTGGCCATGAGTGGAGCTGGAGGAGGATTTTGCTTTTCAGGTTCGGCAGGTTTTTCCTGGACCGGTTTCGATGCGGCAGCACTTTTTTCATTTTGATCCCGTAGCTTCTCCAGCATTTCAGTGGTTTTCACCAATTGACCATAAGAGTCCAGCATATCAATAATTTCCTGGGGGACCCCTTCCAGTTCATCGGGTTTCTTATTCGGATCATATTTATCCCGCAGTTTTCTGAGTTCCTCATCGACATCATCAAAAGCGGCCTGATTGTCTTTGTCGATTTGCTCCCAATCCGGTTCTTCATCTGTCGTCTTCTTTTCTGTTGGAACAGAGGGTTGAGTATTAGTGGCATTGGCCTGGTTTTGATCCCTCAATTTTTCCAGTGCGTCAGAAACTTTCATCAACCGCTCATAGGAATCCAGCATGTCGATGATTTCCTGGGGTACACCTTCAGTATCATCATGGACTTTATTGGGATCGTATTTATCTTTTAGTTTTTGAAGCTCCTCGTCGACATCATTAAATGCCTGCTCATTATCCCTGGCGATTTGCTCCCAATCGGGTTCCTGAGAAACCTGCAATCCTTTTTTCGGTTTGGCCTTTTGAGGAGGATTGGTATTTTGACCCATGCCGACCAGGCCGGTCAATAATAAGAATAGGAGTACGCTAGTTTGTTTAGTAAATATTTTCATCGGGATGGTGTGTTTATAAGGATGAAAAGAAAAAACCCGACCCTGTTAAAATGAATCCGTAATTTTCAAATTGGCAGAACTACCAATACCCGAAGCGGGCAACGAAGGCACATTATGATCACTAGACGGTAATTCGTGCCCGCAAATGTTGGAGCCGATCTCCAACCGTATTGGCTGAAAATAATAAAATTTATTTATTTCTCCATCTTGCATCAATCTCTAAATCAAAAAATTCCGGCAATGATGCCATTCAGTTTTTATTGGAAGGCCGCTATTATTCCACTATTCTTCTTGTCCTGCCAGCCGCCATCGGTCAAGCATGCACGACCAGGCGTTGAACCCATAACCTGGGCAAAACGACTGGACTCTTGTCCCTGGCCCGAAGGATCTGCCATACAAATGATGACTATCGGAGATACCCTGTGGGTATTTCATGCTACTGGAAATTGGTATTCTACAGATGCCAAAACATGGACCAGGTCAGACCTGCCCAATGTGATCGGTAGTCCTGAATTCCTGGATTATGTATTTTTTAAAAATAAACTCTTCGGTCTTGGTCATTTTGAAGGGAATACTGAGGAGCCTACCATTAGGGCCACTATTTATTTTTCCAGCGACCGGGTACATTGGGATTCGATCGTTAATACCAATCTTCAAAAAAGATATCATTACCACCCTTTTGTGTTTCAGGATAAGATATGGATCATTGGTGGCGAACAGGATTCCAATATATGGTCAGATATTATTAATTCGCCCGACGGCATTCACTGGCAAATCATGAAAGATAAATTGCCCTTTGGCCCCGTCATCAACAGCCGGATCCTTGTTTATAATGACCAAATCTGGATGTTCAACGAGGATGTATGGTCATCAGTTGATGGTTATCAATGGACACAAGTAACTAAAGCAATTCTTGCCGGCGAAAAACTAATGGATTATGCAGCGGTTGTTTACCACAACAAAATGTGGCTCATCGGATGCAGGGGTTTAGGTCAGGCCAACCCGCAGGCGCTCTTTAGTGAAGATGGAAAACACTGGGCCATAGCCACCACGCCATGGCCTCCCAGGAGTGGTGCAGCAACAACAGTTTGGCGCGATAAAATCATTATGGTCGGTGGTAAAAACGGAGGAACCGTTAACCACCCCGAGTTTAGACATCTGAATGATGAATGGGAGATGAGCGATACCACCCACTCTTTCCCGACTTATCAGGGTAAAACCGGAAGTGAAAAAGAGGAACAAGAACAACTTATATTCGGTGTCTTTTAAGCTTTGATCGACCCGTGCAATTCCAATCAACTTCAGTCCTCCATCCATATTTTCAAAACCTGGAGGGATGAAGTGAAAGCCAGCCATATAGTCAATGCGGAGACAACTTCGCAGATCAGTACACTTTCGGTTTTTCCAAATCAGGATTTTGATTTTCAATGACGATCACGCCTTCATTTGTATCCAGTCGCCTTTATTTTATCAATCCGTTATCCGAAGTGATGGATAAGATCATTGAAGGCCGGCAGGCCCTGTCGGATTACCCGAGACGGGATATACCGGATGAATGGAATGAATTTGGAATCTACTTTAAGGTGGTGATGACGAATTCCGTTCGCCTGTTTTGTTTGCGCCCGTCTTCAGTTGAATTATCAGCGATAGGATGACTTTCTCCCCAACCTGTATAAGTAATGCGCTCAGGCGAAATGCCTTTTCCAGCCAGGTACATATAAACAGCCCTGGCCCGGTTTTCGCTTAACAGCTGGTTAGACGTTTCATCGCCCACGTTATCCGTGTAGCCCCGGATTTCAATTTTCATGGTCGGATTATTTTGCAAGGTTTTCACGAGGGAATTGAGCTCGGGTTCGGAGGAAGGCAATATGGAAAATGATCCGGTATCGAAGAATATATTTTGAAGTCCAATCGATTTTGAAACGGAGGCAGCCAGGGTGACCATTTTTAACTGAAGGTTACGCGAAGGTTCTGGCGTGGCGGGAAGATGAGTTGAATTCATGATGTATCCATCTGCTGAGGAAATGATGCCATAAGAAATATTCCGATCGAGTGTAACCGTTATATTTCCTTTTTCATCGGCTAATTGAGATTTGCGGATCGTATCATTTCCATTGATGTCGAATACTTCAAGTTGAGCGCGAACGGGCTTATTGGTTTCTGCATCGATCACATTTACGTGCAATGCCTGGACAGGTACTGATTGATACTCGGGGGGCAATTCAAATTCGTATAATTCATTGCCTTGATTAAGTGTTGATTTGGTGATCAACGCTGTTTTGCCATCAGGATGTACGGAAAGCCCTCCTTCATTGCCACCACTATTAATGGCACTACCCATATTTTGTGCGGGCTTCCATTGACCATCGATTCCCATATGCGAGATGTATAGATCATAGCCACCCATTCCTTCATTTCCATCACGCATAAAATACATGGTGCGGCCATCGAAATGTATAAACGGGCTGCCTTCATTATTTGGCGTGTTGATTCCCGGACCGGCATTGACCAGTTTAGTCCAATGACCCGGTGAGGTTTCACGTGCTATCCATATATCACTTCCGCCCATTCCACCAGGACGGTTGCTCGTGAAATAAATGGAAGTTCCATCGGCGCCATAGGCTGGTTGGGAATCCCAACCTTGACCGTTAAAGATTGGTCCCATATTCTGCGGTGAAGACCAAACACCATTGTGCAGTTTAGACAAATAAAGATCACAACCGCCAAATCCATCATTCCGGTTGCATGCAGTGAAAACTATATTTTTTCCATCGGGCGAAATGGCGTGACCACCACCTTGATAGGATGTATCAAAAGGAAATTTATCGACGGAGATGAGATTCCCTGCCGGATCAAATTGAGCAGCAAAAAGAGAGGCCTGGTTATTACCCGACCGGCTCAATCGGGTAAAAATTAAAGTCTTTCCATCCACGCTCCATCGACCCAGTTCTTCATGGTCAGTCGTATTTATGCTTGGAGGCAATGCGGTCAGCTTTATCGATGACGTCTGACCCGAGAGTATCAGCGGAAATAATAGAATCAAGACTATGGAATACCTAATCATGCGGATGATCTTTTTAAAAATAAAGGTTCAACATTAAAAACCCCTTTAAATTATTTCCTGTTCATGGATGGGGACATTATTTTTTCACTATATAAAACGCTGTCCTGCGATTTTGTCTTCTTCCGGCCGCAGTATCGTTACTGGCTATCGGTTGTGTTTCTCCAAAACCTTTATAAGAAATCCGGGTAGCGGGAATTCCTTTATCCGATAACCAGGAAAAGACGGCCCTGGCCCGGGCCTCACTGAGTTTTTGATTGTCGGTTTCATCTCCCACATTATCCGTGTAGCCCCGGATCTCAATGATCATGGCCTGGTTGATCTTCAGCGTATACAGTAGTTTTTGCAATTCAGGCTCTGACGCCGGAAGAAGTTCCGCAGAACCGGAATTAAAAAAGACATTCTCCAATACGACGGAGGCATGTTCTGCCTTCTCCATTGGAATCATATCGATTTCGATGGACCGGGATGCTGATGTATCCGGTGGCAGGTTAGCTGAGTACATCAGATAGCCCTGCGTATTTCCGATAAGTCCATAAGGGGTATTCCGTTGAAGTGTAGTGATAATGTGCCCATCCTCATTGGACCATTGTGATAAACGAACATCGGGATTTCCCTGTGCTTCAAAAATTTCAAGCTGTCCTTTCAACGGAAGCCCGGTCATTTTATCCCTAAACGTAACATGCAATGCCTGTTGGGGCAGGGACACAAAATCAGGTGGCAGTTCAAATTCAAATAAGTCATTCTTCTGTTCGTTGGTGAGCCTGGTCAGCATGGCCGTTTTACCATTGGGATGCACCGCTAAGGCCCCTTCACTTTGAATGGTATTGATGGGCGGTCCCATGTTTTCAGCCGGCATCCATTTTCCGTCCAGTCCCTTGCGCGAGATATACAGATCGGATCCGCCGAATCCTTCTTTACCATCGCGCATAAAGTACATGGTATTGCCGTCAAAGGAAACAAAAGGACAGCTTTCATTATTCTCCGTATTGATGCCTGGACCTGCACTGATAGGTTTTGACCAACTGTCTCCTGAAATCTGGTACATATACCAAATGTCGCGTCCACCAAATGTCCCGGCCCGATTACTGCTGAAAAAAATGGTGCCTCCATCCAAACCAAAGCAAGGTTGACCATCCCACGATTGCGTATTGAATCCGGGTCCCATGTTGACCGGTTTGCTCCAGATGCCGTTTTTCCTCACGGAAACATACATATCACAACCGCCAAAACCATCCGGGAGATTGCAAGCGGTATAAAGGAGATATTTTCCATCCGGTGAAATGGCCGGCGCGCCTTCGTTGTTGGAAGTGTTGTATGGAAATTCGGAAACTTTCCAAAGTTGAGTGGCACTGTCCATCCGAGCGATATAGAGATCTTCCTGTCCATTGTTGACACGGGAGAAGAATAATTCATTGCCATCGAGTGTCCATCGTCCGACGGATTCATGGTTCTCCGTATTGATTTCTTTGGGCAAGGGAATCAAATGGATTTCATATTTCCGTGTCATCATAGCCTGCCGCGCTTCAAATTGTTCCAGGTTTTCCAGGGCTTTTTGTTTTAATGGATCATCCTTCCCTGCGTTGGCTGCGTAAAAACTATAACAGTCTTTTGCTTTTTCGGCATCTCCGCTTTCTTCATACAGCCGGGCGAGCGTAAACAACTGTTTCAGTTGAGAAGCGGTATCGATGGCAATGGCTTGTTCAAGCGCAGAAACGGATTCATTCAATTTGCCGGTCTCATAATAAATACGACTCAATTCATGACGCGGTTCCGTCCATGTTGGATAGCGGGATATCAGATCATTGAGTTCTGTTATAGCCTCATCTTCGTGTCCGGCTTTGGACGCCAGAACGGTTTCATCAAATTTTTTCTGGACTTTCTCCGGAATCTTTGGAGGCACATACACTGACTGGGCAGCAGATGGCAGGATCAGGCCAAAAAAGAAAAGAAAGGCAAACAGACTAAAACAAATGCGCATGAGTCGAGGGACGGGATGAGAAACTATAACAATGCTGGTGCTTGTGATGTTTTTTGGTTTTATGGGTTTTTGCTTTGTGTTTTCCCGTCGTACCGGTCTTCCCCATGTGGCTCAGATAGCCGGCCGGATTTCTCCAGGCTCCTTTATGGCCTGAATCAGATGAGGTGGTTGGGTTATGGGATTCTATTAGGGATCGGTTTGCATTAACTATTGTGCCTTTTTGATCAACCCGTGACGATGAAATCTGTAAACAGGGAACAGTGATGGCGCCCACCCTCGTTGGTATTTTTGTGATTAGAGATGGACCGGAAACAGAGGGAATGGTCAGTGCTGACATATAAGTGGAGCTACAGCACAAAATCATAACCAGGCAGACAAAGGCTTTCATGATTAACTTTTGGTTAGGTGTTCAGCATTGGTATTCAAAAAAGATGCCAGCATGCAGATAATGCGACGGGATAGATTTTGGAAATCAGAAAGGTAAAAGAGCTGGAGATCTTCCACCCGGCGCATTTTTCTATTTGTCAGCAAAGTAGGTTTTGATCATATCAGGATAATAAAGATTTAACAACAGCGGCGATCATTTTTCCATCAGCTTTACCGGCCATTTCTTTAGAGGCTTCCCCCATTATACGCCCCATGTCTTTCATGGTGTTGAGACCAAGCCGGGACATGATCTTTTTGACCTGGTCCCTGATCTCATCTTCTGAAAGTTGTTTGGGGAGATAGCGCATGATCACTTCTATTTCTTCCCGCTCAATGACAGCCAGGTCTTCCCGCCCCTGTTTGACATAGATATCCAATGAATCCTGGCGTTGTTTGACCAGTTTCTGCAACAAGGCAATTTCTTTTTCTTCATTCAGATCTTCCGCAGCTCCTGATGTTTTATATAACAGGATGGCGGATTTGATGGCCCGGATACCGCGAAGAGATGCCTGGTCCTTGGCTTTCATGGCTGTTTTCAGGTCCTCGTTGATAATGCTTTCAAGAGACATAGTTATACATGTTAATGTCGCAAAGATACGGAAGCTGTGGAGACCACGTGGAGGCGAATGCTGGTGTGAAAATGACCATCCTTATTTATGATCAACCTCTCATCCATTCTCATTACATTGTATCCGGGATATAAAATAATAAGTATGAACTGGATGATCCTGATTACCGCCAGTCTGTTCGAAGTGGGTTTCGCAGTCTGTATGGGAAAATTGAAATCGACCGAAGGAAACGTGTTCCTGGGATGGTTTACGGGATTTATTGTTTGCCTGGTGCTGAGTGTTTATTTCCTGTACCGGGCGACCCAAAGCCTGCCCCTTGGAACAGCTTATGCGGTCTGGACAGGCATAGGAGCCATAGGTATTTCCTTGTTGGGTATTTTCGTGTTTAAAGAACCGACTACATTCTGGAGATTGTTTTTTATGACGACCCTGATTGCCTCGATTGTTGGACTGAAGATGGCCTCCTGAACAAATGGAATAATCATGGTGGTTAAAGTTTCCCGTTATAGTCGAAGCTGTATGACAATCCCGATGGGATGCTGAAAATTATTTTTTAAAAGCCGTCATTATGGAGTGAAAGATTTGACTTCAAATTCATTCCTCAAATATTTCGTAAGTATTAACCTTGAAACAAAATATGATTTTATGAACTGGATTATAATACTTCTGGCATTGATCGCCGGCATGGTACTGCCCGCACAGGGAGCCATTAATAGTAAACTTGCGGTTTCCATGCAGAATCCGATCTTATCTGCATTTTCTTCCTTTATTATTGGAACGATTGCGTTGTTTTTATATGTGCTGATTTCGGGAATCCCCCTGAGTCAGATGGCTGGTGCGCGTCATGCTCCGTTGATCTCCTGGACGGGGGGTATCCTGGGTGCTTTCTTTGTCACGTTTACCATTTTGAGTGTTCCCCGGCTGGGCGTAGCCCTTACCTTCAGTTTGGTCATTCTTGGACAGATGTTGGTCACCCTGCCCATGGATCATTTTGGTTTTCTGGGCATAGCGGTCCGGGAGATCAGTCTGCCCCGCATTATTGGCGTGTTGTTAGTTATTGCCGGTACCATCCTGATCCGTATTTTTTAATCAATGGGTACAATAAAGATCGTGAACTGAAACCCTGATTGACCTGTTCATTTTTATGTCGAGGCCGTTTCATTATTGAAGTAAACAGCTGAGTTATGCTTTCTCTATTCCGACTGGAAACCGAACGGTTTATTTTACGACCTCCGCTAAAGAAGGATATTCCTGCTATGGTTAAATATCTCAATCAGCAGATCATTTCCCAAACCACGCTTCACATTCCCTATCCATATTCCAGGAAGGACGCCATAATGTGGGTGTCGAAAAACAAACAGGAAATAGGGAAAAGCGTTTCTTATACCTATGCCATACTGTTGAAGGAAACCGGCCAGATGATCGGAGCGATTGGCCTGCATATTAATGAAGAACATAACCGGGCTGAAGCCGGGTACTGGATTGCCGTACCTTACTGGAATAAGGGAGTGGCCACAGAAGCCCTGAACCGGATTATGGAATTTGGTTTTACGAAATTGGGTCTAAATAAAATTTTCGCAACGCATATCGAGGAAAACCTTTCTTCCGGTCGCGTCATGATCAAAGCGGGAATGACCAAAGAAGGAAAATTAAAGGGGCACTATAGGAAAGGTCATGAGTATATCTCGGTGATTCAATATGGAATGACTGCATCCGCCTACGAGAAATGGAAAAAGAAGAAACCCAACAGGAAAAATACGGTACCATGAGCGTGTATTGGTGTACCGGATTCAACAATTCCCTATTTTAGAAGGTATTAAAAAGGAAGGCATATGAAAACGATCGAACAATATGACACTCTGCTCCAGGCCCTCAATGCTCTGCGCAAACAGGGTTATACTGAAGACTTTAATCTTCAAAATCATTGCCTGGACTGCAGGCTCGGAGAGATACAACTCTTTCCGCATGAATTTGAAATCGATAAAGTGTTCCGGTTTTATGGCCCCTCGGATGTGGGTGATGAAAGTATATTATATGCTATTTCATCCGAAAAATATGATCTCCAAGGACTCCTGGTGAATGGATACGGGGCCACAGCCGATGAGCTTACGCAGGAGATGATAGAGAAACTGGGAGCATAATATACTTTCAAAAATTGGTTTACCGGCTTACGGGAAAAGAGGTTATATTTAATTGGGTTTCTGAAAGGTTGATGATTTGTTTTTTATATAATATTCGTAGTTATGAAAAACCTGTTATTTATCTGCACCATCCTTTTTATTAGTTCCGGGACAATCAAATCGCAATTTACCTGGGTACATACAAATGGTCCCTATGGATCTGTGTTCTCCAATATTTTATCAAATGACCAGTATGCCTTTGTTCCTGCTGGTGATTTTTTATACCGATCACCCGATGGGAAAAACTGGGAGAAATTAGAACACCAGGTTTCCTATTACGCCTCCATTTGGAAAGACACTTTAGCCACCCTGATCGACAATCCCGTTTCGCAACAAAAGGAATTACACATCAGTACGGATCAGGGTTTGCATTGGACCGTGCATTCAGTTCCGCCAAAAGTGAATGAATATCAAGTCGGGATCGCCGTTTGTCGAAGCAGTGTCAATATTTTATTAATAGGTAAAAACATCAGATACCGGTCCACCGATCTTGGCGCGTCCTGGGACACGTTAGCGTATCCCGGACAATTTTCAACCCAAATCATGACCCTGGATAGTCGAATATATCTCCTGAGAGCAGACGGGATAAAACGCTCGGATGAAGATGGAAATAACTGGTCATCAGTGATTGCACCTCCATTTTCAAACTATGAGCAATCATTTACGATGACAGCTACACAGGATTCCATTCTTCTTTTTGCCTCAGATGACCACATTTGGTATACCCATGACGGAGGAAACACCTGGGCGAATACCACCGTGTATCCACACAATTCAGAAACCCAAATAACCACTGCAGATCAAAAGGTATATGTTCAAACCCCCTATCTTCTCCTTCGATCCGGTGACTTTGGCATCACCTGGGACACCCTTCATGAATTCAGCGTATCAACAGTGATTTCTGCAGCTGCCTTGCGGGATATATACTTATTTTCCACTTTTGAAAAAGGCATTTTCCGGTGGGATGAAGATGTCAAGTCCATAGTGGATAGTAATACCGGATTAGGTGTTGGCCAGGTCAATGAACTGGCATTGGGTCAGGACAGGATATGGGCAGCCTGTCCAAATGGTGTTTATGCCTACGATTTACGAACCCATGTATGGAGTGATCGCATGAATATCCCCATCCCCGATAATGAACCTGCCTTTGTCTCCGCCAATAATGATGGCTGGGTGGTTACTTCAGGTCAGTCCGGGGGTTTTTATTTTTCTGAAGACAATGGGCAAAACTGGGCCTCCATCACCACCAACATGTTTCAACTGTCCGGAGCAGGTACCGGCCGTGTTGAACTTTTAGGAAATGCCATGATAGCACTAACCAATGGCTTGGTGATGAGATCAATTGACAAAGGATCCAATTGGGATTGGGTGAATGTAGAAAATATTTATACGGAAATTGTCCATGCGCATAACAAATATTACATGGCCAGTTTGGACATATTGTATGAAACTGCAGATGAAGGTTTAACCTGGATAGGCCATTTTCTTCCATTCGACATAGAGGGAATTGGAGCCTATAATGATGATTTATACCTGGTGAGTTATGAAAACCATACTGATGAATTGTACACTTCACCGAATGTAGAAGATTGGTATCCTGGAGGGAAGGGGTATTACTCCCAGCTGGGCTATTATGCACCTTATTATTATCATAACAATTTTTTCAGAGATGATCATCATATTTATTCATTTACAGGAGGAGACGGGTCTTATGTCACCTTACTACCTGATTTAACAACCTCAATTTTATCATTGCCGCAGCATGGCAACGATTTTGTAATCCTGGATAGTGTTATTTATTTAGGCGGTCAGGGCATGTATGTTTCGCAGATTGAGCATCCGTATATCAACGCCACCCAAGAGGCTGATAGTGCCGGTCCGCAAATTTTTAGTGTCGATCCTAATCCCGTTTCCGATATCCTGCATCTCACTTTCAACGCTGAAGCCAAAACAAACGGCATAATAACGGTTTACAGCATGGATGGAATAATACAGCATACGCAAAAAGTATCTTCCTCCGAAAAGGAGATCAGTATTTCTGTACAAGATTTTCCGGCTGCCATGTATTATATAGTTTTTGTTGGCCGGGACAGGGTGGAATCTCACCCTTGTTTAAAGCTTTAATTAGCGGATATTCGGTTTCTGGAACTGACGTGAAAACAGGAAAACCAAGCCTGGATCGCTTTTCAATTATTTTGCTTTCCGGAGGCAATTCTTTTACATGTTTTAGTTTACTAATATTCCGAAGTTTGTGGGTTCAATTACCAGTCAAATTGATCATCGTTGAGTAAGTCCCTTCTTTTCGTCTGCATCGAAAACAGCAACCGCAGCCAGATGGCCCAGGCTTTTGCCCTGCTACATGGCGGCACAGCAGTGACTGCCTACAGTGCAGGTTCAAAACCTTCCGGAAAGATCAACCCAAAGGCGATTGCTGCCATGAAAGAAATAGGGTATGATCTCACCACTCATGCCTCCAAATCACTGGATGAAATTCCTGATATTAATTATGATGCCGTCATCACCATGGGTTGCGGTGATGCCTGTCCCTGGGTTCCGGCACAGTACCGGGAAGACTGGGCGATTCCCGATCCGCGCGATATGAACGAGGATGATTTTCGAAAAGTCAGGGATGAAATTGAATCCAGGGTAAACTCCCTGCTGCAAAAACTTTAATGCACTGAACTTACCAATAAATTTGGCATCCGCTGGAAGTTTAATTTTACAAAAAACTGATTAAACTGGAACCCCAAAGGGATTCAATACCTATACACACCTGTAGTTCAGGAGGTAAAACGCAAAACCACACCGCCATGTCAAAAAATATTTTTATTAACCTACCGGTCATGGATTTAAAAAAATCCATTTCCTTTTATCAATCGTTAGGATGGACCGTCAATCCTCAGTTCACGGATGAAACAGCTGCCTGCATCGTGATTACAAATGACATCTATGTCATGCTCCTCACCTATACCAAATTCAAAGAGTTTACGCCCCGGACCATTTCCGATGCATTTCAATATACGGAGGTCATAAATGCATTATCCTATGACAGCAAAGACGAAGTGAATGCTTTGATGGAGCAGGCTATTTTCCACGGAGGTACAGAAATCCGTGATCCTCAGGATTTTGGATTCATGTATGGCCGCGCATTTGGTGACCCTGACGGACATATCTGGGAAGTATTCTGGATGGATCCTAATGCCATTACATAAGAGGCTCTTTTTCTTTTGGGTAAATCAAACCATTAACACACCTTCTACCAAGTATAAAATGAGCAATAACCCCGTCCCATCCGTCACCCATCATCATCCCCATCAGGTTGAAGAACTAAAACCGTTTACCTCCTACCAGGTGTTTATCATTATCATCCTGGCGCTTCTTCAATTTACGATTATCCTTGACTTTATGATCATATCCCCACTTGGGGATTTGTTGATGAAGAAACTCGACATGATTCCCTCCCAATTTGGTTCCGTAGTGTCTGCTTATGCGATCAGTGCGGGGATATCGGGAATACTGGCTGCCGGCTTTGCAGATAAGTTTGATCGCAAAAAGCTCCTGCTCTTTTTTTACATCGGATTCCTGTCAGGGACTTTATGTTGCGGGCTGGCCTGGAATTATCATACGCTTTTATTAGCGCGATTGGTTACGGGTGTATTTGGGGGAGTGATAGGATCGATTTCCATGGCCATCATTACCGATTTGTTTTCATTACGGCAGCGGGGGCGGGTGATGGGTTTTGTTCAGATGGCGTTCGCCGGAAGTCAGATCCTGGGGGTACCGATAGGTATACTACTGGCTAATGCATGGGGCTGGCATGCTACTTTTTTTATGGTGGCGGGTTTGGCCGTCATGATCGGAACGACCGTCATGATAAGAATGAAACCACTGACCGCACATCTTGCCATTCAACAGGATAAAACGCCGCTCCAGCATTTATGGCACACCGTTCAAAAGAAAGATTATCGCGTTGGATTTTTAGCCACGGCGATGTTGTCGATGGGTGGTTTTATGTTGATGCCTTTCACCAGTTCTTTCCTGGTCAATAACGTACACATCTTGCAGGAGCGCTTGCCGGTCATCTTTTTTGTACCGGCATTGCCTCCATGGTCATCATGCCGGTGGTCGGTCGATTAAGTGACCGGATAGATAAATATAAAATCTTTGCAGTGGGATCTGTTTTAGCCGCCATCATGATATTGATTTACACCAATCTTTCACCTGTACCGATCTGGGTCGTCATCATCATCAATGTCATCCTCTTCATGGGTATCATGAGCCGGATGGTCCCCGCTTCAGCATTAAATAGTGCAGTTCCCGAACCCTATGACCGAGGGGCATATATGAGCATCAACTCTTCACTTCAACAGATGGCAGGAGGTTTCGCAGCCATGTTTGCGGGCCTGGTAGTGATTCAACAAACCAAAACAAGCCCACTCGAACATTTCAATTGGCTGGGCTATGTGATGGTAGGAATTATTGTCTTATGCCTTTATCTCGTGTATCGGATGAGCCAACTGGTCAAACGCAAGATAGCTGCACACCAAGCCACCTGATTAAAAGCTTTATCTCTGTTTTACTTTCAGGCCAGGCATAGATCCATTTCCGATATCTCTCCTTTATTCGTTTTCCATTTCTGTTGGACAGGACAGGATGGAATGGCTGAAATATTTATCTACTTTTGCCCCATTCTCAATTTTCATTCATCAGCTTTCGGATTATGATCTTTTTATCTGACGTTCAAGGTTTTCTGACATCCCTTGATATCTGGGATATTAGCTATATCCTCCTGCTCGCGGTATTCCTGGGCATCGAAGTCATCAGCCATGTGCCGGCCATCCTCCATACTCCGCTGATGAGTGGGGCCAACGCCATCCATGGAGTGGTCATTATCGGCAGCATTATCGTCATGGGACATGCCTCGCCGGACAATTACCTTGCTTTAGGACTTGGTTTCCTGGCCGTGGTACTGGGGACGCTCAATGTAGTAGGTGGATTTGTGGTCACTAACCGCATGCTCCAGATGTTTAAAAAGAAAACTAAAAACTAAAAGTTAAGCGCTATCTGCTCAATGGTCTGACTCATCCATTTCGAGCTTTTAGTTTTTAGCTTTTAACTATTAACTTCCTGAAAATGGCATATAGTGATATCCTGAAAATCTGTTACCTCATCGGTAGTGTTTCCTTTATTGTAGGACTGAAGATGTTATCCAAGCCGGATACCGCGCGAAAAGGAAATCTAATCGCCGCAGTGGGGATGGCTATCGCGATAGCCGGAACCATTCTTTTTCAGCAAAGCATCAATCATACTACAGGTACCATCGAACCTATCGGCAACCTGCCTTTCATATTTATTGCCATCGCCATCGGAACAGTAGTGGGATGGATGGTCGCTATGCGGGTGAAGATGACCGCCATGCCACAAATGGTTTCCTTATTCAATGGTATGGGGGGCGCTTGCGCAGCATTGATTGGCATCGTGGAGATGAGCACCCATCACCCGACAGCATTTGGAGCGCGCTTCATCATCTTTCTGAGTATGATGATTGGTACAGTTTCTTTTGCCGGGAGTATGATTGCCTTCGGGAAATTAGAAGGAAAAATTAAAGACTATGGCAGCAAGGTACAGCAGGTGACGAACAACACGATCATATTTGCGATACTGGCTGCGATCATTTTTATTTCGATGAGCGGATCATGGAGTGATGGTTTGATCTGGGTCGTTTTTGCAGCCTCCCTGATCTACGGTGTTTTGTTTGTATTACCCATTGGCGGTGCAGATATGCCGGTGGTGATATCCCTGCTGAATTCCTTTACCGGTATTGCGGCCGCTTGCGGAGGTTTTCTGTATGACAACCAGGTCATGCTGACCGGTGGTATTTTGGTGGGTAGTGCAGGTACGATCCTTACTGTATTGATGTGCAAAGCCATGAACCGCAGTTTATGGAATGTCATCAGCGGTGCCTTCAGCACCACAGGCCCAAGCGGTAAGACCATGGATGGACTTTCTATCAGCGAAATCAGTGTGACGGATGCGGCCATCATGTGTGCATATGCACAGCGCATTGTGATTGTTCCGGGTTACGGTCTTGCTGTTGCACAAGCACAACACACCTGCCATGAATTTGAAAAAGCGCTGGAAGCCAAAGGGGTGGAGGTGAATTTTGCCATACACCCGGTGGCGGGTCGTATGCCGGGGCACATGAATGTATTACTGGCCGAAGCCGATGTGCCCTATGATAAACTGAAAGAGATGGATGATATCAATCCACAACTACCCAATACGGATGTCGTCATCGTGATCGGCGCTAATGACGTGGTCAACCCGGCGGCTGAAACGGATCCTTCTTCTCCCATCTATGGCATGCCGATCATCAAAGCCAATACGGCCAAAAATATCATCGTGATGAAACGGTCGATGGCTAAGGGATATGCCGGTATCGAAAACGAATTGTTTTATGACAAAAAGACCCGGATGCTGTTTGGCGATGCTAAAGCTTCCCTGGAGAAATTGATTGCAGAGTTGAAGAATGCATAATCAGGTCAAAGCGTCCATTACTCCATTCTTTTTTACAGATTAAAACGAATATGTTGTTTCAGGGCATCGGAACAAAACGATGTCTTCAGCTGAACAGGATTGAATTCGCTATCCTTCTTTGATATATTTCCAACTGATATTTTTAGTGAAATGCAGTATCACAGCCGCACTGGGGATCGTAACCACAGAGATACTGCACAAAATCACGGGGTGATTGAAAAGGAAATAATGGGGGATGCCAAAGAGGGGGAGGGCAATGAGCATAAATACATTCCGGGAAGCAATTTCTCCTTTCACCTGATTTTTGATGGAAATAGAAAACGGAAGTCTGTCCATGGCCAGCCAACTGAACAAGCTGCACATGAGAAATACATTTCCAAAGCCAAAGAGCAGATTGGGTAAAATGGATGCACCAAAAAGGAGTATAGCCAGGATGGTCACCACCAAAGCGATGGATAAGAAAAACTTACTCAGGCAGGCCTTAATTGCACCACGAAAAATAGGTCCGGGTTGGGATACCGGCGAAATCCTATAAATCCATGCCGCGCGGAAATTTTCTGTAAAGGGAAGCTGTAACATTGCTCCCATAAAGATGAAACTGCTGATATAAATGATCGAAAGGATGAAAAGGATGGCTTGTGAATCATCCACATAGAAATGCGCGGTATTCACCAGGGCGATATGCTTCCAGGAGCGGAAACCAAAAAGGAAAAGCAGAACCATCATATAACCTACCTGCGGATATACTTTCATTTTAAAGTCTTTTGAACGTCCTGTCATTTTCCAAATAAAAAGAAAAGCTTCTTTTTCCAGCCCCACGCCTGTAAAGATCAGGGCCATTTTGGCAGCGATATCAGATCCTGCTGATCGTTGAGTTGTTGCTTTCTTTTTCAGGCTCTTTTCACTGGACACATCAGCGTGAATCATGGAAAGTTTACTGAAGAAAGCAGGGGCCAGGTATCGAATGACAAGCCATAATCCAGTCAAAGGAACTCCTATACTGAGCAATACACCCAGCATCACATCAGGTTGGATCGATAGCGTATGAAAAAACATCCATGCTTTTGCAAACCAATAGGTGGGTACTAACCAAAATAAATTGGAGGTATATAAAACCATATTTTCCATTTCACGCTGGTCCAACAAGCGAGGCAATACCTGGTAACTTCCATAGAGAATGACCGAGAACACGATCTGCATAGAGGTAATAATGGAATTGAGTTTCGCTGGTGAAGAGAAACGGATGATTAACAGGTAAGCGGCATTGACAACAAAGAAGGTGAAGAGCGTAAGCAAGGGTATACAAACGATGAAACCCAATACCCCGAATATTCCCCTGGAGATCCAAATAGCCAGAAACCCCGGAACGGAAAGGGGAATTACAATTTTCATGATGTGACACAAGAGATGGATCAGACGGGCTACGGCGAAGGTAGCGGCGGTGATGGGCTTGGGAAGGATAATGTAATTGTCTTTCGGATCGATCAGGATGTCACTAAAATCCGTGATCAGAAACATGGACAACACGAATCCAAAACAGGCAAAGTAAATAGTCATGCGGGTCAAATCATCCCGAAGCATAAAGGTGACGAGGATGGACACCCCCATGATCAGCGCAATCAGAATGGTAAACAGTGTGGCCGTTGAAATCTCTTTGTCCCGACGCTGGGCCCTGTTCTTATAGATGCCGGTGGCTCTCCGGTCGTCCATGGTGAGTTTGGTGGTCAGGATAGCTTTAAGGTGATCCATATCCACGCCCATTTTTTTATAGACCCAGGCAGGAAGCAGGAATAAGGTGAGTAAAACTCTATTAACCGGGTTTTTCATCGCTGGTCTATGATTAATGATTCATAGCATCGATGATTTCGTCCGTTGCCACGGATAGGGAATCATGCACCGTCAGGCTGGCAAACATCTGTTCCAGACTCTTGTCTCCCTGCTGAGCCTTTAATTCAGCTAGCGATCCGTTAGCCACAATCGTCCCTTGGTCAATAAGCACAATTACATCACTCACCTTTTCCACAATGTCCATCATGTGGCTACAGTAAAATATGGTTTTACCCTCGCGGGCAAGTCGCTGTATCAAATCTTTTACGATCAACACACTATTGGCATCCAGGCCGCTGAGTGGTTCATCCAAAATGACGATCTCCGGATTGTGCAGCAGACCGGAAGCAATAAGTACCTTCTGCTTCATCCCCTTGCTGAAGGTATCCATCCGTTGATGGATGGAATCTTTTAATCCCAGGGCGGTCAGTATTTTGGATAAGCGGTCCTGTGTCGTTGCCTCGGACATATTGTATAACGCCCCCATAAAAGAAAGAAATTCACTGGGGGTCAATACATCATAGAGTTCGTTCAGTTCCGGAACATAGCCGATCAGGCTTTTGATTTGAAGCGTACTCGTTTTCAAATCCATTCCCTTGATCATGATCTCGCCTTCATAATCGGACAGGAGTCCGCACAGGATTTTTACCGTGGTGCTTTTGCCCGCACCATTTGGACCGATGTAGCCAATAACCTGTCCAGGAAATATGTCCAGGTTGATACCCTTGAGTACTTCTTTGGAGCCGTAACTCTTATGAAGGTTTTTGATAGTGATAATGGGGTGCATAAGAATGAAATTAGGAATTAATCTTCAATTAACTCCATACTCATCTCTCCATGCCTTATGCCCCATGCTCAATGCTTACCACCTCCACTTCCGGCGGTATCAACAGATATAACAGTGGCGTTATAATCCGGCTCAACAAAGTTGAACTGATCAGCCCCCCGATCAACACGAGCGCCAATGGCGAAATCAAAGGCGATCGCTCCATGACCAAAGGAATCATACCACCAATGGCCGTCATGGAAGTCAACAGGATGGGTAAAAACCTCGTCTCGGCTCCGTTGAGTACGGCCTCCTTCAACGGCATACCCTTTTCGCGCAACTGATTGGTATAATCGACCAGGAGTATGCTGTTCTTAATTTCAATACCCATCAACGCCACCATACCGATGGTGGCCACAAAAGACAAAGTCTCTCCACCCAGGTAAAGGATCACCAAAGCACCAACAATACCTAACGGAACGACAGACAAGACGATCAGCGTACTCTTGAACGTTCTGAATTCTAACACCAAAATGGCAAAGAGGAAAAATACGGTCACCAACACGATCGTTCCCATGCCGCCAAAAGATTCCTTCCTGGTTTCTTTTTCTCCAGCGGAAACAAATTTGTAACCGGCGGGTAGTTTAATATTCTTGAGTTGGTTTTCGATTTCATCAAACAGGGCATACGTATTATAACCCGTCTTCACAAAGCTGGTCACATTGGTATAACGTTCCTTATCGAAATGCCGGATGACATTCGGAGACTCACCGGGTTCGATCGTGGCGATTTGCGACAGGGGAATCATTGCTCCGGAAAGGGAGGTCACATACATCTTTTTGAATATGTCCAGGGCATGATCCGGATCAAAATCCTGCACCGTCATTTTTATAGTGTATTCATCACCGTCATCATTTCGCAAGGTTTGATTTGGTAAGCCATCAATACTCAATCGAACAGTCCTGGCTACCTCAGCGGGTAAAACCCCCATGGTACCGGCCTTCTCTTTATCAATGATGACATTCAGATCGGTCTCGGGAAGTCTCAATTCATTATTGATATACAGTGTTCCCGGGGTTCGTTTCATTATCTCTTCCAGCACCTCGCTGTACTTGGTCAGGGTATCGAGGTTGTTTCCCATGATCCTGATCTCTACCGGTGCAGGCACGGGTGGTCCTTGTTGAAATTGTTTGACTTCGACTTTGGCACCTGGAATTTTAGCATAGCGTTCCCGAAGAGAATCCGTTAGGGCTACAATCTGTGGTACACCCATCTCCGGATCGGTCTGAACAAACAATTGGGCGTAGTGTGGTTTAAAATCTTGCTGGAAAACGTTGTAATACACACGTGGATTTCCTTTACCCACATTGGTGCTCACGCTTAAAACCTGTGGCTGTTTCATCAGGTCCTGCTCTACAAGGCGGGCTATCCGGTTCGTCTCCTTTATACTGGTGCCGGCGGGGGTGTGTATATCCACATTGAACATGGGTTTTTCAGAAACAGGAAACAAACTGAATCCGATTCGTGGCACCAGGCTGAGACTTCCTATAAAAATTAATCCCGTCAGCACCAAGGCCCACACCGGATGCCGGAACGCCCATCCCAATACTTTTTGGTAAGGTGCATTGACATATTTTTTGAAAGCCCTCAAAAAGATATTTCCTTCAGGCCGCTCATGTTTCTTCAGCAGCAGGCTTGATAAAAAGGGTATAATGGTCAGGGAGACGAGGAGCGAAGCGAGAATAGTCAGCAAAACCGCCATGGGCAACGGACGGATAAATTCACCCGAACCTTCTGGTAAAAATACCAGCGGCAGAAAGGCCAGTAATAAAGTAGCGGTACATCCAATGACGGCAATAGCGATTTGCTTGGTAGCCACTACGGCAGCTTCCTTTCGCCGGTAACCTGATCGCATAAATCGTTCTATATTCTCCACAATGACAATCGAATCGTCCACCAGCAATCCCAAGGCAATCACCAATCCGACAATGCTGAGTTGGTTGAGTGTATACCCGGTGTAATTGAGAAAGGCGAGGCCCAATGCCAGTGACAATGGAATACTAATCATCACCACCAAAGCCGCTCTCCAGCCTAGTGGTAACAGGGTCAGCATGACCAGAGAAACCGCAATGGCAAAATCTCTCCCCAGCCCGTACAATCGCCGACGCACATTCTTCTCCTGGTCAAATGAGGTTTGCATTTTGATATCCGCCGGCAAAGAGGGGACGAACTCATCCAACGCTTTCTGGATGGCGATCCTGTTTTGTACAATGTTTTTTCTGTCCTTCAAAGCGGTGATCACCCAGATAGATGGCTGACCATTGAATCGTGCGATATGTGTATCCTCTGCTTTATCCATCCGTACCATCGCGATATCATCCAGGTGGATAGCGTTTCCCTCCGGGGTGGTTTTTATAATGACGGATCGTATATCCTCCAGCGTGGTCAGTTCACTCGACGTTTTGATATTGAATCGCTTTTTTCCCAGGTCAACACTTCCGCCCGGAATATTGACGTTATGCGCCTGGATAATATTGATCACCTGGTTGAGACCAATTCCATACCGCGCCATTTTATCCAGTTGCAGGGAAATATTGACTTCCTCTTCCGGCGCTGCCTGCACTTCGACCCACTTGACATCCTTGATCCGTTCAATGAGTTTTTCCAGTTCCTCTGCTTTATCATTGAGTTCTTTGGGTGTAGCGGTAGAAGACACTAAAGCCGTCTGCAAAATGGCCACATCGGATGATGAGGCCCGGTTGACATCCAATTTGACCAGGCCGGCCGGGAGATCAGGCCGGGTCTTGTTGACTTCGCGGATGACATCATTATTTTTTGCATCTACGTCGACTCCATAATTGAATTCAAGCTTGAGGATCATGAGCCCGTCACTGATATTCGTCTCCATTTTTTTGATATTCTCCAGGTTATAGAGAACATCTTCCAGGGGCTCAGCCACCAGGTTTTCCATATCCGCAGGACTGGTTCCGGGGTATACTGCTACAACAATAAAAATGGGTGCGCCAAAAGGAGGATCCTCGCCACGCGGCATATTGACCAACGCATTGATACCCAATGCGAGTGCCAGGACAAACATGATGATCGTAAACTGATAGTTCTTGACGGAGAAGGAGGTCAGGGACATGTCTAAACTTTTATACTATAGGTAAATACACCTCCATTTTCGAGCGAAGTCGAGAAAATGAAGTTTGTTCCACAGATAAATACACTTTGTTTGTTGAGCGTAGTCGAAGCATCACTCTTCGCTTATTA
Organism: uncultured Saprospiraceae bacterium; assembly: GCA_963837505.1. Classification (GTDB taxonomy): domain Bacteria; phylum Bacteroidota; class Bacteroidia; order Chitinophagales; family Saprospiraceae; genus Opimibacter. The sequence goes on along the minus strand of CAWINN010000014.1, from coordinate 347,957 downwards.
TTTCGTCTCCATCTTCCAGGAATCCGCTTCCTGCCGTAATGACCTCAGTCGCATTTTCCAGTCCGGAAAGTATGGCCACCCGCTCTCCCTCAAATCGTTGTATTTGAACTTTTCTTTTTTCCGCGTGCCCGTTATGAGGGACATACACTACACCTGAATGACCATTGGCGGATACCAGGGCTTCGATAGGAATGACAGGATATGTATTTCCCGGGGAGGGTATGATCTCCACATGTGCCAGCATACCGACAGCTAGTCGCTTGTCTTGTATTGGGATGTAAATCTCCACATCGAAAGTTCCGCTTGATGGATTGGCTACATCAGACAATCGTTTGACCTTGCCGGTGATTTCCCACCCGGGATAGGCATCCAGTGTAACTTTGGCTTGATTGCCCGCAGTGACCCTTCCCCAGTTTTTATCTGTAATACCGGCAACCAGTTTCCAGTCTGAAGGTTTGACGCCGATGATGTAATACACAGGCAATCCCGGAGCCGCAATCTCTCCTTCATGCAACAGTTGAGTTACAATTTTTCCTGCTATAGGTGATCTGACTTCGGAATAAGCGACATTGAATTGAGCGATCTGTAAGGTTTTCCGGGCGATGTCCACCGCAGTAGTTGAATTTTGTAATTGTTCAAGCGTGACGACACTGTCGGTGTATAAATGCTGAACTCGTTGTTGATCACGCAATGCTTTATCTAATGCAAATTGAGCCTGCGTGGCCTGTGCATCAATTTCTGTCATGTTGAGGCGGGCCAGGAGCTGTCCTTTCGAAACGGGATCTCCTTCTTTGACATACGTATTGGCGATGACGCCACCTGTCTTGAAGGCGGGTTTGGCATCCGTTTCGGATTGGATGATTCCCGTAACGTGTATTGCGTCCTCCAGTTTGATATTTTCAATAGGCGCCGTTCGAACATAAAAGGCTGATGAAGGGGCATCCGAAGTAACTGATGTTGCTGCTGATTCGCTTTTATCGGTGTGACAGGAAGCGATAAAGGGAACGATAAAGAGGAAGAACTTATAATACTTGTTCATAGTGTTTGGATTTTCGCCAGGGTTATTGAATAGTGGCTGATGCACTGATGCGTTCAATGTTGACTTGCCGGATCCAGGATTGATACTTGGCCAGGTTTTGTAATAACTGCGTATTGGTTACTTCGGTGCGGGCATCCAGCAATTCAATATAGCTGGCCAGGCCCTCTTTGTATCGCCTTGACGTTTCATTGTAATAACGTTGATTGCTTTGTAGGGAAGCGGTGTAACTATTATAAATGGCCAGGTCGGATTCGAGGCTGCGTATTTCAGCGGTAAGTTGGGTTTCAAACGCCTCTTTTGTCCATTGATATTTAGTATCAGTTGCGGAAATCGAAGCCTGCCATTCCTGTCGCTTTAGGGAGCTCTTCCGGTTATCCCAAATGGGTATCTGAAGTTGAATACCTCCTAATACATAAGGCCCCCAATCCTGAATGAAATCCTGGGCGCCTACATCCACCTGGACACCAAGGCGGGGAGCAAAATGTTTTTCTTCCAGAGTGAGGGCAAGGGATTGAATCTGATTGGCCGTTTTTATTTGTTGTAATTCTTCTCTTGCGGTGACCGATAAAGAATCCGGCAAACGCGGAACCACCAGGAAAGAATCCACTTCAATAGAGCTGTCACCGGCCCGATGCAGTAAAAAATTAAAATAAGCCGCGGCATTGGCCATATCATTGACTACTTTCTGCCGCTGGGCTTCTACATTGGTAATTTCAGCTTCTATTCGGATCAAAGCGGAGGGCAACCCGCTCCCGTTTTTAATCAGGCTTTCCGTGATCCTTTTATTTTCCCTGAGCAATACGGCTCCCTGGTCTATGATATCAATAGCATCATGCGCCCTCATCCATTGCAGGTAAGCAGTTTTGACATCCTGCACGAGGTCCCGGATGGTTTGTCCGGTCATGAGTCCGGCCAGGTTGACTTCTTCCTGCTGGATCAGTTTATTGTATTTGATTTCGGGCTGAAGTATGGGCTGGGTAACCCGAAAACGTAAATCATAAAAATTATTGGGAAGCAAATCGACCGATTGATTTTTGACTTGTGGAAAATCCTGGGTGCCGGTGAGATCGTTCAGGGTCGAATACACATCATTGAGCAAGGTGCCAATTGGTAAATCAATTGTGCGTCCGCCCGCCGCCAGGGTGTACGATGTGAGAAAGTTGATTTCAGGGCCATATTGTTTCTCCGCTTGCTGCAATCCATAGATCTCTTTTTGTTCCAGTAATTTTTTCTCCCTGACGGAAAGATTGTTCTGAATGGCCTCGTCGACATAGCGCTGAAGAACAAGTTGGCTGTGGAGCAGGCTGAGCGGAAAACTGATAAATACGATCAGTAGAAATCGGTACATATGGTGTGATGTTTAATGAGCCGAAGAATTAGGAAAGGCAATTTTTGATGGCGCCAAAAAACAGTTCATAGGCGTCAAACATCAGCTGCTGCTGATCTGCTTGTGGATATATATGGAGGCGCTCTTTGGTATACAGGGTGACCAGCCCGTGTACCTGGGACCAAAGCATAAGGGAGGCTGCATCCAGGTTCAGATCTTTTCGGAAATAACCGGCGTCCACGCAAGCTTTGATGTTGTCTTTCAGCATACCTATAGCCAGTGCACCATCTTTCCAGAATTCTTGTTTCACCGCGAGGGCTTCCATCGTACAGGAAAGGACAAACATGAGCTCATAATCCTGGCGGTTTTGAATTCCATATTCGAGGTAGGCTTTCCCTGTGGCGATGAGCCGTTGCATGGGATCCGGGATGTCCTTCACAGATTCAAACAGGGCTTCCATTTTGCATTCGAAAGCCTTGTCATGTAGGGCCAGGAGTAACTCATTCTTATCCCGGAAGTGGAGATAGATGATGCCAGGGCTATATTCGATTTTAGAGGCGATTTTCCGCATAGAAGTGTTTTCATACCCTTCTTTCACAAAAATCTCCCTGGCAGCATTGAGAATCAGGTCTTTAACTCCTTCCCTTTCTCTTTCTTTTCGTTCTGCAATACCCATTTTTGAACACTATTTGCATTATGTACGTTGCAAATATATTGAACAGTGTTCAAAAAAACAATAGTGTTCATGTTTTTATTCCCCAATTCCCTCCCACATTTTAACCTCTCACAAGGGCGCAGCTCGACGGTCACTGAGTTTAGCCGAAGGGCTCACCCTTTTTATCATGATGACAATTTGTCCCAAATGGTAAGCATCATGCTGCAGAATACCTAGTATAAGTTCATAATAGCTATGTTGATTTCCGGGATATATATTGTCAAAATCATTCGCTTTGAAATTTTTCAGGAATGAAATCCAGTCTTGCTGTGACTTTTCCAATCGCGCCAAAGTATCCTGCCAGGCAAGCCTGGAAGTATCTTCTACCGGGACGAAATAATTATGAGATGGTGATTTGAATATTTTTCCCTGCATGCGTTGCAATACCGTTTCTCTCCAACTGATGAGATGGTTGGTGATTTCCCAGATGGTATTCCAGTTCGAATAAATTCGTCTGGCAGCCTGCCGCGCGGTAAGATTTTTCAAATTGGGCAGGATCGTGACATCAAGCCAGGGGCTGCCATCATAGAGATCTTCAAAGAGTTTGATTATACGGCTGGTCTCTTTCATCATTGGTTTATTTAATCACCTAAAGTAGAAAGAAAACATATCGGATCTTTCACCGATAGTGCCAGGTTTACGAAAGCCGGCAGGATAATGGATCAAACCGGGGAAAAACATTCATAAACAGGTTTCCAGATGCTGGTAATTGAAATACATACGCCGGAGAATCCCGTTATATTCGCCCGTCGTTATTCGTTCTTCAGTTATTGATTTGTTATTGAAATGAAAAAGGAAAAGCTTCATAATGGAGCCAAAAAGAAAATTCTGGTCACCGGTGGCTGCGGCTATATCGGCAGTCACACCATAGTTGAACTGATAGAGACAGGATATGAAGTAGTTTCTGCTGACAATGGAGTCAATTCTTCTTTCGATGTGCTCAAGGGTATTGAAAAGATTACCGGTGTCCGGGTTATAAATATCAATGTTGATCTCAGTGATTCCGACCTGTCTCTTGAGATGCTTCTTCCACATGGCCCATTTGATGGAATAATTCATTTTGCCGCATTAAAGCGAGTTGAAGAATCCGTTCATCAGCCGCTTCGCTATTTCAAAAACAATGTGGGCAGCACCCTGACCACTATGACTCTGATGGAAGAAATGAACATTCCACACCTGATTTTTTCTTCCTCCTGCACAGTTTACGGCACACCTGCGCATCTGCCCGTGAACGAAAACACTCCCATGGGCCGCGCGGAAAATCCATACGGAGCCACCAAACAAACCGGTGAAATTCTCTATGACCAATTCTTCAAACATAAAAAAATAGCTACCGGAATATCTCTTCGCTATTTCAATCCAGCGGGTGCGCATCCTTCCGCCCTGATCGGAGAATCTTCCTTGACCACATCAACCAATCTCATCCCGGTGATTACCGAAACAGCTATCGGGCGAAGAAAAGAATTGGTTGTCTATGGCGATGATTATCCGACGAGGGATGGAAGTTGTGTGCGGGATTATATACACATTACAGACCTGGCCAAAGCCCATATAGTGGCATTAGAATATTTATTAAACTCTGCGAATCAGCAACCCTACGAAGTTTTCAACCTGGGCATTGGAGAAGGGGTGACCGTGCTCGAAGCGATTCATGCATTTGAAACGGTCACCGGTTCAAGTATCCCTTATCGGATTGGCGCGAGACGGGCAGGAGATATACCGGCCATCTATGCAGATAATACCCTGATCACTGATCGCCTTGACTGGAAACCGAAGCAGGGTATTGCAGATATCATGAAGACAGCCTGGGGCTGGGAACAGGCGTTACATAACAAAAAATAAAAAACCTCTTTCGCGAATAATAACCCATGGAGATCCATACGTATGCTTTGCTGTATTGCATCGTTCACAGATTTTATGTCGGCCCAGGACCATATTACCTTTCGTTACACGACTGGATTGGGATTAGGCCTGTTGGTCCCCCGAACGAATACTATCTTATTGAGTATGCCCAGGCATGATGCTTATCTCCTTTCCGGATAGGGAGCCGTAGCTGTCATCGGCATTCAGGTACTATTCTTTAACCTTTTTTATGCAGGCTGAAATGAAAACAGGAATAATCAATATGCCGGACATTCGGTGGACATGTGATCCTTCAGACCATGTCCATCAACAGTTTATATTTTGTCAGCGAAACATGGTTTTCGGGGCGCGTATCCATTTCGCGAAAAAGTCCAAAGAAGAGCCCCTCAAAATGAGAAGGTAGGAAAACGAAATGTCCGTTTTTATAATCATCGTAAAATCTCCGATCTTTGATCAAATGAAAATATTCAACATTATCCTGGCAACGATTTTCTTCATTTTTGCTGCCCTGCAACTCAACGACACACCCGGGGATGTTTTATTTTGGTTTCTGATCTATAGTCTGGTTGGGCTGGTCTCTGTATTCGGTGCTTTTCGGCGATATAATATGTGGATCATTTTCCTGGGGGTTGGAGCAGCACTATATCGTTTGTTTCGTGATTTACCAGAATTTTTACTTTGGGTCAATTCAGGAGCCCCCAGCATTGTGCAGGAAATGAAAGCAACTACCGTGTATATTGAAACAGCAAGAGAGTTTTTTGGATTGATTCTCTGCATCATCGCACTGGTGTATCATTACGTTCGATTCACCCGGATCAGGAATAAAAATCTTGCCGCTGAAATTCAGCAACATTTTTGAAGATGGTAACTCCTGTTGTATATGCCCTATCTAGACAGGCGGTATGCAATTTTCTTCTCTTTTGCCTCTGTGTTAAATTCACGTATGAATTCACCACATTTTTCAATGCAGCGTTCTTTTTTCTGCGATCAATCCTTCCTTCGAAAAGTGATTTCATGTAAGCGAGATAAAGGGTTTATAAAAATCATACGCTCACCCTCTCATGATCTCACATCCTGGGTATTGAATGCAGACCTATTCTGTTCCCTTCAGTGTCCTGGAAAACGCCCATGTGTCCATAATCAGGACTGATTTCGGTTTTCGGGATCAGTATCTTCCCTCCTGCCGCCTCAATACGATCCAAAATGATCTGTACGTCAGGGTTGGCATTCAGATAGATTAAGACACCCTCGGTGGAAGAAGGATTGTAAAAACCGACAGCATGAACGATCGCTCCGCCGATGCCTGTTATCGGATCATCAATAGGGAACATCCGCATCCTGATGTTGGCCAGGTCAAGGGGAGATAACTCAACCTGGAAGATGGCTTCATAAAAACGTTGGGCTCGATCAAGGTCCGTTGACGGAATTTCAAACCAGGAAATGGCATTCTTCATCATTACTTTTTTGAAAGTTAAAAAGGAATTGATTGCGGTAGTATAGAGCAACTATGGATAAAATATTGTATAAGAAAAAGTAAACGCTAACCCGTAAGGCCTGGCAAGTTCAAGCAGAGTCAAGTGTACTAAAAATTATTTATTATTTTCTTTTCCGATTCGAATGTTATTTTTACCGAACTCACTCCAGGTTGGAAGAATTGCATTCACCCAAAGGAACAATATACTTTCCCGCCTTTTTGAGCCTTTTTCTTTCATAATGTATTATGTTATGAAGAGGTATGTATTAGGGATAGTTTTTATTTTACGTATTTTCTCCCCCTTGCCGGCGCAAAAATCTGTTGCGCTTCAGGCGATAATGTTATTTCATGGCAGGCAACTTCAGCCCTATTCCCTGTTCGGTCCGAGCCAGGAGGTGAAGGATGATGTCCAAGAATATGTCAATTCTGCAAGAAACTTCACACTCCATAAAGAGATCCTGGAGGAGATCCTGCAGGCCGATGAAAACCTGATCCGTATTGCCCTGCCGGCACCATCGGATGAGATCCTGGATCTGTATCGAACAGATATTTATAGCTATGGAGCGAGGATTATGACATCAAATGGAGAAACCAGGGCACCTGATTCCCATTATCATTTTTATCGCGGAATAATTCATGATCACCCCAACTCCCTGGCAATAGTGAGCATCCTGGGCGATAAAATTCAAATACTGGTTTCAGATCAATATGGGAACAGGAGGATTCAACCTGCTGCCGATGGAAGTTATATCATGTTTTTTGATCATGACATCCGGGTACCCAAACAGATTAATTGTTTTGTTGATGACTCAGGTCCACCTAATCCACTGGATTTCGATATAAGCAATCATCGTATAGTCACAGGAAATTGTGTTCAGGTTTATGTGGAAGCAGATTACAAGTCTTATCAGGATAATGGTTCGAGCGTAGCCAATACAGAAGCCTGGGTGGCCTCTTTGTTTAATGAGGTCATTACACTATATGCCAACGAAGAAATACCCGTGAGCCTTTCTGATGTTTTGGTATATACATCAACGGATCCTTTTGCTTCCCTGGGCTCTACCTATGATATACTTACAGCATTTACGGCCCATATAGACTCCCTGAACTATGATGGCCGATTAGCCCATTTTTTAAGCACTCGTCCATTGGGAGGTGGGATCGCCTATATCGATGTGATATGTTCCAATACCAATCCCACAGCGGTAAGTACCAGCCTGAGCACAACCATAGTTCCTTTTCCAACCTATTCCTGGAATGTTGAAGTTGTTACTCACGAGATGGGGCACAACATGGGCTCTTATCATACCCATGCCTGCGTGTGGAATGGAAATAATACACAGATTGATGACTGTGGTAATGTCCTGGCTTATAATAATGGGGGTACCCCTGAAGGGACTACTTGCTTTAATCCCGATAATCCCATTCTTCCGGGTAGCGGAGGGGGTACTATTATGAGTTATTGCCATTTGATCAACGGTGTGGGAATTAATTTTAGTCTCGGTTTCGGAACACAACCCGGCAACGTTATTCGCAACCGTTACAACAATGCATCCTGCAATACAGGTACCTGCTCGCCACCCGCCTGTACCGTGCTGACGGATCCAGTGACCAATGCCATCAATGTGGATATCAACAATAATGTCTCATGGGCGAGTGCGGCCGGAGCTACTGGATACAGAATTACAATTGGAACCTCCCCCACCAATGGAAGCATCGTAAATAATCTTGATGTCGGCCCGGTGACGACCTATGATCCGGTGAATTCATTTCCGTTTTCCCAGTTGATCTACGTAAAAATTGTTCCTTACAATGAGATGGGAGACTCTGAGGGATGTACCAATCAATCCTTTACCACCGAAGCTAATGTGGCCCCGGAATGCACGGCCGTGAACATACCTGCTAATGGGGCGACTGGAGTGGCAGCAGATGTTGTGCTTCATTGGCCACACTCAGTCGGCAATCAAAGTGGCTACTATGTTTCCATTGGTACGTCACTTAATGGGGTGGATATTGTAAACCATCTCAATGTTGGCAACAACAATTTTTATGATCACCCGACTTCCTATCCTTACGCCACGACTTTGTATGTTAAGATAAATCCATACTGGGCGAATGGAGAAAATACAACCTGTACGTCGCAGAGTTTTACAACCATCGTTCCCCTTCCCGGAGACTTCTGCTCTTCTGCCATTGATCTGCCTTGCGGAGGCGCTATTCCTGGTACCACAATTGGAGCACTTCCGGATACAGGGACGCCTTACTGCGTCACCAGTATTGATGCCCCCGGCATTTGGTATAAGTTTACCGGAAATGGCCTGAATGCAGTGATATCCACTTGCTCGAATTATAATTATGATACAAAGCTGAATGCCTATTCCGGCTCTTGTTCTAATCTCTCTTGTGTCACCGGTGTTGATGATTTTTGTGCGCAGGGTAGTCAAATTTCATTCCCTACCACCAATGGTACTTCCTATTATGTTCTCGTGCAGGGATGGAATGGAGCACAAGGGACCTACACCTTAAGCCGTTATTGTTATAGCGGTCCATTTTATTGTCAGTCATCGGGTTATTATGCTACCCAGGAATGGTTAAAGACGGTAGCGATTAGTACTTTTACAAAATCCTCAGGATCCTCCTCGTATAGTGATTTTACCAGTGACACCATCACCTTATCCAGGGGCGGCAACTATGGTGTAACCCTGACACCTCAATTTCCTCAGTCCTCGAGGGATGAATATTATAAAATCTGGGCAGATCTCAATCAGGATGGTGATTTTGCTGACTCCGGGGAAGAACTATTTTCTGCAGGCCCTTCTTCTTCTGCTGTTACCGGTAACATTACTATTCCGGTTACCGCCAGTACCGGAAGCACACGTCTTCGGGTCACCATGAGTCATGCGCCGATTACATCCAGTTGCGGAACTTTCAGTAACGGAGAGGTTGAGGATTATGAATTAAAATTGAAGTGTAACATGGTGACCAGCACCGCTGATATTGGAAACGGTTCGCTTCGGAATGTTTCACTATGTGCAGATGATGGTGAAAATATTCTCTTTTCGCCTACACTTAATGATCAGGTAATAGAGGTAACAGCCGGTCCAATGACTGTAGACGGTATTTGGAAATGGATGCCGGCGCAGGGATCCAATATTCAAATCAAAACAGGGGCCGGAACATCCAGGATCCTCATTATACCAGCGGGAAAATCTGCCGAAATTCAATATCTGGATTTAACCGGAGGAACGGCGACCATGGGAAGTGCCATTGATAATTATGGGAACTTGATTCTACATAGTTGTAAAGTTCACCCGGCCCAGGGTTCATCCTATCCACCTATTCGAAATTCGGGGTCGACCACGATCATGGGTCAAACCCAGGTCATGGACCAGCCTTAGTGGACCGCTTCGACAAGAAAAAATCCATCATCACCCAATGATTGATATTTGGGCATGAGGATTAATCCATCCCTGGGAGCAAGAATAGGCCCGTTTTCATTTTTAGCCAACAGGTCTCCCGCTTTTACGGGATCGAAGTTTTTATATCCTTCTACCATGATAAAATTCTCACCGGGTAGGATTTTATAATGATAAACAAGCCTGGTCACCCCAGGCAAATCGTCTCCTGAACTTTTCAGAAGACCATCATGCCGATGATCTACATGTCCGGGATCAACAGAATGTATAGCACGCATGCAATTAATGATGGCAGATACCATACGATTCTCACTTGCCGGATCATCATGCTGACCGGCTTCAAAAACCACGCAATAGATATGCTGATCAGGACGGTTGAAATAATCTATCGAAGTCCCCTTTAAACCAGAAGCGATGCCGAGAATTACAGGAACATGCAGACCCTTTGCCAGGGTCAGGCTCATCTCGTCATCAGCGGCAATCGAAAAAACACCGCCAGATGCAGTGGTGGTATGCAGATCAAGAATAAGGGTCAGAGTAGGTTGGATTTCAACGATGGATGCCTCGATTAGGTCAAGAAGCTCCAGGCTTTCCTTTTCTTCCTGTAACAAGAGGGAAGCAGGCAGGGTCCGAAATTGTTGAATTTTTTCTTTAAACAAGATCCGGTTGAGGTCGCAATCGATGAAGCGTTTTTTCTGCCGTAAAGCCGCCAGGTTACCCCTGAGCCCCAGGAACGATCCGATGTAGTGAAAATCGGGAAAATCGTTTTTTTCCTTTTCAAGCAGGCGGAAAACCTCCCCAATTGCCTTAATCCCCGCAGGCTCATTCCCATGGATGCCGCCAATGCAGATCAAAAGCCCCCCTTTCCGCTCACCGTCAAATCGGCCGATAATTCGCTTTTCCATAGGGCCGCAATGATACTAAAGTGACCTGAGAATATTGGCGAGTCCGGGGCTGGTTATCCCACAAGATCAACACATTATATAAATTATATATACAAAGTTTTTGTATGTGAGACAGAATATTTTACATTATGTTGTCTTCAAATGATTGATTAAATTGGCACTTGACCTATATTTAGACCCTGTTTTGAAGAATACCGCTTTAAAATAATGTGTACAATAAGTAGCAAATTCACAAAAACCAATGCCTGTATTGGACATTCTCCCTGTCCCGGTACCCCAAAATCTAAGCGTTTTTTATCCTTTTTTACCCTTTTTCGAGATTAACAAATCTACCCCTATCCATTAATTGATACCTAAACTCCTTACATATGGACCTTATTACCCCAGTAAAGTCATCCTGTAATCTTTCTTCTGTAGAATTAAGAAAACCAAATAGCCTTGAGGTATACTCCCCTAATCAGGGTTCAAGGCCCATCTGGTTTGTATTGCTGGTGACTGGCATAGCGATCATTAGCGGTTTGTTTAGCCCTTCCCTTTTTGCCCAATCGTCCACTTGTGATACCCTGAATGTGGGAAATTTACCCATGGATCCATGGACGGAAGGATGTTATTTAAGTGATAGTTGCACCCTTCAGGGTTTGCCATGCACTTCCAATAACGTGACACTGACCAATGCTTTTGTGGCTGATGCCATGGGCCAGCCCTTACCTCCATGCAATCCCGGAGATCCACAAATGGCGACTGTATGGGGTTTATTCAGTAATACATTCGGCTCGACTTTATATGCCATACGAACGAGAACAGAAGTTTGGGTAAACGGAGTTTTTACTTTGGAATTCATTAACTGTACATTTGATTCGCTTCCTTCGGGAGCTTCTTCAATTGCATTACTGGGTAACATATCATACAATTGCGGTGACCAGATTCAATTGCTGAATACCTGGATAGCCTGGGCTACATCCCCCGCCCAATGTAGTGACCCTATGGGTGCCAATTATGCTTTTGAATGCAATGACTATCCTCCTTCGAAATGTTATAAGGATCTTGCTTTTCTTGATCTGACCCCCTGTAACCTAAACGTGATTTGCCCTCCAACTGATGGAGGAACTTTTCAGTGTATCAGCCAAATTCCGGCTGCGAATCCTGGCCTAATTGTCGTTACCGATTCTTGTGGTCCGGTGACCATCACATCAATGGAAAGTAGCGTGGGTTCAGGTTGTGGGGTAGATACTTTTATTTTAACAAGGGTATATACTATATCTGACTCTGTATCGACTATCAATTGTACGCAAATCTTTAAGGCCAGGGACAACATGGCTCCTGTTATCAGCTGCCCTGCTAATGTTACTGTGCAGTGTAATACAAGTACTGCATCAGCCGTTACCGGTACAGCAACTGCAACGGATAATTGTGATCCCACTCCCACCGTCAGTATGGCGGAAACCACCACACCGGGTGCTTGTGCTCAGGCACTGATTATTACACGTACATGGACAGCTACAGATAACTGTGGCAATACCAGTACATGTGTCCAGACGATTGACGTAGTGGATACAAATCCTCCTTCCATTACCTGTCCTCAGGATGTAACCATTGAATGTGATGAGAGTACCCTGACCTCCAATACAGGTGAGGCATCGGCAACAGATATTTGTGATCCTAATCCGGTAATCTTCACTGTTGATTATTTTGATACGCCACCAACTCCCGCGCCGGAAATGCGATGGATATATTTACCACCCGGAACGATGTCCGGAAGTTGTGTTTCAGGATCGGATTGTTCGACAGGAACATTATGTTTTGCTCTCCAATACACCCCCGGTATTAGCGGTATTCTCTCTTCCTATACCACAGGATTTTTCGTGGATTGCTACAATGGCAATGACCCTGTCGTCACGAATACATCCTGTGTAATGACAGATAATAGTTTCATACAGGAAGATTGTGGGGGTTCTGGCATTATTCTGATGAACAGTTCAGGAAACACAGGTAATCTGCTGGTGACTCAGAATGTGCCTGTCATCTTACATCAAATCTGTGTTCAGCTAGGTGCAGGAGGCTCTGTTTTATTGGATGAAGATGAAACTACTGATCTGACAACAAGCATTCAGACCGATATGGGATTAACGACTGAATATCCCTCCTTCTCTAATTATTTAATTGACTTCGACACTTATTGCAACCAAACATGCATATATCCCCAATCCATATTCCGTCGGTTTGTTGCAGAAGATGATTGTGGCAATCAAAGTACATGTCTTCAGTCCATTACTATACAGGATATGACACCTCCGGATATTACATGTCCCCCAGACCTTACCCTGGAATGCAATTCGGATACTTCCGTGGGCGCAACCGGAATGGCTACAGCGACAGATAATTGTTCCGGGCCTGTGACGATTACTTCGGCCGATTCCATTATTCAGAACCCGAGTTGTATACAAGCGTTTGTGATATTAAGGACCTGGACTGCGGTTGATGAGTGCGGTAATTCAGGTAATTGTACTCAGACCATTTCTGTGGAAGACAATGCGGCTCCTTTGATCACCTGTCCTCCGGATTTAACACTTCAATGTGATGACGACACCACGCCAGGGGGAGCCAACGGAACAGCCACCGCTACAGATAATTGTAGCCCTGGTATAACCATTACCTCCACCGACGTAATAGTACCTAATCCAACCTGTCCACAAGGATTCACTATTCAACGTACCTGGGTTGCTTCAGATGGATGCGGCAATTCAAATTCTTGTTTGCAGACTATTTCATTATTAGATACCATTGCTCCTCAAATTACTTGCCCGCCGGATATCACCATCCAGTGTGATGAAAGCCTATTAGTAAATAACACCGGCAATGCTACTGTATCCGACCAATGCGATCCGAACCCGACCATATTAAATTTTGATTATTTCGACACCCCTCCCGGACCAGCTCCGGAAATGCGATGGGTTTATATGCCTCCCGGCACAATGTCAGGTAGTTGTGTTTCAGGTTCGGACTGCTCAACCGGAACAATTTGCTTTACCCTTCAATACACACCTGGTGTAACTGGAATTCTAACTTCTTACACTACCGGATTTTTTGTGAATTGTTACAATGGTGCTGATCCCGTGGTCTCCAATGAGTCTTGCGTCATGGTTGACAATAGCGGAGTTCAGGAAGATTGCGGCGGACTTGGATTGATCCTGATGAACAGTTCAGGAAATACCGGGAACCTCATGATCACTAAAAATGTGCCGGTAGTATTACACCAGATATGCCTGCAATTAGGTGCAGGAGGATCCGTAGTATTGGATGAAGATGAAGCTACCGATCTGACGGCGAGCGTTGAACTGCCTGGAAATATCCTGGTCACGGAGACTCCCTCTTTCACCAACTATACGGTTGATTTTGATACCTATTGTGGACAAACCTGTATTTACCCCGCAGATATTTATCGTCAGTTTTTAGCTATTGACGCATGTGGTAATCAATCCTCCTGTTTGCAACACATTACGCTGGAGGATACCACTCCACCAACCATTACTTGTCCTGCCGATGTCACCATTGAATGTAACACCAGTTCGGATCCATTAGCAACGGGTATAGCTACCGCTGTTGACAATTGCTCAGCACAGGTAACGATTACCTCGTCAGATAATATTATTCCGGACCCAGCCTGTGCCCAGGCATATACTATTCTGAGGACCTGGACAGCAGATGATAATTGTGGAAATTCCAATACATGTTTGCAAACCATTGCTGTTCAAGACAACACTCCGCCATCGATCACTTGTCCACCGAATTTGACTCTTCAGTGTGATGACGATACTTCGCCGGGAGGTCTTAACGGAACTGCAACGGCTAGTGACAATTGTGATATGGGGGTCGTTATAACGTCCACCGATGTTATTGTCCCCAATGCATCTTGTCCTCAAGGATATACTATCCAACGGACCTGGATTGCAACGGATGGATGTGGAAATTCGAACACTTGTCTCCAGATCATAACCCTGCAGGACAATCAAGCTCCAACCATAACCTGTCCACCTGACCTTACTATCGAATGTAATGAAAGTACTTTGGTGACGGACACTGGTAACGCCACTGCCACCGATCAATGCGATCCGAATCCGACCATACTCAATTTTGATTATTTCGATACCCCTCCCGGGCCTGCCCCTGAAATGCGTTGGGTATATATGCCGCCCGGCACTATGTCCGGAAGTTGTGTTTCAGGTTCCGACTGTTCAACCGGAACTATTTGCTTTACCCTTCAATATACACCTGGTGTAACCGGAATTCTAACTTCTTACACCACTGGATTTTTCGTGAATTGTTATAATGGTGCTGATCCAGTTGTCTCGAATGAGTCTTGTGTCATGGTCGACAATAGCGGTGTTCAGGAAGATTGCGGAGGATCTGGTCTGATTCTGATGAACAGTTCTGGAAATACCGGGAACCTTATGATCACCAAAAACATTCCCGTTGTGCTGCATCAGATATGCCTTCAGTTAGGCGCAGGAGGATCCGTAGTATTGGATGAAGATGAAGCTACCGACCTGACGGCAAGTGTAGAACTACCCGGAAACATTCTCGTCACAGAGACGCCGTCTTTTACAAACTATACAGTTGATTTTGATACTTATTGCGGGCAAACCTGCATTTACCCTGAAGATATTTATCGTCAGTTTATAGCCATTGATGCTTGTGGCAATCAATCCTCCTGTTTGCAACACATCCAATTGGTGGATACCATTCCACCAGCTATTACCTGTGCCGTGCAAACTACTCCTGTATTTTGCCCTGACGCTCCTGTTTTTACACCTCCAACTGTATCGGATGATTGTGATGCAAGTGTAAGTGTAACTTTCGCAGACGTCATCACACCGGGCAATTGTGCTGGCACCTACGATGTAACCCGAACCTGGACAGCTACGGATGATTGTGGTAACTCGGCAACTTGCAGTGCCACTATCATGGTTCAGGATACTACAGCTCCTACCATAATCTGTGCCACACAAATATCACCGGTAGACTGTCCGGATGTACCTGTGTTTATACCGCCCACAGTAACGGATGGCTGTGATTCAAGTGTGACAGTCACCTTCACAGATATAACGACACCAGGAAATTGTACAGCCAGCTACAGTGTAACCCGTACCTGGACCGCAACCGATGATTGTGGCAATTCGGCGACCTGCAGTGCTACCATCATGGTACAGGACACTACGCCCCCCACCCTTGTCTGCGCAACACAAATAACCCCGCTGGATTGTCCGGATACACCTGTCTTTATACCACCAACAGCGACAGATGGATGTGATACAAGTGTGACGGTAACGTTCGCAGATGTGACCACACCAGGCAATTGTGCCGGTAATTATAGTGTAACCCGAACCTGGACAGCGACCGACGATTGTGGCAATACAGCGACCTGCAGTGCCACCATTATGGTACAAGACACTACGCCACCAGCTATTACCTGCGCCACTCAAATAAGCCCGATAAATTGTCCGGCTACACCGGAATTTATAGATCCGGCCGTGACCGATGGCTGTGATACCAGTGTAACAGTGACCTTTGCAGATGTAACCACACCAGGTAATTGTGCAGGCAACTACAGTGTGACGCGTACCTGGACGGCTACTGATGATTGTGGCAATACGGCAACGTGCAGTGCTACTATCATGGTACAGGATACGACACCGCCTACGATTATTTGTGCTACGCAAATAACACCAATAGATTGTCCGGACTCCCCTGAATTTATAGATCCGGTAGTAACAGATGGCTGTGATACCAGTGTAACGGTGACCTTCTCGGATGTCACTACACCAGGTAATTGTGCAGCCAGCTACAGTGTGACGCGTACCTGGACGGCTACTGATGATTGTGGCAATTCGGCAACGTGCAGTGCTACCATCATGGTACAGGATACGACACCACCTACGATCATCTGTGCCACCCAAATAACGCCAATAGATTGTCCGGACTCACCGGAATTTATAGATCCGGTAGTAACAGATGGCTGTGATACAAGTGTAACGGTAACTTTCGCGGATGTCACCACACCGGGTAATTGTGCGGCCAGCTACAGTGTTACCCGAACCTGGACGGCTACTGATGATTGTGGCAATACGGCGACCTGCAGTGCTACCATCATGGTACAGGATACGACACCACCTACGATCATCTGTGCCACCCAAATAACGCCCATAGATTGTCCGGACTCACCGGCATTTATAGATCCGGTAGTAACCGATGGCTGTGATACCAGTGTAACAGTGACCTTTGCAGATGTAACCACGCCAGGTAATTGTGCAGGCAACTATAGTATTACCCGTACCTGGACCGCCACTGATGATTGTGGCAATACGGCGACCTGCAGTGCTACCATCATGGTACAGGATACGACACCGCCTACGATTATTTGTGCTACGCAAATAGCGCTGATAGATTGCCCGGAAGTACCTGTCTTTATACCACCAACGACAACAGATGGATGTGATACAAGTGTGACGGTAACGTTCGCAGATGTGACCACACCAGGCAATTGTGCCGGTAATTATAGTGTAACCCGAACCTGGACAGCGACCGACGATTGTGGCAATACAGCGACCTGCAGTGCCACCATTATGGTACAAGACACTACGCCACCAGTTATTACCTGCGCCACTCAAATAAGCCCGATAAATTGTCCGGCTACACCGGAATTTATAGATCCGGCCGTGACCGATGGCTGTGATACCAGTGTAACAGTGACCTTTGCAGATGTAACCACACCAGGTAATTGTGCAGGCAACTACAGTGTGACGCGTACCTGGACGGCTACTGATGATTGTGGCAATACGGCAACGTGCAGTGCTACTATCATGGTACAGGATACGACACCGCCTACGATTATTTGTGCTACGCAAATAACACCAATAGATTGTCCGGACTCCCCTGAATTTATAGATCCGGTAGTAACAGATGGCTGTGATACCAGTGTAACGGTGACCTTCTCGGATGTCACTACACCAGGTAATTGTGCAGCCAGCTACAGTGTGACGCGTACCTGGACGGCTACTGATGATTGTGGCAATTCGGCAACGTGCAGTGCTACCATCATGGTACAGGATACGACACCACCTACGATCATCTGTGCCACCCAAATAACGCCAATAGATTGTCCGGACTCACCGGAATTTATAGATCCGGTAGTAACAGATGGCTGTGATACAAGTGTAACGGTAACTTTCGCGGATGTCACTACACCGGGTAATTGTGCGGCCAGCTACAGTGTTACCCGAACCTGGACGGCTACTGATGATTGTGGCAATACGGCGACCTGCAGTGCTACCATCATGGTACAGGATACGACACCACCTACGATCATCTGTGCCACCCAAATAACGCCCATAGATTGTCCGGACTCACCGGCATTTATAGATCCGGTAGTAACCGATGGCTGTGATACCAGTGTAACAGTGACCTTTGCAGATGTAACCACGCCAGGTAATTGTGCAGGCAACTATAGTATTACCCGTACCTGGACCGCCACTGATGATTGTGGCAATACGGCGACCTGCAGTGCTACCATCATGGTACAGGATACGACACCGCCTACGATTATTTGTGCTACGCAAATAGCGCTGATAGATTGTCCGGAAGTACCTGTCTTTATACCACCAACGACAACAGATGGATGTGATACAAGTGTGACGGTAACGTTCGCAGATGTGACCACACCAGGCAATTGTGCCGGTAATTATAGTGTAACCCGAACCTGGACAGCGACCGACGATTGTGGCAATACAGCGACCTGCAGTGCCACCATTATGGTACAAGACACTACGCCACCAGTTATTACCTGCGCCAATCAAATAAGCCCGATAAATTGTCCGGCTACACCGGAATTTATTGATCCGGTAGTGACTGATGGCTGTGATACCAGTGTAACAGTGACCTTTGCAGATGTAACCACGCCAGGTAATTGTGCAGGCAACTACAGTGTGACGCGTACCTGGACGGCTACTGATGATTGTGGCAATTCGGCAACGTGCAGTGCTACTATCATGGTACAGGATACGACACCGCCTACGATTATTTGTGCTACGCAAATAACACCAATAGATTGTCCGGACTCCCCTGAATTTATAGATCCGGTAGTAACAGATGGATGTGATACCAGTGTAACGGTGACCTTCACGGATGTCACTACACCAGGTAGTTGTGCTGGTAACTATAGTGTTACCAGAACCTGGACGGCTACTGATGATTGTGGCAATTCGGCAACCTGCAGTGCTACCATCATGGTACAGGATACCACACCACCAAGTTTTGATCCAGCCTGTCAGTTAGTCTTTAACTTCTTTACCAGTGCGGATACCGTGGATTGTCCTGCAGCAGCAACGATCTCCCTGGTTCCCGGTCAATTAGTGGGAGAATCAGAATCATGGACTGCCGGTGGCGTAACCATCCCCAGTCTGAATGGATGTTTGTCTGACAATTGCACAAATCCGGATAGTTTGTTAGCGAGAGTGGATAGTATACCGATTACAGGTACCAGTTGTGACCGGACGTTTACGGTATACTTTACAATCCTCGATCAGTGCGGTAATGAAAGTACAAATGAATTTATATGTATAGTCAACATACATGATGATGTAGCCCCGGTGATTACTTGCCCGGGAGACCTGACCATAGATTGTACAAATTCAACATCACCGGATAGCACAGGCATGGCTACGGCGACGGATGATTGTCAGAGTACTATTATTATTACATCAGCGGATGTGATTGTTCCTGGCAATTGCCCACAATCGTATACGATCAACCGAACATGGACAGCAGACGATGGATGTGATAATGCATCTACCTGCTTGCAGGTGATCACGGTTCAGGATACGGTACCGCCGACTTTTGATCCGGCATGCCAACTTGTATTGGATTACTTTACCAGTGTTCCGGGAGTTGATTGTCCTGCCGCGGCAACGATATCGCTGGTACCCGGTCAGTTGGTAGGAGAATCGGAATCATGGATGGCCGGCGGTGTAACTATACCGAGCCTGAATGCCTGCCTGTTTGATAATTGTACGAATCCTGATAGCCTGGTGGCCCGGGTTGACAGTGTAGTAACCACAGGAAACAATTGTGTTCGGACCTTCACCGTGTATTTCACGATTCTGGATCAGTGTGGTAATGAAAGTGTGGATGAATTTGTATGTGTAGTTAATATACATGACAATGTAGCACCAGTGCTTTCCTGCCCACCGGATTTGACGATTGACTGTCAGAATTCAACCTTGCCGGATAGTACAGGTATCGCCACAGCTACGGATGATTGTCAGAGTGAAGTAACAATAACTTCCTCAGAAACGATTACTCCCGGTAGTTGTCAATATAGCATGGTCATTCAACGTACCTGGACTGCAGATGACGGATGTAATAACACGAGTTCTTGTACACAAATCATAACGGTTCAGGACACAACGCCTCCTGATTTCATCAGGGACTGCGAGGTAACATTAAATTTTTACACCAGTTCGGATACGGTCGACTGTCCTTCTCAGGCTACCACTTCTTTGATGGTAGGTCAAATTATCGGCGAGTCGGAAAGCTGGACTGTAGCAGGAGTTACTATTCCTGGTCTGAATGGTTGTTTGACGGATAATTGTACTAATCCTGACAGTTTAGTGGCCAGGGTAGAATCGATTGTGGTCACTGGAAATAATTGTGCCAGAATTATCATTGTTTACCTGCGCATTATTGATGCGTGCGGAAATGAAAGTAATTCACTCATGCAATTACAATATATTATTCATGATGATGTAGCCCCGGTAATAAGCTGTCCAGGTGACCTTACCTTAGACTGCGATGAATCTACCTCACCTGATAGTACCGGACTGGCAACTGCCACAGATGATTGCCAAACCAATATCATCATCACTTCCACGGATTCCATAGCTCCCGGTCAATGTCCACAATCCATGACCATATTCAGGACCTGGATAGCTAATGACGGATGCGACAATACCAGTACTTGTCTACAGTTGATTACCGTGCAGGATACAACCGCTCCAACATTTAACCCGGATTGTCAATTGGTATTGGATTACTTTACCAGCGTACCAGGTATTGATTGTCCTTCAGAAGCCACCATATCCCTGGTTCCCGGTCAAATAGTAGGCGAATCAGAGAGTTGGACTGCCGGTGGTGCATTAATACCCAGTCTGAATGGCTGTTTGTTTGACAATTGTACCAATCCGGATAGCCTGGTGGCCCGCGTTGACAGCGTAGTAAGTACCGGTAATAATTGTGTGAAAACATTCACTGTTTATTTCACCATACTCGATCAATGCGGCAATGAAAGCGCTGATGAATTTGTATGTGTGGTCAACATTCATGACAATGTTGCCCCTGTATTGACGTGTCCTGCCGATTTGACAATAGATTGCGAAAACACTACCCTGCCGGATAGTACAGGTATTGCCACAGCAATCGATGATTGCCAGTTAGAGGTAACCATCACATCAACAGATTCAATTACTCCTGGGGCATGTCCACAATCCATGACTATTTTCCGTACCTGGACCGCCGATGACGGATGTAATAATATAAGTACTTGCCTGCAAACGATATCTGTACAGGATACCACACCTCCGACTTTCAATCCAGCCTGCCAGTTAGTCTTTGACTTCTTTACCAGTTCAGATACGGTAGAGTGCCCGGCAGCAGCCACGATCTCCTTAATGGAAGGCCAGATCATTGGCGAATCAGAAAGCTGGACGGTAGCTGGAGTGACCATACCCAGTCTGAATGGTTGCCTGTTTGATAATTGTACAAACCCGGATAGCCTCGTGGCCAGGGTTGACAGCATAGTGATCACAGGAAACAGCTGTACAAGTACCTTTACGGTATACCTGACCATTCTTGATCAGTGCAGTAATGAAAGCGTTAGTGAATTTGTATGCATTGTCAATATCCATGATGACGTAGCACCGGTGATCACCTGCCCGGCAGATCTGACTATCAATTGTGAGAATTCCACTTCTCCGGATAGCACAGGAATGGCCACGGCCACGGATGATTGCCAGGGGGATCTCATTATAACCTCCACTGATTCCATTATACCTGGTATATGTGCTCAGGCCGCTGCCATTTACAGGACTTGGAGCGCGAATGATGGATGCAATAACATCAGCACCTGTGTCCAAATCATCACGGTGCAGGATACCACGCCACCGACGTTTGATCCGGCATGCCAACTGGTGTTTGATTTTTTCACAAGCGCGGATACAGTTGAATGTCCTGCTGAGGCCACCATTTCTTTAGTGCCGGGTCAATTAGTTGGGGAATCCGAAAGCTGGACGGTAGCCGGAGTTTCTATCCCAAGCCTGAATGGTTGTTTGTTTGACAATTGTACAAACCCGGATAGTCTGCTGGCCCGAGTTGACAGCATTGTAATTTCAGGAGATAATTGTTCACGGACCTTTACAGTTTACTTTACCATTCTCGATCAGTGTGGAAATGAAAGTACCAATGAGTTTATATGCGTTGTTAATATCCATGACGATGTTCCTCCGGTACTTATTTGCCCAGGAGACGTCACTATTGATTGCCAGGATTCTACCGCTCCTCAAAATACCGGTACCGCTACAGCAACGGATGATTGCCAGTTGGATTTTGTAGTGATGTATACTGACTCACTGATACCAGGAAGTTGCCCAAATGAATTGAATGTGCTTCGAACCTGGACAGTCAATGATGGATGTGGTAATATCAGTACTTGTCTTCAAACTATTTTTGTTCAGGATACGACACCGCCGACCTTTAATCCGGCCTGCCAGCTGGTTTTGGATTTCTACACCAGTTCAGATACAGTAGATTGTCCTGCGGCAGCCACGACCTCCTTAATGCAAGGTCAGATTATCGGTGAATCCGAAAGCTGGACAGTGGGTGGAGTGACTATACCCAGTCTGGACGGCTGTCTGTCTGACAATTGTACCAACCCGGATAGTTTGGTTGCCCGTGTAGATAGTATCGTGATCACGGGTACAAGCTGTACGCGCACCTTTACCGTTTATCTGACCATTATCGATCAGTGTGGCAATGAGAGCACAGATGAATTTGTATGCGTGGTCAACATTCATGATGATGTAGCTCCTGTGATTACCTGTCCTGCGGATCTAACGATCGATTGTGAAAATTCTTCATTACCAGATAGCACAGGATTTGCTACAGCTACGGATGATTGCCAGCCGGAAATCACCATTACATCAATAGATTCGATTATACCCGGAGCCTGTCCGCAGGCGATGACCATATTGCGCACCTGGACAGCCAATGATGGATGCGATAATATTAGTAGTTGTTTACAAACCATTACGGTACAGGATACGACACCGCCGACATTCAATCCGGCTTGTCAATTGGTATTTGATTTCTTCACCAGCGCGGATACAGTGGATTGCCCGTCAGAGGCTGCAATTTCTTTAGTACCTGGTCAACTGGTTGGGGAATCAGAAAATTGGTTTGTGGGAGGTGTACAGATACCGAGTCTGAATGGCTGCCTGTTTGACAATTGTACGAATCCGGATAGCCTGCTAGCCAGGGCAGACAGCATAGTGATTACAGGAAATACATGCATAAGAACCTTCACAGTATACTTTACCATCCTGGATCAGTGTGGCAATGAGAGTGCGGATGAGTTTGTATGTGTGGTCAACATTCATGATGATGTGGCACCGGTGATTACCTGTCCGGCGGATTTGACTATAGACTGTGATAATTCGACCAGTCCGGATAGCACTGGTATGGCAACAGCCATAGATGATTGCCAGGAAACAGTCACTATTATGTCGACGGATTCGATTTTACCAGGAGCCTGCCCACAGTCGATGACCATATTACGTACCTGGACAGCCAATGATGGATGCGATAACATTAGTAGTTGTCTGCAGACGATCACGGTGCAGGATACGACACCGCCGACATTCGATCCGGCTTGCCAGTTAGTATTTGATTTCTTTACCAGTTCAGACACGGTAGAATGTCCTGGATCGGCGACGATTTCACTTGAAGAAGGCCAAATAATCGGGGAATCCGAAAACTGGACAGTGGGAGGAGTAACAATACCAAGTTTGAACGGCTGTCTGTCTGATAATTGTACCAACCCGGATAGTTTGGTTGCCCGTGTAGATAGTATTGTGATCACTGGTAATAGTTGTACACGCACATTTACTGTATATCTGACCATACTGGATCAGTGTAATAATGAAAGTGTAAATGAGTTTGTTTGTGTAGTCAACATACATGATGATGTGGCGCCGGTGATTACCTGTCCGGCAGATCTGACAATTGATTGTGGGAATTCCACCTTACCGGATAGTACAGGATTTGCTTCGGCTACAGATGATTGTCAACCGGAAATCAGCATTACATCGATAGATTCGATTATACCGGGAGCCTGTCCACAGTCGATGACCATATTACGTACCTGGACAGCCAATGATGGATGCGATAATATTAGCAGCTGTCTGCAGACGATCACGGTACAGGATACGACACCGCCGACATTTAATCCGGCTTGTCAATTGGTATTTGATTTCTTCACGAGTGCGGACACCGTAGATTGCCCGGCAGAAGCCACTATTTCTTTAGTACAGGGACAGCTGGTTGGGGAATCTGAGAACTGGTTCGCAGGAGGAGTACAGATACCCAGTCTGAATGGATGCCTATTTGATAATTGTACCAACCCGGATAGCCTGTTGGCCAGGGTAGATAGCATTGTGATTACTGGAAACAGCTGTACAAGAACCTTTACAGTATACTTCACCATTCTGGATCAGTGTGGCAACGAGAGTGCGGATGAATTTGTATGTGTGGTCAACATTCATGATGATGTGGCCCCGATTATTACTTGTCCGGGAGATCTGACTATAGATTGCGAAATTTCTACGCTGCCGGATAGTCTTGGTCTGGCCACAGCAACAGATGATTGCCAGGCTGATTTGATTATAACTTCTGCAGACTCGATAGTGCCTGGAGTATGTCCACAGGCGATGACGATATATCGTACCTGGATGGCTAATGATGGATGCGACAATATTTCCAGTTGTCTACAAGTCATTACAGTTCAGGACACGACTCCGCCGATGATCACCTGCCTGCCGGATGTAACCGTGGAATGTCGGGGCGATGTGCCGATCCCTAATCCTGGCATTCTTTTGGTTAGCGATAATTGCTCTGACATCATCACCGTCATACATGTCGCTGACGTGGTCTTTAATCAGACCTGCCTGAACCGATATGATATCACCAGAATTTACCAGGCCACCGATGAGTGCGGTAATTCGGCTACCTGTTCTCAAAGCATTGTAGTGTTTGATGACATTGCGCCGGTGTTGAATTGTCCTCCGGATCTCACTGTTAATTGTGATGATGACACCTCAACAGAAAGTACCGGTATAGCCACGGCAACCGATAATTGCGAGGGTATTCCTGAGGTGACCTGGAATGATATGACCGTGGCGGGTCAATGTCCACAGGCATATACGATCAACCGGGAATGGCTCGCCGCTGATGAATGTGGTAACAGCAGTACCTGTATACAGGTGATCACGGTACAGGATACGACACCGCCGACATTCAATCCGGCTTGTCAATTGGTATTTGATTTCTTCACCAGCGCGGATACGGTGGATTGCCCGTCAGAGGCTGCAATTTCTTTAGTACCTGGTCAACTGGTTGGGGAATCAGAAAATTGGTTTGTGGGAGGTGTACAGATACCGAGTCTGAATGGCTGCCTGTTTGACAATTGTACGAATCCGGATAGCCTGCTAGCCAGGGTAGACAGCATAGTGATTACAGGAAATACATGCATAAGAACCTTCACAGTATACTTTACCATCCTGGATCAGTGTGGCAATGAGAGTGCGGATGAGTTTGTATGTGTGGTCAACATTCATGATGATGTGGCACCGGTGATTACCTGTCCGGCGGATTTGACTATAGACTGTGATAATTCGACCAGTCCGGATAGCACTGGTATGGCAACAGCCATAGATGATTGCCAGGAAACAGTCACTATTATGTCGACGGATTCGATTTTACCAGGAGCCTGCCCACAGTCGATGACCATATTACGTACCTGGACAGCCAATGATGGATGCGATAACATTAGTAGTTGTCTGCAGACGATCACGGTGCAGGATACGACACCGCCGACATTCGATCCGGCTTGCCAGTTAGTATTTGATTTCTTTACCAGTTCAGACACGGTAGAATGTCCTGGATCGGCGACGATTTCACTTGAAGAAGGCCAAATAATCGGGGAATCCGAAAACTGGACAGTGGGAGGAGTAACAATACCAAGTTTGAACGGCTGTCTGTCTGATAATTGTACCAACCCGGATAGTTTGGTTGCCCGTGTAGATAGTATTGTGATCACTGGTAATAGTTGTACACGCACATTTACTGTATATCTGACCATACTGGATCAGTGTAATAATGAAAGTGTAAATGAGTTTGTTTGTGTAGTCAACATACATGATGATGTGGCGCCGGTGATTACCTGTCCGGCAGATCTGACAATTGATTGTGGGAATTCCACCTTACCGGATAGTACAGGATTTGCTTCGGCTACAGATGATTGTCAACCGGAAATCAGCATTACATCGATAGATTCGATTATACCGGGAGCCTGTCCACAGTCGATGACCATATTACGTACCTGGACAGCCAATGATGGATGCGATAATATTAGCAGCTGTCTGCAGACGATCACGGTACAGGATACGACACCGCCGACATTTAATCCGGCTTGTCAACTGGTATTTGATTTCTTCACGAGTGCGGACACCGTAGATTGCCCGGCAGAAGCCACTATTTCTTTAGTACCAGGGACAGCTGGTCGGGGAATCTGAAAACTGGTATGCAGGAGGCGTACAGATTCCCGAGCCTGAATGGATGCCTGTTTGATAATTGTACCAACCCGGATAGCCTGTTGGCCAGAGTAGATAGCATTGTGATTACTGGAAACAGCTGTACAAGAACCTTTACAGTATACTTCACCATTCTGGATCAGTGTGGCAACGAGAGTGCGGATGAATTTGTATGTGTGGTCAACATTCATGATGATGTAGCCCCAATTATTACTTGCCCGGGAGATTTGACGATTGATTGTGAGATTTCCACTTTGCCGGATAGCCTTGGTTTGCCAACGGCCACAGATGATTGCCAGGCGGATTTGATCCTAACATCTTCTGATTCAATAGTTCCAGGAGCATGTCCACAAGCCATGATCATATTCCGCACCTGGACGGCCAATGATGGTTGTGACAATACAAGTAGTTGTCTACAGATTATTACTGTTCAGGATACTACTGCGCCAATCATTACCTGTCTGCCGGATGTAACCGTGGAATGTCGGGGCGATGTGCCACCGCCTAATCCTGGAATTCTAGTTGTCAGTGATAATTGTGCAAACATCATCGCTGTGACCCATGTCGTTGATCTGGTCTTTAATCAGACCTGCCTGAACCGATATGATATCACCAGAATTTACCAGGCCACCGATGAATGCGGTAATTCGGCTACCTGTTCTCAAAGCATTGTAGTGTTTGATGACATTGCGCCGGTGTTGAATTGTCCTCCGGATCTCACTGTTAATTGTGATGATGACACCTCAACAGAAAGTACCGGTATAGCCACGGCAACCGATAATTGCGAGGGTATTCCTGAGGTGACCTGGAATGATATGACCGTGGCGGGTCAATGTCCACAGGCATATACGATCAACCGGGAATGGCTCGCCGCTGATGAATGTGGCAACAGCAGTACCTGTATACAGGTGATCACGGTACAGGATACCGTACCTCCGGTCATTGATTGTCCGGGCGATATCACACTGGAATGTACAGATGATACTTCAACTGAAACCACGGGAACGGCCACTGCAAGTGATAATTGTAGTATGGTCATCACCTTTGATTTCAATGAAGAAATTATCCCTGGCCTGTGCCCACAGTCATATACTATTGTAAGGACATGGGTGGCTACTGATGAATGTGGTAATTCATCAACCTGTATTCAGAATATTTCAGTTCAGGATACGGTGCCGCCTGATTTTAATCCGCAATGCCAGTTAATATTTGACTTTTTCACCAGTGCGGATACGGTAGAATGTCCGGCGGTAGCCACAATTTCACTCGAAGAGGGTCAGTTGGTTGGTGAGAATGAAAACTGGACGGTAGCCGGGGTGACCATACCGAGCTTGAATGGATGTTTATTCGACAACTGTACAGATCCGGATAGCCTGGTGGCCCGCGTGGATAGCATCGTTATTACTGGTGACAGTTGCATCAGAACGTTTACTGTTTATTTTACCATCCTTGATCAGTGTGGAAATGAAAGCATAAATGAATTTGTCTGTGTAGTCAATATCCATGATGATGTAGCACCGGTGATCACCTGTCCTGCTAACCTCACTATTGAATGCGATCAATCTACGTTACCCGATAACACTGGTTTTGCAACAGCTACAGATGATTGTAATCCTGTGCCTGATGTTTCGTACACAGATCAAATCTTCCTTTCACAAAACTGTCCACAGGAATATTTCATCAGTCGTCTATGGACAGCCTCGGATGGTTGCGGCAACAGCAGTTCCTGCTTCCAGTCTATCCAGGTAGTGGATACCACTCCACCAATCATAGTGTGCCCCGCCGACGTGACAGTACAATGTGCGGTTGATGTTCCGATCGAAGATATTGAGGCTGTGACTGCAACCGATAATTGCAGCCTGGAGATCAGTCTTGATTTTGATGGAGACTCTATAGCCAACATGACCTGTGACAACCGATTTGTTGTGTATAGGAGATATATTGCCATTGATGAATGCGGCAACTCATCCACGTGTACACAAACTATCACGGTATTTGATGATATACCTCCGACCATTACTTGTCCGGGAGATATTACGGTAGCTTGTGCCACCGATCTTCCCGAGCCAAATATCGAGGATGTAACGGTTTCCGATAACTGTTCGGAGTCTGAATTTCCCGAAGTAAGTTTTGTGGGAGACTCTGTCATCAATATGGTGTGCGAAAACCAATTCATGGTATTACGCACCTGGTTGGCTATCGATGTTTGTGGTAATTCCGCCACCTGTACACAGACTATTACAGTGTTTGATAGTATCCCTCCAAGTTTAACCTGCCCGCCAAATTTGACCTTTGAATGTGCTTCTCTTGTGCCTGCACCGGATACAACTGCTATCACTACGAATGATAATTGTGATGGCGCTGCTCCAATTGTTACGTTTGGAGGAGATATGACGGTGAACCAGACATGTGCAAACAGGTTTACATTGAACCGGACCTATATCTCGACCGATGTCTGCGGAAATTCAGCCACCTGTGTCCAGGTCATCACCGTATTTGATGACATACCGCCAAGCATTACCTGTCCGGCTGCAGTAACCGTGCAGTGTGCATCTCTGGTGCCTGCCGTCAACACCGGTAGTGTGACCACCAGTGACAATTGCACAGGTCCGGCACCTGTAGTGACTTTTGTCAGCGATGTTACAATTAGTCAAACTTGCGTTAACCAATTTATCCTGAACCGCACGTACATGTCAACTGATAATTGTGGTAATACAGCCACCTGTATACAGGTCATAACTGTATTTGACAATACGCCACCAAGTATTACTTGTCCGGCTGCTGTTACTGTACAATGTGCTTCCCAGGTACCAGCTGTGAATACAGGCAGTGTGATCACCAGCGACAATTGCACCGGTCCGGCACCAGTAGTGACATTTGTAAGTGATGTCACTGTAAATCAAACTTGTGTCAACCGGTTTACGTTGAATCGTACATACAGATCAACAGATGCTTGTGGGAACTCAGCAACCTGTACGCAGGTGATTACGGTATTTGATAATACACCGCCTTCAATCACTTGTCCGGCTCCGGTTACAGTGCAGTGTGCAACAGATGTTCCGGCAGTTAATACGGGAAGTGTGACCGCCATTGACAACTGTACCGGCCCGGCACCGGTCATCACTTTTGTCAGCGATGTCACGGTTAATCAAACCTGCATCAACAGGTTCACTCTTAACCGGACCTACAGGGCAACGGATGCTTGTGGAAATTCAGCCACTTGTGTCCAGGTGATTACAGTATTTGACAATACACCTCCTGTCATTGCATTCAATAATCCATTGCTGATGGGTATACCTAATAATGGAACGCTTGAAGTACAATGCTTCGGACAGGATCCAAACTGGGATTTACCATCATTTGGTCCAAATGACGTCACGGCTACAGATAATTGTTCAGGAACAGTAACGCTGACCTATCAAAACAATCTTGTGGCTGAAGGCAATTGTCCGGTGGATGGTTATATTAACCGTTACAAGCTGCAATGGACGGCAACCGATGTTTGCGGAAATAGTGCTGTTGCCACGATATTCCTCAATTTGATCGATACTATTCCACCAGTCATCCAGAATGTTCCGGAAGACATTACAGTTAACTGCGATGAAGTACCGGATGCACCTACTTTGACTGCGACGGATGAATGTCTGTGCGCTTGTGTAGTAGAACTCGATCAGGATGGACCTCATCCGGGTTGCCAGGATGGACAAATCATCACCCGTACCTGGAAAGCCACCGACTATTGTGGAAATGTGGCTATTGAGCAGCAACACATCACCTTGGTAGACAAGACAGGACCTATCCTGACCATTGAGCAACCTGAAATTTATGGCTTGCCTAATGGTACATTGCTGGAATATACCTGCAATGAGGGTGGAATACCTGCCTTCTTTAATGATTTGTCTGCTGAATCTGTTTCCAGTCCATATGTGTGTGGAGGATTGCCCACCATCACGTTTGAAACCAACAGGATTATCTCCCGTAATTGCAAGCGCTTCGGCTACATTGAAGAACGGACCTTTACCTGGACCGGTGTGGATGCATGTGGTAACACAACCACATTGACCATTACAGCTCATCTCATTGATGATGAGCCACCGGTTATTATAGGTGTACCTGACGAAGCCTGTGTGGATGATCCGATATTACAGGATATTGAAGCCATTGATAATTGTGGAAAGGCCGGGCTCATTTTCTGGGATACGCCCATACCAAGCCCCTGCGGAAACGGCACTGCTTTCAGAAGAACGTACGAAGCTGTTGACCCGTGCGGAAATTATGCCCGAGACACGGTTATCCTCATTGATGACAATCAACCTCCGGTTATTAAGTTTATCAATCCGGATTTAATTGGGCTGGGCCATGGCGAGTATATTTCTGCCGAGTGTGATGCTTATGATGGGTATTATACCCCATGGGGTCCTGATGATGTAGCTGTGCAGGATAACTGCCCGGATGTACATCTTGACTTTGAGCAAAGGATCATGCAGGATTATCAGGGTTGTGAAAACGGTTCACTCTTGTGGTTAAGATTGACCTGGACGGCTACAGATCTTTGTGGTAACAGTTCATCACTTTATCTCAATGTTTATCTGATTGATGAGACACCGCCGGTATTTGATCCGTTCCCGTCTGAAGTCACCATCGGTTGCAATGATGAGTGGCCGACCCTAACCGCAACAGATAATTGTGCCCAGGTTCAAATCACAACGAGAGACAGTATTATAAAGTCAAATTGTGAATATGAATACGATGTTATCCGCCAGGTGACTGCAACGGATTTATGTGGCAACTCAGCTCAGGCCACCCAGATTATACACGTAGGCGATCATTCCGGACCGGTTATTTCCGGTGTCGATACCTTGCTGTGTAATGATCTGTCCATACCCGATGTGACTGCCTGGGATCCTTGTGCGGAACAATTTGTTCCGGTTACGATGACCCAGGATACCCTCGATGTCAGTTGTCCGGGATTGGTCATAGAACGAACATGGACGGCTACAGATGCTTGTGGAAATGTGGCTGAAGTGAAACAGCGAATAATTCTAAATGATACTGATCCACCGGTTATCGAAGTTCCATCCTGGTCGATCATACGTAAATACATGGACAACAATGGGAACTTTGTCCGGCTATCCGAAAAGGATATTATCAACCAGCTCAATGCCCTTGATGAAAGCAGTGTTTATGTTCATGATCTTTGCGATATCTGGATCATACCGGTATTTACGGTAGATATTACCTATTCAGATAATTGTGTTGAAGATGGGTATTATGAACACAGGGTTTATACCTGGGTGGCAACAGATGAGTGTGGTAACTCCACGGTATTAACCTTCGCCATCGATGTACTGGATGATATTCCACCTGCATTTACTGACATACCAGATGATATCACTGTCATATGTGGACAATTGCCCCCGGCACCACAGGTTCATGCCACAGATTATGCCGATCCTGTTACGATCACTTATGAGCAGACCATTGGAAATGGTGATGCCCCGGGTCATTACATTGTATTGCGTACCTGGACAGCTAAGGATCCATGCGGAAATACTACCGTGCGTACCCAAAGAATACTTTGGATACCGGATACCTTCGTGGATTGCAATATTATCCTTCCCGAACAAGTGGATTGCAATACTCATGGAGTAGTGATTGGAAGTAATGTATCGGGAGGTATCGGACCATTCACTTATGTATGGGATGTTGTGGGACAAGAATGCTTCATACAGAGTGGTCAGGGAACACCCGAAATCACTATTTACGTCGGATTCTTTGATGTGAATATTTCATTGACGGTAACGGATGCCTTTGGATGTCAATCCGTATGTACCGCGAATTTGGAATGCTTCGATCCGCTGGGTCAGTTTGCCGGAAATGATCCAAATGCCGATCAACACCAGGTATTGATACCGAATGCGCCTAACAATACTATTCAAGGTTCATCCACGGATTACCTGCAACAAGTCACTTATTGGCCGAACCCTGCAAACACTAATTTCAATGTCAGCTTTACGGCTGCTGAAGCACGGGATGTCGATATTACTTTCATGAACTTCCTTGGAGAGGTTGTCCTGACTGATCATATGAAAGCTCATGCAGGCGCCAATACCCGGAAGATTGACGTAACTAAGTTACCGGAAGGAACGTATCTCTTCCAGGTGATGACAGATCGGGAAGTGCACGCTAAAGGCATTGTCATCATGCGATGATCAATGCAGCGAGCAGATAAAAGAAAAGGCCTTCTATACAGAGGGCCTTTTCTTTTTTCGGGCAGATCGCTCGCCGAGAAGCCAAATTCCTTTTCGTGGCCTGATCGTATAATAGTCCCGGATATATTTCTTAAGATGATCTATCGCTTCATCAGGATCATCTGTGACAGCCACATAATTCAAGTCTGATGCCGAAATAGTTCCCCATTGGAGCATAAAGTCCAGGTATTCCATAAGCGGTTGATAATATTCTTTCCCCATCAGGACTACAGGAAAGTGATGAATCATACCGGTTTGCACCAAGGTGAGCGTTTCGAACATTTCATCCATAGTACCCCAGCCACCGGGAAAAACAACAAATGCATATGAATATTTGAGGAGCAGGAATTTTCTGACAAAAAAATAATCCATCGTTACCCATTCATGCATATACGGATTCGGCTTTTGCTCAAATGGAAGCCGGATATTACAGCCCACGCTCATCCCTCCGGATTCAAAAGCTCCCTTATTGGCGGCTTCCATAATTCCAGGCCCCCCGCCTGTCATTACGGTAAACCCGGTTTTACCGATTGTTGCCCCCATTACTTCGGCCAAATGGTAAAACCGGTGATCAGGTTTAAATCGAGCTGATCCAAATACGGTTACACAAGGACCAACGAAATGCAATTTGCGGAAACCGCGAATAAACTGAAAAACCACTTTCAAGGTAAAACGTAATTCACTTGACCTCGATTTGGGCCCCTCGAGGTATTCAGATTCAGTATGAATCAACCGTTCACTGGCGGGATTCGAAGCAGAAGATGGTATCGCCATACTAAAGGGCTTATTATATGAGTGATTACAATTTCAATAGTTGGGGCAAATGATTCACAATTCTGAAATCAAAAGTAAGACCTTAATCCGCAAGATAGCCGGGTCAGGGAGATTGGCATAGAATTTGGATTCTCTCCATTGGATTCTTAAACCAGTTCACTTTCTATATTTATGTTATTAAGTAAAGCCTGCCTGTTGCTTCTGTTTTTTCTTCCATGGGGTCCTCCTGAAAACCTTAAGCCTTATATACTCAGCTATATCGAGGATTATAAATATGTGGCCATAGATGAAATGGAAAGATCCGGAATTCCGGCAAGTATCATTATCGCACAGGCCATCGTGGAGACCAATGCCGGAACCTCCAGCCTGGCACGAAAATCAAATAATCATTTTGGAATCAAGTGTAAAGATTATTGGAGCGGGGAAACATGCTATATGCCGGACGATGATCGTGATGCCAGTGGGAATATCGTACCCTCCTGTTTTCGCCAGTATGATTCCCCTCTCGATTCGTATAAAGATCATTCTGATTTTCTTATGCAGACGGAACATTACCAAGGGCTTTTTGGCTATGACAAAACAGAATATGTCCTGTGGGCCAAAGGACTCCAGCTTTGCGGATATGCATCCGATCCGGAGTATGCAGATAAGCTGATTAAAACAATCAAGCTATACGGTCTTGATGAATTGGATTATTATACCATTCAGTATGTACGGCGTTCATCACTAGAATCCAGGGATGTAGTGATCTCAAAAGCAAATTGAGATAATTTTTTTGTAATGTGACTTTGTTCATTGGAATGCGTCAAAGCCACCAATAACCAGCAAAACCTTTCTCCTGACTTTAAGTTTCTTCAGGGATTTCGGATGCTTTTGGCGTTTTTCTTACGGCATTTGCATTGTCCTTATGAAAGCGCTCCCTGGATTTAAAAATATCTATGGCGGCAAATAAGGCTGCCCTGAAGGAAGAAGGATCAGCTTCATTTTTTCCTGCTATTTCAAAAGCGGTCCCGTGATCTGGTGATGTCCGAATAACAGGTAAACCTGCTGTATAGTTGACGCCATCCTGAAAGTGCAGCATTTTAAACGGAATCAATCCCTGGTCATGATACATGGCAAGGATACCGTCAAACTTCTTAAAACGCATAGCGCCGAAAAATCCATCTGCCGGATAAGGACCCATGATAATATCTCCGGATTTCTTAGCTTCCACGATGACCGGACGTATGATTTCTTCCTCTTCCTTTCCGAGGTGACCATTTTCCCCGGCATGTGGATTGAGACCTAAAACGGCAATCACTGGTTTTGAAATACCAAAATCCACGTTAAGACTCTTAATCATTTGGTCCAGTTTGCTCCGCATCAATTCTTTCGTCACCGAGGAAGGAACTTTTTCTAATGGCAGATGAGAAGTGACCAGGGCTACGCGCATCTGATCAGCGATCATCATCATTAATGCCTCCTTGCTTCCAAAAGCATTGGCCAGGAATTCGGTATGACCAGCATAAGGAAAATCAGCCATCTTCATAGCATTCTTACTGATAGGGGCAGTCACTAAAGCATCGATATACCCGGATTTCAGATCCTGGACAGCTCTGTCAAGCGAAGTATGCGCAAAACGACCTGCCTCCTCGGTTTCCATGCCTAAGGCTATATTGACATTATCCTGCCAGCAATTGACCACATTGATTTTCTGATGATAAATTTTGTCCGCAGAAGCAGTGGAGTGAAAATTGAATTCAGCCGGATTAACTATGTTTTTGTGATAACTCACCACTTTAGCTGAACCGTAAATAACCGGGGTACAGAGTTGGGTGATGGAAGGATGGACCAGGGTCTTAATGATGACCTCAAGGCCAATGCCATTGAAGTCGCCGATGGTGATGCCAATACGAATTTGTGTCATGAAACAAAGATACTCAGACGACTCTTCTTGACCGCATCCAACTGGAGTCCATACTGAGCAAAATCCCTATTAACAAGCTAAATCCTATCATAGAAGAGCCGCCGGAACTGATAAATGGAAGCGGTATACCAATCACCGGCATAATCCCCATAGTCATACCTATATTGACAAAAAAGTGGATAAAAAGAACACCTACAACACCAAAAGCAAAATGGCGTATAAATGGCATCCTGGCCCGTTCACCTATATCGATGGAGCGCAAAATGAGGATGAGAAATAAAAGAATCACCGCTATCGAGCCGATAAAGCCATGTTCTTCACCGATTATACTGTATATAAAATCCGTGCTTTGCTCAGGTACGAAATTGAGTTTGGTCATGGTTCCATGCAAATACCCTTTCCCTGTAAAACCACCTGATCCAATGGCGATTTTAGATTGAAGAATATTATACAAGGATCCCCGGGGATCGCAATTTTCGGGATTGAGCCATACATTGATCCGGTCCTGCTGATGCGGTTCCAAAACATGGTTAAACAAGTAGTTGCTCGTATAGGAAAATCCGCCTAATAAAACCACCCCTAATGAGATCAGGATGATCTGCCGGATTTGCCTGGCGATAAAACTTTCAAGCAGGCAATATAAGGCGAAAGCGCCAGCCACTATTATGACATACTCCCGCATGGATAATATCATCAGGGTTAGCGTAAGTAAGATCACACTGATGCTGATCATCACCTGGTATTGTTTTCTTTTCCCCCCGGCTAATAAAAAGAAACCGCCGGCAAACAAGAGCAATGGGGTGACCACAGCCATATCGTATTTCAGGGCGAGTACAAAGAGTAAACCCAATACCGCTAATAATACAGGGATCCACATAGCCATACCTTCACGAAAAAGGACCAGGAAAATGGAAAGAAAAACAAGTGCAGACCCGGCATCACCCTGAAGTAATACTAACAGGGTGGGCAACAGAATAATCCCGGAAGCCATCATCAGGTCCCGGGTATCGGCAACCCGCGTACGATGATGGCTGAGAAAGGATGCCAATGCCAGGATGGTCCCCACTTTAGCCAATTCGGTGGGCTGAAAGGTGATCCAGCCAAATTGAATCCAACTGGTGGATCCTTTGATAGTAGAGCCAATGATCAATACCAGTATCAACAACAGGTTCGTAAATGCGTAAAACGGATAGGCAATTCCACTCCAGAACTTCCAGTCTATCAACTGGGAGCCAATAAGAATACTCAACCCTATTATAGCAAAAATGAGCTGGCGGCCCGCCTGGCTTTTGAAAAACGGGATTTCAGCATCAGGCTGATAGCCTGACGCATAAATCATCATCAACCCAATAATGATCAGGCTGATCACGATAGCAAAACTGATCCAGTCAAATTTTTTCATCCTGTGCCGGCTTACTGATCATACAGTAATAATTCATCTACCTTGATTTCATCAGTCACGGGAATGGCTTCCGGATAATCCTTTTGCAAAAGTTTCAAAAAAGCCTGGGCTTTCTGCATCCTAAGAAAGGCTCCTGTTTTCAGCTGAAAGTACGGATCATTATGATTGGTATGAATGGGATATTCTGGATAGCGATTTTCAAATCTTTGCCTGACAGCTTCCATTTGCCGACGGTCCACCGTCGCCAGGATTTGTATACGGTATCCGGTCAATTCCTGATGTTCCAGGTTGTAGGCTTTCCATCGTTCCATCAGAGAGGTGATTTCCGGTGATTCCACCAACTGTCCGTGAGCCAATGAAAACAAGATGAGAAATCCAAAGAGGAGGAAATATTGTTTTTGGAGGTATAGGTGAGTGGCGATTTTTTGCATCAGGTATCCTGTCCGGTTTCTTTTATGATGTTTACACTTTGACTACAACCCAACCTGTCAGCACCGGCACGGATCATATTCACTGCCTGAATGTAATTATGAATACCCCCTGAAGCTTTAATCTGGATACCGGGATTAAGGTGTCGGCGCAATAAACGTACGACATCTTCCTTAACCGGTTCG
Organism: uncultured Saprospiraceae bacterium; assembly: GCA_963837505.1. Taxonomy (GTDB): domain Bacteria; phylum Bacteroidota; class Bacteroidia; order Chitinophagales; family Saprospiraceae; genus Opimibacter. The sequence continues at coordinate 310,360 of CAWINN010000014.1, read as the reverse complement.
CCAAAAAATCCGGTGGAAGTCTTAACGAAATCAAGGTTTAATTCATTGCTGATCTCGCATATCTGCAGAATTTCAACTTCGGTCAGGAGCTGCGCCTCGATGATGTATTTTATGGTGATACCGAGCTCCCTTCCCGTCTCATGAAAAGCCGTCATTTCTCTTTTGGTAAAATCAAGATGCCCTGTTTTCACAGCCGATAAATTGATCACCACATCGACTTCCTCCGCCCCTAATTCAGCAGATCGATGAATCGAAGCCAGTTTTGCCGATACATGGTCATAGCCGATAGGAAAACCGGCTACTGTACACAGCAAAAAATTTCTTTCCCCTGCTTTTTCTTTAGCATATCGAATATATATAGGCGGAATACAGATGGCCCTGAATCCATATTCCCGGGTTTCGGCAATCAACCTGTCGATGATGACTTCTGTACAGTCCGGCTTCAGATAGCTATGATCTATATAGGGAGCGAGTTGCATATTGATTAAGATACAAAGAATTTATAATTGATTACACGGCTACCTGGTGCTCGCGGAGGGCGGCATTAAGAGAGACCTTTTTATCCGTGGAAGGCTGGCGCTGACCTATAATCAGGGCACAACTGACATTGTATTTGCCTGCAGGATATTGTCTTTCATAGCTACCGGGTATCACTACCGATCTGGCGGGCACCCTTCCTTTGTAAATAACAGGCTCGGAACCTGTGACATCGATGATGTGAGTGGATTGAGTCAGCACTACATTAGCCCCGAGAACAGCCTCCTGCTCAATGAGCACGCCTTCCACTACAATACATCTTGATCCAATAAAACAGTCGTCTTCAATGATATTGGGGGCAGCCTGTGGTGGTTCCAGCACACCTCCTATACCCACTCCCCCACTGAGATGAACGTTTCGTCCTATTTGCGCACAGGAGCCCACTGTAGCCCAGGTATCCACCATGGAGCCACTGCCTACATAGGCACCGATGTTGACGTAGGAAGGCATTAGAATAACCCCAGATTCAAGAAATGCACCCTTCCTGACCAATGCATGAGGAACGACCCGGACACCCTGCTGTGCAAACCCTTTTTTCAAAGGAATTTTATCATAGAATTCAAATGGCCCCACTTCAATGGTTTCCATGGCCTGGATAGGAAAATAAAGGGTAATGGCCTTTTTAACCCAATCATTAACACTCCAGGAGCCCGGCCCCTGTTGGGTTGCAACCCGTATTTCACCCTGGTCCAGCAACCGGATGGTCTCGAGGATAGCTTCCCGGGTCTGCCGGTCCTTTAATAATTCCCTATCGTTCCACGCTGATTCTATAATAGCCTGTAATTCACTCATATAATTCATCTTAAGAGGGTTTGCAAAGATGCCTCAGCGGAGGTCATTTCTCCAAACAATAGAAAGATTATGGCAAACGATTTGAATATCATCGGCCGAAAAAGCATATAGGTATTTTGTTATATAAATAATTTGGTAAAGAAGAATGCTTTATGCATTACTTTTTTATATTATCTTTGCGCCGGGTCTTGCCTTTTACAAACAGAAAACTACTCAGGTTATGAACCGTATCATCACCGTACTCGTCACGATATTCATCCTGCTTCTCCTATACATCTGGATTAGTCATGTATGGGGATCCGATAATCCTCGCCGTCCCAATGAAATTGTAGACGCGCGGCAAAATGAGATGGGAGATGGATTGATAGCTGATGCTGATTCAACCCTTCATACCGATATTACGGAAACTCCAGCCCAGGAGCCAAATACCAGCGCTAATGAATTTGATACCGACCGGAAATCAGATACTGATGAAGTTACCAGCCCAGGTAAGGCAAGTCACGAGGCAGTAACGGAGGAAAAGAAAAAAGAAGAGCCTAAGCCAGTTGTGACAAAATCAAATGAACAACCGAAGAAAGTTACCACAGGCAATACCCCTGCTAAGACAACCTCGAATACATCAGCCGCCAAGTCTGCATCGACGGCCACCAAGTCTGCCACAGAGCCTGCGAAACCTGTTTCTTCGGCTTCCAATACGGGAGGTAAACACCTGGTTATTGCCGGCAATTTTTCTCAGCTGGTTAATGCACAGCAACGCGTGGATGAATTAAAACGGGCAGGGTTTAAGGATACAGAGATCATCAATTTTGATCTTTCTGAATATCACACCGTTTGTGTGGGCCGTTTTTCAGACGTGAATGAAGCCCGGAAACTGGTAAAAAAACTTAAGGACTATCATAAGATAGATGCATACGTGAGGATAGGGGGCTAATGTGCGGACGGTCATCGCTGACAAAAACCGAAAAAGAACTAGAAGCACGGTTTCGGGCCACTTTTTATAGTGAGGACCTGGAGCGATACAATCCATTACCCAATTACAACGTAGCCCCCACTCAGATGCATCCTGTCATCACGCAGGAAGAACCCCATACTATCCACCTCTATCGCTGGGGCTTAATTCCATTCTGGGCTAAGGACATGAAGATCGGAGCCAGCATGATTAATGCCCGAATAGAAACTATTGAGGAGAAACCTGCATTCCGGCAAGCTTTTCAAAAAAGAAGATGTATGGTTCCATTCGATGGTTACTATGAATGGATGAAAACACCGGAAGGAAAAATTCCTTATCGGATAAAGTTGAAAAACACCGAGATCTTCACCATTGCCGGATTGTATGAAACGTGGAAGAGTCCGGACAACAAAATCGTACACAGTTTTACACTAATTACCAAAGCAGCGGATCCGGTCATTGCCCATCTCCATGATCGCATGCCCATGATCCTGATGCCCGACCAGGAGAAGCTCTGGATCGATGCGAATGTGCCGACGAAAGATATCCTACCTAATATTCAACCAGTGCCGGGGGATGATCTAACCTGGTACAGAGTTTCTGACCGGGTGAATAATGTGAGGGAAAATGATGCGGGATTGATCCTACCGGTTCAATAAACTTTTGCCCGGTATACTAATCCGGGGACTCAGCCTACTTCATAGACTCTTCCTTATATCTTTGCGCCCATGATGCTCGACCGCCTTCGTGCGATTAAACACAAATACCAGGACCTTGAACTCCGGCTGTCTGATCCCGTCATTGTAGGGGATATCAAGCTGTTTTCCAAATTTCACAAGGAATATAAAGACCTTACTGAACTGGTCAGCGCTATTGATGAATATGAGCTAATCTTGTCCAACCTTCAATCCTCAACTGAAATGCTCAGGGAGGCCGATCCTGAAATGAGGGAAATGGCGCAGGATGAAATTCAACACCTCAAAGAAAGGAAAGAGGAAACGGAAGAGAAGTTAAAATGGATGCTTATCCCTCGTGATCCGGATGATACCAAAAACGTCATTATGGAGATTCGCTCAGGTACGGGAGGTGATGAAGCCAGCATATTTGCAGGCGATCTCTTCAGGATGTACACGAAATATTTCGATTCGAAAGGCTGGAAATATGAAATCGATTATTCTAATGAAGGAACGGCTGGAGGCTTCAATAAAGTCGTCCTGGAAATTGATGGCGAGGATGTATATGGCCATCTGAAGTTTGAATCCGGTGCCCATCGTGTTCAACGCGTTCCCAAGACAGAGACACAGGGAAGAGTGCACACTTCGGCAGCCACGGTGGCCATCCTTCCCATATTTGAACTGGAAGAAATCAATATCCGGAAAGATGATCTCAAAGTAGACACTTTTCGTTCCAGTGGAGCCGGGGGACAGCATGTCAATAAAACAGAATCAGGTGTGCGTTTTACTCACTTGCCTACCGGCATTGTTGCTGAGAGTACAGATGGCCGATCCCAAATTAAAAACCGGGAGATTGCGCTCAACCGGCTATATGATAAAGTCAGGGAAGCACAGCGCCAAGCTGTGACCTCCGCTTATGCCTCCCACCGAAAGTCGCTGGTCGGTACCGGCGATCGATCTGATAAAATCAGGACCTATAATTACCCGCAAAACCGGGTCACCGATCACCGGATTAATCTTACCCTTTACAACCTCGACAGGATCGTATTGGGTGAGCTGGACCCCATCATTGATGCCCTGAAGCTGGCAGAGAATACGGAGCGATTGAAGGAGATGGTGTCTGAGGAACAATAAGCATATTAAGCTGGGGCGTATTGCAATATGACTGTGTGTATACGTTTAATTAGAAATCGGCCCCCATGGAAAAATGAAGTATGGGATCCCGGTTGGTCTTCGTTTCCAGGCTCCATCCATAATCCAGCTTAGCAAAATAACTAAATATCATCGTGCGAACGCCAACACCATACCCTACGATCAAGGGATTACGATAGTAATTGACCGTGACCTCAACGGTTGGGGGATTGGTGAGGGTGACCGTATTGAGCGGATTCGAAGGTCCGAACGGATCTGATCCATGCCATGCTGTTCCTGCATCTATGAACCCAACGGCCTGTAAGTTTCTTAAAAAGGAGGATCGTATTTTTTGGTGTGATAAATATTGAAGGAAGGGCACGCGTACTTCTGCGTTAGCTAAAACAACACTGCTTCCATTGCGGGCATTGTATTTGAAACCCCGCATATTAGCTGCAATGGCGGTATAGGCAAAATTGACATTCTGAGGTACACTCACTGTATTGTCAAAAGAAGGAAATAACCAGTTTTCGACGCCCCCCAGGTAATAGAGTATACGCTCAGAACCGAAGGAAGTAGCGCCGGTTAACCTGCCGGCAAAAATGGTGCGACGGTCAGGGGATACGTAGTGACGGGCATCAAAGCTCAGTACCGTCATGAATCCTTTGTTAAATTGAAATTTTTTGCCAGCTTCAAAAAGATTGAGATCAAATCGTTTGACCGCTTCTGCAGAAAATTTGGCCCGGGTTCCAAGCAGGCTGTTGATATCAATACTGCGCGTATTGTCAAAAACCCATTCCATTTTTAATCCGGCTCGTTGAGCATCATCCGTGGGCACTTTGAGGGAAGAATTATCCGTAGCCAAAGCGATGGTCCTGTCATTTCTAAGCGTGAAGGACAAGCGAACGCTGTTGTACACATCAAATGGATAGCTGAATTTAAGTAATCCCAGGACCGAGACGAATTGATTGCGGTGGGTCGGTATTTCTTCGGTAGGATCATATTCAATGACCGATTTACGATACAAGGCATATTCCTTGTCAATCCGGCGTTTGCGGTTATCAAACACGAGGAAATATTCTGATCCGTTAAAAGTGGTTGGAAAACGTACACCTCCCGTAATGACATAATCTTCCAGCAAATCTTTTATGCTGGCTTTAAACAACAGGCCCAGTGGTGAAGGTTCAAATTCACGTTTAGTGCCGGCATAACTGTCAAGACCTCCAAAAAGTACGTCATTGTTTAAGGTAGTATTAAAATAATCCAGCTTGAATCGCAAACGGGATGCAATCACCCTGGAATGAACAAAGGGAACCAGCTTCGAAGGATCATAACTTAATTTTGAATTTGGTATCGACTTGTTAAAATCCGTGATGGCCGAAACCGCATCCTTGATTACCATGGAACTATCATTCTTGATAACTTTTATTGTCGAATGTGATGGTACAGGGAAAGGGGTTTGAAATAAATAACCGGGATCAATCACCTCGTCCTGCTTCGTTTCAGTTTTTAAGGGAGGGGCAGCGACATTCTCCTCTTTCATTTGGTGAGGAATAATTTTTTCAACCGGAAATTTTGAGACCAATGAATCAAGTGGATGCGCGTAGATAAACGGAAGATTCCACTTTTGAAACCAGTCAATCACCTCCCGGGCACCGGGCACATATTCATGCAACAAAATGTCCCGATCATACCTGGCCTGAAGCTGGCTGAGCGGCGGATCTTCTGACAGCCGGCTTACTTTTATGCGTTGCCAGCGGCCATCAATATCCGTTAAGCAGATTAATTCATCTTTACCGGACATCCTCGCTTTCCGTTCACTGACGGCAGGCGTAAAAGTCAGCTGTCGCAGTGAGCCGGATCCGTTTGAATAACTCAGCAGAAATAAATCAAGCGGGCCAATCGGCAACAAGGAATCCAGTTCCATTTTTTTCAGCGTTTCATCCGGGCGATTGGAGGAAAAGAGAATGTACCGCTGATCATTCATCGTGATGACAGAGGCATCAAGATCATCATAGAAATCGTTGGTTATGCGGACACTTTGCCTGGTGATGGGGGCATATAAATAAAGATCTGAAAATCCATCTGTGGAGCCATTTAGCATCAATGTATCTGCAGACCAGTAATCCATGTCATATATGCGATGATACTCCGGGGAAAGCTTATCAGTCAGGGTGGTATGATGATCAAAATCGTATTTCATCAGATAGGCGACATCACGCCGTTCATACATGATACTCAATTCTTTTCCGTCAGGCCGCCAGGCCAGCACCGGATAATTGAGATCAGCCTCCTGTTCAAAGTTGCGTACACCATACCGGAACAAAACCTTTTTTTCACCGGATCCCATGTTGTAAAGCATTACCCTTACTCGTCCGTTGTCGTTCAGGGTATAGGCCAGTTGATGACCGTCCGGGCTTAATCGCAAACGTCCAATGGGGATGTTAAGACGCTGTTTGAACAGCGGAAGATTATTCAGAATATAGGATTCAGGCTGGCTTTGCTGGGCATATCGTTTCTTATAATACGTTTGCCACTGGCTGGCCAATTCTTTCGAATCGAGTCCGAGCACATACACCAAACCGCTTTCGAGACTTCGATTGATGCGGGTGAGGTAAAGAATATTAGAGATGGTGGACTTACCAAAAGTGTTGGCGATAAAATACCACATCGCATGTCCGGCGAGGCTTGGATTCTCTTTGGCTAAGCGCGCGAAATCCTTATGTTTCTTTTTTGGATCAGTAAAATAATCCTTCAGCTGGCTGTCAATTTCCGGGCTCCACTCTTCGCCCACATAAGATACTAATCCATCCTGGAACCAGTCAGGCAAATTGAGCAATACAGCATTTTGAACAATCTCCTGGAGGTTGTTGCCATGCAGCATGGAGTTGATATACACCGAGGCTATTCCTTCCCGTAAAGATTTTCGCAACGCATTATGATCCCCATTGAAATACAGGAAGACTTTATTCTCGACCACTTTGGTGATACCACTTTTGTTGACAAATTGATCTTCAATGCCGAGATTGCTTTGTTTGAGGTCGGTCAGATCCAGATATACAATGAGCTCGATCTTGTCATTCATCTTGTGTTCCAGGATGTGTTCGATCGATGGATTATCCAGTTCTGCCAGCTGGACGACGGTATGGGCGATTTCCCGACCCTTGCCATACCAATAGGTGACGAAATTCTCGGTTTCGTACATGTCCCATTTGTCGAAATCGTCGGTAAACTGGATGCGGTTTTTACCAAATTCGGTAGTCACACTCTGGCTGAAAGCCAATAATGGAGGTAAAATCAAGCTGATGACGAGAAAAAAGAACCTGCCCACAAAGCTAATATACGGGGGTGGGAAGAGAATTGCAACTCGTCCCCCTTGCCCAATAGGCGATCCCCCTGAAGCCGGGAGGTTTAAATCACACGGTTGACCTCGAACTGAAGATACAGAAATGTAAAAGAAAGGATGTTGAAACTTGTGGACGATTCCTCAATTGATCACTAATTTGGAATATCGGTTAAAATGAATTCCATCTGCGAGGTTAACTAAATACAGGCCCGTTGGCAATTCCAGATGAATCGTTTTTGAAGCCTCTAAAACAGGCGCGGAAAAAACTTTTGTCCCGAAAACATCAAACATTTCTATTCTATAGTGCTGAACCCGATTGAAAGAGGATGAAAACTGAAAAGTCAGATCTCCATGGGAAGGATTCGGATACACGGAAAAAGTAAAATCCTCTTTTTCAACATCATTTGTCCTGGTGTTTAATATTCCATCTGCAATGGTCAGGTCATCCACCCACCAGGTCTGATCGATCGGAGAGCCCACCCCGATGTAGGGGCCATAGAACAGTTGATTGAACATCATGTCAGGATGAGCACCGGTCCTGAATAAAATGCTATCCGAGGAGATTAAGGTTTGCCCATCATACCAATACCTGATTTTCCCATTAGGGAGACCTATGCCATTTTCAATCGTATTCAATTCAAAATAAGCTTCAACGAAGTGCCAATCATTTTTGTAATACGGACCGGGCATATTTCTGAAATAAATCGTGTCCGCCGCCCACGCGCGCGAGCTGTAATAGCCATGTGTGCTGCCGGGGCTGGCAAAACAATCCCGCCTGTCCAGGTGACCTATGATTCCATTGCAGGAACAGGCGGACCGGTTTTCATCAAAAGCATAGGTACTGAAATCGCCATTGCATCCGACAAAGGAATTATTATTGAGCAGGATGCAATTCGGGTCCACGTTTTTGCTGTCCTGCAGAGCCAGGATGGGCCGGCCGGCATTTTGTTCGACATAGGTAGTCAGGTAGGTATCGGCGGGTCCCTGGTATTCCCAGTCTTCGTTGGTGAGCATACTCCATTCATGCGGGTGATAACCGACACCAGAACCGATATAATTGGCGCTATATTTCACCCAATAGCTGATGTATACTTTATCCGTAGGGGTAAAGAGGTGACGCCCTGCGCCGGAGGTGGTGGCCCCCTGGGCGAAATGACCGGCATAGGAATGGGTGCCATTCTTATACTCTGCGGTAGTACGTTGATCAGGAAAACCATCGTACCAGCCTTTCGCAGTAAAATCGCCAGTTTCGAAATCTTCGAACAGGAGGATGGATTGCGCTGGTGAACTACTCCATAAGAAGGTAATGATACCTCCAAAAAATATTCTCTTTATCCAAATGAGCATGAGCATAAGGCCCTATATTTCTTTTGTATGTGATCCGGTCCAATAACACACCATGTTTAGCCCGATACTCCATAAATGGGTGGCCACCGGAGCATCCAGGGCGGTAAAAATCCCATACCGAAAGACAGGAGCGATTTGTAAACGCATATTTTGGGTGAGTATGAATTGTCTGCCGAAACCGAATTCCGGGCTGATATTTAGCTTATTAAAATCATAAGTTTCTTTATGCGAAGTCCTTTGCTTTTGACCATTTTCCTCTACTACCTGTGTGTAATTCTCCCGTAAGAAAATGTTGGTAATGAGACCATAGCGCAGAAACCATTTATTATCGGAGGGATTTAAATAGGTTTGTAAAACTAAAGGAATATCTAAATGATAAATCGTTGTTATGCTTTTGATTCCTGAAATGGAATTTTGCTGTGTGGAATCGGGCCAATTTAAATTGTGATCCCACTTGGATTGATACCCTCTATTGGCAAATAGCAAACCAGTATTGAACACAGAACTTTTATTAACAGGGATAGCAAATGCAACACCCACCGTATATCCCGGCTTGCCGATTTCAGATTCATTAAAGATACGAATGTAGGCCTGACTAAAATCACTTCCTTCGATATCATATAACCAACGATTGCAATAATCGATAGAGCCAGTTAAACCGATAGACCATTTGTGTTTGTTATCGGATGGAGCAGATGAGACCGATTGTTGGGCCAGGAGGGAAGACCAGCATAAAAGGAGGAGCGGAAATGTGAATAGGGGTTTTACCATAAGCTTATAAATATAGCACTAATGACACATAAATGATCAGGCCATAAGAGTTGGTCCGAAAAAACGGTATCGTCAACCTATTTCTCATTTCTTTAAATTAAGGACTAAGCGGTGAAATACAGATCCAATTCCCGCAAACCGGAAATTACCTGACACCACGGCGCAGGCAGGGCCCACTCCATTAATTATTTTAATAGGGGGAAACAGGGAATTTAATTTTAAAAGGCTGAATTTTTTGATCTTTGCGATGTATATTGAATGAGATGAGTCTCCGGGTACAATCCATCACTTTTAATCCTTTCGAAGAGAATACCTACTTCATCATTGCACCAAACAATGATTGCATCATCATTGATCCCGGGTGTTTTGATGATCGGGAGAGACAAGAGGTAAAGGATTTTATTACTGAAAACAAATTGAAACCAGTTCGTCTCATCAACACGCATTGCCACATCGATCATATTTTGGGAAATGCATTTGTGGCGGAGGAATACAAACTTGGCCTGGAAATACATCAAGGAGAATTGCCGGTTTTACAAGCAGGTATAACCATCGCAGGGATGTATGACATTCCTTATCAACTATCCCCGGATCCAACTTCATTTCTCACGCCAGGAAGTGAAATCATTTTTGGTGGCCACGTGTTGAATATATTATTTACCCCCGGTCATTCCCCGGCCAGTATTTGTCTTTATGATGAAGAAGATGAATGGGTGATAGGGGGAGATGTGTTGTTTTATGAAAGTATCGGGAGAACAGATTTACCGGGAGGAGATTTCAAGACCCTGATCAACAGCATTCGTACTCAGCTTTTCACCTTACCGGATGATGTTATCGTGTATCCCGGGCATGGTCCGGAAACCAGGATCGGGTACGAAAAGATGTTTAATCCATTTCTACAATAAGAAATGGGAGCTATAGATAACCAATAAGATGAGTTGACCGGAACCGTATAAGCAGTTTCAGGCGGATCTTATTTTAACACGAAGTACCCGGAGGCCACCCTGGTCTGTAAGCTGAATCTCCCTTATAGCCCGGAATTTGATATCTATGCAGTCGATTTTCATATTGTACCTTCTTTTCCAAATAAATCCAATTCAATGAAAAAATTAATTCCGTTAATTTTCCTGATCCTGGGCATCGCCAAAATTCATGCTCAAACCATTGCTGCCGACAGCATCGCTTCCTATGTGGGAAAAGAGGTTACGGTTTGCGAAAAAGTAATTGATACGCATGTTACCAAAGAGAGTGGCGTTACTTACCTGAACTTTGGCCATCCTTATCCGGCTCAGTCTTTTACAGGTGTTATTTTTGCGGGGGATGCAAAAAATTTTCAATACGATCCTGCCGTCTATCTGAAGGGAAAAACCATCTGTGTAACCGGGATCGTAAAGATCTATAAGGACAGGCCGGAAATCATCATCAATAAGCCGGATCAAATAAAAGTTCAGTAAGGCTATTTGATTTATTTCCTCCCTTTGCTCAACAGTGGCCATGCTGAATTCATTATTATCCCGATGGAATGAAAATTTTGGGACCTCAGGTCCGGAAATAATCGTTCGCGCACCGGGAAGGGTGAATATCATCGGAGAGCATACTGATTACAATGAAGGCTGGGTCATGCCAGGGGCCATGAGCAGGTCAATGTATATTTTGGTGAGTCGAAATCAACCCCCTAACCCCCTTCGAAGGGGGGATGATTCCCCTATTTCTCCTTCTCCCCCCTTGCCCTACTTCGACAAGCTCAGCACATCGCTCGGAGGGGGTAAAAAGTTACATCACTGGATAGCGGCGGATCTGGATGAGGAATTGCAATTTGATCACCTGGCGGATATTCCGTTGACGAAATCAATTTGGGCCAAATACATCCTCGGCGCGATTCATGTTTATGAAAATGATCCTGGTCCACTTCGCATTTTGATCGGAGGAGATTTGCCTATTGGCGCCGGGGTGTCCTCCTCTTCTTCCCTGGTCGGTGGATTATTATTGGCGCTTCAATCCTTCACTGGTGATCAAAAGTCCCGGAAGGAACTGGCACAGCTAAGCAGTCGTGTCGAACGGGAAGTCATAGGCCTGCAAGGCGGCATTATGGACCAATATGCCATCATGCTCAGTGAAAAAGATAAAGTGATGATGCTGGATTGCCGGGAGAAGTCCTATGAATTTATTTCTGCTTCCATTCCCGGTACACAATGGGTGCTGTTGAATACCAAAGTGAAACATCAACTCATTGACAGCGATTACAATCAGCGGGCAGCGCAGTGCAAACAAGCGGTCGATAGTATTCAAAAACAATTCACGAAAGTGAAAAGCTTGCGGGATGTCACGGAGGATATGCTGATCAGCAGCCATCTGCCAGATATACTTTACCGAAGAAGTCATTTTGTTGTGGAAGAAAATCAACGGGTCCATCAAATGAAAACAGCCCTTGAACACAAAGATCCTCTTGTGGCCGGACAGTTGTTACAGGCATCGCACTTTGGGTTACAACATCAGTATGAGGTGAGCTGTGATGAGTTAAATCACCTGGCGGAGCTGGCCAATCGGACGGAAGGGGTCTATGGAGGACGCATGATGGGCGGAGGTTTCGGCGGATGCGTGATCTGCCTGGTGGATAATGGTGCCATGGAGCCATTTGAAAGGATGGCTATCACGTCATATCAAAATCAATTTGGTTTTGCTCCCGAGGTGATTCATTTTTCATTGAGTGATGGAGCGGAGGTGATTCTTTGCCCCTAAATCCCCTGAAGGGGACTTAATCATTTCTTCCACAATCGAATTTCCATCCCCTTGCGTAGGAAATGTCCACGACCAACTTTCATGCAGGCGGATCCTTCCGTCTTCTAACATCTCCGGTACGCTATGGCCATGACCGCTTTTCAGGTTTTGGTGCTCATCAAGATGATGGTACACAAAGTCCAGGCTATTATCTTCATTGACTATGCCCAGCATATATCCTTGCTGGATACTTCCACCTGAATAACTTGCTGTCAAAATGTTACCATGTTGTTGATAATGGAAAATGGTGTCTCCGCTCACCTGGCCGGAAGAAGAGTTTAGTACTCCGGCAAATTTTCGGTTATGGTAGTTTAGTTTCATGCAGCAAAATAGCCGTTCTGCCCCTAAATCCCCTACAGGGGACTTCCAAAAATTTCTTCGAAATTTCGACCATTAAGATTATATCTATTTCCTTCTAACTTCGTCATTCCTTATTCGTTATTCTAACTTATGCTCTACCATCCCATCCTTGTACGTCAAATCCAGCATCTCACCGATGCCCGCTACTTTGCCGCAGTGGGGGTGGATTACATGAGCCTGGTGCTGGATGAAAGTCAACTATCCTTTGATCGATGGCACGCGATACGGGATTGGGTAGAAGGGGTTTCCCTGGTGGCGGAACCATCCAATGAAAGTGAATCCTTACTCGCCAAAATTATCATCGATGCTAAACCTAACGGACTGTTGATCACGACCTCTATGCTACCCCATGTTCCTTCAGGCATTGAATTATTTATGATCGGTGCTCCTTTGACAGATCCTGTTTCACCGATTGGCACATCGCTCATCATGGAAATATCCGCAGAACTGATCAATGCTGATGTCCAACTCCCGAAATCGGAAGGTGCAATCTTTGTTCAAACCGACTGGACGCCTTTTCTGGTCGCCAAAGTTTTACAACAAGGATATACAGGTGGCTTCTGTTTCACCGGAGGCCAGGAAGAAGTAACGGGAGTCAGGGATTACAATGTCATGGAGGATATGATCAGTCTGCTTCGGTAATGAGTTTCTTTGTTTTTTAAGCCACGAATTACACGAATTAGCACGAACGGAAGGGTTGTAGTTCACTGGCTGAGGGAGAGAACTCCCTGCTACAACAAAATTAATTTGTACGAATTCGTGGCTAACCTGGAAAAGCCATTAGACCCTCACTAATTAATTTTGATTACTCGCTTAACGATATTTCCGGATGCCAATAAATACATGCCATCCGGCAATGAGGAGAGATCAATTGTCAAATCCGTTTCATCATCGATTTCATAGGTTGACAGCAGACATCCTGTTTCATCCAAAAGCCGGATGGTCTTATCTCCAAAGGCATCGCTCATACCTGAAACGGTAATTGGCCCCGTCGTAGGATCAGGAAATACTTTCAACTCATCAGTCGAAGTGGCCACGTCATGAACAGCAGTACTTTGATCCGGAAAATATCTGGCCAGCAGTTCACCATAAATATTGGCTATACCACTGCCGGGATTGTTGGAAAAACTTTTTCCCAAAGCGTAAAATGTATGATGACCTGCATTGACACTATACACCCGTGAATGCGCGAAACAATTCCGGTTCAAATCATCGTCAACTGCCTGAAGGGTAACATTGCCGTCATTCTCCGGCAGCGTGAGACCATCGGATGCACCCAGCTCAATAAAGTCACCGGGATCTGAAGTCATGTCTCCATCAAGATCAACCAACACCTTCCCGGGGCCGGGTGCATCCAGGCTGACGGACGTCAGGATGACAAAATGATCATTGAGATCCACACCAGGTTGCGAGAAGCCCTGAAAAGCAACAAGGGTAGAGCCGGAATTGGCATAGAATTCAGCATTCAGGTTACTGTACACCCACACCATTCCATTTCCATCGGTCTCCCCATAATTTTGGACAACGCCATAAAAGGGCTGATTTCCAACTTCAGAAACTTCATATTCCCGGGTATGGCTGAATGCATTTACATCGATACTGGCAGAGGTGGCCTCTACTGAAACATTCCCATCATCGGGAAACCAATTGGTTGTATTGCTTGCCGCCAGGACAATGCGATCTCCGATATCACTCATGCACCAGCCATCAAACCGGACGATCACTTTCCCTTCAGCAGAAGCATAAACTGACGCTGTCGCGGCAACAGTCGGATTTGTCACATCGCCATTAAAGGTGTTACCTATTGACGTGACAAATGCTGTTCCGGTATAAGGTAAAAATTCTGCCGACAGCAGACCATAAATGCCAGCATATCCACTTCCGTTTTGCTTCACCCAGTTTCGGGCTACAGCATAGAAGGAATGCGTCTTCCCGGCATCAGCCTCATAATAATATAAGGTGTGGGTGTGTGAAAAAGATTTGCCGATATTTTCATCCGCGGTTTCAACACTGACGTTTCCATAATCCACTTGCCAGAATGCGGCATTGTTGGCTGCCAGGATGATCTGGTCGCCCGGCGACGAATAGCATACACCATCAAAGCGAAGGACTACATTCCCGGCCACCGGAATGAAAGCATCAATCCGGGCCAGCGTCACGATGCTATCCCGGAGATTTACATTGGTCATGGAAATCGGTTGTTCAAAAAGTAATTCCTGGGCGGTAAGCGTAAAAGAAAACAAAAAGAAAAGAAGGGCGGAGATCAATGCAAGCATTCTCATGATCCTGAATTTAAACTGTGAACTAAAAGTAGATGGAGAGACAGTCCAGGGATGAGCGAAATAAAGCTAATGAAATCCCAGGATAAAATAATAAATAAATGGTATCAGGATAGAGACCGGCCCCCAGGCAAAAAAGCCCCAACTTAGCACCAATGACTGGGAATCATTATTGCCAGAGTCAGTGTTAATCCATGCAAATTGACGGCTACCTGTATTTATTTAATTTAGAACCATCCTCCGCCCAGCGCCGTCCGGAACGGCCATGGAATTGCCGCAAGTATTATTACTAAAGCGACGAAATAAAACCAGAACATTTTCCTTCCATTTCCCGCTTTAGAATGGCGATAACCCATGGTGATGAGGATGACAGCGATCAGCATCATCAGGGTATGCTCCATAGTAAAAAAGCGGGCCACCGGGTCACTCATGGTGGTTGAATCAAAACGGACCTTCTGGCTGACGAAGTACAGGATCAATCCAATGACCACCTGGAGATGCGTGGCAATCAGTCCAAACAAACTGAGCTTTTTAGCCTGTGGAGTTACGGGCTTGCCGCCCATAAAGCCCAGGGCGTTGATGACATTGATGATCAGCAGAAGTAAGACAATCCATCGAAGACCGGAATGGGTGTGAAGTAGGGCAGGATACATGCGTGATTTAGGATTTTGTTTGGCTAAAGCTAAGCAATCTACAATTGCAGGGGCTCAGAATCTTGAACCCCTGATGTTATTATTGATTGTTACCGGTTTACCGGCTCATGACCAGGCCATCCAGGTTCGGCATAAGATCTTTTAACCGGCATCTCCAGCTGGTGGGTGGAAAGACCATATGTACGCTGAAGCACTGGCCATTCGTCAGGCAACAGGTGAGAGCGCCATATTGATTTTGGCAGGTTTTATTCGCCAGGCATTCCAGTTCGCCGCGATGCATACAATTCCAGTCAGCGATGCATGCAGCGAGAGAATCATAGCCTGCCTGCGGAACATGCAGGGTATCCGGTACAGGTACACGATCACTGAGTACTTGTTCCCAAATAGGCTTTCCACCCATTTCAGAAATGACGAGAGCGATCCCGGCATCCTTTTTAACTATTTCCGCTTTGTAATTCACTTCAGTATGATCTTTACCTTCCATCACTCCTGTGTACCGTAAGGTCATCGGCAGGGAGATTTTTAATACATCGATGATGCCTGAAGCTTGCGGAGAAGTGAGTGTCTGCACTTTAAAGTCGGCGGTTTCTTCGGTGGCATAATAAAATGCTGAGGCAGTGGAGTCTTTGAGGGTGTGTACGAATTGACTTTTGGGGTCCTGTGCCGGGTGATTACAGGAAGACCAGCAAAAAGTCAACAGGGCTAAGGCGGAAAAAAAGAACAGTGGTTTCATAGCGAAGGATTTATGGTTAAAAAATAAGGAATCCTTTGACCTGTTCTTTTCCGGGTGCGGTGTCTCTAAAATAAAATAAAATACTGGATTTTACAAGTGAGAATAGATAGTTGATATATTATCCGATGAAGTTTCTACATCCTAATCGATTATACTGATCGGACACCACTTACCATAACGGAATCTTATTTTTCCTGAACGATAACCTTTGGATATTGGATCATCAGGAGACTGAGGTTTCACCAGGTGTCAGCGATTTTCCAAACATTAAAATCTTTCCACATAACACAGCGGATAAAACCAGAAAGGGTAACAAGTAATAACGATAGGTCAGAGGCCCGAAAAAATAATAACCTGCAATAAAAAAATAAAGCCAGACCAGGGAAAGCGTATAGGTGTCAATTTTATTTCGCCAGCGCTTAAATAACAATAACCCGCTGACAAATGTGAATAAAAGGACGACTCCCATCACTACCCTGGTTAAATAAATCCGGTGAGCTAAATCTCCGCCAAACAGGGCTCTGAGGTGAGGAGCAAATGATATGCCTTGTTCCTGCGTCCAGGAGACAGGATGATCACCACAACATCCAATCCAATCTCCCAATGTTGCATTTTTGTAGTAGGTCAATTGCTGACCAAGGAAGCTTGGATCTTTACTGTAAAATGGAATAAGATATAGCAGCACAACGCTCACCGCGATAGTTCCCCACATCCAAAAACTTTTTTTCCAACCCTCCTGAATTAAAAACAAAATGGCGAACCAGGGGATCCAGAACAATAATGTGTATCGTGACAAAACACATAAAATTATGCCGACAGTTACTATCCAATAATTTTTAGTGACCAGGCCAATGGCTAATATAAAATAATAGGCAGCTATAAGGATTTCATAACTGACTGCAAGATCTAACGGTCCCCAATAAATATATGCCCAGAGTGGTATGGATGGCAAAACCAATGCCGCCAGTCGAATTCGCCATAAGCCTGGTTGGACTGAAATATACCAACCGTATAGAGCCGAGGCTACTGAAATGAAACCCCATCCGACCCACCGGATATCCAAATGCAATGGACCAGCCAACCCGATAGGAAGCCAATGGAGTGGCATGTAT
Source organism: uncultured Saprospiraceae bacterium (assembly GCA_963837505.1). Classification (GTDB taxonomy): domain Bacteria; phylum Bacteroidota; class Bacteroidia; order Chitinophagales; family Saprospiraceae; genus Opimibacter. The sequence goes on along the minus strand of CAWINN010000014.1, from coordinate 292,898 downwards.
ACCGGTATGGCCTGGTAACCTGAAAAAGGAACGGGGGCATACGGAAATTGCCCGTGAGAAAAGCGATCATATAAGGCAAAAAGCTGGGGAATTACATCTGAATATTGTACAGGATCGCTGTACTTCACAAAGATTTTCCGCAATTCTTCATAGCTCAAGAGAAAAGTTACTAGTCCTGCGAGCATCCAAAGCAGGCTGCGCCAGGCACTGACAGGTTTTACAAAACTTTTGATCACAGGTTTTTTGAGATAAAGCCAGATCAGGTATCCCGGAATGGCCATGGAAGCCATGAACAATAATATGGCATTGAGATATTTATTGAAAATAAAATCCCCCTCTTTAAATACCAAACGGATTTGAATCACGAAGAGGCAAAAACAAATAATGACTTGTTTCATACGAGACTATCCAGATTGATCATTACTCTTTGAACGGCGTAATGATTATGGTCATCAAAATAAGCAAAGAATATTAATCACCATTTTTTCTCAAAACACTTCACCTTCGATTCATCCTGATCATTATAGGGCGGAATTGGGTGGAACCCGAGAAGGAGATACAATTGTTGAGCCGCCTGCATTTCATGCATCGTATCCAGGATCATGGTATGGTACCCTTGCTCCATTGCTTTTTCGATAATGGCTTCAGCCAACTGCCTGCCGAGATTTTGTCCACGATAAGAAGGTATCACATACAGCCGCTTCATTTCTGCCACGCCTGGAGAAAATCTGCGCAAAGCCACACAGCCGGCCAGGGTACCTGTCAATGTTTCTTTGGCGATAAGTTTTATTTTATCCTTCTCCGAATAATACGCTTCAATATTTTCTATTTCCTGGTCAAAAGAAGTGAAGCAGGTCTCGTCATCAAACTCACTGCGATAGTCCAGCAACAGTTTTTTGACCGTAGCCCATTCTTCGCTCGATTCAGGTGATCGGATAATAAAAAGTCCCGGCATCAGTTACTCCGTAGTTGAAAGTATAAATTTGAGGGAGAATTTCAGATTATGGACGAAAATACATTTGATAAGTCTAACCTGAATACGGTTAAACGACTGCCCAAGCGCGGACTCTATGACAAAGAAACCATTTTTGGCATCCTGGACCGGCACTTTCTGTGTCACCTGGCCTGGCAAGAGGGCGGGCAGCCTTATATCATTCCTACTGCCTTCGGAAGAAAGGAAGAAACGCTGTATGTCCATGGCAGCAGTAAAAGCCGGATGCTTTCCTCCCTGGCTGATGGCCGGCCTCTATGTTTGACAGTTACCCAGATGGACGGGTTGGTATTGGCCCGATCAGCTTTTCATCATTCGATCAACTATCAATCCGTCATCATCTATGGTCATGCCCACGAAGTGGAAGGAGAGGAAAAATATGAGGCATTGAAAATAGTATCTGATCAGATCCTTAAAGATCGCTGGGATGAAGTCAGGCTGCCCACAGCTTTGGAAATGAAAGCCTCTACGGTGCTGGCCATCACGATTGATACAGCTTCTGCCAAAATACGCACCGGACCACCGGCGGATGATGACGCCGACTATGATCTGCCTGTTTGGGCAGGCGTTCTGCCCGCCAGGACGATGTTTGAATCGCCCATAACGGATCCAATGATGAAAATGAAGCTACCGGTATCATCAAGTGTTCTTCAGAAAATCAGTTCTCCCGAATAATTTCTTTTTAAGTCCTGCTCCATCATGAACAAATCTGCATCTCCCTATGAGTATACGCGAAAACCCTTGCTGGATATTAAAACCTACAGGCAACGTCAGTTAAAGTTTTTTCTGTATGCCATCCTCCTCATTATGATCAGCCTGGGTATAGGTATGATCGGGTACCGTTATTTCGCCGGATTGGATTGGGTGAGTTCATTTTATAACGCCTCCATGATCCTTACCGGGATGGGACCTGCGGATGAATTGCATACCGATGGGGCTAAAATATTTGCCGGGTGCTATTCCATATTCAGCGGGGTTATTTTCCTGGGGACCATTGCGGTCATGTTTGCGCCCATGGTGCATCGGTTTTTGCACCGGATTCACCTGGAAAGCTGAATACCAGATCGAGGTATAAAGTAAGTTCCCATTCTAATGGTTTCCAGGCTTCCTGGCCGTGGAATCAGCCTGTATGCTTAAATTTGCTCCTTCGCCTGAAACATGGCGGGTACCCACTTACAAAATCGGATTTCATGAAGCTTTTTAGAATTGTTATTGTGCTGTCACTCTTTGGTTTTGGCTCTGGTTGCGGGAAACCCAATCCGGCGGACGAAAAAAATATTCCCGATGACCAAATTCAATTATTCACGTCCTTACCTTCCTCCCGGACCGGGGTCAGCTTCAACAATGAATTGAGGGATTCTTCGAAACGGAATTACAGCAACTTTAACCCGATTTATGATGGCGGCGGAGTGGCCACAGGTGATTTCAATAATGACGGTTTACCGGATCTTTATTTCACCGGCAATGAGGTAGACAATCGCCTGTACATCAATAAAGGAAATTTTAAGTTTGAGGATATCACGGAAAAGGCCGGAGTGGCTGCTTCGGGCGGCTGGAAAAACGGAGTCTCTTTAGTCGATATCAATCATGATGGCTTCCTTGATATTTATGTCTGCAAAGGAGGCTGGATCAAAGATTCTACCCAGCGAAGAAATCTCCTGTATATCAATAATGGTGACCTGACCTTTACAGAAGAAGCAAAAAAATACGGGCTCGATGATGCTGGTTATTCCTTTCAGTCTGCTTTTTTCGATGCTGACAACGATGGTGATCTGGATGTCTATGTCATCAATCATCCTGACAAATTCAATCTTTCCCTGGAAGAATATACAGATGGCAGGGCCCATGGCAAGTTGTATTGCAAGGACCGTTTTTATCGCAATCATGGCAACAATACTTTTTCAGATGTTACAGATCAGGCCGGGCTAGGCAATAATTATGGATTTGGACTGAGTGTGTCCACGGCTGACCTGGATCACAATGGATACCTCGATATCTTTGTATCCAACGATTACCAGGAACCGGATTATTTATACCTCAATAATGGAAATGGCACCTTTACAGAGAGCATCAAAGAAAGAACAGGTCATATATCTTTTTTCTCCATGGGGGTGGATATAGCTGATCTCAACAATGATGGATGGGAAGACATCTTTGTTTCTGAAATGTTGCCGGAGGATTACAAACGTTCCAAGATCAATATGGCCTCCATGAATGCTCCGCTCTTCAACCAAATGGTAGATGAAGGCTTTCATCGATGTTATATGCATAATGTACTGCAGCTCAACCGGGGAAATGGCTACTTCAGTGATGTAGCCCAATTGGCCGGCCTCTCTAAAACGGATTGGAGCTGGGCCTGTTTCATGTCAGATTTTGACAATGATGGCTTAAAAGATGTATTCGTAGCCAATGGATATACGCGTGATTTGTATGACAAGGATGCGATCACCAAGATGTATGCCTATTTCGCGGCTCATCAAAACCAGAACAAACCTTCCAATATCCACGAAGTGATGGATCTCTATAATTCTGAAAAACTGGTGAGCTACATTTATAAGAATAATGGCGGACTTCATTTCACCAAAATGTCACAGGCCTGGGGATTGACGAATCCCAGTTTTTCCAATGGGGCTTCCATCGCCGATCTGGATAACGACGGCGATCTTGACCTCGTCGTCAACAATCTGAACCAGGAGGCCTATATATATCAAAACAATGCGGAAAAAACAAAAAACCATTACCTGCGGGTGAAGACCGAAGGCCCTCCAATGAATCTGCAAGGGTTGGGTGCCACGGTGTCCATCAAGTATGAGGGAGGACAACAAATGGAACAGGTGAAATTGAACCGTGGTTATCTCGGGACGGTAGAGCCCATCGTTCATTTCGGTCTGGGCCAGGTACAGAAAATTGATGAACTCAAGGTCGAATGGCTGGATGGAAAAGTGAATATCGTTCAACACCCCGCGATAAATACCGAAGTGGTCGTAGCCTACAAAGACGCTGTACAATCGCAAGCAACTGTCGAAAAGACTCCTACCCTTTTGACTGAAATGACCAACCAATCCTTTGCCTCCCCGTTTGTGCACCGCGAAAATAAATATGATGATTTTAAAACCCAGATTCTGCTGCCTCATCGCGAATCGCAAAACGGCCCCTTCATCACTGTAGCTGATGTGAATGGAGATGGCCTGGAAGATTTTTATGTTGGTGGCGCAGCCGGTCAAACCGGTGCCCTGTATGTACAAAATGCGTCAGGTAAGTTTGATCTCAAAGAGGTAAAGGCATTTTCGGATGACAAGGCTTATGAAGATATGGGGGTGTTGTTTTTTGATGCCGATGGAGACAAGGACAATGATTTATACGTGGTCAGTGGAGGTTTTGAATTTCCGGCGGGATCTCCGGACTTTCAGGACCGGCTTTATCTGAACGATGGGAAAGGGAATTTTACCAAATCCAACCGACTACCCAAAATCACCTCCAGTGGTTCCTGTGTAACAGCGAGTGATATTGACGGAGATGGTGACCTGGATTTATTTGTAGGCGGACGTGTGATTCCGGATAAATACCCGTTTCCGCCGCAGAGTTATATACTGATTAATGATAAGGGAGTATTTACAGATAAAACAAATGAAATCGCCCCTGACCTGGGGCACGCAGGTATGGTGACCTCTGCGCTTTGGACGGACCTGGATAAGGATGGCAAACCTGATTTGATCCTGACCGGAGAATGGATGCCCTGGAAGTTTTTCAAGAATGAAAATGGAATGCTGACAGATGTCTCCGCAGCATATGTTACAGAGGCCAATACCGGCTGGTGGAATAAGATTGTAGAATATGATATTGATGGTGATGGCGATACTGATTATATGGGCGGTAATTTGGGATTGAATTATAAATTCAGTGCCAGCAAGGAAAAGCCTTTCCAGATCTATTGCGATGATTTTGATAAGAATGGCACCTATGACATCGTGCTGGCCAAATATGTGGGCGATGAGCAGATGCCGATCAGGGGTAAAGAATGCATGACTCAACAAATGCCCTTTGTCTCTGAAAAATTTCCAACCTACCATGCTTTTGCGGATGCGGGCGTTGCAGACATCTGCGGAGAAGAACTAAAAAAATCTTTTACATATAAAAGCGATTGTTTTGCTTCTTCGTTTTTAATGAATGACCATGGTGTTTTTCACCTGAAGGACATGCCCGTGGAAGCCCAATATTCATCCGTCAACGGCATCCTGGTAGCTGATTTTGATGGTGATGGTGATGCTGACATTTTAATTGGGGGTAACCTCTACGGATCGGAAGTGGAGACTACGCGCGGAGATGCATCCTATGGCCTGCTATTGATCCAGCAACCGGATCATTCTTTTACCTCCCTCGGATACCTGGAATCCGGTTTTTTTATTCCTTATGATGTAAAAGACATGCAACTCATTCATATAGGCAAGGATAAACAAACCGGTGTTTTAGTCGGTTGTAATAACAGCGCCCTACGACTATTTATCAGCAATCCGGCCCATAAAGCAATCTGACATGATCTTTCCTTTTCTTTCTATCAATGGTGACCTCCTGCACAAAGACAAGGCCCTGATCCCCGTGTATGATCTTGGCCTGCTCCGGGGCATGGGCATTTTTGATTATTTCCGGGTGTGGGACGGCGTGCCTGTATTTGCAGAAGACCACATTGAGCGGCTTCAAAATTCTATGTCGCTGATGGGTATTGATGTGGGGTATACAGCGGCAGAATGGACAAGACAGTTTACGGAATTGATCAAAGCCAACCAGGCTGATCGGGCGGGATTCAGAGTAGTGGTCACCGGAGGCTTTAGTGAAGACGGATATTCAATACCGGAACGGAAGAATGTTTACATGATGCTTCACTTTCTTCCGCCTAATGATCCAAAGCAATTTGAAAACGGTGTCAGCCTGATTACATCTGATTACCGGAGAGATATTCCTTCTGTCAAAACTACGATCTATGTCCGGTCGATGCAGCTGCAACCCGCCATGAAAAAGGAAGGCGCTTTTGAAGTTTTATATCATTGGAACGGAGAGATTACGGAATGTTCGCGGTGCAATATTTTCTTTATCGACAAGACCGGGAAAATCATAACTCCGGATGCAGGTATGCTGCATGGAGTCACCCGGAAACAGATCCTGGCTATTGCCAAAGAGCATCAACTTCCTTTGATCGAGCGCAGGGTGACCCTCGATGAATTACCGGATATGGCCGGGGCCTTTCTGACTGCGACAACAAAAGGGGTCCTCCCGGTGGTCCGCATTGATCATCGGATTGTTGGGGATGGCCGTGTACATCCGCTTTGCATCCGGCTTCAGGATCTTTTTCAGGAACGGATAGAACATTACATTGCATCAGCCCGGCTGGCCCAGTCAATTTTGTAGTTTATTATCCTTGATTTTAAACCTACTTTTAAGCGATAAATAATGAGATATGAAAAATTTCCTTTTACTCCTGGTGATGCTGTTCGGCTTTCTTACCACGACTACTGCCCAATGGAGCGTTGGAGCGCGTTTCGGAGGGACTTCCGGTGTCAGTCTTAAAAATTATCCCAAATCCGGCGGTATATTGTTTGAAGCCATATCGGCATTCAATTTCGATGAAAACTTAGACGGTTTTACATTGACCCTTTTAGGTGAAAAGCTCGGGGCTTTTTCCAGCGATGGAAAATTAGGCGCCATTTTAGGGGTTGGGGAGAGTATGATATTTCCAAAAGACGATTTTCTCCTGGGCATCAGTGGCATTTTAGGATTTGACTGGCGAATTGGCAGGATCGGACTGCAAGTGGATTGGCTGCCTACTTATATTTTTGTCAATGACAGTTATTTCAGCCCGATAAATGCTGCCTTTACAGCCCGATGGATGTTTGGCGGCAGGCTGAAACCCAAAGCCGGGTGATTCCTTGTATTCTTCATCATCCAATTTCCTGGCGAAGCAGATGAACTAATATTTACGATCTTTGATTCAAAGACCTCCATTCGAATCAGTCATATTGAGTTAAGAAGGGATACCTGTCCGGCACTAAATAAAGAAGGCAGGTTTATATATGCGAAGGAATATAGCGGCTTCCAATTTTCCATTTATCCAGTTTCGTTTTCGGAATGATGTAGGTTCAATGCTTCGATATCCTCTTTTTATTAGCCTTTGGATTTGCGCAAGCTTATTCTCATTATATGATGTTGTAATTGGGCAAAGCGCACAGGATACTCTTAAACTCAAGCGGGATACTACACCAACTACCCTGGCAGAGCAGGTGGATTTCAGTGATTTTTTTCATAAATTATTTCACACCATCCCCAAGGATCAGCAAGAAACCACGTCTAGTTTTGCTTTATTGCCCGTGCTGGGATATAATCCCAGTTTTGGATTTGTGCTCGGGGCAAAGATTAACCTGGGAAAACAATTCGGCGATCCTGCTACGACCGATTATTCTATCTATAGTCTGAATGCTTTTTTGTCTACGAATGGAATAGTCACTTTTCAGGCCAGGCATAATGTTTTCACCAGGGAGAACAAATGGAACTACCAGGGCAACTGGCAAATCTCCCGTTTTGGATTGGTGGATTATGGCCTGGGTGTTCATCACATTGAAGGTGCCGGGGGTATTTTTGATGTAGGCAATTTTCCGACCACTAACCCGGATAGCGCCTATCCGATTCAGTATAAATATATCAGGCTCAATGAAAAGGGATTTAAAAACATAGCTCCGAATTTATATGTCGGTTTTGGGGTCAGCTTTGATATCTATAGCAATATCCAGGACATCAAGTTGGATTCCACAGATTATACCCCACACTATCAATATTCCATAGAAAAGGGAATGAACACTGGCCACTATTCAGCCAATGGTTTTCTCCTTTCTTTCCAATACAATACCCGGGATCATCCGTTAAGGGCGTATAAAGGCATTTATGCGGAACTCGGTTTTCGTTTAAATCAGACCTGGATGGGGAGTTCGAGGAATTCCACCCAGTTTCAATATGATCTTCGCAAATATTGGTCTTTAAGTAAAAGAAATCCGGAACATGTTATTGCCATTTGGCTGTGGGGTTCATACCGCTTAGGCGGTACTATTCCCTACCTGGAATTACCGAACACAGCTTCCGATGTGTATAACCGGGTAGGAGAAGCCTATCCATTGGGACGTTTCAGGGGACCTTCCTATGCATTTGCAGAAACGGACTACCGGTTTCCTATCACCCGAAACAAATTTATCAGTGGGGTTTTCTTTGTTAATTTTCAATCCGCATCTGACGGGGCAGGAGCAAAATTGTATGAATCCTGGGCATTGGGTGAAGGCATAGGAATCAGGATATTATTTGATAAAGTCAGCCGCACTACGCTTTGTGTAGATTTCGCCAAAGGCAACTACGGATCTTCCGGTATATATTCAGGTTTAGGTGAAATTTTTTAGTGCGACCTATTGCGTATATCTTTTATACATACAGGCCATGATTGAAAATAAATCATTCCGGCTATGGAGTTTGATGCCATTTGATGGTTATACATATATTGCAGCTAAATTCGTCTGGCATGATCTGTGCAGGTAAAGCAGTAGTTCAATAAACTCCTGATGGTTAGGCGCGAAGAAATTAAGAAGCTATTCTTCCTGGGTGAAAAGATCCGGACCCGCATCCTGCACCTTACTCATGTAGACAAACCCGAAGGCACCAAGGTGCTTGTACTTGCGCCTCATCCCGGAGACGATGTATTGGGTTGCGGAGGGACTATTATTCTACACCGGCTATTAGGGCATGAAGTAAATATTCTTTACCTGACCAATGGTGAAAAAGGAGTACCGGGCCTGAATCAAACCAAGGCTGCAGAAGTACGACGGCAGGAAACCATCCTGGCGTCACAGCATTTAAAATTGGAGGAGGCTAATCTTCATTTCCTTCATTTGCCGGATGGGGACCTGATCAATCACTCCGGTTCGAATTATGAATTTCGCAACATCCTTGAAGCCACCGATCCGCAAGTCATTTATTTACCTTCTTTCCTGGAAAAGCACAGGGACCTTTACGCGACCAATGTTTTGTTGAAAAACAATCTTATTCATAGCTGCGGTATAGCGGCATATGAAATCTGGACCCCGCTGACGCCGAATCGACTGGTGAATATCTCCCCGGTAGTGGAAGAAAAAAGAGCGGCCATGAAAGAGCATGATTCCCAACTGCATGAACTCGATTACCTGGAAGCTTCCATAGGATTGAATCGTTTCCGGGCGGGCATGTATAGTATAGGCATTCAATATGCCGAGGCTTTCGTGATGAGTACGTCGGAAGAATATTTCGAACTGATGATGAGCGCAGAGTAAGCTAAAAGTTAAAAGTTAAAAACTAAAAACTAAAAGTTGGTTGATGAGAGCTATCAGCTTTTAGTTGTTAGTTTTTAGTTGTTAGTTTTTACATCATCTCTTGAACGACCTCCCGTACCTGGGGCACCATTCGTTTGAGCATCGCCTCGATGCCGGATTTTAGCGTGACCGTACTGGAGGGACAACCGCTGCAGGCCCCTTGCATGATGAGGGTGACCACACCATCGTGATAGGATTTGAATTCGATATTTCCACCATCCATTTCGACGGCAGGTTTGACATAGGTGTCGATGAGTTCGCGGATGCGTTTCACCATTTCTTCTTCGTCTTCATTGTAGGAAGTTTCCGACATCCGTTTTTCTTCCTGGGCGGTCATGGCTTCAGCAAAGCCATCCAGGATGACCGGCTTTTCTTCCATGACGTAATTTTTGATAAAATCCTTGGTCCGCATCATCAGATCTTCCCATTCATAGTTCATCTCCTTGGTCAGGGTGATGAAGTTATTGGAGATATATACGGATTTGACGTAGGGGAGGTCGAATAAGGCGGCCGCCAATGGGGAATATTCATCAGCCAGCTCCCGGGTGCGGAAGTCAGCCGTACCGGCATACAGCATTTTATTCGTCACAAACTTGAGGGACTCGGGGTTGGGCGTTTGCTCAGTATAGATGAGGACCGGATTCTTAGTGGTGGTGGTAGTTTCCATGTTTTTAAAATGCTAAAACAGATAAAAGGTTCATTATTAAGGGGTGGGTGGCCAAAGGTCGGGAATTATTTGATTTTCGGCGGTTTATTGTATTCACCAGGGTGTCTTACAGGTTTTACCCTTCTGGGCTATAGGATGATTTTTATTTATTTTTTTGTCTACCAACATTATGGCGCTATGCCGCCAAAATTATTACAATTCTATCCTGATAGGTGTCGGGATCTCCGCTTCGCTATGGATTGCTCCCTTCATCACTTCATCCTCGCCCCCATTTTCGTAGCTACGAACTCTCCTATTGATAGGCACGACGTTGCCGCCGGACTTGGAGCATTGAGCAGATGCAACATCCTGTTTTGTTCCATGATGACATAATCATCCACCATATTACCCTGTCTGTCGAGTGCCTGGGCCCTGACGCCTGTTCGGCTCCTGGTGATATGTTCGCTGCGTAATTCAGGGACCAGTTCCTGCAGACTTTTCAGAAAAGCGGATTTGGAAAAAGAACGTTTCATCTCTTCCATTCCCTTTCGCCAATGCCTACGCGCAAGTCGTTGAAATCCCGGATAGCGCAGTGCTTCCGAAAGTTCACCGAAGTGAATGTCAAAGTGCTTATACCCTTCGCGTCTAAATGCCAGCACGGCATTGGGTCCTGCTTCGACGCCGCCATGTATGCGTTTGGTCAGGTGAACACCGAGGAATGGAAAATTGATATCGGGAACCGGATAGATTAATCCGCGAACCCATTTTGAGGCTTCTGTATTTAATGCGTAAAACTCCCCACGAAATGGAACGATTTGATGTGGAGGTACCAGTCCTGCCATTTTCGCAATATGGTCGGCATACAGTCCGGCGCAACTGACGACATACCGGCTATTGATTTCACGATTCGCTGATCGTATGGAAACCTGATCCTTCTTTTCTTCTATATGTTGCACTTCGAAACCGGTCAGGATATTTCCTCCTTTGGTCAGGATCAGGGAGGCCAGCGTATTGGCTATCTGGCGGTAATCGATGATGCCGGCCTGGGGTACCCAGATTCCCTGGATGGCCTGGCAATACGGCTCAATATCACGTACATCACGGCTCTCTAACCTGGTGATACCATTCAGTCCATTTTCAATACCTCGTTGATAAATGCCATCCAGTACTTGCAGCTGACTTTCCTTATTGGCCACGATGACCTTTCCGCACAATTCAAAAGGAACACCATAATTTTTACAGAATTCAATCAGCATGGTATGACCTTTTACACAATTCAGGGCTTTGGCACTACCGGGCTTGTAATAGATGCCGGAGTGAATCACACCACTGTTGCGGTCAGTCTGGTGAGTGGCTATCGCAGATTCTTTTTCGAGAATAACGATTCGCAGATCGGGATTGGATTGAAGAAGCTGCCAGCCTGTGGACAAGCCGACAATTCCACCGCCAATGATGGCTACATCGTATTGCATGGGGATGTAAGATCGGGAAAACTTATTCCGTTTTATACTAAATTAATATTGGATTGGTAAGTGAAGTCTTATTCGAGATACTTATTGTTTGGAGTTTGTAATGAATATCAAAATAACTCCTTTAAAGCTTATCTTTTATCATTGATTAAATTATATTTGTTTCAACTCGCAAGGAAGAATATTTCCTTTATTGATAAATGATTTTGATTTGATACAGTTTCGGACAAACAATATCTGAAATGACTAAAGCCTCGATTTGCTTCTGGCTGACTTGCGTTACTCTTCTGGGTATCGCTATTTCGGCTTATTCTCAGGATACGCTTCAAATACTTGATTTAGGCCCGGATACTACTTTGTGTGAAGGGGAATATTTGTTGGTCGGCACCAATTTGTATACCGATACATGTTTTGAAAGTTTAGTTTGGTGGGATGGTTCATTGGACTATTTCAGAAATTTGTATGAACCAGGTACATATTGGGTTGATGTTCAAAGTCAATGTGGAAGCTATTCGGATACTATTCATGTAAATGTAATTCAATGCGATCCCAGATGCGGAGCAAATTCTCAGTTATCTGGTAGATATGGCAGTGGGAGGAATTTGAAATTTTCCGCCTGTATGGCACCGATTCCTGATGGGTCCGGATTTTATGTCACCGGAAATAAAGGGGACAGCATAAGTACTAATGGAAGAGGTGACAGCATCTTTATCGCAAGAGTTAACCTGATCGGTGAAATCGAATGGATGTCTGCCTTTGTGTTGATTCCTGACAGAGAAAATTATTCCAACGCCATGATTGTTGATCAGGAAGGAATGTTGGTATTAGCTGTCACGACAAGTTTTAATACGGCATTAGCTGTTTCTGCCAACGTAATTCGTTTCAATCCAATTACAAGACAGGTATTGTGGGCCCATCAGTATCCGATTGAAGATTTTGATATTATCTCATCCCTTATCCTGGATCCTGACGATGGAAATTATCTGGTGGCAACACATCGACACGGCGTGTTTAAAGTGAATCACCAGAACGGTGATCTGATCCCGATAGGCAACGGAGCAACTGCTTTGCAAAACGTCACCTTCAAGGATATGGTCGAGAAGATGGGATTCCTTTATGGTGCCGGACTTGTTGCGGTAGGTTTTGAAGATTATCCGAGGTTCCTGCTCTCGAAGATAAGAGTGTCAGATGGACAGGAAATCTGGTCCATGTACGGCGATTCAATTGAAAGTATAGGAGAAGGACCTCTTGCCCCGGACTTAGTGATTGACAATAATTTTATTTATGCGATTTATTCAGATCAAAATCAAATCCTTCATGTATTAAAAAGTGATTTGAATGGAAACTTAATATGGATGAAGGAATATATTATTCCCGGTCTTCGGATAGATGCAAATGAAATTATAAAGACAGAACATGGATTGATTATTATGTCCGAGATATATGATACTCATGAAATTGTAATAATGGAGTTAAATGCTGAGGGTAATCTTAATTGGAAAAAATGCATTAGCGACATCAGAAAATAACTTTCATTAAGCAATGCACGAGCGAATCAAGCAGCAGGACAAATTTTGGAAATCAACCATAATTTATTTTATACTGTCCATTCAGTCAGCATCTTTGATGAACCAAACAAATATTGATCGCAAGACTCACATCGGAAGGTGATCCGATCAGCTCGTGCCTGTATAAACGAATCCCAGTAATGGAGTCTCTTAACGATAACAATCCGCTTTTCGTACCCATCAATATTGAGAAGAAACAAATAGAAACGAATTCGATAGCACGATTTCCGGGGCTTTCTAAGGCCTGGGTTGAACTACAGCCTGCCTGCTTCTTTAGCAATGTGATCTACACTACAGTTTATGACACACTATGTCCCGGGCAAATCATAGAAGGATATGCGAGTGCCGGTATCTATACGGATACCTTCCCTTCTGTGATTGGATGTGACAGCATCAGAGTGTTAGCTCTTACGGAGCGAGATCAGATTCAAACTCAAATCACACGATACCTTTGTGAAGGTTCTGAATATGAAGGCTATTCACAATCCGGAATTTATACAGACACCTTTCCACTTATTTCGGGTTGTGACAGTGTCCGCGTTTTACATCTTTTCTCACAAGAATGTGAACCAATCGTCCGCTACGATCTTGACGCCTGCAGATCCTACATGTCCGATGGATCCAATATGGATTATAGTGAATTTGTGCCTTCTTTTCCAAATTCTCTTTCCTGTGGAGATGTTGAAGCTTCAACTTTACATCGGGAGCAAATCATTCCCCAAAAGCATTCCTGTACTCCAGGAATAAATGGTACCCCGGCCATGTGCATTAGTATTGACACTGGCTGCGCATATATACCCGGTAGCACGGCTTCCTTAATTGCTGAAATAACTATTAATCCTGCACAGGATTCTATCGTTGGATTGACTGGAATACAATTCTATCAGCGAGGGCCGGATCAATATTCATGGATTGATGGTCCGTCAGGACCTAATGACTATGCTACTTTATTTGCAATCCGGGTGCTCAGAGATCACCAGGAGATCTACAGAAAGATAGCTATCGCAAGCAGCCCTGATTGGGAATTGGTTTCTTTCAATTTCACTGAAAATGATAATTTCCGGGTGACAGAAAAGACCACTTTTACGATTGAAATATTGCCGTATTGTCCGGTAGGCAATGGAGCTGAAGTAAAAGCCTGGGAAGTAGATGATGTTGAGATATTTGGGACCTGTTGGCCTGCAGTCTCATCTGAAGGCATATTGAAAGGCAATGTTCAAAGCGTTTTCGGAGCACCTATTTCTGGCGTGTTGCTTCATGTCAGACCTGTAGACATTTATCAGGTGTCAAAAAATGGGACTACTGAAGCATCCGGAATCTATTCAATTAACGGATTGCCGATTGGAAATGGATACGTTGAAGGCGGGTATTTGGATACCGATCCGCTGGTCGGAGTCAGTACCTATGATCTTTTTTTGTTACAACAACACCTACTGGGTCGCAAGCCATTTATTTCCTTAGGTCAATATGTAGCAGCAGATGCTGATCACAACGGCAAGGTGAACGTATTTGATCTATTGGCCATACATAAAGCAATCCTTGGATATATTCCGGCTTTTCCTGATAATACTTCGTGGCGATTTGGAGTTTGGCCTCAGGATTTAAATGATAATAAGCTTGAGAGATTCAGAGAGGAATCGATCATTGAATCAATTGGACTCAATGAAACTATTCAAAATTTTATAGGAATCAAGATTGGTGATATAAGTGGCAATATCCAGCCCGATCCTTTAGATATAGCATATAGAAATGAGGAGGAATCCATTTTGAAAATTAATTATCGGTGGGACATGGACGAGTCCAGGGAGATAAAGGCCATAGAATTTATTGCAGATGAAGACATGGATATATCAGGACTCCAGTGCGCGTTTGACTTTTCGTCATTCATGGATTTACGTCTGAAAAAGGAGACATTACCGATTTCCCAAAATGATTATTCTTTTTCAAATGGTGTCCTTCGGGTGAGTTGGCTATCTACTGGTTTCAAGCATATTTCAAAAGGTTCCGTGCTTTGGAAAATATACTTTTCCGAAAATAAAATTTGGCAAAATCAAAATCCTTTTGTATTGGATACAGTATTGCAGCCGGAAGTTTATTTAAAAAATGGAAAGGTTCGAAAAATAGAATTTAGCAACATGGCGATCACAGGCGCAGCCTCAAAGATTTCAACTTTGGAGATTTGGCCCAATCCGGTTCACAATCAAATGCGTTTGCTATTTCAAACAGACGATTATAGTCCTGTTGACATTACTATTTTTGACCAGACAGGAAGAATCCGATATCAAAAGAATTATCCGGCTATAACTGCTGGAAATCATGAAGAATTTATTGAACTGAGTGATCATGATTTTCCGCCGGGATTTTATCTATGCCGGGTCATGAGTTCTGGAATTCAATTGAATAAAAAATTTTTAATTGTAAATTAAGCTTTCTTCGTGTCACTTATATCAATCAGAATTTTAGAAAACTTTACCATTTGCTCAAATGATGAAATAATATAATCCTTTTCAATTACTCTCACCTTTTAGTTTTTTCAAATAATATTCCTCTTTCTTCCGGATAAAAGCAATATCGTCTTCTTCATGATCATCAAAGCCACATAAGTGAAGAATCCCATGGATGATCACCCTGAGCAGTTCATCCTGGAAAGGGACCGAAAAGGAGGCTGCATTTTCTCTGACCCGATCGACACTGATATAGATTTCGGCCATGACCGGGTTGGCGTTCAATGGAAAAGTGATGATGTCGGTGTAAAAATCGTGATCCAGATGCGTACGGTTCACTTCCAATACGAAATCATCTGAACAAAAGATATAATCAATGCGGGCCAGCCCATAACCTTCTTCTTCCAAAGTTTCTTTTATCCAGGCAGCCCATCTTTCGGGATCAGGTATATCCAATTCGACATCATGACAGGTAAAGAAGATACCGGAATCATCGTCTTCCGCCTCGGGCCAGAGAGGAATTAAATCTTCCACATCAATTGCACCGTGCGGCCCTGGTCCAGGAAATGGATCTCATCGGTCAGTTGCTTCATGAGGAAAACACCCCGTCCGCCTTCTTTGGACAATCGCTCTTCATTGGTTGGATCAGGCACTTTGACCGGATCAAAACCGCTGCCTTCGTCTGAAATGGAGAGATGAATCCGGTGCGCCTGCTTGCGGAAGGAAATAACAATGGTCTTTCGATTATCCAGTTGATTGCCATGAACCATGGCATTATTGACTGCTTCGGTAAGACTTATAAGAATGTTGGAATACAGATTTTCATCGATATTCAATTTTACAACCAGGCGTTTGACAAAGTCTTCGACTTCACAAATGCAACTGGGGTGAGAGGGAAGTTTTAATATTTCAGGTTTGGCTTGGATAGCGCTTTTAATTTGTTTTTTTCAATGTCTGGTAGTATTCTTCCACCAGGAACTTGTAGTAAGGCCGAAGGTCGGGCGATACTGATTTGTATTGTTCGATTTCGGCTTCCTGTTGCCGGATGTATTGTTCCAGTGCGGGAGGCATAGATCGTTTTTGTTCTTTAGCGGTTTCGGCCTGACGTCGTTCGTCCTGATCGCGTTGACGGTCTGATTTCTCTGCTTCCAATAAACGGGTCTTGATATCCTGCTGGCGCATCAGTGTCTCATTGTCGAGGCGCTTATTCACCAGGTCAATTTCAACTTTATTCATGTCATCGGAGAGCTTATCCAGTTCAGGATTTCCCTTGCCTTGTTCTTTTTTCTGTTGATTCAACTCGTTTAGGGCTTTTCGCAAGGCTGCTTGCCTGGCAGCCATCTGGGCAAATTCCTTGCTCATATTTTCGCCTTTTCCTTCCTTCATCTGGTCTGACATCTTTTGCATATCCTGATTGAGTTGCCCCTGTCCTTCTGTGATTTTGTCCATGGGCACGCGCCCGGATTTACCGCCGCCCTTTCCACCTGCGCTCTTTCCTCCCGGATTATCACACATTTGATCACCCGGCATCATGGAGGACATCTCCTGCTGCATCTGGTTCATCACTTCACTCAACATTAATGCCAAATCGTTCAGGTAAGTCATGGTTCGCTGTTGGTGATCACTCGAAACCACTTTATTGCGATCTTCTAATTGCTCCAATCCTTTTCGGAGATTGAGTTTGATATCGGAGACTTTGTCCTGCACAAAACTTTCAATCTGGGTCACCCTTTTACTCAGGGCCTGCAAGGTATCCTCCACCACTTTAAAATCATCTTTGATCTTATATTGGTCCTGCACCAGGGAAACATAGCGGGGCGTAGTGACCTCCACCGCGGAGAATTCATTCATAAGATTTTCCTGGTCAAAGGACAAGGTCACCAGGTTCTCCAATAGTTGACGCAGCATCGCCATGTCTTCCTGCATCTGGGCCATTTTGCCTGACTGCATTTTACTCTTCATTTGACTGGCCAGGTTTTTCATACGTTGCGAAGCATTCTTTTGGGACTTCGAGGCATTCTTATTCTGCTGCTGGTCCAGTTGCTCCTTGCTGTTTTCCATGTCCTGGTCGATCTTGTCCATCTGCTCATCGGTACCCTCCATGTCTTTTGGTTTCTGCAGTTCGGAATTCTTCTTTTCCAGCTCTTTCATATCCTCCTGGAGCTTGTCAAATGCTTTATTCAGGCTATCCTGGTTTTCTTTTAATTCCTCATTTTCCTTTTTCTTTTCCTCGGTGGCGTTGGCCAGGGAATCCTGTTTTTCACTCAGCTCGTTGAGTTTTTCAATCTGTTGCTCCATTTGGGATTCGACCTGCAGGTTTTTGAAAAGTTCCAGCATGCGGTCCATTTCTTTTTCCAGGTCCTGATCCTTCATC
The DNA here is from genome assembly GCA_963837505.1 of uncultured Saprospiraceae bacterium. GTDB lineage: Bacteria > Bacteroidota > Bacteroidia > Chitinophagales > Saprospiraceae > Opimibacter. The sequence continues at coordinate 275,031 of CAWINN010000014.1, read as the reverse complement.
TCAAACTGTTCGGTCATGTCGATGGTGCTTTCTTTTTCCGGATCTTTCATCAGTTCCTGCATCTTCTTCATGAGATCCTGCAGTTCCTTGTCGTCCATCTGGTCCATGAGTTTTTGGATCTGCTCCTGCTTCTTCTGCAACTCTTCTGACGGATTGGTGTGTTCTTTTTGATTCTGGAGATTTTCCTGGAATTTCTCCAGGGCTTCTTTCATTTGCGATTGCAACTCTTCGTGCCGCTGCATCAGTTTTTCGAGTTCTTTTTTATCCTGCCATTCCGGCTTTTTCTCATCCATGAGTTTTTCCTTCAGCTTTTTCATTTCTTCCTGCAGATTGCGGGATTCTTTCAAAGCTTTTTCCAGGTTGGCGGCTATATTGGTATTGTTCTCCTTTTCTTTCTGATCAAATTCTTCAGCCGTTGGCTTCCGGTATTGCATGACCGGGGTGCGACTGGCCTTACTTCCGTGAATGGCATCATTGTCATGCACTTCGAAAAAGTATTGAACGGATTCACCGGGTTTCAGATCCAGTGTATTAATGTCAAAACTATGGGTATACGAAAACTGAGTAGGATGAGGAACATCCATGCCTTCCGTTTTGGTGGTTATTATTTTACCGTCCGGGCTGACGATTTCATACTGAAAAGTCAAGGACCTTATCCCATAATCATCATCTGCATTGCCGGCAAAATAAATCAGGTTATGATCGATGCTGTCTGTAAAGGATTCCACACGGATGCCGGGAAACCTGTCCGGAATGACGCGGATGTTGTATTGTACGCTATCCGGATGAGGGAGCAAACTATTATTCAGGAATATCGTGTACCGGCTATCCTTATCCGCTTTTGATTTTAAAATAAACCGGTCTTCGCTTCTTTGTTCCGACTCTGTCACTGTAGGCTTTCCTTCAAACTGGGCATCCAGGGATTCTGTATGGGCAGCCTGAATATCCCAGGTCAACTGCGTGCCTTCAGGAACGACCAGGTCTCCGATATTGTGCAGTTCTTCGTCGTGACGTCCGGTATAGGAAGGATAATCAAGGCCAATATCGAATGAAGTGATGCCTGGTTTCTTGATCACATCAAGCGTCATGTCTTCTGTAGAGACAGGACCTGCGTAAATCCTGAAAGGCGTATCATCCTGCACATTTTTGAAATGATAAGAAAAGGATTCTTTCCCTTCCGTGCGCATACGATAACTATAGTGATCAATCTCGATGAAAACTTCCGCCGGGGCCATGGCTCCTTCCGTGTTGACGGTTAATTCGAAATCTTCATATTGCGGAACTGACAATTTCTGTTGAGGATCAAGGACAAAATGAAAAGGAGCTTCTCGCTGATAAATCTTCCGCGTGTGAATGATCCGGTCCATGCTGTTTCGAATAATGCTCGGCGCGGCAACCAGGATGACCAATAACAACAGCAACGGGGGCAGCGTGTACCGCAGGTATTTTCTGTTTCCACTTAGATCAATAGCAGATTTGAAAGGGACCAGGTCAATCTCTTTTGTTTTCTGATCGATGCCGGCTAGCAATAAATCCACACTTCCGTCGCCATGATCGGCCTGACGTTTAAGTTGCAGGATGTTCAATAATTTGTCCTGGATATTACCAAAGTGATCGCCAATGATTGCGGCGGCCTGTTCGTGTGAAATCACTTTACCGAGACGGTAATACTGGGCCAGTGGCCACACGATCAGGTAACCCAGGCTGGCCAGGGCAACGGCTATAAAAGAAGTGAGTAAAAACAAACGGATACCGCTGCTGAAATAGAATTGATTCTCGAGCAGGTTATACGTCACAAAGACGGCCAAAACGGCGCCCAGGGTGATCAGGCTTCCCCGGATCACCTTGTTGAGATAATAACGTCTTGTGAATGCATCCAGTCGCTGGATGAGAAGATCATAATTGCCAGATTGCCCCATGCTGATAGTCTATAAATTAATGTGATGCGGTCCCAAACCTTATCTGAAGTAAACAGCTGGTCCCGCCTGTTTTACAGACAAGTGACCAAGTTAGGGGTAAAATAGGCATCCTGTCAATACTTGTCGATGCCGCCGAAAAGGCAAGGTTCATAATAAAACGGATAATTAGGTTTAAAATTTTGATTTTCAGCTAATTAAGTCAAAGGAAGCTTCACCCGGTGCCTGTTGCTCAGGTTATTCTTTTAAATAGAAGGACCAAAAAGGACAACTTCCCCCCTCCATGTGAGTTCGGATATCTTTGCACGACATTCATCCTGTATGACAACAACCCAGATATCCTACCTGGTATTCGGCATTCTCCTGGTGCTGGCGCTCATCTTCGATCTGGGTCTGCTGAGCAGGAAAAGTAAAGTCATCACCATCCGGCAGGCACTGTACCAAACCTTTTTTTGGGTTTTGCTGGCGTTTGGGTTCCTCATTTTTATGTGGATTGAAAAAGGCCAGACCCTTGCCCTGGAATACCTCAGTGCCTACTTCATGGAATGGAGCCTGAGCATTGACAATATTTTCATTTTCATTCTCATTTTTTCAGCCTTCGGGGTAAAGGAAAAATATATTCCACGCGTCCTGTTGATCGGAATCCTGATGGCCATCGTCTTCCGGATTATATTCATCACCGTTGGGGTGGCCCTGGTGGCTAAATTTCACTGGATACTTTATGTCTTTGGTCTTTTCCTGGTGTATACCGGGTTCAAAATGTTTGTTTCAACGGGCGATGAACATTTTGATCCCCGCGAAACGAAAGCTTACCGTATGATTCAGAAAGTGTTGCCTATTGTAAAACAGGATGGGGATGGCAGGTTCATCATAAAAGAAAATGGCCGTCGATGGTATACAACCCTATTTGTGGTGGTGATGATGTTAGCTTCTATAGACCTGGTTTTCGCTCTGGATTCCATACCTGCGGTGATGGGCATATCCCGCGACCTGCTGGTCATTTACACTTCCAATATTTTTGCCGTCTTAGGATTGAGATCGCTGTTCTTTTTACTTCGCGGGGCGGTGTCCAAATTTGATTATTTACAACAGGGCATTTCCATCGTGCTGGTCTTTATTGGTCTTAAAATGTTAGGAGAGCACTGGATCGATCAATGGATGGATAAATCTGCGCAAAGTCTTTTATCGCTGTTGTTTATTTCCTTCTGCATAGCGGGGTCTATTTTTTATTCCCTTTTCGTCAACAAGAAAGGATTGCCTCCGGATTACAGGGAGCCGCCGCTTAACCACTGACTCTCCAACCCATAGCCTCCTAAAGGGGGAAACACAACCCCCCAACCCCCTTCAAAGCTACCGTTTATACATATCGTATTAATTATTATATTTATGTTTAAAACACTAAATATGAGTAATTTAGATACGCTAGTATCGTTTGGTGACAAGCGACTAGAAAAAAGGGGGCTGCATTTTTAAACGCTCTTTCACAAGGAAGAACTTGTAGCATTCATGCCCTTTCAAAGGAATGGTCACAAATCAATTCGTTTTATCGTTTTCTTGACAATCCCAAAGTCAGTCTTGCTAAGCTTATTGAACAACTTGAATGCCGATGCAAGAACAACGTGACCAATAGATCCGTTCTGGCGATTGTTGATACAACCGAAATTACTTGCCAGGGACATTTCAATAGACTTCAATCGCGTCATGAACTTGGCGTTGTATCAGATAACCAATCTCTTGGATATTATTTACAACCGATTTTATGTCTTGATCAATTTTCAAAAATGCCATTGGGGATTGGTGGTGTACATCTATGGAATCGTACAGGTGAATCCATAGTTCATCATAGTAAAAGATTTATTACTGAAAGGGAATCGAATAAATGGTTTACTCCTCTCAAACAAGCTCGAGATACCGTTCTCCGGTCGGCAGAACAAATCACTTATGTGATGGATCGCGAAGCAGATATCTATGAAATATTAGAGGGCATTCCGGATTCCCGAACTAATGTTGTCATACGATCCAATTACAATCGTTTCGTGAGGGATGCAGGGCGACTAATCCACCTGGACAGATTTGTAGCCGCCATGCCTGTTCGAGGAAGCCTCTGCATTACACTTCAATCCCATAAACGAAACGGGCAAAGGATTGAAGCGGCTGTGCGATTCGGAAAGGTTGAAATTCCAAAGACAATGAACGGACTCTATCTGCCTCAAACAAGAGACATTATTCCTATGTATTTTGTGGATGTTGAGGAAGTGCCACATAAAGGAATTAGAAAGGAAAAGGTACATTGGAGATTGTGGACTTCCATTCCTGTCACTACGTTAAAACAAGCCAAACAAATTGTAGATATTTATAAAGCCAGATGGCATATTGAAGAGCTATTCCGTCTGATGAAAACTGAAGCATTTGATATTGAATCCAGTGAACTTGAAAAGCCACAAAATTTATTTAAACTAGGAGTGTTGGTCATGGAAGCATCTGTAATTATTGCGCAACTCAAATCAGTAAGGGACATAGAATCAGAAATTAAAGTTGAAACTGTTTTTACACCACCCGAAATTGAATGTCTACAAGCTCTCGATTTGGATTTGAAAGGAACAACTGAAAAGCAATCGAACCCCTTCAATCCCCAAAGTTTATCATGGGCATCATGGATCATTGCCAGAATAGGAGGATGGAAGGGCTATAAATCACAAAGACCACCTGGTTCAATAACCTATAAACAGGGACTAGAACGATTCTATGACTTTTACGAAGGCTTTCAATTGGCAAAACTTATGTATAAACGGTAGCCTTCAAAGGGGGAGAATGAACCTGTTCGCGAATTGATATTTGTGATTAATGATCATGATTTCGCAAGTCAATTGGTCAGCTATGACTTTCGAATTAAGGCAATAATTTTTGCAGAGTGAAAATTATCCATCCCTTAGGAGGTGGAGGGGGGCGGATTACGTCTCACTTCATTACGGTTGGTGAGCAATGTCGAACTATTTCTATCATTCCTTATGCTTTCCGAGCATCTGTTTAAGCACGGGCTCCAACTGCGACGCCATATCCGCCTGTTGCGCGAGATCAGGATGTCCGTCGCAGCCATGAGGATCAATAAGCGGAAAGAAATAGAGAGTTACGGGTTTGAGATCGGGCATTTGTTTTTCTGCCTGTAATTTTATGGAGGTCAGGCAGGATTTAAAAATCGCATCCTTTGCGGGTTCGTTGACGGGTTCATTGAGCAGTAGAAATTGAGCACCTGGATGATGTTGATGCATGATTAACATAAAGGACAAATAGGCGGAAATAAATTGAGTTGAATCAAATGGCGGCCTGGGGTTCACGCCATCGCCATCGGAAAGATCATTCGAACCGATGCACAGAACCACAACATCAGGGATAAAGGAATCATAATGGTACCGGGGAGTGGATGGTTCCGGATCCAGCATGATAGATTCATAGACATCTTTCATCGCCGGATAGTCGGTGGCCCAATTGCGATACATGCCGAGACCGGAATAGGCAGCTATCACATAATCACAATTTAGTTTTCGGCTCACGAGGGGTCCATACGAATCATAAGCATTGTGTTGGTCATACCATTTTCCCGTGGCCGCAGGGAACGGTTGAAAGATCGGAGGACATTCCGGCAGTGATTGAATTTCCAATGAACTCAATGCGATGGGAAAAGTGATCTGAAAGCGTATCCAGGTCCATGACTTCGACCCCATCGATTTCCACGGCGCCGCTTTTGGGTTCGGTTTCTTTATAAACTTCCACCTCGTGGTATGGACCAGTATGTTCAGGAACGATAGTGAGAGCATCCAGGGTATCAAAATCTATTTTGATCCGTTGGGTATGCGTACTGTCGATGACGAAGGAGATATAATTGTAGTTATTGGCCGGTGAATGGTTGAGCAAAATGATTTTACAGGATTCGCCTTTGAAACGAAAGCGCATACAGGCTGCGCTTCCAAAAAGCCATTTATGGTGCTGGCTGTCTTCAAAAATCCGGCCCTGCCAATGGATGGAGGGATAATCAGCGCGGAAAAATTGAAGGTTCGTACCGGTGTTCCCGCACCCCGTGAGTACGTATACAGCGAACAGGAAGGGGATGGAAAATTTCATCGGGTGAAAATAAAGTAATAAGCAGATCAAAATGAAAGAAGCTATGCAGTCCCGGGATGTAGGGCCCGACGAAGATCTTCCGCTGCTTCCCAAGCCTCAGCCTAAGCCTTCTCCATAGCCTTAATAATATTACTTTTACCCCCCGGTTTAACCTGATCCAGACCCTATGGCCAATACGAAAGACAGTCTCCTTCCTATCCTGGGCACCTTGTATCCTTACCGGCGGTTGATTTTGCGGATCACCCTGGCCGCTTTTGTGATCAGTGTGATCGGGTCGCTGTTCCTGCACAATTATTACCAGGGAAAGACCATTTTCTATGCGGCCAGTCAGGACTTGTTCAAGCCAGAAAAGGTTTTTGGCGCTGGGCAGACCGAGATGTATTATTATGGCGCCGGGGAGGATATCGACCGCATCCTCACCATAGGTAATTCTCATGAGGTGGTTGATTACCTGATTGATTCCTTTAATCTCTGGACGGATTACAAGATCAAGCCGGGCACGCCGAAGGAACGATATAAGATGCGCAAAGCCTTCCGGAAGAATTACAATATACTGTTAACCAAGCAGGATGCTTTGGAGCTGACGGTGGAGGATAAAGATCCGGAACGGGCAGCGGCACTGGCCAATGCGGCCCGTGAAAAAATCAACATACTGGTCAGGGCCATCATCCGGAACAGCCAGATTGGGATAGTGAGTTCCTTTCAAAATTCGATTCATAATAAGGAAAAGATCATGCAGGGAACCCTGGATTCCCTGATCTACTACCGGCAGAAAACAGGTATTTATGATGTGGGGGCACAAACGGAATTGCTGGCGACCCGGGTGACCGAAGTGACCAATGATGTAGAGCGCGACAAAGCAGCTTTAAGCTCATTAGAGTCTCAACATCTTTCTGCTAAATTGGCCGATACTATCAAGGTGATCAAGGCCAGGATTGTCGGAGCAGAGCGGGAGCTTTCCATTCTCAATAGTTCGGACCCTTCTTCCAATTACAGCCTGAAAAATTTCAATGCTTCCATCGGCAAGGTACAATTGCTGGAAAACCGGTATGTGCGCAGCTTCGATCAGATCGGGTATGACCAGGAGAAATTGAAATTGTATAATTCCGCCATTGACATCACTGTTCCGGCCCTTCATCTCATCGAGCCTGCCGAGGTTCCGCTTTTTAAATCCCGTCCGAAGCGATCCATCATTGTGCTGGCCTGCACGATAGCAGCTTTTTTATTCAGCCTCGCTGCGGCGCTGGTGATGGAGTCGTATAAGCAGACGGATTGGAAGGGGGTGTTTAAACCGGGATCCGGATCTGTTTAGCGATTAACGCCTTCTGCGTTATCTGTTTAGCGCTATCACCTTCGGTGGTAGCTGTTTAGCGGGTTTTGGTTCAAATTACTTCTTACTTCGTAATTGGCTATTCGTAATTGGCTATTCTATTCCTCCCTTCCGGAGTATTCCCTCCTTGCCGTTGTTGGAGTTCCGCTGTGGTGAGCGTAGGAGAACCATCTCCATTGACTAACGAGATTTCTCGGAGGAACTACTTCTCCATTCTAAATTTGATAAGGTTGGTTTGCATTGAAGGATCTTGGGATTGGATAGACAAGGTCCTTTCTGCCTCTTCCGCCCCTAAATCCCCTAAAGGGGACTTCCTGTTCACTTTGTAGGGTGTATAACCAAGGTTATATTCCAGACCCTCCTATGCCATGATAAGTTTGTCATGCCTTAACCGGCAGGATATTCAAAACTTATTTATTCACTTAAAGAGAAATGATTTATGAAAAACGGGGTATTAATTATGCTGACCGCATGTACCATTATTTTCACCAATTGTACCAAAGATGATAATGCAGCCAATTCGTCGCCAGATATATCAGGCAATGAACTTCAATCCAGGACATCCACTTTTGTCACGCTTTGTCATCATAAAGGGGACGGGACATTTGAGGTGAAGCAGGTCAATGCCAATGCAGTTCAGGCGCATCTCAATCATGGGGATTATCTGCTGGATGCAGATAATGACGGATATACGGCGATAGGAGCCTGTAGCGGTTCTGCCGACGATTGCGACGATAATAATGCCGCCATTCATCCGGGAGCAGTAGAAATCTGTGATGGCATTGACAATGATTGTGATGGCCTAATTGATGACGATGATCCGGATATTGTAGGGCAGACTACCTGGTATAATGATGCTGACGGCGATGGATATGGGAATGCCGGAGTTTTCACCCATGCTTGTTTTCAGCCAACTGGTTTTGTATTAGACTCCGGTGATTGTAATGATTTAGATGCGTCTATTCATCCGGGCGCAACGGAGATACCCAATGATGGAATTGATCAGAATTGTAATGGAGCAGATTCCATTGTCTTTCCGCATTGCGATTGTTTTACGATGGAGGAGCTTCAGGATCTCTACAACTACACCCCCTGGCCATTCGGCTGGTGGAGTGATGTCCCGGGTAGTTGTAAAGATGCTCCTTATGATCAATTGATGGAAGTATGGTTCACGAATGTTGGTCAGCCGGCGCAGAATTTCAACTTCAGCGCGCAAGCCGGCACTATCAATGGGAATCCGTTTGCTTCCTGTGCGAAATTCAATCACCTGACGAATCAATTTGATAAATCGTGCGGAGGATACACGAATGCCCAAAATGCAAGCAATTGTTCGCAGATCCTCAAGGCTTTTATTAACCAATTGCGAAATACGCACCCCAATTGGGATTATTGCGTGCAATTTCCATAGCACCGGATCATAATAAAACCCCAAACAAGAATCCCTGGCGGCTGCGGCTGGCGGGGATTCTGGTTATTAATTGCAGTGCGATAAAAACTTTTACCCTTTTCTCCCTTGCTAACTTTCTCTTTTTGTTCCTTGCTCCCTTTTTCCTTTCCGCCTTTTGTATAACCAAGGTTATATTTTTTCAGGCTTCAAGGGGAGATAGGTTTGTGACATTCTTTCATCAAAATTAGAATTGTCATGAAATTACATTACGCGGAATTACTGCAAAACATTAAGAAAGTAGTAAATGGAATCTTTCTTGGTTTTTCAATCATGATGCCTTTTATTGGACATGGTCAAAATTTTAACCACCCACTTTCCGGATTTGAAACTCAATTTCTTGGTCCGGGGACATATCATTATTATGACAATGGGGGCCCAAATTCGAATTATGCTAATAATATCCAGGGTTCAGGGATATCCTTTGTTCCCCTTGAAGGCTATTTTGTGCAATGGAGAGCCGTATCCTATAATATTGAATCAAATGCAGCAAACTGTGGGGGCAATTGCTGTGATCAACTAAAGGTGGAGTGGTATCCTGGTTGCAGTGATCTACCAGTTTCAGAAATTATTTGTGGGCAAGGGCAAGAATTTGGATATCATCTTCACTGTACAGGCGAACCAGTCAATTTTTATTTTACAAGCAATTCAAGCCAGAATTATTCAGGGTGGGATATTCAAATTGATGTATTACTTAGCGACCCAACAAATATTCTTTGCAATGTCGAATCTAATTGCTATTCCGGGGGAGGTTTCCTTCAATGCGATCAAAATCCGCTTCATCAGGAATTTTATTGTTGGGGGTTTGGAAATTGCCCCGGAGTCATAGATTACTATCCAGGATGTGATACTGAATATTATCCCGGAATCGAAAGTATATATGGGTTTAGTCTGGATGAGCCTTCAGATCTTGAAGTTTCTTGCTCCTGTATAAAAGCATTATTTGTGGTTGATTGGGAAAATTGTCAGTCTTCTGGTTGCCAAAAGGCTGAAGAAGAAAATGGACATTTCATCTTATCTAACGTTGGTACGGGTTTCCATTATTTAATTGCCGAGATAGATTGTGGTGGTGATTTGTGTACATGTGATCTTCAGTTCGAATGTTCGGCTTCAGGAGGTCTTTCCTGCGAGGATGCTGCAGAAATAAAATGCGGAGATAATATTTTTGATGCCAATTACGCCTCCACAGGAGGAATGAACCATGAGGATGACTATTGTGGCAATAATTCTCATGTGTGGACAGGTAAGGAGATGGTGTATGAATTCGTTTCAACACTTACCGGTGAAGTCACCATAACACTGTCGGGGTTAACTGCGGATCTTGATCTTTTTATTCTTGAAGACTGCAATCCCTCCTATTGTGTGGATGAGAGTACCAATGCGAATACCAATGACGAAACGGTTACGTTTCATGTCAATGAAGGAGAACATTATATCATTGTGGTAGATGGGTACAATTTTTCGGAATCCACATATTGGTTGAGTATAGTTTGTGATGGAGAACTGGATTGCAGTGGGGGTCAACCCATTGAATGTGGAGATGTAATCTTTAGTTCAAATTCAGTTGCTAATGGAGGGCAAAATAATGAAATTGACTACTGTCATCAAAATACTTTTGGGTGGACAGGACGTGAACGGATTTATTCTTTCCATTCCGAAATCAATCAGACAATAACGATAACCCTCTCTGATCTGGACGATAACCTGGATTTATTCTTGTTGGATCAATGCGATGGAGGCGCCTGTGTTGCCGAGAGTGAGCATTCAGGGACGTCGGATGAATCCATTTCCGTCGAGGTTGTAAAAGGCCAATGGTATTATATTGTTATTGATGGTTGGGGTGGAGCGTATTCGACTTATCGTCTTGAACTAAATTGTACACCACTGATGTGTACGGATTGTGGGGATTGCTTTACATATTCCATCCTCAATAAAGGGCTGACTTCACAAGTGGCCTGTCATCCAAAATATATCGATTGCGGTGTGAGTACATATCCGTCGCCGGATCATACTTTCCAATGGACGGTGGACGGCATAACCAAGTCTACGAAATATGCTCCAACGCTTTCTTTAGAGACCAGCAGGAAAGTTAAAGTCTGCCAGGTGGTCAAATATCTGGGTACCACACAATACCGCTGCTGCTGGGATATTCAACCTAAGCCAGGATGTGCTAAACCACCGGTAGCCCATGTTGAATTAGGAGGTGAGTGGCCGTATTATAATGCAATTTTAAATGCAGGAAGTTCGGAAAACGGGAAACTGTATAGCTGGGATTTTGGTGACGGCTCCCCACTTTTCAATGGCGGCCTTGATTCTACAGTTGCGCATACCTATCCGGCTGGCGGATATAAATATTGCACCTATGTGGAAAATGATTTTGGTATCTCCTCTTATTGCAAATCTTTTTCGCCCGGGGCGATAGAGTGTACTGCAACTCCTAAACCGAAATTTACGTATACACTTACAGGAAAAACCATAACCCTGAAAGATGTTGATAATTCTGCCTCCTTGATCAATTCATATAAAATTGATTTTGGGGACAGTACTTCCTTAATTCAGGGTAATAGTTGGGGCACGAAGACGCATACATTTGCTAAGGATAGTACCTATGAAGTATGTATTCGATTTACCACTCACTATCAGCAGGGTTTTGCATCCTGCGGGGATGAAGGCTGTGTATGTTTTACTGTCAAAATCAACTGTTGTCAGCAGACGATCGATCAATGCTATGAAATGAAGGCCTGTGTTCCTTTCTGCCAATGGAGGACTCGAATATAATATCATCTATGATGCACCGGGTATTCAGGTCATCGTACTGGGAAATTGATAATGTGCCGGTAACCAATTCGTCTTCTAATACTTTGCATTGTGTATTTCCTGGAGAAGGTTCATATAATGTATGCTGCTACTACAGGAATCCTTCCAATGGATGTTATATCCGTTGTTGTAAGCGGATCTATGCCGGCAATCCATTTGCCTGTGATTTTATCACCTATAAGTATATACCGGAACAAAACGGGTACCAGTTTGAGCTGAACCGTACCATGAGTGAATCGGAAGAAATTTTCTGGACCGTGGATTCACCGGGTTCGCAGGAATTAGGAACCAACCTGACTTCAGATGTTTTAAGCATCCCTTCCGGCAGCTGCCAGGAATACATTATATCCGTCCGATTTTATGATAAGACCTGCAGTTGTTACCGCTTGTGCTGTTTGCGATTTTATTTGTGCGATCCTGATCAATGTGATAATCTGATCAAGATCGAGTTTTTATCCAATGGAAAAACTCGATTCTATGTGGATGATCCTTTAGAAGATATGAAATGGTATTCCAATGATCAGGCTGTGGGAGCAGGATCATCAGTGTCGTTGAATACAGTGGGTACGGTGCATGTGTGTGTTCAGTATTTTGATCCGGCTTCTCAAAGTCACCGAGAATGCTGCCGGTCCTTTACTACGGCGACGGCAGACCTGGCCATCCTCGATGAGGCACTGATCTATCCTAATCCCGCCTCCGACGAATTGAATATCATTTTATCATTTTTAAGCCCAACCGATGTTGGCATTGAGCTGATCAATGAAGTAGGCGTCGTGGTTCGGAACATTCCGGCTAGTCATCAATTTTTGACGCAGTATACGCAGAGACTGGAATTGGGCGATTTGCCGGCTGGCTTATATTTCGTCCGGGTGAAAACGAGTGAAGGGGATTATACGCAGCGGATTATTCACTTATAGTTTGATGAAAGGAAGAGGTCCTGGCTAGAATATCCAAAATGGAAATTCTGGCCAGGGACTCTGAGTGCATTTGCAAAATTATTTTTTCATTCATAAAATCAATTAATAATGAGCTTAGTAAAAATGTATTGTAAGGAATTGATTCATCAAATTGATCAATTGCCGGTTTATTTGCCTGGGTCGTTCGTAAAGCCTGGAGACATTATTGCCTTCAATCCGAATTTTTTTGGAGTTCAACCAATCGGAACCTTTTCTCACATCAATTCCTTGAAAGGATTGGGAATAGCTTTTCAATCCACTGAGGATCCCGAGGCTGATACTTACAAATTTGCCAGTACAGGTTCGGTGAGTATGAGTTTCAAGCCTCAGGCAAACGCCGGGAACGGGGTTAAAGGATCTTTGGATATTTCATTTATGAAAGAAGGATCAACTTATTTGGCTGCCGTCGATTGTAAAGAGACTTTTATAAATGATCTTATGGACTTAGAGACCAGATTAATGCCATTCAAAAATAGCATTGATTGGAATAATTGTTTCATTGTAACATCTGTAACCGTTGCGAAAAAAGCGTTAATCATGCAGTCTAGTTCTAATTCAGCCAGCCTCTCCATTCAGGGCGATGTGAAAGGTTTGAAAATAGGGAACGATGCAGTAGATGCTTCCTTGGCGGTTGAGATAAATGCGTATAAGGATGCCTCATTTATTAAGGAGTGGGCTGACAATGTCCAGGTATTTTTCAAAGTTGCGAAATTTAGAAGAAAATTCTTAGGAGGGCGCAAACTTCAAGGAAGCAAATTTTTATATGATCGATCAGAGGACACCCCCTATACCCTGGAAAGTGTTAATCCCCACGATATTCTCATGGATAAGGAGACAGATGTCTATGCGTAGGCAAAGCCAGGTCAGGGGTTTGTAAACGCCGGGAGATCAAGAGGCTGGAAATTGGAAGTCATAGCCTAAAGAGAGCAGCAATTACTCCAACTTAATCTTTACTGACCGTCCGCGGATATGCACTTCGAAACCGGTGCATACATATGCGACTTTATTGGAGGACAGCTATTTTGTCCGGGTCCACAAATCCTATGTTGTCAATCTTGACCATATCACGACCTATATCAAAGGCATCGGGAGTAACGTGATCATGACGGATGGAAAGGCGATTGATGTGGCCAGGAGCAAGAGGGAGGTGTTGATGCAGAGGATGAAGGCATATTATAAATATTAGGAAGCCGAAGATGATGAGGACTCTAAGCAAAGGAACGTTGGCAAGCTTTAAAGTAGCGGGTATAACAAAGGTTATATTGTTTAAAGCTATTGACTTCCCGAGATTTGAAGGAGTATTAAATAGGATGTTACGACAAGGTTTAAGAGATCGTCGATGGAGGGGAAAGGAGACTGACATGAAATCCTGAACGCATGCGAGGGAATGGGAGGCTTCTTTCCTCAAGTTTTATAGTAAAAAAAAAATAGTAGCAAACAGCCGTGAATAAAAGCAGATTGATCGGAGTCCTGGCCCTGATGGGGATGCTGGAAGTTATTATGGGATGTGGAGGTGGAGAGGTCAGTATAATAAACCTGCCTGTTTATAAGGAACCTATGCAGTATGATACGATAGTGATTTTGAATCCGGAGACAGGTAGGGAGGAGAGGAAGATCGTTGAAAAAAAGAATTCGGAAGGCAAAGGATCAAATTAGAATTAAAAATATGTCAATCCAATGTTTGGAAAATCGAAGGAAATAAATATATTTGAGTAAGCCCTATAAAATTAATAGCTTTTTATGTCTGCCCCAGATACCATTTACCATATTATAACTAATAAATATTATGTTATCAAGGACTCGGATACTGTGGCAGTAGCCGGAAAGGTTATCATCAATCGTATGGCGGAAAATCCGTTGTCTCCTGCTATGGGTATTGGAGCCTTGATGATTGGGATTGTGCTCGGATGGAATCTTTATTTCATCAATCGATATCGAAAACGCGAATCTATCGATATTGAAAATCTGGGAGTTTTGATAACCGCTTTATTAGGTGCAGGTATCTTGGGCTATTTTGATCAGAGTATGAAGTTGATGGGATATTATGGAACAGGGTTGGGGATTGGCTTTTTCATGTATCTGTGGTTTTTGATCCGACTTTCAAAAGATCAGCGAATAGATCCGAAATATGATGAATACAGGTATCCGATTTTCTTCTTAAAGTCCCCAGATGGGACCACAACCAGGAAAATAGAGACCTCTATATAATTTTATTTCATCTTTGTGTTCTATATTTGGATAATAATTTTAGAAATGATCATTATTATTATTTAACCCAATCAAATATCTCTATTATGTCAAGAACAATTAACCGCGAAATTGCTGAAGGAATGCACTCAAACTTTATGCAAACCCTCTCTCCAGGACCTGGAGAAGTTAAAGCAGTCTTTTTCCCATTTTCTGATTTTGCAGAAGCCATTAATGAGGCCTATAAACAAAAAGGAATTGACCTTACGATAGATCTTCCTGGTTTGGGATTTTACTGTTATTTTGCCCGTTATATTGATCAGAACCCTACACTTGAAAAAAACACTATTATAATTGCATTTGCTGACCAGGATCTGCAAGATCCAACAAAACTATTTTTATTAAATGGTAATATTTATGATTTTGGAGAACCATGTCCCAAAAAATGCCCCACCAATAATTTTCCATAATAAAAATTATTTAAGCATTAATTTTATTTTATAACCCGCATGTATTATTATTGATTTAATTTACAAGCGGGTTATGAAAATATATTTGATAAATGGAAATTTATGAAATAATAATTATTTTCACATTTATTTTTTCAGTTATTACTTTTAATAAAAGAAAGGAAAAAATAATTTTACCATTGTTTATTTATTTTATTTCTTTGGTTTTTATTTTTGAAATATTTATCGAATATTATTTAGCTAAATTATTTAATAACAATATTATTGGATATAATATCTACTCTAGATTATGTAATTATTATTATTTATATGTTTTTATTGATTATTATAAAAATAAATTATGGGCAAAAATTTACTTAACATTAATAATTAATTATATTATTTGGTCTATTATTTACTTAATATTAAATATTCAGATTCTTAAATTCGATTGTTGTAAGTTATAATATAGGCATGTTTGTATTACTCCCCATTTTGTTAAAATATATGTATGATGTTATCTACAATAGAGAATATTACAATATTTATAAAGACCCATATATATATCTTTCATTTGGGTATACTTTTTTTCTATACTGCCGATTTCACGATAATACAATATTTAAATACCTTAGTAAGTGAGAACGTATGATTTTGGAAGATACATTAATCTATTAGATATGGGAAATATTTTCTTAAGCTTGGGCTATCTTGGAATTATATTATGTACACAATCCCTGAGATCGTTTATTGGATAATATTGACTTCATTTGTAATGCCAATTTTTATGTCGGTTTTACTTATGTGGTTTTTTATTTCATACCAAAGTAAAAAATATCAAAATGAGGTACAACAAAAAGATTCATTATTACGAGAGCAGTCATTAATTATCGAAAAACAAGAAGCCGTCGAGCACGAACGCACCCGCATCGCCTCCGAAATGCATGATGACTTAGGCTCTGGGCTTACCACCATTAGATATCTAAGTGATAGAGCCCTTAAACAAGCCAAAGATTCAGAAGAAGTTGAACAGATTAAACGAATTTCTGAGCATAGCAATTCGTTAGTTAGGAACATGTCCGAGATCATCTGGGCTATGAACTCGAGGTTCGATAATGCGGAAAACCTGGCAGGATATCTTCGGAGGTATGCATCTGAGTTTTTGAATGAGCATCACATAGAACTTAGTTTTGAAATGGATGAAAAGGAATTAGATAAGGTAGAAATAGGGGGCGAGAAGCGGAGGAATCTTTTCCTGGTTTTTAAGGAAGTACTTCATAATGCTGTGAAATATTCCGGAGCCCATCATATTTCGATTCATTTTATGACCGGGGACCAAATCCAGATAACCGTTTCAGAGTCTGATGGTAAAGGTTTTGAAACCGAAGAATCATTGGAAAAGGGCAATGGACTATTTAATTGTGAAAAAAGAATGGCTTCTATTGGTGGCCAAGTCCATTTTGTACAAACCGGGCACGGAACCGATGTTACCTTTTCTGCACCGCTAACTTCGTAGTCATGGAGAAAATCAAAATAGCCATCCTGGAGGACCTGAAAGAGGTGGCAACACAACTTAAAGATGTCTTTAATGAGGAAGAGGACATGTCCTGCCAACAGGTCTATCACAATGCAGAAGATGCCATGCATTTCCTTCCTTTCAATCCGGCTGATATACTCATTGTCGATATAGGCCTTCCCAGGGCCAGTGGCATAGAGGCCATGCAATTCCTGGTCGAGCATTGCCCGGCTACGCAATACTGTATGTTCACCGTCTATGAAGATGATGACAAGATCTTCAACTCTCTCCAATCCGGAGCAAAAGGATATATTCTGAAAGGATCCTCTTCGGATAAAATTGTATCTGCTGTTCGAGAACTTTATCATGGTGGTTCTCCGATGAGTCCAAGCATTGCTAGGAGAGTGCTTGACGTCTTTCAAAAAATGCAGGTGACCCCTGTCTGTTGCATCATTACCACTTACAGGTCGTGAATTTGAAATACTTCAGCAACTTTCAAAGGGACTACTTTATAAAGAAATAGGCGATCTTCTTCATATCACAACAGGCACCGTCAAGCAACATATTCATAAAATCTACGATAAGCTCCAGGTCTCTAATAAAACGGAAGCCATTAATAAACTTAATTTAGATTCCAGACATGCATAGACTTATTCTCCTCCGCTTTCTGCCTTTTTACACTCGCTTCTGCTCCCTCTCCCCTCCTTCCCCCTTTTTCTGGCCCACTCTTTGCTCCCTACCCAAAACCAAGCTCAATACTTGATTTTTACCCATTACTGAGTACTTTTACTACTCATTAAATACCGGGAGCACCATGATAGAAACCCTCATTTCGTCCAAAACGAGGATCAAACTCCTGTTGAAGTTTTTCCTCAACAGCCGGTCAATCAGCTACTTACGTGGGCTGGAAGCCGAATTCGGCGAATCCAGCAATGCCATTCGACTTGAACTCAACCGATTCGAGAAGGCCGGGATGCTGAAGTCCTTCAGCGAAGGCAACCGCAAGTACTTCCAGGCTAATACCGACCACCCACTGTACAGCGAGGTGCATACGATCCTGATGAAGTACATCGGCTTCGATCGCATCATTGATACCGTGATCGAACGACTCGGCGAAATCAAAGAAGTCTATATCGTGGGCCAGTTTTCGAAAGGTCTCGACAGTCCGGTGATCGATCTCATGTTTACCGGCGATATCGATGAGAATTTCCTCATCAAACTCATCCGCAAAGCCGAAGACCTCATCCACCGCAAGATCCGCTACATCATCTATCGCAATGATGAACTGCCGAATATCGACTGGAAACAATTTGATCCTCAACCTTTATTGTTATGGGCCAAGGACAAGTAAACAGTAATCAGTATTCAGTAATCAGTCGGCAGTCGTCTGAAACGAGGAGTGATAAGAAGTCCCCGGTTGCTGAGCTGTCGCACAAGGTTGAGCGAAAGCAGGTCGAAGCATCAGGGGATTTAGGGGCAGAACGTAGTCAGCAGTCGGCAGTCAGCAGTGATCAGTCAGCAGTCGGCAGTCGGCAGTCGGCAGTCATCACGAAGATTGAGAGGAAGTCCCCTTCAGGGGATTTAGGGGCAGAGAGTCCATGGCTCGTAGTGCGAACCAAAATCAAATGCGAAAAATTTGTGCGCGACCGCCTGCTGGCGATGGGAATGGAAGCTTTTGTGCCGTTACGAAAAAGAACCGCCCGATACAATCGCAAAGTCGTTACCTACGAACATCCTTTGATCACGTGTTACACCTTCGTACGTGTTGATCGGGATCGTCGCAATGAGGTGCTGGCCTTGCCTTATGTACAAGGTATGCTCCGCACCGATGGCAAAGACTGCCAGGTGAGTGAACGGGAAATCCAGTGGTTGCAAAAAGTAAGCGGGACAGATCTTGAAATAAAAACGGAAACCCTGTCCATGCATATTGGTGAGCAAGTAATCCTCGCTTATGGTCAACTCGCCGGCATGGAAGGAACCATAGTGAAACAACGTAGTAAACATGAAGTGATGGTGGCATTGGAAAGCCTGGGATTGCAGATGGTGATCCAGGTGGATGCGTCGATGGTGGTGAGGAAATGGTGATGGGCATAGAGCATAGAGCATAGGGCATAGAGTTAAGAGCAAAGAGAAGGAGAAAGTGAGTAAGTAAATAATCGCTTTGCGATTATTCAATAAAGGAAGTCCCCTTCAGGGGATTTAGGGGCGCTGGTGCTGCGATGCATCAGAGGGCGAAGCCCTGCCATTTTTTAAGTGAAAAGTGAAAAGTGAAAAGTGAAAAGTGAAAAGTGAAAAGTGAAAAGTGAAAAGTGAAAAGTGAAAAGTGAAAAGTGAAAAGTGAAAAGTGAAAAGCGAAAAGCGAAAAGTGAAGAGTGAAGAATGCTATTGTTGAGCGTAGTCGAAACAAAGAGGAAAAACCATAGTAAAATACTCGCGGTCGCTGAGCGTAGTCGAAGCGAGCGAGGCAGTGGCCAACCATGACCAATCTCCATCCCACCGATCTTCTCTCCCGCACCGAACGCGAAATCCGTCTCGGTCAGCAGGGCAAAGTATTTTGGTTGACCGGACTGTCGGGTTCGGGGAAGAGTACATTGGCGATTGCATTGGAAAGAAAACTTTTCGAACAGGGGTATCATGTCGTCGTATTGGATGGCGATAATATCCGAACAGGTATTAATAGCAATCTTGGATTTTCACAAGAGGATCGAAAAGAAAATATCCGGCGCATCGCAGAGATTGCAAAACTGTTTGTTCAGAACGGACAGATCTGCATCGTGAGTTTTATCTCACCGATGATTGAAATGCGTGAACAAGCAAGAGCCATCATCGGGCCGTCGGATTTCGTCGAAATCTACATAGATACACCATTGGATGAATGTGAAGCAAGGGATGTGAAAGGTCTTTATAAAAAAGCAAGAGCTGGAGAAATTCCTGATTTTACCGGTATCAATGCTCCATACGAAACTCCTTTGCATCCAGATGTGCATGTGATGACAAAAGGTAAGTCTATTGACGAGAGCCTTGATGAATTGCATAAAGTAGTCATGCCAAAAATTAAATTCTTATAAATTCTCACGCAGAGACGCAGAGAAATGAAGTACCACCTCAATCATCTCGAAGAACTCGAATCGGAATCCATCTTCATCCTGCGCGAAGTAGCCGCCCAGTTTGAGAATCCGGTGATCCTGTTCTCGGGAGGAAAAGACAGTATCCTGATGGTCTATCTGGCGGTGAAAGCCTTTCATCCGGCACGAGTTCCTTTCCCATTGTTGCACATTGATACCGGACATAATTTTCCGGAGACGATGGCCTACCGGGACTGGCTGGTCAATAAATATCATCTGCGGTTGCTCGTCGGTTCGGTACAAAAAGCGATCGATGAAGGACGCATCAAAGAAGAGAAAGGATTTAATGCCAGCCGCAATGTCCTGCAAACTTTTGTTTTGCTGGATGAACTGGAAAAAGGAAAATTTGATGCCGCTTTGGGCGGTGGTCGACGTGATGAAGAAAAAGCAAGAGCCAAGGAACGTTTCTTCAGCCATCGCGATGAATTCGGTCAATGGGATCCGAAAAATCAACGTCCCGAATTGTGGAATCTCTTTAACGGGCGAAAACATTTTGGAGAGCACTTCCGAGTATTCCCGATCAGTAACTGGACAGAATTGGATGTATGGAATTACCTGGCAGCAGAAAATTTCCCTCTGCCCAATTTATATTTTGCGCACAAACGAAATGTTTTTGAACGCGATGGGATGTTACTCGCCGATTGCGATTATATCACTAAGCGGCCGGATGAAGTGAGTCTTTGAAGAGCTCATTCGTTGCCGCACGATCGGAGATATGACCTGCACCGGGGTGTGGCGATCCTCTGCTAACACTTTAGATGAAGTGATTGCAGAAGTAGCTACTTCCCGTATCACGGAACGTGGCGGACGCGCTGATGACAAACGAAGTGAGACGGCGATGGAGGATCGGAAGAAGCAGGGTTATTTCTGATGGCGATCCGCTGCCCCTAAATCCCCTAAAGGGGACTTCTTTTGAACTTTCGGCCAAAGTAAATCACGGAGTTAATCGCAAATTTCCTCTTCAATCTGCAATTAATTAGAAGCATTACATGAAGTCCCCTTTAGGGGATTTAGGGGCAAAAACGCGAATCCATGAACAGGCAAAATTAAATGCATACCGATAAATCAACCGAACTTCTTCGCTTCACTACAGCCGGATCAGTCGATGATGGGAAATCAACTTTAATCGGAAGATTACTGTATGACAGTAAATCTATTTTCCAGGATCAATACGATGCCATTGCCGAAGTATCTAAGCGGAGAGGAGAAGAGGACATCAATCTGGCGTTGCTGACTGATGGATTAAAGGCAGAACGGGAGCAGGGTATTACGATTGATGTAGCGTACCGGTATTTCTCAACACCCAAACGAAAATTTATCATCGCTGATACACCTGGACATATTCAGTATACCCGGAATATGGTGACTGGCGCCAGTACGGCCAATGTCGCTTTGGTTTTAATCGATGCGCGACAAGGCGTATTGGAACAGACTAAAAGACATGCGATCATAGCCAGTTTATTACAGATTCCGCACCTCGTCGTTTGCATCAATAAGATGGACCTCGTGAATTATCAGCAGGAAGTGTACGACCGGATTCATGATGATTTTGAAGCCTTTGCCGGCAAACTGGACGTCCATGATGTCAGTTTTATTCCGATGTCTGCCCTGAAAGGAGACAATATTGTTGATCGCAGCATCAATATGCCCTGGTACCAGGGTTCGACATTGTTGTATTACCTGGAGAATGTGCATATCGCCAGTGATTACAATTTTATCGATTGCCGCTTCCCGGTGCAATATGTGATCCGGCCTTATACTGATGCGTATCATGATTACCGCGGGTATGCCGGGAGAGTGGCCGGCGGCATATTTAAGAAAGGGGACGAAGTGATGCTCTTGCCATCCGGCTTTACCACCAGCATTGAACGAATAGAAACATATGATGGTGACCTGGACGAAGCGTATCCGCCGATGAGTGTCACCCTGCATATCAAAGATGATTTTGATGTCAGTCGTGGTGATATGATCGTCCGGGTAAACAATGTACCCCGGCAGGAACAAGACCTGGACCTGATGATCTGCTGGTTCCATGACCGGCCCTTGCAGGAAAGAGGAAAGTATGTCCTGCGCCATACCACTAAGGAAGCGAGATGCATCATTAAAGAAGTGAGGTATAAAATGGATGTGAACACCCTGCATCGCGATATGAACAACACGCAGATCGGGATGAATGATATAGCGAGGATCTCCATTCGGTCAACCTTGCCACTGTTTGTGGATGCGTATCAAAAGAATCGCATCACCGGCAGTGTGATTCTTATTGATGAAGCGACAAACGAGACGGTTGCGGCAGGGATGGTGATATAACAGAAGGTGAAGTCCCCTTTAGGGGATTTAGGGGCGATGAGGGAAGCAATGAAACAGTTGCAGCGGGAATGGTGATTTAGCATAGAGCATAGAGCATAGGGCATAGGGCAGGGCATAAAGAGAGAAACAGCAAAGAGCATAATGCAGAGAGGAAAAATTCAAAATAAACTTTATAAACCTGCGGAACCAAAGGTTCCAAAACTAAACTGTAGGCACCTATGGTGCCGTTGCGCTGAACACACTGGTATATCGTGAGTCTATTCGATCAACTTAAGGGCGCTTCTATTAACCAACAAATTTCCAGGAAAATTAACTGCAATATGCTGATTATCAATTTGGCTCTTTATTCAAAACCAGGTTAATAGAGGCGCCCTTAAATCAAAAGACAAATCACCATGGAGAAAAAAATATCGATCTACAAAGATTTTGAAGATCAAAGAAATCATGAGTTGGAAGAAACACTTAAAAGGAGTCCGATAGAAAGAATAAGACAAGTGGTGAAGATGATAAGGAAAATCTATCCTTCACGGCCTATCGGTGGAAATAAGAAAATTAATTTTCAACCATGAATATCTTTCTTGAAGAACATCAGGAAATTTTAAATGCACTTTTGCATAATCAGGTTGAATTCCTGATGATTGGTGGATATGCTGTGATTTTTCATGGATATGAGAGGACAACGGGAGATATGGATCTTTGGTTACAACCCATGAATGAAAACAAAGAAAAAGTTATTAAAGCGTTGGCCGGTGTTGGATTTGCATCGAATGACTTAAACGAATTATCCAAACTGGATTTTTCAAAGCCCATCGTATTTAGTATTGGAAACCCCCCTGAGAAAATTGATTTTATGACATTAATCAATCAGGTTTCTTTTGATGAAGCCTATCGGAACAGAACCTCTATTCCTTTAGAAGGCCTCCAGATCCCGGTCATCAATTTGAAGGAATTGATCCTGTCCAAGATCAATACGGGCCGGGCAAAAGATGCAGCCGACGTTGAAGAATTGCAAAAAATCCTAAGCCGTCATCTCAAATCATAAATAGCGGATCAAGTGAGTCTATTCGATCAACTTAAGTCAAAAGAAAAAGCCATAAGCATTACGGGCCTGGGCTATGTTGGCCTGCCGTTAGCGCTTGAATTTGCCAAATACTTCCGGGTCATTGGATTTGATATCAATGAAGCCAGGGTGGCTTTGATGAATCAAGGTATTGATCCTTCCAAAGAAATTCCGGCGGAGGAATTTCAAGGCAGGGACATCACCTTCACTTCTGATCCGGAGGAACTGAAAAATGCTCATTTTCATATCGTTGCCGTACCGACCGACATTGATGATCACAAGGTGCCGGACCTCAAGCCTTTGATCAAATCCAGCCAGAGTGTCGGAGCTGCATTAAAAAGGGGAGATTACGTTATTTATGAAAGCACGGTATATCCCGGGTGCACGGAAGAAGATTGCCTGCCGGAACTGGAGAAGGCATCCGGCCTGACAGGCGGTACAGATTTCAAATACGGATATAGTCCGGAGCGAATCGTGCCGGGAGATAAAACCAGGAAGCTGCCGGATATTTTGAAAATCGTCAGTGGCAATGATGCTGAGGCTTTGGAAGAGATTGCCAAAGTATATGGCGCTATCATTCATGCCGGGCTTCATAGGGCGTCTTCAGTGAAGGTGGCCGAGGCGGCGAAGGTGATAGAGAATACGCAGCGGGATTTGAACATCTCGTTGATGAATGAATTGTCCATCATCTTTGACCGGATGGGAATAGATACGCGTGAGGTGATTGAAGCGGCAGGGACCAAATGGAATTTTCATAAATATTATCCCGGATTGGTAGGGGGACATTGTATTAGTGTTGATCCGTTTTACCTCATGCACAAAGCGCGTGAACTGGGTTACGAACCCCAGGTCATCGCGGCCGGGCGTCGGATCAATGATTACATGCCGCACTTCATCGCGAAGAAATTAGTGCAGACCCTCATTGAAAAAGGAAAGAATCCGGGTGAGAGCCGGGTGCTGGTGATGGGGATAACTTTTAAGGAGGATGTAGCAGATATCCGAAATAGCAAGGTGGTGGATCTGATCCATGAGCTGGAGGACTATTCGGTCATGGTGGATGTCATAGATCCGCATGCGTCGGTGGAGGAGGTGAAGAGGGAGTATGGGATAGACTTACTAAAGGAGATCACGGGCAAATATGATTGTCTTGTGTTAGCGGTTGGGCATAGTGCATTTAAATCGGTGAACCTGGAAGACCTTGCTCTTAATCCAGAGGAAAAACTATTGGTATTTGATGTGAAAGGGGTTTTATATGGCCTGAGCAATATTGAACATTTGAAATTATAATTAAGCCGGGGTGAATTACAGAATCATCTGCCTCTTATTAAATACAACATTTGGCCTTTTAGTAGGTTGCCAATCCATACACCAAGGCCCATTGGAGCTATCTAATTCGGATCTACTTATCATCAATCAACCCGTAAATTATACTTCAGAAACCATTCTTGACAAGGAAGTTGTCCTTTATCCCGGAGCTATGATCTCAACGGGAAAGCAGGGAAAAGTAATATTTAAGAGGAGAGTGACGGTCCTGGGAGAATCACAGGTATTTGATGAAAATGTTCAGGTAGAATTTTTAAGTGGTACCCTGAGCGAACTTAATCCTTGTTGGTTTGGAGCGAAGGGGGATGATCAATTGGATGACACTAAGGCGATTCAAAAAGTAATGGATATCGGCAGAGTTTATGCTTCATCAATTAACATTGAATTTCCCCTCGGGAAGTACCTGATCAGTACTACTCTTCAATTGGGCAATAACGCCCCCAGTGAAAAGTCTATTAACCTGATAGGAAAATCCATGAGCAGTAATGCTTTGAGCGGTTCCTCCCTGCAATGGGTCGGAAAAAATGGTGGCGTGTTGTTACAGTTGCAAAATTATTGTGTTGGACAAATTGAAAATCTGGATTTCAACAAAGGAGCTGACCGGTTATTAAAATATAATGTAGCATTGAAGCCATTTGATTACCAGGTTGAGTTTAAGAATTGTTCTTTCGCCGGTTGTGGTGGTCCAGGTTCTGCGAATGTGAATTTGAACCAAGGGAACAATCTGCAGGTATCCGAGATTTCATTTGATAATTGTGAGTTCAGGGGTTATTCAGCTGATGGGGAAACTTGGGAAACAGAGGCTGGCGTAATTGGAGGGCTGGCCAATACCAAAAATTTTTATTTCCGGTTTTGTTCAATGGTGGGATATACCCAGGGAGCTATTGATCTTGAGGTCACTGATGCCCTGAAAGTTGAAAATTGCACTTTTGCCCATAACAAAACTGATATCGTATGCCTGGTATGTAACACCCTGGCGACATCCAATTACAGTGAACATTCTGAATCATTTTTCAGGTCATCAGTTTCCTTTAATGTTTCTTTTACGACATTAATGGATAATTGTTTTTATGGAACCGGAGGTCAGAATTATATTATACCAGAAGGTGGTGGACATTTAGTACTCATCAATAATAATTTTGGCGGCATGGGCGGCGATGATCTTCGAAACCTGATTCGATGGGATTCCGGCCCCTTTAGCCATGTTTTCAGTATTGGGAACTTTTACAGGAATGCGCCACCGCTTATTACCCCATTTGAGTTTACAGGTCAACTTAATGATCTTCCGATTCAAACTTTAGGAGACCTCATTGGAAGGACCGCAGACGATATAGAAGAACTAAAACCGATTTTATCTAAAAATCAACATTAAATCGAGTAGAATATGTCAGTATATACAGTGTTGAAGTTTATTGTTGACCACCCCTTAAATCAAAAACATCCTTTAACTGCTTTGGGGAGATTTACCAAGTGGCAATGGCGATTGCGAACAGCCACGCAGCCCATTGTTTATGATTTTACATCCAGGGCAAAACTTGTTGTAGAGAAGGGAATGACTGGTGCCACTGGAAATTTGTATTGTGGTCTTCATGAATTTAATGACATGGGATTTCTCCTTCATTTACTGCGGCCCGAAGACGCCTTTGCCGATATCGGAGCGAATGTGGGAAGTTTTACTGTATTAGCCAGTGCACACGTGGGGGCAAATAGTTACACTTTTGAACCGATACCTGCCACATTTGCCAGATTACAGCGCAATATTGAAGTTAACCATATTGAAAATAAAGTGACCGCGTTTAATGCAGCGGTGGGTAGTGAATCCGGTGTCATTCATTTTACCAACCAATTGGATACTAAAAACCACGTATCCATGAAGGGTGGGGAGGGTACTGCAGTAGTGCCCTTGATGACAGTGGATGAATTGACAGCCCATCGTAAGATTCCAATATTGTTGAAAATAGATGTGGAGGGATTTGAAACAGAAGTCATCAATGGGGCCAAAAATACCCTTGAACAGAATGGTGTGAAAGGAATCATTATTGAGTTACCTGGAATAGGTCATCGATATGGGTATGATGAAAGCAAAATCCATGATCGTCTGCTTGAATTGGGTTTTAATTCATACGAGTATTCTCCGATGCGGCGAACATTAACTCCGGTGGGCCTATTTGGCAGTTATAATACACTATATGTCAGAGACCTTGACTTTGTCATGAATCGCGTTCAAACAGCACCAAAATTTACCATCTTAAACCAGGAAGTTTGATGCTGACATCACGTCCCGAGGAAGCCCCCATTCATTTTTCTGTTTGTATACCTCAATATAACAGGATCAAATTTCTATTGCACAGTTTAGAAACGATTGCAAAACAACCTTATCCGCATGTGGAGGTGGTCATCAGTGATGATTGTTCTACCGATGAAACACAATCATCCATTTTGAATATTCAATCCCGGTATAAATACCCGCTGCGGTATTACCGTCAAGAGGAAAATCAAGGGTACGATAGAAATTTAAGAACATCTATTGAATTGGCTATGGGGGATTATGTCATAATTATAGGTAACGATGACAGTATTAATCCAGCCTATGATTTGCATCAACTTAGTCAATTCCTAAAGGAAAACAAATACCCGGAAGTAGGGTACACCAGCTATATCGATTCGGGAACAGCAAAGGTGGAATACAGGGCCACTGAAACACGGATATTGGGACATGGACCGGAGATAGCTCTTCAATACTTTTCCAGGTTTAGTTTTGTTGGCGGACTGGTGTTTAAGCGGTCTTTTTATTTAAAACACAACACGTCCAAATTTGATGGGAGTGTTTATAATCAAATGTACCATGCCAGCCTGATGATATCCAGTGGCGGCGAATTATTCAGCATTCGGGAGCCTGTCGTATTGAAAGATATTTTGCCTACGGAACAGGAGCGAAAATCGTATACTGATATTATTGCCCGTAAATGGAAAGATTTTAAGATTGTTAATGGTGGATTGCACGCTGTCATCCAGGTATTGATTGCTTCTTTTCTGGATGCCGGGGTATGGAGCAGGCATATTTCGTACTCGGTTTTTAGAAAAATTTACTTTTCCACATTTTCATATTGGATTCTCAATTACCGTAAAAACAAAGCACTACCTGAAGCCGTCGGTTTTGTTCTGGGTATGTCTCCGGGGAGAATAAAGGAATTTTCGACGATGAATTTTCTGGATCGTTTAAAAATTCGAATCCTGTATGGCACGACGGCTTGTACTGCTTTACTTATGCCGGTCTCATGGTTTGAGCGAATAAAATCCAGATTGTGGCATTGGATCAACAAGTAATACCCTTGAAATCATAATCATTAATTTTTTTCAGTCGACATGACTTATAACAGATTTAGCTTACAACATCTTTCAGGATCGATCCAGATCAGGGCCGATTTATGGGCGGAAGTAAAAAATGCCCGGAAGAATCATTATCCAATTCCCAAGGGTATCAGGAAGGATATTTGGAAAGAGCCCCATTTTCATGAAGAGTATATTTGGTTACTGCGATTTCTGTCGCCGGAAGAAAAGATTACACTCATCGATATTGGTGGAAATTCAGGATACTGGGCAGAACGGTTTCTTACCTATTATCCTCATTCCACCATTTACGCCTTTGAACCTGTAAAGGAAATGTTCGATCAATACCAGGCCAGATTCAGAGATCATGCTGGTGTGAATGTTTATCACACGGCTATTGGAAATACCAAGGAACAAAAATCAATCCATGTAGCCCGTGGTTACGGACTGACTTCGTTCCATCAATATGAAGGGAAACTGGCCAATCTTAATATCCATTTCGATAAAAATGAAATAGTAAACATTAACACTTTAGACTCATATAAAACAATGATGCATTTTGAACACACGGTTATTAAGGTTGATGTTCAGGGTTTTGAGTCTCAGGTGATTGAAGGCGGAAAGGAGGTATTCGCAAATGCAGATGTGGCGATTGTGGAATGTTCTTTCATAGATGAATATGTAAATCATCTTCCTTCTTTCGGAAATATTGTCGCAACTCTTCGTGAAATTGGATTACACCCCGTTCGATTTGGGGTATTTGACCGGACCAAAGCACCCATAGCTTTTGAACGCAATGTCCTTTTTGTGAAGCGGAAATATTTTAATAAAATATGGTTATCCTGAGTATCGGGCAAAGACATGTTACAAGTTGATTATGGAAAACTGGAAAAGGGAATTTTACAGTAAATATTCCAGTCATTTTAGCAAAACTATTGATGACAAGATGTATCGAAGGTATGTCCCCTATGGAAAATATATTATCAGAAAATGTTTTCCCGAAAGCAAGGAAATTCGTATTCTGGATTTGGGATGCGGATTCGGCGGATTCTTAAAAGTAATTAAGGATGCAGGATATTCCCACATAGAAGGTATTGAATTCTCAGGCGACGATGTAGCTTATGCCCATCATTTCGGGTTAAAGGAGGTTCTGCAAGGTGACATCCTGGAAATGTTGAAAATACTGGATCCCCAGCAATATGATATAGTATTATTGCTGGATGTCATTGAACATTTTGAAAGAGACCAGGTATTGAGCATATTAAATAATTCATTTAGGATATTAAAGACCGGGGGTAGCGTAGTGATCCATGTACCCAATGCAGAAGGTATTTTTGGTTCCCGGATCCGGTATTCTGACTATACGCATGAAATGGCTTATACAGCTAAATCGCTGGCCCAAATTTCAACGTATGCCGGGTTTGTAGTCCCGGTGTGTTTTGAAGACAAACCTATTCCGCACAAATTCACCGGATGGATCAGGAGTATTTTGTGGCCGATAGTCAGCTTTCCGTTTCGAATGATACATGTCATTGAGACTGGAACATTTAGAGTTAAACTATCCCAGAATATTCTTTTTAAAACGGAAAAACCCTGAGGTACCTGACGATTAATTCAATCGGGAAGACCAGGATTAAATTTGTCCTGCTTCAGGTAACTGCGGCCCTGGCCTCCATCGTTTTGGGAAAAGTAGTGGCCCTTAATTTTAATCCTGCTGAATTTGGAAAATATTTTATCTTCAGTAACCTGGTCACCATTTATACTTCTGTGGTCTCTATTCCTAGTATTCAGGCTTTTCGACATCATTATTATAAACAGGACCCGGTCACCATTCAGATTTTTTACAGGTCATTATTTTTTTGGTTGTGGATAGCCCTGGTCGTGGTTGTAAGTATGGGTAGCTTGTTTCAATTCATTCCCATACTTATAGGAGGTTTGATGATTGGCCAGATTTTTAGTCAAAGTAATTCTGCTCTGAATATGGCCAATATTAACATTCAGGGTAAAACCATACTGCAATCGATTATACAGATTATTTTACCCTGTTTAAGTGCTGTATTCGTCTTCTTCATGGTGTTTTTCCTGCATCGTCAGCACTTCTTATCCCTATGGGCGTCTAATGTAGCAGCCGAATTTTGCATTTTATTAATCACTTATTTTTCATTCTCTCACAACCGGTTTTGGCCGATACTATCTTTTCGGAATTTATTAAATTCTGCCATATTAAGGGAATATTGGAATTTTATCAGACCTATTATCATGCTTCCGGTATTTATCTGGATTGTAAACAACCTTGATAGATATATACTTGATCTTTTTTATACCAAAAGGGAAGTAGGTATATACGCAGCCGCATACGGTATAGGGTCAAAAATATTCCTGCTGATGAGCGGTGCTATCATTGCATACTATAACGCCGATGTTTTTCGGCAGGCTCATGATGGTGAGCATTTTCCTGAATTGTATTCCAGGATCTATAAGCGGACGGCATATTATTTCATATTTGGACTGACCATAGTTTTATTTGTCTTCCTGGCCAGGAATCTTATAGGAAAAATATTGCTCTCAGCTCAATATCAGGAATCATTCCAGCTTGTGCCTCTGCTGGCACTGGCTAATCTTATTTTCAGTAGTGTCTTCCTGGTAGAGCAAGTCATTTATGCCATTGGAAAAACCAGGTTTATTTTATTTCATTACGCGATTGGTGCTGTAACAAACACCGTTTTCAATTTTATTTTGATTCCTTATTATGGGATTTGGGGAGCTGGCACGGCCATGGTCTTGTCATCGACTTGTCAGCTGGCTACAGTTTTGTGGTTATTCAGAAGAACCTTGTTATACTCAACTGTTAAATCCTGAGGAAATACCTGCTGACCGGAATTGCGATTGCGGTATGTCTGCTTAAATGGGATTTAACTTTCCTGCAGGTTTTCATTATTTCGCTTGAGATTTTCTTTTTTTTCTACTTGATCGAACGGATTGGAAATAAATTTATTTTCCTTGAATTCCTGAGTTTTTTGGCCGTAACCCAATGGTTATTTGCACCCATGATTGCCCAGGCTATTGGCATTAAATTAAAAGTACCATTTGATCAGTACTTTATCTATGCCGTACCGGCTACCTGTTTTTATATTCTTGGGCTTATCCTGCCATTGAGGAGGCAGAAGACACTCGATTTTCGAGTTCGACAAATATTTGATCGATTATCAGAAGTATACAGGCATAAACAAAATTTAGGAATTTCGCTATTGATATTTGGTCTTCCTTTTTGGGTTTTTCAAAATTCTGTTCCGGAAGGGTTGAGCTTTATTTTTTACTTATTAGCCTATTTCCTGTTTATCGGAATTTGTATTTTATTGTTTACGGAATTTATATTTAAATGGGTATTTATTGCAGGTGGCATTTTTCTGTTAGTGGTCACGACCTTGTTGAACGGAATGATAGGAACGGTTATTTTCTGGTTATTTATCATCGGTGTTTTATATAGCTGCAAGCGAAACTTGCATTTGCCTTATTGGGGGAAACTCGTTGTTATTCTGGCCGGCATGTGGTTGGTTGCGGTCCTGCAAATTGTCAAAACTGAATACCGTATCAAGACCTGGGACATTACTAAAAGTGATGTATCCTCTAAAGTGGACAGAGAAATTACGCAGGATCCAGGCCTTCTCTACGATTTATTTTTAAAACAGATTGTTGATTATTCGGGACTGGAGAGTGATCAGGTGAAAATAGCTTTAGTAGAGCGCTTAAACCAGGGTGGATTGGTTTCTCTTACTATGCGATACATACCCCGTCGACGGCCATATGGTGCCGGAGAAGTTACCCTGGGAAATACGCTTATAGCGTTTATTCCACGAATACTTTGGCCAGATAAGCCCGTGATTGGACAGGCTGCGTATTTTAGAAAATTTACCGGTATTCAATTGGGAAAATTTCATTCGGCTACCCTGGGACCGTTGGGAGATGCATATGCTGATTACGGTAAAGGCGGTATTATTTTTCTTTTTTTATTTGGGTTATTTATTGGTCGTCTTTATTTGGCATTTATAAACCGAAGCCAAATAGTGCCTACCATGCTGCTTTGGTTTATGGGCATCTATTTCACTACCATTACGGTCACAGAAATCAGCGTGGCCATTTATCTGAACGCGGTAATCAAATTTCTTATTTTTATTTGGACCGGCCGGTTCATTTTGGTCCGTGTTTTTCATTTAAAATTGTGAAGTACAAAATATTCTGTATAGGAAGTCAATGGCGGGGATCCGATGATGGATCCCTGTTTCGGGCCTTAGCCAGGCAGGGAAATTTGATCAATATTGCGGATGATAAATCTTTCATCCCAACGGAAATTTCAGGATTTTGGTCCAAAGTCATTCGAAAAGTAGGGACCAGTGCTTTTTTGAATGAATTCAATGAATATTTAGTTCAACAGGTAAAGTGTTTTAGACCTGATCTTATTTTTGTTTACAAAGGCACTTCGGTATTTGGCAGAACGCTTAAGTATTTTAAAACATTGGGCATTCCCGTCATTTGTGTATATCCGGATACCAGCTTTTATGACCAGGGACCACACATTCCGGAATGCATTCCATATTATGATTTTATTTTTACCACGAAGAGTTTTGGTTGTGCAGAATTGAAATTGAAATCAAACTATACCAATGCAACTTTTATGCTGCATTGCGTGGACCCGGATATCCACCGCCCCATTCCTTTTGAAAGCCATAGAGCTCCCGAATTGGCATGTGATGTATCTTTTATTGGTTCCTATTCCCCGGGAAAAGAGAAAACACTTATTGCGTTAAAAGAGAATATGCCTGATTTGCAATTGAAATTATGGGGCTTTGGATGGAATCTGTCGAAATCGAGGATCATTCACGGAATGTGGCAAAAGCAACCGATTTACGGAGATGTCTATGCGCTGGCCATCGGGCAAAGCAAAGTTAATCTTGGCTTGTTGTATGAAGGATCAGTGAAGAGCCGGCAAGGGGATCTGATTACTTCCCGTTCGTTTCATATACCTGGTGCGGGAGGGTTTTTATTGCACGAAAGGTCTTCAGAATTCCTTGAATTATTTACGGAAGGAAAAGATGCGGCATGTTTTTCCGGTATCCGGGAATTAAGTCAGAAAATATCTTATTATTTAGTGCACGATGCAGAACGTAAGACAATGGCCTCTTCAGGTCACAACGTAGTTATGGCCAAACACACTTCTGATCATCGTGTAGCATTCATATTAAATACATTGAGAGAAAAACAGATCATTTGATGACTGAAAGTTTGGGAAAAGTAGTTTTGATATTTCGGGATCCAAGAAGAGGCGGGAACAGTGTAGAGGAATTATATAAGGGTCTGGCGCTGGAATTGAAGGATAAAATTGATATCCGGACTTATATTTATAATGATCAGGACAGTATAATAAAGAATGTCAAAGCCATTCGGCGGCTCAATCCCAGGGTCATTCATGTAACCAGTGATATGTACTTTATTATACCGTTTTTAGGAAAGGCCAAAAAGATTATCACCATCCATGATATAGGCCGGTATAAAGAACTCCGGGGATGGAAACGAGTTGTTTACCTTTGGCTGTGGCTGCGGATACCGGTTCTTTTTTCTGATCAGGTGATTACCATATCCGACTATACTACCCAGGATTGTATTAATCATATCGGGTTCAGTATTAAAAAGAAAGTCCGTCGAATTTATAATCCTGTTCCCTCAATTTTTAAACCTACTCCTTCCTCTACTCGTATAGGAAAGCCCAAATTGCTACAGGTAGGTACGATTCATTATAAAAACCTCGTACGGGTAATTCAAGCGTTAGAAAATGTAAATGCCCAACTTGTGATTATTGGTCAATTATCATCAATCCAGCAATCCTTGCTTATTCGGTACAATATTGATTTTATAAACCAAACTGGCTTGAAATACCAGCAGGTCATGGAGCAATATGTAGAGGCAAACATTGTATTATTCATCAGTACTCACGAAGGTTTTGGTATGCCGATAATTGAAGCCAATGCAGTCGGCAGACCGGTCATCTGTTCTTCCACTTCATCTTTACCCGAGGTTGCGGGTGATGCCGCTTTGTTTGTTATTGATGAAACCTCTGTACCGGAAATCAGAGAAAAGATACTGCAACTTATTTCTGCTCCGGCCCTTCAGCATCAATTAGTGGAGAAAGGATTTAAAAATGTGGAGAGGTTTAAAATGTCAAAAATTGCGGACGAATACCTCTCGGTATATCGGCAATATTTACCCAACGCCGGCGATTGAAAATTCTGCATATCATTCCGGCTTATAAACCAGCCTATGCATACGGCGGGCCTACGCGCTCGACTGCCCGGCTGTGTGAAGCACTTGCTGAAGCAGGCCATGATATCACTGTTTTCGCAACAAATGCCAATGGGGAAAAAAATCTTGACGTGATAGAAGAGTCTCAGATCATGGTCGACGGTGTAAAGGTTTTTTATCACCGAAGATGGACTAAAGATCAGTCCAATTTCAGTCCGGGTTTATTGCGTCGATTTTGGAGAGAGGCGGGTTCATTTGATGTTGTTCATCTCCATGCCTGGTGGAACCTGGTCGTCATCCCTGCCTTATGGATATGTCGGAAAAAAAGTATAAAAACGGTTATATCTACCAGGGGCACCTTGTCCACCTTTACTTTTCAACATAGTCGCTCGACGATTAAAAAGATCATTCACCACCTCTTTGGAAGAAGGTGGATTAGTGAGGCCATTCTTCATGTTACATCGGTGAAAGAAAGGAATGAATTGAATTCCGTGCTGATTCATCCCGATATAATGGTCATCCCCAACCTTATTGAATTTCCACGGTTTGCTGATATCTTACCACTTGGCGGAAATCACTTCCACATACTTTATTTGGGACGTTTTCACCCGGTGAAAAACCTGGAATTTATCCTGAAGGTGCTGGAAAATCAGCCTGGTTTTCCATTTCAGCTTCACCTTATTGGTGAAGGGAATGAAGATTATGTCAAACGACTTAAATCATTAAGCTCCTCAAATCCAAACGTGAATTGGTATAAAGAGATGAATGACCAGGATAAGTGGAAATTCATTCAACAAGCCGACCTATTGGTATTGCCCTCTAAAACTGAAAATTTTGCTAATGTCGTTATTGAAGCACTCAGCCAGGGAACCCCGGTATTGATTTCAGATCAAGTTGGGCTAAAGGATTTTGTTCTGGAAAATAACCTCGGTTGGGTAGAGAAGCTGGATATCGGATCCTGGAGGAACCGTTTGTTTCAAATCTGGAATAATGAGGTAGAACGTAAGCGAATCCGGACTGAGGCCCCGGACATCATCCGGCAACAATTCAGCACTACCTCATTAATTGGGCAATATGAAAAACTCTACGAATACGCCATGAAATCCTAATCCTGCAGAGTGGAGAATTCATTTTCAAATATAACCGCCATAGTTATTACCTACAATGAAGAAGATAATATACGTCGTACGCTGGATGCGCTGGTTCAACTACCAGAGGTCATTGTATTAGACAGTGGTAGTGTGGATTCGACGGAAAAAATAGCCAAAGAATATCCTAATGTGAAATTTATTATCCGTCCTTTTGACAATCTGATGAACCAATGGAATTATGGGCATACCCTTACGGAAAAAAAATGGATCCTTTCCCTGGATGCTGATTACAGGTTATCTCCACAGTTTCTGGATGAATTGGCTCAACTTGACTTGAGCTGCGCGGCATATGAAGCACCCTTTCGGTATTGCATACAGGGTATCCCGCTTCACAGTACCCTGCTTCCGGCCAGACCTGTTCTTTATGATAAAACGTGCTGTACGTACACGCAAGATGGTCATGCCCAATGGCTCAATGTAAATGGAAGTGTCGGGCACATAAAAAACCCGATCTTCCATGATGATCGAAAGTCATTATCGAGATGGTTGTCTTCTCAACAGGTATATGCTGACCAGGAAATGCAAAAGTTATTTGAACCGCAGGCTACCTGGAAAGGAGCAGACCGTCTTCGTATGAAGACCGTCCTGGCCCCTTTTCTTATATTTCTGTATACCTATTTCATCAAGGGAGGTATTCGGGATGGCCGAAAAGGTCTGTTTTATGCTTTTCAAAGGATGTATGCGGAATTACTTTTACTGTTAAAACGTCTTGATCGCGAATTACAGGCGAGAGATGCAGGCAAAAAATAAAAAATACTAATCTGAAATTATCTTAGTCTATAACCATTAAAGGAATTGCATAAATGAAACAAGTCATTGTCTTAGGTGGAGGAGGATTTATCGGCGGACATCTGGCCAGGCAGCTGAAACTTAATGGTCAGCAAGTGACGATTTGCGATATTCAACAAAACGAGTATTGGGACCAAAGGGATATTTGTGATTTGTTTATTGAAGGAGACCTGCGAGATCCCGGGGTAGTGGCTGAAGTCATTGGAAAAAATGTGGATGAAATATACCAGTTAGCCGCCGACATGGGTGGCGCCGGTTATGTTTTTACCGGAGAGAATGATGCCAACGTCATGCATAATTCTGCATTAATCAATCTCAATGTGGTACACGAAGCGACACGCAAAGGAGTTAGAAGGGTTTTCTATTCGTCTTCGGCCTGCATGTATCCTGAATACAATCAGCTTGATCCCTTAACCCCGAATTGTGAGGAGTCCTCAGCTTATCCTGCCGACCCCGATTCAGAATACGGATGGGAGAAACTATTTTCTGAACGGCTTTACCTGGCCTTTCATCGTAACTATAATCTGGATGTGCGCATAGGCCGGTTTCATAATATCTTTGGCCCGATGGGAACCTGGAAGGGCGGAAAAGAAAAAGCACCAGCAGCTATGTGCAGGAAAGCAGCTGAGACACCGGAAGGTGGAGAAATGGAAGTCTGGGGTGATGGACAGCAAACGAGATCGTTTCTTTATATAGATGATTGTGTAGAAGCTGTACTTCGTTTTATGCGCGCTGATTTTATGGGGCCGGTGAATATAGGTTCAGAAGAAATGGTGACCATTAACCAGTTAGCCCGGATGGCTATTGATATTTCCGGAAAAAACATTCGCATACATAATATCGGCGGACAGGAATTTATCGATAAATATGGATTCAAATGTCCGGTAGGCGTGCGGGGAAGAAATTCTGATAATAAACTGTACCGGGAAAAAATAGGCTGGGAAGTTTCCATGCCACTTCAAGCAGGAATGGAAAAGACGTATGATTGGATCCATCAACAAGTTATCACTGAAAGGTAGACCAATCCACATTACAAAATCATCATGTACATTTTAGGAATTAACGCTTACCATGCGGATGCCTCTGCGGCTATTCTCAAAGATGGCGAGCTGATCGCTGCTATTGAAGAGGAGCGATTCACCCGGGTTAAACACTGGGCCGGTTTTCCCCAGCAGGCCATTCGGTTTTGCCTGGAATACGCCGGCATCCAATTGCAGGAGGTGGATTATATAGGGATTGGGCGGGATCCGAAGGCTAAAATCTGGAAGAAAATAACTTTTGTGGCCAGTCATCCACAAATTGGATTCCATGCCATCCGGACCAGATGGAAAAACCGAAAGCAAATCAGTTCACTTGAGAAGGAGTTTGCTTTTCTTTTCCCAGGTGTCCCTGAGGAGGACATTAGGAAGAAAATCATTCATGTTGAACATCACCGGGCACATTTGGCATCTGCTTTTTTTGCGTCTCCTTTTCCGGAAGCAGCATTATTGTCTATTGATGGTAGCGGCGATTTTACTACCACGATGTTGGGATTTGGGAAAGACAACCATATCCAGGTGTTGGACTCTGTGGATTTCCCTCATTCGATAGGTATTTTTTATTCAGCCATGACCCAATTTCTCGGGTTCCATCATTATGGAGATGAATATAAAATAATGGGCCTGGCTCCTTATGGCCACCCGCAATATGTAGACAAGCTCAAAAAAGTGGTCCGTTTAACTCCGGATTATAAATTTGAATTGGACCTCGGCTACTTTACCGTGACCAAAGGAAGTATCATTGATTATGGAGAAGATCATATTCCCCATATAAAAACGTTATATAGTAAAAAACTGATTGAGCTTTTCGGCCATCCACGCAAATCCAAAGAAGAGCTTACCGCTTTCCACAGGGATTTAGCGGCCTCAGTGCAGCTTTACACGGAGGAAATTATTTTTCACTTGCTGGAAGGATTGTATGAACAGACCAAGTCGGATCGGGTTTGCATTGCAGGTGGAGTGGCGCAGAATTCAGTGGCCAATGGCAAAATCATAAAACGAACCTCTTTTAAAGAAGTATATATCCCGAGTGCCGGACATGATGCCGGACTTTCGATAGGTGCTGCCCTCTATATCTATAATGAAATTTTGCAACAGGGCCGTAAACCTGTCATTTATAATGCATATCTCGGAAGCCGGTTTACGAATTCGGATATCCAGTCTCTTTTGGAGGAGAAAGGAATTTCATTTTCAGCCTTTCCGGAAGAAACACTGTATCAACATGTGGTTGAAAAATTAATTGCCGGGGGTGTGGTCGGGTGGTTTACGGGAAGTGCAGAGTTCGGCCCCAGGGCATTAGGCGGAAGATCAATTCTGATGGACCCTCGTCGACGTGATGCCAAAGAGATACTCAATGTAAAAATCAAACGTCGGGAAAGTTTCCGGCCTTTTGCCCCGTCTATCTTAAAAGAATTCGTTCCTGATTTTTTTGAATGGGATGACCAGGTTCCCTTTATGGAAAAAGTCATCCCTATCCGGCAGGATAAACGAGAGCTGATTCCTGCGGTAACCCATGTAGACGGAACCGGCAGATTACAAACCGTAACAGAAACATGGAATCCGCGGTATTATCGTTTAATCAGGACGTTTTATGATCAGACCGGTATTCCGATGCTTCTCAACACTTCCTTCAATGAGAACGAACCCATAGTCAATACCCCGATGGAAGCATTGGATTGTTACCTCCGTACCAACATGGATATGCTGGTCATGGAAAACATGGTGATTGAAAGAAAATAATTTGTCTTTGTTTTGAAGGCCGGACAGGAAAAGCAAGACCCCTTAGTCAGCATCATTACCGTTTGCTTTAACAGCGGAGAGACTATTGACTCCACCCTGAAAAGTGTAGCGATGCAGGATTATCCGCATATTGAACACATCATCATTGATGGACTTTCCAGGGATAACACCCTTGACATCGTCAGTCATTATCCTCATGTCAGTACAGTAATTACTGAAAAGGATCAAGGCATATATGATGCTATGAATAAAGGGATCCGGACAGCTACGGGGGATATCATCGGTATATTGAATTCTGATGATTTTTATGCTAATCCACAGGTGATCACAGCTGTAGTCGAAGCAATGACAAAGGAAAGTGCGGACGCGTTATACGCCGATCTGCTGTATGTCTCTTCGTCAGATGCCAATAAAAAGATTCGCCGTTGGACCTCCGGACCGTATAAGAAAAACAAGTTTTTGTTTGGCTGGATGCCACCTCATCCGACCTTTTTTGTTCGCAAGAAGTGGTATGATCAGGCAGGGAGCTTTAACCTGCAATTAAAATCTGCGGCTGACTATGAATTGATGTTGAGGTTTCTGTACCGGTACAATATTTCAGTAACTTATCTCCCCAGGATCATAGTCAAAATGAGAGCCGGCGGCAATAGCAATGCCTCGTGGAGTAACCGGATCAGGGCTAACCGGGAAGACCGGAAAGCCTGGGAGCTGAATGAACTCAAACCCTATTTCTTCACTTTATGGCTGAAGCCCGTGCGAAAAATTCCTCAATTCATAAAATGAGAGTTGCCCGTAATAAAATATTCCTGATGGCTATTTTGCAAAGGAGGAAAATTATCAGAGGATGTGTGGCATTGCCGGAATAGTCAATTTTAACGAAGCGGTGTTGAATACGGATGTCATTCGTCGAATGACTGACCGGATAGCTCATCGTGGGCCCGATGCTGAAGGCATATATACCGATCAGTATATAGCGCTCGGGCATCGTCGTCTTTCCATCATTGATCTAAGTGAAGCTGCCAATCAACCCATGTGGGATTATTCGGGTCGTTATGTGATTGTATTTAATGGAGAAATATACAATTACCAACAATTGAAGAACCAATTGCCTGCCTATCCGTATAAAACACATTCGGATGGAGAAGTAATTTTGGCTTATTTCGAAGCTTTTGGAGCAGACGCACTCAAACATCTCAATGGCATGTTCGCTTTTGCTATTTGGGATGTACAGAAAAGGAGATTATTTGTTGCACGTGATCGCCTGGGGAAAAAACCATTTTATTTTTACCAGGATAATCATTATTTTATTTTCAGCTCCGAGGTGCGAAGCCTTCTGGCTTCCGGTTTGATCGAGCGGAAACTGGAGGAATCGTATATAACCGAATATCTTTTATACCAGGCCGCTATGGATCATCACACCCTGGTTAAGGGCGTACAGCGGTTAAAGGCAGGTCACTATGCATGGGTTGAAAACGGGGCATATGTGGAAAACAGGTATTGGAGCTATGAAGAGATCAGGCCCTGTGAAGATGATCTTTCCACGATCAGGACCAAAACCAGGGACTTATTTTTGGATGCAGTCAGATTGAGAATGATCGCCGATGTCCCGGTCGGGGCCTTTCTATCCGGTGGCATTGATTCCAGCCTGGTAGTAGCTTGTATGGCCGAACTTTCCACCCAGCCTGTCAACACGTTTACTATCAGTTTTAATGAAAAAGAATTTGATGAGTCGGATTACGCTCAAAAAATAGCCAATCAATACCGTACTCAACATCACAGAATCATCGTACGGCCTGAGCATTTTCTGGAATCCATTGAAGAGATCCTGGCAGCGATGGACACGCCCAGTGGAGACGGCCCCAATACGTACCTGGTGTCAAAATTCACAAAAGAATCGAATATTAAAGTGGCGTTATCCGGGCTCGGAGGGGATGAATTATTCGCCGGATACAATAAATTCCTGATGTACTACCGGTTAATGAGGAATAAATGGATACTCGGTTTACCAAAATTTGTTCGTCATCAACTAGCCACCCTGTTATTATCGGGAAGGTCCGGGCATAAATTTAACAAAGCTGGTCTTTTGCTTGATTTGAAAGAATGGAACCTCGCCACCATTTACCCTATTTTGAGAAGGGCATATAGTTTCAGGGAGATCGGCGATATTGTTAAAGTGCCGGTTAAAGAAGATCATGTCGAACGTAAACTCCATGACCTCGACCAGCAAACTGGATGGATGGGTTCTTTGAGCAAGTGTACAATAGGTGAGATCGAAACGTATACCCGGGATGTGTTGCTAAGAGATACTGACCAAATGTCAATGGCCCATGCATTAGAAGTCCGGGTGCCTTTCTTTGACTACAGGCTCATTGAATATATATTATCTCTTCCGGATAAGGTCAAATATCCCCATACACCTAAGCAACTTTTAGTGGAATCACTGGCGCCCCGGCTGCCCCGGGAAATCATAAAAAGACCTAAAATGGGATTCACCCTGCCATTTGAACATTGGCTAAAAAATGAATTATCAGGCATGGTACAGCAAAAAATTGATTATCTCGCCGGCCGGCCTGAATTTCATGGAGCAGCCATTCAGCAGAAATGGAAAGACTTTAAAAATGGTAATTCGCGAATTATCTGGTCCCGCATCTGGAAATTAATAGTCCTGGCCGATTGGTTAGAAAGAAACGATCTATGAAACTCGACCTCATCGCCGGCGCGCGCCCCAATTTTATGAAGATCGGCCCTATTATTAAAGCCATTGATCTTCACAATGATAAAAACAAGGATCCGAAAATAGAATACCGTTTGATTCATACAGGGCAGCACTATGACCGGAATATGAGCCAGAGTTTTTTCGAGCAGCTGGACATTCCTCATCCTCATATCAACCTGGGTGCCGGTTCCGGAACACAGGCCGTGCAAACTGCTCATATCATGACAGGGTACGAAAAGGCACTTGCAGAATGGATGCCGGATATATGTATTGTGGTCGGTGATGTCAATTCCACTATGGCTTGTTCCATTGTAGCCAAAAAGGCAGGTATAAAAGTAGCACATGTGGAAGGCGGCATTCGATCAGGTGACTGGTCTATGCCGGAGGAAATCAATCGCATCGTGACGGACAGTATAGCGGATTATTTTTTTACGACATCGGAGGAAGCCAATAGAAACCTGGCCCATGAAGGTCATGCAAAAAGTCAGATCTTTTATGTCGGAAATACGATGATAGACTCTTTGTTGAGTCATCTGAAAAAAGTAAAGAAACCGGATTTTTTTGATGAAAAACTTCATGGAGATAATTACCTCGTATTGACATTGCATCGACCGGCCAATGTGGATGAGCCGGAAACACTGGCCCGGATATTGCAGGTCATTGAGGATGCTTCGGAAGGCGTGCAGGTTTTATTTCCTGTCCATCCCAGGACACGAAAAATCATGGAGATGCTACCACAAGCCTTCCAGAACCTGATCCTGGTGGAACCGCTTCCCTATCTTGAATTTATCTACGTGGTCAGTCATTCCATCGGTGTCATTACGGATTCAGGTGGCATTACAGAAGAGACTTCCGTGATGAATATTCCGTGCATCACCCTGCGTAAAAGCACTGAGCGTCCGGAAACTATACGACTCGGTACCAATGAGCTTGTCCCTGATATCACGCAAGCCACTGCGCTTATTCAGCAAATGATCAGTAGAAAATGGAAACAGGCGCAACTCATTCCATTCTGGGAGGGCAAAGCAGCCGAACGCATAGTGGCCGAATTGTCCCGAATTGACTTTTCAGCTGAAAGAAAATAATTTCATCGTGATGAAAAAAGAAACGTTTGTGTTGATTCTGGCGGGTGGTGCCGGAACACGCTTCTGGCCGGCAAGCCGGGAAAGTTTACCCAAACAGTTCCTGGATATTACAGGATCGGGG
Organism: uncultured Saprospiraceae bacterium; assembly: GCA_963837505.1. Lineage (GTDB taxonomy): Bacteria > Bacteroidota > Bacteroidia > Chitinophagales > Saprospiraceae > Opimibacter. Next base: position 232,216 of record CAWINN010000014.1, on the reverse strand, counting down.
AAACCACTTATCCGGGAGACCCTCAATCGATTCCTGTCCGTGGTGCCATTGGATCACATTTACGTGATCACTCATAAGCGATACGGAAGGTTGGTGCAACAGGAATTGCCTGAATTGAAGCCAGAGCAAATTATCCTTGAACCCTCCCGGAATAATACGGCAGCCTCCATTGCATATGCTTCTTTAAAGCTGGCCAAATGGAATCCGGATGCTGTTTGTATCGTAGCTCCTTCGGATCACATGATCCAACGCGAAAATGAATTTATCAGGGTGATGGAGAGGGCTGTTCAACACGCTTCAGAAAACAATAGCCTGATCACCCTGAGCATCGCACCCTCCAGGCCGGATTCGGGATATGGATATATTGAATTTGATAAGAATGCAACGGAAGAAGTCAGAAAAGTAAAATCCTTCCGGGAAAAACCGAATTTGGCCACTGCTCAGGAATATTTAAAAGCAGGTTCTTTCGCCTGGAATGCGGGTATATTTATTTGGCAATTAAATTCCATTCTAACTGCTTTTCAAAAACACGCCAGCCAGATATTAAACGTTTTGAAAGCCGGGCAGGAAAAATTCAATACCGCCCGTGAAATGGAATTTATTGATGCTCAATATCCACTGACGGAGAAAATATCCGTGGATTATGCCATCCTTGAGCGCGCAGATAATGTGTTTACTATCCCTTGTGACATCGGTTGGTCCGATCTCGGCACCTGGAATTCACTCTATGAATACAGTGCAAAAGATGACCGTGGCAATGCCGTATTATGTAAACCGGTCCATATCGAGGATTCTGATAATTCATTAGTGCTGGCTCAAAATGAAAAATTGATTGTGCTAAAAGGGCTTAATGATTTCATTGTGATAGATACAGAGGATTGTCTGCTCATTTTTCCCAAAGCCGATGAACAGGAGATAAAAGGATTGAAAGAGATCCTGGGGAAAAATGGTTTGGACAGCTATTTATAAAAAAGACCTAAAAAGTAAATTGATTTTAAATACAAGGATCAAGTCAATGGAAAAACAAAACAATTCATTATCCATTAATCCGATTTGGCTCAATGTAGCTTCTTCCATATATGTATTACCCGGATTCATTAATCTGGATAATCATATTTTCCTGAAATATAAAAGGGCTATGCCATTTCTGAAATGGATGCTTTCAGCGGGGCATAAGAAGCTGGCAAAGGATTACCAGGTGGCAGCCCAAAAGGCCATCATACTTCAACATGATTGCCGAAAAAAACTGAATTATCCGGACAATTCTGTTGATCATATACTTTGTTCACATTTCCTCGAACACGTTTATCTCCAGGAAACCAAAGCCATATTGAGTGATTTCTACAGGGTATTGAAACCAGGGGGCACGTTGCACATCATTGTGCCTGATTTGGGTGTTTTTATAAAGGAGTATATCACTCGTTCGCAAGCGGGTCAGGCTGATGCCGCTGACCTATTTGTGGAAGGGACGATTTTAAGCAAATCCTCCAGGGGAACACTACGTTACAGAATCATGGAATTCCAGGGGGGATTTGGTCTTCAGCATCGCTGGATGTATGATCACCTTTCCATGACGCATCATGTGAAGCAGGCAGGATTCCTGATCGACAACAGCCTTATGGTCCCCAGTGAATTTTTCAGACAGAATGATGACTCAGTTCATGTCAAAGCCAAAAAGTAAATTCGTTTTCAATATTGCGTCCATTTTTGAGCCCTAAACGTATACTCATCGTAGCCAATACGACCTGGAATATTTATAATTTCAGGCTGAATATCGTGCGCAAGCTCATTGCGGAAGGGCATGAAGTGATCATATTGGCTCCGGTGGACAAATATATTTCCTACACGGAGATGATCCGGGAAGTGAGTCATGTCCCGATGCATCAAATGCGCAGGAACAGCATCAATCCATTCAACGATCTGCTGCTGATTTTTGAGCTCATTCGATTGTACCGGAAAATCAAACCGGATCTCATTTTGCATTACACCGTGAAATGTAATATTTACGGAGGAATGGCCGCCCGATTACTGAGCATTCCATCCGTTGCCGTAGTCTCCGGAGTCGGACATCCGATGATTCATAAGGGATGGCTGAATACTTTGGTAAAATCGCTTTATCGCTTTACACTGCCCTGGCACAAAAAGGTAATTTTTGAAAACGAAGATGATAAAGCTTTATTTGATGCCACCGGACTCACTACACCTGATCAGAGCGTTTCCATAAAAGGATGTGGAGTGGATATGGACTACTTTAAGCCCGCTGGTGAATGGCGAAATGGGCATGGCACCACCTTTAGTTTTGTCGGTCGGCTGATTTATGATAAGGGCGTGCGTGAATTTATTGAAGCAGCGCAACATATCCGGAAGAAACATGCCAATGTCCAGTTCTGGCTCGTAGGTGATATCGATGAGGGAAATCCATCTTCGGTATCCAATGAAGACCTGATGTATTGGATCCGCGATCCCGTCATTCATTATCATGGAGCTACGGATCATGTGAAAACTTATTTTGAAAACTCGGATTGTATTGTCCTTCCTTCTTACCGGGGAGAAGGACTACCTAAGGTCATTATGGAAGCTATGGCGATGGAGCGACCGGTAATCACTACGGATACCCCGGGCTGCAGAGAGGCGGTGGTAAACGGCATCAACGGATATTTAGTCGCCGTGCAAAGTCCGGCATCCATTGTGAAAGCCATGGAAGATTTTATCCGGTTGGATCACAATGCCAGGATGGAAATGGGCAGGCAGGGAAGGCTGAAGGCCCTGAATGAATTTGATGAGAAGATCATTGTAGAGCAACTATATACATACCTGGAGGAGAGCGCAGAAAATGGAAAGACCCCTTCATGATTAAGCCAGGCTCCCGGTTCCTTTTCATCCTCTACTTCACTCCACCTGCTCCCGGAACAGCTCCCAAACGTAATTTTAGAATATTAAAATACCTGTCTGGTAAAGCCGAACGATCATACTTGTTTACAGCAAAATATCCTGGCCAACCTGTTCCAGAGATTCCCGGGGTAACAACTCATGCTATTGATGCCTGGGATTACCGCACGCTGCTTCGAAAAAAAACCGCGGATGGATATTTACCCGAACAGCAAAAATCCGGGACCTGGAGGCAATGGGGCATTAAACTGATCAATACCTTTCCATTTAGTTTGCTCATTGGCGAAGGCGGATTACTCTATTTTCTTACCGTCGTCAGGAGAGGAAACCATATCATCCGCCAACAAAAGATCACCCATCTGTATTCTTCTTATCGTCCTTTTACGGATCACTATGCGGCTTACTGGTTGAAAAAGAAGAATCCACAAATCACCTGGATTGCTGATTTCCGGGACCTGATCATTGATCAACACTACCGGCATATATTTTTTCCAAAAAACCATCAGTCTCTTTTTAAAAAAATATTCAGTACAGCCAATCTGCTTACTACTGTATCGGAAGGTCTGGCCAGTCACCTCAAAGAATACAATGCTAATGTGCGGGTGATACGAAATGGAATAGACGGAGAAATTGAAAGTGTACAGCCAGGCTCGTGCCCTCATTTTACAATCACGTATACCGGATCCATGTTTCTAAATACGCGAAACCCCAGGCCGATGTTTGATGCCCTGGAAGCCTTATCGCGTAAGGGTAAAATAGATATAAACGATATCCGTGTCCAATATGCCGGAAAGGATGGATTTTTCTGGCGGAACCTGGTATCAGCGTACCATTTTGAATCATTGTTGATCAATCACGGACTAATCTCAGCTGCAGCAGCCCGGGAATTGCAATGTCAATCCTGCATCAATCTGTTACTGACCATATCGTCACCGGAACTGACCGGGATACTGACCGGGAAGATGATTGAATATTTTCAGGCGGGCAGTCCGGTGCTGGCGATCGTTTCCGGACAGAATGATCCTGAATTAAGCGGTATACTTACGGAACTGGAGATAGGACAGTCCTTTTCTGACCATCCATCGGACCTGACCAGTATTGAAAACTTTATTTATAACGAATATACACGCTGGAAGGAGAGCGGTATGAATCGCAAACCGGTGAAGACGGAAATATTGAAGAAAAAATATTCGATGGATGAAGTAATGGAAGGAATACTGAGTTGATGAGCTTCCATCTCATCAACTCAGATAAGGATTCCCGCGCGCGCGCGGGAATCCTACATCTCCCCCACGGAGATGTAGAAACGCCCATCTTCATGCCGGTCGGCACAGCGGGTACCGTGAAAGCTGTGCACCAGGAAGAATTGACGGAAGAAGTAGGGGCGCAAATTATTCTGGGCAATACGTATCATTTGTATTTGCGACCGGGCATGGAGGTGATGCGTGCAGCCGGCGGCCTGCATAAATTCAATCATTGGCCGTACCCGATCTTAACCGACAGTGGAGGATACCAGGTGTATTCACTGAGTAAGCAAAGAAAGATTAAGGAAGAGGGTGTTAAGTTCAGTTCGCATATCGATGGATCGAAACATGTTTTTACGCCCGAGTCGGTGATGGATATACAAAGGACGATAGGAGCTGATATCATTATGGCTTTTGATGAGTGCACGCCCTTATCCGTGTGAAGAAAAGTATGCCACCCGGTCCATGCACATGACGCATCGATGGCTGGATCGATGCATTGCCCGGCATCAGGAGACGGCGGGCCTTTATGGTTATGATCAGATCCTGGCCCCGATTGTGCAGGGCAGTACGTATCCTCATCTGCGAAAGATGTCAGCTGAATACATCGCCTCGAAAGAGATGCCGATCAATGCCATCGGCGGATTGTCAGTCGGCGAGCCCCATGCGGATATGTATGAAATGACTTCGCTCGTTTGTGATATCCTGCCCCGGGACAAACCGCGCTATCTCATGGGCGTTGGCACGCCGGCTAATATACTGGAATGTATTTCCCGTGGTATTGACATGTTTGATTGTGTACTGCCGACTCGCAATGCCAGACATGGATTGTTGTATACCTCCCGCGGCATAGTTCATATCCGAAATGAAAAATGGAAGCATTGTTTTGAATCCATTGATCCGGATTCTACCGCCTCCACCAGCCGGCATCATACGCTGGCTTATCTCCGCCATCTCATCATCTCCGGTGAGCCGCTCGGCGCGATGATTGCTTCCCTTCAAAATCTTTCCTTCTACCTCAAGCTCGTGCGCGATGCGCGGCGACATATCCTTGAGGGCAGCTTTTCGTCCTGGAAAGCGGAGATACTTCCCATTATTACTGGTACTGCGTAAGCAGAAGTAGTCGTGAATCGTGATCCGAAAATCGTCAGTAGGACGACCTGGAAATTCATTTTTTACTCACGACTTCCGACTTCCGATTCACGAGCACTCATGCTTCGACCTGCTTTTTCTCAGCCTGGTGCTACAGCTCAGGAACCGCGACTCACGACTCACGATTCACGGATTACGATCCCAATACTCCGGGATTTTCCCAAAATTTAACACAGATTTATCGGGCTCTCCAATACTAAACAACTGCTGGATTTGTTATACTGCGAATGAAATTCATACTCCTTTTCTGCTTAGGATTTACCTCTATTTCCGTCTGGTCCCAGACCACTGAAGGCATCGCCTATGCCGATAACCTCGACTTCAACTGGGGCATGTTCCGGGGCAACGCCAATCAAAGCCATATCCATCAAATCGGTGAACATACAGCGGCCATTACCGTGTCCACCATCAGTTATACGACCGAGCTTCGGAATCACCAGGCCAAAATCCGGATCACCGCCATTTTCAATCCCCAGGAATCATGGACGCTATATCCCCATCTGGAGAATCCGGAGGAAGCCCTGAATCATGAAAAGCGCCATTTTCAAATATGTGAAATCTATGCCCGCAAGTTCCGGCAGCAAGTGACCAAGACCTCATTCAAACAAAAGACATTCAATGCAGAGGTCGAAAAAATATTTAATAAACTAATCACTGAGTACCGGGCGGAACAGGACCGTTATGATCTGGAGACAAAGCATTCCCTGAACGAGCAACAGCAGGCACTTTGGAATGCCCGTATTGACAAAGATTTGCAGGCATTGAAAGATTTTACCAGGACCGAGCTGACTATAACGCTGAATTAATTCATCAATCGTGAGTCGTGAATCGTGAGTGATCGTGATCGTGGTCGTGAGTCGTGAGTGATCGTGAGTGGCTGAGTCGTGATCCGTGAATCGTCAGACGTGAATGCTCGTGATCCGTGAATCGTGAGACGTGAGAGCTCGTGAGCCGTGAAACGTGAGTGTCCGTCAGCCCTGAATCGCTATTTTTTTTGCGTAGCCCAAAATTCTGTTCTGGAATGGTAACATTTGTACCTGGTCGAGACACTTAAGGGTGATATGGTTTTCGTCACACTTAAATGTTCAAAGTTATGTACTTGAAATTAGCCCACACCAAATTAGATGTATATCAATTGTCCAGGAAAATGGTGCTTGAATGTTACAAATTGTCTGGTCAAATACCAGAATCAGAACGATATGGACTTATTCAGCAAATACGGAGAGCTGCTACTTCCGTATCCCTTAATATAGCAGAAGGAAGTTCAAGAAAATCGGAAACTGAACGCAAGAGATATTTTGAAATTGCTCGAGGCTCGGTGGTGGAAATTGATTCCATTCTGGATCTTTTCTCTGACCTTAATTACTGCAGCGAAGATGAAATGAATCCCACAGGACAATTGATTGTCAGGTGCTTTCAAATGCTGAGCGCGATGATTTCGTGAGTCGTGAGTCGTGAGTCGTGAGTCGTGAATCGTGAGACGTGAGTGGTCGTGAGTCGTGAATCGTGAGTGCTCGTGAGTCGTGAGTCGTGAATCGTGAGTGCTCGTGAGTCGTGAGTCGTGAGTCGTGAGTGGTCGTGAGTCGTGAATCGTGAGTGTCGTGAGTCGTGAATCGTGAGACGTGAGTTCGTGAGTCGTGAATCGTGAGACGTGAGTGGTCGTGAGTCGTGAATCGTGAGACGTGAGTGGTCGTGAGTCGTGAGTCGTGAATCGTGAGTCGTGAGTCGTGAGTCGTGAATCGTGAGTGATCGTGAGTCGTGAATCGTGAGACGTGAGTGGTCGTGAGTCGTGAATCGTGAGACGTGAGTGGTCGTGAATCGTGAATCGTGAGTGGTCGTGAGTCGTGAATCGTGAGACGTGAGTGGTCGTGAGTCGTGAATCGTGAGTGGTCGTGAGTCGTGAATCGTGAGTGATCGTGAGTCGTGAATCGTGAGACGTGAGTGGTCATGAGACGTGAATGAGATTTACCTGGTATTCCATTTTATACTCACGATTGACGATTGACGGATCACGTTGATTCACGATTGACGATTGACGGATCACGTTGATTCACGATTGACGATTGACGGATCACGGTGATTCACGGATCACGGATCACGGATCACGGATCACGGATCACGTCTGACGATTTCTTTTCCTACCTTTGCCGCCCTTAAAATTTCACAATGGCAAACGAAAAAGTAATCTTCTCCATGGAGGGCGTATCCAAAATCTACCCTCCCAATAAACAAGTACTCAAGAATATCTGGCTCTCCTTCTTCTATGGAGCCAAAATCGGCGTCCTGGGTCTCAACGGATCCGGAAAATCCAGCCTCCTGCGCATCATCGCCGGGAAGGATCCCAATCATGACGGCAAAGTCTGGTTTGATGGCAATTACAAAATCGGCTTACTCGAACAGGAACCACACCTGGATGAATCCAAGACTGTCCGCCAGATTGTAGAAGAAGCCGTAAAGCCCATCGTTGACCTCCTCAAAGAATACGAAGACATCAACCTCAAGCTCGCTGAACCCATGGACGATGACGCCATGATGAAACTCATCGAGCACCAGGGCGAACTAATGGAAAAACTCGATCACCTCAATGCCTGGGAGCTGGACTATCGCCTGGGCACGGCCATGGAATCTCTGCGCTGTCCTCCTGAAGATGCTGTCATCGGTGTTTTATCCGGAGGAGAAAAAAGACGCGTTGCCCTTTGTCGATTGTTGTTATCACAACCGGATATCCTGTTGCTCGATGAGCCTACTAATCACCTGGATGCTGAGAGTGTATTGTGGCTGGAACAATTCCTGAAAGCCTTTCCGGGCACGGTCATCGCCGTAACGCACGATCGCTACTTCCTCGACAATGTCGCCGGATGGATTCTTGAACTGGATCGTGGAGAAGGCATTCCCTGGCAGGGCAACTATTCTTCCTGGCTGGAACAAAAATCAAAACGCCTGGAGCAGGAAGAAAAGACGGAATCGAAAAGAAAGAAAGCACTCCAGCATGAATTGGAATGGATCCGCATGTCGCCCAAAGCAAGGCAGGCTAAAGGAAAGGCCCGTCTTAATGCATACGATCAGTTACGCACTGAAGAGATCAAGGAAAAAGAAGCTACCCTTGAACTCTTTATTCCACCGGGCCCAAGGCTTGGCGATGTAGTTATAGAAACGGATCACTTAAGCAAAGGCTTCGGTGATCGGTTGTTGATTGATAACCTCACCTTCAAGGTGCCTAAAAACGCTGTCGTGGGTATCATCGGCCCGAATGGTGTAGGAAAGTCTACCCTGTTCCGCATGATCATGGGTTCTGAAAAACCAGACAGTGGTTCGATCACCATTGGGGATTCAGTGCAAATCAGTTACGTCGATCAGGCTCACAAGGATCTCGATCCCGAAAAGACAGTCTACGATGTAGTGGGTGATGGAAATGAAATCATCACTATCGGAGGTTCACAGATCCATGTCAGAGCCTATCTCGGTAAATTTAATTTTACCGGGGCCGATCAACAAAAGAAGGTGGGTTTACTCTCGGGCGGTGAGCGCAATCGTGTTCATCTCGCTATTGCTCTTCGCATGGGTGGTAATGTGTTGCTCCTCGATGAGCCTACGAACGATATTGATGTGAATACACTCCGCGCTCTGGAAGAAGCCTTAGAAAATTTTGCAGGTTGTATCCTGGTGATCTCCCACGACCGTTGGTTTATTGACCGGCTGGCCACACACATCCTGGCCTTTGAAGACGAGGGCGAAGTCATTTTCTTCGAAGGAAACTTTGAAGATTATGAAGAAGCGAAGAAGAAACGTTTGGGCGATGTGACGCCGAAGCGTCCTCGTTTTAAGAATATGATAAAGTAGAAGAAGAATATTCCGGAAATAAGAAAGGTAGGGGTTCAATATTTGGAGCCTCTACCTTTTTTATTTTCTGTAAAATTAATTATGAAGTTCCCTTCAGGGGATTTTGGGGCAGAACGAAAACATCATTGCCTCACCAACTCATACGCCGACACCATATTTCCAAAGAAGGTAGGAATCAACAGCAAATTTTTATCCTCGATAACTTTGATGTCTGCACAATTGAGTTTAGCTTCTTCGGAATTCAAAATTTCCATCACATCTCCATCCGATCCGATATACGACACGGCCCCGTTCCAGTTGGAAACCAGCCAGCCGGTTTTGTATTTCTCAAGCCCATCTCCGGCGCCAATCCCACTGGCCACTTGTTGCACCTGGCGTGTTTTGATATCCATGCGCCACACTATGCCTGAATTCGTGCCAGCCAGGAAAAGGCTGGGACCATCCACATAGACTCCATTTGTACCGCCAAGGGTAGCATCGTTATCCACAAAGGGGACCACTTCACCGTATTGCAGTGTGTATACAGAACTGGTATTGCTGTCTGTAAAATAAACCGTGCCGTCATCAGCTATGGCAACATCATTTAGAAAACTTGACCCTTTCACATCCCAGGTCTTCGCAATTTTACCGCTTGTGATATCAATGGCCACTAAGCGGTCAATATCGGTGACGTAAAGGGTGTTTCCCGTTAAGCCCATTCCTTTTGGCGCACTCAGGCCTGTCGCCCATTTAAGCTGAATGATTTTTCCATCTAATCCTACCTTGGCGATATATCCATCACCATCTTTTTTGTCCAGCGGTACTCCATTAATGCAGGATACGTATAGGAGATTATTGGTCTTGTCATATAATACGGACTCGCAAGTGGTCAGGGTTTTTTCAGTGTCCCACAGATGTCGCAAACCGGGTACTTCGGCAGAAATGCTGTTGGTAATGGAATCCGGTTTTGTAGCTGGAGCTTCAGTAGCGGTGGTGTCCCTGGGCTTGCAGGCGATAATCCCAAGAAATAAAAAGGAAATGAGTAATCGATTCATAATTTAATTTTTCTTACCGAATAAAGGTAGGCTAAAAAAGAATCCTTTTGGAGTCGCGCTGCGCTGCAGCTTATTGGGAAAATATCGAAGCTTCTCTTTCTATCCACATTTAACCTCTAAGCGGTTTAAATTTCAACTAAGTGATTCTCAAGTTCTCACCCTTTACCATACTGCCGCTCATAATACTCCCTGTACGATCCATCTGTCACCTGTTTCACCCATTCTTCATTGGCCAGGTACCAGTCGACGGTCCTGGCCAGGCCTGTTTTGAAGTCAGTGGCAGGCATCCAGCCTAATTCATTTTTTAGTTTGCTGAAATCGATAGCATAGCGATGATCATGGCCGGCACGGTCTTTGACAAAACGGATTAATTCTTCAGAGCTGCCCAATAATCGCCCCATCCGGTCATCCATCAGCCGACAAAGGGTACGAACGAGTTCGATGTTTTTCCATTCGTTTCCTCCACCAATATTATAGGTCTCCCCGGCACGCCCCTGGTGATAAATAAGGTCTATGGCTTCTGCATGATCCTCTACATAAAGCCAATCCCGCACATTCGATCCGTCACCATAGACCGGCAAGGATATGCCATGTTGGATGTTGTGAATCATGAGGGGAATCAATTTTTCAGGAAATTGATTCGGCCCATAATTATTACTGCAGTTACTGATCACAACAGGCAGGCCATAGGTAGCATGATAAGCACGAACCAAATGATCACTTGATGCCTTCGATGCGGAGTACGGGCTGCGGGGAGAGTAGGGTGTCAATTCAGTAAAAAATCCTGTGCTACCTAATTCACCATAGACTTCGTCAGTGGAGACATGATAAAATTTTCCATCAATATTTTTTCCCTTCCAGATCTTTCGTGCGACATCTAATAATACACCGGTTCCCAGCACATTGGTTTTAACGAATGCCATTGGATCCTCAATGGATCGGTCGACATGCGATTCGGCAGCGAGGTGAATGATGCCATTCACCTGGTGCGTGGACATAATGTCCCGGATGAGTGATGCGTCTAAAATATCGCCTTTGATGAATTGGTAATTGGGAGCGCTACTGACGTCAGTCAGATTGTTCAGATTGCCTGCATATGTCAGGGCATCCAGATTGATAATGGTATAATGAGGATAAAGGGTCACCAAACGTCGAATGACATGAGAGCCTATAAAGCCGGCCCCGCCGGTAATCATTATGGTTTGATGTTCTGTCATCAGTCATTATTTATTCGAAAGATTCCTAAAAGAGTCGCGCCGCGATGCGGCGATAGAATTCACTATTCACTATTCACTATTCACTATTCACTATTCACTATTCACTCCTTGCTCTCCCGCCGCATCACGTCGTACCGTGAGATGACGGGATCCTTGTGCTGAGCTTGTCGAAGTATCCGCTGCGCTACGACTTGCTCCCTTATCCTCACGCAGAGACGCAGAGAAAAAGTCAACCTATTTCAATCAAGCTCATACAGCTTACAGCTTACAGCTTACTGACTACTGCTCACTGCTCACTGCTCACTGCTCACTGCTCACTGCTCACTGCTCACTGCTTACTGAATACTGCTTACTGATCACTGCTTACTGATCACTGCTTACTGCTTACTGCTTACTGCTTACTGATTACTGAATACTGAATACTGAATACTGAATACTGAATACTGAATACTGAATACTGCTCACTGCTCACTGCTCCTTGCTCACCTCCCGTGACACTGCTTGTACTTCTTCCCGCTGCCACAGGGACAAGGATCATTGCGGCCTACCTTAGGATCTTCGCGTCTTACTGTTTCCACTACTGTTTCTGCTCTGCGGCCTGCGGCTGCAGCGGCGGCTTTGCGCGCCACTTCTTCCGTACGATTGGTACGCACCTTACTCAAATCCGTCTTTTGCTCCCGGGCTTCCCGAACTTCATCCGCTCCGGCCATCATCAGTCTACCCCTGGAGAGATAGGAACAGACATCCTGGTTGATTTTGTACACCAGGTTTTCAAATAATTCATAGGCTTCCATTTTATAGATCACCAGCGGATCCTTTTGTTCAAAAGAGGCGGCTTGTGATGATTCTTTCAAATCATCCATATGACGCAGATGTTCCTTCCAGTGATCATCGATCAATGAAAGACTCACTGCTTTTTCAATATCTACCATCACCGAACGGCCCTTGGTATCAATGGCTTCTTTCAGATCGGCCGATACGGGCAAGGCATGTTTTCGTCCGTCCGTAAAAGGAATAGAAATCCGTTTGTAACGGTGACCTTCGTTGTCGTAGACATTACGAATCACCGGCATCAGGAAATCAGCAATCTTGTATCGTTTTTCCTCGTATTGTTTTTGTATCTCCTGCTGGTATAATTCAACGAGTGAATCCTGATCGGTGGTGAGGAAAGTATCCTCATTGATCGAAGGTACCACACCCATGATCGTCATACTTTCTTCAACAAAGTCTTTATAATCATTTTTCACCTTGGCATTGGAAACAATATTCTCGGACATCGCCAGGAACATATTGTTGATGTCCAATTGAAGACGCATACCTTCCAGCGCATGCTTGCGTTTCTGATAGATCGCTTCCCGCTGGATGTTCATGACATCATCATACTCGAGAAGGCGCTTACGTATTCCGAAATTATTTTCCTCCACCTTTTTCTGAGCGCGTTCAATGGATTTGGTGACCATGCTGTGTTGGATCACTTCACCATCCTTATGCCCCATGCGGTCCATGACTTTCGCAATCCGTTCCGAGTGGAATAAGCGCATGAGGTTATCCTCCAGGGAAACATAAAACTGGGTTGAACCCGGATCTCCCTGGCGTCCTGAACGACCGCGCAACTGTCTATCCACCCGCCGTGAATCATGACGTTCAGTACCAATGATCGCTAAGCCTCCTGCTTCTTTTACACCTGCACCAAGTTTAATGTCAGTTCCCCGGCCAGCCATATTGGTGGCGATGGTTACTTTGCCGGCATGTCCGGCTTCAGCTACTATTTCGGCTTCCCGCTGGTGTTGCTTGGCATTAAGGACGTTGTGCGCAATGCCGCGAAGTTGCAGCATTCGACTTAATTTTTCAGAAATGTCTACGGAGGTGGTACCGACCAGCACGGGTCTTCCGGCCGCGGTCAGTTTAGCAATATCGTCAATAACGGTATTAAATTTTTCCCTCGCTGTTTTGAACACCAGGTCTTCGTGATCTACACGCGTAATCGGTTTGTTGGTTGGAATGACGACCACATCCAGTTTATAGATCTGCCAGAGTTCGCTGGCTTCTGTTTCCGCTGTACCGGTCATACCGGCCAGCTTGTGATACATTCTGAAAAAATTCTGCAGCGTAACGGTAGCATAGGTTTGTGTGATCTCACCCACTTTTACATTTTCCTTCGCTTCAATAGCCTGGTGCAAACCGTCCGAATATCGCCGGCCTTCCATCATACGACCGGTTTGTTCGTCCACGATTTTGACTTCGCCCTCCAGGACTACATATTCTTCATCACGTTCAAATAAAGTGTAGGCTTTCAGTAACTGGTTCATCGCGTGGATACGGCGCGACTTGATGGCAAAATCCTGCGCTAATTTTTGCTTGGCTTCAACGCCGGGTTCACCTCTTAAAGCCGGGTTGTCGGTGATGGCCTGCATTTCGGCCACGATATCGGGCATGATGAAAAAGTTCGGATCAGAATTGTATCTGGCCAGATATTCTGTTCCTCTTTCGGTGAGTTCGGTTTGCCTGTTTTTTTCATCAATATTGAAATACAAAGGTTCATCCACGAGATGCATGTTTTTGGATTGCTCCTGCATATAGTGATTCTCTGTACGTTGCAGGGCCACTTTGATTCCTTCTTCGGAAAGGAATTTGATCAACGGCCTGTTTTTCGGAAGGGCACGGTACGAGCGCAGCAAGGCCATGCCGGCTTCACCTTCCTGGCTTCCGGTTTTACCTTCCTGAAATAATTTCCTGGCTTCCGCCAGGTATTGAGTGGCCAGTTTGCGTTGCGCATCCATCAGTTTTTCCACATAGGGACGCAATTCCATGTATTCCTGCTCCTCAGCGCCTTCAGGTACAGGGCCCGAAATAATCAAGGGTGTCCGCGCATCATCAATCAACACCGAGTCTACCTCATCGACCATGCAATAATGGTACTTGCGTTGTACCTGTTCTTCCGGTGAACGAACCATATTGTCACGCAGGTAATCGAAACCAAATTCACTATTTGTTCCGTACGTAATGTCGCTTTTGTAAGCTGTTTTTCTTTCCGGGCTATGTGGTTTATGCTTATCAATGCAATCCACCGTAAGGAGGAGAAATTCAAAAATGGGTCCCACCCATTCACTGTCGCGGCGGGCGAGATAGTCATTGACCGTCACAATATGAACCCCTTCTTCAGCCAGTGCATTGAGATATGCCGGAAGCGTAGCGACCAATGTTTTTCCTTCCCCGGTAGCCATTTCGGCGATCTTGCCATCATGTAGCACCATTCCGCCTATGAGTTGCACATCATAAGGGATCATGTTCCATTTGATCTTACCGCCGGCAGCCATCCATTCGTTTTTAAAATGGGCCTTTCCGTCTTCGATAATGATGTAAGGTTTTTTGATGGACAGATCACGATCGTGGTCCAGGGCAGTTACTGTCAAGGTTTCATTTTCAAAAAATCTTCTGCAGGTTTCTTTCACTACGGCAAAAGCCTCCGGCAATATTGTCAGCAAAACCTCTTCCAGCGCCTTGTCCTTGTCCTTGACTGCCTCATCGAGCTGCAGGTAGAGATCTTCTTTTACGGAGAAATCGGCTTCCTCTTCAGCATCGGTACGCAGGTTGGTGATTTCCTCATCAATCTCCCGGAGAAACGTTTTGATCCGTTCTTTGAATTCAAGGGTTTTCTGGCGAAGTTCATCATTGGTAAGCGACTGATACTGAGCAGCAAATTCATTAGTCATTTCAACTATGGGAGAATAGCCTTTGACATCACGCTCATATTTCGAACCAAATATTTTGGTGATTATTTTAAACATAATTTTAAAGATCGTTTAAGGTTGCAAAGATATGATCAGATACCATACCACATGGGTCAATATGCGTCAAATTGTCATGCTCTGCGGGTTGGGTTTAATGGCCTGTTTATCCTGTAAAAAGGAGAAAGCGAACCTCGCCGCCTATTTTTACCAGATAGATGAGTTTCCGTCCGGCGGACTTACCTACACCTACTTCAACAAGTTGGATTCATTAGCGGGTCCGGAAGTATGGCATTATCAAAAAATTGGGCCTGGCCGGATGGAAAGTATCAATTACGGGCCGGACGGTAAGATTGTACAACAGCAATATGACCGCTTTGTTCCTAACGGGGTGCTGACCGATTCGTTAGTTTTGTTTTCCACAGACGCTGATGGAAACAGGTTAAGAATTCCGGTCAAGGTGATCTCTCCCAACCGATTCCCGTTTGATGCGGTGGATTCATCCAAAGTCTGGCTTACCCACCTGGATTGGTATCAGCCCGGAGATTCATTGCACATTGTCCTGCAACGCCGGCGCCGATTCATGGGTGAAACCACCTGGATGGATCATGGCAGGGCCCTTCCAGCCATCCGGTTCAGGACCGAGGACTCTTTTGAAACAGAAAGTGAAGGATGGACGAACTCCGCCTGGACCGGTGAGGAAATATATGCCCTGCACCTGGGACTGGTGCATTATAAGAGAGAGATCTCTGATAAGCTGACGCTGGAATTTGAACTGAAGAAAATCAGTCAATAAAAAAACAACTCACCACTAAACAGTAAGGATTGAATAGCGGTGAGTTGAATGGATAGAATAACTTAATAGCTAAATACCAACTTTTAGCTTTTAGCTTTAAGTTTTTAGTTTTTAGCTGATCCCTTTAAACCAGGATTGGAACATGTCACCTAATACAGGGGTAGCTTTTTGTTCGCCGCTGAGGGATCCAACGAGACTGAGGATCCAAAGGATCAAAACTGCCACTCCAATAATGGTTGATATGATGGGTAAAGTCAGCATGCCCAAAATAGAGCCTGCTATGGCGAGAATCCACAATCCGAGATTCTGGCGGAGATAGAAGGACGTATTGGGTCCTTTATCCGATTGATTCATGACTAAAGCAATGATCCAGCCTATGAGTGTCAGGTGGGCTACAATTGATTTGGTTTTGTCGTCCATGATTAGTTTTGGTTTTAGATACCTTAAAAATAGCAATCCAACTGGTTTCGACGGTAATTTTTATTTAAACGGACTACCAGGAGGCCTGAACGGAGAGGACGGGGATGAATCCGAGCTGTTCCTGAGCCACAATCTGCTTGAGGTAAGGATCGTAGTAATGGTAGGCGATATTGGTAATACTGAAGAGGTTTTGAATGTCGAGGGAGTAGCGCCAACGGATTTTGGAGGTGGAAATGGTCCGGGTGATGCTGGCATCTATTCGTTTATAAGCCGGTAAATGGAGGGCATAGGCTCCGGGATATTGAGCAATAGTTTCATTTAACTTCGCTGAAGCTTCAGGATCAATGTTGGGTTCCCATAGTCCGCCATTTAATAATCCGCGGATGGAAAAATTCCAGATCCTGTTTTTTCCATTTTTCCTGGAAATGATTTCTTTAGCGAAAGAGACATGCGTAGCATATCGCCCATCGTATCGACCGCCCGTCAATCCCCCGGTAATATCACCGCCTTCAATACCACGCTCACTCTTATACACGGATTGATTCATATCTATTCGCCAGCCTTTGACGGGTATCATATTCCAGTCAAACTCGAGACCATATTGATTGGCGACACCTTGCTCATTGAAACCGGTGATAATAGTATCCACCGGGACAAGCGGATAATCCGGTAAATAATAAAACGCATCAGTAGACTGGAGCGCTACCAATCTGTACATATGTTGATAATAGGTATTAATGGAAAAGCTATGAATCTCACCTTCATATCGCCATCCTGCCTCCAGGTTGCGGGAGATGAAATACGTATTCATGTTCTTAGCGTGGGAAATGAATTGAGGCTCGCCTGCTGATTGCCTGATCCCGGCAAACAGTTGGCTCCGGGAGCCGATTCCCTTAGTCAGCTTTGCCCGATAGCCCCCATTCCATTGGTCATACAGAAATGAACGTGAAATTTCTGCACCAACTTCGAGCTCAATTCGATGAGGTAAATCAATGTTCTCCTGGAAAAAGAATTTACCATACGTTTCTTCCGGGAATGGCAACGTTGAATTGGTATTCCCATCATAGGCACGCTGATCATAATGTAATCCGAAGGTGGAACGGAATGTAGAGGAATGGGCGACAGCCAGCTCTGCAAAAGAAGACAGCATACTTATCTGGTCATCCAGTTCAAGGTGTTCAGGGAAAGTAGATTCATCATTGAGCTTGGCATACGTGGAATGATCAATAGAATAAGCTACCCCACTATGTAAAAAGGTGTTGGAACCCAGGGTGAGATCATATCTTCCTCCGGCTCCAAAAATGTCATTACCATAATCGATGTTGAAAAAATCTTTGTATTCCATTCGGTCCTCCGGGGGTTGCACCTGATTGAATTCATTTTTACTGCTTCCGGCCCAGGCAAATAATTTTAGTTTGTGCTGATTGCCCTGGTGAACATAAGAAGCTACGCCATCGTAAAAGCCAATCTTCTCTCCGCCAAAGTCTGCGCCGAGATCGGTCAACAATCCTGTAAAGCTGTACCGGAGATTGACATCCAGGATGCCATGCTCTCCACACCTGGTACCGCCGCCTAATTCAAAACCGATGAGGCCTGCTTTGGCGCGCCATTCCGGTTTGGCTGTTTCATGGAGATGCATATCAATAGTGGCACCGGCTGCATGATCGATGGAGAGGGGACCAAGTCCGGTGTATACATCTGTCGAACCCAGTGCCTGTTCGGAAAACATATTGACCCCACCACCATACTGTGTGGGTAAATCTGAAAACGTTCCTGCATTGCTCGTATGATTCGGGTTGACGATCTGCAATCCTTCGAGATACCAGTTGTTGAATACCGGAGATTGACCACGGGCGGAGAGATGATTAGCCTGATCATTCGTCAGCACAATGCCGGGTTGACTGTGGGCGACTCTCACCGGATCTTCGAAATTGCCGGCTACCAGGACCATATCGTCCGGATGTATAGTTCTGACAAAATCGGAGGTTTTGCTTTGATCAGCCGAGACCATAACTCCCGGGAGATCAAATGCCTTTTTAGAGAGCGGATGTTCCAACCGGATCGTGGAATAGCCGTCCAGTATAATATCCGGTTCGACATAATCCGCATAATCGCCGCTGGCAATGTGGATGGAAATTCGACCTGCCACATCAGAACGTAGGATATACCTGCCGATGGAATCTGTTTTCGTTTGAAGGAGTAGAGAATCTCTTTGGTATATGCTGACTTCAGCCTGGGCAATATTTTGCCCGGAGAAAGATTCCACAACGTGACCGATGATCCCCTGAGCTTGTATAGGATCTGCCCAATGGAAGATCAGGAAAAGGGTGGTGAAAATGAAAAATAAAGAATCCCGCTGGAGGGCGGGATTCCTGAGGATCATAACTTGTTGGTTTTTCGACCTAGAGATTACCATCGAAAAATCTTTTAGTGATCGAGTCGAAAGATAGAATAAATATTTTCATTTATCTGCAAATTGAAATTTTCTTCAAATAAAATTCAGACGACCGACGGCGCCTTGATAAAAGGTTGCCTGACGTTCCGTAAGAAAGTTAACAGGTGCCTAAAAGATCGGGAAAGAAGAGCGGCAGGTCTCCTTTTCGTAATTTTATAGAAGTGAAAACTATGAGCCGGACCCGCCTATACACCCTGTGCTTCTTGCTGGGATCAGCAGGTATGACAGGGTTTAGTCAGCAAGTTCTCCATCTTAAAACAGGCTCTTTCCCTTTACTGCCGGTAGCCTCAGCCGATCGTCAACAACCCGCTACCCGGTATCTGTTTTACCGGCCTGGTCACCTCTTATCTACTTCTGAACGAGAGAATCTAAAGCAAAAAGGAATCGAAGTTCTATACGCTCTTCATGAGAATACCTATTGGGTCCGGGTTACTTCTGCTCAGGATGCAACTACCCAAAGAAGCTTGTTTGACCTCAACCCCGAATACAAAACAACGCTTGATCCGGATGCCCGATCTGCTGCCAGTCGATTCAGGATATCAGTTGCTCCGGGTCTGGACCAGGATGAAGTCAATCAATGGGCAATTCAAAATCATATTATCCTCCTCGATCAACGCACCCTGAAATACGGAATGATGGATGTGGAAATTCCTCGCGGAGGATTTGATCAGTTGATCCACACGCCCTGGATCAGTTTTATCAGCACGATTCCTGTCAATGAAGAAATCAATTATCGTGCAGTTCATGCCGAACGCGGATGGGCATTGATATCTCCGTTCGGAAGAGGATTGACTGGAGCGGGTATGACTGTGGGTATTGGAGATGGCGGTCGGGTTCAGGAGCATGAAGACCTCAGCCAGGATTACTTGGACCTGGCCAGTTTTGGGACCAGCTCGCATGCCACGCAAACTTCCGGTATCGTTGCCGGGGCGGGACTCATAGATCCGTTTTACGGATTTGGTTATGCGCCTAAAGCTCATGTCATCCTTCGCAATTTTACTGACATCCTTTGGGATGCTCCGCAATACATACAGGATTATGGACTTGCGTTAACCAACAATTCGTATGGATCCAGTCTGACAGATTGCACTTACATAGGGGACTATGATGGAAATGCTACTGCACTCGATGCGATGATCACTGACCATCCAACTTTATTGCATGTGTTCAGTGCCGGTAATTCCGCCGGCTCAACCTGCTCTCCTTTTTCTGCAGGATATGCCACCATTCTCGGTGGATATCAGCCTGCCAAGAATGTGCTGACAGTCGGTGCATTGACTATTACAGATGGTATTGCCAGCTATTCCAGTCGTGGGCCGGTAGATGATGGACGAATCAAACCAGAAGTCACCGCTTATGGATCCAATCGGGCCAGCACTATCGGAACCAATCAATATGCGTATAATTCAGGCACCAGCTTTTCTTCTCCAGCCACCGCTGGTTGTGCAACACTCCTCTATGAGCGATACAAACAATTGCATAATGATAGTTTGCCGGAAGCTGCTTTAATCAAAAATGTGATTTGTAATGCCGCGGATGATGCAGGTAATGCAGGGCCGGATTACATCTATGGTTTTGGAAGAATCAATGGGGACCGGGCAGCTCAGATCCTCGAGGATAATCACTATTACACGGTCACCTTAGATCAGGATGAAGTGATAAATCGCACATTTTCTATTCCGGCCGGCACAGCAGCAGTGGATGTCATGATCATGTGGTCTGACCAGGCTTCTGCGCCTTATGAGACGGTGGATTTGGTCAATGACCTGGACATGACCATCGTCACACCCTTGGGTGATACTTTGAAACCCTGGGTCTTGGATTGCACTCCCGGCGGAGTATCAGCACCTGCAACTACAGGTATCGATCGATTCAATAATTATGAACAAATCACCCTCAACGATCCTGCAGAGGGAACCTATACCATAGTGACCAAAGGCGCCATTGTTCCTTTGGGACCTCAGAAAGCATGGATCTCCTGGGACATCATGCCGGCAGGCATCAAAGTGCAATTCCCCAATGGAGGTGAGGTTTTTAAACCGGGCAATATTTCCATTCCCAATGAAAAATTGTATATCCGTTGGGATGCTTATGGCACCAGTAACTCAACGTTCAAAGTAGAATACAGTACCGATTCAGGCATGACCTGGACCTTGCTCAATGCATTCGTGCCAGCGGTAAACCGTTTCCTGGATTGGGTTCCTCCGGAGGTAAATTCAGACCAGGTAAAAGTCAGGGTCACCGCGAGCAATGGCATGATGGATACGTCTGATCTGGATGCCGTCATCATGGCGCCGCCGACTAATCTTTTGGCCACATCTCCCTGTAACGGAAATGTTCAACTCACCTGGACAGCCATAGCAGGTGTATCGCTTTACAAGGTGTTTGTCATAAAGGATGAAACCCTTATTCCTATAGATACGATTACGGGAACTTCATTTGTCATTCATGATTTGCCTGAGGATTCAGCGTATGGGTGACGGTGGCGGGTGCCTTTACTTCAGGAGCAAGTGGATTAAGAGCAAGAGCAGTGCAAGTAACTGCCAATGGAGGTGATCAGTGTCCCTGGTCCGATGATTTGAGAATCGATTCCCTCCTGAACCTGACGACCGGAAGAAAATACACTGCAACTGAATTATCAAATACTGAAAATATAACGGTACATCTTACCAATCTCGGTACTAACGATGCATCCGGATTTTCATTAGCCTATCAAATCAATTCAGGCATTCCATCTACTCAGCCTTATGCAGACACGCTTCAGGCAGGCATGGGCGCGGATTTTACCTTTATTAAATTGGCTGACTTCAGTTCTCCCGGTACGTACCATATTAAAGTTTGGACTACTTATCCAACAGATCCATTTCCTGAAAACGATACCTTAAGAATTACCATTCATCAACTTCCGAATCCGGCAGTCACGTTGCCATGGTCCGAAGGATTTGAATCCGCTGCGGATACCACTGTTCTGTCCAATGCGGAAGGGATCTCCGGTGAGGAGGGGATGGATATTCATTTAACCAATGGAACCCGGTTGCGAACATTTGCTGGCATCCCCTTTTGCCATGGAGGTCAGCGGGCGATTACCATAGATGCAGTAAAAACAGGTTCGAGTAAATACGCGGATGCAGTACTCACCATCAACATGTCCAATTACACCGCAGTCAATGACGATATCCGGTTGAGTTTTTATGCCATGCACCATGAAATCAATCCGGATGTAAACAATACAGAATCAGTTTGGATTCGCGGAGCGGATAGCCTTCCTTTTATATTACTGACCATGATCCCGAATGATGTCCTGACGCGGGGCCAGTGGCAGCATTTTTCAGGACTGGAGGTAAGTCAAACGCTCATGGATGCCGGACAGGATTTTAGTTCTTCATTCCAGGTTAAGTTTCCTTGTGATGTCTATGCCACCGCGGGACAAATCACCAGCCAGGATGGAGAGACTATCGATGATATCAGTTTGAACCGGATTGACCAGGACATTACACCCACCACATTATTGAATCCGACCGCATCATCCTGCGATCTGGGCATAGAAAATATTATGGTCTCCGTGACCAACACGGCATCTACCACGATCCATAATGTCAGTGTTAACTATAGCGTAGACAATGGAACGGTGTATTCCACTTTTGTCGGGACTATTCTTCCAGATACTACCATTGAGGTTACTCTTTCTCCTGCTTATGACTTTTCTGCTGCAGGTTTATTCCAATTAGCCGTGTGGACCTCCAGCGTAGAAGATGACTTTCCCGGAAATGACACCCTGCGGACCTCGATTATGCACAGCACGCTAATCGATTCTTATCCTTACCTCGAAGGATTTGAAGAAGGACCTGCCAACTGGACAGCCGGAGGTATCCATTCCTCCTGGGCGCAAGGAGTGCCCGGTAAACAGAATTTCAACCGGGCCGCTGAAGGCAAAAAAGAATGGTCAACTTCACTCAGCAGCACCTACAACACAAATGAAACTTCCTATCTGTATTCTCCCTGTTTTGATTTAACTGGTCTGGATCAACCCTACCTTTCATTTGCATTTCAATATCAACTGGAAACTGATTATGATTACGCATGGTTGGAATATAAATTGTCTGGAAGTAATGTTTGGCAAAAACTCGGGACACAGGGCAGCGGTGTCAATTGGTATAATCATGCATCCAATACCTGGAATGGCAGTCAATTGAAATGGACCACGACAGGTATAGCGATTCCAGTTACTGATACCGTCATTCAGTTTCGATGGGTGATGCAAAGTGATGAAGGCCTGGAAATGGAAGGACTTTCACTCGACCAGGTACATGTATACGATCGGGCGGCCATATACAATGGCAATACGGTCACTATCATGCAGCCTGTAGCCGGAAGCGAATGGGTTGATTTTAATTCCGGGGGCCAGCGCCTTTTCAGCATACAGCCGATGGGCCAGGACCTGGGCGATGTCACCCTGACCATGTATAAGTCGGGAGACAATTTTCAATATGCGGATAGTCTTTACCTGCTTTCCCGCAACTGGGTATTGAGCGCCTCAAATCCCCCGGCTGCACCTATTCAGCTGAGAGCTTATTTCACTGCCGCGGAAGCTAATAACCTGGTCAATGCTTCAGGCTGTAGTCAGTGTATTACTGCCCGGGATGGATTCGACGTCGCTGCCTTACGATATACAGGAACAAACCAGGATGGAAGTTATGCCAATGATGCTGCTGGGGATGTCACTACTTATGATCTCGATTCCACCCTGGTCGTTCCATATGATATTGGATACTATGCTCAATGGAATTCTCCGGGCATGTCAGAGTGGTGGGTTACCTCCACGGTGACAAAGTGGTCCGGATCTATTATAAACCCGATCAGCGCGGGAAATGATGATGCGGAAGAACATGAATTCAGCGGAGCAGTGAATCCTTACAGAGAGTCCCTGGCGCTGACTGAAAAAGACGGGAAACAAAAAGTCGGGTGGCGTTTCCAGCATATCACTATTCCAAAAGGAAGTTATATCGAGTCCGCTCACCTGGTGTGGACCAGCGAGGCAATGGATACGGCTGCGTCCCATTGGACATTGCAGTCAGAGATCAGTTCGAATGCTGCTTCATTTGATGCTTCGAAATATAATCTGTCATTGCGTAATCGTTCCTCACAGGTAGTGCAATGGTCCCCGGATCCCTGGAATAATTTGGATACCACGTACACTTCACCCGATATCAAACACTTGCTTCAACAAGTGGTAGATCAGGCTGCCTGGACAACAGGTCATGATCTGGCTTTACTGTTGCGTGGAGACGGGTTGCGCCAGGCCTGGAGTTATGATGGAGATTCATTGAAAGGGGCAAAACTTTTGGTGACGTATGAAAATGTGTGCAATGATAGCGGCATTTGTTATGTGGATATTAATGCAGCCGGCAACCAGGATGGTGATTCCTGGACAAATGCTTACCGGTCATTGGAACAGGCACTTGATCGAGCTATGCACTGCCCGGGTATTAATGAAATCTGGATGGCAGAGGGGACTTACAAGCCTTATTTTGAAATCAGCCGGAACAATAATTTCAGTATTCGACCGGGGGTAAAAATTTATGGAGGATTCCAGGGAAATGAAACGGCCATCAATCAGCGTATCTATGGCATGTATCCCACGATCATCAGCGGTGACATTGGTTCCATCGGTGTCATGACAGATAATTTATATCATGTTATTTCGATTCAGCCGGGCGCGGAAGAAACGTTGTTAGATGGACTTACCATTCGCGATGGCATGGCGGATGGCGGCTCTCTTGATCTGCAGCGAGGCAGTGCGATTTATAATTCAGGAAATTTGAATTTGCAGAAGGTAACTATTCTCAGCAGTTCAGCACCTTCGGTTTATAATGCGCCGGGAGCCATCATCAATACCGTTGATTTTTTTGATGTGAAGCAGTAGTTGATTTTCATTTCCACCTTCCGCCTCTGCTGCCTTTTTGCCTCATTGACCCCTGATTCCACTAAAAGAGGAACTACAATCCCTCGCTCCCCCTTAAAGGTATGGTATGATTATTGAATGATAAAGATCAATACCCATCAAACTTGATGACGATCGTAGAGTTATGAGCACGGGTATCAGTCATGGAGTCAATTCGTACTGACTTATGCTCTGGTACAAATCAAAACGCACTTTTTGAAGGGCATCGGGGATGTACTCCTTGTTCTCTGCAAAATTCTGACCAACTTTTTATACATTATAACTTCCAATTATATGTTAAATTTTATTTACCTTTATCCCTCCACACCTGGGGATCGAAAACAAGCCTTGATGGTATCACTATATTACTAACTTTGCGGTCGCATTTCTGACCGCATTCTGATTACCTGATTCTATGACCATATCGAGACTGACCCCTTTACTGCTATGCCTATGGCTTTTCCAAATAGCTGATGCTCAGTCGATTCTTTCGCGGGTCACTTTCCCAATCGATGCTGAACAGTCTATACACACCCTGGCCAAGGCAGGCATTGACCTTACCCATGGTGACCATTCCGGAAAGGATGCCTTTACTACTGATCTGCAGGATTTTGAAATAGCCAGGTTGAAAAAAGAGGGAATTCGGTATTCAGTCGTCATTCCTGATCTAAATATATACCGGCAACAAGCCAAAGCCAATCATCGTGGCGGTCATTTCTTAAGCTGCCAGGACCATAATTATGATCCACATGTTCCGGTCAACTTTGAGCTTGGTCACGTTGGAGGATTCATGTCCATGCCCGAGGTGTTGGACAATCTTGATTTGATGGCCTATTATTATCCCAACCTGATTACTGATCGTAAACCCATCGGCGATTTCAAGACCTATAAAAACAACAGCCTTTATGTGGTCAAGATTTCGAACAATGCCAATACCGATGAAAACGAACCCAAAATATTATATACCGGGCTTCACCATGCCCGTGAACTGATCAGCGTAAGCGAGCTCATTTACTACATGTGGTACCTGCTGGAGAATTACGATAAAAATCCAATGATCAGGGAAATCCTTGATCATACGGAATTGTATTTCGTTCCGGTAGTCAATCCGGATGGTATGGACTATAACATTGCCGGGTATGATGCCCAGAATGATGTCTTTACCCACAATGTCAGAAAGAACTTGCGAGATAATAATGATGATGGAATATTTGATCCTGAAATTGACGGTGTAGATCTCAATCGCAATTATGGATTCAACTGGGGATATGATGATGAGGGATCTTCCGGATATGAAGGAAGCGAGGTTTATCGCGGCCCGGCTCCATTTTCTGAACCTGAAACCCAGGCTTTACAATATCTCTGTAGTCAGTATCACTTTCAAATGGCACTCAACGCCCATTCCTATGGCGACCTGGTCATTTATCCCTGGGGGTATAATAATTCTTCCACGGAAGATTCTCTTATTTTTATAAATTATGGAGAACTACTATCCAAACAGAATGGATTTATTTCCGGACTGGGACTGGAGACCGTAGGGTATGTGTCCAATGGTGATTCGGACGACTGGATGTATGGCGAAAAAGATATGTTCTCCATGACCCCGGAAATAGGAGAGCCGGAAGATGGATTTTATCCCCTGAAGGAAAACATTATTCCGCTTTGCCAGTCCGCTCTTGAAATGAACCTCCTGGCTGCGCGACTGGTCAACTCCCTCATTCAGATCACAGATGAAACGCCGAAGTTTATCAAAACCGGCGTCAATGCATTAGATCTTGAATTCAACCGTTATGGCTTATTAAATGGTGAAGTGCAGATTTCATTTAATGCGCTTAGTCCGCACATTCTCCAGGTCCCGGCACCCATCCAGCTGAACTTAAACAAATTTGAACCCCATCTGAACAATCTGACCTTTACGGTGGACAATTCGATCGATTATGGTGCATCGGTAAAAATCGAAGTGATTTGCCAGCAGGGTGATTACACTTTTCGCGATACCCTGACCAAGACCAGGGCGGATTTCAAAACCATATTTTCAGATAATGGAAATAATTTATCTCAATGGGACAACAGTAATGGCGTTGATTGGGGCACCACTGACCAAACCTACAAATCAGGCCCCGTGTCTATCACGGACAGCCCGCTTGGCGATTATCTTCCTAATTCGCAAGAGGCTTTAGTATTGCGTCAACAGGTGGATCTGACCAAGGCTACTTCTGCCTATGCTCAATTCTGGGCGAAATGGGATATTGAGGATCACTATGACTACGTGATCTTCCAGGCCAGTACCGACGGAGAAAATTGGGAAGATCTTTGTGGCGAACAATCCAAACTGGGTTCCATCTTCCAATTGTACGAAGAACCACTTTATGATGGAAAGCAAGTGCGCTGGGTTTTTGAAACGACCGATCTGTCCAGCTATATCGGGCATTTGATACAACTCCGGTTCTTCCTCTTTTCCGATGGTTTCGAACAGCGGGATGGATTTTATTTTGATGATTTCAAGGTCATCACCATCAATGAAAACAATGTAGCGACAGAAAATATCCAGCCATCCGGATTTAATGTATATCCCAATCCGGCCCGGCAAAATTTTACGGTTACGATTCCGGATATACAACACGCCACACTCCGCGTTTTCAACAGCTTTGGGGAACCTGTTTATCAGTCGCCTATGGAAGCCCTTCAATCCCACCTGGTGGATGCAGCAGGATGGCCGGCCGGATTATATCATTACCTGATAGAAGCCGACCATAAATCCATTTACCAAGGTTCCATTAGTCTGTTGCAGTAACCGGCCATACTCCTTCTGCATTAATCATTCGTTCGTTTGCTGATTGTATAAACGGTAATCAGGTAATGCTGATATTTGCATTGCATTTGAATCCTGTACTTTAGGAAATAACTTCTGTTAATTTGTAATTCATTATTCGTCATTTTTTAATTCATCAGGTCATGGCCATCGATATTCGGTTTATCAACAAGTTAGGCGTAAAGAAATTCAACAATGGTACTTCTACCGGCCTCAAATCATCCAGTTCCCGTAATTATCAACCTTCTCTTTCCCCGGTGGATGCACACCTGATCGGGGCCGTGAGCACAACATCGAGGAAGGAATATGACAAAGTCATTCAGGCCGCGCAATCTGCATTTGAATACTGGAAGATGGTCCCGGCACCAAAGCGGGGCGAAATCGTGCGCCAATATGGTGATGCTTTGCGTAGATACAAAGATCCGCTGGGTCGACTCGTTTCCTATGAGATGGGAAAAAGTCTGCAGGAAGGATGGGGAGAAGTACAGGAAATGATTGATATCTGCGATTTCGCCGTGGGCTTGTCCAGGCAATTATATGGTTTATCCCTGCACTCCGAACGCAACATGCATCGCATGTACGAACAATGGCATCCTTTGGGCATAGTGGGGATTATTTCCGCATTTAATTTTCCTGTAGCCGTATGGTCCTGGAATGCCATGATTGCGCTCGTCTGTGGTGATGTGGTGGTATGGAAGCCGTCTGAAAAAACGCCGTTGTGCGGAGTTGCCTGTATGCATATTTTCAAAGAGGTCATCAAGTCCAATAAACTCCCCGAAGGCCTGGTTTCCATGATCAATGGAGATTACCGGGTAGGGGAGATGATGACCCAGGATCATCGGATTCCCCTGATCTCGGCCACTGGCAGCACGCGCATGGGAAAGATAGTCGGAGGTGCCGTAGCAGCAAGGCTTGGAAAATCCATCCTTGAGTTGGGAGGCAATAACGCTATCATCATCACCCCGGAAGCTGACCTGAAAATGGTGGTGACCGGCGCTGTGTTTGGTGCAGTGGGTACGGCGGGACAACGATGCACTTCAACCCGTCGCCTCATCATACATGAATCTATTTTTGATAAAGTTACCCGTGCTTTATCAAGAGCCTACAAGCAAATAAAAATTGGCAATCCGCTCGATGCGAACAATCACATGGGGCCACTCATTGATATGCAAGCCGTATATCATTATCAGAAAGCACTGGAAGCCATCAAAAACCAGGGTGGTAAAATGATCGTCAAAGGTGGTGTCTTAACAGGAAAAAAGTATGCCAGTGGATGTTATGTCCTGCCCTGCATTGCACATATTGGTAATGATATGCCGATCGTACAGACAGAAACATTTGCACCTATTTTGTATGTCATGTCCTATTCCACCCTGGACGAAGCCATCGCATTGCAAAATAATGTACCGCAAGGGCTTTCATCAGCCATCATGACTACTAATCTTCGGGAGGCGGAGCAGTTTTTATCCGCAAAAGGATCTGATTGCGGAATCGCCAATGTCAATATCGGAACATCAGGCGCTGAAATCGGCGGAGCATTCGGTGGAGAGAAAGAAACCGGCGGAGGAAGAGAAAGCGGATCCGATGCCTGGAAGGCTTACATGCGACGCCAAACGAACACTATTAACTGGAGTAAAACTTTACCATTGGCGCAGGGCATAAAATTTAATTTATAGCCCTGGTCCTACTTTATACGATACCAGTATTGAGTTCTTCCGAAAGCAGGGAAGCCAATATAACCGCGAAGTTTTAATTTGTCAGGAGACTCTAATTCGATATAGCAGGAGTAGGTATTTCCGCTACCGGGATCCAGTATTTTTCCATCTTTACCGCCAGTATCCGTTTTCACCAGATTAGTCAGGATAACCATGCCGGCGATAGGTTTATTTTTCAATTCCCCGTCACATTTTTTGCAAATAGTTGTTGTGGCAGCCGGCAGAACTTCTTCCACCCGGCCATGCAGCTTGCCTTCCGCTTCAAAAATGTCAATGATTGCTTTTGGTTTATAATCCATATCTCCCATGGCTGTCCATCTCCCTACCAGCTGAGCAGCAGATAGATAGGGGGTAGTAAGCGTGATTATGGCAACCATAAATGGAAGCATGAAAATTCTGATCATAAGTATCCTGTGAGTAAGTGTAACGACCACCAGGGGCTACTTGTTTCATTTCGGTTCATAGTAAAGTCACCTATTAACCGGAAAAGAACGCAGGAAATAATCAGATGTGCACCTGGATGCAGGACTCATGATACCAAATGGCAGACTTAAGAAAGGAAAAAATTGCCCTCATCCGGAGTCTGATATGGTTCGACAATACTCAGCATAAGTCTGCCATCTCCATGTCTGGCATCCGTTTAAAAATCATGCACGTGGTACCCAGGTGAAAGTGTTCTTCACTGTTCACTTTTACCTTTTAGTTTCAATCTGTTCACCAATCCTTCAAATCCTGCACTCATCACCTTATCATGATTCCATTTATAAATGGGTTTTAATATCGGCTCAAATGCAATCATCCACTTTTTGGTAATATGTACATTCCAGTCATATCGAACATGGGTGCCATGACCATTGGGCTCAAAAGTCCAAACCCCAGTCCCCGTGAGATCGCCAAATGCCTTCCCTACCATTTGACGGTGGAAAAGTTGATGAGTAAGTTCAGAATCAAACGTGATCGAATAGGGAAGAGCCGTGGACCAGGTGATTCGGCGGATACTTCCGATCTCATCTTCACGGCCATCCTTTATTTTCTTCACCTTCCTGACATATTTCCACCACTCCGGCCAATGATCCATAGATCGTATTTCTTCCCATACCACTTCCAGCGGATGATCAAAATACCACTGGGTGGTGAAGTTGTATTCAGACATGGGGCAAATTTATATTATTTGATGCCTAGTTATCTCGGATATTAAGTAAAGTGAATAGTTCGACCTGACTCGACCATGATTATGTTGTTCGCATGAGAATTGAACTTGCCGGAGGGCGGCTCAATGTTGGTAGCGACGATGTACGAGTATTTTCGCAAGCCCCGCAGGGGCGAAACCCAGCGAATTACATTGAATCCTGCTGAGGAGTTGAACCGCGCTGCAGCTATCTGGGGGTGATTTTTCTCCTTTGTCTATGGACCTTAAGCCGCTCCGCGGCTAATTAATTTATCTTTTTACGTTGCAGTCATTCACTCGCTCTCAATAGGCATCCCGGGCCCGCCCATGTTTCACTTTTAGTTCTTCACTCTTCACTTCCGAAAAGATTATCTTTGCCCGTCATTTGAAAACAAAATAAACTCCCCATCATGGTCAACAAGGTCATCCTCATCGGCAACCTGGGCAGGGACCCGGAAATCCGATATCTCGAAGGAAATATAGCTGTGGCCCGGTTTTCGGTCGCCACCAATGAAAGCTACAAGGACAAAAAAGGCGATTGGCAAACGCAAACGGAATGGCACGATATCGTTTGCTGGCGTAACCTGGCGGAACGGGCGGAAAAACAATTGAAAAAAGGCAGCCAGATATACCTGGAAGGAAAACTCACGCACCGGAAATACCAGGACAAGGAAGGTCATGACCGTTATGTCACTGAGGTAGTAGCCAATACCATCCGGATACTGGATCGCCGGGATTCAAGGCCGGGTGGAAATGAGGATGTCGAGCATCCGGTAGAATCCATTCATGATACTAATGTATCTGCCAGTCCGGGCGGTGAACAACAGGCAGATGATGATCTCCCGTTTTGATCATCTGACAGCAGTATCTTTCACTTAATTAATTGGCTTTGGAACCGGAAGGCTCGTTACAACTTTTTCCCCTCCTGATACAATGGAGTTTAATCAGCAGTCCGCTTATTTTAATTTTCCTGTTGATCATCTCTGCCTTATTCAGCGGGTCGGAAGTCGCTTTCTTTTCCTTAAACCGCAATCAACTCCAAACTTTTGACGAAGAGGATTCTCCGGCATCCAGGCGAATCATCCAGTTGCGGGAAAAACCCCGGCGGCTATTGGCCACCCTGTTGATCGTCAGCAATCTGATTAATATCGGGATCGTTCTGCTCTCTTATTCTATTTTCAATGTCATCCTTCCCGAATCTACACTTTTACGTTGGGGTACAACTGTGCATGATCTCTATTTACTGGGCTGGCTCAATCCCTCGCAATGGGCTGCCTTTTTTCAATTCATGATCACTGTAGTGGGTATCACTTTCCTGCTGGTGTTATTTGCCGAAGTATTGCCCAAAATTTATGCCAATGTCAATAACATGGCTTTTGCCCGACTGATGAGCGGTCCGGTTACCTTATTGATGACGCTGTTATCCCCGGTCAATAAAACCATGGTGAAAATGGGGCAATCCCTTGAAAGAAAATGGAGTTCAGATAATTCACTCGGGGCCAATAAACTGGATATCGATAAAGCTATCGATCTCGCCGTTTCGAAGGATAAGGATTCTGAAGTGGAAGCAGAAATCCTGAAATCCATAGTCAGCTTTAATGATGTGGCGGTTAAACAGATCATGCGATCCCGTATGGATATCGTCGCCCTTGATACCCTGATGAGTGAGGAAGACATGATTGCCGCGGTCAAGGAGACCGGATACAGCCGCTTGCCCGTATTTGAAGAACAACTGGATAATATTAAAGGCATCCTGTATGTGAAAGATCTCATTGCCTTACCTGGATACGGAGCATCAGCCGGAGGAATGGACCCAATTGATTCACCCGGAAGTTCTCTATGTTCCGGAAGCCAGGAAGATCAATGACTTGCTGAAAGATTTTCAACGTGAACGTTTGCACATGGCGATTGTCGTGGATGAGTATGGCGGCACTTCTGGCATCGTCACGATGGAAGATGTCATTGAAGAAGTGATCGGGGACATCAAAGATGAATTTGATGAGGAACATGAAGTGGAATTCCGCCGGCTGAGCGACAAGGAATATATTTTTGAAGGCCGGACTATGCTCATCGATGTGTGCAGGGTGATGAATGTCGACAAGACCAGTTTTGATAAGTCCGATGGCGATGCGGATTCCCTGGCCGGACTGGTACTGGATCTGAATGGCAAAATGCCGGTGGTCGGGCAGAAAATTTTATTGCATCCATTTTCGTTCACTGTACTTTCCGTTTCGCCGAAACGAATTGAACGCATTAAAGTGCAGATTGAATCATGAGTAAAATTCTCTTCAGCATAATCTTGCTCGGTGGTATAGTGAGCTGCAAAGACGAACCCGGTACACCCAGACCCAGGGCTTATCCACGAGTGGAATATCCCAAACATGAGGTACAGGAATTTTCGAATGCCGACTGCCCATTCACTTTTCAGTTTCCAAAGTATGCGGAAGTAAACATGAAGGAAGATCATCCCTGTTGGTTTGATCTCTTCATGCCCGTATTTAAAGCACGGATCCATTGCAGTTATCTGCCGATCAGGAACAGATCTGATTTTGATGACATGGTCAAGGATACCTACACCATTGCCGGCAAGATCAATGAACGTTCCAATTACATGGAAGAGTCCCGCATCAGGAATGAGAATGGCGTGGGCGGATTGCAATTAAAATTTACAGGACCTGCTGCTTCGCCATTACATTTCTTTCTCACGGATACAACGCAGCATTTTTTCAAGGCATCACTTTATTTTGAATCGAAAGTGAAGCCCGACAGCTTGGCTCCGATTATTGAGTTTGTGGAAGAGGATGTGAATAAGATGATCCAGTCGTTTCATTGGAGAAATCAAAAGGGGAATCAGATAATCCCGGCCAGGCAATAAAAAACGCCTGTCTTTCTTTTAAGACAGGCGCATCAAAACAAAACGAAAAACCAACTATATTTTTAAGGACGTTGCTAATCACTTCTATTAGTCACGTCCTGAAGTGGGGCGTCTATTGGAGCATTAAAGTCCTTTCTTTAAACGCACAGGGATATCTAAATATTTACCTTTTCGATACACTTTCAGATTGATCGTATCTCCCACTTTAGCCATATCAATTTTATTTTTCAGATCATCAAAGGAAGTCAGCTTATGACCATCCATTTCGACCAGCACATCATTGGGCAAGATACCGGCATATTGTGCGGCGCTTCTTTCCCCTACGGCATCTACCAGCAATCCTTCTTTGATATCTAAACCCTGCTCTTTAGCCAAGTCTTCATCTAATACAAACACTTCAACGCCCAAAGATGTTCGCTCGATATCTCCGCCATTTTTCATTATGTCGTTGGCTATACTAATTGCCAGGTTGACCGGAATGGCAAAAGAATATCCGGCATAGCTGCCCGTTTCAGAAGCAATGGCCGTATTGATTCCCAGCAGTCGTCCATAAGCATCCACCAGTGCCCCGCCGCTATTGCCTGGATTGATGGCAGCATCCGTCTGGATAAATTGTTCAATGGCCTTCGAGCCCTGTATGATATTGAGGTCTCTTCCTTTGGCACTGATGATTCCGGCCGTAACCGTGGAAGTCAGGTATTCGAAAGGATTCCCTACAGCCAATACCCATTCGCCCACGCGGGCCTTATCGGAATCAGCATAATCAAGTGTAGGCAGATTATTGGCACTGATCTTAACAACGGCCAGGTCGGAACTGGGGTCCCTGCCAACGATGTTAGCTTTGTATTCTTTGCCGTCAAACAATTTTACATTGACATCGTCTGCAAAGTCAACCACGTGATTATTGGTGAGGATATATCCGTCCTTGGAAATGATCACCCCGGAACCCGCTCCTTTGCGGATAATGGGTCCGAAGCCAAAGGCGTCCCCGCCTCCAAAACCAAACCGCTGCATCCACTGGCTCATGGGATCCTCATCCCTGTAGCGCTTTTGGGCCGATGCTTTGCTTTCTGCTGCTTCGATCAGGACTACCGCCTTCTGCGCCATTTCAGCTGCATCGGCAAAATCAGGGCCTGTCGTCACCGGGTTAGTGGTGTAGGCAACAGACTTTACATTCGGGTTTTTGTGAAAACCGGTTTCGGACCAGGAGATGGCTCCGTAACAAATAAGGCCACCTATCAAACCTGCCGCTATAAATGAAAGAAAGGATTTCATGGTTTATGACTGTTTGTTGGTTAATGATAAGTACCTGCTTAAACGGAGTTGTACTCAGGAAGGTGTAAGGAATAAATTTGATTAACAATAGTTTAACAGGACATCACAAGCTCCAGGTACTCCACTTGCTTCAAAACCGGGATGTCAGATGATTTTAGGCTTTATCGATGTGATGGTTTTATGCAGCACGCCGTGATACAGGATGGAATACAAAGGGGATTGAATTCTCCGCAATAAATTCTCCGCCTCCGATTGAAACGGATCCCGGGCCGCTAATGAAAAATCACTAAGGTCCTGCAGCCATAGGTTGGATGGCCCATTGATCGCTAGTTGGCAAAGCAGGATATTCCAGCGAACCTGGTCGGACATAGCGGGCGCATCAAAGCCAGTGCAGGACAAATAAAAGATCAATGCTTTCTCATAATCACCCCGGAGAAAAGCACTATTTCCTCTCTGCCATGCATCGAGGAATGGTTCTCTTTCCGTGTAGGGAAAAACATTTGCAGGAATAGCCTTAAAACTCTGCATGGCCAGGTTTTCAGGTGAAAACCGATAAGTCATCCAGCACCAAAAAACAATGGCCAGCAGACCAAGGACAAATAAAAACAACAGCCTTTTGCCTTTTCCGCGCTGTGTTTTTTCTATCCGGGCATCCCACCTTTTAAGCTTGTCTCGCAGATCGCGATCCCTGGCCAGCTGAAGGATCTGAACCGTTTCCACTCCTTCTTTTACATACCGGGCAAGCTCAGGATCATGGTCCATCATGGTTAGCAGCCGTTTTTTGTCCCCGGGGCTGATCTGGTTGAGCAGGTAGTTATCTACCAATTCCTGGATTGCGCTGTGGTTCATCTGTGGTTGTTCATGTCGGGTACGTGTTCTTTTCTGACAAGTGTCTTCAGCCATGCCATTTGTTACCGGCTTTAACCAGATTTTTTAATTTTTTAAAACATTCGAATTTGATTTTGCGGGCCATGGGGGCCCCGGAGAGATCCATTTTTCTTGCGATCTCCTGCATCGGGTACCGCTCAATCCAAAGCAACAGGATGGTTTTGCACCGGTGGCCCAGTAAATCAAAAGTCTGCCGGAGCAATTCATTGGATTCAGCAACTAAATATAGCGTCTCTGCCGTTTCTTCTTGTGCAGGGTAGTTCTCCTCCGGCTCACGAAGCCATGTGATACGTTCATCTTTTCTTACCTGGTTGAACAACAGATGCCGGGTAATCCCCATCCAGAAGGCCAGAAGAGAACGCAACTGACCATCACCGGATTCAATGCGATGAACAAGCACAATGAATGCATCATGCATCAGGTCTTCGGGATGTCCCCGGAATTCAGGGAAACGTCGCACAAGTGTGGCAATGTAAGTGAGTAATTGCTGCCTGTATTGCACATACAGATCCTGCATGGCTTTTTCAGCTGCAGCACCTCCGGAAATAATTCCGCGGATATAATTTTCATCCTGTGGATAAGGATGGCCATGCAAGTGATTCATTTGTTTTCAAGCTGATGATCACGAAGCAAAAATTGTTTTCACTGGCTGGTAAAAATAGCCATCAGACAATAATACAAATTTTTTTTGGAAATAAAATGGGAAGAAATAAAAAAAGTTGGTGAAATACGGTAACATTTTCGCTTCTCAAGACACTTACGGTCAGAAGGAGATAAATTGATCTTCTGCACGAGTTGCCTAACGCCCGATTTGTCAAACCTGCACTTGCAGAAGAATTGTCGTTTCCTCTATTGCCAGTTGATGAAAGCCGGATGGTAAACGTATGCATCCGGCTTTTTTTCTTGTCCGCTATGAAACCAGTCGCCTGGATAAAAAATATGATGGAGTTGATCTATCCTCCGCTCTGTGCGAGTTGTGGTGTGCTGCGGCCATTGGATCATCATATCTTTTGTCTCGACTGCCTCCACCAATTACCCGAAACACAATATCACCTCTATGCCCAAAATCCGTTCACGGACCATTTCAAGGGCCGGATAAATATTAAAACGGGTGCTGCCTTTCTGTTTTTCTCCAGGGATGGTGGAACGCAACGGTTACTGCATCAAATTAAATATAACAATCGGCCGGATATCATCTCCACCATCGGCAGATGGTATGGCCGGCAGCTCCTGGCGTCTCCACTATGGTCAGAAGTTCAGGTGATCCTTCCCGTGCCTTTACATTGGAGGAAGTTTCGCAAAAGAGGGTACAATCAAAGCGCGGTATTTGGTGAAGGTATAGGGGAAGCTCTGGGGATACCTTGCCATAGCACCGCATTACGACGAGTCACGCATGATAAAAGTCTGACCGGGATGAATCGGCTGGAGCGCGTACAAACCATCGGCGCATCCTACAAACTGGTGAAACCAAATGTCGTTCGCCATAAACACGTCATGATCGTGGATGATGTGTTGACTACGGGCTCCACCCTGGAAGCTTGTGCCATTGCCTTGAATGAAGTACAGGTGGCATCGATTTCTATGGTGACGATAGCGTGTGGAGAATTGTAACACCACCCCGTCCCTCTCCAAAGGGGGCGAAAAATTTCTGCGATGCAATAATTTTCGATTTTGATCAAATGAACCTGCTAAACAATTGACAAGCAAGAGCAATATTTTTAATCAACAATCTTCAGACTTGCCAAAATCATCCTCCCCCTTCGAAGGGGGTCGGGGGTTGAGTCTTCCCCCTTCAGGGGGCTGGGGGGCAGAATGCAAATCGTATTTTTGGCATCATGTCTGATTCCTCTGAAATTCACCTCGCCCTCCTGCGAGAAGTTGATCATCGGCTCTTCGAAGAATCCCTGCCACGAATATTAAATTGCCTGGATAAATTAACTGATGAACAAATCTGGTGGCGACCCAATGAATCATCTAACAGTGTAGGCAACCTGATCCTTCATCTGGCTGGCAATGTCAGACAATGGATAGGTACCGGTTTAGGTGGGCTTCAGGACTACCGGAAAAGACAAACAGAATTTGATGAAAGACGAATCATCGACAGAGCCACGCTGCTTGACGATTTGATGGCGGCCATGAATAGCGCCAGGACCATCATTAACCAAATGCCGGAATATGATCTATTGGCCGTCCGCCGGGTTCAGACTTTCAACGAAACCGGACTTTCTATTCTGATCCATGTGACGGAACACTTTAGCTATCATACCGGGCAGATTGCTTATATCACCAAGCTGCTTGCGGACCGGGACCTTGGTTTCTATGAGGGCATCGTATTAGAATAGCCCGAAACCATTAATCGCCTTATTTTCGCCTCATGCGTATCCGCCCTCTCTTAGGAATTGCACTCGTATTGCTTGCCACGATCCTTCTGGGCCAGGGAGATATTGAAAAATTGCCACCTTCCATCAACACCAGTGCGTATGATGAGACCTCCCCGGTACTCAGCCGCGATGGAATGAAATTGTTTTTTACCCGGACGGCTGATCCTGATTTTGAATCCACCATCCCGGATGGCCAGGGACAATGGACCTCGGGAAAGAAAGATGCACATTATCAAACGCAACTGTCCGCCATCTATTCGGAAATCTCCGGCACCAAAATCAGCAATCCTTTCGCCTCCGGCTTAAACCAGGATATTTGGTACGCACCGATCATCGGTGATTCCGTCGGCATCCCGGTTCATCCGGGTTACCCGATCAACAATGCTTTGCCGAACAGTCTTGTTTCTACCGGAATGACACCTGATGAATATGTGTTGATCAATGAGTTTCACCCGGACGGCAGCATGTACTCTGGTTTTTCCCGTGTGCATATGAGTGACGATGGCCAGACTTATCCTGAACCCATGTATATCTATGGATTCAATATCACCAATTCTGATGTCAACATGACCATGACGCCAAATGGGCATGAATTGATCCTGAGCCTCAATGGTCCCGAAAGTGAAGGTGAAAATGATTTGTATGTTTCTTTTTATGTCCGGAACAATGTGTGGTCAACACCGATTCACATAGGCAGCGTGCTCAATACTCCTTACCAGGAGACGACACCGTATCTCTCCCCGGATAAACGGTTCCTGTATTTTTCATCCAATCGCCCCGGAGGTATCGGTGGAAATGATATATACAAATCGGAGCGCCTGGATTACACCTGGTTGAAATGGTCCCCGCCGGTATTGGTGGAAGGTGATGTGAATTCAGCCTTTGATGACAGTCAGCCCTATTTTGATCCGGAGGCCCGCTACTTGTATTTCTCCTCCAAACGCGATGGCAGCAGTGATATCTTCAGGCAACGCCTTTTTGCCAAACAAAGATTGCAGCGACCTATCGTCATCAACGGAAGAATAATCAATACCCGGACCAATCAAATGACCGGGGCTGAAATCTTTTGGGGCCAGTTAGCGGCAGAACATTACCTCGAATATTTCAATAGCTATAATGGTGAATTTCAGGTGACCCTCACAGAATATGAGCCCTATAAATTTCAATTGAGAAAGCCCAATCACACTGCTCCCCGGATTGTTGTGGATCCCAGGGTGATTGAGAAACAGGGCCAGGATACAGTAGAGATTATTTTTTACCTCCAGCCTGATGAACCGGATTCGTCCATGGCGATGGTGCCCTATTACCTGGCTAATTCGATATCCGCTTCCCCTCCTGTTGAACCAGAGGATGCTTTATCTACTTCTACCATGATGCATTCGGATTCCAATGGAATCAACAGTACATTGCCCGCTTCATTCTATGATATCTATTTTGCCAGGTCGAAAGCCATTTTTCTGCCTAAGTCCGATAATGCCCTGTTTGAGTTGACTGATAAAATGAAAAGCAATCCCAAACTGGATATTATGATCGTGGGTCATACGGATGATGTAGGCGACGGGGCGGCTTTGGTTGAATTGTCCAATCAAAGAGCAGAAGCGGTAAAGATGTACCTGGTCCAGAATGGTATTGATTCGGCGCGTATCCAGACCCTGGGTTTGGGGTCGGCGGATCCTTTATATGAAAACACTTCCGAAAGCAACCGGCAAAAGAATCGTCGTGTTGAAATCAAGGTGTTGAAACAATAATCATGAAAGCTGTCGCGCGGGTCTTCTCCTTTGTTTTTCATCCATTGTTTGTGCTCACCTACATGACCCTGATCCTGTTGTGGACCAATCCATTTTCATTTGGTTGGCGGCACATCGCGGAGGCGGATACGTTGCTGATCATCCTGGTGATGTCGACTATCACCATGCCCGGACTGGCCGTATTGATGATGAAAGGGCTGGGCTGGGTCAATTCATTTGAGATGGAAACGCAGGCTGAGCGAATCGGTCCCTTCCTGGTAGCCGGCGTGATGTATTTGTCCCTTTATCTGCATATCACCAGGGCAGAAACTTTTCCGGTTTCCCTTCGCGTGGCCGTGCTCGGTTCCTTGATCAGCCTATGGGGTTGTTTTTTTCTAAACAACTTTTTGAAAATAAGTCTTCATGCTGCAGGCATGGGTGGATTGGTGGCCATGGTAGCACTGACCAGGTGGGTTTTCGGCTATGACGAGGCCCAGATAGGGCTGATGGGAGGAAAAAATCTTGTTATACCGGTCAATGTATTACTCTACACAGTCATCCTTATTGCCGGTGTGGTATGTACTTCACGATTGATCGTCAGGGCCCATCAGCGAAAGGATATCTATACCGGGTTCATATTGGGGTTTGCCAGCATCATGATTTCGTGGTTGGTTCTGAAATAAAATTTTGAAAAAACAGTAGTTACGAATTACACGAATTTTCACGAATGAATGCATCGAATAGTGCCCTTCTCCTGAAGTCCGTATTTTAGTAATTAGTGTGAGTTAGTGCAATTAGTGGCTAAAAATATACCGATCAGCTATTTACAATTGCTGATTCTTTTGCAGAGAAATCTCCGATCCTTCTGCCAGAAAAACGGAAGATGGTTTTTGATGTCCTAAAAAACCAAACATCGGACCATAATTCATTTCGAAATCAACTTCTACGGAATACGATTTGGTGGCGTACACTTCCCAGGGATGATGATCCACAAAATACTCGAGTGTGGTATGATATTTATATTGCGTATACCCCCAATAATGTTCGGTGAAGAAATCTTCTTTACTTCCGGAGGTTAGCGGATGAGATTGTGTATCCGTGATGATTTCCAGGGAATGCCATTTGTTTTTCTTCCATTCGTATTGTATGCGCTGATAATCATGCTGCGGCTCCCATTGATGTTTCATGGGAATGGTTTCGTAGTGTTCATGGAAAAATCCATTAGCCACCAGGGTCACTGCAGACTTTGGTACGAACTCGCGGATAAACACTACGCCACGCTTCATTTCATCACCTTCTTTTCGTTGTACATAAAAACGAAGATTGACTTCCTCAAAGGATTGATGAAAAGGAATGGGAATGTTGTTCAGCTTGCTCTCGTCAAACATGAATCCCACCAGGCTGATATAGCATTCGTTTTCCCAGAAATCAAGGAAGGTTCCTTTTGGCACCAAGGGCTCAAGCAACGCCGGATCAATGACATAATTGGCCATGATCAGCTTGCGCCAATTGGCATTTACTTTTATCGGAAACATGGGCCTCAGTTTAGAAATGCTGAGTATACTGAATAATGATGAAAACTGCAGCCTTCAGGCTAGAATGAAAATCCAACACTGAACTGCATGGATAAACTCCGGTTACTATCCGCCCGTTGCACATGGGTGCCATTCGAATTAAGGGACTGAAGTGAAATATCATATTGATTTTGATCTACATCGCCCAGCCCATACACATATCGCCAGCTTATAAATAATCCTTCATTGACATAATAGGACAATCCCCCGATCAAACCCAGATCCAGCGTTTTATATTGCATTTTATCCCTGGTTGCAAATTCATAATAAGCCCCTAAGAAAGTAGGCTCCATGTAGGTGAGGCCACTGACTATGATAGTAGTACGTTCGGTGGAGGCGCCGCCAGCCTGGTCACTTTTATAATTATGATCAAGGGTCAGGGTAAACGGATCAACCGGTTTGCCATTGGCTACACCGTTGAAAGTTATCGATCCGCCGCCGGTAGAAGCCAGCATTACTCCTGTATTGAATCCGCCAAAAACTTCAAATTTGCCCAGCTTGTAATACAATAAAACCGGGAAATCCAAATAAGCATTATTGACATTGAGGGTTTGATGCCGTGTACCCATCAGGGTCGCAGCAGAAAGGGAGTTTCTTCCTAAAACATAATAAGATGGACCTTCATATTTGTATTGCGTTCCCCGCTGTGAATACATTAACTCCAATCGGGCTCCGACCAGATCAGTAAATTTATACCTGACGGCTCCGCCAATATGAAATCCTTTATCGTTGTTATACGATTCGAGTTTTTCCCCGTTGGGTCCGATTTCGGAGGGCCCATTCAGTTTTGAATAGCTCAGTCCGGCCCGGAATCCAAAACCAATCTTCTGATGCTGGGCGGACAAGGACAAAGTAGTAACACTTAAGAGGAGAAGAAATAGTATTCGTCGGATCATAAAGGGTAGTTGTTCAATTGGGCTGCTAAATAACGGCATTTATCAGAATTTCATTTCAAATCTTCAGAGGCTACTTTTATCCCTGTGATTTGTATTTCACTTCCATCCCCTGGGCCGGATTGATGATCCTGACTTCTGTGCGCCGGTTGTACTGATGTTCAGCTTCCGTACAGGGCACACCGTCAAGGCACTTATTACGAGGCTGACTTTCCCCCGCTGCTTTGGTTGCAATTCGGGAAGGATCGATACCCAGTGAAACAAGAAAGGCTTTGGAGGACGCAGATCTCCGCCGGGATAGCTCCATATTATAATCGGCCGTTCCCCGCGTATCTGTATGGCTGGTGAGTTCAATTTTCAGATCAGGGTATTGTTTTAAAATATTAGCCAAACCGACTAACTCGCCCGCATCGCTTTTACGGATTTCGGATTTATTGAAATCATAATAAATGTTGTCCAGCACAATCAAAGTGCCGTTGGCTATCGGCGAGGGAGGAGCGGTCAGGTGTTCACCGCTCTTCAGGTACACTGACCACAACTCGTCTTCTTCGTTGGGGGTAAACGTGAAAGTGTGCTGCGCGTATCCATCCCGTGAAATCAAAGCTTTGATGCTGCAATGATCTGGCAGGCATTGCCGGACATACCCTTCGCTATTGGTATACGCTTTAATAGGGGATTTCATACAGGGTGCGGTAAGTTCAACACTGGCATCCTTCAGTATCGTACTGCCGGATTCATTGAAGACGATAAACCGTGTATTCAGGCAATGCACATTCGCATCGGGAACAGCCTGGAGGATTACTTCACCCGGAATCTTGCTTTCTTCAAACACATTGACATAAGGAGCATAGCCTTCGTGCTGTACAACCAGTATGTAGGTTGATTTTCGATCAGTGGTATAAGCGGCTCTTCCCTCAGGATTGGAGGTAGCATTGGCGGTGGCTGTTGATAACGTATCCATCACACCCCATTTGAGGTAAAAGGATCCTTGTTTGTCCTCCTTCGGTAATAATTCCGTGGTGAAGTGCTCCTTATATAAGGACGGACCATCCGGGTTCATCGGGATGAGCCAGACATAAGCATTATCCAAGGGAGTCAGTTTTTCATTACGAACTAAAAGTTCTTTTGCTGCGCTTACAGGTGGAGTCGGGATACATAAGATGGATTCAGGGGAAGACCAACGATAGAGATCATCTTTTCCTTTCGTTGGTTTGCGGTCACTGGAGAAGTAACCGGATTTACCATCTGAAGAAATAATTAATCCAAGATCATCTTTTCCACTATTGAAGGGTGCATCCAGGTGTTGCAATCCTTTAAATCCATCTGAACCGTTCCATGCCGTGGCATAAAGATCATATCCGCCATTTCCCCCATGACCGGTGGAAGAAAAAATTAAAACACCGGAGGAGTGCCAGAATGGAAATTCTTCCTTTCCCTTAGTATTAATTTCCGGACCGAGATTGACTGGCGCGGACCAATTTCCACCGATATTGTTGACGATGTATAAATCCTTGTCGCCAAAACCTCCGGGCATATCAGAACAGAACACCAAATGTTTACCATCATCACTCAGGGCAGGATGGGCTACCGAATATTGGTTGCTGCAAAAGGGAAGCTCGGAAATACCTTCCCAGTCAAAGTCTCCTTTTACGGCATGATATATTTTCAATTGCACCTGCCCTTTGTCATCGTCGATGCCTGTGCCACCCGAAAGATTAGAACGGGTGAAATAAATTTCTGTTTCATCATGATTGAACGTGCAGGGCCCTTCGTGGTATTGAGTCCGGATATTGGGAGAGAAGCTCACCACTTTTGATGTAGATCCGTCTGCATTGATTTCAGTATACATCAAATCAAAATAGGCTTGTCCTGTTTTGGGGTCCAGGAAACGGTTGTTTTCACGCGCTTCCACGAACACTATCCCATTTTGATAAAAGGTGGGGCTGAACTCAATCGATTTGGTGTTTACATTGTCCAATGAAAATAAACCTACTTCTTCCTGGTGACAGAGCATGATAGTATCCTGGCAATAGCCAGGACCAGTGATGAAGCAAAGAATATAGAGGAAATAAAATCTCATGTCCCGCATTAGAAATACCTCGGATTAATAAATTCAGATGGCTTCGCAGGTTCCCCAAAACAATACATGATCATCACTTCGATACTGCCGTCACTATAGCGCTGCAAAGCACTCAATGTAAAATCATAGGCCGCCCCAATACGCAGACCCCGCATGACTTTGGCGGATACCAGGAGGTCCACGGATTCAGAAAAATCACTGTCCTCACCTCCTTTCCGGTAGGTCACCCCCACCGCATAATCTTCTCTCCACCGTAGTCCGAGATTCAGGTCCATACTCAAAGGAGCTGCATGGGTATACCGGAAAAGAACCTGCGGCACAAAACTGAGTTTATACGTCAAGGGCAAAGCCACTCCGCTCATCAAATAGTAATGGGCCTGCTCTTTAGCCGTGAAAAGATTATTAACTTCAAAATCAATATCCGAACTCATCAATCGTGGTGAGGAGAGCCCTATATAAAAGGATGAGGTTGAATAATAAATGCCTGCCCCCACATTGGCCAGAAATTTATGGTCCGAAATAGCATCAACACCCGGATCAATATTGATATCCTGTACGGTCTTGACTGATGGATCGGAATAATCAACCGCAAGAAAACGTCCGGAGGCCTGCGCGCCCAGGCTTAAAGTTCCGCTTCCCAAGGGGAATCGGTAATCGTAAATACCATCCAGGGTGGTTGAACTCGATACACCAATGGAGCGGCGCTCCAGATTCATACCGATACCAATGCGTTGTGAGGAAAGCGGTGCATTAATGCTCAGGGATTGTGTCTTGGGTGCGCCTTCAAAACCAATCCATTGTTCCCTGACAATGGCACTGGCACATACATGATCGTGGTAACCGGCATAGGCCGGGTTGATCAGCAGCTTGTTGTAC
Organism: uncultured Saprospiraceae bacterium; assembly: GCA_963837505.1. Classification (GTDB taxonomy): domain Bacteria; phylum Bacteroidota; class Bacteroidia; order Chitinophagales; family Saprospiraceae; genus Opimibacter. The sequence goes on along the minus strand of CAWINN010000014.1, from coordinate 187,236 downwards.
ATGAACATCGTATGCAAGGGCTGCTGCTGCGCTGTAAGCGTTGCGACCCACATACCCGTCATAATCAACGAGATCAACCACCTCATTCTTTTTTTATTTTGATTATTTTTCATTGATCATCAGTCATTGTTCTTTGGTCATTTTTCCTTGCTCATTGGTCATCACTCCTTTGTCCTTTGTCCTTGGTCATCGGTCCTTTCATAATCATTCTCCGTTATCGTTCCAGCACTAAGAATGTGCGCTTAGGCGTATTGCCGTCCCCAAAATCCATGATATAGAAATAGGTCCCGACCGGCAGGGATTCACCTTTCACGGTGCCATCCCAATTGTTTTCATAGGGTGCCGCTGTAAACACTACAGCGCCCCATTCATTGAAGATCATGATGCGGTTCTTTGGATATTTTGAAGTTTCCAGGCAGGGGATAATTAATTCATCATTGACGCCATCGCCATTGGGTGTAAATAAGGTGGGCACAAAACAATCGGAATCACTGCCGACCCGGAGAATAACGGTGGTCTCACTGCACTCGTCAGGACAATCCACAGAGCATATGATATACGTCATCCTGTCTACTCCAACAAAACCAAGATTAGGAGTATACCGGACGAACCCGTTACCGGCATAGAGCGCATTTCCTTTTTGAGGTTTCATGCCGATCTGAAGCGTAAAAGGCTGGCCGTAGAGGGAATCATTGGGTAACACATTGAATTCCGCTGTTTGGCCAAAGGGCACATCCACAGTATCAGGAGCTGCTATGGGAGTATTGATCAGGGTAATGGTAACTGAATCTGTGCTGTAATCAAAACAGGTAGCATAGCTCAGGGTCCAGTAAAAAACATAAGTACCGGAAGGAAGCGGAAGAATTTCTGTTTTTGGGTTAGTCTCATCTTCGAATATGACGAAGGGATCCTGGGTAGTCCAGACACCATTACCCGGAAATGGGTCAGATCCATTCAGCATGATGGTCTGTCCCGGACAAAAGATCCCGGCAGGACCAGCATCTGCATTTTGCTCCGGGGTGGCATCACCAATGATGATGATGGTGTTGCTTGTATCCGACGGACATCCTTGTAAGGTCGCAATCGCCGTTATTGAATTAATACCCACCTGTAATGGCTCACCCATAAAGAGGAGGCAAGAGTCTGTAGAGGGCAAATCAAGAGGCATCGTCCCATTTAATATCCAGGTGTATACTCCAGCTGGTGTCAACGTGGTAGGATCCAGACAGATGTTGATCGGTATCGGTGCATCAATACAAAGTGAAGTGACATCGGCATTGATCAAAGGCGTAGTGAGATGGGGCTGTATGACTACGTGAAACGGAGCGGAGAGAGGAGCAGGACATCCATTCAGCTCGTAGGTTACAAAATAATTACCTGTATCAGCCACACTGGACGGAAAAACAAAAGGCCGGTCGGATAAACTTTCAAAACCATTGGGTCCTGACCATTGGGATACAGCTCCTGCTGGAGCATTGGATTGTAATATCAGGCTGTCACCCTCACAAACAAAGGAAGTACCATTGATGACGGGAGGAGGCAAGGCTGCTTTTACTTGTATAGCATAGTTGGTCATGCCGGATGTACAACCGCCAACACTGACGGAGACATGATAGAGGCCGGTTTGGTTGAAAGAAGCATTTGGCAAAATAAGTGCGCCGGGACTCGGCACCATAAGCGTAGTATCGTTGGAGGTCCAGGTATACACTCCATTTTCAACCGGGGAATCAATGTTCAGCATAATGGTATCCCCTGAGCAATACACATTATCTCCGCTGATCACCGGGTTCGGGGGAGTATTGACCAGGTGAATGGAAATACTATCTGCAATTGATGTACAAGTGCCATTGACGATGTATACACTATACACTCCGTTGATGTCTTCCGTAGCATTAGCAAAAACAATGGTCGAATCCTGTACTGTAAATCCGGCATTTCCTTCCCAATGATATTCAAAACCTGTATTGAAAGGAGGTTGAGTTATAGCCCACACCTGTAGCGACGATCCGGCATTGGCGCAGCTATCTGCATCAGTCAGTAGAGAATCGATCAAAGGAATGACATCTACCAATACATTCACTGTATCCGTTGCATCACAACCGGTGGAAGTGGATAACTGCAATGTATACATGCCGGAATGAGCAAGTGTAGTTGGAGTACTTTCACTTGAACTAAATCCACCTGGTCCATTCCACGCGTAAGTTCCGGCACTGGCAGGTTCTACTGACAATGAAATACTGTCTCCTTCACAAACCCGCTCCGTAGTTACAATTTGAACATCAATGGCTGTGTCCACCTCCACAGCAAATGCGGCTGCGGTATCACTGGGACATCCGTTGATGTAGGCGATAACCTGCCAATTTCCTTCGCTGTTCATGGCCAGGTTGGTCACGACCAGAGTTGAATCTGTTGTGGAAATGACCATAGAGGATGGGGAGATCCAATCATAGTTATCAGCTCCGGGTGTTGCATGCAAAGAGATACTTCCGCCTTCGCAAGCTTGTGCATCGCCGGTAATGACAGGCGTCGCAGGTAGATTCTGTACTTGTATGTAAAGGCTGTCCGGTGAGGAAGAACAATAAGAGGAAGAGATAGTAAGGGTGTATAATCCGGCACTATCAATTTCACTGGCCGCAATGCCGGGAGGCATAGGTAAAGATGAGGTGTATCCGCCTGGACCACTCCAGGTATAATTCAAACTGTCCACCAGTGTAGCCGGTGCTAAAAACAAACTATCTGAAATACAAAGCACAGAAGGAAGATCTGCAATTTGAGCCATGGGTAACGGTTCTACATCCACATCGATGACCGGGCCTGGTGCTGATATACAAGTGTCCGACAATATCACGGCATAAAACTCATACGTAAACGGATCAGTAAGCACATGACTAAACTGAGGATCTGAAGTTTCGCCAAGGAGCAGATCACCAAAATTTCCAACCTGGTACCATTGGTAGGTGACATTGCCCGAATACACCTGGCTGGTGAGCATCACTTCCGTGCCGGCACATATCGTATCCTCGACAGCAGCAATCACCGGTGAAACTAAATTCTGTATAGTAACATCGATTGTTCCTGTTGACGAACAACCAGACGCGCTCAGTACAACAAGGGTATAGGTGCCACTAAAGGTGGAATCGCTATTTGGAATAACCGGATTTTCGTCAAAGGAACTGAATGTATTGGGCCCGGACCAGGTGTAGGTGTAATGAGCGGCAGTATCCACAGGGAGATTATTGTACAGTCGGAGCGTGTCATCACACAATCCATGCTCCCATGATGGAGTCAAAGCCTGCATGGTGACGAATAGGTTGGCAGAACAAGTACTGCTGTTTCCATTGACATCGGTCACGGTGATAGTGACGGGTACATTTTGTCCGCTCATTGAACAATTGACCGAAGCCGGTTCGTAGATAATGGTATCAATGCCACACGCATCGGTTACGGATTGCAATAAAGAGGCAGAGGAAACATCTCCCGGTTCCAATCCGGAAGGTGACAGGAACAGTGTATCGTTTTGACACAGGATCTCCGGCAGAAAGGTATCTCTCACCTCAACCATGAAATGACAAGTATCAATATCTCCTGTACTGTCAGCAACAATTAAGAAAACCTGTTGCATGCCGGCTCCAAAGGCAATTAATATACTATCCGACTCCGAATTAAAAGTAAAAGTATCGGGGTCCGCGGTACCCGTTACATAGCCATGCCAGAATTCTGCTCCGAGTCCGCACATACCAAGCGAAGTCAGTGGCACATGCACATATACATTTTCGGTGCAGTTATCTTCTGCAGTATAGCGTATTGTATCTGCCTGGCAAATAATCGATATGGCATCCTCATCGATAATCCGGATGGAGGTCTCACAGGTTCCTGCATTACCATTGCAATCCGTAGCGATCCATATAACATGATGAATGCCTACCCGAAGTATGGTATCTATAGTAAAGCCGGTATCGATTAAAATGGTATCCCCTCCGTCGAGCACATATTGCAATTTCACATCATCCGGAAAGCAAATCTCTTCATAATCGGGTGCGGTCAATGTAACTGAAGCTGTGCAGCTACTATCCGGAAGAGGGTTAATGACTGAAATGCAATTCAGGAACGCCGGTGCTACCGTGTCTTGTACAGAAAAAGAAATTTGCTCCACCGTCACATTCCCACAAACATCATAGGCTACCAGATCGCCGGTCACCATCATGGCAGAACCACACATCACCATAATAGAATCCGGTAAAGGCATGCCGGGCCATGTCGTCGTATCCTCCAAAACATAGGATCCGGGCCGGGCAATAAAATAAGCAGATTCGGAACATCCGTCAATGATCACCACCGAATCCATCCATTGCTCATACGCCTCCTGCAGACTGGCAAATGAGGTGTCACAGGAAAAGATAAAATTCCCCGGCGAATATTCAATAACAGGCGGCGCTTCATCACTTAAATCAAATGGCTGAAGGGCGGTTGCCGAATTGCCACAGGCATCGGTAACTATCCAGGTGCGATTTAATACCTGGTGACAAACCATTCCGGTAGTGACATCATTCCAGGTGACCACAGGAGAAGGATCACAATTGTCCTGAACGTTCAACAGCACCAGGGTGTCTATACTACAAAAGGAAACACTATCCGGTGGTAAATCAAAAGTGGGCGGTATGGTATCTGCGCTGAGATACAACACCTGTGCAGTGGTACTATTGCCACAGGCATCCATGGCGATCCAGGTGCGAAGTACAAAACCTGGATGTCCCAGGCAGTTATTGGTGCCTATGCTATCCTGGAAGCTTACGCCTGGATTGGGATCACACAAGTCACTCACCTCAGGAGGTGTGTCAGATAGGGTATCCGTGCAGGAAAGAAATACGGTATCGGACGTAATATTGAAAACCGGCCCTAAAGTGTCCATCACCATAAAGGCGGCCGTATCAGCGGCTGCATTTTGACAGAGGTCTGTAACGGTAAAAAAGATGTCTATGGCTTCATTGCAACCCAGGTCACTTACCTGAGGGTAAGGACCGTTGAATGGAATTCCGGTCTGCAACATGCCCGCGGTATCTATCCAGGAAAAGGACCAAACTACATCTCCACATGCATCTATGGCGGAAGCACCACCATTGGTATCCAGCCAGTTTTGCAATTGAGTTTGAGTATTCTGTGCGCAATCCGCCATCAGGTCGGAAGCAAAATGGGTGAAGCCCGGAGGCAGTGTGTCCTGCAAATAAAAAGTTGCAGAGGGAGTAAGCAGCGATAGATTGCCACACTCATCCTGCAATCCAAATTGTACGGTGACCACAGCACCTTGCGAACAAGCCGTGTCTAAGGCTGCGGATAATATGTTGATGGCACTGTCCAACTTGATGCTCGGTAAAACCGTCACCTCGCTGCAGAGATCAGAATAGGTTGCATTGCCTGCTGATTCATACCAATTGGTCAGTACCTGTATCCAGCTCAGGCTATCGGAGCATACATAAGATTCATTGGAGGGCAGTGTATCAAAAAACGGCTTGCCATTGTCTGTGATGCCAAAAAAAGCTGATGCGCTTCCCTCATTGTCACATTTATCCGCATAGGTGAATTCCACGTGAATTAAGCCTTTCACATTATTAATACCCAGCCCGTTGATGATGACTCCATCCTTGCACCCTGAAGCCAAAGAATCCTGCCAGGCATTCAATACTTCTTCTAAAGAAAGTTGATTGCCATTGATTTTATATCCAAGCTGCAATTCATCGTCAGCCGTACACAAATCATGGGCAGCACTGTTCCCTCCTGTCACCAGCCAGTCCATAAGGAGAGAATCTACATTTGAGGTACTGCATCCAACGACCACCGTAGTCGGCGGAGTGATGATGGTAGGACCTGTATTATCAATCAGGATAAAACTGGCCGAAGTCGTATCGAAATTGTTGCATCCATCTCCTGCGATAAACATAACCGGTATAGCGGCATTGCATGTATCTCCAATCGTTGGAGAAGGTGGATAGGTGGTCCAGAATATCGAACTGCAATCATCAGTGGCGGTGGCACCACCGTGGGTACTAATCCAGTTATTGAAGACCTGGGCGATGTTAGCCTGGCCGCAATTGCCCATGCCCCCTGAAGCCGGAGTTTGAATGACTGGAGCTACATTGTTGGTGACCGTAAAAGTCCTGACCACCGTACTGGTGTTATTGCAATTGTCTTTGGCGGTGAAGGTTACATCAATAGCGCCACAGAAGGAAGTGATTTGAGATGGCGGAGGAGCATTATCAGATTTAGTCATGACGCCACATCCTGCATCGGTGGCAGTGAAATTGGCTCGCTGTGTATTCAGCCAGGTGGTGTAAGCTGCCATAGCGTTGGCGCAAGGGGCTGTTCCGTTTTGAAGATTGTTGACGATGGCCGGAGGTGTGGTATCAGGGACAATAGTAATGGTCTGGATGAAGGTGGATTGATTTCCCAGGTCATCGTCGGCTACCCATTTTCTCGTGATCGTTCCGCCTCCACAAGGGGCCACATTGCCAGTCTGCGTGTAAGTAATCGTAAGGGGTGGATCAACGTCGGCGCAATTGTCGGTGGCCTCGACCATCGCAGGAAGAGGAAGATTGCTGGAACAACTTAACGTGATATTCTGTGGAAGGGAAAGCGGATCAAAAACCGGGGGCAGGAGATCGATGAAATTGATGGTAAATCCGAACAAGGCACTGTTGCCAAAATTATCGACCGCCTGGTAGAACACGGTGACGGTCGTTCCGCCATGCACGGGATCATTATATTGATATCCTCCGCTGATCGAATAAATATCAAAATACACGATCACCCCACCGGGGATATTGCTCGTACAGGTAGGGGTGGCCGGTGCGCCCCAGTTGAGGGGTGCCTCGCAGTTGGGCCCCGCATTGATTTGGGTGGGTCCGTTATAAGAAAAAGAAAAGCCGCTGCCCTGGCCCCACAAGTCCCCCAAAAAGCATAAGCATCCGAATAGTAGAACAGAACGCATCAAACAAATTTACAATATGATAGTCATATTAAAGGGGTAGATGTTACCAGTCTGGTCTTGAAAAGGATGAGGGAAAGAGGGAGCGTAGAGGGAAGCAGGTAAATGTAAGGAAAAACTTAAAAGAATGCGCTCCACCGGACCAGGGCGAGATCCCAGCTGTCAACGCCCTTTCGATCGACCGGATATAAACTCTCCGGATCTATGGCTTTGACCAACAGGATTTGTAATTTGACCGGCAAAACGCAATGCCATGAAACGAACTACTCCTCGGCGGACATTTGTAAAAGAGAGTGCGGCTATTTCTGCGGGACTCATGGTCCTGCCCAGGCACGTTCTTGGCCGCGGTTTCCGGGCGCCAAGTGATCGGCTGAATATTGCCTTTGTCGGGTGTGGCGGAAGAGCTGAAGATCACGTGCATGCGCTGCAGGATGAGCGATATGTGGCCTTTTGTGATGTGGATGAAGTGAGAGCTGGAAATGTTTTCAAAGAGATGCCCGACGTACCCCGATTCACCGATTACCGGAAGATGCTGGATCGCTGGGGCAAGGACATTGATGCCGTAGTCGTGGCGGTTCCCGACCACATGCATTCGGACCCGGCATTGCAGGCGATGGAAATGGGGAAGCATGTGTATGTGGAAAAACCATTGACGCATGATATCGCCCAAGCCAGGCAATTGCTTGAAGCATCTAAAAAATATAAAGTAGTCACCCAGATGGGCAACCAGGGAGCGAGTATGGATTGCAATGCTATCCTGGCCGAGTGGGTGCAGTCCGGTGTAATCGGTGATGTGACGACCGCCCATGTATGGACCAACCGGCCGGTCTGGCCACAAGGCGTACCTACTCCTCCCGGGCAAAAAGATCCCCCTTCCACCCTGGACTGGAACATGTGGCTGGGTTCGGCTCCTTATCGATTATATGATCCGGCGTATCTGCCGTTTAAATGGCGGGGCTGGTGGGACTTTGGTACAGGCGCATTGGGCGATATGGGGTGTCACCTGATGGATCCGGCCTACCGAGCGCTGAAGTTGACCACGCCTGTATCTGCAGAGGCGAGTTGTACGACGGTGTGGGTGGGTGATTTTGTGGAAGCCAATTATTTGGATTCCTGTCCGCCGAGTAGCGTGGTTAAGCTGGAATTTGCTGCACGTGGTGATATGCCTGCCTGTACGTTGTGGTGGTATGATGGCGGTATCCGGCCGATGCGCCCGGCAGAATTGGGATCGAATGAACCCTTCGGCGGCTGGGATGGCGGTATCCTGCTGGAAGGCACCAAAGGCAAGATCCTGACAGAAAATTATGGGGAGAATGCCACGCTGCTGCCCACCTCGAAAATGAAAGATTTTGTACCGCCTCCACCTTTTTTACCGCGATACACCGGCAGCCATCAGTCGGTATGGGCCGAAGCCTGTAAGGGAAATGGAAAGCCAAGCTCACCCTTTGAATATGCAGTGCCGCTGACGGAAACACTCCTGATGGGGAATCTCGCCGTGCGATGTTTTGATTACAAGCGACTCAAGACCGGAAAGACACCCCAGGACTGGGCACCCTATGAATATCCGGGGCGGGTGCGACTGGATTGGGACAGTGCCAATATGCGGGTGACCAATTATGAAGCCGCGAATGCTTTTGTCAACCCCGGGCGTAGAACTTATTAGGGTCATCAGATTATGGCATGGATTCATTTGATAAGAAAGAAGCGTGGAAAACGTTTACACATACTCCTGTATCAAGACCTCCGCCGGTATATTCAAGGCAGCATTCAGATTCCGGATCATGGCGAGGCTGAGCTTCCTTTTTCCGGACAGCACTTCATTGATCCGGCTCCGATGACCCAGGATGTCCTTCAGTTCAGATTTTTTCATGCCGAGCTGGTCCAGTCGAAAAAGTATGGCGTCAATCGGATGAGGAGGAGTGATAGGGTAATGTTGCTTTTCATATAATTCAATGAGAATGGTCAGGAGTTCCAACTCATCCGATTCTTTTGTGTTTGGACGCAGATCCTGCTGCATAAGGGCATAAGCCTTTTGCAGGTAGGAATCATATTGCCCTTTATTTTTAATGGGTTTTATCATATCCAATTTTTTTGGCGTCTATTTTATCATATTGTTTATGGGTTCCGACCCACACGATAAAAATGATTTGCAAAATATTAAATGTTCCCAAATTGGTTACAATTCTTTTAGAGGTTAAAAATCAGGTTGTAAATGAAATTTCTCGCTTTGCGAAATTTCGTTAGCTGTAGGTTTTACCTACGCTGCCAGCGTGAGTTCTTCTGCTTATCAGCTGGAAAATTTTATGGCTTCGAAAACCCCTGGGCATCAAAAAGGAATGTCCTATTCTTTCCACTTCATCTTCTCAATCAATTTCAACTTCAATATTTTACTTCAACTTCCAGTTCCTTATTCGCTACGGTTGGTGAGCGAAACCGAACCATTCATTATTCAATAAGAAGTCCCCTTCAGGGGATTTAGGGGCAGAGAGATCTTTTTTCATTATCTTTTCCTATTCCTACTGCCTAAAAATGACCTTAAGCCATTTCCTTCGGAATTTATTTTTTATAGCGATTATTATTTGTTCTGCTTTTAATACGTCGTCGGGCCAGCAGTATTACATGTATACCGCTTATAAATTTCTGAAAATCGAGCTCAATCAAGGTCTTTGTGAATGTGAGGTAACTGATATTGCCCCTATTGCTTATGGCTTTGGGGGCATGACTTTCACACCTGAAGGAGATCTTTATTATCTGTGGTGGAACCTGCCAAATGTCCAAACATTAATTAAAATCGATACCCTGACAGGGTATTATTCTGAGGCTGTCATGGCAGCCAGTAATCTGCCGGTGATGAGAGGATTGATAGGGGTGGGAAATGGAATATTTTATACTGTACCTGACCAGACTATTCCGCCGCCACAATGGACTTCAGATTCCTTGTATCGATGGGATGTTAATACACAAACTGTGACCATAGTCGGAGAGACGGGGTATCCCGGCTTTGGTGAAATGTGTAATGCCGATGGACAAATCTTCGAATTATCCTATGATCCATACGATCCTCCTTATGTCACAAAAGTTGTCCGAGTTGATTTAGATATACCTCCAAATAGTAATGAACTTGTATCCTATCCCGTGAACTTATGGTTAGGACCTGGAGTATCGGCTTCTCCTATTTGCAACACATTGGTACTTCCGGATGGAATAAATCAAAATCTTGTCACTATAAGTTTAATTGATGGTGCAATAAATACTTTATGCAGCCTTCAGGGATATTTCCCAACAGGTTATGGAGGAGATATAACTTCACATCTTGAACTGCATCCAAATTCTGATTGTACACTTTTTCTTGACCTGGATTGTAATGACAGTTCAGGAGCAACACAAGCAGATTACAATGGTCCCAGTTTCAATTGTCTGTCCGGTGGATCGGGTATTGCCGATGATGATATCAAGTTGATCTATGATTCCAGGATTACTGAAATGAAAATTGAGGTTGTTGGATTCGTACCGGATGCGCCAAAAGAAATCCTGGATATCAATGGTGCGAATCCAAATATCAACGTCTCGGGAATCGGAACGGATGTTATGACTTTGACGGATGGCGGAGGTGCGATTTCAACCGATTTTAAAAATGCATTGCGCAATATTGTCTATCGTGATAATGCCCTTTTACCTACTCCCGGATTGAGAACGATAACAGTTTATTTTACTACTGAATCGGGACAAACCAGTAATGTGGCCACTGCTTTTATCAATGTCACTGCAATTCCACCTCTCGTTGTAGACCTGGGTCCTGATCGCGAAGCCTGTGATGGAGAAAGTGTCACGTTTGATGCCGGGCATCCTGGAGCAATTTATACATGGTCCACCGGGCAGCATACTCAAACCATCGATGCATCTGAATCAGGTCAATATATCGTCAATGTTTCTGATGGACTTCATTGTCCGACAGAGGATACTGTTGAACTGGATATCATTCCTATCATTAATGTTTCGTTGACGGGAGATTCTACAGGTTGTGACAATGAATCTGTCAATCTGTTAATTCAAACCGATACTCCCTTTTCACTTAATGTAGAAATAAGTGCAGACCCGGGTACGCCTATTATTTTTCCAAATGTTGATGGAGATTTTAGTTTCACTGATCTGCCAACAGAATCTACAACCTATACTATTACTAATGTGACGCCTTCTCAAGATGCGTGTATTGAGCTTATTGATTCTGTGCATGTAATTGAAGTTTTTACATCCTATTCGCAAGCGGTTGATGTTTCTATTTGTTCCGGGGATAGTGCATGGCTTGGATTATTTTGGGAAACAGATGCTGGTATTTATGAAAATGCATTTAATACTTTGCAGGGTTGTGATAGTGTAGTCACTACAAACCTCATTGTTCTGCCTGCCATACATTTAACGCAATCGTCTACGACATGTGATTCCGCTTCTGCCGGCGTATTCGTCACCTTCCTCAACAATCCAAACGGATGCGATACGATGGTGACGACGACTGTGACACTGCTACCTTCGGATACGACATTGATTAATTTACTTTCCTGCAATATTTCAAATGTTGGCACTACCACACAGACTTTGACTAATCAATCAGGTTGTGACAGCCTCATTATAACGACGACGAGTTGGATTCCGCCTTCTGATACAACAATGTTGAATCAAACAACTTGTGATTCATCTTTACTTGGTGTATTTCCACAATTCCTGATCGCACAGAATGGATGTGACAGCATCGTTATCACAACAGTAACCATGGCACCATCGGATACAACCTATCTGTCTGGCATTTCTTGTGATTCAGCAAGCATTGGTGTTTTTCAAAAATTGCTTTCCAATCAAATGGGATGTGATAGTGTCGTGATCACGATCACGACGTACATGGCTTTTGCTGATACCACTTTGATCTTCAGGACTTCTTGTGATTCCTCCAGCCTCGGTGTCACGGAGATCCATTTCACCTCCATACATGCCTGTGATAGTGTCGTCATCACCAGTACGACCTACAGTGCGCAGGATTCGACTTTCCTCACTTCCGCTTCCTGTGATACGGATGAGGTGGGGTATTTCGTCGAAATACTTCAGAATCAGTTCGGCTGTGACAGCATAGTGACCACTACGGTTTCATTGCTTCCTTCAAGTGAATCTTTTATTTCCTCCTCCACCTGCGATCCATCTGCTACTGGAAATTTCGATCATATGCTGGTCAATCAATTTGGCTGCGACAGTATCGTGCATGAGACTGTTCTACTTTTACCTTCAAGTACAACTTTCCTTTCTTCGACTACCTGTACTTCTTCACAAGCCGGAATCTTTGTCACCACACTTCAAAATCAATACGGCTGTGATAGCATCGTGACACTGACAGTTTCACTCATTCCAGCCGACACCACACAATTGATTTCAGGTACCTGCGATCCTGCACAAGTCGGCAGCACACAAAATGCTTTCACCAACCAGGATGGATGCGACAGCCTTGTAATCCAGACGACTTCATTATTTCCATTACCACAAGTTAATGTACAAGCCACTTCCGATTTCAATGGCTATGATATCAGTTGCTTCGGCGAAAGCGACGGCAGCGCCATCGCCAATGTAACCGGCGTCAGTCCATTTCAATATTTGTGGTCAACAGGACAGTCCGGATCAAAGCATCACAGGATTGAGCAGCGGCGATTACTTCATCACCATCACTGATGCAAATGGATGCCAAACAGAAAGCTCAGTCTCCATTACCGAACCAGAAGAATTTTCAATTGGATTTGAAGTCGCGCAGCCCGATTGCTTCGGACACAATCAAGGCACCATCACTGTCATGCAAAGTGGTGGTGTACAACCCATCCGTTATTCCATCGATGGAATGAATTTTCAATCCTCGCCAATATTCAATGGATTGAATTCCGGCACATACACCGTGACTGCCATAGATGCGAATGATTGTGATGTGCAGGAAATCATCTGGATCAATGTGCCACTTGATATTCATGTTGACTTAGGGATGGACCGCATCATTCTTCCCGGCGACACCACCATCCTCGAAGCGATCGTTAATGTTCCGTTTGATTCCCTCTCTACCATCACCTGGTCAGGATTATTAAATCCGAATTGTCCGACATGTTTAACACAACCTGTTGCTCCGATCATCACCACAGCCTATTCCATTTCTGTTTCCAATGCACAAGGATGTTCCGATCAGGATTCCGTCGTCGTCTTTATTCAAAAGAACATCGACATCTACATCCCGAATGTTTTTTCTCCGAATGGTGATGGTATCAATGATCGATCATTAATCAGTGCTGCTTCCGAAGTGGAAGAGATTGAGTCGATGGAGATATTTGATCGGTGGGGGGATTTGGTTTTTCAAGCAAAGCATTTTCCACCAAATGATCCCGCATTCGCATGGGATGGTAAGAGAGATGGTGTGGAGATGAATCCGGCGGTGTTTGCGTATAGGATGATGGCGAGGTTTAGGGATGGTAGGAGAGAGGTGAGGAATGGAGATATCACAATAGTTCGCTAGGTGAAATGTTAAAAAATGTCCTGCATATTTTTACTTAAATTAAATTGCATTAATAAGCCTGTCTGCCAGGGGTGACACGATGGAGACAGGCGGATATAGGGATCAGAAAATATATCCACACAGTGAAAGCCACCAAAGCAAAAGGGAGCTATTGGTTATTTAGTTTAACCAAAAGCACCGAGCCTCTAGGCACGCAAGCTTTTCGAGGCCGGTGCTGTTCAAAAACTTGAACAATGAAAGATATAAAATCTCTCTTGATTATGTTCTGTTTAGGTTTCTTATTCCTTAATACCGGCTGTGAGAAATCGGCAGATCAAACCCAAAACCAGAATACTACTCAAATCCAGCAATTAAGCCCGCGAACTGTATTGGATGAATGCGAAGATTGCCCTATTGGCTGCTGTTGTTGTGGAATTGAAAGCGTGAGTCCGCCATCAGGATTTAACCTTGAGATTTGTGGATTGTGTGAAGGTGATTATCACTGTGGTTCTTATTCACCGAATTCTCCGTGTTCGATGTTTTCAGGACCAGGAAAAAATGTTATGTTCACATCAACACATGTTAAGGAAATAATTTGTATTGAACCAGGTGCATCATTTAGGATTTACAATCCGTCAGGATCACTTACGGTTTATTTCCGTTTTTCATGTCAATATGATATTACGAACCCTTCATTTGTGAACGTATCATTGATGCCAGGAGAATTCAAATATTTCCATAATGATGGCGACTGTATATCTGAAGGACCTTGCACATACTGAGCACTACTGAATTAAGGAAGTGTAATTCATTTTGGAATTACACTTCCTTTTAATATTACAAATTGATATTTTTATGAGAATAATACATTTTAGTTTTATTTTAATTTGTATTTTAAACATTAATGTAAGTATAGCGCAGTCTTATTTTGCTACAGTTGCTATGGAGCTGTATAAAGTGGAAATTGATGAGACAAATTGTGGATCGTGCAGTTTTGATTTTCTTGGGTCATTTTCAACCACATACAATGGTATTACTTTTTGCCCCGATTCAAGTTTTGTTGGAAACTCGGCAGCCTTATCTTTATTCGAATTAGATACTATTACAGGAGTTGAAACTCCAATATTCTCCGCCCCACCTGGATTCCCCAATTTTGAATCTTTACTTGGAGTGGGAAATGGTATATTCTATTCTTTCCCTATTAATGAGGATAATTTATTTAGAATTAATATCAATACAGGAGCCATAGTAGATTTGGGGGCTACAGGTCATATAGCCAGAAGCGATATCTGCTTATTTAATGGTAATATTTATTATTCAGGTTTGGAGGGGATTGTATCTTTAGACACAAATAATTTGACAAATAGCTCTGTAATTGTCACTTTACCTCCGGCATATATAGTAAGTGGGATTACAGCATCGCACGTTTGTAATTCGCTTCTTGGCATTGGGGGCTATGCAAATCAAACACCACAACTTATTCTAATAAATCTTCTTGATGGTTCAATCTCTACTTTATGTATTGTTCCTGGGAATCTTTGGCCTATTGCATATATTTCTTCAAAGCTTGAATTTAATTCTTCATCAGATTGTGAAGTTTCACTTGATCTCGACTGCGACGACAGCTCCGGTGCCACCGATGCCGATTACAATTCACCAGAATATGATTGCTTATCTCCGGGAGTTGGTATCGCTGACGAGGACATCAAAATGCTCTACGATGCGATTATCTCCACCATGACGATCCAGATAGTAGGAAATGTTCCAGATGCTCCAAATGAAATACTCAACATGACAGGATCAATCGCAGGAATTAACGCTACGGGCATTGGCACTGACATGATCACTTTATCCAATGCAGGTGGAGCAAAATCAACTGATTTTAAAGATGCACTTCGATTGATTGTTTATCAGAACACTGCTGAACCATTAACACCTGGCCCACGCACTGTACAAGTTCAGTTTACAACGGAATCAGGTCAATCGAGCAATATCGCCACAGCTTTCATTGATGTGATTGCGCTTCCTCAGACCTTAGTTGATCTCGGTCCGGACCAACAAGCCTGCGATGGAGAGACTGCGACCTTTAATGCTGGTGTGCCTGGAGCTATTTACACCTGGTCCACAGGATCCCATAATCAGACGATCACCGTTGGTGAGTCAGGGCAGTATATCGTGACTGTGACAGATGGTATCAATTGTCCGGGACATGATACAGTGGAACTGGACATACTACCTATCGTCCATGTATCGCTCGAAGGTGATGTCGAGATCTGTGACAATCAGCAAGCCAATCTCATCATCAATACCGATACTCCTTTTTCATTGAGTGTAGATATTTCATCAGATCCCGGATCTCCATTTAATTTTCCAAATGTGGATGGTGATTTTCCATTCGCCGATCTACCCACTCAAACGACGACTTACACCATCACCAATGTGACTCCATCGCAGGATGCCTGCATTGAGATTACTGATTCGGTACAAGTGGTGGATGTGCATCCGACGTATGTGGTGTCTGTAGATGCTTCTATTTGTGATGGTGACAGCATCTATCTTGGCTTCTTTTGGGAAAGTGATCCGGGCGTATATGAAAATACACTGAGCACTTACTTTGGTTGCGATAGTGTAGTCACCACGACACTTTCTGTTTTACCTGCCATTCAGATCACGCAACAATCCACCACGTGCGATTCCGCTGCCGCTGGTGTATTTGTCACCTTCCTCAACAATCCAACCGGATGCGATACGATGGTGACGACGACAGTGACATTATTGCCTTCGGATACGACATTGATCAATTTACTCTCCTGCAATATTTCAAATGTTGGTAGTACAACACAGACACTATCAAATCAATCTGGTTGCGACAGTCTCATTATCACGACGACTAGCTGGATTCCACCAGCGGATACGACATTGTTGAATCAAACGACATGTGATTCATCTTTGCTTGGTGTCTTTCCACAATTTCTGATCGCCCAGGATGGATGTGACAGCATCGTCATCATAACAGTAAGCATGGCACCATCGGATACGACATATTTATCAGGCGTCTCTTGTGATTCAACAAGCATTGGTGTTTTTCATAAATTGCTTACCAATCAAATGGGATGTGATAGTGTCGTGATCACGATCACGACGTACATGGCTTTTGCTGATACCACTTTGATCTATAAAACCTCGTGTGATTCCTCGAGTCTCGGTGTCACGGAGATACATTACACCTCCATACAGGCCTGTGATAGTGTCGTCATCACCACTACGACCTACAGCGCGCAGGATTCGACTTTCCTCACTTCCTCTTCCTGTGATCCGGATGAGGTGGGGTATTTCGTCGAAATACTTCAGAATCTGTTCGGCTGTGATAGCATTGTGACCACGACGGTTTCATTGCTTCCTTCAAGTGAATCATTTATTTCCTCCACCACGTGCGACCCATTAGCTGCAGGAAATTTCGATCACATGCTGGTCAATCAATTTGGCTGCGACAGCATCGTGCATGAGACAGTTTCACTTTTACCTTCTAGTTCAACCTTCCTTTCTTCAACCACTTGCTCTTCATCACAAGCCGGAACTTTTGTCACGACACTACAAAATCAATTTGGCTGCGACAGCATCGTGACCTTGACAGTATCCTTAATTCCAGCCGATACGACACAATTGATTTCAGGTACCTGCGATCCTGCACAAGTCGGAAGCACACAAAATACTTTCACCAACCAGGATGGATGCGACAGCCTGGTGATCCAGACGACCTCATTATTTCCATTGCCGCAAGTTGATGTACAAGCTACTTCCGATTTCAATGGCTACGGCATCAGTTGCTTCGGCGAAAGCGACGGCAGTGCCATCGCCAATGTAACCGGCATCAGTCCATTTCAATATTTGTGGTCAACAGGCAGTCCCGATCAAAGCATCACAGGATTGAGCAGCGGCGATTACTTCGTCACCATCACTGATGCAAATGGATGCCAAACAGAAAGCTCAGTCTCCATTACCGAACCGGAAGAATTTTCCATTGGCTTTGAAGTCGCACAGCCCGATTGTTTCGGACACAATCAAGGTACCATCACTGTCATGCAAACAGGAGGAGTACAACCTATCCGTTATTCCATTGATGGCATCAATTTTCAATCCTCACCTATATTCAATGGATTGAATTCCGGCACTTACACAGTGACTGCAATAGATGCCAATGATTGTGATGTGCAGGAAATCATCTGGATCAATGTACCGCTTGATATTCATGTTGACTTAGGCATGGACCACATCATTGTTCCCGGCGACACCACCATCCTCGAAGCGATCGTCAATGTTCCGTTTGATTCACTCTCCACCATCACCTGGTCAGGATTATTAAATCCAAATTGTCCGACATGCTTAACACAACCTGTTGCACCGATTATCACCACTGCCTATTCCATTTCTGTTTCCAATGCACAAGGATGTTCCGATCAGGATTCCGTTGTTGTATTTATTCAAAAGAATATCGACATCTACATCCCGAATGTTTTTTCTCCGAATGGTGATGGCATCAATGATCGGTTGGTGATCAGTGCAGCATCGGAGGTGGAAGAGATCGAGTCGATGGAGATATTTGATCGGTGGGGGAATATGGTATGTGCGATGCGAGAATTTTCCGCCGAATGATCCGGTATTTGCATGGGATGGTAAGCGTGATGGTGTGGCATTGAATCCTGCTGTGTTTGCGTATCGGATGATGGCGAGGTTTAAGGATGGTAGGAGAGAGGTGAGGAATGGGGATGTGACGTTGGTGAGATAACATAAATCCATATTGATGAATGTTGGTCCCTGAGCTTGTCGAAGGGTACAGGCGCATCTACCAGTTTCCCCCCCTCCATCCTCGCGCCGAAGGCGCGAGGATGGAGGGGGGGAAACACAAATCTTTTTTCTTCCCTTCGACAAGCTCAGGGACCACAACATTGCTCAAATTTGAATCCGGCGGTTGATTTATAGATTGCTTCGCTGTTTTATGCCCCATCAAATTTCAGCTATGCGAAATTTATCACCCCTGTGTTTCTCCACTTAAAATTTTCTGCTTTGCAGCTTGAAAATTTTAGCGCTCCGCTTACCCCGGGGATCAAGGGAATCGCGCCGCGATGCGACTAACAGGGGGAGTTTCTTTGGATTCTTTTGTTAAGCACATTGTGCCGCAATGCGGCGAAAGTAATTAACCGGATAAATGAAGGTTCACTGGTGCCGGATCAAGAAGGAAGTCCCCTTCAGGGGATTTAGGGGCCAAAGGAGAAATGCCGGGTCACGGGTGCCGGGTGCCGGATCACGAAGGAAGTCCCCTTTAGGGGATTTAGGGGCCAAAGGAGAAATGCCGGGTCACGGGTGCCGGTTGCCGGATCACGAAGGAAGTCCCCTTTAGGGGATTTAGGGGCAAAACGAAATACCGATCACGACCATCACCCCGCCCACTCTTCACGATCCAATGATCTAAAGTGAATCGCTTCTGCCAAATGTTCCATCTCAATCTCTTTACTCTCCGCTAAATCCGCCACCGTCCTCGATACTTTTAATATTCTGTCATACGCTCTTGCAGACAATTGCAATTTCTTCATCGCTGTTTTTAAAAGCGTAACTCCTGCAGGATTGATTTGACAAATCTCCCGCACGAGATGACTTGGCATTAAAGTATTACTATGCACATCTGTAAATTCTTTAAATCTTTCTTCCTGTATATTTCTTGCTTTGATCACCCGTTGTCTGATGGCTTCGCTTTTTTCAGATTCATTTTCATACTTCGATAATTCATCAATGGACACCGGTGTCACTTCGACGTGGAGATCAATACGATCCAATAGCGGACCGGATATTTTATTCAAATATTTTTTCACCACTCCGGGACCACATACACATTCCTTCTCGGGATGATTGTAGTAGCCACACGGGCAAGGGTTCATGCTCGCGATCAACATAAAATTGGCTGGATAATCAACGGCAACTTTAGCTCTTGATATGGTGACATGATGATCTTCCATGGGTTGCCGTAATACTTCAAGCACCGATCTTTTAAACTCAGGCAGCTCATCCAAAAACAAAACGCCATTGTGTGCCAATGAAATCTCTCCCGGACTCGGTGACGACCCACCACCCACTAAAGCGATATCACTGATCGTATGATGGGGTGACCGGAATGGCCGACTCGTGATCAACGCCGATTCATGATTCAATTTACCCGCCACCGAATGAATCTTGGTGGTCTCCAGAGCTTCATTCAATGTCAAGGGAGGAAGAATGGTCGGCATCCGTTTCGCCAGCATGGTTTTTCCGGCACCAGGTGGCCCGATGAGGATGACATTGTGCCCACCCGCAGCTGCAATCTCCAATGCCCTTTTAATGTTTTGCTGTCCTTTGACATCAGCGAAATCAAAAGCATACGCATCATTGGCACTGTTGAAGGCCTCCCGGGTATCATAATGGTAAGGTTCCAGGGTGGTGATCTGATTAAAGTATTCAAATACTTGCCTCAGATTTTTCACCCCATAGACAGGCAACTGATTGACAATAGCGGCCTCTTTCATGTTCGCCTCGGCCACGATCAGTCCTTTGAATTTTTGTTTCCGCGCCTGTATCGCCATAGGTAGAATTCCTTTCACCGGCTTGACTTGTCCATCGAGCGAGAGCTCGCCGATGAGCATATACTGATTGAGTTTTTCGGAGTCAATCATGCCGGTGCTCGCTGCAATGGCAGTTGCAATTGGCAAATCATAGGCGGCTCCTTCTTTGCGAATATCAGCAGGAGCAAGGTTAGCAACAATGCGCACGCGAGGCAGTCGGTAACCGATATTCTTGATGGCCGATTCAATCCGTTGCCAGCCTTCGCGGATGGCATTGTCGGGGAGGCCGACGAGATTGTACATGTGGGTTTGCGGAGAAAGTTCGCCACCGGCGTTGACTTCCACTTCGATGATGCGGGCATCCACGCCGTGGACGGCAGCCGCAAATGTTTTTGCAAGCATGGTGTTGTTTTCAATTTGGTGATTCAAATAATATCCCGAGATTTCATTAATAGATTATTGCTAACTATCATCTAAATCAGTACGTCTTTTAAATCCAATAGCTCTTCTTTCCGGATTCGGTTTATCAATAAGCTGCTTTAGCGCTTTGAAGACCGAATTAAATTTTACATCGTATTTCAATTCAAGAGCATTGATCTTTTTGGTCAATTCTTCATAAGAAATCAGCACTTTTCTAAAGTGGACAAACGCTCTTACCACCAGGATGCTGGTTTGTACTGCTTGTTGCGTATTCAAAACTGAAGCCAGCATCACGGCACCATGTTCTGTAAAGGCATGTGGATTGGTTTTTGAAAATTTCAGGACATTAAGGTGGTGGCAATTTGCAACCACCTGTGATTTCTCTTCATCGGTCAGTTGAAACATAAAATCAGTTGGGAATCTTGTTATGTTTCTCCTGACTTGTTGATTGAGGCGCTTGGTTTCAACCCCGTACAATTCGGCCAGGTCACGATCCAGCATCACCTTTTGTCCCCTGATGACCAGAATGGAATCCTGAACACGTGCGATAGTTATGGGGTTATTTTTCATGGTTCCTCATTTTAGAGGTAGTCGCAATTGGCGACAACCTTGGAGTTAGACCATAGTGATTCTGCCAATTCCCTGATGGATGATGCCGGATAGTAATGCAAGGAGAAAAGCAACATTTCAGATGAGCTTTTCCCTCGATGATGCGAGCCCCCACGCCGTGGACAGCGGCCGCAAATGTTTTCGCAAGCATGTTGTTGTTTTCAATTGGTGATTCAATAAAATCCGGATCCACTGGGAAGGACCGGATTCCTGTAGACTAAGTTAATGGTATTTTCCGAATCTCGAAAAGGCTTATAGGGATATTCAACTTCATGTAAGCATAGAATCCGTATCAAGCTTGAAATAAGATTGATATTGCCTCATTTTTACAATACGTGAGCCAACGAAAGGAATTAGGATCAAGAGTTGATCAATGTCGCTCATCTTCTGCCTAACCCACCAGGAGAAAAAGAATCCGGTTCCCCAAGGAGCAGCACAGATGTGAAAAATGTAATCACCTCTAGAAACTTCCAAGTACAAACGATTATGTGAAAGTAGACTTCCTTCGCTAATCGTAATCTTGCGGGAATAAAATTCTGGGACTTGTTTTTCATGGAGAATTTTATCGACCAAATCATAAAATGAATTTGGATCATGCTGCATGTCAGGAAACAAATGGCTCCAATTGCCAATAGCTTCTGTTTTCTGTAATACCTTAACAACAATGTAAATGATAATAACAACGAAGATGAGAAAGCCAATCATGATTAAGATTATTTTAGTGTTAACTGAATAGATACCAAGCTTCATACTGAATATCAATTTCAGCTCTTCAAGAATATTTGCAAAGAAATGTCCGAAGTCAATTGTGATTGAAGGTAATTTCCCATCGTCTAGGATAATAATTCTAAATCAGATGTGCTTAAGTTTACTTTCTTATCACTACTAAAGAGTTCGTACCTCTGATCCAAAATTACAAATTTTTTCATTCAGGGCAAATTCAGCAAAACATTTTCCATTAGGATGTGTTTTTCTAATCTACTATAAGCTAAGTATTTGACAAGATAAAGTTATGTGAACTTAGCTCAGGTACTTGTCTGGTTCAAAAACCTGATAACCAACTGGAATGTAGTAAATCTTTCTGAAAAGAGAAGACTTACTGAAATTTTGCGTATTCTATAGGTCTAAAAAAATTTGAAGACGAAGGCTCGACTACAATGATTAGCACAGCCTTTCAATCTGAGAAGATTGTTTATTACGATTTTTTATTGCGAGCCCTTTTAGAACTTTTGTAATTACTCTTAAGCGATTCGTCCATGATATAAAGTGTTTCTTGGAACTTAAACTGATAATTAGACTATGCGCTGGTATACTATTATTTTCCTGTCCGCCCAGTTTTTAATGTATGTCGGCTTGATGTTCATGCCCAATACAAAACTATTTTTGGGGTTAACTCTACTGAGTGGATATTTGAATGGCATAATCTTGATTTCGGAGGTCAGGATACGGTTTATGTAGAGAAGGACACGATACTTAATGCGGTTTTATGGAAAAAGATTATGGTGAAATCCAATCAGTCTGCATATTCTGGAGGATTACTTAGAGAAGATACCACTACAGGTAAGGTTTGGTATAAAGGAGTTGGAATTTTTCGGGGAACCAGAAGACACTTCAGAGTTGTTAAGTTTTGATTTTTCCCTGAATGTAAACGATTCATTCAATATCAGTAATATGTATGAAGGCTCTACAGCCTCTTTATTCTAAATGTTGTAGACTACTTATGAAATTGATGGTCTCAAACATATTGAGTTTGAAGATGATTTATTTTCTGGCTACCCATTTATAGAACCCTACGTGTTGATAGAAGGTATAGGGGGAATAATGGGTGTACTTTGGAAACAATATGTTGGTGGCCTGCAAGCCCAATATTTGCTTTGCTCTTATAAGGATGGTGTCAAAACAAGCTATGAGAACAAAAGACACAATGGCAACTGCGATCTTACTTCTTCAATAAGGGATGATGCGAATAGCCAGAACAGAATAGTAATATTTCCCAATCCCACGCAAGATTTTGTTTCAATTGACAATAAAGGTGGAGTCGTTTTTGATGAATTTCAAATTGTAAGCAGACTAGGAGAAATTAGACGATTTTCAGGAGCAACCAACTTGATTGACCTTACAGAATATCCACCTGGCTTTTATACTCTTCAGCTGATCTCCCATTCAGGAACTATGTATTCTTATTCTATTATTAAACTTTAAAACATTTTGCTATGAAAAATTTCATTTTGATCTTGTCATTGCAATTGACAAGTTTGTTCCTATTCGGCCAAACCAATAGTAAGTTTGGATTCTTGGTTACCATATTAGATTCCTCACAAATTGAATCTATTACCCCAAGTTCAAACAGATTGATTGTAATACTCCCCTAAATTGAGTAACCAGAGAGTTTAGTAAAATCAATCACCTAAATTTACTAAATCTATCCCGATAGCTATCGGGATGACCGGCTTGACCTGATTGGCGTATAGCCTATAGTACCTGTAAAACTGAGTATGCCCATACCCGTCAGGATGTTCAGCCCTGTAATCTTCCCACAGTCTTGTCAGGGTGTAGCCAGGGCGCTTGAGTTGCTTCTCAATGGAAGGCAGGAGGGTATGGAGTAGCATCAGCCTGGGGTCTGGTTGGATATCTGTGAGATTAGCAAAGAGCATATCCAGTTCATAATCGCTCAGTCGTTCAATGTCTTCCCAGCTAAGTTTCTCAAGGGTATAGTCCTGAATGTATCGTTTGATGGTATTGCGGGCAACACCGGTCAGACGACAGATTTCCTTCAATTTTGTTCCCTGCTGATGGTAGCCAAGGATTTGTCTTACTTTAGTCATCAGGATTGTTTTATTGGCCATAGGTTCATGTTTTTAGTACACAAAACACGAACTTTTATGGTGGCTAAAACAAGCCTTGAACAGCCTGAAACAGAGGGGTCAATTTGGAGCGGAAAAGGGTGGTCAATTTGCTCCGGAATCAGGGGGTCAATTTAGAGCGGAAAAGGGGGGTCAATTTGAGCGGATTTTCCAATTAGCTACAACTTTCCAATTCTTATCGTAAATTAGTAGTCTATGAACCGTTCCGTCTATTGGTTAATTGCGTTGATTTGCTTTCGGCCTTAATGAACAGCATGTGTCACGACAAAGGTGACGAGTGTATGTGCAAGGATGATGAAGACTGCATTTATAATGCTTATACAGGCAAGAACGAATGCTATTTTAGTGAGTGGGTTCATTATCTTGGTGGCATAAGAATTATAGCTCTTAATTCCTATGAAGGAATTACAAATAGTAGTGAGTGTATAGATACGCTGATTTTTTATAACGACACTTCTCGTGCAATTGACGATGAGCGTTTTGGATTAATAGTTGCCGATCCACCGCAAGGAGTTATAAATGTGCTGGGTTCTGACGTGCCATTTGAAGTATCAAGCACAGAATATATTGGATCAACATCAGCACCTATGTGTTATTTGAATGGGAAAGGATGGTATGCGAATCTTCACTATTTCCTTTATCCGGATAGCGTACGCATGGAACTGCGATTTTGGACTCTGGAAAATGACCCCGGGGAATTTGTAGATAGTACTGTGGTGATGTTCTTTCGAAAGAAGTAACATTTGACTAATGAATTCGGCCACGCTACTACCTTTATATCTGGTATAGCGTGGCCAATTTTATTGAAGAAGGTGAAGCTGGCTTCTGATATTATGATTTAAATTTTCGCTGTTGAATATTGTTCTACTCATATTAGTATTCTTTTTGGCGGTAAGTAATCATTACGAGTCGAATGATCGTTGGTTAATAAGAATTAAACCTGGCGAAGCTCATTGTTTGAATGATTGGTGGGAATCTAATAGATTAAACTATAACCAAACGGCTAGAAAAAAACCTCTATTGGGCGGCTGGATGGCAATTGAAGTACCTTCCTTTTTCTGTGAGGCAACAGAACCTTCCTTTACTGATTCTGGAGTAAATACCTTGCTTTCAAGGTATACGATTACAAAGTTTGAACAAGCTTATCCGAGTTCTAGATACGAGTACCTAAAAAATGTATGGATGATTGTAATACTCCCCTAAATTGAGACCAGAGGTTTAGTTAAATCAATCACCTAAATTTACTAAATCTATGACAAAACAGACAAGGCGCAAGTTCAGCGCGGAATTCAAGGCCAAGGTTGCCCTGGAAGCCATCAAGAACCAAAAGACAATGGCTCAGCTCAGCAAGCAGTTCGATGTGAATGCCATCACGATCTCCAAATGGAAAGCAGAAGCCTTAGAACATCTTCCCATGGCCTTCAAGCACGGTCAAATAGCTGGTGAATCTGAGTCATCCATTGTGGCTGAAAAGCTTTATGCGCAGATAGGACAGCTAAAAGTGGAAAATGACTTTTTAAAAAAAAGTGCGCGGAAATTGGGGATAAGCGACAGCGAATGGAAGTGATCGATCCGAACCATAAAAAGCTATCTGTGCGCAAGCAATGTGATATCCTGTCCATACCGAGAAGTTCGTTGTACTATCAGCCAATACCGGAAAAACCTGAGAATGTCAAAATGATGCATCTCATGGACAAGCATTTGCTTGGGCATCCGACGGAAGGAGTGGTTTCTATGGTGGATTGGCTTAAGGAAAAAGGCTATCCTGTTGGACCTAAACGAATTCGACGCTTGTTTAAACTCATGGACCATCAAACGCTGTATCGTCGTAAAAACCTCACCAAAGGTGCTTTAAGAGAATTCATTAAGCCTTACTTGCTCAGAGGCTTGAAAATCACTCATGCTAACCAGGTGTGGTGCACTGACATTACCTACATTCCAATGGCAAAGGGCTTTTTATACATGACTGCATTTATTGACGTATACAGCCGAAAGATTGTAGGCTGGGGCATTAGTAACAGCATGTCAAAGAAGTGGTGCCTGGAGGTGTTAAAGGAGGCTATCGAGCGACATGGCAAGCCTGAGATCCTAAACTCGGATCAAGGCTCTCAATATACCAGCCCCGGATGGATCAACTACCTTGAGGACAATCAGATCAAAGTGTCTATGGATGGCAAAGGAAGAGCAACAGATAACGTCTGGATCGAACGATTCTGGAAGTCATTGAAATACAATCATGTCTACCTTAATCCTTACGATACCGGTTTGGAACTCTTTGAAGGAGTACAACGCTACATCGAATACTATCACCGGAAAAAACATCAGACCATCAGGATGTCACCGAATACAGCCTATGATCAATCCATGAGAAATCATGCAGCATGAGAAAAGAAAACATTAACTTAGCATTCGAACCTTTTGGTCCAACAAATGGGGAGTATTACAGTATGACCTTTACTGAGGTCAATCAAGTTAAACAGAACATTATCAATAACAACAACATTTCCACTAGGAAACCATCGTTACTAACTTCCTTCCCGGAGATGAAAGAAAGAGGCACCAAATTCTGGTAAGGAACATTGAGACAACTTCGCAAACATTTGACTTTCAGTTAACATCTGATCGTGCAATCAATCCTCATTTATCGGGAGACCTATCAGCTGTAGGCAGTGTGAAAGTTTATTTGGGCGACTTATACACCCGTTGGTCTTCGGGTGGCAAACGAGGCACTTATTTGTCAGCTAATGATAGTGAGAAATCAGTTACTTACGACGGTTCTGAAACAATGTTGCTTCAGGGAATAAGCTTGAATGGAAGCGAAAAAGTACCTATAATTATTGAGTTTAACGGGTATGGTCATTCCGAAATTCCGCATACTATATTCTTTAGACAATTGAGTTCACTTTATTCCTCAGATCATGTTTATGGTAGTGTCACATTTTACATTGAACCCGTGTCAGACACTTTGTTTTCAAGGTCTATCAAGACGGTGAGTCCAAGTGAAGATGATAATTATGGTCTATACCCGAATCCAAGCAACAATGTAATTTACCTATCATATTTGGGACCAGAAAAGGAGAAAAAAGTAAATTACTTTATTTCCAATTCCTATGGCATTCAGGTTGGATCAGCTCGTTCTGCTAATTTGGAGTCAGTGGGTGTATTAGAAATTGATATAAACTCATTGCCAACCGGCGTTTACTTTTTATCAATCATTGATAAGAACACAAGAAAAGCACTGAAATTTGTGAAGGATTGATCGTTAGACATTAGGCAGTATGATTGAAATAGCATATAAATCTTCTGCATCTGATTGTGAAATAAGAAATTAAAAAGGAGCAACCAAATTGTTGGTTACCCCTTAAATAGATGAACTGGTGAATTGGTGCAATTACTGTTACTCATTTCTAGACTCATCCTTGATCGACTCATTTTCGAGCTTAGGTTTTGAACAAGCATGAATGAATCTCGCTGCTTCTTCAGCACCTCTGATAGCTTTGAAGATGTATCGGGAATCTTCCTTTAAGACTCTGATCCAATCCTGGATGTAAGCAGCACTATTTGTAATGCTCATTGAGAATCCAAGCTCGGCACATAAGAAATGCAGAACACAATTCAGCAATCAATTCTTCTTTCGCATACTCGTCTGAGCCAAATACATTCTTAAGACTTCGATCAAGTCTTGATTTATGTCCTGTCCAATGAGTAAGTTCATGTAATGCAGTTTCATAATAAGGGACGGTTCCCTTAAATTGATTCCTTTCAGGCAGGAAAATCACATCATTCACATAGTTATAGCAGGCTTCATTGGCAGCAATACGATTGATTTTAATTTAGTGTTAGAGCCCAGTCTTTCCGCTGTGGAGGCCCATATCATCCATCCCACTAATCAAGATCACGCCCCTGTTTTCAACCCTCTTATACTTTTGAATGTTATTACCTGATCTTGCATCCAGCTTATGGTAAATAATATCGACACTCAAGCAGAAGGATTAATCTCCATACGTGTACTCGACAGAGAAGGCGAATGGCATACCATAGAAGTACCCGGTGACCTCGGCCTGAATGTCATGGAAGCCTGCAAGGCCTCGGATCTCCCCATGGAGAGTATCTGCGGCGGCCTGGGACTCTGCGGACACTGTCACGTCTATATCCTGAGCGAGCATGACCTTCCCCCCATCTCAGACCAGGAAGAAGAGACCCTGGACAAACTGATTTTCCTGAAAGACAACAGCCGCCTCTGCTGCCAGCTCCACGTCGATGATCGGATCGACGGACTCAAGATCCACATGGCACCGGTAGAGTGATCAACTTACCACAAGTCCTTTTCGTGAAATCGGTGTGTTTAAATAGTTTAGCTTGACTAACAACTAACAAGTACCGCCAGCCTACTCTCTAATGTAAAAAGTTCTCATACGCTCATACCTCTCATACCTCTCATACCTCTCATACCTCTCATACCTCTCATACCTCTCATACCTCTCATACCTCTCATACCTCTCATACTTCTCATAACTCTCGCATTCTCTCAATTATTCTCCGCTCCCTGCTCGATCCACTTCAGTACCAAATCAGTCATACACGGATCCAGTTTTCCATCCGGAGGCATGGGCTGTGATGCAGATATCATCTGGCTATACAGGATGCTATGCGTGGGCGTAGTGGTATTGATATATCCGCTGCCAGGTTTGGAAAGTTGTTGATAAGCCACAGAATCTACCAGGTTTAAATTTCCACTGGGCTCGCTCCCCGAGTGACAACCCGAATTGGTACAATAGGTATTGAACAGCGGTTGAATGTCTCCCTGAAAAGAAACTGTATCCGGCAACATGGAATGGCAGACCTGGCTGTCCATATTGTCCTTACAACAAGAGAAAAAAGTAATACCATATACGAGGCAGGCCAGGTAGGGTATTACTTTTTTTCTCAGGTCGCTCATCGTACTAAAGCGCTGACTATTGTTCATAATCAAACATGCCGGCAATATTAGCCACTAATTGGCTGGCCAGGGGAGATGAATTTTGAGCAGCAGTAGTCAATTGGAGATTATCAACATTATTTAGCTGAATGCCATCCAGTAGGCCGGCATAATTAGCAAGGATGTGGTACACGTCTTGCTGGTCCGGCACGATGGTATGGTTTTGATCCGGCATCGTCACTGTTACCCGATTGGCACTGGTTCCGATCTTATAGGCGAAGGGAATCAGGTCAGCACCATCAGCAGCAGCCGTGGTGTCAATGGTCCCCTGGAAATTGATAAAGACAAAACCATCCGGTTGGGCTGATGCGCCAAACCACATGGAAGGCTGATACAAATTGGGGTCCGATATAGCCGGCGTAGTCATGTTGGTGGAATCACTGATGCCAACATCGAATCGAATCGACTTGTAATTGCCGGCCAGTACCGATCCGATTTCATATTCCTCGATGCCTTGTTTCAAAAACACAGTCGTATCCGGACCGTCGATGACGCTGCCATCTGTTTTGATCAGTTTGATATTGGAAAGATAAAGCTGGGCCGTATTGACGGTGATTTTTCTTCCATCCGTGAGTTCAAGGAGGTCACCGTAATTCTCGACTTCCGTGTCACCAACATAGGTGTGTAAATGCAAGAGTATAGATCCGTAGGAAGGGGTTGGATTATCCTCTTTTTTACATCCTGCAAAAGTAAACAGGAGCATCAATACGCTCATGGTGATCAGTGGGATTGAATTTATTTTTTTCATTTCTATTTGGTGTATTAAAAGGTAAGGAAAAAAGTTGAACGGGAATCTTCAGAAGGCTTTGGTAATGCCGGCATTCCAGCAATAAGATGACACCTGTTGAATTCCGTTCACCTGTTGATAAATAGGGGCACCTATTTCCAGGGCTATTTTAGCATAACTTAAAAAGCCCTCCGAAATATAAAAATTGACACCCGCAAAGGCACTCAGGCGTTGTCCGCCATAACACTTTGGATCCGCCGCAGGGGACACAATCGGATTTATTTTTGAATCACTGCCGTAGATAGTAGATCCTGCATATCCCTCAAGCCTGGCCGACACGCTCATAATGGGTATAATGTGATAAGCAGCCCACGCATTGAGCGTAAGATCACTCCCATAATGGTATCCCCGGGAATTATAGAAAGGCCTGATATTGGATAGTGCCTGCATGCTCCAGGTTAATGATCCGCTGTTGGCCAGGTAAGTCAGTCCGGGCATGAAGTCGAACGTACCGGTGCCTAATTGCATCATGTAGGGCTGTAACTCGCCCGGATAGATCGCATGCTCTCCGGCATCAATATCTATTTTGCCGGTGGGAATATTCAGCCCCGCACTCAATAAAAGGGATAAATTTTCACGACTGACCAGTTTGTAAATGGCCCACAACCGGACATCCCCAAATCCGGCCGTGGCATGGTTATGAGTCGTTTCATTGGAGGCCATCACTGTGCTGTCACCATGGTGATGTTCTAACACGGTGCCCGGAGGTAAACTCATGGTCATGGAAGAGGAAAGATATGTGCCATCGCCATGAGCGAGAGCCGGTCAGAAACCCCATACATGCCCATCAGTTGATGCATGCCCATGTGCATGTGTTGAGGAGAAAAGAGATAATCGTTCCAGACCTGCTCATCATTGATCTGTTCAGTTCCGGACTGATTGTCCTCCATCATCATGTCCATGTAAGTATAGGTGAGCATAAAGCCACCTTTGGCATGGGCATGACTGATCATGACTCCGGCGGGGCTGGCAAATCCCTGGCCGAAACCATGTTGCAGCCCGATGAGCACCAGGAGGCCCAGGATATAATATTTTGAATTCATGTTTTGTCTTGTTTAATCGTTAAAACTAACTTCCCGTATCGTCAGGAAGATATTCGCCAATGATATCGGGATGAAGAAATCAGATACTGGTTATTCGTATTCGATATTTCTTTTACCTCAATCATAAAATATCCAATGCATCCGACAATTGGATAAAGCAGGGTAACGATTAACCAGGAGGCTGGAAAATAGAGGGATTGATTTCCTGAAAGGAGGAGGTTATGTAATGAGGAAGATTATGGTTTGCTTTGACAAAAGCGGTAGCTAAGGACGAACGTGAAGTTTGAAAAAACTGGGTAGGCTGTTGACTGTCTTTTATTTTCGAAACAGGGAGTTGATCTTTTTTTTGTTCTTCCTGGAGTTGACGCCGGAGGTAGCATTTCCCATTGCAGTGCAGGACAGGTTTATCCTTATTGATGCAGAATAATTGGGTGATCGTCTCTTTATTGATTTCATAGCCGACCACGATGACCAGGCTGCCAAAGGACTGCACCAGGATCGCAAAGGAAAGAAACAGGATGGTCAGGCTTTTCACAAAAGATATCTATTCGCCCTAAAGATAGGTAAACTGTCAAAAGTGATCATTTGTCTGCGCCGGAAATTGTGGAAAATGACTTATACTTGACCCCTCAAAGCCCCTCACTCCATGTCCATTTTACGACTCGAACACGTCACCAAAAAATACAAGGACCAGGTAGCCGTCGATAATATCAGTTTTGAAGTCGAGCGCGGTACCATCTTTGGTATGCTGGGTCCGAATGGCGCCGGTAAAACTTCAGCCATCCGTATCATTACTACCATCACAGGTCCGGATAGCGGGCAGGTTTTTTTTGAGAATGAAAAATTGAATAAGAACCATCCTGCCCGGATGGGCTATCTGCCGGAAGAGCGGGGACTTTATAAGAAAATGAAAGTGGGCGACCACCTGATCTATCTCGCCCGGTTGAAAGGATTGAGTGCGAGCGATGCCGCCACCCGGTGCAAAGCCATGCTTGAGCGTTTTGAAGCCCTGGATTGGTGGAACAAAAAAGTAGAAGAATTGTCGAAGGGCATGCAACAGAAGATTCAGTTCATCGCCACCATCGTTCATGAACCTGTCCTCCTCATCCTGGACGAGCCGTTCACCGGTCTCGACCCCATCAATACCAGCATGATCCAGGACGAAATATACCGGTTGAAAAATCAGGGCGTGACCATCCTGTTTTCTACGCACCGCATGGAACAGGTGGAAGAAATGTGTGAGAACATCATCCTGATCAATCGTGGTAAAAACGTATTGCTGGGTAATGTGCAGGAGATCCGCAATACCTACAAAGAAAATCTGTATGAAGTTGGATTCAGGGGAATATTACCTCAACAATATAATAACGGCATGGAGCTCGTCAGGCAATTTGACCACACTGCCGTTTTCAGGCTTCCGGACCAGGATAGCCCCAATCATCTCCTGCAGTACCTGATTCAATCCGGTTGTGAGATCCAGTCCTTCCGGGAAATTCTTCCGTCCCTCAATGAAATATTTATTCGCCAGGTAAAAGGTATCTCTCATGAATGATAAAGTATGGATCGTTGCCCGGCGCGAATACCTCACTCGGGTACAAAAGAAATCCTTCATCCTGGTGACCTTGCTCACACCAATTGGTATTGCGGTATTTGCCACCCTTATGGGCTTGATCATGAATGCGGGCAGTAAATCAGATCAACGCATCCTGATCAAAGATGACACGGGTATCATTCACCAAATGGCGGCTGAAGACAAATCATTTCCCTATGAATTTTCCGATGACAATTTGCAAAAATTGAAGGACGATTATCAGTCCCTGGGCTTTGATCTGCTCGTTTATATCCCGGCTTTACGGGATTCATCTACCATGTCCATTTCAGCCTCTTATTACAGCAAAGAGAAGCCTTCGCTGTCGCTATTGGAATCTATCGAATCGCATCTGGCTGATCAGATTGAAACTTTCCGCATGCATAAATCAAACATTGATCAGCATCTGCTGGATTCATTCAAAGCAAGGATCAATCTGGAAAACGGTGCGATAGATCCAAACAACCCATCCAATTCTGGAGCAGTTGGCAAACTCTATATCATCATCGGCACTGCGTTAGGCGGGATCATGGGTTTTATGATGTATCTCGTCATTTTCATTTATGGTTCGATGGTGATGAGAAGTGTAATGGAAGAAAAACTCAGTCGTATCGTGGAGGTTATGGTTAGTTCTGTGAAGCCCATCAATCTGATGATGGGTAAACTCATCGGGGTTGGCGGGGTAGGATTAACACAGTTAGCCTTGTGGGCTGTTTTGATTCCGGTGGTATTGATTATTGTCTCTGCGTTTATGCCTGGGGTTGATCCGGCGCAGATGACTAACATGAGTGGTGCTGTCAGCCAGGTCAATGAAGCCTCATTCGGTCATTTTTCGTTTCACCAGGTCATGCAGGCTATAATGAATCTGAAATGGTGGCTGATCCTTCCGGTTTTCGTCATCTTCTTTCTTGGCGGATATTTTATCTATTCCTCTATGTTCGCCGCGATAGGTTCTGCTATCAATGAAGACATGGGGGAAGGTCAGCAATTGATGATGCCGATTGTCTTCATTGTGTTGTGCGCTTTCTATATGCTATTTCCCGTGCTGTCCAATCCCAACGGTAGTCTCGCTGTCTTTGCCTCCATGTTCCCGTTATTCTCACCGATCATCATGCCTGCCCGTCTAGCCTTTGATCCGCCGTGGTGGCAGATCGTATTGTCTATCGTGATCATGGTGAGTACCGTATGGTTCTTCATCTGGCTCACCAGTCGAATCTATCGGGTCGGCATATTGATGTATGGTAAAAAAGCAACGATCCGCGAGATGTTCAAATGGATCCGCTATTCCGATTAGATATAAAAAAAACCGCCCGGTACCGGACGGCCAATGGGTGAGATTTCGTTTTGCGTGATGGAGATAGTCACGACGTTAGGCGGTATAAACCTAAACAATTTTTATATAGAAAAATGTTAAAATTTATCCCCATTGGTGATGATTCAGTTGTTAGTCGGCAGTCCACAGTACCCGGTCGGCAGTCATTATTTTGTTCTTTTTAGACTGCTCACTGCTCACTGCTCACGATTACTGATTACCGATTACCGATTACCGATTACTGATTACTGCTCACTGCTCACTGCTCACCGATTACCGATTACCGATTACTGCTTACTGCTCACTGCTTACTGCTCACCGCTCACTGATTACTGATTACCGCTTACCGATTACCGATTACTGCTCACCGCTTACTGATTACCGCTTACTGATTACCGCATACTGATTACCGCTCACTGCTCACTGCTCACCGCTCACCGCCCACCTTTACTGCTCCCTCCTCCCCGCCGCCACCTTCATCACAAACAAAGATGCATGCGAGGAGAATTCATTTTTGATCAAAACACCTAATTGATTCCACAGCGTATCAAACGAACCGATGAGTATCGTACTCATTCCGTTGGTCTGTATTTCCGCATTGGTCAGGGCCTTGAGTTTTTCAAGAAAAGAAAGCACTACGTCCGGATAATCATCCTGCATAGGATAAAAACTGATTTCAATCGTCGTGGTCATGACCAATAATAATGAAAATTCAAGAGATGGAAGGCCTATCTTTACCGTTCAAATCAAAATAATATGAAACCCGTATTCCTCTTCCTGGTAGCTGCCAGTTGCGCACAATTCAGCCAGGCACAATCCTGGACCTGGGTGTCTGCACCCAAAGCCGGCACTAACGCAGAAATCCGTATTTCCGGAGTTCCTGCAGACGAAGGCCAGCTCCACCTTTCTTTTTATACAATGAATGGCACCAAACTCGTCGCCAGTGATGCCGCCCTTTTGCCCGGGGACAAAGCCGGAGAGTTAAAAGCACAAGTTGTATTACCAGATCATGCCAGTTGGGTTTACCTGGCACTGAAAAACCATTACAATGAAGTCAAATCCAATACGGATCAATTCCTGACCAATGAAACGGCAAATCCTTTTTCAGCCCGCCTTGAAAAAGCACTGATTTCTTCTCTGTATAGCCGCCCGTTGGGCATGGACAAGGATGATACTGAAAACACGATGAATTTCAGGGATGCGGTGAAAGCAGATCCCCAATGGTTTAATCAACCGGATGTCCTTAAAGGATATTACTTATCAGCCAACGCATCCAAATCTCAGGATGACCTGAATGATATCAAAGCCCATCTTGAAGAAATTTCTAAAAAACCAAAAGAAGCTTCTGAGGCGCTCCTGGTGCAGTCCGTTCGGCTGGCCAAGATCATGGAAGATTCTACGTTACAGGCAACCCTGAGAAAAGGTTTGGATAAGACTTATCCTAAATCGCTGTTAGCACAAGAGGATATGTTGACTGCGTTTCAAAACGCCGGTGCCGTGGATGATAAAATCAAAATCAGGGATCAGTTTAAATCCAAATATCCGGTGACAGATGAAAATCGCGCATACATGGACCAGATGACAGCAACCATCGCGGATCAATATGCTACTAAAGAAGACTGGAATACAGTGAAGTCCTATGTTGATCAGATGATAGATCCGATGGCTCACGCCAGGGTGGCCAATACCTATGCCTGGACACTCTCCGGTGAAAGCACGGATAAGGCAGGCTCCCACTATGATATTGCTGCTGACTTGTCTGCCACTTCACTCAGCTTGTTGACACCCGAGGTGACCAAACCAGCTTACATGACAAAAAATGAATGGATGGTGGCACTTGAAAATATGAAAGCCGGATACGGAGATACCTACGCCCTCGTCCGGTATAAGCAAGGTCATCTTGATGAAGCTATCGATCATCAACTGTTTGCTGTTCAGAATTCAGAATACCAGGATGCAGAGATGAACGAAAGGTATGCCGTTTACCTGCAGAAGGCCGGTCAGAACAAGGACCTGGAAGCTTTTATGGACAAGATTATGGTCACCGGCAAAGCTTCACCACGGGTAAAGGAAATTCATAAAGAATATTGGACGAAGACAGCCACTACAGAGCAACTATATAATCAGTATCTCAGCCAACTCGATGCCAAAGCCCACGATCTGATGGTGGATAAGGTCTTGAAAATGTGGAAGGAAGATGAACCGGTGGACTTTACATTGAAAGATTTGCAAGGGAACAGTGTATCACTGAGCGATTATAAAGGCAAAACCGTCGTTCTTGATTTTTGGGCCACCTGGTGCGGCCCATGCAAAGCCAGTTTCCCGGGCATGAAAATGACAGTCGATCATTTTGCTTCTGACAAAGATGTCGTATTCCTTTTTGTCGATACATGGGAAAATCCTGAAAACCGGGAGAACCGCGCCAATGATTTCATCAGTACAAATAATTATCCATTCCATGTACTCATCGATGGGGATAATACCGTGGTGGGTAGTTATAAAGTAAATGGTATCCCGACCAAATTCATTATCGGCCCGGATCAGAAAGTCAGGTTTGTCTCCGTCGGGTTCAGCGGCAACATAGACGAACTCTTCGATGAGATGAAGATTATGATAGATCTGGCGAAGCATGGAAGCATCGTAAGATCATAATTGTTTTCGCTGGCTGCGGAAGAAAATTCCCTGTAGCAAGTAGTCTGTTGTTGTTGGAGTTCTCTCCAACAACCGACGAAAACAATCAACGAAATACAATCAACGGAATCCAATCAACGGAATCCAACCAACGGAATCACCAGGCTTCGGTAATCGACATCGACACGCAATTCTTTTGCGATGATTTGTTGAGGTAGGCCAATTGTTGGGGAGACAGATATTCACCAGGATCCAGCCCATCCCCCAATGCACTGTTTACCCGGCATTTTTGCAGTTCCGTCATCGGTACAGTTTTATACTTGCTATTGGATAAATAATATTTAGGGGTTGCATCGGCCTTAAAGGTGCCGTTGGATACGATATTGCATTGGTGATGGTCAGCTATTTCATTCAGTTTGGAAAGGGAAATAATATGGGGATCATATTCGACGATGACTGATTCTTTGCCGCCCTCGTATCCCGCGCTGGTTTTCATCACCCCATTTACTTTTCCAAACAAAACTTCCCCAGCCCAGAAACAATACATAGAATACGTGGCGGTTGCGGTCCCATTTTGCTGAGCACTCAGTTCATCGGACAAGAGTTGCAAGTAAGCCGGGGCGCTGCCTTTGTTTTTGATTATGCTTTGGGTCAGCGTTGAAACAAGTCCCGCCGTGCTGTAATTTCCATTGAGCCTGCTGACGACATCTTTTCCGCTTTGATCGACCACCCTGACGACAGGATTATTCCAGGCTGGTTCATTATACCGTTTGAGCACTGCTGCATCCTCTCCGCCTTTGTTATTATATATCGCTAATGGAATGAAATACGTTTCGATCGTTTCTACGATCAGCGGGTGAGTCAATACTTCGCTTCCATAACTTCGGCAGGTTTGGCAGCCTGGGATTTCCTGGAAAAGAATGAGCATAGGCTTGCTCTCGGATTTACTTTTGGCCTGCGCCTCATCGAACGATCGGAGCCAATGCACTTTACCCAATTCAATTGGATTCAACTGAGCTGAAACAGAAGTTACACTCAAGAGAAGGATGACTATTGTTTTCATATTTTTTGGGCGATCAGCTTAAGGGCGGTTCTATTAACCAACAAATTTATTGAATTAATAAGTGCAATAGGCTAATTTATCAAAGGGGCTCTTTATTCAAAACCAGGATAATAGAGGTGCCTTTAAGTGCCTTTTATTCAAGTTCCCGGTTTGATTCATTTAAGTCGCCTGCTCTTAATATATTTTGGATTTTTTCTATTATCCCATATCGCTACGATAAATATAGTTTCGTGTTCAATAGTATAAAATAAAGTGAGATACCGGCTTATCAGACATTCCCTGGTTCCAAAATACCTTGGTGATATTCGAAAGAGCAAAGGGTTCTTTGAGATAATGAACAAATGGGATTCAATAAGCAAGATGAAATTTCTTATTTCTCTTTCCGACCAATTTTGTTCTAAATAGGTGATAATGGATTGGAGTTCCTCTATGGAGCGGTTTGACCATCGAATTTCATAGCCATTTGTCATATAACTTTCTGACTTCTTCGTGGGGCAGGGTTTCTCTGTTCTTAATATTTTTCATGCCTGTTTGTATGGCATTGTAAAGGGCAGGATTCATTTCCAGATCCCGATCCAGGATTTTTTCAATTTCCAGAAGCAGGTCCTCATTTTCAATGGTGAGAAGCCGCTGCAGCAGATCAATCTTTATCGCCTCGATACTCATTTCTTTGCTTTAGGTTTATGTTATAAAGTTAAGGAGATTACTTCTGTTTTCCTGATGTTTTGAAAATTGGTTTAATATCACTGCTTATGATGAATTTATTTTCCATATCGTAAGAGGTTTTTTTACTCAAAAAACACTAAACTCGCCTTTGTTCTACCGGTCCTATGAGTAAGAAAAGAAGTCAGCCCAGTCAGCCCATCCGCTCCTCTTCCAAAAGAAGCCTCAAAGGGTTTTCTGACCTGAAGATCGGGCTCTTATTGGCCCTTTTGGGTTTCGTCTTATACGCCAATACATTGGGTCATGGCTTTGCTATGGATGATGTCCTGGCCATCGGATCAAACCAAAATGTGCATAAAGGATTCGCCGGAATCCTGGATATTTTTACCCAGCCCTACCGGGAGCATTGTTTCGGAGGTTGTCTGTATCGCCCGCTAACACTGACCACTTTTGCCATCGAATGGGCTTTGTCACCTGATAATCCTTTGCTGGGTCACTTCATGAATGTACTCTGGTATGCGGCCACCAATGCACTACTATTCCTGACCCTGCGAAAGTTGATGCCGGCCACCTCCTTAGTATTTCCAATCATAGCCTGCGTTCTTTTCGCCGCACATCCGATTCATACCGAAGTCGTGGCCAACATCAAGAGCCGCGATGAGATCCTGGGGTTATTTTTTGTGTTGCTTACTATTCATCAGTTGGCAGTCTGGTACTTAACCCATCAATGGAAGTCAATCTTGTTTGCCGGTCTGTCCTTATTGGCGGCCTTGCTTTCGAAAGAAAGTTCAATTACCGGCCTGGCTGTTTTGCCTTTTATCGGATGGATATTTTTTCAAAAAACCTTTGGCTATAGTTTGAAATCAAGTTGGTGGGCATTGATTCCGCTTGGAATATTTTTTCTTTTACGGGGAACGGCCCTGCATGGGTTTACTTCTCCTGCCATTCCTGAATTTGATAATCCCCTGGTGACGGCTGATAGCGCAGAGCGATTAGGAACAGCTTTCTTTATTCTGTGGAAATATCTCCTGCTGCTTCTTTTCCCGGTCCATTAGATTTGTGATTATTCCTACAATGCTCTACCCCTTCAATCGTTGACCAGTCCGGTGAGCTGGCTGGGCATACTGACCTATGGTGCACTCACAGTTTATGCGGTCCTGGGAATGATCAAAAAAAGTATAGGCGGATTTTTCGCCTTTGCCTATTTAGTCGCTATTTCACTCTACAGCCAGATCGTGATGTTGTTGGGAACGATTATGAGTGAACGATTACTCTATCTTCCTTCCTTGTGGTTTGTCCTCGGTTTTACTTTTATTTTATCTGCCTTGCTGAAGTGGGATGACAAAGACCGCTCCGCTGTATTCCAATGGAAACAATCCAATTCGATACAACGAATTATACTCGTGGGCCTGGCAGCCCTTACGCTTTGGTTTAGTGTTCATACGGTTGTTCGAAACCGGGATTGGGCAAGCGATTACACCCTGGTAAAAGCGGATGTAGAAAAATCACCCAACAGTATTCGTCTCAATGATGGCTATGCTGATGAGATCTATCAAACGGTAGTGAAAGGGGACTTATCTCCCGAAGAAGCGACCCGGCGCCTTGCTCTCGCCGAACAATATTCGAACAAAAGCATTGCTATTCGTCCCGGTATTTCTTCTTATACCAACATGGCCAATATCTGCGTGGCCCGAAATGATTTTCCTGGGGCCTTATCCTATTATAGGAAGATCATGGAGATCTCCGAGGATAAGAAAGTAGCGGAACAAAATATCGCTGCCTTCCTGATGTATTGGGCCAAAGAGGAGAGTGAGAAAAAAGATAACCCGGCGCAAGCTCTTGATTTGTTGAAGCAAGCCCTCGAATATGCACCCGATAACGGAGAGATCTGGCGGGCCATGGGATTGAATCAATACAGGCTGGGTCATCTTTCCGAGACCCTCACCGATTTAGAAAAAGCTTACAGTCTCGCGCCCACCAATACCTCTATCAAGTCCGACCTCGCCAATTTCTACCGTAACCAGGGCATGAATGACAAGGCAGACGCCCTGAAGTAGATCCTACGATTTTAGTTGCATTGGGTTAAACCCAACGCCCGATGATGGCAGCCTTTCAGCCCTTTTATTGGTCCTGCTTTTACTTCCTTATTCGATTCGTTATTTGTACTTCCTTATTCTCCCCCTTTCTTCATTCAACCGGCTATTAATGAGGCAATTATCACGAAGTGTATAAATATGACTTTATATTAGTCATAAATATGACTAAAAATTGGTCAAATCCCTATCTTTACCCTCCCGTGTTCCTCAACTGCCACTCATATTACTCGTTTAAGTATGGCACTTTATCGCCTGAAGACCTGGCAGAAGGGGCGTCCCGCCGTGGCCTCACCACCCTGGCCCTGACCGATATCAACAACACGTCCTGCGCCGTGCAGTGGATCAACGAATGTCGCAAACGCGATATCAAACCCGTCCTCGGTGTTGAATATCGTCTTGAAGGCCGATACCTCTACACCGGTATCGCCCGCAATGGCGAAGGCTGGCGCGAACTCTGCGAACTCCTCACCGCCTGTTCGCTCGAAGGTCTCCCTCTACCTGAGTTTCCACCGGAGATGCAACATGTCTATATCATCTACAGGCCTGGCCATGTGCCTGAACAACTACGGCCCAATGAATACATCGGCATCATGCCTGCCGAAGTCAATGGCCTCTTCTCTTCCGCTTTACGTGAAAAACCTGAACGCCTCGTCGTCTGGCAACCCATCACCTATGAAGATGAAACCGGCTACAAAGTGCACAAGCTCATGCGCTGTGTCGATCTTAATCTCATGCTCGGTAAGCTGGACGAACAGGACCATGCCGGACCCGGCGAATATTGGGTCAATCGTGAATATATCGATCATGCCTTCAGAGCTTATCCGCAGATCATTCGCACGACGGAAGAACTGCTCTATCACTGTGAAGCGGAATTGCCCTGTGGTGATAAAAACAACCGGCAAACCTTCACAGGCTCAGAACGCGATGACTATCAACTGCTGATCAAACTCGCCCGCGAAGGCTGCCGACGTCGTTACGCTGAACGAAGCCTGAAAGCCGTCGCGCGAATGGAGAGTGAGCTCAAAGTCATCCGGCAAATGGGTTTCGCACCGTACTTCCTCATCACCTGGGACATCATCCGCTACGCGCAGACCGCAGGCTATCATCATGTCGGCAGAGGAAGTGGGGCCAACTCACTCGTCGCGTATTGTCTCGGCATCACAGATGTCGATCCGATCGAGCTCGATCTCTACTTCGAGCGCTTCATCAATCCGCACCGCTCATCGCCGCCTGATTTTGATATTGATTTTTCCTGGGACGAACGCGATGATGTCACTGACTACATCTTCAAACGCTATGGCCATCGACATACAGCATTGCTGGCTACCTACAATACCTTCAAGGGCCGCTCTATCATCCGGGAATTCGGAAAAGTAGTGGGGCTGCCGAAAGCAGATATCGATGCGATCGTCGATGAGCCCCTCGCCAGCAGCAAACATCATCCGTATGCAAAACACATCTTCCGCTATGGCGAAATGATTGAAAAATATCCCAACTATCTCTCCATCCATGCCGGTGGTGTGCTCGTATCGCAACGCGAGATCACCTATCACACGGCATTGCAGATGATGCCGAAGGGATTTCCGATCACCCATTTCGACATGTACCACGCCGAAGATCTCGGCTTTCACAAATATGATGTGCTCAGCCAGCGCGGCCTCGGCCATATCAAAGATGCCGTTGATCTCATCCGTATCAACCAGGGCAAAGCCATCGACATCCACGATGTACCAAAGATCAAAGAAGACCCACAGGTCAAACAACAACTCTATTCCGGCCAATGCATCGGCTGCTTCTACATTGAATCACCGGCTATGCGCGGCTTGCTGACCAAGTTGCATTGTGACAATTATGTGCATCTCGTGGCCGCCAGTTCGATCATCCGCCCCGGCGTCGCCAAGAGCGGTATGATGAGGGAATACATCAGGCGTTTTCACGAACCGGAAAAAGTCGAATACCTGCATCCGGTGTTTAAAGAACATCTCGGCGAAACCTTTGGCGTCATGGTCTACCAGGAAGATGTGATGAAGATCGTACATCACTTTGCCGGACTCGATCTCGATGAGTCGGATGTGCTGCGCCGCATCATGACGGGAAAGAAAAAATCATCCGATACCTTCAGTCGGCTGATGGAAAAATTCTGGCGCAACTGTCGGGAGCGTCAGTACCCGGAGGAACTGATCGCGGAAGTATGGCGGCAGGTGGAGAGTTTTTCCGGCTATTCGTTTTGCAAAGCGCACTCGGCGAGTTTTGCGGTGGAGAGTTTTCAGAGTCTGTATCTCAAGACCTATTACCCAAAAGAATTCATGGTCGGGGTGATCAACAATTTCGGCGGGTTTTACCAGACGGAATACTATGTGCATGAAGCGCGCATGTGCGGAGCAAAAATTCGAAGCGCCATGCATCAATCACAGCATCAACCTCACCACGATCTATGGCGACCGGATTTATCTCGGCTTCATTCACATCCAGTCGCTGGAGCGGAATGTATCGCATCGCATCGTGGAGGAACGGCTGCAACATGGAGAATATAAGAGCCTGGAAGATTTTGTCAGCCGCGTTGACATTGGCCGCGAGCAATTGGATCTCCTGATTCGCATCGGCGCCTTTCGCTGGACCGGCAAGACGAAGTGCGAGCTGATGTGGCATAAGTATGCCGTACACAATCCGCAGGCGAAGCCGACCTATCGGGCAGCCCGCTTTATTTGGGGGAGGCCAGCATGTCGACTATGCCCTGCCAACCCTGGAAGAAAGCAGCTATGACCAGGCCTTTGATGAGATAGAGCTGTTGGGTTTTCCGTTGTGCAGTCCTTTTGATCTGTTGCAAGAAAGACCGAAACAAAATATCGTATTGACGCATGACCTCAATGCGTTGATCAGCAAGCGGGTCTCTATGCTCGGCTACTATGTCACCCGCAAGCCCGTCACCACCGTCAATGGCAAGCTGATGAGTTTCGGCACCTGGCTCGATGAAGAAGGAAAATATTTTGACACCACGCATTTTCCGCCGCAGCTGGAGCGACACCCGTTTAAAGGAAAAGGGATGTATCTCCTTCATGGCAAAGTGACTGATGATTTCGATTTCGCCAGCCTGGAAGTGGAAAGCATGGAAAAGCTGCCGTATAGAAAGGATGGGAGGTATTAATAAAAGGCTATATTAGATTCAAAATTGATTAATAAAAATTATGAATCATTTCAATCCAATTATTGAAGTTGAGCCAGATGGGTTATATACCCCAGAAGTAAGGCAATGGTCTCTAAAGAAATACAAATTAGTAGGAAGTTATTGTGACATTTTTACAGCTGGCATGAAAAATAAATGGGGACAATTAGTTTATATTGATTTGTTTGCTGGTGCAGGGCATGCTCAAATTAAAGAAAGTAAAAAAATATATAAAAGCTCAGCTTTAATTGCAATGTCAATTCCCAATTTGTTTTCAAAATATATATTATGTGAAAAAAATGAAGAATGTTGTATTGCACTTGAAAAAAGAATTAAAAATCAAAATAGAAATATAAATTATCAAATAATAAATGGAGATAGTAATACAAATTATGATGAAATAATAAAAGCGCTTCCTAAATATTCTAA
This sequence comes from uncultured Saprospiraceae bacterium, assembly GCA_963837505.1. GTDB lineage: Bacteria > Bacteroidota > Bacteroidia > Chitinophagales > Saprospiraceae > Opimibacter. Next base: position 143,510 of record CAWINN010000014.1, on the reverse strand, counting down.
AGGGAATACTGTTTTGTCATTTTGTTTTGTTGATCCCTTCTCGTTGAATTTGAATTTTGCTATAATTAAAAGTCTTGGCCAAGGAATAGTCGATTTTTTAATATTGCAAGCCTTGTATATGGATGCAAATCGTAATTTTGATTTATATATTGAGGAACAAAATAATAGAATATCTGAATATTTGGGAATTCCTAATTGGAGAGAGGAATTTGATAAAAATGGATTACGGAACAAGTCTGATTTTGTTAAATTTTTATCAGAGCAATATCAAAATCAAATGAATAAACTTGGGTATCAGATGGATAAAAAAATGCATCTTATAGAATCAAATGAGAAAAGACTTCCACTATATTATTTAACCTTTTACTCAAAAAATAAGAGAGGTGTAGATTTCTTCAGCAAAGTTGAATCTAGGATAGATGGACAAACAAAATTGAATTTCTAATGGCACAATCTAGCATTGAATGGACAGAAATGACATGGAACCCTGTTACTGGGTGTAAAAAAATTTCTGCGGGATGTAAATTTTGTTACGCTGAAATCTTTTCTAAGAGATTGCAGGCCATGGGCATTCCGAAATATGAAAATGGATTTAAGCTTACTTTACATGAAGATGTATTAAGTGAACCGTATAAATGGAAAAAACCTAAAATCGTTTTTGTAAACTCAATGAGCGATCTATTTCAAGAAGATGTACCGATAAATTTCATACAAAAAGCTTTTGAAGTGATGAAAGATAATCCTCAGCATGTATTTCAAATTCTTACAAAGAGGTCTGATATTCTTCATTATTATGACATGGAAGGATATTTAAAGTGGAGCCATAACATATGGATGGGCGTTTCAGTTGAGAATGAGAAGGCAATTAAACGAGTTGATCAATTAAGAAAAACTAAAGCAAAAATTAAATTTTTATCATGCGAGCCATTAATTGGCCCATTAACAAATTTGAATCTAAAGAAAATAGACTGGGTAATTGTAGGAGGCGAAAGTGGGAGAAGACCACGTCCTATGAAAAAGGAATGGGTAGATGAAATAAAGAATAGCTGTATAGAGAATGAAGTACCTTTTTTCTTTAAACAATGGGGAGGAACAAGCAAGAAAAAAAGTGGAAGACTGCTTGACGGTATAAGTTGGGATCAGATGCCAGTAAAATAGGTTATAATTATATAGAATAATTAAGTTATGGAAGTAAAATTTTATTCCAATAAAATATATTTTATTGTTTCTTTAGAATCAACTAGAATGGCAAAAGCATTATATGAAGATATTATTAAGCGTATTGCCGATAAAGATGGTATAAGTAGTTACTATAAAGAAATAAATTCAAGGGCGCATTTAGTTAAAACATTTGATTTGATAGTTAAAGACTGTGAAAAAAATGGGTATTATCCATTTATCCATTTAGAAGTGCATGGTTCGACTAAAGGGATTGGATTAAAAAGCGGAGCGCTTGTAACATGGCGTGAAATTGGAAACAAGTTAATGCATATTAATTTGATATGTAGGAATAATTTATTTGTATCAATTGCTTCGTGTTATGGTGGTTATATTGTAGAATCAATGTTGGAGAAATTATTATTGGGAAATATTGGAACGGCTCCTTTTTTTGCATGTATTGGACCTACAAACACTATAACATATGGACAATTAGAAGCGGGGTACTCATTATTTTATAGTGAACTTCTACAAAGTAAAAACCTGAATAATGCAATTGCTACTTTAAATAAGAATAAAATTTATGAATACAATTATAAATTAAATACATGTTTGAAAATATTTCAATATGTTGTCAATCAATATTTAGTAAGTGTGGCAAAAAGATTTAGAAGTTCGGATGACTTTATTATATTTTTTAGAAACATTCAGAAATTATATTATCAAGTGACAAAAAATATTATTAATATGAATGATAGAGCATTATTAGAAAAAATATTTCATGATCATACAATACATGAAGAATTAATTAATGGATTAGCAGATAAGTTTTTTATTAGAAATAAAAGAAATCAAAATGATAGAATTTATAATTTGAAATTTGATTTTAGTAATTGGGAAAAATCTGACACTACTGTAAGAGTCGTTGATAGACAATAATACTAAAGCGCTTAAGCAGATAGCTTATTTTTATAATCAGGGGCAATACTTTCATTTTTTGATTATTGCAAATAAAATCCTATCGGGAAACTATATTCACTTCGAACAGGAATCCCTTTTATGGTTCCGGGAATCATCCGCGTGGTGATCAGTTTGGCTACCCGGAGCGCTTCGGCATCCAGGGAAGGATATACGCCCTTACTGACGCGGGCATTGGTCATAGAACCATCAGTTTCAACTATCATGCTAATCATCACTTGTCCTTTGATCCCTTTTTCTCTTGCATCCGCCGGATAATGAATGGAGGAAGAAATTTCACTAAAGTACTTTTGCCCTTTCGGAAAATGAGGAGGCTCGTCCACTTCATCTTTTGAGTAAACACGATGCAGGTCGATATGGGTGGAGGTGTCAATGTCAGCTTGGGCCCAGAGAGAGGATGTCATCAAAGGCATAAAGAGGAATAAAAAGTATTTCATCACTACTGAATAAGTACCTAGATTGTTGGCTTAAAATGTCAGATAATATAGAAACAAAGAAGGAGATCAATATCTTCTGGTTCAGACGCGACCTTCGTCTCCAGGACAATCATGGCTTATATGAAGCATTAAAGCTGGCAGATGCAGTCCTTCCCATTTTCATTTTTGACACGAATATCCTGGAAGGCTTGAAAGATAAGAAAGACAAAAGGGTAGCCTTCATTCATTCCACTTTGCGGGAAATGCAAAATCAATTGGAGGAAGCCGGTTCTTCCTTGCTGATCCTCCATGATTCCCCGGAAAAAGCTTTTGAAAAACTGCTTTCCCAATATGACATCCGGGCCGTTTATACTAATCATGATTATGAACCCTATGCGATGCAACGCGACAAGGACATTGCAGCTCTTTTAACGAAAAGAGGCATCCCTTTTCACACTTTCAAAGACCAGGTCATTTTTGAAAAGAATGAAATCATCAAAAATGACAGCAAACCCTATTCAATTTATACACCGTATTCCAAAGTTTGGAAAGAGAAATACCTGGCTGGCAGGAAAGAGATATATCCCAGCGAAAAACATATTGGCCATCTCCTGAAAACAAAACCATTTCCTATTCCTTCATTAATGGAATTGGGATTCCGGGATATCGCATTTGATGTCCCTTCCGTCCTGCCCAATAAGGACATCATACGGCATTATGAAGAGACCCGGAACCTGCCGTATATGCATGGCACCAGCCGGTTGAGTATTCACCTGCGATTTGGTACCATCAGTATCCGGGAGTTAGCCGATGCGGGAGCCAGGTGGAACGAGACCTGGCTGAACGAACTGATCTGGCGTGAATTTTTCATGATGATCCTGTTTCATTTCCCCCAGGTGGTAACCGAAAGTTTCAAACCCCGATATGACCGGATCCCGTGGAGAAATAATGAAACAGAATTTCGTCGGTGGTGTAAAGGGGAAACCGGATATCCATTGGTCGATGCCGGTATGCGGGAATTGAATGAAACCGGATTTATGCATAATCGGGTGCGAATGGTGGTGGCCAGTTTTCTTACGAAACATTTACTCATAGATTGGCGATGGGGGGAAGCCTACTTCGCTGAGAAACTCCTTGATTACGAACTCTCCTCCAATAACGGCAACTGGCAATGGGCCGCCGGATGCGGGTGCGATGCAGCACCCTATTTCAGGATTTTCAATCCGACGGAACAACAAAAGAAATTTGATCCTGATTTTATCTATATCAAAAAGTGGATCCCTGGTTATCGTCCGGGGTACCTGGATCCAATCGTGGATCATGACCTGGCCCGAAAGAGAGTACTTGATGTCTTCAAAAAAGCATTGAACGAAATCTAATGAAGCAACTGGAATTTGAACAATTTCTCCCCATCCCGATGGAGGAAGCCTGGCCTTTCTTTTCCTCTCCGGGTAATCTCAACCTGATCACGCCGCCTAACCTGAAGTTTGAAATACTGGACCACCTACCTGATGAAGTGTATGCAGGACTCCTTATTCATTACCGTATCCGACCCATGCTCAACATCCCGATGAAATGGGTAACGGAAATCACCGCGGTAGTGAAGAATCAATTTTTCATTGATGAACAAATCAAAGGTCCTTATAAGACCTGGCACCATGAGCATCATTTCAGGGCGGTGGAGGGAGGTGTCCTCATGACGGATAAATTGACGTATGATATAGGTTGGGGCCTTCTCGGTAGGGTAGCCGGTCGGTTGTGGGTGGATAAGCAGGTGCAAAACATTTTTACATTCAGGGAAAAGAAGTTGATGGAATTGTTTTCAATTAGTTCACGCAGAGACGCAGAGACGCAGAGATGATTTTGGGTTTTCTCACGAGACGCAGAGACGCGGAGATGATTTTGGATTTTCTCACGCAGAGACGCAGAGGGAATTGATTTTGGGTTTTCTCACGCAGAGACGCAGAGGCGCGGAGATGATTTTGGGTTTTCTCACGCAGAGACGCAGAGGCGCGGAGATGATTTTTGGTTTCTCACGCAGAGACGCAGAGATGATTTTCGTACTGCTTTACTATCGGATAAATATGCTCATAGATTATTGACAATTCTTGTGATCCCTTCCCTGATCAAGGGAACATTGAAATTGATCAGGAGCCCTACTTTAATTTTAGCAAGCCGAATATAAGTAAGTAAAATTTTCGGATGTGATCGGGCAATCTGTTCCACGGATTTAATTTCGACGATAACTTTCTTATCCACTATCACATCTGATCTGAATCCAATATTCATTTTTAGTTTTTTCCAGATCACAGGTACTCCCTTTTGTCGTTCAAAGGGAATTCCTCTTTCGCCCAGTTCGTAACAAAGCACCTCTTCGTAAACAGATTCTAACAAACCAGGTCCGAGGGTCGAGTGAATTTCAAAACAGATGTCGATAATAATCCCAGTCAGTTCATTTTCAGTTCGAGTGGACATCGTCAGCATATTTTGCGTTTCAAATAGTAAGTGTTTTGAGACCCTCTAAATGTTACCTTCCAGGCCAAACTATTTTTCATCTTCAATACTTCGAAGAGCTTCGAATTCCAGGCGATGGCATAGACCTGTTTTTATTTCTCTGCGTCTCTGCGTCTCTGCGTGTGCCCATTGAGGTTCTCAGTATCCAGTGTCTTCATTTTCAGTTCGGGTGGACATCGTCAGCATATTTTGCGTTTCAAATAGTAAGTGTTTTGAGACCCTCTAAATGTTACCTTCCAGGCCAAACTATTTTTCATCTTCAATACTTCGAAGAGCTTCAAATTCCAGGCGATGGCATAGACCTGTTTTTATTTCTCTGCGTCTCTGCGTCTCTGCGTGAGCCCATTGAGGTTCTCAGTATCCAGTGTCTTCATTTTCAGTTCGGGTGGACATCGTCAGCATATTTTGCGTTTCAAATAGTAAGTGTTTTGAGACCCCCTAAATGTTACCATCCAGGCCAAACTATTTTTCATCTTCAATGCTTCGAAGAGCTTCGAATTCCAGGCGATGGCATAGACCTGTTTTTATTTCTCTGCGTCTCTGCGTCTCTGCGTGAGCCCATTGAGGGTCTCAGTACCCTGTGTCTCTTTGACAGATTATTGAGTTTTTTGGCACCTTTTGGGACCAGCACCAGGAAAGGGAAGCTAAACGATAAAATTTTTAGTCCAAAATATTGCTGATTATCAGTCATTTATACAATCTTGTTTTGGAAATTTTTAGGAAATCCTTGGTTTATCGGGGTACGCGGCGCTACATTTGCGACCCGCTTTGAAAGGGGTGGATAGAATATCAACCGTATAAAATTCAATTGCTGTGAATACATTGAGTTATAAGACCAGGTCCGTTCGAAAAGAAGATGTGACCGTCGTTGGTTTGTGGTGGATGCCGATGGAGAAGTACTTGGGTCGCCTTTCGACCCGAATAGCTACTGTCCTGAGAGGCAAACACAGACCGGAATACACCCCTCATACGGACACCGGTGAATATGTGATCGTAGTGAATGCCGCTAAAGTCCGACTTCACCGGCAATAAAGGAAACGGCGAAAATCTACCAGACCTATTCAGGTTATCCAGGTGGTCAAAAAGAATTTCCGCTACCCAGCTACGTGACCGCGCCCGGAACGCCTGATCGAAGCAGCGTAAAAGGCATGTTGCCGAAAAATAAACTCGGCAACGCCATGTACAAAAAACTCTTTGTCTATGCCGGGGCCGAATCATCCGCATGCCGCACAGAAACCTGAACCACTGGCTTAATTTAATCAATCAATCAATCCTCAACAGTCTAAGCTCAATATTTTATGGATACAATCAATGCGATCGGTCGTCGTAAAGCTTCAGTGGCCAGGGTCTATGTGTCAAATGGCACAGGGAAGATCAAAGTCAACGGCCGCGAATACAAAGAATACTTCCCATTGCTGCATATCAGCGCACATGTGGTCGCCCCTCTTCAGGAACTTGACGAACTCAATACCATATGATATCAAAGTCAATGTATCAGGCGGTGGTTTCCGCGGACAGTCCGAAGCTATCCGGCTGGGTATTGCCAGGGCAATGATCAAAATCAATGCTGACTTCCGTGCACCACTGAAGATCAAAAAATTCCTTACCCGGGATGCCAGAGTCGTCGAGCGTAAGAAATTCGGTAAGCCAAAAGCCAGGAAGAGCTTCCAGTTCTCTAAACGTTAATCCTCATTATTCATTAATCAAAATTCAACACATCCATCATGGATAAACCAGTATATCAGGATTTATTGGAAGCCGGCGTTCACTTCGGACACATGCGCAGCAAGTGGAATCCTAAAATGCGCCAGTATATTTTTATGGAGCGTAAAGGGATCCACATCATCGATCTCAATCGTACCTCGGAATGCCTGGAACATGCTGCCCTGGCCATGAAAGCGATGGCGCGTTCCGGGAAAAAAATCCTTTTTGTGGCCACCAAGAAACAAGCCCGGGAAATCGTAGCCGGTGCAGCGAAAAGTGTCAACATGCCGTATGTCACTGATCGTTGGTTAGGTGGTATGATGACCAATTTTGCCACGATCCGTCGCTCCGTTAAGAAGATGAATAACCTGGAGCAGATGCTGACCGATGGTACATTGGCCAGCACCACAAAAAAAGAACGACTTACCCTGACTCGTGAAATGAATAAACTCAACAAAGTATTGGGAGGTATTTCTGATATCAATCGTTTGCCGCATGCTGTCTTTATCGTGGATATAGGCCGCGAACACCTTGCCCTGGCGGAAGCTAAAAAGCTGGGTATTAAAAACCTTCGCCATGGTCGATACCAATGCTGATCCTAACCTGGTCGATTTCCCGGTTCCGGCTAATGATGATAGTTCCAAATCCATTTCCTTCATTACCAATTATATCACCAATGCCATCAAAGAAGGCCTGGCTGAACGGGGTAAGGAGAAAGAAGAAATGGCAGAAGAAACTGCAGAGAATAAATAATCCGGAACACCTACACGGGAGAATTATTTAAACCCAATTAATGACAATCTGAATGAGTACTATATCTGCTACTGATGTAAAAAACCTGCGAGAAATGACCGGCGCCGGAATGATGGATTGCAAATCGGCGCTTACCGAAGCCAATGGTGATTTTGAAAAAGCCATTGAAATCCTGCGGCTGAAAGGCCAGAAACTTTCCGTCAAACGTGCTGATCGGGAAGCCAAAGAAGGTGTCGTGTATGCTTTAGTGTCCGATGATCATAAAAAAGGAGTCATCATTCGCCTGAGTTCGGAGACCGACTTCGTAGCCAAGAATGAAGATTTTATTAAGCTCGCTAAAGATTTTGCCCAAATCGCATTGGATACTTTTCCGGCAGACCTCGATGATTTGCTGAAACAACCATATCAGAATATCACTATCGGTGAAAAAGTTACCGAACAGGTTGGTGTGATTGGAGAGAAAATAGAATTGGCCGATTATCAGCACCTCGAAGCTCCCCAGGTGGTTTCCTATATTCACATGGGTTATAAGGCCGGGGTGATCCTCGGACTGAATAAAGCAGATGAGAAATATAAGGATGCCGGACGCGATGTAGCTATGCAGGTAGCCGCTATGAAACCGGTTGCGCTGGATAAGGATGGTGTGGATGCATCGATCGTAGAAAAAGAAATTGAAATCGGAAAGGAACTTGCCCGCCAGGAAGGAAAGCCGGAAGAAATGCTGGAGAAAATTGCTTTAGGCAAACTCAACAAATTCTTTAAAGAAAACACGCTCCTGGCTCAGGCCTTCGTCAAGGATAACAGCTTATCCGTGGAAGGCTATCTGAAGAGCATTGATAAAGAGCTGACGGTGACAGGCTTCAGGCATGTCAAACTAGGTTAATCAAAACAAAAGAGGAAGGCGAGTCATGGTTGATTCGCCTTTTTTTTGCCTGCTTATCCCGGTTAGGTAAAAAAATAAAAACTGAGTACTTTAGATATCTGAATCTTACATGGCTCCATTCAAACGCGTACTTCTCAAACTTAGCGGTGAAACCCTGATGGGTGATCAGTCCTATGGTATCCATCCCCAACAGCTCCGCCATTATGCCGGAGAGATCAAATCTATTGCTGACCTGGGCGTTGAGGTAGCCATTGTGATCGGCGGCGGTAACATTTTCAGGGGGCTGCAGGCCGAGGCTACAGGTATTGAAAAAGTACAGGGAGATTATATGGGCATGCTCGCCACGGTCATCAATGGCATGGCCCTGCAAAGCGCATTGGAACATATCGGGCTATACACCCGGCTCATCTCCGCGATTGAAATGAAATCGATTGCTGAACCTTACATACGCAGAAGGGCTATTCGCCACCTGGAAAAAGGCAGGGTCGTCATCTTCAGCGCCGGTACCGGCAATCCTTATTTTACCACAGACAGCGCTGCCGCTTTGCGTGCCAATGAAATCAACGCCGATGTCATCCTCAAGGGCACCCGCGTAGATGGCATCTATACCTCCGATCCGGAAAAGAATAGCAATGCGGTAAAAATTGACCGTATCTCTTTTTCCAAAGTGATCAGTGACGGCCTGGGAGTCATGGATATGACGGCTTTTACCCTTTGCCAGGAAAATAATCTGCCGATCATCGTTTTTGATGTCAACACCCCGGGTAATCTCAAACGACTCATCGAGGGAGAAAACATCGGCACACTCGTCAAGGACTAAATTCCTTTAATAGATCAGCCTTCCCGTCGAAGTAATAGGACCGACCTGGATATCTCCGGGATTCCCGGTTAAGTAAACATTTCCCGTTCCGGTAATACTGCAATACAATCGTTGATCGGTATTGACATGCAAGTCTGATTTGGATCCATTGATGACCAAAGCATCGTGCGCAGTGAGCTGACTGGCGTTAATCGCCATCAGGGAACCATTATAAAAACGCACAATATCAGCATGTCCGGATAAGTTAATCAGTCCGCCGATCGGCGAGGTATTCCAATAATAAAAAAGCCCGCAGTCCAGAATCAAATCGGCAAAATTCAGTTTGCTCCCTAAGGTAAGTCCAAACGTATCCATCCTGATCGTGTCGGCACAAGTGATGTGACAAGTCTCTTCAGCATGTACCCGCTTCAGCGTTTTAAAAGTGATGGTGATATCGGGAGGTTCCAGTTTAGGATGTTTCCATAGCAGACCATTGTTATTATCCAGGGTCAGTATATGATCATCAATATGAAAAGTCACCGTTTCTGCAAGGTCCTGCGCACCGGAAATGGAAATCGAAAAATGATCACTTTGCTCGAGGGTTACATTGAAAACGGCATTCAGATACAAGGTATCAAAAGGATCCAGCTCCTGCTGAAAGAAATAGGGATCGGTATTGATACTGCAGGCACTTATCCCAAACATCAGCCACAAACAGATGCCTGTTCCAGTTAATCCGGTCACGTAATTCCTGCTCATGGTTTGATATGATAGCCTATGCCTAATTCAAGATAATCCAATACCACCACGTGAGCCTTCATCGATAGTTGCACAAAAAAACGATTCGAGACCTGGTGACGGATAATGAAACGATGATAGGTCGTATGACCAAAGACCTTATCCTTCAGGAGGGCATAAAAACCTTCCTGAAGGGCCAGACTGAAATGCTTATAAACCAGTTCCTGCGTGAAATGAAATCCTGTCTTGAAATTATCAATGGAGGAATAAGGCTCAGTACCAAATACACTTTCTTCATCCCTGGTGGATCGATCATAAAAAACATCGAGGCCAATACCGGGATAAAAGACCCGCCACCACTTTGGTTTGAGCTCAAAGGACAAAGAAGTGACCAGGTAGGATTTATCCTTCAACGAACGACCATGTTTAGTCCCTGCAATGAATACCATTGACATTCTGGTGGATGGAACATAGGGCTCAGGAGTAAAGTGGTTTTCCTCACTCTTTTGTCCCACCAGGTATCGCATGCCGGCATTAATTGTCATGTAGTTGACCCCCAGGTTGGGTTCTCCCAGGTTGCCGTTGGAGTAATGATCAAATCCAATCCCGGTATACAAATAGAATTTCTTCAGAGCCTGGTATTGCAGGTTGAGTTCAAAATTAAAATGACAATTCAGCGTAGTCCCAACGGCAACATTATAGGGATTGGTTTCCTGGTTAAATTTTTTATTGGTTAAAGATATCCCCAGCCCCACCTGGTTGATCAAAGAAATTTTTTCACCTTTCAGGATATGGACATTGAAAAAAGGATAAAGGCTCCATTCGTGACCAAATATGGCGGTATTGCCCAGCGTCGCATATTGAATGGCTAATCCATATTCGGGATAATTGTACAACTGGGCCCAGTAGTTTTTACCCGGCGGCCGTTTAGACACACTCAACGTAAATGCCCGTGCATAATCATTGACGAGATAATCATAGAGCGTATATTCCGGCAACACAAATCCGGGATGATAAGCTGCCCGGACATAGAAATCATCGAGGTAGGATTGGCCAAAGATCCCGGTGCACCAACATATGGCGGTTATGATCAATAGCTTTCTGAATATCCTGCTTACCATTCTTATCGAAAAGTACACATTGTAGTTTAATACCTGCTTTCTCCTGAATTGCCTTACACCGGAAGAACTGAAAATTACAAATGATTTTGACCCGCTAAAGTTGGGTTAATATCTTTTTTAGATTTTGAAGACTGGTTTTGACCCCTTCCAGCGAGGTGGTCCTGTAATCTTCCAGTTCAACAATATAATACTTCACCTGAGAGGCCCCCGGGAGTTTAAACAGTGTTTCAAAATTAATAATCCCTTCTCCCACTTCAATAGTCTCCCGCATCTGCGAATTGGCCATGTCTTTCACATGAAACGCATGAATCCGAGGTCCATATGCTTTGATCCAGGTAGCCGGATCCTCGTTTGCATATTTCACCCAATACAAATCCATTTCCCAATACACCAGGTCAGGATCGGTCTGAGCTAATATATGATCGATCATATACCGGTCCTCTATTTTTTTGAATTCATAATCATGGTTGTGATAGCCGAATTCGATACCTGATTTTTTACACGCTTCCCCGAGGAGATTGAAAATATCACCATATTGCCTGAGATCATCGGTGGTCCACCATTCCGGGTCAATACCCGGACAAATCAATTGCTGTACCCCGATGGCAGCGTGATCATCTATTGTTTTTTTGGCGAGGTCATTTAATGTGTGGGAATGAGCATCCCAGTGACTGAAAGTAATGCCGGTATGCGCACTGGTCATCTTCAGGCCTGTATCATCCAATAACTTTTTGTACGCCTTAGGGGAATAGGTATAGAATTTTCCTTCTTGGTATTTATATCCTTCCACTTCCGTATATCCCATATCGGCTAATTGTTCAAGAGTTCCTTTGGGATCCTGATCGGCTACATCCCGGACACTCCATAGCTGGACAGCGACATGCCTGGTTTTGGAATTCATCATATAGGACGGTAAAAACAATAAGAAAGTGCCTGTAAGTACCCCTTGTTCAACGAAGTCTCGTCTGTTCATATCACTAAATTAGGCATGCCCTTAATTTTTGTCACCAGCACCGTGGCAATTTTTTGTTTCGATTCCAGGGTCCAGCCAGCAATATGAGGACTCAATACCACATTTTCAAAACTGCATAATTCACTGAATAATCGCTGAAATTCTTCCGGCGCCGCCGAGGGAGGTTCATACGGCAGTACGTCCAGGCAGGCCCCTTTGAGATGTCCTGATTTCAATGCCCCCAGCAGTGCAGCAAGATCAACTATTTTACCTCGCGAAGTATTAATCAACACACATCCGGGCTTGCATTTAACCAGGAAAGTTGGATTGATCATTTCTTTAGTTTCCGCTGTCAAGGGAATATGCAGGGATAGAATATCACTTTGTGACAACAGGGTGTCGAGATCAGTTTCCTGCACATATTCATTTCCAAATCCATGCACGTACTTGTCATAGGCCAAAACTTTTACCTCCCAGCCTTTCCATAATCGCCCGAAGGCACTTCCGTTATTTCCATGTCCGATGATGCCGATCGTTTTTCCCGCTATTTCCCAACCCCGGTGTGGTTCCCTAAACCAATGACCCTCCCGGGTCGTCCGGTCGGCAGATAACAGTTTTCCGGAAAGGCATAATAACATTCCCATGGCATGCTCGGCCACGGCTTCCGCATTTCCCTCCGGAGCACTAAATACAGTGATCCCTGCATCTTTAGCCGCCTCCAGGTCAATGATGTCAAGTCCACTGCCCAATCTGGCAATCCACTTCAAGTTCTTCGCGGCTGACATGGTCTCACGATTTATAGCGCACCGGGTATTGATCACTACTCCCTGATAAAATGGAAGCATGGATTCCATCTCTGCCCGGCTCATTTCCGGTGCATACGTAGTTGTATATCCAATTGACTGCAAGCCAGTTAGCAATGCTGAGTGAACATAATCCGTAACCAGGACATTTTTATGGGCCATATCGAGTGGTTTCTGTTCGCTTTTTTGGCAAATAGTATCTTTGACCGATTTTCAGAAAATCGATCTAACCGAACATCCAACCTAGACAACCGGCAGATGCCCAAAGATAGCAGTATCCGCTCCGTCCTTATTATCGGAAGCGGCCCCATCATCATAGGACAGGCCTGTGAATTTGATTATTCCGGAACACAGGCTTCCCGGTCCCTTCGTGAAGAAGGTATTGAAGTCAGCCTGATCAATAACAACCCGGCTACGATCATGACTGATCCTGTCACGGCCGATCACATTTACCTCCTACCCCTAACCGTCGACAGCATTATCCGGATACTGGAGGAAAGAAAAATCGATGCCGTACTGGCTACTATGGGCGGTCAAACGGCACTCAATCTCGCCATTGAAGCAGACAAAAGGGGCGTCTGGAATAAATATAATGTCCGTCTCATAGGGGTCGATATCAATGCCATCGAGCTCACCGAAAACCGGGAAGCCTTTCGCGACCACATGATCAAAATCGGAATGAAAGTGGCCCCGAGCTACATTGCCAATTCATTTCTCGAAGGAATGGAAGGAGCACAAAAAATAGGATTCCCTTTAGTGATCAGACCCAGCTATACCCTCGGAGGAACCGGAGGCGGATTCGTGATGAAGGAAGAACAATTCGAGGAAGCCCTGCGCAGAGGCCTGAATGCGTCACCAACTCATGAAGTGCTGGTGGAAAAAGCAGTATTGGGCTGGAAAGAATTTGAGCTGGAATTATTGAGAGACCAAAATGATAATGTCGTTATCATTTGTACCGTCGAAAATCTGGATCCTATGGGGATTCATACCGGAGACAGTATTACCGTAGCTCCGGCGATGACGCTGAGTGACCGGGCTTTTCAAAATATGCGCGATGGCGCTATCAAGATGATGCGTTCCCTGGGCAATTTCTCCGGCGGATGCAATGTCCAGTTTGCCCTGGATCCCGCTACTGAAGATCTGATTGTAGTAGAGATCAATCCCCGTGTGAGTCGTTCCTCCGCCCTCGCCAGCAAAGCCACCGGTTATCCAATCGCCAAAATCGCTGCCAAGCTCGCCATCGGTTATACACTGGATGAATTGAAAAATCAGATTACCAAAACCACCAGTGCCTGTTTCGAGCCGACACTTGATTATGTGATCGTTAAAATGCCACGCTGGAATTTTGAAAAATTTCATGGCTCTGAAAATTCATTAGGCCTGCAGATGAAATCGGTGGGTGAAGTCATGGCCATCGGACGCACCTTCCAGGAAGCCTTGCAGAAAGCATGTCAATCCCTTGAGAATAACCGGACAGGTTTAGGGGCTGACATGAAAGAGTGGATTTCCACTTCTGATATCATGGAGCGTCTTGAAAAAGTCGGGGATGACCGCATCTTCAGACTTAAAGATGCCTTGCGACTTGGCGTTTCAGAACGGAGTATTCACAAACTAACCTATATCGACCCCTGGTTCATCAAACAAATTAAGAATCTCGTCAAAGCAGAGGAAAGATTGCTCCGTTATAACCTGGCGGAAGATATTCCGGTAGATTTTTTCCGGGAGCTCAAACAAATGGGATACTCCGATGCCCAGATTGCCTGGTTGCTCCGCATCAATGAACCTGAGGTCACCCGTCAGCGATACAAGCATGGTATCCGTCGAACCTATAAAATGGTGGATACGTGCGCTGCGGAATTTGAAGCCCAAACTCCCTATTTCTATAGCACGTTCGACCAGGAAAATGAAAGCATCCCCAGCGCTAAAAAGAAAATCGTAGTGCTGGGTTCAGGCCCGAATCGGATCGGACAGGGAATCGAGTTTGATTATTGTTGTGTACATGGTGTATTGGCCATCAAAGAGGCCGGCTATGAAGCTATCATGATCAACTGCAATCCGGAAACCGTTTCCACGGATTTTGACATTGCGGACAAATTGTATTTCGAACCGGTGTATTGGGAACATATCCGGGAGATTATTGAATTGGAAAAGCCGGAGGGCATCATCGTTCAATTAGGTGGACAAACGGCACTTAAACTGGCGGAAGAATTTTTTAAAAGCGGAATTAAGATCATTGGGACCGCTTTTCAAAATATGGATATAGCTGAGGACCGGGGCAGTTTCTCTGATTTGTTGAAAGAGCTGGACATCCCGTATCCGAGATATGGGGTCGCTCACGATGTGGATGATGCCGTGAGGATTGCCCATGAAGTGGGATATCCTGTTTTGGTGCGACCCTCTTACGTATTGGGGGGACAGCGCATGAAGATTGTGATCAATGATCATGATCTTGAGCGACATGTGTTAAGCATCTTCAAGCATATGCCTGACAATAAAGTGCTGATCGATCAATTTCTGGAGCGGGCCAAAGAAGCTGAAATTGACGCGATTTGTGATGGAGAAGACGTACATATCATGGGCATCATGGAGCATGTTGAACCTGCCGGAATCCATAGTGGTGACAGTTCTGCTGTTTTGCCGCCTTATAGTCTTAGTCAATCTGCCATTGACCAGATGGTGGCTTATGCCCGGAAAATTTCCTTCGCGTTGAAAATTAAAGGGTTAATTAATATTCAGTTCGCTATTCGGACAGCCCGGGGTAGCACGGAAGAACATGTCTATGTCATTGAAGCTAATCCGCGTGCCTCCAGGACCACTCCGTTTATTGCGAAAGCATACAAAATACCATATCTCAATATTGCCACCAAGATTATGATGGGTACCCATAAGCTCAGTGATTTTAAGTTTGAAAAACAGCTGAATGGATATGCTATCAAAGTTCCGGTCTTCTCCTTCGATAAATTTCCAAATGTGGACAAACGCCTTGGCCCGGAAATGAAAAGTACCGGGGAGGCCATCCAGTTTATAGATGATCTGACAGATCCGTTTTTCCGCGAACTGGACCGCAACCGAAATATGTATTTGTTTGAATAGGCTAAAGTAAAGGCCTTCATATGTCTGCTGTACGCTATTTAGTGCATTGGTTTACAGCAAAATAGGGGTCAGAAGTCCGGGAATTGTCATTTCTTTTGCCAACAGGATGTTCTCCGGCCTTTACTCCATAATAATTTATTAACATTGTGGACTATTTTAGACTAATTATCCTTTGATACGTTGGTAAAACGAAGAGCTTATGATCAGACGTCTACTTCTCATCTCTATTCTTGCCATGATTGGCATTTCGGCATGGAGCCAGACTTCACTGGAAGGTAAAGTTATTGATGAAACCAGCGGTGAACCTTTGATTTTCGCCAATGTCATCATCTTCAAAAACGGAAACCAAATTACAGGTGCCCAATCTGACCTGGACGGCAACTACGTTTTATCTTCCCTTGATCCGGGGACCTATGACGTAGAAGCGAGTTATACCGGTTACCCCAGCATGCGTCAAACCAATGTGGTGCTTCTGGCGGGTAAAGCTATAAGGCTTGATTTCAAACTAAAGCAAGGGATTAATCTGGTAGACGTCGTCGTGGTTGATTATAAAGTTCCGCTGATTGAGCAGGACAACACCACCCAGGGCGGGATTAAAACCGCTGAACAAATCAGGAACCTTCCGACAAAAAATATCAATGCCATAGCGGCGACCACTGCAGGATTGTCCAGCATCGACGGTGGAGATATTAATATTCGCGGATCCAGAAGTAATGCTACCGACTATTATGTTGATGGTATTCGCGTTAGTTCACGTAGTCTCATTCCACAATCTGAGATCGAGCAATTGCAGGTCATCACCGGAGGGATTGAAGCCAAATATGGGGACGTGACCGGTGGATTGGTGTCGCTGACGACAAAAGGTCCTTCTTCAACATTGTCCGGGTCCATTGAAGCCGAATCCTCAAACCTGACAGATCCTTACAATTACAATCTATTGAGTGGCAACCTGAGTGGTCCATTACTCAAGGATAAAACCACTCATCAATCTATTCTGGGATTCCGGGTTTCGGCTCAATACCGCTACCAGGGAGACCCAGGTCCCCAGGCTTACGGAGGCTACAGGGCTACCGAAGATGCTATCAAAAGACTTTCCTCAGCACCCCTGGAATACGTCAATGGAGTTCCGGTTGTGTTAGCTGAAAAACTGGAGGCGAGTGATGTGGAACTGCTCAAGGCACGGCCTAATGTTGCGGAAGATCGCCTAGACCTCACCGGTAAACTGGATTTCAAAGTGAATGATGCTATCGATTTGACAGTAGGGGGGAGTTACTTTAACAGTTCAAATAACTTCTCACCCAACAGGGCATGGAACTTACTCAACTGGCAGAATAATCCCTATACCGATCGCGATGGCTTTACGGTTAACGCCAGGTTCCGCCATCGGATAGGCGGAGCTCCCACCACGGCGCCTACAGCTGAAACAGCCGAGTCCATTATTCGCAATATTTCCTATACCCTTCAATATGGATATGAAAAAAGAAATTTCGAAGAGGGAGATGCCCGTTACCGGGATAACCTTTTTGAATATGGTTATGTTGGCAATTTTGATGTTAGCTGGCTCCCTGTTACAGGCATTACTTCGGATTCTACACACAAATTTATTACACCCATACCGGGAACAGGACTTTATGCTGAACATCTTGGCTACTCAGAAACTTTTGCTGAAAACGGATATACTCCTGATCCCACGATCAATACCTTGCTGAATAATTATAACATCGGACAAAATCCACTCAATTTCAGAAATTATAATGCTTACAACGGCTTTTGGAATAATTCAGTTAGTTCACTGTATTCCGGAATGCACACCGCAACAGGTGCAGTTTTCAATCGATTTGAGAAAGCAGTAAGCGAAACTCATACCGGTTCCCTCAATGCCTCTTTTGATCTGTTTCCGGGAGGTTCTAATAAAGGCAGGCATAACATCCAGTTCGGCATACTTTATGAACAACAGATCGATAGGGATTGGGTAATTCTTCCGCAGGACCTTTGGAACAATATGCGATTCGCTGCTAATAGTGCTCATATCTTAGGATTGGACAGTTCACAGGTGGCAGGATATGATACCATTCGATTTACCTTAAACGGTCAGGACATTGAATTCGATTCTGTCCAGATATTCCAAACCCTTGTCGTAGAACAACCCAATCTTCTCTTCTATCGTAAGGTGCGTGAGTTGACCGGCCAGGACGTGCATGAATATGTCAATGTGGACGGGCTGAATCCCAGCGAACTGTCCCTGGACATGTTTGCTGCAGAAGAACTTACCAACCGCCGGGCGATTGGCTACTATGGATATGATTATCTGGGCAACAAACTTCCTTACAGCACCACCTTTGATGATTTTTTCACCGCCAAGGATGCTGAACAACGCAGGACATTACCTGTGGCTCCGAATAAGCCCATTTATAATGCCTTTTATGTGCAGGATAAATTCACCTTTAAGGATATCATCTTCCGGCTTGGCCTGCGGGTTGACCGGTATGATGCCAATACAAAGGTATTGAAAGATCCTTATTCCTTATATGAGATCATCGGTGCCGGTGATTTCTGGGGATTGCCGGAGCGGAAGGGTCAACGCCTGTTGCTGTTCAGGATGACTGGAAAGTGTATGTTGTATCTGATGGATCCACAGATGTCAGAGCTTACAGGGATGGTGAGCAATGGTATACCGCTGAAGGATCCCCGGTAAATGATGGATCTGAAATCCTGGGAAATGAAATCCCTAATCCCTATTATGTATTGCAAGACGACCCTAACGCGAGGAACATTAAAAGTCTGATTTACCAACCGGATGGTTCATTTGAAGATTATAAGCCCCAGGTGAATTGGATGCCACGGTTAGCTTTCTCTTTCCCGATTTCAGATGAAGCCAATTTCTTTGTGCATTATGATATTCTCACGCAGCGTCCACCTTCCAATACCATAGCTACTCCATTGGATTATTATTACTGGAATGAAGGTGTTCCAAATAATGGTTCGTTGAATAATCCGGCCCTGAAACCTGAAAAAACAACTGACTTTGAGGTTGGATTTAAGCAAAAAATTACCAATTCCAGTGCGATTACTCTCAGCGCATATTACAAAGAACTCAGAGACATGATTCAATCCAGGAAATACCTCTTTGTTCCTTTTGTCCCGGGTAATAACTATTCCTCTTATGGCAACATTGACTTTGGTACCGTGAAAGGATTTTCTTTTAGCTATGATTTACGACGGACCAATAACCTGGAAATGACAGCTGCCTATACGTTGCAGTTTGCTGATGGAACAGGTTCGGATGCAAATCACAAAACACATCAATGCCAGAGGAAATATTCGGTACCTGTCACCTCTAGCTTTGATGAAAGCCATCGACTTGCAGCCAATATTGATTATCGCTATGGTGTAGGGAATCAATATAACGGACCAAAGTGGTTTGGGATGGACGTGTTTTCCAATGCCGGTGTCAGTCTGCAGGCCAATGCCGCATCCGGACGTCCTTATACGCATGAACTTAAGCCGGCAAGATTTGGCAGCCAGGGGATTGGCAGTGCCATCAATGGAGCCCATCTTCCATGGAATTTCACATTGATATGAGAATCGACAAGTCCTTCAATTTAGGCGGAGCCAACAGCAATCAAACCAATTTCTGCCAATGTGTATCTCCGGATTGAAAATCTTGTTTGACACAAAGAATGTCATCGGTGTTTATAAGGCCTCAGGTTCGGCTTACGATGACGGATACCTGGCCACTTCAGAAGGCGCTGGAGGGGTTCAGACCCTTATTGATTCAGGACGCCAAGAGGATGTAGACAATTACCTGCTCTCCTATCAATGGGGCCTGCTGAATCCGGGCTTCTTTACACTACCTCGCAGAATTTACCTGGGAGCTACATGTGATTTCTAACCAGACTGTATTCAACTATATAATTGTTTTATTTTTTTAACCTGTCATGAATACTATGAAAAAACAATTAAGACTCATCCTTGCCGGAACCGTATTGCTATGGTCCGTTCAGTCCTATGCTTATGTGGAGTCCAAAAACAAAAAGCCTGGTGCTAAAAACAATGATCCTATCAGCTACAGATCAGACTGTGCTGCTGCCACCATGTCTATTGACCTGGCCATCAATAATGTTCGCGCCCGACTACTAAACGGTGGTGATATTTGGTGGGATCTCAAGAACGGATCCTATATTGTCCCTGCCGTGGATCCTTCACTTGGTGTGCCAGGTGTCTCCTCCATTTTTGCCGGAGCAGTCTGGTTAGGTGGATTTGATGATGCTATGAATCTCAAAATGGCGGCACAGACGTACCGGACTTCAACCTCCAATGATTATTGGCCCGGTCCATTGTCAGCCATTGGAACTACAGGAGCAGACACTTGTCTCAACTGGGATAAATTTTTTGTCGTGAAAGGGGCTACCATCCGTAATCATATCAAAACTTTCCAGGCCGCATTGGCGGACGGTGTTCCTTTTGATTGCGAAACCGTCCCCGATGAATTGAAAAAATATCCCGCCCGAGGCAATCCGTATTGGAGTCAGTATTATGATTTTGATCTGCCGAATGATAACCAGGGATTAGGCGCTTTCTTTGATTACAATGGTGACAACCGTTATGATCCTTGTGATGGAGATTATCCTGCGATCGAAGTGAAAGGCTGCCCTACAGAAGCTAATTTCCCGGATGAAATTGATTTCTGGGTATACAATGATGCCGGTAACAGCCATACGAATACGAATGGCCGCCCTATATTAATGGAGGTCCAGGTGCAGGCCTTCGCTTATGCCACCAATGACCAGATCAATGACATGACCTTTTACCGGTATAAACTGATCAACCGCGCTGTATTGGCGATTGACAGCACCTTTTTTGGCATGTGGGTGGATCCGGACTTAGGTTGTGCATCGGATGACTTCATTGGTTGCGATACTACGCGAAGCCTGATGTATATCTACAACAAGATGAAGTCGATGGAGATGCCGGTTGTGATTGTAGTACTGGAAGCACCACGTATTGCAATGAAATACCCATCCTTGGGGTCGATTATTTCAGAGGTCCATTGAAACCTATCAGGGAGATTGATACTTTCAAAATTGCTGAATTGCCATTGATGAAAATGGACTATCCCAATATCTACGATACCATTGGCACCATTGGTGATAGCCTTATCATTTTAGATTTAGATCACAGAGTTGAATTGGGCATGTCTTCTTTTACGTATCATGTAAATGGAAGCATAGGTAATCCACCTGCCCAGATATCTGATCCTCAGCAAGACATTGAATATTACCGGTTGCTGTCCGGTTCCTGGAGAGATGGAAGGAGATTTACATACGGCGGAAATGGCTACAATGTGGGTCCGGGTCAAGGACCATTAAATATGCTTTTCCGGGAGATCCAAGCAATGCCGCCGGATGGTCCATGTGTACGGCAAGTTTAGCTGCCTTTGACCAGCGCACCATCCAGGCTACAGGTCCGTTCCGTCTTGATCCCGGAGCTATCAACGAACTTATCATTGGAGCGGTTTGGGTTCCTGACCAGGTTTATCCTTGTCCGGAACTGGATGAATTACGTGCTGCTGATGATTTAGCCCAGGCCTTATTTAATAATTGTTTCAGTCTGCCTGATGGACCCGATGCACCGGATCTGGATTTTATTGAGCTGGACCGTGAGCTTATCATGGTGCTGAGCAATGATCCCAAAATCTTCTAACAACGCCTATGAAGCTTACCGGGAGCGCGGTCTCGAAGTTCCGGCTGGTGAGCAAGACAGTACGTATAAATTTGAAGGTTACCTCGTTTATCAATTAGTCAATGGCAATGTAACCAACGGTCAGCTTGATGATGCCACTAAAGCAAGGCTTATTTTCCAGGTGGACAAGCGTAATGGTATTTCCAAACTATACAATTGGTCTACGGTCATAGGACCAAATAATACTCCAGTATGGGTTCCCGTCTTACAGGTCGAAGGTGCGGACGCAGGATTGAAACATACTTTCCAAATCAAGGAAGATCAATTCGCTTCCACTGACAGAAGGTTAGTTAACCACAAGAACTATTACTATACGGCTATTGCCTACGCTTATAATGAATATGCTCCTTTTGACCCACAAACCCTGATAGGACAGCGCAAGCCCTACCTGGAGGGCAGAGGAAATATTAAAACCTACAATCCGTTGCCACATCCGCAGACTTTCAGGATGATCAATGGAATGTATGGGGAAGGTCCGGTGATTACCAGGCTGGATGGTGTAGGTGCAGGTGAAAATTTCCTGGAACTGGCAGACGGAGAGTATAATAAAATATTGAAAGATTCTACTTTCGGTGAGGTCACTTACCGACCAGGTGCGGGCCCCGTTCGTATCCAGGTATTCAACCCATTAGTGGTGCACGATGGGGAATATATCCTGCAGTTTGTGGATCCTCATCCCAGTGACACGATCTCCCTGAGCTGTGGCTGGAAATTGTATGATGTCAACGATCCTTCTAAAATTTATTATAGTGAAAAACCATTAGCGACTTTAAATGAACAGTTGATCGGTGATTTGGGAATCTCTGTGCTGATCGGTCAATCGGATGATGCCGGGGACCGGGCAGATAAATCCAATGGTACCATAGGTTACTCACTCACCTACAATGATGTTTCCAAACCGCAATGGTTAACCTTTATTCCGGATGATTACGGGAACATACCGATTACCAACTTTATTCAGACGGAATTGCCTGACTATCCCAATTACTTGCTTGATCCAGATCGCGTGTATTCCACCTTTGCCCCATGGGTTCCTTTCATTCTAACCGATAATAGCCAGGATGAACCGGCAGAAAACCCATTAGGCTGGAACCTGACTCCGGGATGGATGGATCCTTCAGGTGGATTGGTTCAAAGCTCACAGTTTGGCGGAAATCTTCAACATCTCAATAATGTGGACATCATTCTCACCTCTGATACGAGTAAATGGAGCCGATGCGTGGTAGTCGAAACAGGAAATGTTTATTACACCTCAGCCACTTATGGTGTTGGACTTCCTACGGAAGGAAATAAAAAGAGCCTTCAATCCAGATCAAAACCCAATGTAGGTAAATATGATGCCAATAATGATGGATATCCTGATCCCGATGGAACGGTCGATGCCAATGGCAATTCAACAGGAATGGGTTGGTTTCCTGGTTATGCGGTAGATGTGGAAACCGGAGATCGATTAAATATTTTCTTTGGTGAAAATTCCGTGTATAATGAATTTGTAGGCCAGGGGTTAATGGTTGGGGATATTGCCCACGATATGATCTGGAATCCAGGGAAGCAAGCAATTCTTCCAGTTAATGGCCAGATTACTCCCCTCGAAGTATTCGCCGGCGGTCAGCAATATGTTTATGTCAGCCGAACTAAATATGATGCTTGTTTATCCTTGCGTAAAGATTTGGACGGTCCCGGTTTGGTTAAGGCCCGGGCTCTTGCCAAAGTTACCTGGTGTTCCATTCCGCTGACCATTGATGATCCTACTATCGACTTGTTACCATTAAATGAAGGGCTTATCCCGAATGACGTGACGATCAAATTGCGAGTCGACAATCCTTATCAGTTAGCGACCGGTACCGGGCAGTACAATGATTATCCTACTTACCGCTTTAAACTGGAAGGGGTGACGGCACAGGAACTTACGGAGCAACAAATTCCTGAAGCTTTATCAAAAATCAGTGTGGTTCCCAATCCTTACCTGGCCTACAGTGAATATGAAACCTCTTCGTTTGACAATGTGGTGAAGATCACCAATCTTCCGGCTAAGTGTGTTGTTACGATCTATTCCCTCGACGGCCGTTTTATCCGGCAATACACCAGAAATGAACAGGAAACTCAAAATTCACCACCGAGGACAAGTCCTCCTGTAGCTACAAACCAGATTTTACCCGACCTGGAGTGGAACCTGAAGAATACTTCCGGCATACCGGTAGCCAGCGGGATTTACCTGATTCATGTCAGTGCGCCGGGCCTTGGGGAAAGGGTCATCAAATGGTTTGGAGTGGGCAGACAGTTTGACCCGACCGGTTTGTAATCAGGGTTACGAATGAAAGACTACGTTTTAGAAAACCAGCTATCGTAAGAAAGATATAGTATGAGCAAAACAATTGTAAACCTATGCATCGCCATTTGTTGCCTCTCTTCAACGATGGCTTTTGCGGGCAACCCTGATCGCCAGGGAGAAGCCGGTGGATACGAATTACTATTGAATCCCTGGGCCAGGAGCGCAGGATGGCATGCCCTGAATACCTCTTCGGTCTCCGGTGTGGAAGCCACACAAATCAATATAGCCGGATTATCCCGAATGAATAAATCAGAGTTCGTCATCGCGCATACCCTTTTGTTCGAAGGCACGGGCATTAGTATGAATAGTCTTGGTCTTGCTTTAAAAATGGGGGAAAGCGGTGCCATCGGGATAACACTGAATGCAATGGATTTTGGAGATATAGAATTTACCTCTACGGATGTTCCGGATGGAAATGGGGCCAGTTTTAGTCCAAGTTTTTTCAACCTGGGACTTTCTTACAGCCACACTTTTGATAAAAAGGTTTCTGTCGGGATTCTGCTTAGGGGGATTTCAGAAAATATTACTGATGTTGGAGCCTTTGGACTTGCCCTCGATGCGGGTGTACAATATGTCAGTGGGGCGAAAGACAATTTCAAATTCGGAATTTCACTTCGCAATATGGGTTCGCCGATGAAATTCGGAGGAGAGGGATTAAACGTGCCCGCTCCCAATCCCACCAACGGAGATTATAACCTGACCTTCCAGATCCGACCTGCCGGATTTGAATTGCCCTCCATGCTGAACATAGGAGCTTCGTATGATTTTTATGCAGGCAATCCGCATCGTATTTCTGTTCTTGGCAATTTTACTGCGAATAGCTTTTCCGTTGATCAGCTGGGTGCCGGGGTGGAATACAGTTATAAAGAAATGTTTATGGCCCGGATTGGATACCGGTATGACTTAGGCGTTTCCACCAGTGACCCTACGCACCAGGTATACACCGGATTTGCAGCCGGGGTTACGATTGAAGTCCCTACCAAAAAGGATTCCCCCGGACGGTTTGGATTTGATTATGCTTACCTGGCGACCAATCCTTTCAGCGGTACACATAATTTCAGCATCCGTTATAAAATGTAACGGCTTGATTCGGGTTGGATAAATCCCTATCTTTGCTGTTCTGACAGAATAAACGTTCTCATTTGGTTTACCGGGTGAGAACGTTTTTTCATCTCATTGACTTAACCAATATTACCAGTTATTTAATGATGAACTGACCGGGTAGATCATCATGTTGACGTCATCAAACGGATACCCGAAAGCAAATAACATTACTTAAACACGAATGCCTCATGAGTGAAATTCAATACATGACCCAGGAGGGATATAACCGGTTAAAAGAAGAATTGGAAGAATTGCGGACTACCGGCCGCCTGGAAGCTTCTCGTGCCATTGCAGAAGCCAGGGATAAAGGAGATTTATCGGAAAACGCTGAATATGACGCAGCCAAGGATGCGCAGGGTATGCTTGAATTGAAAATAAGTGATTTGGAAAAAGTGCTCTCTGTGGCTCGTGTCATCAGCGCATCGCAACTGGATATGTCCAAAGTGACGGTCTTGTCCAGGGTGAAAGTCAGGAACATGAAAAACAAAGCGGAGGCCGTTTACCATTTAGTGTCTGAAAGTGAATCGGATCTTAAACTGGGAAAGATATCGGTTTCCAGTCCCATTGGAAGTGGACTCTTAGGCAAGAAAGTCGGGGAAATAGCTACGGTAAAGACACCAGGGGGAGAGATCCTGTTTGAAATTCTCAATATTTCAATTTAAACGAATGGAATATGGCCTCTGTATTTTCAAAAATCATAAGCGGCGAAATCCCCAGTCACAAAGTAGCTGAAAATGAAAACTGCTTTGCTTTTCTGGACATCCGTCCTGTGGTCTTCGGCCATACGCTGGTCGTACCTAAATTGGAGGTGGACTATTATTTTGATTTGGAGGATACCTCTTTGACTGAGCTCAATCTATTTGCCAAGCGAGTGGCTTCACTTTTGAAGCAGGAAGTAGATTGTATACGTATTGGAGTGATGATTGCCGGTCTCGAAGTACCTCACGCGCATATCCACCTGATTCCGATGAATGCTATCGCAGAATTATCCTTTACCAATCCCAGGCCGACATTCCCGGCTGAACAAATGGCGGCATTGGCGGATCGTCTTTTCAGTGCTTATCAGAAGGTCTATGTGAAATAAAAAAGACTCGTCTGTACACGAGTCTTAGATGTGGTACCTCCAGGAATCGAACCAGGGACACACGGATTTTCAGTCCGTTGCTCTACCATCTGAGCTAAGGTACCTCCACGGCTCAAGGCGGGATGCCCTGAGGGGAGGCAAAAGTACCATTTTCCCTATAAAATAGAAATTCCGGGCTTTAAATTTGAACCTATGGCGAAACGTATTATGACCCTTTCAGTCTTCGGCCTGGCGGTAAGTGGCTATTTTATTTTTTTTAAAGAACGGAATGACCTGGTCTTCCTGTTTGGCGTTTGCCTGGTGGTTGCTGTGATCGCCTATACCTACCAATATCAGATCGATCAACTCATGATCAGAGGCGTGGCCCAGCAGCTCGATCCTGCTATGCGGCAGATGCTGTTGCAAACCTCCCCATGGTTTGCCCAACTCAGACCGGATCAACAAAAGTTAATGGAAGACCGGATGATCAGGTGGATTATGAAAAAGGAATTCATCAATAAAAATGAACAGGATGCGCCGGAGGACGTCAAGTATATACTTGCTTTTTATGCCGTGCTGCTGACTTTGCACCAGGAATCATTCCTGTATGAAGAATTGGACCGGATAGCTTTCTATCACCATCCATTCCTGACACCGGCTCATCCGGATGATGTGCATATCGCGGAAGTGGAATTGGAAGATGGCACCATGATTATTTCCGTTCCGCATGTAATTAAAGGTCACCTGGAAAAGGGATATTACAACCTGGCCCTGCATATGATGGCTGAAGCGTATCAAAAAATTTATCTCAAGAAAGATATACCCTGGCCCGAATCCATTTGGACAAGATTAGAAAATATTAGTTCTATTCCCAGGCACAGTATCGATGCCTATATTGGTTTACCGGTTTCCAGTCCCTGGCCGGTAGCGGTTCATCATCAATATGTATATGCCGGGGCGGGAATTGAAGAAGTAATAAAAGAGATACCCCAACTAAATACCTATCCTTCCTGACCCCATGGCCAGGTCGAAATCAGCTGTCATTTGCAGTCTCCCTTATTATCTTTCCGGACTAAACTAATTACGATGAAGAAATCCGTTCTGATTGCATTTCTCTTTGGCGTTACGGGTGCTGCATTTGCGCAGGAAGCCGAATTAAAAGAAACGGTTCAAAATTTTTTTCAAGTGATGTATCGACAGGATACGGCAGCGTTGCGTCAATTTTTCGTTCCTGCTGCTACCCTCTTTACCTATTCCTATGATGTCAAAGGCAATCCAAGAGCCAAGGGGGAGTCTTTATCAGAGTTTATCAACGGGGTTTCTTTCCTGGGCGAGTCCCGGGCAGAAGAACGGCTCACCGGATGGCAGTGCCTGATCGATGCCGGCATTGCTGCGATATGGACCCCATACGAATTTTATTATGATGGAAAATTCAGTCACTGCGGAGTAGATAGCTGGCAATGGATGCTGATCCAGGGGGAGTGGAAGATTACGCAATTGACCGATACCCGTCGTAAAACAAATTGTCCGGATGAAGAACTGACCAGGTTCGTCCTCGATTCACTCATTAATGAATGGCATCATGCGGCTGCCATAGCCGACCGGAAATCCTTTTTTGGATTTATGACTAAAGATGCCGTCTATATCGGGACAGACACCTCAGAGCGGTGGCAACGTGATGAAATGGAGGACTGGTCAAGCCAATACTTTGAGCGGTCTTCTGCGTGGACATTTACGCCTATAAGCCGCAACATCACTTTTGGACCGGTCAAGAATATTGCCTGGTTCGACGAGCTGCTGGATACCCCGATGGGCGTGTGCCGAAGCACGGGCATTGTCGAATGTATAGATGATAAGTGGAAACTGGTGCATTACCAACTTTCCCTTACACTCCCCAACGGTAAGCTGGATGATTTCAAAAAATTGATTGGAAAAGAATAGGCAAGCGCTTATTTATTACCCTTCTCCAGCACCTTCTTTTTCTCATTTAATAGATCCTATCAGGGCGGCAGGCGTGTCATTATGACCTTCTCCGGAATCCGGTCATTTTTATTATAAATATTACAGTATTTAATAATATAAATACATAATTAATTGATAATTAATATTATATACGTGAAAATATTTTTATAAATGTTATGATAATAATAAATATGTCTTTACCTTTGCCATAAGGCGAAAGCCGTTTTTTGCGATTTTTCTATTATTCTCAAAACTTATGGAAACTACACCTAACCCCCCTAGGTTTGTTTTGTATTGTACTATTATTTTAACAATACTGGCAGGCCTTCGTTACACTTATCCAGGTAACGATTCTTCTCACTTTTTTCATTCATCGTCTTCAGGAGAGAAGGCAAATCTGCTCCTTCCTGTTGGGGAAGGTATCTGGAAGATTTCCAATGTGAGGTCAGGATCTGATTGTGGAAACTGCGATGTCATCAATGGTCCATCCGGTCCTGTTTGTCCGGGAAGTATGGATATTTTCTCGGCTCAGATTACAGGTATATGTGATAATCCTCAATATACCTGGTCTGTTACCGGAAATGCAGCCGGATTCGCATCAAATGGATCTGCGGTTACGGTGACTGCCGGAAATCTTTGTCAGCAATCCTATACAGTATCAGTTACTATAACTTGTGAAGGATGTGGCACATCACCGATTTCCTGTTCGGTTGATGTCCTGGTGCAGGATGATACTGCTCCGGTCATTACCTTTTGTCCTCCGGATATTACCATAGAATGTAACACCAGTACCTTGCCGGCGAGTACGGGAATGGCCACTGCTACAGATCAATGTGACACCTCTGTTACTATTCTGACCGTTGATTATCCGGATACTCCGCCAATGTCTATTCCGGAAATGCGTTTTCTCTACCTTCCTCCGGGAACCAATTCAGGCAATTGTGTTTCCGGATCAGATTGTCAGGCCGGGATTATTTGTTTTGCATTGGAATATACCCCGGGGGTAACGGGTACGTTGACTTCTTATACCACGGGATTTTTTGTGAATTGTTATAATGGCAACAATCCCATTCTATCCAATACTTCATGCGTGATGGCCGATAACAGTGAAGCCATTGAAGATTGCGGAGAATCCGGCTTAATATTGATGAATAGTTCCGGTAATACAGGAGCCTTGCAGGTTATGCAGAATGTTCCCGTCATTTTACATCAGATATGTTTTCAACTCAGTAGTGGCGGATCCATATTACTCGATGAAGACGAAGCCACGGATTTGACCACTAGTGTAGAAATGCCAGGTGGGGGTTTATATACGGAGACTCCTTCTTATACCAATTTTACCGTCAATTATAATCAGTATTGTGAGCAAACCTGTCCATATCCATCAGTCATTTTCCGGAGGTTCATTGCCACCGATGATTGTGGAAATCAAAGTTCATGTATCCAGCAGATTTCAATAGTGGATCAAACGCCACCTGCTATCACTTGTCCTGCCAATGTTACTGTTCAGTGCAGCAGCAATACAGCTCCCGCGGTGACAGGTATGGCTACGGCAACAGACAATTGTGGAGAGGTCGTCAGTATAACTTCGGTGGATAGTATCCAGGCGGGAGCATGTCCACAGGCATTTACCATATTCAGGATGTGGACAGCAGAAGATAATTGTGGCAATTCGGGTACGTGTGCGCAAATCATCACTGTAAAAGATAACGCACCTCCAACCCTGATCTGTCCGCCGGATATAACTATTCAATGCAGTACCAGCATTGATACGTCCGTTACCGGGGCTGCTATGGCAACGGATAATTGCAGCGGTATACCGGAGATTATATGGTCTGATATAACTGTGAATGGCAGTTGTCCGGAAGCCTTCCTGGTGAACAGGCTCTGGAAGGCAACAGATGAATGTGGCAATTTCAGTTTATGCCTGCAGGTGATTACTGTAGTGGATGACATGCCTCCAACCATCATCAGTTGTCCTGCGGATGTGACCCTCGAATGTGATGCAAGTTCATTACCCGCTGATATCGGGTCTGCTTCTGCAACCGATGCCTGTGATCCAAACGTCCAGGTTTTATACTTTGATTATGATGATTTTCCTCCGGCTCCCAGCCCGGAACTTCGATTTATTTATCTTCCTCCAGGGGCAACCTCAGGGAGTTGTGTTTCGGGTACCGATTGTGAATCCGGTACGATTTGTTTCGCCCTGGAATATACACCAGGTGTTTCAGGTACGATGACCTCCTACACTACTGGTTTTTTTGTCGATTGCTACAACGGTAATGATCCTGTCATTTCCAATACTTCCTGTGTGATGGCCAACAACAGCGGTGAAATTGAAGATTGTGCCGGATCCGGAATTGTACTGATGAACAGTTCAGGTAATACAGGTTCAATGCCCGTGAGTAAGGATGTTCCCGTCCTGATACATCAGGTTTGTTTTCAGTTAGGAGCAGGAGGTTCTATTTTATTAGATGAGGATCAGGCTACTGACCTGACCATGAGTATTGAACTTCCAGGCGGCGGGTTGATTACCGAGTCACCTTCCTTTACCAATTTCATAGTCGATTATAATACCTATTGTGTAGAGACTTGTCCATATCCGGCCAGCGTGTACCGGAAATTTGTTGCCATCGATGATTGTGAAAATCACAGTACCTGTATCCAGGCCATAACTATCCAGGATCTTACCGCTCCTTTGCTGACCTGTCCTGCGGATATCACGATTACCTGTACTTCGAGTACAGATCCTGCAGCTACGGGCATGGCTACCGCAACAGATAATTGCGGTGATGTCCCCACCATTTCATATGCCGATGTCACCATGGGTGGAAGTTGCCCGCAGAATTTCAGTATTATGAGAACCTGGATGGCTCTTGATAATTGTGGCAATAGCACTACATGCCTTCAGTCCATCGTGAGTGATGATAATATACCTCCGGCAATCACATGTCCCCCGAATCTCACCCTGCAATGCGATGCAGATACCAGCCCTATGGCCACCGGCATAGCTTCGGCAACAGATGTCTGCGATATGGCCCCTTCGATTTCCTATGCTGATGTTTCCATGAGTGGCAGCTGTCCGCAACAGCTGGTTATCAACCGGATATGGACAGCCTCGGATGTATGTGGTAATAGTGCTTCCTGCACACAGAACATTCTCGTTCACGATGTCCTTTCTCCGGCCATCACCTGTCCGCCGAACATTACTATTCTTTGTACAGCCAGTACACTTCCTGCCAACACCGGTATGGCGACGGCGACAGATAATTGCGATCCTGTTCCGGTTATTACTTCATCTGATGTAACCGCCGCAGGTGGTTGTCCTGCGGAATATACCATCCTGCGAACCTGGCAGGCTACGGATGCATGTGGTAATTCGAATACTTGTCTCCAGGTGATCTCCAGGGATGATAATATGCCCCCCATGATCACGTGTCCGCCCAATGTGACCGTTTCCTGTATTGGACAGGTTCCGCCTATCAATGTGAATTCCGTTATCGCAACTGATGATTGCAGTGCAGTTATTGTAACGTATGTTAGTGATAATATATCCGGAACGTTATGTCAAAACCATCTGACCTTAACCCGGGTTTATCGCGCTACGGATGCCTGCGGAAATTCAGCAACTTGTTCACAAATCATTACGGTTAATGACCAGACGCCACCTTCCATCACCTGTCCGGCTCCTCTTACGGTCAGTTGTACATCCCTGGTGCCGGCTCCGGATATAACCAGTGTAATCCGATCGGATAATTGTGGCGGCAATCCGACGGTTACCTTTGTGGGTGATGCCATCAGTAATCAAACTTGTACTAACCGGTATACCCTCACCCGGACTTACCGGGCTACGGATGCATGTGGAAATTCAGCGACCTGCACCCAGACCATTACAGTCAATGATCAAACGCCACCTTCTATCACTTGCCCACCACCTGTGGCTGTATCCTGCACCAGCATGGTACCCGCCCCTGATCCGGCAGGAATAATAGCCAGTGATAATTGCAATGGAGTACCAGTAGTAACCTTCGTCAGTGATATAACCACTAATCAAACCTGTGCCAACCGATACACGTTGACCAGGACCTACCGCGCTACAGATGAATGTGGAAATTCTACAACCTGCACGCAGACCATTACCGTCAATGATCAAACGCCGCCCATGATTACGTGTCCTCCACCCGTGACGGTGTCCTGTGCGAGTGAAGTTCCACCCGCAGACATTGCCAGTGTGTTGAGTTCTGATAATTGTGGAGGAAGTGTTATTATCAACTTCCTCGGAGATGTGATATCCAACATGACTTGTGATAACCGATACATGATCACAAGAACATACCGGGCAACCGATGCCTGCTTAAATACCGCAGAATGTACCCAGATCATTACTGTATTTGATGCTACGCCGCCGGTAGTGATATGCCCATCGGATGTCACGGTTAACTGCGCAGAAGAAATCCCGGTTGCAGATCCTTCCAGTGTGATAGCGAGTGATAATTGCAATGGAATACCTGTGGTAACTTTTGTGAATGATGTGATTTCAAATCAAAATTGTGTCAACCAACTTACGATTACCAGGACCTATAAGGCAACGGATGAATGTGGTAATTCGGCCACCTGCAGCCAGACCATTACGGTATTGGGCAATATAGCCCCGCTCATCAATTGTCCGCCGGATATGACGGTATCGTGTGCGGCGATGGTGCCGGCTCCGGATCCATTGACGGTCACGGCTTTGGGAAATTGCAGTGGTATTCCGGTCATCACTTTTGTGAGTGATGTCACGACCAATCAAACCTGTTTGAACCGCTTGACGATCACCCGGACCTACCGGGCCACCGATGAATGTGGTAATTCCGCCACGTGTTCACATCTGATTGTGGTGGATGACGAGACACCACCCATGATTACGTGCCCAATGTCGGTGACAGTATCATGTGCGGGAATGGTACCGGCTCCGGATATAGCCAGTGTGATGGCCAGTGATAATTGCAATGGTGAACCCATCATAACCTTTGAAGGGGATGTGATCAGTAATCAATCGTGTGCTAATCGTTATGATATCGTCCGTACCTACCAGGCTATGGATGAATGCGGCAATTTCGCCACCTGCACCCAGGTGATCACCGTAAATGACCAAACTCCGCCAACCATAACCTGCCCTGCTGATCTGACCGTATCGTGTTCGAGTCAGGTCCCGGTCCCGGATCCGGCAAGTCTTTTGGTCAGTGACAATTGTGGAGAAATACCAACCGTCACTTTTGTCAGTGATGTCACGACCAATCAAACCTGTGTAAATGGATATATCCTGGTAAGAACTTACCGGGCTACAGATGTGTGTGGTAATTCAGCCACGTGTGTGCAGGCCATTACCGTCAATGATCAAACGCCGCCCATGGTTACGTGTCCTCCACCCGTGACGGTGTCCTGTGCGAGTGAAGTTCCACCCGCAGACATTGCCAGTGTGTTGAGTTCTGATAATTGTGGGGGAAGTGTTACTATCAACTACCTCGGAGATGTGATATCCAACATGACTTGTGATAACCGATACATGATCACAAGAACATACCGGGCAACCGATGCCTGCTTAAATACCGCAGAATGTACCCAGATCATTACTGTATTTGATGCTACGCCGCCGGTAGTGATATGCCCATCGGATGTCACGGTTAACTGCGCAGAAGAAATCCCGGTTGCAGATCCTTCTAGTGTGATAGCGAGTGATAATTGCAATGGAATACCTGTGGTAACTTTTGTGAATGATGTGATTTCAAATCAAAATTGTGTCAACCAACTTACGATTACCAGGACCTATAAGGCAACGGATGAATGTGGTAATTCGGCCACCTGCAGCCAGACCATTACGGTATTGGGCAATATAGCCCCGCTCATCAATTGTCCGCCGGATATGACGGTATCGTGTGCGGCTATGGTGCCGGCTCCGGATCCATTGACGGTCACGGCTTTGGGAAATTGCAGTGGTATTCCGGTCATCACTTTTGTGAGTGATGTCACGACCAATCAAACCTGTGTGAACCGCTTGACGATCACCCGGACCTACCGGGCCACCGACGAATGTGGTAATTCCGCCACGTGTTCACATCTGATTGTGGTGGATGACGAGACACCACCCATGATTACGTGCCCAATGTCGGTGACGGTATCATGTGCGGGAATGGTACCAGCTCCGGATATAGCCAGTGTGATGGCCAGTGATAATTGCAATGGTGAACCCATCATAACCTTCGAAGGGGATGTGATCAGTAATCAATCGTGTGCTAATCGTTATGATATCGTCCGTACCTACCAGGCTATGGATGAATGCGGCAATTTCGCCACCTGCACCCAGGTGATCACCGTAAATGACCAAACTCCGCCAACCATAACCTGCCCTGCTGATCTGACCGTATCGTGTTCGAGTCAGGTCCCGGTCCCGGATCCGGCAAGTCTTTTGGTCAGTGACAATTGTGGAGAAATACCAACCGTCACTTTTGTCAGTGATGTCACGACCAATCAAACCTGTGTAAATGGATATATCCTGGTAAGAACTTACCGCGCTACAGATGAATGTGGAAATTCTACAACCTGCACGCAGGCCATTACCGTCAATGATCAAACGCCGCCCATGGTTACGTGTCCTCCACCCGTGACGGTGTCCTGTGCGAGTGAAGTTCCGCCCGCAGACATTGCCAGTGTGTTGAGTTCTGATAATTGTGGGGGAAGTGTTACTATCGACTACCTGGGAGATGTGATATCCAACATGACTTGTGATAACCGATACATGATCACAAGAACATACCGGGCAACCGATGCCTGCTTAAATACCGCAGAATGTACCCAGATCATTACTGTATTTGATGCTACGCCGCCGGTAGTGATATGCCCATCGGATGTCACGGTTAACTGCGCAGAGGAAATCCCGGTTGCAGATCCTTCCAGCGTGATTGCGAGTGATAATTGTAACGGAACTCCGGTGGTGACCTTTGTGAATGATGTGGTGACCAGTCAAAATTGTGTCAATCAAATGATCATTCAACGGACTTACCAGGCTACGGATGAATGTGGCAATTCCGCCACGTGCAGCCAGACTATTACGGTATTGGGAAATATAGCCCCGCTCATCAATTGTCCGCCGGATATGACGGTAACATGTGTGGCTATGGTACCGGCTCCGGATCCATTGACGGTCACTGCTATGGGAAGTTGCAGTGGTACTCCGGTCATCACTTTTGTGAGTGATGTCACGACCAATCAAACGTGTGTGAACCGATTGACGATCATAAGGACCTATCGGGCCACCGACGAATGTGGTAATTCCGCCACGTGTTCACATCTGATTGTGGTGGATGACGAGACACCACCCATGATTACGTGCCCAATGTCGGTGACGGTATCATGTGCGGGAATGGTACCGGCTCCGGATATAGCCAGTGTGATGGCCAGTGATAATTGCAATGGTGAACCCATCATAACCTTCGAAGGGGATGTGATCAGTAATCAATCGTGTGCTAATCGTTATGATATCGTCCGTACCTATCGGGCAACGGATGAATGTGGCAATTCCGCCACCTGCATCCAGATGATCACGGTCAATGACCAGACACCGCCTTCGATTACTTGTCCATCCGATGTTACGGTATCTTGTGCCAGCGAGGTTGCTGTTCCTGATCCGGCATCAGTAATAGCCAGTGACAATTGTGGTGAAATACCAACTGTAATATTTGTCAGTGATGTTACGACCAACCAGACATGTGCGAATCGTTACCAGGTCATCAGGACGTATCAGGCGTCAGATGTATGTAATAACTCAGCCACTTGCACTCAAGTGATTACAGTTGATGATCATACACCACCTTCTATAACCTGTCCTCCGGATGTAACAGTATCGTGCGCCGGTGAAGTGCCCACGTTCAATACGGCCGGTGTCATCAGCCAGGATAATTGCGGTGGAAATGTCACCATAGCCTTCCTGGGTGACGTGGTATCCAACATGACTTGTAACAACCGTTTTACCATCACCCGTATGTATAGGGCAACCGATGCCTGTCTCAATACTGCCATTTGCACCCAGACGATAACGGTATTTGATGCAACACCTCCGGCTATCACTTGTCCACCAGATTTTACCGTGACTTGTGCGGAGGACATTCCTGTTCCGGATCCTGCCAGTGTCACCGCAAGTGATAATTGTAACGGAGTGCCGGTAGTGACCTTTGTCGATGATGTGATTTCAAATCAAAATTGTGCAAACCAATTGACGCTCACCCGAATATACCGGGCGACAGATGAATGTGGTAATTCCGCTACCTGCAGTCAAATGATCACTGTACTGGGAAATATTTTGCCGGATATTAACTGCCCATCTGACTTAACAGTAACCTGCACAGCCCTGGTTCCGGCACCAGATCCATCAACTGTGACTTCTGAAAGCAGTTGCAGTGGTATTCCAGTGGTCACTTTTGTGAGTGATGTTACGACCAATCAAACCTGTGCCAATCGACTGACCATCACCCGTACCTACCGGGCCACAGACGTGTGTGGTAATTCGGCGACTTGTTCTCACCTGATCATCGTAGATGATCAAACGCCGCCTGTCATCACCTGTCCGGCTCCAATGACTGTTTCCTGCGCCGGTATGGTTCCCGCCCCTAACCCAGGTAGTGTCCTGGCGAGCGATAATTGCAATGGCTTGCCGGTGGTCAGCTTTGAAGGTGATCTGATTACCAATCAAACCTGTACAAACCGATACCTATTGATCAGGACCTATAGGGCAACGGATGAATGTGGAAACTCTGCTTCATGCACGCAACTAATAACGGTCAATGATCAGACTCCCCCTGTCATCACCTGTCCTCCTCCTGTGACAGTATCCTGTGCCAGCTTTGTCCCGGTGCCAGATCCTGGCAGTATAGTTGTAAATGACAATTGCGGACAGATTCCAACCGTGAGTTTCGTCAGTGATGTCACTACCAGCCAAACATGTGCAAACAGATTTTTTATCACCCGGACTTACCGGGCTATGGACGATTGTGGGAATTCAGCAACCTGTTCTCAACTGATCACAGTAAAAGATAATATTCCACCGACGGTAATTTGTCCTCCGGATCTTACCGTTAGTTGTAGCGGAGAGGTGCCGGCGCCCGACATTGCAGGAGTTTCTGCCATTGATGTTTGCTCACCGGATATTACTGTTAGTTATGGAGGTGATGTGATCATCAATCAAACCTGCGCTAACCGGTACACGATCATGCGTACCTACCGTGCGAATGATAACTGCTGGAATTCGGCCAGTTGTACGCAAATCATTTACGTCAACGATCAGACACCGCCCGTGATCACTTGTCCTCCGGATATAACTGTTGCCTGTTCCGGGATGATACCGATACCGGATATCAATAGCGTGGTGGCGAGTGACAATTGTACTGGCAGCGTCACTGTTAATTTTGTCGGTGATGCCACTATCAATCAGTCATGTACTAACAGGTACACCGTGGTCCGGACTTACCAGGCTGCGGATCAGTGTGGAAATTCTTCCACCTGTAGTCAACTGATCTATGTGGATGACCAAACACCACCCTCTATCAGTTGTCCCTCTGATTTGACGGTTTCCTGCGAACTTGAGATACCACCTGTCAATACAGAAGAGGTGATCACTTCGGATATTTGTGAAGGTGATGTATCGGTTACTCATCTTGGAGATATTGTAACCAACCAGACCTGTGCCAATCGATATGTTCTGATCAGAACCTATTTAGCCCAGGATGATTGTGGAAATTCTGTTTCCTGCCAGCAGGCCATAACTGTATATGACAATGATCCTCCTCAAATCGAATGTCCAGATGATATTACTGTAGATTTGGAATCGAGTACTTCTCCGGATGTGACGGGCTCGGCTTCCGGATCGGATAACTGTGGTGGAATACCTCAAATAGATTATTCGGATGTAACGGTCGCCGGCATTTGTGCATTGGAATACTTCATTGAGCGCACCTGGCGAGCGATGGATGAATGTGGAAATTCTTCCACCTGCACGCAGGAGATATCCATTTCGGGAGGATGTTTTTTGGATCTTTCCCTGACCAAAGAGCTGGCCGTGGGTCAATCCCTGGTGTTTCAGCCTGGTGATGATGTCCATTTCACCCTTCGGGTCAGCAATGATGGTAATATTCCCATCGGGGCTGTGCAATTGGTGGATTATATACCCATAGGATTTTCATTGAACGATCCTAATTGGACAGCGGGAACAGATGGAAGCACGGGTCAGAGCGCGTCTATTTTGTTGAGTGTTGGCAATGGATTATTGCCGTCAACAGGTCTTTTACCGTCCGCTTTTGTGGACGTCAATATTACACTCGGCACGGATGTCCATCTTTCCGGAGGCAGCTATACGAATATTGGGGAGATATCTGCTGTATATGGACTGAATGGAGATGATTATTCTGACAGGGATATTGACAGTCACCCCGACACGGATGATACCAATGACCTGGCAGGTGAAGATGATCATAGTCCTGTAGAAATTTGTGCGATTATAGATCCGGTGATCACAGGTGACAGGATCGTCTGTCAGAATCAAACCTCAACCTATCATGTGGCTTCCTATAATCCCGATCATTTCTATAACTGGGATGTGGGAATAGGAGGTTTTATCTCAGCATCTACAGATTCCACCATTACCGTGTACTGGTATGCTCCCGTGGGCTCACTGATCACCATAGTATTGGAAGAATCATCAGGAGAATCTTGCATATTTTCCACCATTTTCGATGTGACTATCGGAGGAGGAGAACCATTAGCCTGTTTTGATCATATCAATTTGTCCATTGACAATGATTGTGGTACCCAGATATTCAGCGGTATGATACTGACAGGTGATCTCCATGGGGATGACAGTTATCTCGTTTATGTCATTGACATGACCACGGGTGATACCCTGCCTAATGCGACTGTGGACTGGACGGATGTAGGCAAGACCTTTAAAGT
This sequence comes from uncultured Saprospiraceae bacterium, assembly GCA_963837505.1. Classification (GTDB taxonomy): domain Bacteria; phylum Bacteroidota; class Bacteroidia; order Chitinophagales; family Saprospiraceae; genus Opimibacter. The sequence goes on along the minus strand of CAWINN010000014.1, from coordinate 104,415 downwards.
GTCTGTGAGAAGCCCGTGCAGCGGGCAAAGTTGTTGGGGCCTGGTAACGGTAGAAGATAAATCACCTCCTATCATTGAATGTGTTTGCCCGGCGGGAGAGACGAGTGAGCGATGCCGGATTTCCTGTACGGTAGTGGATCAATTGTTGAATGGGGTAATTCCGGATAATGTCCGTCCGAAACTGGTCGATGATTGTGGCGGTGCAACTATTGAGTTGACAGATGTAAATCTGACGTATGCAGATTGTTCACATGGAAATGCTGTCATATCCTGGCTGGCCACAGATGCGTTTGGCAATACTGCAACTTGTGTGCAGGAATTTGATGTACAGCCGCTGAATATTAGTGAATTGGCCTGGCCTGCTGATTATACCGGCGATTGTGACGACGATGCCAGTCCGGACAATACAGGCTGGCCACAATTGGACGGCATCAATCTTTCTGATATTGTAGCCAGTTGTAACATCTGGACCCAGTATACAGACCAGGTGGTACCTATCTGCGGCCACGGTAGAAAGATCATCCGTCATTGGTCTATCACGAACATGTGCAATGGACAAAAAGCGAATTGGGTCCAGACTATCTTATTAAAAGACCGCGTGGGTCCGGTGCTGACTTGTGCTCCGGATATGACGGTAGGCACGGATGTCTGGTCATGTTATGCCACGGTCCATCTGACCAAGCCGGCAGCATATGATGCCTGCAGTGCAGTGAGCCATTATCAGCTCTTTGCATCCGGCGGTACGATACTACAAACAGGAGATCAATTTACCATTGCAGATTTACCGGTTGGAACGTACCAGGCTAATTGGATCGTGACGGATGAATGTTATAACTCCAGTACCTGTACAATTCAGATAACGGTGAAAGATAATGTACCGCCTGTCGTCAGTTGCCAGAGTCACACCATACTCAGTCTGACCAATGACAGATCCAATGGAATTACGCTCATACCGGCTTCTGCTTTTGATGCAGGCAGTTTTGATAATTGCTCTTCAGTTCATTTCAGGGTACGCCGGATGGATAGCTGCATAGATTTCAACTGGACGACCGGAGGAGCCTGTATTGATGATATACCGGGAGGAACCCCACCGGTAGATGAATTGGACATGGGTACGACTTTTGGCACCTGCATTCCGGTAGCGTGTTGCGACATTGGGCAGCCGCTTATGGTGCAGTTAGAGGTGACTGATGAGTCAGGCAATGTAAACTATTGTATGGTACAGGCTGAGGTGCAGGATAAATTAGCTCCTGTAGTCACTGCTCCGCCAACCATTTTGATTAGTTGTGATTATCCATTGGAAGTACATGCCGGCACATACACAGATGCAACCGGAAATGGAGATGGGACTCTGGATGAAGATCCGCTAAGTGATTTGTTTGGTAATCTGTATGATGCCCATCGATACACCCAGCAAGACAGAAAGCACATTATCATTAATGATCCGGGTAATATCCAATATTTGCAACCTCATGAATGGGGTCTGGAAGGATGGGCTTCAGATAATTGTGAAGTGGATCTAAGCGTGGTGGTGACCGTCATTGATGATTGCACGGGCGCCAGTTTCCCGGTGGATCATCCGGAAGGAGCTGTCAAATTAATTCAAAGAAGATTTTTGGCCAGTGACGGAGTGCAAAGTGGGTCCGCTTTGCAGCGAATCTGGGTGGTGAATTATCATCCGTATTACATTCAGGACACCACCTGCTACAATGAGGATCCTGCAGACGGTATCATATGGCCGTGCGATGTCCTGGTGACCACTTGTCCACAGGACATCACGGATACAGGTGAGCCGATCATCCTTGATGATGGTTGCAGTCTCATCGGTATGACGCATGAAGACACCCGTTTCGATTTTGCAGAAGGCGCTTGTTTCAAGATACTCCGGGAATGGAAGATTATCGATTGGTGTCAATTTAATGTCAATACCGGTTATGGTCTCTGGACATACACACAGACCATCAAGGTGGCTGACAATGAAGGTGCAGAATTCCTGGATTGTCCTTCAGGTCCGGAAGCTTTCTGTGTAAATGATCCCGGCATTAGTTTGCCGGCGAACAATCAACTCTTCCTGGGCGAAAACAATCCGAATGCCAGCAGCTGCAGTGTGCATGTTAACATGCATCGGACCGTAAGGGAAATGTGCAGCACCAGCGTGACCTACGATGTCAAGCTTTACCTGTTCAATGGTCCGGATTTCATCCAGATAAAACCAGAGACTACCGTGGAACTAGACTCCAACCATATCGGTGATCTTTATTTTGACACGCAGGAAAGTGGAATTCCATCCATTGTATTGAACGGATTGCCATACAACAGCCCGCTGTGCGAAGATTATCACCGGGTATTGTGGAGTGTAGAGGATGGATGCGGTAACAGAACGTATTGTGATTACCTGTTCAGACTGGAAGACTGCAAGAATCCCACTCCGGTGTGTATTGATGGGTTGAGTACCGTCAATATGCTGCCTTCCGGAGAAGTCACCTTGCCAGCCAGTGGATTCAATGCATCCAGTGTGGATGATTGTACCCCATCCAATCAATTGTTATTCAGTTTCAGTGGAACGAGCTACGAACCCACGATGACCTTCACTTGTGATAATGTACCGGCATTCGGTGTTCCGTTTGATATTGAAATGTGGGCAGCTGATGGCGGCCGTGATATTAATTGTGACGGCACGATTGACTGGAGTGAGCGGAATAAAGATTTTTGTACGGCCAGCCTCGTCATCACGGATACAGACAATATCTGTAATGACAATGGATTAGTACTGGTCGGAGAAATCATGACGGATCAGGTGCAGGCTGTAAGCGATGTGATGGTTCATCTGAACGGACCTCAGGGGAATATGCCGCCGAGCATGACTCACGAAGACGGTAAATATACTTTTGCCGGGGTGGCGACGGGATATGATTATGATATCCGGCCGGAACGAAATGACAATCCTAAGAATGGTGTAAGCACCCTGGACCTGGTGATTATTCAAAAACATTTGTTAGGTAAAGAACCATTCACGAAGGCCACTCAATATATTGCTGCTGATGCCAATAACAGTGGTTCAGTAAGTGCCATTGACCTGATTGAAATTCGGAAATTGATCCTGGGCCTTTATGATGAATTTCCAAATAATCAAAGCTGGAGGTTTATAAGAAAGGAGGAAGCAGACTTTCCTGGCCCACCCTGGCCAATAACAGAAAATATTTCTATTCAGGGCTTAACTCCCGGCAGTCATTATGATCTTGATTTTGTCGGGGTGAAAATTGGAGATGTTAACAGCACAGCCCAGGCACATCTGACGCAGATCATGCCTCGCAATGCCAGGTTGTTGACGGACGTTAAGGCGGCCATCAAGGGTGATATCAGGATTGGAGAAATGATTGAATGTAAATTTATTCTTCCGCGGACAATCGCCGGATTCCAATGGACGCTTGAAACGAAAGGACTCACGTATACAGGCATCAGGAGTACATCTATACCTATTGATGATAGCCATGTAGGTGTGTTAGGTGACGGAGTGATTACAATGAGTTGGAATGGCGATCCGGTGACTGGTGATGATCAGGATGATTTATCCTTCATTCTTCAATTCCGGGTAAATGAAGCAGGTAAACTGAATGAAATGTTGAAGATGACGAGTGCCGTAACCCCAGCTGAAGCCTATACGGTCGACGGAGAAATACATGATGTGAAACTGGACTTTGATGAAGATCGTGCATTTACTGATTTTGCCCTGTACCAGAACAAACCTAATCCATGGGATGGTCAGACCTTGATCGAATTCGATCTGCCTTACGATGGGGTAGCGAAATTAACCGTTTACGATGTTGCCGGTAAAGTGGTTAAAAGGCTTGAAGCATTCTATAAAGCAGGCCATAATTCCGTTATGCTGACCGCTCATGATATCCCCACGCCCGGTGTATTGTATTACAGGCTGGATAGTGGCGTAAATTCAGCTGTCAGAAAAATGATGATTTTCCACTAATTACATTTCTCAAACAGGTATACATAAAGGCTCTCCAGGCGGAGGGCCTTTATTGTTTTGATTCCTTTCCGTCAAACCATTCTTGTAACCAGTGGAAAAATTGGATCAGTTTTTGAATCCTTCCCCCCTGAATATAAGATCGCGGGCACCCGTGTCTTATTATTTATTTAAAATGCTGTAAAACTAACATTTATATATATTATTTTTAATAATATAATATATCTGAATCAAGTCAGAAATAAGGAAATACACTATTAACACAATTTAACCCATGGAGATCAGCAATTTTTACCATCAACCTTACTCGAATATTCTGGGGAGAATTCTAATGGCAGGGTTATTTGCCATTTCGGGTTGGGGTGTTCAGACCTCAAATGCGCAATGTGCTATTGATTGTTCGAATGTCACGGACACCCTCTACCAATGTTTTGATTCCATTCCGGCGCCTGATCCGAACCTGGTCATTCTGATCGGCTGTGCCGGAAACCCATTGGTTTATACGCATGATTTCAGTAATGGGGGATCAGGTTGTGGATCAGACACACTCACCATACTGCGTCTTTATATCGTTGATTTTGATGGTGACACCATGACGACATTATTAGACAGGGATACCTGCACCCAACTCCTGCACTTTGTTGATGACCTCGCCCCGGCACTAACCTGTCCGCCTGATGTGACCATCGATTGTGGGGAAAGCACTTTGCCAGCCAACACAGGAATGGCAAGTGCAGCAGATCTGTGCGATACGCTTCCCACTGTTCTCTATTTTGATTATCTCACCACGCCTCCCGCTACAAGTCCGGAAATGCGTTTGGTCTATCTTCCTCCCGGTGCAAATAATGGAACCTGCACGTCGGGATCAGATTGCCAGAGTGGGACGATTTGCTTCGGACTCGAATACACTCCCGGAGTCAGTGGTATCCTTACCTCGTATACCACCGGGTTTTTTGTGAATTGTTATAATGGAAATACCCCAATCCTTTCGAATGCATCTTGCGTAATGGCAGATAACAGCGGAGAAATTGATGATTGTGGTGGTTCAGGTCTTATCTTAATGAATAGTTCCGGAAATACAGGGGCGGTGGCCATCACGCAAAATATCCCCATCATTCTTCATCAACTTTGTTTTCAATTGGGGAGCGGAGGATCTATTTTATTGGACGAAGATGAAGCTACGGATCTCACCACCAGTGTACAACTTCCCGCTGGAGGATTAACCAGCGAACATCCGGCCTATTCGAATTTTACAGTTGATTTTGATACCTATTGTGCTCAAACCTGTCCGTTTCCATCGGCTATATACAGGCAATTTGTTGCAACAGATCAATGTGGTAATCAAAGTACATGTGTTCAATATATTCTGGTTCAGGATCAAACTCCTCCTGTCCTAAGTTGTCCTTCCGATCTGACGCTGGAATGCAATGCAAGCACAGATACTGCGGTTACCGGTACGGCAACGGCCACTGACAATTGTGTTGGCATCCCCAGTTTAATTATGACAGATACCATTTTACCCGGGAATTGCCCAATGAACTTTACCCTGGTCAGAACCTGGACGGCGACAGATGATTGTGGTAATTCAAGCACATGTTCCCAATCCATTTTAGTGAGAGACAGTACGCTGCCTGTGATCACTTGTCCCCCTAATGTGACCATTCAATGTAATTCAAGTACCGATCCGGCTGACATAGGTATGGCAACAGCATCGGACAATTGTGATGGTGCGCCATCCATAACATTTGCGGATACGGTATCAGCAGGATTATGTCCGCAGGCTTTTATCATCAGCAGAACCTGGACGGCCAGCGATGCGTGCGGGAATATGGCCACCTGCACCCAGACCATCACTACTATAGATACAACCCCTCCTGCGCTAACCTGTCCTGCGGATGTGACCATCGAATGTGATGAAAGCTCCCTGGCTGCAGCTACTGGTACAGCCACGGCTACGGATCAATGCGACACAGCAGTAATTATCCAATACTATGATTACCTGGATACGCCTCCAACATCCATTCCTGAAATGAGGTGGGTTTATCTTCCTCCGGGAACCAATTCCGGAAGCTGTACATCTGCGTCGGATTGCCAAACCGGGACGATTTGTTTTGCCCTGCAATATACTCCTGGCGTAAGCGGGATATTGACTTCTTATACGACCGGATTTTTTATCAATTGTTATAATGGGGCCAATCCGATAGTATCAAATGCATCCTGCGTCATGGCCGATAATAGCGGTTCGCTTGATGATTGTGCGGGTACAGGATTGGTGTTGATGAATAGTTCCGGAAATTCGGGTGCCGTACCGATCACGAAGAATGTGCCGGTCATCCTGCACCAGGTTTGTTTTCAATTGGGAAGCGGGGGATCCATATTACTGGATGAAGATGAAGCTACGGACCTGACGGCCAGTATTGATTTACCCGGCGGTGGATTAATCACCGAGACACCGGATTTTACCAATTATTTGGTAGATTATGATACCTATTGTGGAACGTCGTGCCTGTATCCTTCAACGATTTACAGAGCATTTGTAGCAACGGATGGTTGCGGCAATCAAAGCACCTGCATACAGCAGATCACTATCCAGGACCTGACGGCACCCACTATCACGTGTCCGGCAGATGTAACGATAGAGTGTAATACTAGTACAGATCCGGCAGTGACTGGTATGGCAACTGCTACTGACAATTGTGACACCTTACCCTCAATTCAAGTAGTAGCTGATACGATCATAGAGGGAGGTTGTCCGCAGGAAATGATCCTTTTACGAACCTGGCAAGCAACGGATGTTTGTGGAAACTCCAGTACTTGTATTCAGTCCATTTTCATTCGGGACAATACGGCACCAATGATCACCTGTCCGGCAGATATAACTATTCAATGTAATACAAGCACAGATCCCGGGGTAACCGGTGCGGCAACTGCAAGCGATAACTGTGATCCAAGCGTGGTCCCCACGTATACTGATATTACTGCTGCAGGGGCTTGTCCACAGGCTTTGACTATAACGAGAACATGGATAGCTGCAGATGATTGTGGTAATTCAAATTCATGCCAACAAATCATCTCTGTCACGGACACGATTCCTCCAGCGCTAACCTGTCCTGCGGATGTGACCATCGAATGTGATGAAAGCTCCCTGGCTGCAGCTACCGGGAATGCTACTGCTACGGACCAATGTGATACGGCAATAACTATCCAATATTTTGATTACCTGGATACGCCACCAACATCCATTCCTGAAATGAGATGGGTTTATCTTCCTCCGGGAACCAATTCCGGAAGTTGTACATCAGCGTCGGATTGCCAAACCGGAACGATTTGTTTTGCCTTGCAATATACCCCTGGTGTAAGCGGGATATTGACTTCTTATACGACCGGATTTTTTATCAATTGCTATAATGGAGCCAATCCGATTGTTTCCAATGCCTCCTGTGTGATGGCAGACAACAGTGGATCACTCGATGATTGTGCGGGTACAGGATTGGTGTTGATGAATAGTTCCGGAAATTCAGGTGCCGTACCGATCACGAAGAATGTGCCGGTCATCCTGCACCAGGTTTGTTTTCAATTGGGAAGCGGGGGATCCATATTACTGGATGAAGATGAAGCCACGGACCTGACGGCCAGTATTGATTTGCCGGGTGGTGGGTTAATCACCGAGACACCTGATTTTACCAATTATGTTGTTGATTATGATACCTATTGTGCAACATCCTGCCCATATCCTTTTTCCATATTCAGAGCATTTGTAGCCACGGATGGATGTGGCAATCAAAGTACCTGCATACAGCAGATCACCATCCAGGATCTGACGGCACCAACCATCACTTGTCCAGTCGATTTGACCATAGAATGTAATACAAGCAGTGATCCTATGGTTACCGGTTCTGCCACGGCCACGGATAACTGTGATACGAGTGTAGTCATCTCTTATACCGATGTAACCACACCGGGAGCATGTCCACAATCCCTGACGATCTCGCGGACATGGAATGCAGTGGATGCCTGTGGTAATACCAGTGAATGCATCCAAACCATATTTGTACAGGACACCACGCCTCCGGCCATAACCTGCCCGGTTGATCTGACGATAGAATGCAGCGACAGCAGTGACCCAATAGCTACCGGTTCAGCCACGGCTACGGACAATTGCGATACGAGTGTAGTCATCACGTATGCCGATGTAACGATTGAGGGAGCGTGTCCACAATCCCTGACGATCATGCGGACCTGGAATGCAGCAGATGGCTGTGGTAATTCCAGTACCTGTGTACAGAACATATTTGTACAAGACACTACACCACCGGCTATCACCTGCCCGGTTGATCTGACGATAGAATGCAGTGACAGCAGTGATCCAATCGCTACTGGTTCAGTCACAGCGACGGATAATTGTGATACCAGTGTGGTCATCACCTATGCCGATGTAACCACAGCAGGAGCGTGTCCACAATCCCTGACGATCACCCGGACCTGGAATGCAGTGGATGCCTGTGGTAATTCAACTGAATGCACACAAACCATATTTGTACAGGACACCACACCTCCGGCTATTACCTGCCCGGTTGATCTGACGATAGAATGTGATGCCAGCAGTGATCCTCTTGCAACAGGTGCAGCAACGGCGACAGACAATTGTGATACGAGTGTGGTCATCACCTATGCCGATGTAACGGTTGAAGGAGCATGTCCACAATCCCTGACGATCACGCGGACATGGAATGCAGTGGATGCCTGTGGTAATTCAAGTGAATGCATCCAAACCATATTTATACAAGACACTACACCTCCGGCCATCATCTGTCCAGTGGATATCACGGTTGACTGTAATACAAGCGTAGCGACCACTGTTACCGGGGATGCTACCGCTACAGATAATTGTGATGCGACACCGACCATAGGATTTGATGATGTCACAGCAGCAGGCGCATGTCCGCAGTCCTATATCATTACACGGACATTTACCGCAATAGATGATTGTGGCAACTCCAGCAGTTGTGCCCAGTTAATTTTTGTACAGGATACTATGGCTCCGGCCATTACCTGCCCGGTTGATCTGACGATAGAATGCAGCGACAGCAGTGACCCAATAGCCACCGGTACAGCCACGGCTACGGACAATTGCGATACGAGTGTAGTCATCACGTATGCCGATGTGACAGTTGAGGGAGCATGCGCACAATCCCTGACGATCATACGGACCTGGAATGCAGCAGATGGATGTGGTAATTCCAGTACCTGTGTACAGAACATATTTGTACAAGACACTACACCACCGGCTATCACCTGCCCGGTTGATCTTACGATAGAATGCAGTGACAGCAGTGATCCAATCGCTACTGGTTCAGCCACGGCTACGGATAATTGTGATACGAGCGTGGTCATCACCTATGCCGATGTAACCACAGCGGGAGCATGTCCACAATCCCTGACGATTACGCGGACCTGGAATGCAGTGGATGCCTGTGGTAATTCAACTGAATGCACACAAACCATATTTGTACAGGACACCACGCCTCCGGCTATCACCTGCCCGGTTGATCTGACGATAGAATGTAATACAAGCAGTGATCCTCTTGCAACAGGTACAGCAACGGCGACAGACAATTGTGATACGAGTGTGGTCATCACCTATGCCGATGTAACGGTTGAAGGAGCATGTCCACAATCCCTGACGATCACGCGGACCTGGAATGCAGTGGATGCCTGTGGTAATTCAAGTGAATGCATCCAAACCATATTTATACAAGACACTACACCTCCGGCCATCATCTGTCCAGTGGATATCACGGTTGACTGTAATACAAGCATAGCAACCACTGTTACCGGGGATGCTACCGCTACAGATAATTGTGATGCGACACCGACCATAGGATTTGATGATGTCACAGCAGCAGGCGCTTGTCCGCAGTCCTATATCATTACGCGGACATTTACCGCAATAGATGATTGTGGCAACTCCAGCAGTTGTGCCCAGATAATTTTTGTACAGGACACTATGGCTCCGGCCATTACCTGCCCGGTTGATCTGACGATAGAATGCAGTGACAGCAGTGATCCAATAGCTACCGGTTCAGCCACGGCTACGGACAATTGCGATACGAGTGTAGTCATCACGTATGCCGATGTAACGATTGAGGGAGCGTGTCCACAATCCCTGACGATCATGCGGACCTGGAATGCAGCAGATGGCTGTGGTAATTCCAGTACCTGTGTACAGAACATATTTGTACAAGACACTACACCACCGGCTATCACCTGCCCGGTTGATCTTACGATAGAATGCAGTGACAGCAGTGATCCAATCGCTACTGGTTCAGTCACGGCTACGGATAATTGTGATACGAGTGTGGTCATCACCTATGCCGATGTAACCACAGCAGGAGCGTGTCCACAATCCCTGACGATTACGCGGACCTGGAATGCAGTGGATGCCTGTGGTAATTCAACTGAATGCACACAAACCATATTTGTACAGGACACCACGCCTCCGGCTATCACCTGCCCGGTTGATCTGACGATAGAATGTAATACAAGCAGTGATCCTCTTGCAACAGGTGCAGCAACGGCGACAGACAATTGTGATACGAGTGTGGTCATCACCTATGCCGATGTAACGGTTGAAGGAGCTTGTCCACAATCCCTGACGATCACGCGGACGTGGAATGCAGTGGATGCCTGTGGTAATTCGAGTGAATGCATCCAAACCATATTTGTACAAGACACTACACCTCCGGCCATCATCTGTCCAGTGGATATCACGGTTGACTGTAATACAAGCATAGCAACCACCGTTACCGGGGATGCTACCGCTACAGATAATTGTGATGCGACACCGACCATAGGATTTGATGATGTCACAGCAGCAGGCGCTTGTCCGCAGTCCTATATCATTACGCGGACATTTACCGCGATAGATGATTGTGGCAACTCCAGCAGTTGTGCCCAGATAATTTTTGTACAGGACACTATGGCTCCGGCCATTACCTGCCCGGTTGATCTGACGATAGAATGCAGTGACAGCAGTGACCCAATAGCTACCGGGTCAGCCACGGCTACGGACAATTGCGATACGAGTGTAGTCATCACGTATGCCGATGTAACGATTGAGGGAGCGTGTCCACAATCCCTGACGATCATGCGGACCTGGAATGCAGCAGATGGCTGTGGTAATTCCAGTACCTGTGTACAGAACATATTTGTACAAGACACTACACCACCGGCTATCACCTGCCCGGTTGATCTTACGATAGAATGCAGTGACAGCAGTGATCCAATCGCTACTGGTTCAGTCACGGCTACGGATAATTGTGATACGAGCGTGGTCATCACCGTATGCCGATGTAACCACAGCAGGAGCGTGTCCACAATCCCTGACGATACCCGGACCTGGAATGCAGTGGATGCCTGTGGTAATTCAACTGAATGCACACAAACCATATTTGTACAGGACACCACACCTCCGGCTATTACCTGCCCGGTTGATCTGACGATAGAATGTGATGCCAGCAGTGATCCTCTTGCAACAGGTACAGCAACGGCGACAGACAATTGTGATACGAGTGTGGTCATCACCTATGCAGATGTAACGGTTGAAGGAGCCTGTCCACAATCCCTGACGATCACGCGGACCTGGAATGCAGTGGATGCTTGTGGTAATTCAAGTGAATGCATCCAAACCATATTCGTACAAGACACTACACCTCCGGCCATCATCTGTCCAGTGGATATCACGGTTGACTGTAATACAAGCATAGCAACCACTGTTACCGGGGATGCTACCGCTACAGATAATTGTGATGCGACACCGACCATAGGATTTGATGATGTCACAGCAGCAGGCGCTTGTCCGCAGTCCTATATCATTACGCGGACATTTACCGCGATAGATGATTGTGGCAACTCCAGCAGTTGTGCCCAGATAATTTTTGTACAGGACACTATGGCTCCGGCCATTACCTGCCCGGTTGATCTGACGATAGAATGCAGCGACAGCAGTGACCCAATAGCCACCGGTACAGCCACGGCTACGGACAATTGCGATACGAGTGTAGTCATCACGTATGCCGATGTAACAGTTGAGGGAGCATGCGCACAATCCATGACGATCATGCGGACCTGGAATGCAGCAGATGGCTGTGGTAATTCCAGTACCTGTGTACAGAACATATTTGTACAAGACACTACACCACCGGCTATCACCTGCCCGGTTGATCTGACAATAGAATGTAATACAAGCAGTGACCCCATGACTACTGGTTCAGTCACAGCTACGGATAATTGTGATACCAGTGTGGTCATCACCTATGCCGATGTAACCACAGCAGGAGCGTGTCCACAATCCCTGACGATCACGCGGACCTGGAATGCAGTGGATGCCTGTGGTAATTCAACTGAATGCACACAAACCATATTTGTACAGGACACCACACCTCCGGCTATTACCTGCCCGGTTGATCTGACGATAGAATGTAATACGAGCAGTGATCCTCTTGTAACAGGGACTGCAACGGCGACAGATAACTGTGATACGAGTATAGTTATCACCTATGCCGATATAACGGTAGCAGGAGCATGTCCACAATCCCTGACGATCACGCGGACCTGGAATGCAGTGGATGCCTGTGGTAATTCAACTGAATGCACCCAAACCATATTTGTACAGGATACTCGCCTCCGATTCTGATCTGTCCAGTGGATATCACGGTTGATTGTAATACAAGCATAGCAACCGCTGTTACCGGGGATGCTACCGCTACAGATAATTGTGATGCGACACCGACCATAGGATTTGATGATGTCACCGCAGCAGGCGCTTGTCCGCAGTCCTATATCATTACGCGGACATTTACGGCGATAGATGATTGTGGCAACTCAAGCAGCTGTTCCCAGATCATTTTTGTACAGGACACTGTACCTCCGGCCATTACCTGCCCGGTTGATCTGACGATAGAATGCAGTGACAGCAGTGATCCAATAGCTACCGGGTCAGCCACGGCCACGGACAATTGTGATACCAGTGTGGTCATCACGTATGCCGATGTAACGGTTGAGGGAGCATGTCCACAAATCATGACGATCACGCGGACCTGGAATGCAGCAGATGGCTGTGGTAATTCCAGTACCTGTGTACAGAACATATTTGTGCAAGACACTACGCCTCCGGCTATCACCTGCCCGATTGATCTGACGATAGAATGTAATACAAGCAGTGACCCCATGGTTACAGGTACAGTCACAGCTACTGATAATTGTGATACCAGTGTGGTCATCACCTTGCCGATGTAACGACAGAGGGAGCATGTCCACAAACCATGACGATCACGCGGACCTGGAATGCAGCTGGATGCCTGTGGCAATTCAACTGAATGCATACAAACCATATTTGTACAAGACACTACACCACCGACTATTACCTGCCCAGTTGATCTGACGATAGAATGTAATACGAGCAGTGATCCTCTTGTAACAGGGACTGCTACGGCGACAGATAACTGTGATACGAGTATAATTATCACCTATGCCGATATAACGACAGCGGGAGCATGTCCACAATCCCTGACAATCAGCCGGACCTGGAATGCAGTGGATGCCTGTGGTAATTCAACTGAATGCACCCAAACCATATTTGTACAGGATACGGTTGCTCCGATTCTGACCTGTCCAGTGGATATCACGGTTGATTGCAATACAAGCATAGCAACCGCTGTTACCGGAGACGCTACGGCTACAGACAATTGTGATGCCTCACCGACCATAGGATTTGATGATGTCACCGCAGCAGGAGCATGTCCGCAGTCCTATATCATTACGCGGACATTTACCGCTATTGATGATTGTGGCAACTCAAGCAGCTGTTCCCAGATCATATTTGTACAGGACACTGTACCTCCAGCCATTACCTGCCCGGTTGATCTGACAATAGAATGCAGCGACAGCAGTGACCCAATAGCAACAGGTTCTGCCTCGGCTACGGACAATTGCGATACGAGTGTAGTCATCACGTATGCCGATGTAACAGTTGAGGGAGCATGCGCACAATCCATGACAATCATCCGGACGTGGAATGCAGCAGATGGCTGTGGTAATTCCAGCTCCTGTGTACAGAACATATTTGTACAAGACACTACACCACCGGCTATCACCTGCCCGATTGATCTGACGATAGAATGTAATACGAGCAGTGATCCCATGGTTACAGGTACAGTCACAGCTACTGATAATTGTGATACTAGTGTAGTCATTAGTTTTGCCGATGTAACGGTAGAGGGAGCATGTCCTCAAACCATGACGATCACCCGGACCTGGAATGTAGCAGATGCGTGTGGTAATTCAAGTAGCTGCGTGCAGCATATCCTGGTGGAAGACAGTACACCACCGGCTATCACCTGTCCTGTTGATCTGACGATAGAATGTAATACGAGCAGTGATCCTCTTGTAACAGGGACTGCTACGGCGACAGATAACTGTGATACGAGTATAATTATCACCTTTGCCGATATAACGACAGCGGGAGCCTGTCCACAATCCCTGACGATCAGCCGGACCTGGAATGCAGTGGATGCCTGTGGTAATTCAGTGAATGCACGCAAACCATATTTGTACAGGATACGGTTGCTCCGATTCTGACCTGTCCAGTGGACATCACTGTTGATTGCAATACAAGCATAGCAACCGCCGTTACCGGAGATGCCACCGCTACAGACAATTGTGATGCGTCACCGACCATAGGATTTGATGATGTCACCGCAGCAGGCGCATGTCCGCAGTCCTATATCATTACGCGGACATTTACCGCAATAGATGATTGTGGCAACTCCAGCAGCTGTTCCCAGATCATATTTGTACAGGACACTGTACCTCCAGCCATTACCTGCCCGGTTGATCTGACAATAGAATGCAGTGACAGCAGTGATCCAATAACAACAGGTTCTGCCTCGGCTACGGACAATTGCGATACGAGTGTAGTCATCACGTATGCCGATGTAACAGTTGAGGGAGCATGCGCACAATCCATGACAATCATCCGGACGTGGAATGCAGCAGATGGCTGTGGTAATTCCAGTCCTGTGTACAGAACATATTTGTACAAGACACTACACCACCGGCTATCACCTGCCCGATTGATCTGACGATAGAATGTAATACAAGCAGTGATCCCATGGTTACAGGTACAGTCACAGCTACTGATAATTGTGATACGAGTGTAGTCATTAGTTTTGCCGATGTAACGGTAGAGGGAGCATGTCCTCAAACCATGACGATCACCCGGACCTGGAATGTAGCAGATGCGTGTGGTAATTCAAGTAGCTGCGTGCAGCATATCCTGGTGGAAGACAGTACACCACCGGCTATCACCTGTCCTGTGGATTTGACCATAGAGTGTAATACAAGCAGTGATCCTCTTGTAACAGGGACTGCTACGGCGACAGATAACTGTGATACGAGTATAATTATCACCTTTGCCGATATAACGACAGCGGGAGCCTGTCCACAATCCCTGACAATCAGCAGGACCTGGAATGCAGTGGATGCCTGTGGTAATTCAACTGAATGCACCCAAACCATATTTGTACAGGATACGGTTGCTCCGATTCTGACCTGTCCAGTGGACATCACTGTTGATTGCAATACAAGCATAGCAACCGCCGTTACCGGAGATGCCACCGCTACAGACAATTGTGATGCGACACCGACCATAGGATTTGATGATGTCACAGCAGCAGGCGCATGTCCGCAGTCCTATATCATTACGCGGACATTTACCGCTATTGATGATTGTGGTAACTCCAGCAGCTGTGCCCAGATCATATTTGTACAGGACACTATGCCTCCGGCCATTACCTGCCCGGTTGATCTGACGATAGAATGCAGCGACAGCAGTGACCCAATAGCAACAGGTTCTGCCTCGGCTACGGACAATTGCGATACGAGTGTAGTCATCACGTATGCCGATGTAACAGTTGAGGGAGCATGCGCACAATCCATGACAATCATCCGGACGTGGAATGCAGCAGATGGCTGTGGTAATTCCAGTACCTGTGTACAGAACATATTTGTACAAGACACTACACCACCGGCTATCACCTGCCCGGTTGATCTGACGATAGAATGTAATACAAGCAGTGATCCAATGGCGACTGGTTCAGCCACGGCCATGGATAACTGTGATATGAATATGATCATCACCTATGCAGATTTAACTGTGGCTGGGGCATGTCCACAATCTATGACGATCACCCGGACCTGGAATGTAGCAGATGCCTGTGGTAATTCAGGTAGCTGTGTGCAGCATATATTTGTTGAGGATAGTACCGTTCCTGTCATAGCTTGTCCGGCCCCTGTAACAGTGTCATGTGCGAGCCAGGTTCCGGTAGCAGATATAAATAGTGTCACAGCCAGTGATGTTTGCGGAACAGTAACTATCACGTATGATGGGGATGCTATTTCCAATCAAACGTGTGTGAACCGTTATACCATCACCAGGACGTATCGGGCGACAGATGCCTGTGGTAATTCAGCCACCTGTGCACAGATCATCACTGTCAATGACCAAACTCCGCCAACCATTAACTGCCCTGGCAACCTGACCATAGATGTATCTGCCAGCACGTTGCCACAGAATACAGGCACGCCAACCAGTTCAGATAATTGTTCAGGCGTACCGACGTTGACTTTTTCCGATGTTACTGCAGCTGCAGGTGTATGTTCAAGTTCATATTTGATCACCCGGACCTGGACCTCATCTGATGCATGTGGTAATTCGGCAACCTGCATACAGACCATTGCCGTTACAGGAAATTGTGTGGTCGACCTCGCTTTGGTTAAAACGCTGGATGCCGGTCAGGGTGAACTCTCCGGAGGCGAGAATATCAACTTTACCATTACCGTGACCAATCAGGGAGAAGTAACTATTGGCTCTGTCTCCATTGTTGATTATATACCTATTGGATTTTCATTAAATGATGTCGATTGGACTCCTGGCAATGCAGGCAGCTCAGGTCAAAGTGCATCTATTACGCTTTCGATTGCGAATGGTGGTCTTGGCCCGAATGGATTGATTGCCGGTGCAAGTGTTTCCGTTCCCATCACGCTTCAGGCGGATGTAAATATCCCACCGGGAATATATTACAACAGTGCTGAAATCACGAACGTGATAGATATAAATGGTGTGGATGTGACCATGGATGATATCGACAGCACACCGGACGATATTGACACCAATGACCCACCTGGTGAAGATGATCATAGCCTGGCAGCAATATGCATATTGCCCCATCCTGTCATCCTGGGTGATCCCTATGTATGCCCGGGGGAATTAGTAACCTATAGTGTTGAAAATCCGAACCCGAATAATACCTATATCTGGACGCTTTCCGGTGGAGGTTTCATTGCTCAAAACAATGGTTCCAGCATCCAGGTACAATGGCAGCAACCAGCAGGTGGTCCATTCCAAATCACGGTACAGGAATCAGGCAGTCAAACCTGTCAAAATTCAGGTTTCCTGATTGTCTTTATTCAGGGGCTTGATCCTATCGCCTGCAATGATAATATCCAGATTTCCCTGGATTCAAATGGAGTCGCCTATATTGATCCAACCATGATCCTTGAGGGAGAAGATCCGAATAATAATAATTATTATGTGGTGATCACGGATCAATTCGGGAATGTCCTTACTGATCCGTATGTCAATTGTTCTTATGTGGGACAGACCCTGATAGCGGCTGTTCATAATATTTGTAACAATCAAAGTTGTTGGGGACGCATTTCCATAGAGGATAAATTGCCTCCACATATTTTGTGTACCTGTCCTGTTGGCAATACGGATACAGCCTGTGATATCACCTGCCTTGAAGTCCATCAGTTGGTAGCCGGACAGATCCCGCCACAATTGCAGCCCACGGTCACTGATAATTGCAGCGCCACAGTTGCCATCAGTCATATTGATTTGAATGATGAAGGATGTGGCGGAGGATATATCCGGGTCACCTGGCTGGCCACGGACATAGGCGGAAACACAGCCACTTGTGTACAACAATTTAATATAGTGCCACTTACTTTATCCACCCTTGTGTGCCCGCCCGCTTATATTGGAGCATGCGGAACCAGCACCGATCCTGATGTCACAGGATGGCCAACTGTTTCCGGTCATCCGCTAAGTGATGAGGGCGGCTTGTGCAATATTTTCACCGGCTATTGGGACCATCCTTTAGTGGATTGTGGTGGTGGTCAGAAGATACAACGCACCTGGACTATTTTAGATTGGTGCACGCAGCAGTTGGTGGAATGTGTTCAGATTATCAAACTGACAGATACAGAAGGCCCGGTACTCACCTGTCCTTACGATATGACCGTGGGTACTGATTTCTGGTACTGCTATGCTAATTTCAGTGTACCTAAACCACAGGCGGTTGATAATTGCAGTGAAATTGAAAGCTATCAGCTCATTGCTTCTGCCGGAACTGTAGTTTCCTTTGGAAATAATTTTGTTGTGAACAACCTGCCATTAGGAACGCACATCCTGCAATGGATTGTTTCGGATGAATGTGGTAACAGCAGCTCCTGTTCATTTAAGGTGACTGTGGAAGACAATGTAGCGCCCGTTGCAAATTGTGATGCCCATACCATTGTCAGCCTGACGAATGATGGACCGAGCGGAATCACCCTCGTGCCTGCAGAAGTTTTTGATGATGGCAGTTATGATAATTGCGGACCTGTTACCTTCCGGGCAAGGCGTATAGAAAGTTGTATCGATATTGACTGGACGACAGATGGGGCCTGCATTGATGATATTCCTGGCGGGGTACCGCCCGTCAACAGTCGTGACAGAGGTACCGTTCACCGACCCTGTGTTCCATTCTCCTGTTGTGATGTGGGTGCCGGGCCTGTGATGGTCGAATTGGAGGTGACAGATGCTGCCGGCAACAAGAACTATTGTGTGGTGGAAGCAGAAGTACAGGATAAAATTTCAGCTTACATAGAATGTCCTCCCGATATCATAGTGAGTTGCGAATATTGGTTCCCGGCTGTGGAGGGCACCTATACGGATGCTACCGGAAACCATAATGGCAATCTCGATGAAGATCCGTTGAGTCGCTTATTTGGCAATATGTATGATGCCTTTGACTATGATGAAAGTATAAGACAACCAATTATCATCAATGACCCGGGCAACCATAACGTTGCACAGCCTCATAATTGGGGACTTGATGGATGGGCGGATGATAATTGTGAAGTGAATCTGCAGGTGCGTGACCGGATAGTAGCGGATTGCAGCGGAGGTGATCTTCCTGCCAATGCTCCTGCCGGTGCAGTCAAGCTCATTGAAAGGCGATTTATAGCGGAAGGTGCATCAGGTGATGCGGCTCCGGCGACCTGTACACAACGTATTTGGGTCGTTGATTTCGAACCTTTCTATATCACCGATAATACCTGTAACAACAATGATCCGAATGACGGTGTGATTTGGCCATGCGATGTTATACTGACCACGTGTCCGGATGATATCAGTGATACCGGGGAACCAGTCATTTTCGATGACGCCTGTAACCTCATAGGGGTGACCTATGAAGATACCCGCTTTGATTTTGTGGAAGGGGCTTGCTATAAAATATTACGGAATTGGGCTGTCATCGACTGGTGCCAGTACAATTCACAAACCGGATATGGTTTATGGCATTATACCCAGGTTATCAAAGTGCATGACAATGACGGACCCGTCTTTTTGGATTGCCCGACAGGACCTGTAACGTTGTGTGTAAATGATCCGGGCGTAACCCTGCCAGACAATAACCAGGCATTCCTTGGAGAAGGAAACCCACTGTCTTCCAGTTGCAGTGTGCATCTGAACCTGAGCAAGACCGTGTATGAAGCCTGCAGCGGTGTGGTCCAATATGATGTCAAATTGTATCCTTTTAATGGCACGGAATATCTGTTGCTCCAGGGCACGACTTCCGCTCCTGTGGATTCCACTCATCATGCAGTATTAACTTTTGATACGCATAGCACACCGATTCAATCGGTTCGACTCAATGGCATACCCTACAATAGTCCATACTGCGGCGACTATCACCGGATCTTATGGAGTGTGGAGGATGGATGCGGAAATTGGAGCCATTGTGAATATCTGCTCCGGCTGGAAGATTGCAAACAACCCTCCCCGGTATGTATTAACGGATTGAGTACGGTAATCATGCCGATCGGCGGACAGGTAACCATCTGGGCCAAGGATTTCAATGCCTCAAGCTTTGATGATTGCACCAGGTCCTCCGATCTGCTGTATAGTTTCAGCGGGGATAGTTATCAGCCCAGCTTTACTTATACGTGCGATAATGTTCCGGCCTTCGGAGTTGAAATACCAACCCAGATCTGGGTAGCTGACGGCGGAGTGGATCATAATTGCAATGGACTGATCGAATGGAGCGAAAGGAATAAGGATTATTGTACCACCACCATCGTAATCTCCGACAATAACAATGTATGTGGGGGCTCTGGAAGTATTCTTGCAGGTGAGGTGTTAAACAGCGCTGCACATGCTGTGGATAAGGTAAATGTCACGTTGAATTCCGTAGGGCATTATTTCCCGGGTTTCACTACTGCAGCAGATGGTAAGTTCAGGTTCAATCACCTGGAACAGGGACTGGATTATAGCATTGTTCCTGAAAGGAACGATAATCCAAGAAATGGGGTGAGTACGCTTGATTTGGTGAAGATCCAGAAACATCTATTAGGGATCGAACCCTTTACCTCACCCTATCAATATATAGCTGCGGATGCCAATAACAACCAGGCGGTGAGCGCTATTGACTTAGTGGAGATACGGAAATTGATTTTGGGTATTTACAATAAGTTCCCGAATAATAAGAGCTGGCGATTTGTAGAGAAAGGTTTCCCCATGGATACGGATCATCCATGGCCATTCAGTGAATCCATCTTTGTTCCGGGACTTGCTGTCGATAGTATTATGGGCAATGATTTTGTCGCGGTTAAGATCGGGGATGTCAATAATTCCGCCAAAGCGAATGCGCAACAGGTAATACCAAGGAATGGAAGAAGGGTGATCACTGCAACTGCCGATGCCTGCGAGGTTGTGGCCGGCGAGACTTGTGTGATGACCATCACGCTGCCTGAAGTGCTCAGCGGATTCCAATGGACCTTTGAAACCGAAGGACTTGAATTTGAGGGCATAGCCAGTGATGACATAAACATCAGTGATGAAAATGTGGGCTTACTGGATCAGGGGATAGTAACGATGAGCTGGAATGGCGATGTCAAACCGGATCAGTCTGCCATCACCATGACCATCACCTGGAAGGCAAATACTGCCGGCAGATTTGATCGTATGATCAGGATGTCAGATCGGGTTACACCCATCGAAGCCTACAGCCCATCAGGGGATATTCTGGATGTGCGTATGGTATTTACCGGCGTACAGCAGGAAGGTGACTTTGCTTTGTATCAGAACAAACCGAATCCATGGTCAGGTTTTACATCCATTGGATTTGTGTTACCGGAAGAGGGCCAGGCTACTCTCACGGTGTATGATGTGACGGGCAAAGAAGTGTACCGGACAACGGGATCTTTCTCATCCGGTTACAATACGCTCTTACTTTCCCAAAAGGATATTCCGCATACCGGTGTGATGTTTTATAAACTGGAAAGCGGACCCTATTCTGCCAGCAAGAAAATGGTGCTGATCCAATAAGTGCAATCTAACCGTTGAACATAGCAAAGCCCCTGTAAGGATTCCTTGCAGGGGCTTTTTTGTCTATGTTTATTGCCGGTTCGGAAAATTCTTCGAAAAGGTCCTTTAAACGACAGGATCGTTGTATTTCAGAAAATTTATTCCACCTTGAAAACATATAGGGAATTATTATTCTATAAATGGCCTGTATATTAATTCTTTAGACATAATAAAAAAATATTATATTATTGTTTGAAAAAGAAAATTTCCCCTTTAGCCATAGAACCTGTACGTGGGGTGGTGGCGGGTTCATTCGAAAGGTAATTTTTTTCTAATTTCGTATCCCTCTACGTGATAGTCATGTAAAACTGCATAGGTTCATATCACTTGTTTTACTGCCCCTTATGAACAACCAAGGCTTATGATGAATAAGCTTAAACAGATGCTATTATACAGTTTTGAATGACACAAAAGACTAACATCCAAAGACGCTACAACCCTCCCAATCGAACTATGCTCCTACGCGGCCTGGCAACTTGTTGCCTCTTCTCTGTTTTCCTGCTATCGTTTTTACCTGATGCGCAAAGTCAAACCGACTTTGCTCCTGGAGAAATCATGTTTACCGGGTATAAGTCGGATGATGCCGATGCTTTTTCGATCGTGCTATTGGCGCCTGTGGTGTCCGGTACTGTCATTTATATAACCGACAGAGGTTGGAGTAATACTACAGGTTACAGAGCAGATACAAATGGAGAAGGAACTATCAGCTATACGTTTACTGCCGACTATCCATGTGGTACGGAAATTTTCTTCAATGATGTAGGCGGTGTGAATGACTGGGCAGCAACAGATGCTTATGGAATGACTATTGGTACCGTTGTTATTCAGGCCGGCGGGGATCCCGATGGAATGGAATTGGGAGCAGCCGGAAACAATCCCGCTGGTGATCAGTTGTCCATCTACCAATTGCCTGAACCTACGGCCGGAAGCCAGGGATCATTTGTTTGCATGATCCAAATGGACAACAATCTTATGGGAGCAGTGGATACAGATGAAGAATCAGAACTCCCGACCGGATTAGGCCCAAATGATATTGTTCGATTCAATATAGAATTTGACAACGCCATATATGATTGTACACCCTATTTCGGGGCAGCTTCAGTTTTACTCGCCGCCATCACCAATGACAACGGAGTTGGTGGTCTCAAATCGGATGGTTCCAATAACTGGGTGGAGTCACAAAACGCCTTATCCTTAAATGCTTGTTTCTTTTGTTGTGGCTCAACTGCACCTGCTGCAGCACCCTCCCTGGATGCTCCTTTTGTGGTATCCACTAATTCGGCTTTCACGATTACCATTTCCGGAACACTGGCACCTGGCGCTTCCTGGCAACTCTTCACAGCCGGATGTAATATGGGAACTCCCCTGCAAACTACCATGTCAAACAGCTTTTCTGTAACCTCCATTGGAACCGAAGGTTTTACCACATATTATGTAAGTTCCTCTGAGCTGGTGGATTGTGAATCTATTTGTAGTATGGTGACCGTCCATACGTGTACGGATATCAACAATATGAACCTTTGCACGAACTGTTCCGCAGATCCCACCGTGTGCGGAGATTGTTTGCTGCCCTATCCTGCTGATAATCCTCCGCTGGATTCAGGATGCTATGCCCTCATGGTTGTTTTTGTACTGGATGAATCAGGCTCCATTGGCTGGCTATCAAAATGAATGTCAGAGGATGCCGTTCTGGCCTTTTTAAATTCACTGAATGGCCAGGATGCCCAGGTCGCCTTGATCGAATTTAATGACCTTGCCAGAGTCGGTCAATGCTACACCGTCAGTGATCAGTAATTATATTAACAACATTACCGGATACTTCAATGGGGCCCCCGTTATAATGGGCAAACCTATAATCCGAATGGCGGTACCAACTGGCATGATGCAATGAAAAAAGTGGATGCGCATGGCTCCCCCGGATCTTGTTATATTTCTTACGGATGGAGAACCCAACTTGTTGGACTCAAGTAAATGGACAATCAAATTGTTGCGGTGATGGAGGAAGTCACAGAAACTCCCGAAATTGTCAATCCGGTAAAGATTGCCAATAAGATAAAAGGAGAAGGCACGCACATGTTTATGTACGGCGTAGGAGGCGGTATTAACACCACCAATCTGGAATATATGAGTGGCTATGAGGAATATGTCAGTGGGGTCAACACCATAGCTACTGCCGACTATTCTATTGGGGGTTTTGCCAACCTGGCTGATGACCTGGCCAATTTCATAAATGAGTTGTGTCGTACGACTATCCAGATCGATAAAAGTGTGCTTGGTCCCGTTTGTGATGATACAGTAGTATTCCGGTTTATCATTTACAATCTCGGCGATCAAAGTGCTACCAATGCGGTTGTCGTTTCAGATACTTTTCCATCAGGGTATACTAACCTCATGTTTTATGGCACTGCGGCCGACAAAGTATGTCCATTCATTTTCCCTTGTCCCAGCGGCACTCCTTCAAATGCTATCATTTGGTATGCACAACCGGTTCCGCCATTAAGCTCTGATACCATTTATATCACCGCTACCGTGCTCCCTTCAGGTAATTATACCAATACGGCCTGGGCAGTTACTGAAAATGCGGCCACCGTGAGTGATACCTTTCCAGGCAGTCAGATCGTGTATGATATGCCTCCCACTATAACCTGTCCCGCCAATGTCACCATTTCCTGTTCGGCGAGTACACTACCTGCGAATACAGGCATGCCCGTAGCAACGGACCCAGATGGTCCACCGCCCACCGTCAGCTATACGGATGTCACTGCCAGCGGAACCTGTCCCATTGTGGGGACGATCACCCGCACCTGGTCGGCCAATGACGGTTGTAATCCATCTGTTTTCTGTACACAAACAATTAGTTTAACAGATATAACTCCGCCTGTCATTACTTGTCCGGCTAACCTCACCATTGCTTGTCAGACGAGTACGCTTCCGGCGGCCACAGGTACAGCAACCGGGATAGATCTATGTGACCAAACCGTGGCTATTACCTATGCTGATGTTACGGTTGCAGGAGGATGCCCGATTGAATACACTATCAACCGGACCTGGACCGCTTCCGACGATTGTGGAAACACCAGCACCTGTGTACAGCATATTTTCATTGATGATAATGAATCACCCGTACTGACCTGTACGAACACCAACATTTTATGCTCTGACCCGATTGATCCTTCATTCACGGGTTATCCAATGGTAACGAACAATTGCGGAGGGACAAGTGTATTTACCTGGTCCGATCAATTTGTCTACATGGTCACCGCACCGCAATGCAGCCTGGTCAGAACCTGGACGGCGACTGATAATTGTGGAAATGTAGGCACCTGTGTACAAACAATTGTCATTAAAGATTTATCCGGCCCCGCCATCTTCTGTCCGTCGAATGTTACTGTTGAATGTACTGCCAGTACTCTGCCGGGAAACACCGGCATGGCTACGTCCACCGACAATTGTACGCTCGATCCGGCCATCAGTTATGCTGATAATATTGTCGTTTCACCTACTTGCCCGCAGAATAAAACCATCACCAGGACCTGGACCAGTTTTGATGAATGTGGTAATTCCACCTCCTGTGCACAGGTGATCACAGTAGTGGATGATGTGAGCCCCAGTATTTCTTGTCCGGCCAATATCACCATTCAGTGTACTGCGAGCACGTTACCTGCGGCGACAGGTTCTCCGGTATCTTCTGACAATTGTGATGCTGCACCTGATGTCACTTATACCGATGTGACTGCTGCAGGTTCCTGCCCACAAAAATATACCATCACCCGGACCTGGAAGTCCACCGATGATTGCGGAAACTTTTCCACTTGCAATCAGACCATATTCATAAATGATAACGTGGCTCCTACGATGTCCTGCCCTGCGAACATCACTATATTATGCACCAGCAGTACCTTGCCTGAAAACACCGGGAATGCTACAGGTACTGACAATTGTGATTTGTCGCCTGCCGTCACTTATACAGATGTAACGGCAGCCGGAGGATGTCCGCAAGAATACACGATCACGCGGACATGGAAAGCCCAGGATGCCTGCGGCAATTTTAATACCTGTAATCAGACCATTTTCGTTGATGACAACATGCCTCCGGATATGAACTGTCCTCCGGATCTCACCATCGAATGCAGCGACAGTACCTCTCCAGAAAATAACGGACTCGCCACAGCAACTGACAATTGTGATATCAGTCCCACGATCACCCATACCGATGTTATTACCTCAGGTGCTTGTCCACAGCAATACATCATAACCCGAACCTGGAAGGCACAGGATCATTGCGGGAATTTGAATACTTGCAATCAGATCATCGTAGTTCAGGATACCCTGGCTCCTGTGATGACTTGTCCACCTGACTTAACCATTGAATGTACAGTCAACACCTTACCTGGCACCACTGGTGCAGCGACGGCAACGGACAATTGCGATATTTCACCAACCATTATTTCTTCTGATGTAACCGTCGCCGGACCATGCCCGCAGACCTACACGATCATGCGCACCTGGACAGCCACGGATGATTGCGGGCATTCCAGTACCTGTGTGCAGACTATTCTTGTACATGATACCACGCCTCCGGTCATCACTTGTCCTGTTAATCTCACTATTGAGTGCACAGAGAGTACATTACCTGGTAATACCGGAAGCGCTACAGCAACGGATGCCTGTGATGCCAATGTGGATATTACTTATACCGAAGAATTATCGATCCCTACGGGATGCCCAGAGGAGTTTACTATCACCCGAACCTGGGAAGCTGTGGATGATTGTGGTAATTCGAGTACTTGTGTTCAGGTTATTGTCATCGATGATAGTACACCGCCTGTCATTACCTGCCCGCCAGGAGTGACCATTGAATGCACGGAAAGTACTTTGCCTACGGCAACGGGATCCATGACGGCTACTGACAACTGTGATCCATCACCCGCCATCACTTATGAAGACGTAACCACTGCTTCACCGTCTTGTCCACAGGAATACTCCATTGCCCGTACCTGGACAGCGACAGATACCTGCGGCAATAGTACCACCTGTTTGCAGAACATAGTCATCGAGGATACTACTTCCCCGGACATCACTTGCCCTCCAGACCTGACTATTCTTTGTACGGAAAGCACCTTACCTGACCATACAGGTAGCGCGGCAGCAACGGATAACTGTGACCCTTCACCGGATGTTGAATATGATGATATCACCATGACGGTGCCCGGCACAAATGGTTTTGTGATTAACCGTACCTGGACAGCAACTGATGCATGTGGTAACAATGCCACTTGTCTTCAGCATATACTGGTCAATAATCCGCTGATTCCTGAAATCATGGGAGATCCATTGGATACCATTTGCTCTGGTGAAATGGTGGTATTTGAAGCTGTTGATCAGGGAATTTCTCCAATTACGTATGAATGGTCATTTGGTTCCGGCTCAAGTCCATCTTCAGCATCAGGCATTGGACCTCATGAGATCACCTATACTTACAATACAACCAATGGAAGTGTAGGTGCCTGGGTTATACTTACGGTCACCACTCCGGGATGTCCTCCGGTGACGGATACAGTTGCGAATGTTCATGTGAATGCGTTACCCAACTCTGCCATCACTACTTCACCTGGCACACCCTGCATATTCGGTCCCAAGACTTTCCAGCCAACGGCAGCAGAAGTACCCGGATATTCCTATCAGTGGAATTTTGGCGCCGGAGCTATTCCCGCTACGGCCTCCGGATATGGTCCGTATACGGTTGAATATTCTACCGCCGGATCCAAAACCGTTAAACTCGTGGTTTGGACAAACGAAGCCGGCGCCTCCTGCGTGGATTCAACCACTGTAACATTTACCATCAATACTTGTCCGGGCCAAATTACTGGACGGGTATTCCTGGATACACAGACTACGGATACGGTTGGGATTGCCAATGTTACCGTCCGTCTTTATGCAGATCAAAACCTGGACGGGTTAGCCGATAATGGCGTAATCATTCGTACGGTTTCCACCAATGCACAAGGAAGGTATTCCATGGCCTCGATCACACCGGGGTATTATGTCATCGTAGAATTGCAGCCGTCCGGATATTTCAGTTTATGGGAGGATGATACATCAGAAGATTATGATTCTTTATCCAATGTAGTTCCGAACGATAATATCATTCCCTGCACTATAGAACCGAATGAAATTGATACCCGCAATTTCTTTGTTGAAGTGATATCTCCCGGAATCATTACCGGTTATGTATTTGAAGATTTCAACGGTGACCAGGCGCCGCAACCCGCTGAAGGCATACCCGGAGTTACCATTGATTTGTTTCAGGACACCAATGCGGACGGCCTACCTGACGGGTCTCCTGTAGCCAGTGTCATGACCAGCTCCATTGGGTTCTACACCATTGGGAATATGGCCGTCGGCAATTATGTATTATCTGAACAGCAGCCATCCGGTTATGACTCGGTGCTCGATATTGACCCTACCAATGACGGAGACGTAGTACCGAACACAAACATGATGGACGATTTAATTCCGGTCACCCTCACTAATGCCGAGGTGGATGCGGAAAATTTCTTCATTGAGTCCACTACCTGTAACCAATACGTCACCACCACGGAGGATAATGTGCCCGGGTCCCTGCGGTTTGCCATTGAATGTGCCCAGGATTGGGATACTATATTCTTCCATCCCACATTGGCTAATCAGACGTTGCACCTTAATGCCGGAAGGATAGATATCAATAAAAATCTCTACATCTATTCTGAAATCAATCCTACCGTGATGGTGAATTCAGATAACAGTGGTGCCTTTAAGATAGAGGCCGGAAATACGGTTGAATTGAAGGGCATTAATTTCACCAGCGGGTTGAGCGGATATCCTGGCGCCGAATTTGAAAATTACGGTCACCTGGTTTTGTGGAATTGCGAAGTTTTCCGCAATTCCCTGTTACCCGCCATGGATTATTTGATTTACAATCACGATCCGGGAGATCTCACGACCAAAGGAACTTTCATATTGCATAGCAATTAGCAAGTCATAAAAAAGGGCATCCATTCGGGTGCCCTTTTTTAGTAACCCGAATTTATTTTCGGAGATCCAATTCTATCCGCTTAGTGCCCATCTGTAAAAATATTATAGGTCTTTGCTAAAAATCAGGGAATAACAGGAGAGCCTAAGGGAAAACCCTGTACCCATTAAATGCCGCCGGAAGACAATCCGCGAACACACAGTCATTGAAATATATTTAATAACCTGAATCTGAATTGAATACCATAGCCCGCCCACGAACCTGATCACATGCCATCACCAGGTAGTTTTTTGAGAAAAATGGAATTTGCAGGCGACCATTTTGATTTGGAAGTCTTTTATAAATGGAACTGCATATATGGTAACCTAAATTGTATGGGGGCAGTAAAAAAAAATAAAAGGAATGATTACATTCGTTCATCTTCATCACTTAATAATGGATGAAGAAAACAAACCAGCCCATTTGACACCCTCTGACGGTTAAATGGTTTTGCGTGTTCCTTTTTCTCACCTTGTTGCTTACCACACCAAAAAGAATTAAAAGATGCATCCCTGTGCTGTGTGCCTGTGCATGTCAGCCTGGGCAGCCTAAGAACTAAAAGTATATCCTCATTACTATGAGAAAGAAAACCGGTTATTGTATTGTCCGGCCAGCACTTTCTCACCCTTTTTGGCCGGTATTTATTGGAAGATGTTCATCATCCGGGAAAGCTTTGCGCCTGGTAGCCGTTTTCACTTGTCTGTGGGTGGGGCTGACTTCATCCTCTCCACCGGTGCGTGGGGTCACCAACAATCCACCGGATCCTGCATTGCGCGAACGATTGAAAAATGCTCTTAAAGAAAATGGAGAATCCATTCGCTTCCTGGAGAACAAAGGACAGGTGGACAACGATGATGTGCTTTATTATTTTGAAAGTTCTCATCAGGCCGTTTATATTGAGCGGGACCGCATTCGTTTTGTGGCGATAAGAGATTCCGTCCTGGAAGATCTTTCGGCAGGGGACAAGCTCCGGGATAAAAGAGTGATTGCGGAAACACATACTTTTTCCCTCTATTTGCAGGGGGCAAAGAAAAACCCGGTCATCAGATTGGGCGGCACCTTCTCCACGAATTATAATTATTGCATGGGTAAGGATGCCCGTCATTGGGTGATGGGTGTAAAAGCAGCTAAGGAATTAACCCTGGAAGAAATTTATCCCGGCATTGATCTTCGTTTGTACAGCACAGCTGATGGGGTGATCGAATATGATTGGCTGATGGATGCAGGCGCTGATCTTGACAAGGTCAGGATGAAGTTTTCCGGGCAAGACCATCTTACTATTGGCCCTGATGGTCAGCTGATGGTTGACCTGCGTTTCTCAAAGATCAGATTCGCCATAGTTGACTGTTACCAGGTGACTCCGGAAGGAAAGCTTCCTGTAAATATTTCATTCCGCCAGCTGAATCATGGAACGATCGGATTTGCCTCTCCATCAAGACTCGATCCTCAATATCCTTTGGTGATTGACCCCACCTTAACCTGGGGAACATTCATTGACGCCAACAATTCCTCTTTTGATGCCTACCTCTTTGCTATACAGGTAGATCCCCTGGATGGGATGGTGTATTGTGCAGGAGGTACTGACCGGCAATTTCCCACAGCGAGTGCGCCTTATGATGCAGATGGTTATTTAAATATCATTACTGGTCTTAACGGATCACCTCCTTCTCCGTTGCCCATGGTAGCCGTAGTATACCGTATTAATAATACAGGTAGTGACCTGGTAGATTTAACCTTGTACGGTCCATCTTCGGTAAGCAACCCCAATCGGATTATTGCCCAGGCCTTAAGTCTCTCCGATAATCAGGTATTCATAGGTGGTGTCACCAATGTAGACATACCCTTAGCCGGAACGCCATTTGACAGTACATTGGATGCAGACGATGGTTTCGTTGCCGTGTTTTCAAGGGATTTAGGATCCCTGCAGTATGCCACTTACCTGGGAGGTCCCGGGGTCGACGATTTAGGAGTAACCTGTATTCGTGCACTGACGGACAGCACATTTGTAGTGGGCGAAACCGTGGATTCCATCCTTCCTCCGGGTTATGTTGATCCGGTTGCAGCCGATACTGTTTTATCGGGAACTGAAATGTATATCGCAAAATTCAGTAGCTATCATACGCTGGATTGGGGCACCTATGTAGGCGGAACTGGTGATGATGTGTTTAACGACCTGGAAGTATTGAATGATGGACGAGTTGCTTTTGCCGGTTTTGGAACCGGAACGCTGACCGAAGTAAACAGTGCCGCCGGAAGATCGACCAATTCAGATAATGATGGAATACTGGGTGTGCTGAATAATACGGGCAGTGCCTTCCTGTACCTGGATGAAATCGGGGGTTCAGGAAATGACCGGTTATTTGATGTGGAAGTAGTGGGGGATACGCTTTATTGGACTGGAGCTGTATCATCGGGTTTCCCGGTTTCGTCATCTGGTGTTTACGACATGTCCTTTAATGGATCCACCGATGTCATTGTGGGCAAAGTCTTCGATGCCGGTGGAACCGGATCCTATGCCGCTACTTATTATGGTACTTCCCATGCAGATCTTGGAAATGGCATTAGACTTGTATCGCAAACGGATTGTGATGGCAATCAATCAGTTTTCCTGCTGGTATTTGGAACCGTAAGTGGTTCCGGTCTTCCTGTTTTAAACATCAATGGAGAGCCTTTTTACAGGGCAACCTATACTTCAGGAGGAAACTCAGGCACCGACATGTTCTTCGCTGCTTTTAATAGTTCTCTTTCCACTTTAAAATTTGGAACCTATATGGGCGGGAACCAGGATGATTACCTCGGTGCAACAGGTGTTCCAAGAGGTGCAAATCACCTGTGGGTAAATAATGCCGATGTATTTCTGGGTACTACCACCCATAGCGCCACGCATAATCCGACACTGGTTTCAGGTGGATTTGATACCAGTAAATCCAACAGCGGTAATGATTCCCACATCGTTTTGGCTATTTCATTCAATACCTTGTTTGCCTCTGATTTTAGTGATGCCCCGGCTACCTATGGAGCTCCGGCGCACATATTGGATTGCCAGGACCTGCACATTGGCCCGTTGCTGGATCTGGAATCAGGTCCTTTTCCGGGACCGGCTGCCAATGGTGATGACCTGAATGCACTTGATGATGAAGATGGAGTACTTATTCTTCCTGCATTTTCTGCAGGAGGACCACAAAATATTTCTGTTGATGTAACTGACCTCGTCAACTTAACCGGCACCACGGCCAACCTTTATGCCTGGATAGACTTTAATAGCAATGGTCAATTTTCATCCTCAGAATTTACTTCTACTACTTTAGGAAATGGTTTTACCGGTTCCAAAACTTTGACCTGGACAGGAGTAACCGTCAGTGGTTCTGCCTCCAGTCATTACCTGAGAACCCGGTTAACGACAAACACACTTAATGATAATCCCTCCACCTCAACACTTGATGAACGTTCGACTGTTCCCGCATCGGATGGAGAGGTAGAAGATTACAGGGCGATTGAATTGACATGCCCTGCGGCATCGGTGGAGGCTGCATGTCAAACCCAGGCCGTTATTGATACCAAATATGCCAACTGGCTGGCTTCGGTCAAGGCTGGCGGTGGATGTAATGGAGTATTAACTAACAATAGTACAGGAGCTCCTTCCGCTTGCGGTGGATCTGTTGCCGTGACATTTACATATAGCAGTTCGTGTGCCCCATTGACGACGACCTGTTCTTCTTCTTTTACTGTCATCGGTGATCAGCCTCCAATTCTCAATTCATGTGCAGTCACCAGGAACATTTCCGGATGCAATACTGCAGCAGTAAGTGATCCTCCATACTCAGCCACTTTGGCTTCTTCATCAGAAGTTGAATTTGAGAATGCCATTAACCAGGGCAATGTTGTCGATGCTTGTGGTATTACTACGGTTAATTATATTGATGTGGCTGCTGGTGCTTGTCCAATGACGGTCACCCGTACCTGGACCTTGAGTGATGCTTGTGGAAATTCTGTTACCTGTGTGCAACTCATCAATGTCGAAGGAGATAACACACCAGCCATAACCACCTGTGCAGTAACCCGAAATATTGACGGGTGTTCAACAGCTGCCGTTTCCGGACCTGCTTATGCTGAAATCCCGACTACCTCCAGTGAGGCCGTATTTGAAAATGCCACCAACCAGGGAGATGCATCGGATGTTTGTGGCATCGTTGCTGTAGTCTATGAAGATGATGCTACCGGTAGCTGTCCAATAGTTGTCACACGTACCTGGACGCTGACCAATGCGTGTGGAAATTCATCCATCTGTAATCAGATCATCCAGGTCATGGACGGTATCGGCCCGGTAATCAATCAACCCCCTGTATCCAGGAGTATGGAAGGCTGTAGTGTACCGGTCATTACCGACCCGGTATATTCAGCCACCCTTGCACTGTCCGATCAAACTCAATTTTCAAATGCTACTAACCAGGGAGATGCATCGGATGCTTGTGGAATTATGACAGTGAATTATATCGATGTTATTTCCGGGACCTGTCCAATCCTGGTGACGCGCACCTGGATGCTTACCGATACTTGTGGCAATACTTCTACCTGCGATCAGTTGATCCATATCGTGGACAGTTCACCTCCGGATCTGAATTGTCCGGTTGATTTGACATTAGAATGCTCTTCAGACACCTCACCATTCAACACCGGCAGTGCATCATCTACGGATAACTGTGATGCTGCACCGCTGATAACTTACACTGATATAACCCTCACTGACACGACCTCCCAGGCCAATATTATACTGCGCACCTGGACCGCCACTGATCTGTGTAATAATTCTGCCACCTGCACGCAAATCATAACTGTGGTCAATCCATTGGTGCCCTCTATACCAGGAAATGCGTTTGATACTATTTGTTCCGGCCAGCAAGTGGTCTTCGAAGCTGTTGATCCCGGTATTTCGCCGATCACTTATGAATGGTCGTTCGGATCAGGAGCGAATCCCTTAACCGGTTCAGGGATTGGACCTCAATCGGTGACTTATGTGTACGATAGCATAAATGGAACCAGCGGTGCACTTGTTCTTCTAACGGTCACTATTCCGGACTGCCCGGCGGTGATGGATACAGTGGCTAATGTTCATGTTCTTGCATTGCCTAATTCAGCGATAACTACATCACCAGGTACTCCATGCGTATTCGGGTCCAAAACCTTTCAGCCAACTGCGGTCCAGGTACCAGGTTACCTCTATCAATGGAATTTTGGAGCGGGGGCCATTCCGGCCACTGCCTCAGGATATGGTCCATTTACCGTTGAATATTCTACAGCGGGTTCAAAGACAGTTAAACTTGCCGTTTGGACAAATGGATCGGGAACATCCTGTGCGGATTCCAGCACATTGACCTTTACCGTGAATGCGTGTCCGGGTCAAATCACCGGGCGGGTTTTTATCAATACCAGCACGACCGATACCGTAGGTATTGCCAATGTGACGCTGCGGTTGTATGCTGATCAAAATCTGGATGGTCTTGCGGACAATGGCGTGATTATCCGCAATGTATCCACTAATGCATTGGGCAATTATTCGATGGCCTCCATTCCACCGGGTTATTATGTCATAGTTGAGCTTCAGCCTTCAGGGTATTACAGTATCTGGGAAGATGATACTTCAGAGGATTATGATTCTTTATCCAATTTAATTCCGAATGATAACATCCTGCCGGTAACCATAGAGCCCAATGAAGTGGACACGCACAATTTCTTTGTCGAAGACATAAACCCCGGCATCATTACCGGGTATGTTTTTGAAGATTTTAATGGAGACCAGGCACCGGAAGCCGGGGAAGGTATAGCGGGTGTCACCATTAACCTCTTTGCTGATACCAATGCCGATGGTATTCCCGATGGATCTTCAGTGGCCACAATGTTGACGAATGGTATTGGATACTATACCACTGGCGGAATGCCCGTTGGTAATTATGTTTTGGTGGAAGAACAGCCTGTAGGATACACTTCGGTGATTGATATCGATCCAACGAATGATGGAGATGTTGTTCCCAATACTAATATGATGAATGATACTTTGCCGGTCACGCTCACGAATGGGGAAGTGGATGGAGAGAATTTTTTTATTGAAGCGACTTCCTGCAGTCTGTGGGTGACCACCACGGAGGATAATGTACCGGGATCATTACGATTTGCCATCAATTGTGCGCAGCCATTGGATACCATTTTTTTCAATCCTGCATTATCCGGTCAATCCATCCATCTCAACGTTGGCAGGATTGAAATTGATAAAGATCTTTACCTCTACGCTACCTCCACACCACCAGCCATGGTCGAATCAGATATTAGCGGGGCCTTTAAGATTTTGGCCGGAAATACAGTGGAATTTAAGGGCCTTAATTTTATGAGTGGGTTGACCGGTTACCCTGGTGCAGCTTTTGAAAATTATGGTCACCTCATCCTATGGGACAGCGAAGTGTATAGAAATCCGCTTTTACCACCCACCGATTATTTAATCTATAATCATGTACCGGGGGACATCACTGTTAAAGGATTTTTTCAATTGCTCCACAACTAAAAATTTGGAAAACCAAACAAAAAAGGGCACCGAAAATGATGCCCTTTTTTGTTTATTAATTGCAATCAACTAACATTGAATGGCATTGACAGCCGCCTGTTCCTGGTCGATAGCAGATTGTAGCTCGGCCTGTTGGCCGGATAATGCCGCACAATCGAGGAAGGTTTTAGCCTTGTCGAGATAATTTTGTAAGGCAGTTTTATATGCGTTACAATTTGCCATTGATGTAGGATCCATCGCATAGGCCGAAGCTGCTGCATTGACGGCATCCAATTCGCTTTGAAGCTCCTGGGTATAATTACAGGACTGCGGATCGTTACTGTCTTTCTTACAGGATAAAAAAGCCAATGAACCGGTGACCAGTAATCCTATCAGGAGAGTTTGAAAAGTTTTCATAGTTATATGGATTGAATGTTAGTAAATGATTTAGAAAAAGAAGTTGCCGATCAAAGGAGGTGATAACGCTTGAATTTTATTCCCTCAAGTTACTGGATTATTGAGATTCCGGCGTCTTTACTGAATTAAATTTTTACCCGTCATAGCATCGGGTACCGGCAGATCCATACTGTAAAGCAGGGTTGGAGCCACATCAGCGAGGCGCCCGGGCAGGAGATGATTTCCTTTCACATGATTGGATATATAAATCACGGGCACTGGATTCTTGGTATGAGCCGTATTAGGAGATCCATCCTCATTGATTATAAAATCCGAGTTGCCATGGTCGGCAATGATAATGATGCTGTAGTTGAGTTGCAGGCATAAAGGAACCAGGCGGGATAAGCAGTTATCCACGGTTTCTGCAGCTTTCACGGCGGCATCAAATACACCAGTATGGCCTACCATGTCGGCATTGGCGAAATTGAGACAAACAAAATCAGGAATATGTTCCCGGATGAAATCCATAGTGGCTTCGGTGACCGGGATGGCACTCATTTCAGGTTGAAGATCATAGGTAGCTACTTTCGGGGAAGGAATCATGATGCGTTCCTCACCGGGAAATGGTTCTTCACGTCCCCCGGAAAAAAAGTAAGTTACGTGCGGATATTTTTCAGTCTCAGCTACTCGCAATTGCGTTTTTCCTAATGACGAAAGATATTCCCCTAATGTATCCCGGATGTCTGACTCTGTAAAAAGGGTATCAATTCCGGTAAATACATGATCGTACCTGGTCATGGTAACCATATGAATATTCAAAGGCGACATGTTATAATCCGGATGCGCCTGTTGCGTCAATACCTCCGTGAGTTGACGGGGCCGGTCAGTTCGGAAATTGAAAAAGATAACTGTATCTCCATTGCGGATGGTGGAGACGGGTTGTTCTGCTTTATCCACCAGGACAATGGGCTGAATGAACTCGTCTGTGACATTCTCAGCGTATGAATTTTTCATAGCCGTCAAAATATCTTCCGTTTTCTTTCCGATGCCGTGGACCAGAAGATCATAAGCAAGTTTTGTACGCTCCCATCGTTTATCCCTGTCCATGGCATAATATCTGCCGATCACACTCGCTATGGGAATGTCAAGTGGTTCCATGTCTTCCTTAAGCTTTTGAAGGAACCCCAGACCGCTTTTAGGGTCGACATCCCTGCCATCTGTGAAAGCATGAATGGCGATTTTTCCGGTAAAATTATTTCTGCAAATGCTGGCTAATGCCATCAGATGATTGACATGAGAATGGACACCGCCGTCGGAAACCAGGCCGATAAGATGAATAGTGCCGGTGGCAGCAGAAATAGCCTGAAGCAATACTTTATTCTTTTCCAACTCACCTTCCCGGATGGCTTTATTGATACGGGCTAATTCCTGGTAAATGATACGGCCCGCTCCAATATTGAGGTGTCCGACTTCTGAGTTGCCCATTTGTCCATCGGGGAGCCCGACGTCTTCCCCATGTGTCACCAGGGTGGCATGCGGATAAAAGGCCCAAAGGGAATCAAAAAAAGGTGTTTTGGCAGCAGCTATGGCGCTGATCCTGGGATCGGAGTTAAGGCCCCATCCATCAAGAATGATTAATATGCTTTTCCCGGACATTCGATTTGAATCTGATGTAAAGATAGAAGGGTTATTTCCGCAGACCAATCTCCTTTTAAACATCCCCACCTTTCCAAACTGTTGACATCACCAGGGAAAAACCGAAAATGACGATTCGGGAGCCGGCGCTGGATTTTTTTTTAAGGTAAAACTAAAATTCAGGGAAAACCGGAGAGGCTAATGGTAAACCCTGTAGGCGCCTTGTTCATTTGCTTTGCCCGGACTATACCCCTATTCTGTATTTATTATGGCTGAATGTTCTGAGCATGAGTGAAATAGATATCTTAAGATTACTTATTTAATGTAGGTTTTCAGCAGGGGGGTATATGTATAAAAAATTAGAAATCATTTGATAAAACATTACACTTAATGCACATTATGGGTAGAACCAAATATATGTTAAACTAATATGTATGGATAGAGTGATATATTAAAAATTGTATGATTACATTCGTAGAACATCATGAATTGCATATGATGTAGACCTGGGCTTTTTCTGATAAGCCTTTGATCGAAGACCCCTATGAGCATTGGGTCTTCGTTTCTTTTTCACCCTCGAGTTGCATAGTACCCCTTAAAGGATTTTTGGCAAGGTTGTTGCACCAATAACCACTGGCAATCTTAAGCTGGTTATGGTCAACTGAAAAAGAATTTTACATACTATCGACAAATGAGAATTACCACCGTCGCAAGCACATCCGGGCAACTTATTTCTTATACCAATTCGCCGGGAGTCAATGGAAATTTTTGTCGATCAGATGCGATCACTTCTACTGTGTCCGCAGAGGTCGGCGTTTCCGCTATGCAACTTTTGCCCAGTTCGCATGGTCTTCCTGTCTTCAAATCGGTACAAAGAATAAATGCATTTCAAAGGGGAAAGAGCTTAGCATTAATGTTGGTGATCAGCCTGATCGCCGTCAATTCCTCCATGGGACAGGTGGATGAGAAAAGGAAAGAACAGGAGGAATTGGAATCCCGGGTCAGGAATACATTGAAAAAGAATGGGGAGACTATCCGGTTTATGGAGAATAGGGGGCAGATCAATAACCCGGAAGTGCTGTACTATTTTGAAGGAGCAAATGAAGGAGTTTATATAGAGCCCAATAGAATCCGTTTTGTAGCGATAAAGGATACTTTGATTGCC
The DNA here is from genome assembly GCA_963837505.1 of uncultured Saprospiraceae bacterium. Classification (GTDB taxonomy): domain Bacteria; phylum Bacteroidota; class Bacteroidia; order Chitinophagales; family Saprospiraceae; genus Opimibacter. The sequence goes on along the minus strand of CAWINN010000014.1, from coordinate 65,905 downwards.
GAAGAGCATGAAGAGGGGGATGAGGAAGAAACAGATGGTGAAGAGCGCGAAGAGGAAACGACGCGGGTGATTACCGCATCCCATACATTTTCCTTGTACCTGAAAGGGATGAATCCAACACCCAAAGTTCGGCTGGGAGATTCATTTGGTACAGCGTATAATTTTTTCATGGGCGAGCAAAGTAAAAACTGGGCAAGCCATGTCAGTGCGGCCAAAGAGCTCACTCTGCAAGATATTTATCCAGGTATTGATCTCCGTTTGTACAGCACCTCAGATGGCGCAATGGAGTTTGACTGGGTATTGGCTGCAGGTGCTGACTTCAACAAAGTGCAGATGCAGTTTAAGGGACAGGATGGGTTGTCAATTGATCAAAAAGGAAATCTGAAAGTAGGATTGAGATTTACTGATGTTCAGTTTCATCTGCCGGAATCCTACCAGGTCACGCCTACTGGCAAAGTGCCCATTAATTTTTCCTATGCCAAGCTGGATAAGGAGACGGTTCAGTTCATCACCCGTTCCAGGGTGGATCCGCTCTATCCGTTGATCATTGACCCCACGTTGACCTGGGGTACGTTTATGGATGGTAATAATTCCACGTTTGATGCTTACTTGTATGCTATCCAGGTGGATCCGGATGACGGGATGGTGTATTGTGCGGGTGGTACCAATCGCCCCATTCCTACTGGGTCAGCGCCCTATGATGCGGATGGATATTTGAATTCTGTTTCCGGTCTTACCGGGGCTCCGCCTACACCGCTTCCTATGTGCGCTGTAATCTACAGGATCAATAATTCAGGGAATGACCTGGTTGACTTGACGCTTTATGGACCCAATTCAGAAGGATCTTCTGACAATATCGTGGCTCAGGCATTGAGTCTTTCAGATACCGAGGTATTTATAGGTGGTCCCACTAATGTAAATATTCCCCTCGCCGGCTCATCATTTGATAACAGCCGAAGTTCAGGGGATGGATATGTGGCTGTCTTCTCTCGTGACCTGGGTACACTCACTTATGCTACGTATTTGGGTGGTACAGGAAATGAAACGTTAGGTGTAACGTCTATCCGTGCCCTTAGTGATAATTCTTATGTCGTCGGTTTAACCGTCAATGCCTCCCTTCCCGGAGGCTATATCAGTGCTGGTGCAGCAAGCGGAACTTTTGGAGGGGGCACAGATATGTATATCGCGAAGTTCACAAATATGAACACCCTGAGCTGGGGAACCTATGTGGGCGGCACCGGTAATGAAACCTTTAATGACCTTGAAGTTTTCGGAGATGGCCGTGTGACCTTTGCCGGGAACGGAACAGGACAACTGACTGAGGTCAATAGTGCAGCTGGTCGTTCGACGGGAAATGATCTCGATGGAATCATTGGTGTCCTCAATAGCACAGGTACAGCTTTCAATTATTTAGATGAGATTGGAGGTAATGGCGCTGATCGAATAAATGATGTCGAAATCGTCGGCAATACTTTGTACTGGACCGGCCAGGCGGCCAATGGTTTTCCTGTTTCAGCAAGTGGCGTATATGATAATACGTATAATGGAGGTACCTCTGATGTAGTCGTAGGTAAAGTCAGCGATGTGGGTGGTTCCGGATCTTATGCCGCCACCTTCTATGGAACCCCTTCCACGGATCTTGGTAATGGTATCCGACTGGTTTCAGAAACGAATTGTGAAGGAAATCAAACTGTTTTTCTTTTGGTGTTTGGTACAGTTGGTGGTTCAGGTATGCCAACGCAAAACATCGGTAGTGATCCATTTTACAATAATTCTTTTACCTCAGGCGGGACATCCAATGTGGATATGTTTTTTGCCGGTTTCACCAACACGCTTAACACCCTTTTATATGGAACTTATATGGGGGGTAACCAGGATGACTACTTAGGAGCAACCGGTGTGCCCAGAGGATCCAATCACCTTTGGGTAAATAATGCAAACGTTTATTTGGGTACCACGACCCACAGTGCCACGCACTCGCCCAACCTGATAGCCAATGGTTTTGATAGTTCAAAATCCAATGGGACCAATGACTCCCACATTATACTCACCATCGACTTCAACACAATCATTGAATCAGATTACAGTGATGCTCCGGCAAGTTATGGGGCACCTTCTCATATTTTGGATTGCCAGGCGCTGCGCATTGGAGCCTTGTTGGACCCGGAAGCAGGGCCTTTTCCTGGCGTTCAGGCTAATGGTGATGATAATAATAATCTGGATGATGAAGACGGGATAACAACATTACCTTCCTTTTCAGCGGGTGGGCCACAAACTATCTCCGTTACTGTAAACAACCTTTATAACACGACTGGTTTTAATGCTAATTTATATGGATGGATTGACCTCAACGGTGATGGTCAATTTTCCGCCAATGAAATTGCAACGAATACGGTGGCCACTGGATTTAGCGGTTCAAAGACGCTAACCTGGACAAACGTAACAGTCAGCGGTTCCGCCGCCAACCATTATTTAAGAATTCGTTTGACGACCAATACCCTGACTGACAATGTTGGAACAGGATCTGTTGACGAACGATCAACCGTATCTGCCTCATCCGGGGAAGTTGAAGATTACTGGGCGATCTCATTGTATTGTCCTACAGCTTCCAACCAGGCTTCTTGTCAGACCCAAAGTGCCATTAATGCCGCCTATGCCGCCTGGCTGGCATCGGCCTCAGCAGGAGGTGGATGCAATGGGGTATTAACCAACAACAGTACAGGAGCACCTTCAGCCTGCGGAGGCACTAAGACCGTCATCTTTACGTATACCAGTTCTTGTGCACCCTTCACTACTACCTGCTCTTCGACCTTTACGGTCGCCACGGATGCTGCACCCACCCTTACTTCTTGTGCAGTGACCAGAAACATTTCAGGTTGTAATACATCTGCCATAACAGGACCTGCCTATTCGACCACTACTGCTACTTCTTCCGAAGCTGAATTCGAAAATGCAACTAATCAGGGTAATGTATCAGATATCTGTGGCATCACATCAGTGACCTATATTGATGTGGCCGTAGGAACTTGTCCTACAGTAGTAACCAGGACATGGACACTTTCAGATGCCTGCGGTCATTCTGTCAACTGTAATCAAACTATAAATGTCAATGATACCACCGTACCGGTCATCACGTGTCCTGCGAATGTGACCATCACCTGTACCGCCAGCACCTTGCCGGCAAATACAGGAACAGCAACGAGTACGGACAATTGTACAGCCTCTCCCACGGTAACTTATACCGATGTGACAGTGGCAGGTCCGGTCTGCCCTCAAGCCTACTCGATTACGAGAACCTGGAAAGCAACTGACGGTTGCGGACACACCAGCACATGTAATCAGTCTATCACTATCATTGACAATACGCCCCCGGTGATCAATTGCCCAACGAATGTGACGATAGCCTGTAATGCCAGTACATTACCCGCAAACACAGGTACACCAACGGCCAATGATAACTGCGATGCTACTCCGACCGTAGGTTATAGTGATGTAACCGTGGAGGTTCGGCCTGGGGAATATACCATCACCCGTACATGGAGCGCTACAGATGACTGCGGCAATTCCAGTACTTGTAATCAATTGATCGAAGTCATTGATTTTTCACCAGTGGTCATCACCACTCAACCCAATAACGTAACGGAGTGTATTGGCGGAACCTCAACGATGACCGTGGTGGTCACCGGGGGATCCGGCACTTTATCCTATCAATGGCAATCCAGCCCCAATGGAACCAGTGGATGGGGAAATGCAGCCGGCACAGGATCAACGACCCCAACGTATACTCCACCAAGTTCAACCGCAGGAACAACCTATTACCGTGTGATTATTACTTCATCCGGATATGGCTGTGAAGGAGCTATCAGTAATAATGCAACTGCGATAATATCCCCTGATATAACTATAACTACCCAGCCTACTAATGTGAATGAATGTGTCGGTGGTACAAGTACCATGACAGTAATAATTTCCGGAGGTTCAGGAACGATCACCTATCAATGGCAATCCAGTTCGAATGGTACGAGCGGCTGGGCGAATGCCACCGGTACAGGCGCCACTACTTCAACTTATACACCTGTTAGTTCAACTCCGGGTACAACCTATTACCGGGTACTGGTCAATGCCGCCAACAGCGGATGTGATCAGGCAGTCAGTAATAACGCAACAGCTGTTATTGCTGCTGATATTACAGTTACGACACAACCCACGAATGTGAATGAATGCATAGGTGGTACTAATACCATGACGGTGGCCGTGACTGGTGGTTCGGGAACGATCACGTATCAATGGCAATCGAGTGCAAACGGAACGAGTGGTTGGGCGAATGCTACGGGAACAGGTGCAACAACGGCTACGTATACTCCGGTAAGCACAACAGCCGGTACTACGTATTATCGTGTATTAATAAATGCAGCCAACAACGGATGCGATCAAGGTGTAAGCAACAACGCCACAGCAGTCATTATCGCTGATCTTGTGGTGACTACGCAACCTTCTAACGTTACCGAATGCATAGGTGGAACAAATACCATGATGGTGGCCGTGAGCGGAGGCTCCGGCACGATCACTTATCAATGGCAATCGAGTGCAAATGGTACGAGTGGTTGGGCGAATGCTACAGGGACAGGGGCGACTACGTCCACCTATACACCTGTAAGCACGGTGGCCGGCACTACCTATTACAGGGTATTAGTGAATGCGACAGGAAGCGGATGTGATCAAGTCATCAGTAATAATGCCACGGCCATCATATCGCCGGATTTAACCATAACCTCGCAGCCTACTAATGTGAATGAGTGTGTTGGAGGTATCAGCACTATGACGGTCGCTGTAAGTGGTGGATCGGGAACGATCACGTACCAATGGCAGTCCAGTCCAAATGGAACAAGCGGCTGGGCTAATGCGACAGGCACAGGAGCCACCACCACGACTTATACTCCGGATAGTTCTGTACCAGGCACCACCTTTTACAGGGTATTAATTAATGCGGCTAATAACGGTTGTGATCAGGCTGTGAGTAATAATGCAACAGCGGTTATTGCTGCAGATATTGCAGTTACCTCACAACCTTCAAATGTCAATGAATGCATTGGCGGCACGAATACCATGACGGTCGTCGTGACTGGTGGTTCAGGAACACTTACCTATCAATGGCAATCCAGTTCGAATGGTACGAGCGGCTGGGCGAATGCCACCGGTACAGGTGCCACTACTTCAACCTATACTCCCGCCAGTACGGTGGCCGGTACTACTTATTATCGCGTATTAATCAATGCGCCTAACAATGGATGTGATCAGGCCGTAAGTAATAATGGAATCGCAGTGATTTCGCCTGATCTGACTATCACCACACAACCTACGAATGTAAATGAATGCGTAGGTGGAACCAGCACTATGACCGTCATCGTAAGTGGAGGTTCCGGAACCATCACTTATCAGTGGCAATCGAGTCCAAATGGATCAAGTGGCTGGGCGAATGCTACAGGTACAGGTGCTACCACCGCTATATATACACCCATTAGTTCTTCACCAGGAACAACCTATTACCGGGTGTTGATCAATGCAGCCAACAGCGGATGTGATCAGGCAGTAAGTAATAACGCGACAGCTGTTATTGCTGCTGATATTACAGTTACTACACAACCCACGAATGTAAATGAATGTATAGGCGGTACCAATACCATGACTGTCGCTGTATCCGGCGGTTCAGGCACTATTAGTTATCAATGGCAATCGAGTCCGGATGGCAGTACAGGCTGGGCAAATGCCACAGGTACAGGCGCAACGACATCGACGTATACGCCATCCAGTACCGTGGCCGGAACAACCTACTACCGGGTTCTGGTCAATGCAGCGAATAGTGGATGCGATCAAAGTATAAGTAACACCGCCACTGCTGTAATCATAGCGGACCTGGTCATCACGGCACAGCCCACTAACGTTACGGAATGTATAGGGGGCCTCAACACCATGACGGTTACCATTACCGGGGGATCCGGAACGATTAGCTATCAATGGCAATCCAGCGCGAATGGCACGAGTGGTTGGGCGAATGCCGCCGGTACAGGAGCCACGACTTCGACTTATACTCCTGTGAGCACTGTAGCCGGCACCACTTATTATAGAGTATTAATCAATGCTGCAGGAAGCGGATGTGACCAGGTGATAAGTAATAATGCTACGGCAGTGATTTCACCGGATGTAACTGTTACAACACAACCTACCAGTATAAATGAATGTGTCGGTGGTACAAGTACCATGAATGTTGTGGTTTCCGGAGGTTCAGGAACGATCACCTATCAATGGCAATCCAGCCCAAATGGAAGCACAGGATGGGCAAATGCTACCGGGTCCGGAGCAACAACTGCAACCTATACGCCAGATAGTTCAACACCAGGCACTACTTATTACAGGGTTTTAATTAACGCCGCCAACAATGGATGTGATCAGGCCGTGAGTAATACTGCAACAGCTGTAATTGCTGCAGATATTGTAGTGACTTCACAACCCACGGATGTCAATGAATGTATAGGTGGTACCAACACCATGACAGTGACTGTCACTGGAGGCTCAGGTACACTTACCTATCAATGGCAATCGAGTCCGGATGGAAGTACGGGCTGGACTAATGCAACAGGAACAGGTGCAACCACGGCTACTTATACGCCTGGGAGTACAACGGCCGGCACAATATATTACCGTGTTTTAATTAATGCAGCGAACAGTGGATGCGATCAAAGCATCAGCAATACAGCCATGGCTGTAATAATTGATGATGTCATCATTTCTTCACAACCAACTAATGTTACGGAGTGCATAGGCGGAACGAATACCATGACTGTTACCGTAACCGGAGGTTCTGGTACTATTAGTTATCAATGGCAATCCAGTCCGAACGGAAGTACAGGATGGGCCAATGCAACTGGCACAGGAGCTACCACTTCTACCTACACGCCGCAAAGTACTACCGCAGGTACTACTTATTACAGAGTATTGGTCAATGCCTCAGGAAGCGGATGCGACCAGGTCATTAGCATTAGTACCACTGCCATCATTTCACCAGACATCACTATTACTACCCAGCCCAGTAATGTTACCGAATGCCAGGGTGGAAATAGTATCATGACTGTAATCATCAACGGAGGTTCCGGGGCCATCAGTTATCAATGGCAGTCCAGTCCAAATGGAACAAGCGGATGGGCAAATGCGACAGGTACAGGTTCAACTACAGCAACCTATACACCGGATAGTTCAACGCCCGGGACCATTTATTACCGGGTATTGATCGATGCAGCCAATAGTGGATGTGACCAGGTGGTAAGCAACACAGCTACGGCTATCATTAGCCCGGATCTGATCGTAACAACGCAACCTGATAATATCACCGAATGCATTGGTGAGTCAAATCAATTGACGGTAGTCGTCACCGGAGGATCAGGTACAAATTCCTATCAATGGCAATCCAGCCCAAATGGGGCGGACACCTGGTCTGATATTGGTGGAGCAACGGCCATTACGTATACGCCCCCGAGTGGCACACCGGGTCTTTTCTATTATAGAATCATTATCAATAATTCCGGCAATGGATGCGACCAGGTAGAAAGTAATACCGCTATTGTAGACATCGGGGCAACGACTTTGGTCACGATCAGTGTTGATAACCCTATAGTTTGTATCGGCGGATCATCCACTCTTTCATCTGTGGTCACCAATGGTTCGGGTAATTATCTCTATCAATGGCAACAGAGTCCGGCGGGCCTGAACACATGGTCTAATGTATCCTCAGGTGGAAATGGAGCAAACTACAATGTGTCCACTACTTCACCCGGATCACTTGATTATCGTTTGTTGGTTACCGATATAATTTATAATTGTGGTACTCCGGTATCCAACATCGTAAACGTCCAGGTTGAATCACAACCTACTGCCTCCATCAGTGCAGACAATAACCCTGTGTGCGTCGGAGGAAGTTCAACGCTTACTTCTTTGATCACGAACGGTTCCGGCAGTTACACCTATCAATGGCAATCGAGCCCGGATGGATTCAGTACCTGGGGTAATGTGGCATCGGGTGGAAATGGAGCAAATTATAATGTACCTACCTCAACTGCAGGCACCCTTTATTATCGTGTTTTAGTCGCAGATATTTCCAATGGTTGTGCGGATCCGATTTCCAATGTATTGGAAGTCGACATTGAAAGTCAGCCTTCCGTTTCCATTACTGTTGATAATCCAGATCTATGCGTAGGTGGAATATTTAACATTACGTCCACCATTACGAATGGTTCCGGCTTGTACAACTATCAATGGCAATCCAGTCCGGATAATTCAGTTTGGACTAATATCACTACAAACGGTACTTCAGCTAACTACAATTTTAATCCGTCCACATCAGGCACCACTTATTACCGGGTAATGGTCACCGATCTGGCCAATGGATGTAATGATCCCGTATCAACTTCGGTTACCGTGATCGTGCATGACCAGGCATCAGTCACTATTGCGGTGAATAACCCTATTGTATGTATTAATGGTTCTGCCTTTTTGACCTCCACGATTACTAATGGATCTGGATTCTATAACTATCAATGGCAATACAGCACGGATGGTGGTTTCAGTTGGAATAATTCCACTCCCAATGGAAACTCATCCACCTATTCAGCACCAACTTCAACAGCAGGAACCACGACCTACCGACTCATTTTGACGGATCTGGCCAATGGTTGCCTTGATCCTGTTTCCAATGCAGTGACGGTCATCGTCAGTCCTCAGCCAACCGTCACTATTGACGTCGATAATCCTATCGTTTGTATCGGGGGTAGTGCAATAGTATCCTCTACTATCACTGATGGCTCTGGTAATTATCTCTTTCAGTGGCAACAAAGCCCTGACGGAACAAGCAGTTGGATCAATGTTTCCACAGGGGGCAATGGGGCCAATTACAATGCACCCAGCTCCACCCCGGGCACTTTGTATTATCGCGTCCTGGTAACTGATATTTCAAATGGGTGTAATGATCCTGTTTCTAATGCAGTAAGCGTAACTGTTCAAAATCAGCCCAGTGTTTCGATTGCTGCGGACAATCCAATTGTTTGTTTAAATGGTTCGGTGACGATCAGTTCAACTATATTAAACGGATCAGGTATTTATTTATATCAGTGGCAATCCGGACCTGATGGAACAGCATGGACGGATGTCTCTTCCGGCGGCGTATCTGCTGATTACAACCCACCGACTACTTCTGCCGGTGTGACGTATTACCGGGTTTTGATTACAGATTTATCCAATGGGTGTAATGATCCGGTATCGAATGCAGTCACGGTGACCGTAGAAAATCAACCAACCATCAGCATTGATGTGGACAATACTCCAGTCTGTATAGGCGGTATATCCCATATTACTTCAACTATTACAAATGGATCAGGTTTGTATGCGTATCAGTGGCAAAGCAGCCCTGATGGGTCAGGTGGTTGGTCAGATATTACCGTCAATGGCAATAGTGCCGACTACACGTCGGTGGCCACTTCGGCAGGAACTACTTACTATAGGGTGCTGTTGACCGACCTGGCTAATGGATGTAATGATCCGGTTTCCAATGTCATCAATATTGTAGTCGATGATCAGCCCACAGTATCTATAACGGTTGATAATGCCTCTGTCTGTATTGGTGGAACTTCAACTATAACTTCGGAAATATTATATGGATCCGGACTTTACATTTACCAATGGCAATCCAGTCCAAATGGCACCTCAGGTTGGACAGATATCACCGTAAATGGCTCATCAGCTGATTATGATGTTCCGACTTCTACACCTGGTACAACATTCTATAGATTATTGGTGACGGATGTGGCGAATGGATGTAATGATCCGATATCCAATACCCTCGATGTTACTATAAATGATCAGCCAACAGTTACGATTGAACCGGATAATCCGGTGGTTTGTGTTGGGGGAAGTTCCAACATTTCATCAACGATTCTTAATGGATCCGGATTTTATACCTATCAGTGGCAGATCAGTCCTGATGGTTCTTCCGGGTGGACCAATATCACAACCGGTGGAAATGGAGGAGCGTATAATGTTCCTACCGGTACTCCAGGCACATGGTATTACCGTATTCTGGTTACGGACCTGGCAAATAATTGCAATGACCCGATTTCATCTCCTGTTTCAGTCATGGTCCAGGATCAACCTACAGTCGACATATTCGCACCCGATCCGGTAGTTTGCGTTAACGGTACTTCGGTGATCACCAGTACTGTAAATAACGGATCCGGATTTTATTTATATCAATGGCAATCCGGTCCTGATGGATCAAGCTGGGCGGACATTGTTACCGGCGGTACAGGCTCTTCTTATACTGTACCCACTGCGGCCCCCAATACAACATACTACCGATTACTGGTGACGGACGTATCCAACGGATGCGGTGATCCCATTTCCAATACGGTCAATGTTACGGTTGTTAACCAGGTCAGTGTGAGTATTGATGTGGACAATCCGGAAGTATGTATTGGCGGATCCTCTACCATCACCTCTACTATACTCAATGGTTCAGGGCTGTATCTGTATCAATGGCAGATCAGTCCCGATGGCACCTCAGGTTGGACAGATGCAAGTTCAGGTAATGGATCGGACTATAGCGTACCGACTGGAGTACCCGGAACATACTATTACAGATTCATCGTTACTGACCTTGGAAATGGATGTAATGATCCGATATCCAATGTAGTCAGTGTCATCATCCATGATCAGGCTGAAGTCAATATCAGTGTCGACAATGACCTCGTTTGTATAGGGGGTACTTCTACTATTACTTCCCTGATCACCAATGGTAGTGGTTTTTACAATTATCAATGGCAATCCAGTCCGGATGGTTCGGTCTGGTCGGATATCACAGTTAATGGCAATAGTGCCAATTACGTCAGCGTAGCTACCAGCCCGGGTACAACCTACTATCGTTTATTACTTACAGATTTAGCCAATGGATGTAGCGATCCTGTCTCCGGTGTCGTATCCATCACGGTTGAAGATCAGCCGACGGTTTCCATAAGTATTGACAACGAAGTAGTCTGTATAGGAGGACTGGCTATTATAACCTCGGATATAACAAATGGATCCGGTCTCTATCTTTATCAATGGCAATCTGGTCCGGATGGTTCGGCCTGGTCGGATATCGTTGTTAATGGCACTTCAGATCAATATTTTCCACCAACTGCAATTGCCGGTACGACCTATTACCGTTTATTGGTAACTGATTTAGCCAATGGATGTAATGATCCCATTTCTAATTCCCTCAGTTTTGTTGTACAAGAACAACCTACTGTAAGTGTGGATGTTGATAATCCTATTGTCTGCATTGGCGGATCTGCTATTGTTTCTTCAACGATTCTAAATGGGTCCGGCTTTTATCTGTATCAGTGGCAAATCAGTTCAGATGGATCCAGTGGTTGGGCGAATATCGCCAGCGGTGGTGTTGGCGCAAATTATTTTGTTCCCACAGGAACACCTGGTTCTGCTTTTTACCGGATACTGGTGACGGACCTGTCTAACAATTGTAATGACCCGATCTCTAATGCTGTTCAGGTAACAGTACAAGACCAACCTTTAGTCAGTATTTCAGCTTCCAATGATGTGGTTTGTATTGGCGGATCTTCTGTTTTAACACCCGTTATTACAGGAGGTTCAGGAAACTATATTTATCAATGGCAAAGCAGCCCGGATGATTCGGCCTGGTCCAATATCGCGGTTGGCGGATCCTCATCTACATATACTGTTCCAACGGCACTGCCAGGTACGACGTATTACCGTTTGATATTAACGGATGTGGCAAATGGGTGTAGTGACCCGGTGTCTAATTCCGTTTCGGTAACTATTAATCCGCAGGTAAATGTTAGCATTGACGTTGACAATGCAGTGGTTTGTGTAGGTGGTTCTTCCACCATTTCTTCAACCATATCCTATGGATCAGGATTGTTCAGTTATCAATGGCAACAAAGCCCGGATGGAAGTTCAGGATGGGCTGATGTCTCTTCAGGAGGTAATGGTCCGGACTATAATGTACCAACCGGTGTGGCCGGTACAACCTATTACAGGCTTATTATCACCGATTTTGCCAATGGATGTAATGACCCGATCTCGAATGTGGTGAATGTAGTAGTGAATGATCAACCTGAATTAGCCATCAGTGTCGACAATGATCTGGTCTGTGTGGGGGGCACATCCCTTTTAAGTTCAATCATCACGAATGGCTCGGGCTTCTATTTGTATCAATGGCAATCGAGCCCGGATCAATCCGTGTGGAGTGACATCAGTCCGAATGGAACTAATTCGACCTATACATCCATAGCGACAGGAGCCGGAACGACATATTACCGATTGCTTCTTACCGATCTTTCCAATGGATGCGGTGACCCGGTATCTAATATTATAAGTGTAACCGTTGTTGATCAGCCTTCGCTGACGGTATCGGTAGACAATCCAAATGTATGTATCAATGGATCCTCTGCCATTACATCGGATATACAGAATGGATCGGGAGTGTACTTATATCAGTGGCAATCCAGTCCTGATGGAACTACCGGATGGGCCAACATTCTCGCCGGAGGAACCTCAGCCATCTATAGTGTGCCGACAAGCAGTGCAGGGACAACTTATTATCGAATGCTATTAACGGATTTATCCAATGGATGTACTGATCCGGTATCGAATGTGGTAAATGTAGTGGTGACACCGGAAGCTACGGTGAGCATAACTGTTGACAATCCGGTGTTGTGTGTAGGAGGAAGCTCAACGATCAGTTCAACGATCAATAATGGATCGGGATTTTTCCTGTACCAGTGGCAGACAAGTCCTGACGGGTCCTCCAGTTGGACCAACATCACTATAGGCGGAAACGGAGCCAACTATAATGTTCCCACGGCTAGTCCGGGAACGGCCTTTTATAGAATATTGGTCACTGACCTTTCCAATAATTGCGGTGATCCGGTTTCCAATAATGTACAGGTCACCATTCAAGATCAACCTTCAGTAGATATAGAAGCAACCAATTCGGTAGTTTGTATTGGCGGATCATCGGTGATCAATTCAACGATTACGAATGGTTCCGGCCTATACACCTATCAATGGCAAAGCAGCCCGGATGGATCTGCCTGGACAAACATTGCCTCAGGAGGTAACGGAGCTAATTACAATGTTCCCACTGCTATTGCAGGTACAACGTACTACAGATTATTATTAACCGACCTGGCCAATGGATGTAGTGATCCGGTGTCCAATACGGTAGACGTTACCATAGTGAACCAGGTAGGGGTAAGTGTAGCCGTAGATAATCCGGTTGTATGTATTGGCGGAGTGAGCACGATCACTTCGACATTAACCAATGGATCAGGATTTTATCTGTATCAATGGCAGCAGAGTGCTGACGGAAGTACAGGTTGGACTGATGTGTCCTCCGGAGGTAATGGTGCTGACTATAATGTACCCACAGGAGTGGTAGGAACCACATACTACAGATTGATAATCACCGATCTGTCGAACGGATGTAATGACCCGGTTTCAAATGTAGTGAATGTGGCTGTTCATGACCAGCCGGAATTAAATATCAGCGTGGACAACGACCTGGTGTGTATAGGAGGTACATCACTATTGAGTTCAATCATAACCAATGGCTCAGGATCTTATCTCTATCAATGGCAATCAAGCCCGGATCAATCAGCCTGGACAGATATCAGTCCTAATGGAACCAATTCAACTTATACGTCCTTAGCCACCGGATCGGGAACAACCTATTACAGGTTATTACTTACCGATCTTTCTAATGGCTGTAGTGACCCGGTATCGAATGTAGTGAGTATAACAGTAGTTGATCAGCCGACAGTAACAGTTTCAGTAGACAATCCAAATGTGTGTATCGGCGGATCTTCTACCATTACTTCAGACATACAGAATGGTTCAGGAATATACACGTATCAATGGCAATCCAGTCCTGATGGATCAAGTGGATGGGCCAACATCAGCACCGGAGGAACATCAGCAGACTATAATGTGCCAACAAGCAGTGCAGGAACCACCTATTATCGAATGATCCTGACCGACCTGTCGAACGGGTGCAATGATCCGATCTCAAATGTGGTGAATGTAGTGGTGACGCCGGAAGCAACGGTGAGTATAGATGTTGATAATCCGGTGGTGTGTGTGGGAGGAAGTTCGACGATCAGTTCGACCATCACTAATGGATCAGGATTTTTCCTTTACCAGTGGCAGACGAGTCCTGATGGATCTTCCAATTGGACCAATATCACCATAGGTGGAAGCGGAGCCAACTATAATGTCCCTACTACGACGGCGGGGACTGCGTATTACAGGATAATCGTTACTGACCTGTCGAACAATTGTGGTGATCCTGTTTCGAATGCAGTACAAGTAACCATTCAGGAACAAGCATCCGTATCAATAGATGCTACCAACACGGTAGTGTGTATAGGCGGATCCTCGGTGATCAATTCAACAATTACGAATGGTTCCGGCATTTACACCTATCAATGGCAAAGCAGCCCGGATGGATCTGTCTGGACAAATATTGCCTCAGGAGGTAACGGAGCTAATTACAATGTTCCTACTGCTACAGCGGGTACAACATACTACAGATTATTATTAACCGACCTGGCCAATGGATGTAGTGATCCGGTGTCCAATACCGTAGATGTTACGGTAGTGAACCAGGTAGGGGTGAGCGTATCGGTAGATAATCCAGTCGTATGTATTGGTGGAGTGAGTACGATCTCTTCGACATTAACCAATGGATCAGGATTTTATCTGTATCAATGGCAGCAAAGCGCTGACGGAAGTACAGGTTGGTCTGATGTTTCGTCCGGCGGAAATGGACCGGATTATGATGTACCAACAGGTACAGTAGGTACGACCTATTACAGGCTCATCGTCACCGACCAGTCGAATGGATGTAATGATCCCATCTCGAATGTGGTGAATGTAGTAGTGAATGACCAACCCGAATTAGCCATCAGCGTGGATAATGACCTGGTGTGTATCGGGGGTACATCTTTGTTGAGTTCAATCATTACCAATGGATCGGGATTCTATGTGTATCAATGGCAATCGAGCCCGGATCAATCTGCCTGGACTGATATCAGTCCCAATGGAACCAATTCAACCTATACATCCATTGCAACTGGAGCCGGAACAACCTATTACCGGTTATTACTGACAGATCTTTCCAATGGATGCAATGATCCTGTATCCAATATTATTTCGATCACAGTTGAAGACCAGCCTACTGTTGACATAACAGTTGACAACAACTTAATTTGCGTTGGTGGAGCTTCGACCATCACCTCGAATATTACCAATGGATCAGGCGTAGTCTTGTATCAATGGCAATCCAGTCCGGATGGTTCGGGAAGCTGGACCAATATCGCTATCGGAGGCACAGGTGCCATTTATGCTGTACCCACAAGCAGTGCAGGAACTACCTATTACCGGGTGCTGGTGACAGACTTGTCGAATGGATGTAATGACCCCGTTTCCAATGTTTTGAGTGTTACCATACAAGAACAACCTACGGTTTCTATTGTAGCTTCTGAAAATTTATTGTGTGTCGGGGGTAATTCAACTTTAACCTCAACGGTTGAAAATGGATCCGGCACTTTCCTTTATCAATGGCAGCTCAGCCCGGACGGTTTAGGAAGCTGGAGTAATGTGGGGAATGCTTCATCTTACCTGATGACGGCAATCTCGGCCGGCACATTTTACTACCGGGTTATAGTTACGGACCTGGCCAGCGGCTGCAGTGATCCGGTGTCGAATATTGAAGCCATTATTATTGTTAATCAGCCCGAAGTTTCTATTGCTGTTGACAATGACCTGGTATGCGTTGGAGGTACTTCAGTGATTACACCTGATATTGTTAATGGTTCAGGTTTGTACAACTATCAGTGGCAATCCAGTCCTGATGGAAGCTCGGGGTGGGCTGATATCAGTCCCAATGGTACACTCTCGACTTACACTGCGTCGGCAACCGCAGCAGGAACAACCTACTACAGGCTTCTGTTAAGCGATCTTTCCAATGGATGTAATGATCCGGTTTCCAACAATGTGAGCATTACAGTTCAGCCTGATCCCACTGTTTCCATTGTAGTGGATAATGATCACATCTGTATTGGAGGATCTTCGATTTTGACCTCGACGGTGCTTAATGGTTCAGGTACCTTTATTTATCAATGGCAACTCAGCCCTGACGGTACAAATGGATGGGCGGACATAGCCACGAATGGAAATAATGCAGATTACACTGTTCCTTCCCCTGTTGCGGGCGTATTCTATTATAGAGTGGTAGTAACTGATTTGGCTAATGGGTGTTCAGATCCGATATCCAATGTGATTGAAGTGACTATCGAAGATCAACCCACTGTAGCTATCAGTGTTGACAACGCCTTAGTATGTCTTGGCGGTTCTTCAACTATTACGTCTATTGTCACGAACGGATCAAATGTACTCCTTTACCAATGGCAGTTGAGCCCAGATGGAATTGCATGGGGCAATATTGCTGTCAGTGGAACCGGGAGTTCTTATATTGTTCCGACCACTGTCGCCGGTACAACTTATTACAGGGTACTTGTGACGGATTTATCCAATGGATGCGATGATCCTGTTTCCAATGTAATTGATGTGACGGTGCAGCCTCAGCCCACGGTTAGCATATCAGTTGATAATGACCTGGTTTGCGTCGGCGGTTCCTCAACACTGACCTCTGCTATTACAGATGGATCCGGTGTCTTCCTGTATCAATGGCAATCCAGCCCTGATGGATCAGGCAGTTGGACTAACATTTCTCCAAATGGCACCAGTGCCAATTATAGCCCTTCCAATAGTTTACCCGGAACGACCTTCTACCGCGTTCTGGTTTTTGATTTATCCAATGGTTGTAATGATCCAATATCCAATGTTTTAAGCATCACGGTTCAACCCCAGGCTTCAGTAACGGTCTCCATTGACCATCCTGCTATTTGTGTAGACGGAACAGCTCTTATTTCTTCATCTGTTTTAAATGGATCGGGAGTATTTACGTATCAATGGCAAAGTAGTCCGGACGGGACCAGTGCATGGACGGATATTACCTTGAATGGAACTTCAGATACGTATAATGTGCCGACCTCGGTTGCCGGCACTACCTTTTATCGCTTTATCGTAACGGACTTGTCCAATGGTTGTGTTGATCCGCTTTCCAATACTGTCAGTATAGTTATCTCTCCGGATTTAGTGGTGACGACGCAGCCGACAGAGGTGAATGAATGTATCGGAGGAACAAATACCATGGTCGTTGTTGTAAGTGGTGGTTCGGGAACGATCACCTATCAATGGCAAGAGAGCCCGGATGGAACGGGAAGCTGGACGGATGCAACAGGTGTTGGGGCAACTACCGCTACTTACACACCATTAAGCACAACTTCAGGAACTACCTATTACCGTGTATTGATCAATGCTGGCAATAGTGGTTGTGACCAGGCCGTAAGTGATAATGCAGTGGCTATCATTTCACCCGACCTGCTGGTGACCATCGAGCCAACTGATGTCAATGAATGTATTGGTGGTGCAGATCAGATGATGGTAACTGTCTCCGGTGGATCCGGTGTGATAAGTTATCAATGGCAATCCAGTGCCAATGGAAGTTCTGGTTGGGTGAATGCAGCCGGAGCCGGTTCGACTACTTCGACCTTTACTCCAGTAAGCACAATAGCTGGAACTACCTACTATAGAGTGTTGATCAATGCTGCGGACAATGGTTGTGATCAGGTGATCAGTATCAATGCCGTGGCCGTGATAGCTCCTGAAATAGTAGTGACCAGTCAACCTGCCGGTATAAATGAATGTGTAGATGGAACTAATACCATGACTGTTACAGTTACTGGTGGCTCAGGCACCATCTTATATCAATGGCAGCAGAGTCCGGATGGAAGTACCGGATGGACGAATGCAACTGGCGGTGGATCTTCAACAGCAATATATACTCCTTCCAGTGTCGTCGCCGGAACAACTTATTACAGAGTCTTGATTACTGCTACTAATAATGGATGCGATCAGGCCACCAGTAATACAGCAACGGCTGTTATTGCCCCAGATCTTTCATTCACTATTGAACCTAATGATCTGAATGAGTGCGTAGGAGGTACAGCCACTATTAGTGCTGTTATCGCAGGAGGCTCAGGTACCATAACTTATCAATGGCAATCCAGTCCAAACGGAACCGGTGGCTGGACAAATGCCACAGGCGCAGGGGCTACCACAAACACATATACACCAGCTTCCACCACTCCAGGAACAACCTACTATAGACTTTTAGTCAATGCTTCCAATAATGGTTGCGGACAATTAGAAAGCCTGCCAGTGGCAGTGGAAATAGATCCGGATGCAACAATTTCAGTTGCACCAGTATTTAGTGAGGCCTGCGTTGGAGGAACTGTTATTTTAACAGCCACGGTAACCGGAGGATCGAATACTGTAGATGTACAATGGCAGGTATTGAGTGGTACCTGGACAGATATACCCGGAGCTACAGGAATTACTTATTCCGCGCCAACGACCACTTCCGGCACTTTGCAGTATCGCGCCAGAATTGTGGAAACGGCATCGGGATGCAGTATTCCATTTTCAAACATAGTAACGGTGTTGATCCGTGAAGATGCTGTAGTTACTGTCAGTGTGGATAATGGTGAAGTATGTGTGGGAGGGAGTTCCATCATAACGGCAACCATCACGGGAGGCTCTAGCGGGATGACCTTCCAGTGGCAGTCCAGCAGCGATGATCTCAATTGGAATAATATTGCCGGCGCAAATAGCAGCAGTTATTCTGCTCCCACCACAACACCCGGCCTTACGTATTACCGAATCATAATTACCGATAATCTTTCTGATTGCAGTGATCCGGTTTCAGCCTCTGTTGCTGTTACCGTACAGCCTGATGCCACCGTTTCCGTGGATCCGGTCATCAGCGAAATATGTTTGGGGGGAACAAGTTTGTTGACCGCGTCTATCACCGGAGGTTCAAGCAATCTTTTAATTCAATGGCAATCGAATACCAATGGAGGCGGCTGGCAAATTGTCGCTGGCGCTACTTCCAGTACCTACCTGGTCAATGGAATAGTTACAGGCAGTATACAGTATCGGGTACAAATTACAGATTCGTATTCCGGCTGCAGTGATCCATTATCCAATACAGTTACTGTAGTTGTTCAACCGGATGCAACTGTTAACGTTACACCTGCGGCGAGTGAAGTTTGTGTCGGTGGAACTGCCACCCTGACAGCAGTTGTAAGTGGAGGTTCATCGGCACTGACCAGGCAATGGCAGAGTAGCCCTGACGGAACAACAGGTTGGGCAGATATACCGGGAGCCACAGGCACCCTATATGCCGCGCCTACCACAACACCAGGCACTATTTATTACCGGATACTGATCAATGATTTATATTCCGGTTGTAGCGATCCGATATCGAATGTGGTCAGTGTACTTGTGCAACCGGACGCAACGATATCAATTTCCCCATTGACCAATAATGTTTGCGTAGGTGGAAGTGTAACGCTTACAGCTGATGTGACAGGGGGATCCAGTGCATTGACGATACAATGGCAATCGAGTCCAAACGGCTCCACAGGATGGGCCAATATAGGAGGAGCTAATTCCTTAACCTATAATCCACCAACGGGTACTGCGGGAACATTTTATTATCGCGCCATCATCATTGATGTATTGTCCGATTGCAGCGATCCGATTTCAGAGACAGCACAGGTGGTAGTGTCACCGGATTTAACTGTGACCACACAACCATCAAATGTCAATGAGTGTCTTGATGGCACCAGTACCATGACAGTAATAACGAGCGGCGGATCAGGTACTATCAGTTATCAGTGGCAGCAAAGTCCTGACGGAACAGGAAGCTGGACGAATGCTACGGGTTCAGGATCTACTACGAACATATATACACCTGAAAGCACAGTCGTTGGCACTACTTACTATCGCGTGTTGATCAATGCCTCAAACGGAGGATGTGATCAGGCGGTAAGTAATATCGCAACGGCCATCATAACCCCTGATCTTTTAGTGACTACTGAACCAACCGATGTCAATGAATGCGTTGGCGGTACCAACACCATGACCGTGACCATCAGTGGTGGATCAGGAACAATAAGTTATCAGTGGCAGCAAAGTCCGGACGGAACGGGAAGCTGGGCGAATGCAACGGGAACCGGAGCAACGACTGCTACCTATACACCAGTGAGTACCGTGGCAGGGACAACCTATTATAGAGTTTTAGTCAATGCTTCCAATAGTGGATGCGGACAAACGGAAAGTATTGTAGCGGTTGCTGTAATAGCTCCGGATATAGTCGTCACCTCCCAACCTTCAAATGTAAATGAATGTATTGGCGGAACTGATCAAATGACGGTGGTGGTCACAGGCGGCTCAGGTGTTATAAGTTATCAGTGGCAACAAAGTGCAAACGGTTCAAGCGGGTGGTCAAATGCTACAGGTGTTGGTGCGACAACGGCAACCTATACGCCAGTGAGCATAGCGGCCGGAACAACCTATTACCGGGTATTGATCAATGCAGCGAATAATGGTTGCGATCAGGCGGTAAGTAATAATGCGACGGCAGTCATCGCAGCTGATCTCCTGGTGACCACACAACCCACCAACGTAAATGAATGCGTGGGAGGGACGAGCACGATGATAGTGAATGTAAGTGGAGGATCAGGAACGATCAGCTATCAATGGCAGCAAAGCCCGGATGGTACAGGTAGCTGGACCAATGCGACAGGAGCAGGTTCGACAACAGCAGTATATACACCAGAGAGTTTGGTAGCAGGAACGACGTATTACCGTGTATTAGTGAATGCGTCGAACAGTGGATGCGATCAGACCGTATCGAATACGGCGACAGCGATCATATCGCCGGATTTAACGGTAACCACTCAACCAGGTGATTTGAATGAGTGTGTTGGCGGGACGGCGACGATAAATGTTGTAGTAAGTGGGGGATCAGGTACGATAACCTATCAATGGCAATCAAGCCCGAATGGAACGAACAACTGGGTGAATGCCACAGGTGCCGGAAATACGACCGCCACGTATACGCCATCCGCTGCATCAGCAGGGACGACGTATTACAGGGTATTAATCAATGCATCGAATAGTGGATGCGGACAAGCAGAAAGTATTGTATCGACCGTAGAAATAGATCCGGATGCAACCGTATCGGTGGCACCAGGAGTATCGCAGGTATGTATTGGAGCGACAGTAATATTAACGGCGACAGTGACCGGGGGCTCGAATACGGTGGATGTACAATGGCAAGTATTGAGTGGTACCTGGAGTGATATACCTGGAGCGACAGGCACGACGTACAGTGCACCGACAGCAGTAGCAGGATCGACAAGTTATAGAGTAAGGATAGTAGAGACCAGTTCAGGGTGTAGTACACCATTTTCCAATATGGTGAATGTGATCGTATACGAGAGCGCCTCAGTGACCATCAGCACACCGGCGCCGGAAGTTTGCGTCGGAGGCACAAGCATACTGACTGCAGTGATCAGTGGAGGATCAGCAGGAATGAGTATGCAATGGCAATCGAGTCCGGACAATACGGTATGGAACAACATAGCGGGAGCAAATAGTTCGACGTATAGTGCACCGACGGCCGTGGCGGGAACGACTTATTACCGGATGATGATCTCGGACAATTTCCCGAATTGTGCTGATCCGATATCCAATGTGCTGACCATAATAGTTCAACCGGATGCGACCGTATCGGTATCGCCGGTGAGCAGTGAGATATGTACAGGAGGATCGAGCCTGTTGACGGCAACGATAACCGGCGGATCAAGTAACCTGACGATCCAGTGGCAATCGAATACTAACGGAGGCGGGTGGCAAGTGATAGCGGGTGAGACCACGTCCACTTATTTGGCGATGGGAAGTATTGTAGGGACGACCCTGTACCGGGTACAGATCACGGATGGATTTTCTGATTGTGCGGATCCGTTGTCAAATACGGTGACGGTATTGATCAAAGCAGATGCAACCGTATCAGTAGCACCGGTAAGTAGTGAGGTGTGCGTAGGCGGCACGGCAGTACTAACGGCCACCGTGACAGGCGGATCAACTTCATTGACCAGGCAATGGCAGAGCAGTCCAGACGGAACAACAGGCTGGGCGGATATACCGGGAGCAACAGGAACGACATATTCAGCACCTACAACAACATCGGGAACAACCTATTACAGGATCCTGATCAATGACCCAAGTTCAGATTGTAGTGATCCGGTATCGAACGCAGTAAGTGTATTGGTACAACCGGATGCAACGATATCAATTTCCCCATTGACCAATAATGTTTGTGTAGGAGGAAATGTAACACTTACGGCGACAGTGACAGGAGGATCAAGTGCCTTGACAATACAATGGCAATCGAGTCCAAACGGATCATCAGGATGGGCCAATATAGGAGGAGCCACTACGACGAGTTATAATCCACCAACGGGAACAGCCGGAACGACCTATTACCGAGCGGTGATAACGGATATATTGTCGGATTGCAGTGATCCGATATCTGAGACAGCGCAGGTAGTGGTAGCCCCGGACCTGACGGTAACAACACAACCATCGAATGTAAATGAATGCGTGGGTGGCACCAGTACGATGGCAGTAGTGGTCAGCGGTGGCTCAGGCACGATAACCTATCAATGGCAACAAAGTGCAGATGGAAGTACAGGTTGGACAGCTGCGACAGGAACAGGAGCGACGACATCAACATATACACCAGATAGTTCAACTCCAGGGACAACCTATTACAGAGTATTGATCAATGCCTCGAACGGAGGTTGTGATCAGTCGACGAGTGCAAATGCGACAGCGGTGATCACACCGGATTTGGTAGTGACAACACAACCGACCAATGTGAATGAATGTGTAGGAGGAACGAATACCATGACGGTGACGGTAAGCGGCGGCTCCGGCACGATAAGTTATCAGTGGCAGCAAAGTCCTGACGGAACGGGCAGCTGGACTAATGCAACGGGAACTGGAGCAACCACAGCAACATATACGCCAGTAAGTACTGTGGCAGGAACAATATATTATAGAGTTTTAGTCAATGCTTCCAATAGTGGATGTGGACAAACAGAAAGTATTGTGACCAATGCTGTGGTAATTCCTGACGTTACCGTTACTACTCAGCCAACCAATGTTACAGAATGTATAGGCGGTACTAATACCATGACTGTCAGTGTTTCAGGTGGTTCGGGAACAATTACTTATCAATGGCAGCAAAGTGCTACTGGTTCTGGAGGTTGGTCAAATGCAACAGGCACCGGAGCAACAACTTCAACCTATACTCCCGTAAGCACGGCAGCCGGTACAACCTATTACAGAGTATTGATCAACGCCAGCAGTAGTGGTTGCGATCAGGCAGTAAGTAATAATGCTACGGCTGTTATTTCACCGGATATAGTGGTGACTACTCAACCTTCTAACGTGACAGAATGTATCGGTGGTACCAATACCATGACCGTCATCGTTACCGGCGGCTCAGGTACGATCAGCTATCAATGGCAGCAAAGTCCGGATGGTACAGGTAGCTGGACGAATGCGACAGGAACCGGGTCCACAGCATCGGTGTATACACCGGTGAGTACATTAGCCGGGACCACTTACTACCGCGTATTGGTCAATGCTGCCAACAATGGATGTGATCAGGCTGTCAGTAACAATGCTACAGCTATCATAACTCCTGATTTAACTATCACTACTCAACCTGTTGGCTTCAATGAATGTATTGGAGGTAATGCGCAGGTCAATGTTGTAGTGGCAAATGGCACAGGAGCTATTACTTATCAATGGCAACAAAGCCCCAATGGCATCAACAGCTGGGTGAATGCGTCCGGTGGCTCTGGTTCAACTACAGCTACCTATACGCCACCTTCCTCATCAGCGGGAACTCTATTTTATAGGGTAATTATCAATGCTTCCGGCAATGGTTGTGATCCTGTTACCTCTGATGCTGTCACCGTTGAAATTGATCCGGATGCTACCATTTCAGCTGCTCCTATTCTGACAGAAGTTTGTACCGGGGCAGTCCCGGTGTTAACAGCTACCATTACCGGCGGCTCTAATACGCTTATAGTTCAGTGGCAACTTTTAAACGGAACCTGGGGAGATATACCTGGTGCAACAGGTCTTACTTATTCACCTCCAACAATTACACCGGGTACCTTCCAATACAGAGCTCATGTAGTTGAATCAAGTTCAGGATGTAGTACGCCATTTTCCAATATTGTAACCCTGCAAGTAAAAGATGATGTATCTGTTTCCATCAGTACATCTAATCCTGAAGTATGTATTAACGGAACATCAGTTTTAGTCGCAACAACAAATGGAGGTGGTTCGAGCGGTGCTGTTTACCAATGGCAAACCAGTCCTGACAGTACGGTATGGAGTAATATTCCGGGAGCCAATAGTTCCTCTTATCTGGCACCAACTTCTGTAGCCGGGACCACTTATTATCGAATCATAATAACGGACCCGCTCCCGGATTGTGCTGATCCGGTTTCCAATATACTGACCATTATCGTGGACCCAAGTGCAACCGTAACACTGGCCCCCGCAACAAGTGATATCTGTCTTGGAGGAATTGCTACACTCACCGCGACTATCACCGGTGGATCCAGTGGCTATACGATCCAGTGGCAGTCCAATATTAATGGTGGCGGTTGGCAGATTGTAGCGGGAGCAACGGGGTCAACATATGATGCTCCTGGTTTAGTTACGGGTACAGCTTTATACCGGGTTAAGATAAATGACCCATTATCCAATTGTGCGGATCCACAGTCTAACCAGGTTACGGTAATTATAAGAGCCGATGCCACAGCTTCCGTAACTCCGCTAAGCAGTGAAGTTTGTGTAGGCGGTACAGCTGTTTTGACTGCTACCATAACGGGAGGTTCGGGAGCACTGACCAGGCAATGGCAATCCAGCCCGGATGGAGTGAGCGGATGGGCCGATATACCAGGCGCAACACTTTCTACTTATAGCGTACCTACCGCCAGCGCCGGTACTACATATTATAGAATCGTCATTACGGATACAGGCTCTGATTGTTCCGATCCAATTTCGAATGTGGTTGTAGTCATCGTTCAACCGGATGCCACTGTCACTGTTACTCCAGCCACGAATAATGTGTGTATTGGCGGTAGCGTAACTCTTACGGCAAACGTGACAGGAGGCTCAAGCGCATTGACGATGCAATGGCAAACGAGCGCGAATGGTATTAGTTCCTGGAGCAATATTCCGGGTGCCACCTCAACTACATATCTACCTCCAACCGGAAGTGCGGGAACAAAATATTATAGGATAATTATTACAGATACTTACTCTGATTGTTCAGATCCTGTATCAAATAATGCCCAGGTAATAGTTGCTCCGGATATTACAGTCACCACACAACCTTCCAGCATTGCAGAATGTGTTGGTGGTACAAATACTATGACTGTAGCCATCACTGGAGGTTCCGGCACGATCACGTATCAATGGCAACAAAGCGCAGACGGAACAAGCGGCTGGGCGAATTCGACAGGAACAGGAGCAACAACTTCAACCTATACACCGGATAGTTCAACACCAGGGACGACATTTTACAGAGTATTAGTAAATGCTTCGAACAGCGGTTGCGATCAGGCAGTAAGTAACAATGCAACAGCTGTGATTAATCCTGACCTGATAATCACCAGTCAGCCTACGGATGTCAATGAATGTATTGGCGGAACGAGTGCAATGACCATAACCGTGACAGGAGGCTCAGGCACTATCACTTACCAATGGCAACAAAGTACTACCGGATCAGGTGGATGGAGTAATGCTGTCGGAACAGGAGCCACCACAGCTACGTATACACCACCAAGCATAACAGCCGGAACAACGTATTACCGGGTATTAGTAAATGCGGCTAATAATGGATGCGACCAGGCCGTAAGTAACAATGGGATAGCCGTGATCACTCCTGACCTGGTGGTCGGCACCCAACCCACCAATGTAAATGAATGTGTAGGCGGAACCAATACTATGACAGTAGTGGTGACTGGTGGATCAGGAACCATTACCTATCAATGGCAACAAAGTGCAAATGGTTCAGGCGGATGGAGTAATGCTACCGGAACAGGAGCGACGACATCCATCTATACTCCGGTAAGCGCCGCCCCCGGAACAACCTATTACAGGGTTTTGATCAATGCGAGCAATAGTGGCTGCGATCAGGCAGTAAGTACTAATGCAACTGCCGTGATCATCGCTGACCTGGTAGTGACAACTCAGCCAACGAACATAAATGAGTGCGTTGGTGGAACAAATACGATGACTGTAGTAACCAGTGGAGGTTCAGGCACGATTACCTATCAATGGCAGGAGAGCACGGACGGAGTAGGAGGCTGGACAAATTCAACGGGAACGGGAGCCACGACAGCAACGTATACTCCTTCAAGTGCAACACCGGGAACAACCTATTATAGAGTACTGATCAATGCAGGCAATAGCGGGTGTGACCAGGCCGTAAGTAATAATGGTATAGCGATCATATCAGCAGATCTGTTAGTAAGTACCCAACCCACAGATGTAAATGAATGTGTAGGCGGAACGGATCAAATGACGGTAGCGGTAACTGGAGGCTCAGGCACCATCACCTATCAGTGGCAACAAAGTGCAACTGGATCAGGTGGATGGAGCAATGCCGGTGGAACAGGAGCGACAACAGCAACCTATACGCCATCAAGTGCGAGCCCAGGCACGACCTACTACAGAGTGCTGGTGAATGCGGGTAACAATGGATGTGATCAGGCGGTAAGTAATAACGCCATAGCCATCATAAGTGCAGATCTGCTGGTCTCAACACAACCGGTAAATATAAATGAATGTGTAGGTGGTACGGATCAGATGTCAGTAATCGTCACAGGAGGATCAGGTACGATTACTTACCAGTGGCAGCTAAGTGCAGACGGAATCAGCGGGTGGACGAATTCAGTCGGGGCAGGAGCAACGACAGCCAATTTTACACCACCGAGTACAGATCCGGGCACGACCTATTATCGGGTGATCATCAATGCATCGAACAGTGGATGTGGCCAGGCCGAGAGTGATGCGGTAGCTGCCATCATCGCACCGGACATCATAGTGATTAATCAGCCTTTGGATGTCAATGAATGCATAGGTGGGACTAATACGATGACAGTTGGAATAACCGGAGGCTCAGGTACAATAACCTATCAATGGCAGTCGAGTGCTGATGGAAGTACCGGCTGGGTAAATGCCGCCGGGGCCGGAGCCACTACACCAACCTTTACCCCACCGAGTACAACGGCCGGAACAACCTATTACCGTGTATTGATCAATGCCTCAGACAGTGATTGCCAGCAAGCCGTAAGCGCAAATTCATTGGCCATGATTTCAGCAGATTTGGTCGTGAGCACACAACCCACGGATGTAAATGAATGTGTAGGCGGAACAGATCAAATGACGGTAGTAGTAACAGGTGGCTCAGGCCCGATTACCTATCAATGGCAACCAAGTGCAAGTGGTACAGGCGGATGGACGTAATGCTACCGGAACAGGAGCGACGACATCTATCTATACTCCGGTCAGTGCCGCCCCCGGAACAACCTATTACAGGGTGTTGATAAATGCAGGCAACAATGGCTGTGACCAGGCCGTAAGTAACAATGGCATAGCCATTATCATAGCAGACCTCGTAGTTTCCAGCCAACCTGCGAATGTGAATGAATGTGTAGGCGGAACGGATCAAATGACGGTAGCAGTCACTGGAGGTTCCGGCACGATCACGTATCAATGGCAACAAAGCGCAGACGGAACAAGCGGCTGGGCGAATTCGACAGGAACAGGAGCAACAACTTCAACCTATACACCGGATAGTTCAACACCAGGGACGACATTTTACAGAGTATTAGTAAATGCTTCGAACAGTGGTTGCGATCAAACAGTAAGCAATACGGCTACTGCTGTGATCAATGCAGATCTGGTAGTAACCACCCAGCCAACGAATGTGAACGAATGTGTTGGAGGTACCAATACCATGATAGTAACCGTGACCGGAGGCTCAGGTACAATAACCTATCAATGGCAGTCGAGTGCGGACGGATCAGGTGGATGGAGTAATGCTGTCGGAACAGGAGCCACCACAGCTACGTATACACCACCAAGCACAACAGCCGGAACAACGTATTACCGGGTATTAGTAAATGCTGCTAATAATGGATGCGACCAGGCCGTAAGTAACAACGGCATAGCGGTTATTATAGCGGATCTCGTGATAACTACACAACCTACGAATGTGAATGAGTGTGTAGGCGGAGCCGATCAAATGACGGTTGTGGAAACAGGCGGATCAGGTACAATCACCTATCAGTGGCAGCAAAGCGCAGACGGAACAACCGGATGGGCGAATTCCACCGGAACAGGAGCGACGACATCCGTCTATACTCCGGTAAGCGCCGCCCCCGGAACAACCTATTACAGGGTTTTGATCAATGCGAGCAATAGTGGCTGCGATCAGGCAGTAAGTACTAATGCAACTGCCGTGATCATCGCTGACCTGGTAGTGACGACTCAGCCAACGAACATAAATGAGTGCGTTGGTGGAACAAATACGATGACTGTAGTAACCAGTGGAGGTTCAGGCACGATTACCTATCAATGGCAGGAGAGCACGGACGGAGTAGGAGGCTGGACAAATTCAACGGGAACGGGAGCCACGACAGCAACGTATACTCCTTCAAGTGCAACACCGGGAACAACCTATTATAGAGTACTGATCAATGCAGGCAATAGCGGGTGTGACCAGGCCGTAAGTAATAATGGTATAGCGATCATATCAGCAGATCTGTTAGTAAGTACCCAACCCACAGATGTAAATGAATGTGTAGGCGGAACGGATCAAATGACGGTAGCGGTAACTGGAGGCTCAGGCACCATCACCTATCAGTGGCAACAAAGTGCAACTGGATCAGGTGGATGGAGCAATGCCGGTGGAACAGGAGCGACAACAGCAACCTATACGCCATCAAGTGCTAGCCCAGGCACAACCTACTACAGAGTGCTGGTGAATGCGGGTAACAATGGATGTGATCAGGCGGTAAGTAATAACGCCATAGCCATCATAAGTGCAGATCTGCTGGTCTCAACACAACCGGTAAATATAAATGAATGTGTAGGTGGTACGGATCAGATGTCAGTAATCGTCACAGGAGGATCAGGTACAATTACTTACCAGTGGCAGCTAAGTGCAGACGGAATCAGCGGGTGGACGAATTCAGTCGGGGCAGGAGCAACGACAGCCAATTTTACACCTCCGAGTACAGACCCGGGCACGACCTATTATCGGGTGATCATCAACGCATCGAACAGTGGATGCGGTCAGGCCGAAAGTGATGCGGTAGCTGCCATCATCGCACCGGACATCATAGTGATTAATCAGCCTTTGGATGTAAATGAATGCGTAGGTGGGACTAATACGATGACAGTTGGAATAACCGGAGGCTCAGGTACAATAACCTATCAATGGCAGTCGAGTGCTGACGGAAGTACCGGCTGGGTAAATGCCGCCGGGACCGGAGCCGCTACACCAACCTTTACCCCACCGAGTACAACGGCCGGGACAACCTATTACCGTGTGTTGATCAATGCCTCAGACAGCGATTGTCAGCAAGCCGTAAGCGCAAATTCATTGGCCGTGATTTCAGCAGATTTGGTCGTGAGCACACAACCCACAGATGTAAATGAATGTGTAGGCGGAACGGATCAAATGACGGTAGTAGTAACAGGTGGCTCAGGCCTCATTACCTATCAATGGCAACAAAGTGCAGATGGAACAACGGGCTGGGCGAATTCGGCAGGAGCTGGGGCAACAACAGCAACTTACATCCCATCGAGTACAACTCCTGGCACTACCTATTACAGGGTGTTAATAAATGCAGGCAACAATGGCTGTGACCAGGCCGTAAGTAACAATGGCATAGCCATTATCATAGCAGACCTCGTAGTTTCCAGCCAACCTGCGAATGTGAATGAATGCGTAGGCGGAACGGATCAAATGACGGTAGCGGTAACTGGAGGTTCAGGCACGATCACGTATCAATGGCAGCAAAGTTCAACAGGAACGGGTAGTTGGGCGAATGCGACAGGAACAGGAACGACAACTTCAACGTATACTCCATTGAGTGCCGCACCGGGAACAACCTATTACCGGGTATTAGTAAATGCCTCGAACAGCGGATGTGACCAGGTGGTAAGTAATAATGCCAATGCAATAATTATTGCAGATTTAGTGATCACCTCGCAACCTGTCAATGTAAATGAATGCATAGGAGGTACGAGCACTATGACTGTAACCGTAACCGGAGGATCTGGCACGGTTGCCTATCAGTGGCAGCAAAGCGCAACGGGATCAGGTGGATGGAGTAATGCCACCGGAACAGGAGTGACCACCTCCACCTATACGCCTGATAGTAGTGCACCAGGGACAACCTATTACAGGGTGCTGGTCAATGCATCTAATAGTGGTTGTGATCAGGCTGTAAGTAACAACGGAATCGCTGTTATCACTTCTGACCTGGTCATTACGACTCAACCAACAGATGTGAACGAATGTGTCGGGGGTACAAATACAATGACCGTGGTTATCACAGGTGGTTCAGGTACGATCAGTTACCAGTGGCAAACCAGTCCGGACGGAACTGGTTCATGGGCCGATGCGACAGGAACAGGAGCGACGACATCCACTTATACTCCAGATAGCAGTGTGCCGGGTACAACCTACTATAGAGTATTAATCAATGCCAGCAATAGCGGATGTGACCAGGCGGTAAGTAGTACTTCGGTAGCAGTGATCGCGGCCGATCTGGTAGTCTCGACCCAACCGACGAATGTAATTGAATGTGTGGGTGGAATCGATCCTATGTCGGTTATCGTTACAGGTGGATCTGGCGTGATAACCTATCAATGGCAACAAAGTGCGAATGGAACAGGTGGCTGGAGTAATGCCGTGGGTACTGGCGCAACAACTTCCATTTATACACCTGACAGCAGCGTGCCAGTTACGACTTATTACAGAGTATTGGTCAATGCATCCAACAGTGGATGTGATCAGACTATTAGTAACAATGCTACAGCTGTGATCACAGCTGATTTGGTGATTACCACGCAACCTGCCAATGTCAATGAATGTGTAGGTGGTACAAATATGATGACTGTCCTTGTGACTGGTGGATCAGGTACGATCACGTATCAATGGCAACAGAGCGCTGATGGGACAACCGGATGGGCCAATGGAACAGGAACAGGAGCAACAACTTCAGTTTATACACCGGATAGTTCAACACCGGGTACTACCTATTACAGGGTGTTGGTCAATGCTTCCAATGGCGGATGTGATCAGGCAGCAAGTATTAATGCTACAGCAGTAATCGCTGCGGACCTGGTGATATCAACCCAGCCGACAGATGTCAACGAATGTGTGGGTGGAACGAGTACGATGACGGTATTGGTGACAGGAGGTTCGGGAACCATAGTATATCAATGGCAATCAAGCACGAACGGAACAGGCCTGTGGACAAATGCTGTGGGAGCTGGCGCCACCACATCAATCTATACACCAATAAGTGCGTCCCCTGGCACGACCTACTACCGGGTATTAGTGAATGCCTCGAACAGTGGATGTGACCAGGCGGTAAGTAATAATGCAGTAGCGGTTATTGCTGCTGATTTAGTTATTACTACTCAACCGACGAATGTGAATGAATGTGTTGGTGGAACAAGCACCATGACTGTTGCCACTACAGGAGGTTCAGGAACCATATTGTATCAATGGCAATCCAGTCCGAATGGAACCGGTTCATGGACTAATGCAGGAGGCATTGGAGCAACCACTTCGGTTTATACACCGGATAGTTCAACACCAGGTACAACATACTACAGAGTTCTTGTCAATGCCAGCAATAGTGGATGTGACCAGGTGGTAAGTAATAATGCTATAACAGTTATAATTGCTGATCTGGTGGTAACCACCCAGCCAACAGATGTGAACGAATGTGTAGGTGGTACAAGCACCATGACGGTAGTCACTACAGGTGGTTCAGGTACAATCAGTTACCAGTGGCAATCCAGTCCGGACGGAACAGGGACGTGGACAAACGCCACAGGATCAGGAGCAACAACCTCAGTGTATACACCGGATAGTTCAACGCCGGGAACCACCTATTACCGCGTATTGATCAATGCATCGAATAGTGGATGCGACCAGGTAGTAAGTAATAATGCTGTTGCAGTAATTGCTGCAGACCTGGTGGTCTCGACCCAACCAACAAACGTAAATGAATGCGTAGATGGAACGAGTACCATGACCGTGGTAGTGACAGGAGGTTCTGGAACCATAGTATATCAATGGCAATCGAGTCCGAATGGCACAGGCCTATGGGCAAATGCAGCAGGGGCAGGGGCCACTACTTCAACCTTTACCCCGCCAAGCGCAACGCCAGGAACCACCTATTATCGCGTTCTGATCAATGCCTCCAACAGCGGATGCGATCAGTCAATAAGTAACATCGTGACTGCAATAATTGCAGCTGACCTGGTGGTAACCACCCAACCATCGAATGTGAATGAATGTGTTGGAGGAACAAGTACGATGACCGTAGTGGTGAGTGGAGGATCAGGTACGCTCACTTATCAGTGGCAACAGAGCGCTGATGGAACCACCGGATGGGCCAATGGAACAGGAGCAGGAGCAACAACTTCAGTTTATACACCAGACAGTAGTGTGCCAGGCACGACCTATTACAGAGTTATAGTCAATGCTTTAAATAGCGGATGTGACCAGGTGGTAAGTAATAATGCTACAGCAATCATAGCTGCGGACCTGGTAATATCAACCCAGCCGACAGATGTCAACGAATGTGTGGGCGGAACGAGTACAATGACGGTAGTGGTAACAGGTGGATCAGGTACCATAGTATATCAATGGCAATCGAGTACGAACGGAACAGGCCTGTGGACAAATGCTGCGGGAGCCGGCGCCAACACATCAATCTATACACCAATAAGTGCGTCCCCTGGCACAACCTACTACCGGGTATTAGTGAATGCCTCGAACAGTGGATGTGACCAGGCGGTAAGTAATAATGCAGTAGCGGTTATTGCTGCTGATTTAGTTATTACAACTCAACCCACGAATGTGAATGAATGTGTTGGTGGAATAAGCACTATGACTGTTGTCACTACAGGCGGTTCAGGAACCATATTGTATCAATGGCAATCCAGTCCAAACGGAACCGGTTCGTGGACTAATGCAAGCGGCACGGGAGCAACCACTTCGGTTTATACACCGGATAGTTCAACACCAGGCACAACGTATTACAGAGTACTGGTCAATGCCAGCAATAGTGGATGTGACCAGGTGGTAAGTAATAATGCAACAGCCATTATAGCCGCGGATCTTGTAGTCACTACCCAGCCATCAGATGTGAATGAATGTGTGGGTGGTACAAGTACCATGACAGTAGTAACTACAGGTGGTTCAGGAACAATCAGTTACCAGTGGCAATCCAGTCCGGACGGAACCGGTTCATGGACTAATGCAAGCGGCATCGGAGCAACAACCTCGGTGTATACACCGGATAGTTCAACACCGGGCACAACATACTACAGAGTCTTGATCAACGCATCGAATAGTGGATGTGATCAGGTGGTAAGTAATAATGCCGTTGGGGTAATTGCTGCAGACCTGGTGGTCTCGACCCAACCGACAAATGTGAATGAGTGCGTTGGAGGAACAAGCACAATGACGGTGGTAGTAACAGGTGGCTCAGGTACCATAGTATATCAATGGCAATCGAGCCCGAATGGAACAGGTCTATGGACGAATGCAGCAGGAGCCGGAGCCACCACTTCCACCTTTACTCCGCCAAGTGCAATACCAGGAACCACCTTCTATCGTGTATTGATCAATGCCTCCAACAGCGGATGCGATCAGTCAATAAGTAACATCGTGACTGCAATAATTGCAGCTGACCTGGTGGTAACCACCCAACCATCGAATGTGAATGAATGTGTTGGAGGAACAAGTACGATGACCGTAGTGGTGAGTGGAGGATCAGGTACCATAACATATCTATGGCAACAGAGCGCCGATGGAACCACCGGATGGGCCAATGGAACAGGAGCAGGAGCAACAACTTCAGTTTATACACCAGATAGTTCAACACCGGGTACTACTTATTACCGGGTGCTGATCAATGCCTCGAACAGCGGATGTGATCAGGCCATAAGTAATAATGCTATAGCAATCATAGCAGCGGACCTGGTGATATCAACCCAGCCGACAGATGTCAACGAATGTGTGGGTGGAACAAGTACGATGACCGTAGTGGTGACAGGAGGTTCGGGAACCATAGTATATCAATGGCAATCGAGCACAAACGGAACAGGCCTGTGGACAAATGCAGCGGGAGCAGGAGCCACCACGTCAATCTATACACCAATAAGTGCATCACCTGGCACGACCTACTACCGGGTATTAGTGAATGCCTCGAACAGTGGTTGCGATCAGGCGGTAAGTAATAATGCAGTAGCGGTTATTGCTGCTGATTTAGTTATTACTACTCAACCGACGAATGTGAATGAATGTGTTGGTGGAACAAGCACCATGACTGTAGTCACTACAGGAGGTTCAGGAACCATATTGTACCAATGGCAATCCAGTCCAAACGGAACCGGTTCATGGACTAATGCAGGCGGAATAGGAGCAACAACTTCGGTTTATACACCGGATAGTTCAACCCCGGCACAACGTATTATCGTGTACTGGTCAATGCCAGCAATAGTGGATGTGACCAGGTGGTAAGTAATAATACAACAGCCATTATTGCTGCGGATCTTGTAGTCACTACTCAGCCATCAGATGTGAATGAATGTGTAGGTGGTACAAGCACCATGACGGTAGTCACTACAGGTGGTTCAGGAACGATCAGTTACCAATGGCAATCCAGTCCGGACGGAACAGGTACATGGACGAACGCCACAGGATCAGGAGCAACAACCTCTATTTATACACCAGATAGTTCAACACCGGGTACGACCTATTACCGGGTATTGATCAATGCTTCAAACAGTGGATGTGACCAGGTGGTAAGTAATAATGCCGTTGCCGTAATTGCTGCAGACCTGGTGATCTCGACCCAACCGACAAATGTGAATGAATGTGTGGGTGGAACAAGTACAATGACCGTAGTAGTGACAGGAGGTTCCGGAACCATAGTATATCAATGGCAATCGAGCCCGAATGGCACAAGCCTATGGGCGAATGCAGCAGGAGCCGGGGCCACTACTTCAATCTTTACCCCGCCAAGTGCATCGCCAGGAACCACCTATTATCGCGTACTGATCAATGCCTCCAACAGCGGATGCGATCAGTCAATAAGTAACATCGTGACTGCAATAATTGCAGCGGACCTGTTAGTAACCACACAACCATCGAATGTGAATGAGTGTGTAGGTGGAACAAGTACGATGACCGTAGTGGTGAGTGGAGGATCAGGTACCATCACTTATCAATGGCAACAGAGCACTGATGGAACCACCGGATGGGCCAATGGAACAGGAGCAGGAGCCACAACTTCAGTTTATACACCAGATAGTTCAGTTCCAGGCACGACTTACTACAGAGTGTTGGTCAATGCTTCCAATAGCGGATGTGATCAGGTGGTAAGTAATAATGCTACGGCAATAATAGCAGCAGATCTGGTGATCACTACACAACCAACAGATGTAAATGAATGCGTTGGAGGAACAACCATGATGACAGTGTTGGTGACAGGTGGATCAGGCACGATTATATATCAATGGCAATCCAGCCCGAATGGAACAGGAAGTTGGTCAAACGCAGCGGGAGCAGGAGCGATGACGTCAACCTATACGCCATTGAGTGCAACACCTGGAACAACCTATTACCGGGTGCTGGTCAATGCCAGCAACAGCGGATGTGACCAGGCGGTAAGTAATAATGCAGTAGCGATAATTGCTGCCGATCTGGTAGTTACGACCCAGCCGACAAATGTAAATGAATGTGTAGGCGGAACAAGTACGATGACCGTTGTAGTTAGTGGTGGATCAGGAATGATCAGCTATCAATGGCAGCAAAGTACTACCGGCACAGGTAGTTGGAGTAATGCAGTTGGAGCAGGAGCGACGACGTCAATTTATACACCGGACAGCAGTGTACCGGGCACAATGTATTATCGGGTATTAATCAACGCCAGCAATAGTGGATGCGACCAGGCGGTAAGTAATAATGCAACAGCCATTATAGCCGCGGACCTTGTAGTCACTGTCCAGCCATCAGATGTGAATGAATGTGTAGGAGGTACAAGTACCATGACGGTAGTCACTACAGGTGGTTCAGGAACGATCAGTTATCAATGGCAATCCAGTCCGGACGGAACCGGTACATGGTCAAACGCCACAGGATCGGAGCAACAACCTCGGTGTATACACCGGATAGTTCAACCCCCGGTACGACCTATTACCGCGTATTGATCAACGCATCGAATAGTGGATGTGACCAGGTGGTAAGTAATAATGCCGTTGGGGTAATTGCTGCAGACCTGGTGGTCTCGACCCAACCGACAAATGTGAATGAGTGCGTTGGAGGAACAAGCACAATGACGGTGGTGGTAACAGGAGGTTCCGGAACCATAGTATATCAATGGCAATCCAGCCCGAATGGCACAAGTCTATGGGCAAATGCAGCAGGAACCGGAGCCACTACTTCCACCTTTACCCCACCAAGTGCAATACCAGGAACCACCTTCTATCGTGTATTGATCAATGCCTCCAACAGCGGATGCGATCAGTCAATAAGTAACATCGTGACTGCAATAATTGCAGCTGACCTGGTGGTAACCACCCAACCATCGAATGTGAATGAATGTGTTGGAGGAACAAGTACGATGACCGTAGTGGTGAGTGGAGGATCAGGTACCATAACATATCTATGGCAACAGAGCGCCGATGGAACCACCGGATGGGCCAATGGAACAGGAGCAGGAGCAACAACTTCAGTTTATACACCAGATAGTTCAACACCGGGTACTACTTATTACCGGGTGCTGATCAATGCCTCGAACAGCGGATGTGATCAGGCCATAAGTAATAATGCTACAGCAATCATAACAGCGGACCTGGTGATATCAACCCAGCCGACAGATGTCAACGAATGTGTGGGTGGAACAAGTACGATGACCGTAGTGGTGACAGGAGGTTCGGGAACCATAGTATATCAATGGCAATCGAGCACAAACGGAACAGGCCTGTGGACAAATGCAGCGGGAGCAGGAGCCACCACGTCAATCTATACACCAATAAGTGCATCACCTGGCACGACCTACTACCGGGTATTAGTGAATGCCTCGAACAGTGGTTGCGATCAGGCGGTAAGTAATAATGCAGTAGCGGTTATTGCTGCTGATTTAGTTATTACTACTCAACCAACGAATGTGAATGAATGTGTTGGTGGAACAAGCACCATGACTGTAGTCACTACAGGAGGTTCAGGAACCATATTGTACCAATGGCAATCCAGTCCAAACGGAACCGGTTCATGGACTAATGCAAGCGGAATAGGAGCAACAACATCGGTTTATACACCGGATAGTTCAACCCCTGGCACAACGTATTATCGTGTACTGGTCAATGCCAGCAATAGTGGATGTGACCAGGTGGTAAGTAATAATACAACAGCCATTATTGCTGCGGATCTTGTAGTCACTACCCAGCCATCAGATGTGAATGAATGTGTAGGTGGTACAAGCACCATGACGGTAGTCACTACAGGTGGTTCAGGAACGATCAGTTACCAATGGCAATCCAGTCCGGACGGAACAGGTACATGGACGAACGCCACAGGAGCAGGAGCAACAACCTCTATTTATACACCAGATAGTTCAACACCGGGTACGACCTATTACCGGGTATTGATCAATGCTTCAAACAGTGGATGTGACCAGGTGGTAAGTAATAATGCCGTTGCCGTAATTGCTGCGGATCTGGTGATCTCGACCCAACCGACAAATGTGAATGAGTGTGTTGGAGGAACAAGCACGATGACAGTGGTGGTAACAGGTGGCTCAGGTACCATAGTATATCAATGGCAATCCAGCCCGAATGGAACAGGAAGTTGGTCAAACGCAGCAGGAGCAGGAGCGATGACATCAACTTATACGCCATCGAGTGCAACACCTGGAACAACCTACTACCGGGTGCTGGTCAATGCCAGCAACAGCGGATGTGATCAGGCCATAAGTAATAATGCAACAGCCATTATAGCCGCGGACCTGGTGGTCACCACACAGCCATTGAATGTAAATGAATGTGTTGATGGAACGGACCAAATGACATTAGTGGTGAGTGGAGGCTCAGGTACGATCACGTATCAATGGCAGCAAAGTGCAGATGGTACGTCAGGCTGGGCGAATGCAACGGGAGCCGGGGCAACAACATCAACCTATACGCCGGATAGTTCAACACCAGGAACGACGTATTACCGAGTGCTGGTGAATGCCTCAAACAATGGATGTGACCAGGTAGTAAGTAATACTGCAACAGCAGTGATAGCAGCTGATCTGGTGATCACTACGCAACCAACGGATGTAAATGAATGTGTAGGCGGAACGAGTACGATCGAGGTCGTGGTGACAGGTGGTTCAGGTATAATTGCATACCAGTGGCAATCCAGCCCGAATGGGACAGATACCTGGACAAATGCCACAGGAACAGGGGCGACCGCCTCTATCTACACACCAGATAGTAGTGCTCCGGGAACAACCTTTTACCGGGTTCTGGTGAATGCATCTAACAATGGTTGTGATCAGACGGTGAGCACAGTAAGCACTGTATTTATCGCTCCCGATATTTCAATTTCGGCTCAACCTACAGGAGGGTCTATTTGTACAGGTGGTAACTTTGATATAACAGTTACAGCCAGCGGTTCACCGGATATACACTATCAGTGGGAACAACAGACAGGCCCAAGTACATGGATAGTGGTAGGCTCCGATTTACCAAATTATAATACCGGTGCCTTAACCCAAACGACAAATTACCGCGTATGGGTGAATGCGGATGAAAGTGGTTGTGAAGATGTATACTCTGCGGTGGTAACGGTTATAGTTACGCCAGATATTACCATCAGTGCACAGCCCGTAGGAGGATCTATTTGTACAGGCGGTAACTTTGATTTGACCGTTACGGCGAGTGGTTCACCGGATATTCATTATCAATGGGAAGTCTTTGACGGAACGACCTGGACTATCGTAGGAACAGATTCTCCAAATTATAACACAGGTGCGTTGACCCTTACGACAACGTACCGGGTATGGGTGAATGCGGATGAAAGTGGTTGTGAAGATGTTTATTCAGCGGATGTGACAGTGGTAGTCACTCCTGATATTTCAATTTCGGCACAGCCGGTAGGAGGCTCTATATGCGAAGGTGGTAATTTTGATTTAACGGTTACCGCAAGTGGTTCACCGGATATTCATTATCAATGGGAAACCTTTGACGGAACTACCTGGAATATTGTAGGAACTGATTCGCCAAATTACAATACGGGTGCACTGACCATGACAACAACATACCGGGTATGGGTGAATGCTGATGAAAGCGGTTGTGAAGATGTATATTCCGCAGATGTGACGGTAACCGTTTTCCCGGATATTTCCATCAGTGCGCAGCCAGTAGGAGGATCCATTTGTACGGGCGGTAACTTTGATATAACTGTTACAGCCAGCGGTTCACCGGATATTCACTATCAGTGGGAGCAACAGACAGGCGCAAGTACATGGATAGTGGTAGGCTCGGATTTGCCAAATTATAATACCGGTGCTTTAACCCAAACGACAAATTATAGGGTTTGGGTGAATGCCGATGAAAGCGGTTGTGAAGATGTATACTCTGCCGTGGTAACGGTTATAGTTACGCCGGATATTACCATCAGTGCACAGCCAGTAGGAGGATCTATTTGTACAGGCGGTAACTTTGATTTGACCGTTACGGCAAGTGGTTCACCGGATATTCATTATCAATGGGAAACCTTTGATGGAACTACCTGGAATATTGTAGGAACTGATTCGCCAAATTACAATACAGGTGTATTAACCCAAACGACGGATTACCGGGTATGGGTGAATGCTGATGAAAGTGGTTGTGAAGATGTATACTCCGCTGATGTGACGGTGACGGTTTTCCCGGATATATCCATCAGTGCCCAGCCAGTAGGAGGATCCATTTGTACGGGCGGTAACTTTGATATAACAGTTACAGCCAGCGGTTCACCGGATATTCACTATCAGTGGGAACAGCAGACAGGCCCAAGTACATGGATAGTGGTAGGCTCGGATTTACCAAATTACAATACCGGTGCCTTAACCCAAACGACAAATTACCGGGTATGGGTGAATGCCGATGAAAGCGGTTGTGAGGATGTATACTCTGCCGTGGTAACGGTTATAGTTACGCCGGATATTACCATCAGTGCACAGCCCGTAGGAGGATCTATTTGTACAGGCGGTAACTTTGATTTGACCGTTACGGCAAGTGGTTCACCGGATATTCATTATCAATGGGAAGTCTTTGACGGAACGACCTGGACTATCGTAGGAACAGATTCTCCAAATTATAACACAGGTGCGTTGACCCTTACGACAACGTACCGGGTATGGGTGAATGCGGATGAAAGTGGTTGTGAAGATGTTTATTCAGCGGATGTGACAGTGGTAGTCACTCCTGATATTTCAATTTCGGCACAGCCGGTAGGAGGCTCTATATGCGAAGGTGGTAATTTTGATTTAACAGTTACGGCAAGTGGTTCACCGGATATTCATTATCAATGGGAAACCTTTGACGGAACTACCTGGAATATTGTAGGAACTGATTCGCCAAATTACAATACGGGTGTATTGACCCAAACGACGGATTACCGGGTATGGGTGAATGCCGATGAAAGCGGCTGTGAAGATGTATACTCCGCAGATGTGACAGTGACCGTTTTCCCGGATATTTCCATCAGTGCCCAGCCAGTGGGAGGATCTATTTGTACGGGCGGTAACTTTGATATAACAGTTACGGCCAGCGGTTCACCGGATATACACTATCAGTGGGAACAACAGACAGGCGCAAGTACATGGATAGTGGTAGGCTCGGATTTGCCAAATTATAATACAGGTGCTTTAACCCAAACGACAAATTACAGGGTATGGGTGAATGCCGATGAAAGTGGGTGTGAAGATGTATACTCTGCCGTGGTAACGGTTATAGTTACACCAGATATTTCCATCAGTGCCCAGCCAGTGGGAGGATCTATTTGTACAGGCGGTAACTTTGATTTGACCGTTACGGCGAGTGGTTCACCGGATATTCATTACCAGTGGGAAGTCTTTGATGGAACGACCTGGACTATCGTAGGAACAGATTCTCCAAATTATAACACAGGTGCGTTGACCCTTACGACAACGTACCGGGTATGGGTGAATGCCGATGAAAGTGGTTGTGAAGATGTTTATTCAGCGGATGTGACAGTGGTAGTCACTCCTGATATTTCAATTTCGGCACAGCCGGTAGGAGGCTCTATATGCGAAGGTGGTAATTTTGATTTAACGGTTACGGCAAGTGGTTCACCGGATATTCATTATCAATGGGAAACCTTTGACGGAACTACCTGGAATATTGTAGGAACTGATTCGCCAAATTACAATACGGGTGCACTGACCATGACAACAACATACCGCGTATGGGTAAATGCTGATGAAAGCGGCTGTGAAGATGTATATTCCGCAGATGTGACGGTAACCGTTTTCCCGGATATTTCCATCAGTGCAGAACCAGTGGGAGGATCCATTTGTACAGGCGGTAACTTTGATTTGACCGTAACAGCGAGTGGTTCACCGGATATTCATTATCAATGGGAAGCTTTTGATGGAACTACCTGGACCATAGTAGGAACAGATTCCCCAAATTATAACACAGGTACGTTGACCCTTACGACGGATTACCGGGTATGGGTAAATGCAGATGAAAGCGGATGTGAAGATGTATACTCAGTAGATGTAACAGTAACGGTTTCTCCGGATATTACGATCACGGCTGAACCTGTAGGAGGCTCAATATGTGAGGGTGGAAACTTTGACCTGAGTGTAACGGCCAGTGGTTCACCGGATATTCATTATCAATGGGAAACCTTTGACGGAACTACATGGACTATTGTAGGGGCGGATTCTCCGAATTACAATACAGGTGTATTAACCCAAACGACGGATTACCGGGTATGGGTGAATGCAGACGAAAGCGGTTGCGAAGATGTTTACTCTGCAGATGTCACGGTGACTGTATTCCCGGATATCAGTATCAGCGCCCAGCCAGTAGGAGGATCCATTTGTACGGGCGGTAACTTTGATATAACCGTTACTGCGAGTGGTTCACCGGATATTCACTATCAGTGGGAACAACAGACAGGCCCAAGTACATGGATAGTGGTAGGCTCGGATTTACCAAATTACAATACCGGTGCCTTAACCCAAACGACAAATTACCGGGTATGGGTGAATGCCGATGAAAGTGGTTGTGAAGATGTATACTCTGCTGTGGTAACAGTTATAGTTACGCCGGATATTACCATCAGTGCCCAACCAGTGGGAGGATCTATTTGTACGGGCGGTAACTTTGATTTGACTGTAACGGCGAGTGGTTCACCAGATATTCATTACCAGTGGGAGGCCTTTGACGGAACTACCTGGACCATAGTAGGAACAGATTCTCCAAATTATAACACAGGTGCGTTGACCCTTACGACGGATTACCGGGTATGGGTGAATGCCGATGAAAGCGGATGTGAAGATGTTTATTCAGCGGATGTGACTGTGGTAGTCACTCCTGATATTTCAATTTCGGCCCAGCCGGTAGGAGGCTCTATATGCGAAGGTGGTAATTTTGATTTAACGGTTACCGCAAGTGGTTCACCGGATATTCATTATCAATGGGAAACCTTTGACGGAACTACCTGGAATATTGTAGGAACTGATTCGCCAAATTACAATACGGGTGTATTGACCCAAACGACAGATTACCGCGTATGGGTAAATGCTGATGAAAGCGGCTGTGAAGATGTATACTCCGCAGATGTGACAGTGACCGTTTTCCCGGATATTTCCATCAGTGCAGAACCAGTGGGAGGATCCATTTGTACAGGCGGCAACTTTGATTTGACTGTAACAGCGAGTGGTTCACCGGATATTCATTATCAATGGGAAGCCTTTGATGGAACTACCTGGACCATAGTAGGAACAGATTCCCCGAATTATAATACAGGTGCATTGGCCCTTACGACGGATTACAGGGTATGGGTAAATGCCGATGAAAGCGGGTGTGAAGATGTATATTCTGCCGTGGTAACGGTTATAGTTACACCAGATATTTCCATCAGTGCCCAGCCGGTTGGAGGATCTATTTGTACAGGCGGTAACTTTGATTTGACCGTTACGGCGAGTGGTTCACCAGATATTCATTACCAGTGGGAAGTCTTTGATGGTACGACCTGGACTATCGTTGGAACAGATTCTCCAAATTATAACACAGGTGCGTTGACCCTTACGACAACGTACCGGGTATGGGTGAATGCCGATGAAAGCGGTTGTGAAGATGTTTATTCAGCGGATGTGACTGTGGTAGTCACTCCTGATATTTCAATTTCGGCCCAGCCGGTAGGAGGCTCTATATGCGAAGGCGGTAATTTTGATTTAACAGTTACGGCAAGTGGTTCACCGGATATTCATTATCAATGGGAGAC
The DNA here is from genome assembly GCA_963837505.1 of uncultured Saprospiraceae bacterium. GTDB lineage: Bacteria > Bacteroidota > Bacteroidia > Chitinophagales > Saprospiraceae > Opimibacter. Next base: position 21,942 of record CAWINN010000014.1, on the reverse strand, counting down.
TTTTGACGGAACTACATGGACTATTGTAGGAACAGATTCTCCAAATTATAACACTGGTGTATTAACACAAACGACAGATTACCGGGTATGGGTGAATGCCGATGAAAGTGGTTGTGAAGATGTATATTCCGCAGATGTGACGGTGACCGTTTTCCCGGATATTTCCATCAGTGCCCAGCCGGTGGGAGGTTCGATCTGTACAGGTGGCGATGTTGATCTGATTGTAACTGCCAGCGGCTCACCGGATATACATTACCAGTGGGAAGCCTTTGACGGAACTACCTGGACCATAGTAGGAACAGATTCCCCGAATTATAATACAGGTGCATTGGCCCAAACGACGGATTACCGGGTATGGGTAAATGCCGATGAAAATGGATGTGAAGATGTATATTCTGCCGATGTAACGGTGACCGTGTTCCCGGATATTACGATCAGTGCGGAACCAGTAGGAGGTTCGATCTGTACAGGTGGAAACCTTGACCTGAGTGTAACAGCGAGCGGATCACCGGATATTCATTACCAATGGGAACAGCAGACCGGTCCGACTACCTGGGTTGTCATAGGAACCGATTCCCCGAATTACAATACAGGGGTATTGACTTTGACCACCACTTACCGGGTATGGGTAAATGCAGATGAAAATGGTTGCGAAGATGTCTATTCAACAGCTGTTACCGCTACGGTATTCCCGGATATCAGCATCAGTGCACAACCCGTTGGAGGTTCAATTTGTGTAGGCGGAAATCTTGATCTGTCCGTTACAGCCAGCGGCTCACCGGATATTCACTATCAATGGGAGCAACAGACGGGACCAGGCACATGGTTAGTAGTGGGAACAGATTCGCCAACCTATAATACAGGAGCGTTGAGTGCAACCACCACTTACCGGGTATGGGTGAATGCCGATGAAAGCGGTTGTGAAGATGTTTACTCCACAGCTGTCACCGCCACGGTCTTCCCTGATATCACCATCAGTGCTGAACCGGTGGGAGGCTCAATCTGTGAAGGAGGCAACCTGGATCTGAGTGTTACTGCTAGCGGTTCGCCGGATATTCATTATCAATGGGAACAACAAACAGGTCCGACCACCTGGGTTGTCGTAGGAACCGATTCCCCGAATTACAACTCGGGTGCATTGACCATCACAACAACCTATAGGGTATGGGTGAATGCAGATGAAAATGGCTGCGAGGATGTTTACTCGACAGATGTAACAGTAACTGTATTCCCGGATATCACGATCAGCGCTCAACCGACAGGAGGTTCAATCTGTGAAGGAGGCAACTTTGACCTCAGTGTTACAGCCAGCGGGTCGCCGGATATTCATTATCAATGGCAGCAACAGACCGGCCCATTCAGTTGGCTGGTAGTAGGTGCGGATCAACCGACCTATAATACGGGTGCACTGAATAACACGACGACTTACCGGGTCTTTGTAAATGCTGATGAAAATGGCTGTGAAGACGTCTATTCAACGGATGTCGTTGTAAACGTCTTTCCGGATATTTCTATCAGTGCCCAGCCGGTAGGAGGATCCATCTGTACAGGCGGCAATGTTGATCTGAGTGTGACGGCCAGCGGCTCACCGAATATACATTACCAGTGGGAAGCCTTTGATGGAACTACCTGGACCATAGTAGGAACAGATTCCCCGAATTATAACACAGGTGCATTAGCCCAAACGACGGATTACCGGGTATGGGTAAATGCCGACGAAAATGGATGTGAAGATGTATACTCTGCAGATGTAACGGTGACTGTATTCCCGGATATTACTATAAGTGCGGAACCAGTAGGAGGTTCGATCTGTACAGGTGGAAACCTTGACCTGAGTGTAACAGCGAGCGGATCACCTGATATTCATTACCAATGGGAACAACAGACCGGACCATCAACATGGATTGTAGTAGGAACAGATTCTCCGAATTACAATACAGGTGCATTGAGTAACACCACTACTTATCGGGTATGGGTAAATGCAGATGAAAATGGTTGCGAAGATGTCTATTCAACAGCTGTTACCGCTACGGTATTTCCGGATATCAGCATCAGTGCACAACCCGTCGGAGGTTCAATTTGTGTGGGCGGAAATCTTGATCTGTCCGTTACAGCCAGTGGTTCACCGGATATTCATTATCAATGGGAACAACAGACTGGACCGGGCACATGGTTAGTAGTGGGAACAGATTCGCCAACCTATAATACAGGAGCATTGAGTGCAACGACAACCTACAGGGTATGGGTGAATGCAGATGAGAATGGTTGCGAAGATGTATACTCAACAGCAGTGACCGCTACAGTATTCCCGGATATCAGCATCAGTGCAGAACCGGTAGGAGGATCAATCTGTACGGGAGGTAATCTTGATCTGAGTGTCACGGCGAGTGGTTCACCAGATATTCATTATCAATGGGAACAACAAACGGGACCAGGTACATGGACCGTAGTGGGAACAGATTCCCCGAATTACAATACAGGCGCATTAAGTAACACGACAACTTATAGAGTATGGGTGAATGCAGATGAAAATGGCTGCGAGGATGTTTACTCGACAGATGTAACAGTAACTGTATTCCCGGATATCACGATCAGCGCTCAACCGACAGGAGGTTCAATCTGTGAAGGAGGCAACTTTGACCTCAGTGTTACCGCAAGCGGTTCGCCGGATATTCATTATCAATGGCAACAACAAACCGGCCCATTCAGCTGGCTGGTAGTAGGTGCGGATCAACCGACCTATAATACAGGCATATTGAATAACACGACGACCTATCGGGTCTTTGTAAATGCAGATGAAAATGGTTGTGAAGATGTATACTCGGTCGATGCAACCGTAACGGTATTCCCGGATATTTCTATCAGTGCTCAACCTGTCGGTGGCTCGATATGTGAAGGAGGAAACCTTGACCTGAGTGTTACGGCCAGTGGTTCACCGGACATTCACTATCAGTGGGAAGCATTTGATGGAAGCAATTGGAATGTGGTAGGAACGGATTCACCAAATTACAACACAGGTGCCCTGGCTTTGACCACTACGTACCGGGTATGGGTGAATGCCGACGAAAGTGGATGTGAGGACGTATATTCAATTGATGTGACGGCAACAGTATTCCCGGATATTTCGATTAGTGCTCAGCCTGTAGGAGGTTCGATCTGTACAGGTGGAAACCTTAGCCTGAGTGTAACGGCGAGCGGTTCACCGGATATTCATTATCAGTGGGAACAGCAAACTAGTCCAACAACCTGGGTGGTAGTGGGAACAGACTCTCCAAATTACAATACAGGTGCATTGAGTAACACCACCACTTATCGGGTATGGGTAAATGCAGATGAAAATGGTTGCGAAGATGTCTATTCAACAGCTGTTACCGCTACGGTATTCCCGGATATCAGCATCAGTGCACAACCTGTCGGAGGTTCAATTTGTGTGGGCGGAAATCTTGATCTGTCCGTTACAGCCAGTGGTTCGCCGGATATTCATTATCAATGGGAACAACAGACTGGACCGGGCACATGGTTAGTAGTGGGAACAGATTCGCCAACCTATAATACAGGAGCATTGAGTGCAACGACAACCTACAGGGTATGGGTGAATGCAGATGAGAATGGTTGCGAAGATGTATACTCAACAGCAGTGACCGCTACAGTATTCCCGGATATCAGCATCAGTGCAGAACCGGTAGGAGGATCAATCTGTATGGGAGGTAATCTTGATCTGAGTGTCACGGCGAGTGGTTCACCAGATATTCATTATCAATGGGAACAGCAAACGGGACCAGGTACATGGACCGTAGTGGGAACAGATTCCCCGAATTACAATACAGGCGCATTAAGTAACACGACAACTTATAGAGTGTGGGTGAATGCAGATGAAAATGGCTGCGAGGATGTTTACTCGACAGATGTAACAGTAACGGTATTCCCGGATATCACGATCAGCGCTCAACCGACAGGAGGTTCAATCTGTGAAGGAGGCAACTTTGACCTCAGCGTTACAGCAAGCGGATCGCCGGATATTCATTATCAGTGGCAACAGCAAACCGGCCCATTCAGCTGGCTGGTAGTAGGTGCGGATCAACCGACTTATAATACAGGCATATTGAATAACACGACGACCTATCGGGTCTTTGTAAATGCAGATGAAAATGGTTGTGAAGATGTATACTCGGTCGATGCAACCGTAACGGTATTCCCGGATATTACGATCAGTGCACAACCTGTCGGTGGCTCGATATGTGAAGGAGGAAACCTTGACCTGAGTGTTACGGCCAGTGGTTCACCGGATATTCATTATCAATGGGAACAACAGACTGGACCGGGCACATGGTTAGTAGTGGGAACAGATTCGCCAACCTATAATACAGGAGCATTGAGTGAAACGACAACCTACAGGGTGTGGGTGAATGCTGTCGAGAACGGATGTGAGGATGTATATTCTACAAACGTGACGGTGACTGTATTCCCGGATATTACGATCAGTGCTGAACCTATAGGTGGATCGATCTGCACAGGTGGTAATCTTGACCTGAGTGTAACGGCGAGCGGTTCACCGGATATTCATTATCAGTGGCAACAGCAAACCGGACCCTCCACATGGGTTGTTGTAGGAACCGATTCTCCTAATTACAATACAGGTGCGTTGAACAATACGACAACTTACCGGGTATGGGTGAATGCGGATGAGAATGGTTGCGAAGATGTATACTCGACAGACGTGACGGCTACGGTTTTCCCGGACATTACGATCAGTGCTCAACCGGTAGGAGGCTCAATTTGTGAAGGAGGAAATCTTGACCTGAGTGTTACCGCCAGCGGATCGCCTGATATTCACTATCAATGGGAGCAGCAGACGGGACCATTCTCCTGGATTATAGTGGGAACGGATGCTCCGAATTACAATACGGGTGCGTTGAATAATACGACCACTTACCGCGTATGGGTGAATGCAGATGAAAATGGTTGCGAAGATGTATACTCAACAGCAGTGACCGCTACAGTATTCCCGGATATCAGCATCAGTGCAGAACCGGTAGGCGGATCGATCTGTACAGGAGGTAATCTTGATCTGTCCGTTACGGCGAGTGGCTCACCGGATATTCACTATCAATGGGAAGCTTTTAATGGCAGTACCTGGAATATAGTGGGAGCCGATCAGCCAACCTACAATACAGGAGCATTGTCCATAACGACGACCTACCGGGTATGGGTGAATGCAGATGAAAATGGCTGCGAGGATGTTTACTCGACAGATGTAACAGTAACTGTATTCCCGGATATCACGATCAGCGCTCAACCGACAGGAGGTTCAATCTGTGAAGGAGGCAACTTTGACCTCAGTGTTACCGCAAGCGGATCGCCGGATATTCATTATCAGTGGCAACAGCAAACCGGTCCATTCAGCTGGTTGGTAGTAGGTACGGATCAACCGACCTATAATACAGGAGTATTAAATAACACGACGACCTATCGGGTCTTTGTAAATGCAGATGAAAATGGTTGTGAAGATGTATACTCGGTCGATGCAACCGTAACAGTGTTCCCGGATATCGCGATCAGTGCCCAGCCCGTAGGTGGCTCGATCTGCGACGGAGGCAACTTTGATCTGAGTGTAACGGCCAGCGGTTCACCGGATATTCATTATCAGTGGGAACAACAGACCGGACCGTCAACCTGGATTACAGTAGGAACGGATTCCCCGAATTACAATACAGGTGCCCTGGCTTTGACCACTACGTATAGGGTGTGGGTGAATGCTGTCGAGAACGGATGTGAGGATGTATATTCTACAAACGTGACGGTGACTGTATTCCCGGATATTACGATCAGTGCCCAGCCCGTAGGTGGCTCAATCTGCGACGGAGGCAACTTTGATCTGAGTGTAACGGCCAGTGGGTCACCGGATATTCATTATCAGTGGCAACAGCAAACCGGACCCTCCACATGGGTAGTTGTAGGAACCGATTCTCCTAATTACAATACAGGTGCGTTGAACAATACGACAACTTACCGGGTATGGGTAAATGCAGATGAAAATGGTTGCGAAGATGTATACTCGACAGACGTGACGGCGACTGTTTTCCCGGACATTACGATCAGTGCACAACCGGTAGGAGGCTCAATTTGTGAAGGAGGAAATCTTGACCTGAGTGTTACCGCCAGTGGATCGCCTGATATTCATTATCAATGGGAGCAGCAGACTGGACCATTCTCCTGGGTTATAGTGGGAACGGATGCTCCGAATTACAATACGGGTGCGTTGAATAATACGACCACTTACCGCGTATGGGTGAATGCAGATGAAAATGGTTGCGAAGATGTATACTCGACAGCCGTGACGGCAACCATATTCCCGGATATCAGCATCAGTGCAGAACCGGTAGGAGGATCGATCTGTACGGGAGGTAATCTTGATCTGTCCGTTACGGCGAGTGGCTCACCGGATATTCATTATCAATGGGAAGCCTTTGATGGCAGTACCTGGAATATAGTGGGAGCCGATCAGCCAACCTATAATACAGGAGCATTGTCCATAACGACGACCTACCGGGTATGGGTGAATGCGGATGAAAATGGTTGCGAGGATGTTTACTCGACAGATGTAACAGTTACTGTATTCCCGGACATTACGATCAGTGCTCAACCGACAGGAGGTTCAATCTGTGAAGGAGGCAACTTTGACCTCAGTGTTACAGCCAGCGGATCGCCGGATATTCATTATCAGTGGCAGCAGCAAACCGGCCCGTTTAGCTGGGCAATAATCGGTTCGGATCAACCGACCTATAATACAGGAGTATTAAATAATACAACCACTTACCGGGTCTTTGTAAATGCGGATGAAAATGGCTGTGAAGATGTATACTCGGTCGATGCAACCATAACTGTATATCCGGATATCGCGATCAGTGCCCAGCCCGTAGGCGGCTCGATCTGCGACGGAGGCAACTTTGATCTGAGTGTAACGGCCAGCGGTTCACCGGATATTCATTATCAGTGGGAACAACAGACCGGACCTTCAACCTGGGTTACTGTAGGAACGGATTCTCCGAATTACAATACGGGCGCCCTGGCTTTGACCACGACCTATCGGGTGTGGGTGAATGCTGATGAAAGCGGATGTGAGGATGTATATTCTGCAAATGTGACGGTGACTGTATTCCCGGATATTTCGATCAGTGCTCAACCGGTCGGAGGTTCAATCTGTGAAGGAGGAAACCTTGACCTGAGTGTTACGGCCAGCGGATCGCCGGATATTCATTATCAATGGCAACAGCAAACTAATCCAACAACCTGGGTGGTAGTGGGAACAGATTCTCCAAATTACAATTCGGGAGCATTGAGTAGCACTACAACCTACCGGGTGTGGGTAAATGCGGATGAAAATGGTTGTGATGATGTTTACTCGACAGACGTAACGGTAACGGTATTCCCGGATATCTCGATCAGTGCTCAACCAGTTGGAGGTTCAATCTGTGAAGGAGGAAATCTTGACCTGAGTGTTACCGCCAGCGGTTCGCCTGATATTCACTATCAGTGGGAGCAGCAGACGGGACCATTCTCCTGGATTATAGTGGGAACGGATGCTCCGAATTACAATACGGGTGCGTTGAATAATACGACCACTTACCGCGTATGGGTGAATGCGGATGAAAATGGATGTGAAGATGTTTACTCAACAGCCGTGACGGCAACCATATTCCCGGATATCAGCATCAGTGCGGAGCCAGTAGGCGGCTCGATCTGCGAGGGCGGAAACTTTGATCTCAGTGTAACCGCCAGCGGCTCACCGGATATTCACTATCAGTGGGAGGCATTTGTTGGAGGAGTATGGACTGCGGTTGGTGTCGATTTACCAAATTATAATACCGGAACACTGACGCAAACCACCGACTACAGAGTGTGGGTGAATGCAGACGAAAGCGGTTGCGAGGATGTTTATTCTGCCCAGGTCACTGTAATCGTTGTACCAGATTTGCTGATAGTAACTCAACCTACTAATATTGTTGAGTGTATCGGCGGTAATGATATGCTTACAGCAACCATTTCGGGTGGCACAGGTAGTATAACTTATCAATGGCAAATCAGTGCTGATGGCAGTAGCGGATGGAATGATGTTGCAGGGGCGCTGGCAGCTGCCTATCAACCACCAAGTGTCAGTTCGGCTACCACCTATTACCGTTTGCTTATCAATGCTTCAGGTAATGGTTGCGATAATATTATTTCAAATGTGGTTTCCGTGCAGATAGTAGAAGACCCACAAATATTTGTGACTCCCGATGATGATGAATTCTGCGAAGGCGGTTTCACCATTTTGCATGCCGTAGTGGTGGGTGGAGCAGGCGGTAATGTTTACCAATGGCAGCAGTTTCTGGGAGGATTGTGGTTTGATATTTCCGGAGCTAATAATTCCGATTATACCACGCCCGTTCTTGGTGAAGGCAGTTATACCTACAGGGTCCTTGTAGTACAGAACACCGGATGTAACGGAGTAAGTAATAACCAAAACATTCTTGTAAATGGGGATCCTCAGGCTTTCGTTAGCGCAGATGATGTCGAATTCTGCAATGGAGGAAGCACGACTATACATAGTGAAGTGGTGGGTGGTGCAGGTGGCAATAACTATCAATGGCAGGCTTTATTGTCCGGAAATTGGGTGGATATAGCCGCTGCGACATCAGCAGATTATACAACACCTTCTCTTGCTTCAGGCACGTATACCTACAGGGTACTCGTGAGCCAGGATGCTGGTTGCGATGCAGTCAGTGGGGGCATCACCTTATCCGTGATTGCCGATCCTCAGGTATTTATTTCGGCGGACGATATTGAAATATGCGATGGGGGGATGGCCATATTGCACAGTGAAGTGGTTGGCGGCGCAGGTGGAAATAATTATCAATGGCAGGAATGGATAGAAGGAACCTGGGCGGATAGCTTTGGTGCAAACGATGCTGATTACACTACCGCTGAATTAGAACCTGGTAGTTATACCTATAGAGTTATAGTTACCCAGGATGCAGGTTGCGAAGCAGCCAGCGATAGTATAACGGTTCAGGTTAATCAGGATCCGGAAATATTTGCAAATGCTGATGACACCACGTTCTGTAATGGAGGAACGACTACATTGCATAGCGACGTGATTGGCGGAGCTGGTAATAATAATTATCAATGGCAGGAACTGATAGCCGGTGAATGGGTGGACCTGTTCCTGGCGAATGGCGCTGATTATACAACAGAAGAATTGGAGCCCGGGACCTACACCTATAGAGTAGTGGTCACACAGGATGCCGGTTGCGAAGGAGCAAGTGTGGAGATTAATATTACCGTGAATGATGATCCGGTAGTGACCATTAATGCCGATGATACAGAATTCTGCGATGGCGGATTTACGATACTACACAGTACAGTAGTGGGCGGTGCCGGAAGTACCAGTTACCAGTGGCAACAATTATTTGGAAGTGATTGGGGTGATATTTTTGGTGCCACCAGTGCAGACTATACGACAGATGTTTTAGATGCCGGCATGTATACCTATCGGGTTATTGTCTCCCAGGATGCCGGATGTCAGGATGATAGCGATCCTCTAACTATTCAGGTGAACACTGATCCTGAAGTTTTGAATAGCGCGGATGATACTGAATTCTGTAATGGAGGATTTACAATATTACACAGCCAGGTCACCGGAGGTGCGGGCGCAAATACCTATCAATGGCAGGAGTTTCTGAATGGGGATTGGGCTGATGTTTCCGGCGCAACAAGTGCAGATTACACAACACCGGTATTTACTGAAGGTACTTATATCTATCGGGTCATTGTCACCCAGGATGCAGGATGTGAAGGGGTGAGTGATGGAATTACTATTACAGTCACCGGTGATCCGGTTGTGACCGGCACCGCAGATGATACAGAATTCTGTAACGGCGGTTTCACTACACTCCATGCCATCGTCACAGGAGGTGCAGGCACCAATCAATATCAATGGCAACAATTGATCAGCGGAATATGGGTTGATATTTCAGGTGCTACAAATACCGATTATATCACGCAGGTATTAAGCACCGGAACTTACACTTACAGAGTCATCGTTCAGCAGGACGCAGGTTGTGAAGGAGTAAGTGAGGATATTATTATTAATGTGAATGAAGATCCACAGGTATTTGACAGCGCGGATGATATTGAATTCTGCCAGGGTGGCTTTACCACCTTGCACTCCACCGTAGTGGGGGGTGCCGGTATCAATCAATATCAATGGCAACAATTGATCAGCGGAATATGGGTTGATATTTCAGGTGCTAACAGCGCAGATTATGTTACTATCCCACTTAATGAGGGCACTTATACCTACCGCGTCGAGGTGTCACAAGATGCCGGTTGCGATGGCGTGAGTGATGGTATTACCATTACAATAAATGATGATCCCGAAGTCTTCGTAACGGCTGAAGGTACAAATGCCTGTGAAGGTGGTACAAGTACACTCCACAGTGAAGTGGTTGGTGGGGCCGGTAGCAATAATTATCAATGGCAAGAATTGATAAGTGCTTCCTGGGTAGATCTTTCGGGGGCAACGGAAGCTGACTATGTAACCGATATGCTGGATATTGGAAACTATACGTATCGGGTTATAGTGATGCAGGATGCCGGCTGTGAAACCGTGAGTGATAGTGTAACCATCTTCGTTTTTGCAGATCCGACAATTAGTATTGCTGCGTCAGACACCGTTATATGCGACGGTGGATCAACCTCCTTTACCAGCACAGTCATCGGCGGCTCAGGCGCTAATCATTATTCCTGGCAAATCTCCATTGAAGGAATTTGGGGAGATATTTTTGGCGCTGATCAGTCTGCATATACTACAGATGAACTGCCTGAAGGTTCTTATACCTACAGGGTGGTCCTGACGCAGGATGCAGGATGCGATGCCATAAGTAATGAAATAACTATTGTTGTGAATCCTGATCCGGTGGTGACTGATTCTATAGACGAAACCTCAATCTGCGAGGGAGGGGTAGCCTCTCTCCATAGTACGGTGACGGGCGGAGCCGGCACAACTAATTATCAATGGCAATTCTTATTTGAAGGTGAATGGATAGATGTATTTGGCGGAACAAGCCAGGATTATATTTCTGATCCACTTGATATCGGCACCTATACGTATAGGGTTGTGGTTACACAGAACTCGGGTTGTGAGGCAGCCAGCAATGGCCAGACCATTGAAGTGGTGCCCAATATTCAAATACTGGCTCAGCCAGTGGGTGGTGCCATTTGTGAAGGTGGCAATTTCGATCTTAGTGTATCAGCAACAGGTTCGCCGGATATTCATTTCCAATGGCAGGCGTATGATGGATCAGATTGGTCAAATGTGGGTGCTGATTTACCAGATTTTAATACAGGCATTCTTTTCGAAACAACAACTTACCGGGTTTATGTAAATGCCAGTCAAAGTGGTTGTGATGACGTATACTCTGCAGACGTAGAAGTGATAGTTACACCGGATATTGCTATAAGTGCTCAACCCGTTGGCGGAGCCATTTGCATTGGCGGTAACTTTGATCTCAACATCACAGCTACTGGCTCACCGGATATTCATTATCAGTGGGAACAACAAATTGATTCCGTAACGTGGATCATAGTGGGCATAGATTCTGCCGGATATAATACCGGAACATTGACGCAGACGACGAATTACCGGGTATGGGTGAATGCGGATGAAAGCGGATGCGAGGATGTATACTCTGTGGATGTAACTGTCATTGTCACACCTGATATCACTATCACTGCAGAACCGGTAGGCGGCTCCATTTGTGAGGGAGGCAACTTTGATCTGACTGTATCAGCAGTCGGTTCACCTGATATTCAATATCTCTGGCAATTCTTTAATGGAACCTATTGGGAGGATACTGGTCTTGGCCAGGCCGATTATAATACAGGAGTCTTAACAGAAACGACCTTGTACCGTGTGTTTGTGTATGCAGATGAAAGCGGTTGCGAGGATCAGTTTTCCACCATAGTAAGTGTCAATGTATTACCTGACATTTCAATCAGTGCAGAACCAATCGGAGGCTCTATTTGTGAAGGTGGCAACTTTGACCTCAATGTCACAGCCAGTGGTTCACCGGATATCCATTATCAGTGGGAACAACAAATCGATTCCGTGACCTGGATCGTGGTGGGCATAGATTCAGCTGGTTACAATACAGGAACCTTAACTCAGACGACGAATTACCGGGTATGGGTAAATGCCAATGAAAGCGGATGCGAGGATGTATACTCAGCTATAGTAACGGTGATCGTTACTCCGGACATCATGATCACTGCACAGCCGATTGGTGGAGCAATTTGTGAAGGCGGAAACTTTGACCTGAGTGTTACGGCCAGTGGTTCTCCAAACATCCACTATCAGTGGCAGATGTTTGACGGAACAGACTGGGTAAATACAGGATCAGACTCGACAGGTTTCAATACAGGAACGTTAACAACTACAACTACATATAGAGTATATGTACACGCAGAAGAAAGCGGGTGTGATGATGAATACTCTGTGGATGTAACTGTCATTGTCACACCGGATATCACCATCACTGCAGAACCGGTAGGCGGCTCTATTTGTGTGGGAGGCAACTTTGACCTGACTGTAACAGCGGACGGTTCTCCGGATATTCAATATCTCTGGCAATTCTTTAATGGAACCTATTGGGAGGATACTGGTCTTGGCCAGGCCGATTATAATACAGGAGCTTTAACAGTGACCACCTTATATCGCGTGTTTGTGTATGCAGATGAGAGTGGATGCGAGGATCAGTTTTCCACCATAGTAAGTGTCAATGTATTACCTGACATTTCAATCAGCGCGGAACCGGTAGGCGGCTCCATCTGTGAAGGTGGAAACTTTGACCTGAGTGTCACAGCGAGTGGTTCACCGGATATCCACTATCAATGGGAACAACAAATCGATTCCGTGACCTGGATCATAGTAGGTATAGATTCAGCCGGCTACAATACAGGAACATTAACTCAGACGACGAATTACCGGGTATGGGTAAATGCCGATGAAAGCGGATGCGAGGATGTATACTCAGCCATAGTAACGGTGATTGTTACTCCGGATATCATGGTCACTGCTCAACCGATTGGCGGAGCGATCTGTGAGGGAGGCAACTTTGACCTGAGTGTTACAGCCAGTGGTTCACCAAATATCCACTATCAATGGCAGATGTTTGACGGAACAGACTGGGTAAATACAGGAACAGATTCCACAGGATTCAATACCGGAGCATTAACAACTACAACTACATATAGGGTATATGTACACGCTGAAGAAAGCGGATGTGAGGATGTATATTCCAACACAGTAAGTGTTACGGTCTTCCCGGATATCGCGATCAGTGCAGAACCGGTAGGAGGATCTATTTGTGAAGGTGGAAACTTTGATCTGAGTGTAACCGCGAGTGGTTCACCGGATATCCACTATCAGTGGGAACAACAAATCGATTCCGTAACCTGGATCATAGTGGGCATAGATTCCGCTGGATACAATACAGGAACATTAACGCAGACGACGAATTACCGGGTGTGGGTGAATGCCGATGAAAGCGGTTGTGAGGATGTTTACTCAGCAGTAGTAACGGTGATCGTTACTCCGGATATCATGATCACTGCTCAACCGATTGGTGGAGCGATCTGCGAGGGAGGAAACTTTGACCTGAGTGTTACAGCCAGTGGTTCACCAAACATCCACTATCAGTGGCAGATGTTTGACGGAACAGACTGGGTAAATGCAGGAACAGATTCCACAGGATTCAATACAGGCACATTAACAACTACAACTACGTATAGGGTATATGTACACGCTGAAGAAAGCGGATGTGATGATGTATTCTCCGCGGATGTAACGGTGATTGTTACACCGGATATCAGCATCAGTGCAGAACCGGTAGGCGGCTCCATCTGTGAGGGTGGAAACTTTGACCTGAGTGTCACGGCCAGTGGCTCACCGGATATTCATTATCAGTGGGAACAACAAATCGATTCCGTGACCTGGATCATAGTGGGCATCGATTCCGCCGGCTACAATACAGGAACATTAACTCAGACGACGAATTATAGAGTATGGGTGAATGCGGATGAAAGCGGTTGCGAGGATGTATATTCCAACACAGTAAGTGTTACGGTCTTCCCGGATATCGCGATCAGTGCAGAACCGGTAGGAGGATCTATTTGTGAAGGTGGCAACTTTGACCTGGGTGTCACAGCCAGTGGCTCACCAGATATTCATTATCAGTGGGAACAACAAATTGATTCCGTAACCTGGATCATAGTAGGCATAGATTCGGCCGGGTACAATACAGGAACATTAACGCAGACGACGAATTACCGGGTATGGGTGAATGCCGATGAAAGCGGATGTGAGGATGTATACTCAGCAGTAGTAACGGTGATAGTTACTCCGGATATCATGATCACCGCTCAACCGATTGGCGGAGCGATCTGCGAGGGAGGAAACTTTGACCTGAGTGTTACAGCCAGTGGTTCACCAAACATCCACTATCAATGGCAGATGTTTGACGGAACAGACTGGGTAAATACAGGAACAGATTCCACAGGATTCAATACAGGAGCATTAACAACTACAACTACGTATAGGGTATATGTACACGCTGAGGAAAGTGGATGTGATGATGTATTCTCCGCGGATGTAACAGTGATTGTCACACCGGATATCAGTATCAGTGCAGAACCGGTAGGAGGATCTATTTGTGAAGGCGGCAACTTTGACCTGAGTGTCACAGCCAGTGGCTCACCAGATATTCATTATCAGTGGGAACAACAAATCGATTCCGTAACCTGGATCATAGTGGGTATCGATTCAGCCGGTTACAATACAGGAGTATTGACTCAGACCACGAATTACCGGGTATGGGTGAATGCCGATGAAAGCGGATGCGAGGATGTTTACTCAGCAGTAGTAACGGTTATTGTTACTCCGGATATCATGATCACCGCTCAACCGATTGGCGGAGCGATCTGCGAGGGAGGAAACTTTGACCTGAGTGTTACAGCCAGTGGTTCACCAAACATCCACTATCAGTGGCAGATGTTTGACGGAACAGACTGGGTAAATGCGGGAACAGATTCCACAGGATTCAATACAGGCACATTAACTGCAACGACCACGTATAGGGTATATGTACACGCTGAAGAAAGCGGATGTGATGATGTATTCTCCGCGGATGTAACGGTGATT
Organism: uncultured Saprospiraceae bacterium; assembly: GCA_963837505.1. Classification (GTDB taxonomy): domain Bacteria; phylum Bacteroidota; class Bacteroidia; order Chitinophagales; family Saprospiraceae; genus Opimibacter. The sequence continues at coordinate 6,704 of CAWINN010000014.1, read as the reverse complement.
GTTACACCGGATATCAGTATCAGTGCAGAACCGGTAGGTGGCTCCATCTGTGAGGGAGGAAACTTTGACCTGAGTGTCACGGCCAGTGGCTCACCGGATATTCACTATCAGTGGGAACAACAAATCGATTCCGTGACGTGGATCATAGTGGGCATCGATTCCGCCGGTTACAATACAGGAACATTAACTCAGACGACGAATTATAGAGTATGGGTGAATGCGGATGAAAGCGGTTGCGAGGATGTATATTCCAGCACAGTAAGTGTTACGGTCTTCCCGGATATCGCGATCAGTGCAGAACCGGTAGGCGGCTCCATCTGTGAAGGTGGAAACTTTGACCTGAGTGTAACAGCCAGTGGTTCACCGGATATCCACTATCAGTGGGAACAACAAATCGATTCCGTGACCTGGATCATAGTGGGCATAGATTCAGCCGGATACAATACAGGAACATTAACTCAGACGACGAATTACCGGGTGTGGGTGAATGCCGATGAAAGCGGTTGTGAGGATGTTTACTCAGCAGTAGTAACGGTGATCGTTACTCCGGATATCATGATCACTGCTCAACCGATTGGCGGAGCGATCTGCGAGGGAGGAAACTTTGACCTGAGTGTTACAGCCAGTGGTTCACCAAACATCCACTATCAGTGGCAGATGTTTGACGGAACAGACTGGGTAAATGCAGGAACAGATTCCACAGGATTCAATACAGGAACGTTAACAACTACAACTACGTATAGGGTATATGTACACGCTGAAGAAAGTGGATGTGATGATGTATTCTCCGCGGATGTAACGGTGATTGTTACACCGGATATCAGTATCAGTGCAGAACCGGTAGGCGGCTCCATCTGTGAAGGTGGAAACTTTGACCTGAGTGTCACGGCCAGCGGCTCACCGGATATTCATTATCAGTGGGAACAACAAATCGATTCCGTGACCTGGATCATAGTGGGCATCGATTCCGCCGGCTACAATACAGGAACATTAACTCAGACGACGAATTATAGAGTATGGGTGAATGCGGATGAAAGCGGTTGCGAGGATGTATATTCCAACACAGTAAGTGTTACGGTCTTCCCGGATATCGCGATCAGTGCAGAACCGGTAGGAGGATCTATTTGTGAAGGTGGCAACTTTGACCTGGGTGTCACAGCCAGTGGCTCACCAGATATTCATTATCAGTGGGAACAACAAATTGATTCCGTAACCTGGATCATAGTGGGCATAGATTCGGCCGGGTACAATACAGGAACATTAACGCAGACGACGAATTACCGGGTATGGGTGAATGCCGATGAAAGCGGATGTGAGGATGTTTACTCAGCAGTAGTAACGGTGATAGTTACTCCGGATATCATGATCACCGCTCAACCGATTGGCGGAGCGATCTGCGAGGGAGGAAACTTTGACCTGAGTGTTACAGCCAGTGGTTCACCAAACATCCACTATCAATGGCAGATGTTTGACGGAACAGACTGGGTAAATACAGGAACAGATTCCACAGGATTCAATACAGGAGCATTAACAACTACAACTACGTATAGGGTATATGTACACGCTGAGGAAAGTGGATGTGATGATGTATTCTCCGCGGATGTAACGGTGATTGTCACACCGGATATCAGTATCAGTGCAGAACCGGTAGGAGGATCTATTTGTGAAGGCGGCAACTTTGACCTGAGTGTCACAGCCAGTGGCTCACCAGATATTCATTATCAGTGGGAACAACAAATCGATTCCGTAACCTGGATCATAGTGGGTATCGATTCAGCCGGTTACAATACAGGAGTATTGACTCAGACGACGAATTACCGGGTATGGGTGAATGCCGATGAAAGCGGATGCGAGGATGTTTACTCAGCAGTAGTAACGGTTATTGTTACTCCGGATATCATGATCACCGCCCAACCGATTGGCGGAGCGATCTGCGAGGGAGGAAACTTTGACCTGAGTGTTACAGCCAGTGGTTCACCAAACATCCACTATCAGTGGCAGATGTTTGACGGAACAGACTGGGTAAATGCAGGAACAGATTCCACAGGATTCAATACAGGAGCATTAACAACTACAACTACGTATAGGGTATATGTACACGCTGAAGAAAGCGGATGTGATGATGTATTCTCCGCGGATGTAACGGTGATTGTTACACCGGATATCAGTATCAGCGCAGAACCGGTAGGCGGCTCCATCTGTGAAGGAGGAAACTTTGACCTGAGTGTCACGGCCAGTGGCTCACCGGATATTCACTATCAGTGGGAACAACAAATCGATTCCGTGACGTGGATCATAGTGGGCATCGATTCCGCCGGTTACAATACAGGAACATTAACTCAGACGACGAATTATAGAGTATGGGTGAATGCGGATGAAAGCGGTTGCGAGGATGTATATTCCAGCACAGTAAGTGTTACTGTCTTCCCGGATATCGCGATCAGTGCAGAACCGGTAGGAGGATCTATTTGTGAAGGTGGCAACTTTGACCTGGGTGTCACAGCCAGTGGTTCACCGGATATCCACTATCAGTGGGAACAACAAATTGATTCCGTAACCTGGATTATAGTGGGCATAGATTCAGCCGGTTACAATACAGGAACATTAACTCAGACGACGAATTACCGGGTGTGGGTAAATGCCGATGAAAGCGGATGCGAGGATGTTTACTCCGCCGTGGTTACGGTGATTGTTACTCCGGATATCATGATCACTGCTCAACCGATTGGCGGAGCGATCTGCGAGGGAGGAAACTTTGACCTGAGTGTTACAGCCAGTGGTTCACCAAACATCCACTATCAGTGGCAGATGTTTGACGGAACAGACTGGGTAAATGCAGGAACAGATTCCACAGGATTCAATACAGGAACGTTAACAACTACAACTACGTATAGGGTATATGTACACGCTGAAGAAAGTGGATGTGATGATGTATTCTCCGCGGATGTAACGGTGATTGTCACACCGGATATCAGTATCAGTGCAGAACCGGTAGGCGGCTCCATCTGTGAAGGCGGAAACTTTGACCTGAGTGTCACGGCCAGTGGCTCACCGGATATTCACTATCAGTGGGAACAACAAATCGATTCCGTGACCTGGATCATAGTGGGTATCGATTCCGCCGGATACAATACAGGAACATTAACTCAGACGACGAATTATAGAGTATGGGTGAATGCGGATGAAAGCGGTTGCGAGGATGTATATTCCAACACAGTAAGTGTTACGGTCTTCCCGGATATCGCGATCAGTGCAGAACCGGTAGGAGGATCTATTTGTGAAGGTGGCAACTTTGACCTGGGTGTCACAGCCAGTGGCTCACCAGATATTCATTATCAGTGGGAACAACAAATTGATTCCGTAACCTGGATCATAGTGGGCATAGATTCGGCCGGGTACAATACAGGAACATTAACGCAGACGACGAATTACCGGGTGTGGGTGAATGCCGATGAAAGCGGATGCGAGGATGTTTACTCAGCAGTAGTAACGGTGATAGTTACTCCGGATATCATGATCACTGCTCAACCGATTGGCGGAGCGATCTGCGAGGGAGGAAACTTTGACCTGAGTGTTACAGCCAGTGGTTCACCAAACATCCACTATCAGTGGCAGATGTTTGACGGAACAGACTGGGTAAATACAGGAACAGATTCCACAGGATTCAATACCGGAGCATTAACAACTACAACTACGTATAGGGTATATGTACACGCTGAAGAAAGTGGATGTGATGATGTATTCTCCGCGGATGTAACGGTGATTGTCACACCGGATATCAGTATCAGTGCAGAACCGGTAGGAGGATCTATTTGTGAAGGTGGAAACTTTGACCTGAGTGTCACCGCCAGTGGCTCACCAGATATTCATTATCAGTGGGAACAACAAATCGATTCCGTAACCTGGATCATAGTGGGCATCGATTCAGCCGGTTACAATACAGGAGTATTGACTCAGACGACGAATTACCGGGTGTGGGTGAATGCCGATGAAAGCGGATGCGAGGATGTTTACTCAGCAGTAGTAACGGTTATTGTTACTCCGGATATCATGATCACCGCCCAACCGATTGGCGGAGCGATCTGCGAGGGAGGAAACTTTGACCTGAGTGTTACAGCCAGTGGTTCACCAAACATCCACTATCAGTGGCAGATGTTTGACGGAACAGACTGGGTAAATGCAGGAACGGATTCCACAGGATTCAATACAGGCACATTAACTGCGACGACCACGTATAGGGTATATGTACACGCAGAAGAAAGCGGATGTGATGATGTATTCTCCGCGGATGTAACGGTGATTGTTACACCGGATATCAGTATCAGTGCAGAACCGGTAGGCGGCTCCATCTGTGAAGGCGGAAACTTTGACCTGAGTGTCACGGCCAGTGGCTCACCGGATATCCACTATCAGTGGGAACAACAAATCGATTCCGTGACGTGGATCATAGTGGGCATCGATTCCGCCGGTTACAATACAGGAACATTAACTCAGACGACGAATTATAGAGTATGGGTGAATGCGGATGAAAGCGGTTGCGAGGATGTATATTCCAGCACAGTAAGTGTTACGGTCTTCCCGGATATCGCGATCAGTGCAGAACCGGTAGGAGGATCTATTTGTGAAGGTGGCAACTTTGACCTGAGTGTAACCGCGAGTGGTTCACCGGATATCCACTATCAGTGGGAACAACAAATTGATTCCGTAACCTGGATTATAGTGGGCATAGATTCCGCCGGATACAATACAGGAACATTAACTCAGACGACGAATTACCGGGTATGGGTGAATGCCGATGAAAGCGGATGCGAGGATGTTTACTCCGCCGTGGTTACGGTGATTGTTACTCCGGATATTATGATCACTGCTCAACCGATTGGCGGAGCGATCTGCGAGGGAGGAAACTTTGACCTGAGTGTTACAGCCAGTGGTTCACCAAACATCCACTATCAGTGGCAGATGTTTGACGGAACAGACTGGGTAAATGCAGGAACAGATTCCACAGGATTCAATACAGGAGCATTAACAACTACAACTACGTATAGGGTATATGTACACGCTGAAGAAAGTGGATGTGATGATGTATTCTCCGCGGATGTAACGGTGATTGTCACACCGGATATCAGTATCAGTGCAGAACCGGTAGGCGGCTCCATCTGTGAAGGCGGAAACTTTGACCTGAGTGTCACGGCCAGCGGCTCACCGGATATTCACTATCAGTGGGAACAGCAAATCGATTCCGTGACCTGGATCATAGTGGGCATCGATTCCGCCGGCTACAATACAGGAACATTAACTCAGACGACGAATTATAGAGTATGGGTGAATGCGGATGAAAGTGGATGTGAGGATGTATATTCCAACACAGTAAGTGTTACGGTCTTCCCGGATATCGCCATTAGTGCAGAACCGGTAGGCGGCTCCATCTGTGAAGGTGGAAACTTTGACCTGAGTGTTACAGCCAGTGGTTCACCGGATATCCACTATCAGTGGGAACAACAAATCGATTCTGTAACCTGGATCATAGTGGGCATAGATTCCGCCGGCTACAATACAGGAACATTAACGCAGACGACGAATTACCGGGTGTGGGTGAATGCCGATGAAAGCGGTTGTGAGGATGTTTACTCAGCAGTAGTAACGGTGATAGTTACTCCGGATATCATGATCACTGCTCAACCGATTGGCGGAGCGATCTGCGAGGGAGGAAACTTTGACCTGAGTGTTACAGCCAGTGGTTCACCAAACATCCACTATCAATGGCAGATGTTTGACGGAACAGACTGGGTAAATGCAGGAACAGATTCCACAGGATTCAATACCGGAGCATTAATTGCTACGACTACGTATAGGGTATATGTACACGCTGAGGAAAGTGGATGTGATGATGTATTCTCCGCGGATGTAACGGTGATTGTCACACCGGATATCAGTATCAGTGCAGAACCGGTAGGCGGCTCCATCTGTGAAGGAGGAAACTTTGACCTGAGTGTCACAGCCAGTGGTTCACCGGATATTCATTATCAGTGGGAACAACAAATCGATTCCGTAACCTGGATCATAGTGGGTATCGATTCAGCCGGTTACAATACAGGAACATTAACGCAGACCACGAATTACCGGGTATGGGTGAATGCCGATGAAAGCGGATGCGAAGATGTATACTCAGCAATAGTAACGGTGATTGTTACTCCGGATATCATGATCACCGCCCAACCGATTGGCGGGGCGATCTGCGAGGGTGGAAACTTTGACCTGAGTGTAACTGCCAGTGGTTCACCAAACATCCACTATCAGTGGCAGATGTTTGACGGAACAGACTGGGTAAATGCAGGAACAGATTCCACAGGATTCAATACAGGCACATTAACTGCGACGACCACGTATAGGGTATATGTACACGCAGAAGAAAGCGGATGTGATGATGTATTCTCCGCGGATGTAACGGTGATTGTTACACCGGATATCAGTATCAGTGCAGAACCGGTAGGTGGCTCCATCTGTGAGGGCGGTAACTTTGACCTGAGTGTCACGGCCAGTGGCTCACCGGATATCCACTATCAGTGGGAACAACAAATCGATTCCGTGACCTGGATCATGGTGGGTATAGATTCAGCCGGCTACAATACAGGAACTTTAACGAATACGACCAATTATTGGGTACAGATATATGCCAATGAAAGCGGTTGCGAGGATGTATATTC
>CAWINN010000013.1:0-28711 GCA_963837505.1 uncultured Saprospiraceae bacterium | reverse complement strand
ATGACATTCCGCTGGAAGCGGATTTCAGTATCCGTAAAACTTGAATATTATGAAGAAGCCGGCGGGGCAATATGTACATTTTCCTGGAGTAGCAATCGGATATCCAAAAGTATTGTGCCCAAACGTCAACTTTTCCCTGAACGAACGTCGTCTTTACCGCCGCAAATAGATAATCCTGTGAGCGTTTACCTTTTCCCGAATCCGGTCAGCGATATTTTAAATATTGGAATATCGGATCAATGGCATGGCAATCTGGACATCGAAATTCACGATGTCCTTGGACAGGAAGTTATACGAACGATGGAAAATGTTCAGGCGGATAATATAAAGATCAATGTGCGTTCCCTCACACAGGGAATATATTGGTTGCAATACAGGATGAAAGATGGATATTCAGGTGTGGTGGAATTTGTGAAGGAGTAACTCCCCTATCAAACACAATAAATATTTTTACCTGATCTGCCATCTTGGAAGAGATTTTATACGCACATAGATTTGGGCATGAAAATGTTTTATCAATTTTTAGGAAGTTTTTGAAATAACATTTTTTCTTTGTTCAATTTACGTCGCTAAAAAGGAAGGCTACAGAGAAATAAACTCGGAATTTATTAAAATTTTGAACTAAATTTATCATCCAGCAAATCAACTTCCTAAGCCGGATTAGCTTTGTTTCCAAAGGAGGTTGGCGATTTTATTTAATTTCAAATTTATTAATTCAATATTATGAATTATTATTTAAAAGTGCTCCGCAATTACGCCACCTTTTCAGGCAGAGCCATGCGAAGTGAATACTGGTATTTTGTCTTATTCAACTTGATTTTTGGTCTCATAGCCATGGGTCTTGACAATGTCCTTGGAACAACATTTACCATCAATATCCCGGGCGCACCGGTTGAGCCTAATTTGGGATTGATCACACCGTATCATTTGCCTTATGGCTATTTATATCTCGCTTATGGGCTTTTCATGTTCATCCCTGGTCTGGCTGTTTCTGTGCGGCGTTTACATGATGTAAATAAGAGTGGCTGGTTTATGTTTATTTCCCTGATACCAATCATTGGTGCCATTTGGATCCTGGTGCTTTTTTTTACTGAAGGAACTCCCGGGCCCAATGAATATGGAGAAGACCCAAATGCAGTGGCGCCTGAATTTGTCTAAACGGGATAGCAATACTTTCCTTAGTCTTAATTGCATTTGCAGCAGTCCGGGAATAGGAAATGCCCGACATCTCATAGGTGATGATTTCCGCGGTATGATACAATGGCCACCGGAGCTCCTTTTTGTTGGGCTATTGTGTACATAAATTTCTTAATAATAAATTAAAGTGAGTGAAATAGTTGGCTAAACCCAAAGGTTTACTTTGCTTTGCACCAATTATTGGTTTTACATCTGACATGCTATGAAAAAAACAATCGTTATCCTCACTGTCCTTTCTATTTTTGTTCTCCAGTTTTGCACGTCCTCCAGGTCAGCTTCAGGCTCACGCAAAAAAAAGCATGTACAGATGCTCTCCTGGCAGACCGATATTGCACCGGTGATGGAGATCCATTGCGCCCCGTGCCATTTTCCTGATCGCGGAGGTCAAAAAAAACCTTTGAACACCTATCAAGCCATGAAAGAAAATGTCGACGCAGTTTTATTCCGGGTTCAATTGGCTCCCACGGATGAAAAATTTATGCCATTTAGAAGCAAAAAAGAACCTTTGAGCGACAGCCTTATCCAGGTCATCAAACTCTGGAGAGATCAGGGCATGCTGCAATAATCAAGGATAAACCCATCAGTTAAAATGAAAGGCTCCGTCATCTTAATATCAATCTTTATTTGTTTACTTTTTGGCTGTAAGGCTAAAAAAAAGGAAGAGGTTACTACATCTTTCGATTTGAAAAAACTTGAGTGGCTCCTCGGCACCTGGAAAGGCGAGACGGAAGGACAAACTTTTTATGAAAACTGGGCGAAAACTTCTGACACCAAATTTACAAACACGAATTTCTATATCATCGCAAAAGACACCACTTTTACCGATCGATCCGCCATTGAAGTGATCAACAATAAAATTTTCTTTACCAGCGACAATGATATATGGGCCTTGGTTTCTGAAACAGACAATGAATGCATATTTGAAAATAAGCTTAAGGGAGAAGTATATACTTTCACACATACTGAAAATGACCATTGGAAAGCCCTGTTCAATTATCCATCCAATCAGATCAAATATGATATGACCAGGATTCCTCCTGTAAAGGTCCCACCCCCTCAATAAATTTATTTCACCCCATCCATCTGATTACGATCAAACCTGCCAGGAATAAAGCGAGGCATGCAAAAAATATGCTGTAAATGTGCCGTTTCTTTATCATCACGACGATGATATACAATAGTTCTATCGCAAATAGCAAAAAGAATGCATAAAGCAAGGAACCCAGCCCGTCAAAGCCTGTTCCTTTGGGCAATGGAAATAATCTGAAAACAATAAAAGTAATTACAATACCCAGGACAAACAAAAGTATTCCTGATATCACTTTATTTTTTGTTGGTGATATTTCTTTTTCGTTCATGCGCAATCAATTTATTGATATGCTGAATTTAATAAAATAATACCGGCAATATTGAAAATTTTTTCTTTCCAATGTTTGCAAATAAATTTCAATTAAATCTGTCCTTCTGAATTTCTTACTTCTGCAATAAAATTTTTAAGCAAATTTTCATTAAGTCTGCCATCTTCTCGAAGACCTGAGCAAATATCCACTCCGTACGGATGGACTTTTTCAATCGCATCCCGTACATTTCCCGGATTTAATCCTCCTGCGAGAAAAACCGGTTTTCCGCATTGCTCAACAATAGCTTTACTTACTGTCCAGTCATGAACGCGTCCAGTTCCGCCTAATTCTTTAACTGAAAGTTTTGGATTTCCACTATCCAGTAAAAGACAGTCTACAAATGGTGCGATATGCAATGCTTCCCGCAACGACTCCGCACCGGTCACATGAATGACCTGTACAATTTTGACATGAGGAATCTCCTCTTTCAATATTGAATAGACATCAATATTCTCAACTTCATCTACGAGTTGAAGCACTTGGGTGAGTGTCTGCCTGTAAATAGCGAGTATTCCCTCAGCAGTAGTTTCACTGGTCAGCAAAAAAGTAGAAACTCCTGGTGGTACCGTTGATGCAATCTTTTTTATCAATGACACCTCAATAGGGCCAGGTCCGCTGGGCATGGGCCCCACAAGACCAAGAGCATTCGCACCATAATGCGTAGCTAGTTTCGCTTCCTCTATACTCGAAATGCAACAAATTTTTATTCTGGTATGCACCATTTATTTTTCGATAAATGTATGTTTCATTTTTTCAAATCCCATCTCCATATTTTATCTTGGTAATCGATCCAATTTAAAATATACTTTCTTTATCAATTTCACCGATTTATTCAAATAAATTAGTCAACGCTCCCTTCACCATTTCAATCATTGACAATGACAAATTTCTTTAACCTTGGTCTATGACCTCTTTGGTCGAGTGCAGCTTTGGTCTTTGGTCATTATTCGCTTTGTTCCCTTTTCGTTGTTCGTTATTCGCTTTTATCTATTTGCTTTGATCCTTTGTCCTTTGTCGTTTGTCCTTTGTCTTTTGTCTTTTGTCCTTTGTCCTTTGTCCTTTGTCTTTTGTCCTTTGTCCTTTGTCCTTTGTCATATCAACCAGAAGTCTCCTCCAAATATCCCGGTTAAACTAAATCTATATTACCTTTGTTATCGCTTTCATTAATACAGTGCCTGAAAATTTGAATTCTCAAGCGTTGAATCCGCTCAATAAACGGATAAAATGAAGGGAATCCAAAATCGTAAATCTAAAATCGTAAATCTAAAATTGATTGATATGTATCCAGCAGAAATAGTCGCGCCGATGACCCAGGACCTGCTTTCCGTAGGTTTCGAAGCGTTGGAAACACCCGAGGAAGTTACAGATGTTCTTGATAATCAAACCGGTACAGCATTACTTGTGGTCAATTCGGTTTGTGGCTGTGCTGCAGCTATGGCCCGTCCGGGAGTCAAAATAGCCTTGCAGAATGATAAGCAACCTGAAAAATTATATACGGTTTTTGCCGGTGTAGACACAGATGCTACTTCAAAAGCCAGAGAATTTCTACTACCCTATCCTCCATCATCTCCTGCGATTGCCCTTTTCAAAGACGGACGCCTGGTTCATTTTCTCGAGCGCCATCACATTGAAGGTCGCAGTGCCATGATGATCGCTGAAAACCTGAAAGCAGCCTTCAACGAATATTGTTGATCCCTGTCTTAGGATTTTTATCCTTTGCTCATGACCAGGATTACGGAAAAAGATTCTCCCCACCGGCATCTCGAAAAGATGACCACAAAGGAGATTCTTTCGATTATTAACCTGGAGGAACAATCAGTAGCCGTACAAGTCGCCGGTTGTATCCCATCCATCGAAAACCTGGTAGATGATATCGTCATCAGGATGATGGACGGTGGACGACTTTTCTACATCGGTGCAGGGACCAGTGGAAGACTTGGCGTTCTGGATGCCTCAGAATGTCCTCCAACCTTTGGCGTTGGGCATGATAAAGTAATCGGCATTATTGCCGGTGGTGATTCTGCCATTCGAAAAGCACGTGAATTTGCTGAAGATGATGAAGAGCAGGCATGGAAAGATCTATTGGAATACAAAATAAATTCCACAGATACGGTGATCGGCATTGCTGCTTCAGGTACAACTCCTTATGTCATCGGTGGCCTCAGATATGCGAAGCAAAACAATATACTTACAGGATGTATCACCTGTAATGCCAATGCACCTTTAATCCTTCACGCTGAACATCCCATCGTATGTGTCGTTGGCCCTGAAGTTATCACGGGTAGCACACGTATGAAAGCCGGAACAGCGCAAAAGCTGATCCTCAACATGATCTCCACTACCGTGATGATCCGCCTGGGAAGAATTGAGGACAATAAAATGGTCGACATGCATCTGACCAACAACAAACTCATCGACCGGGGTGTGCGTATGATCATGGAACGCACTTCACTTCAGTATGAGGAAGCAGCTACACTACTTTCCACACACGGATCTGTACGCAAAGCACTAAAGGCGCTTACCTGATTTTGCGCACTGCGCCACTGCCGCTTATCCTTGAAGTGACACTTGCGGATCCGGTATAAGAAACATCCCCGCTACCGGAAATATGTGTTTCCAGATTTTTATTGGCTAGTACGGAAGCATCTCCTGAACCACTGATATGTATTTCACAATCATCTGTCGCCAGATCAGATGCATTGACGTTGCCTGATCCACTTATGGCTATGTCGAGATCTTTACAGGAACCGGAGAGCCTGATGCCTCCGGAACCACTGAGATGAAGGTCTGTTGACTGTGCGCCATAATCAAGTTTGATATCACCTGAACCTGATAAGTTGATTTTCAATTCTTTCAATCCATCAAATTTACCGGATGAGCTTATGTTGCCGCTACCCGTCAATCCGATCTCCTCAAAACCCGGAAGTGTAATGTACACAGTCAGATTTTTTGCATCCACCACATTTTTATCAAAAGTGATATGCCAGATCCCGTTTTTCACTTCCCGTTTAATATTATCGAGTATATTTTGTTGACCTTCCAGCGTAATTTTTTGAGAAGATCCGGGAGTAAGTACCACATCGCCGTCAAAACCAAGATCGATACCCTTCAATGGTTCAAGGGTGATGTCTTGTTTGACGATATTGCCTTCGCCTTTGATACTGCCTTTCATCCAGGACTGGGCAAAGGAATTACTACTGATAAGCAAAGAGACAAATAGCGATGCGATGATTATTCGATGAGCCATGATGCTAATAAGTTTGAAAGTTAGACAATTGGAATATTGAAATATTCATCAAAGACACCACAATAGAATGAAGGTTGCATCCCCATTTTCAAACAGTCAAAGAAATTGGATAAATGCTTATATTCTTTTAGAAAATGTTTCTATTCTTAAAACTCACTTCTATTGCCATGCGATGATCGCTCCGAAATAGTAGTATCAAAAACATCCCTCGGCAGGAAATAGGATTTTTCATCTTCTTCTTCATCCTCAATAGGCGGAGGAACTTCATCTTCTTCAATATTCGATCTGTAGATCCATGCCAGTATGATTCCGGTTATGGCGCCAAGTAAGTGACTCTGCCACGAAATGCCTTCCTTCCCCGGCACAATCCCACCAAAATAACCGGCATAAAGCATTAAGATGATCAACGCCAGTACAATTGATTTCATGTTGCGCCGGAAAATTCCGCTCCAGAAAACAAGGGAAACCATTCCATAGACAAGCCCGCTGGCCCCGATATGATAGGCATTGGGAGGTGCAAAAATCCAAACCCCCAATCCGGACATGATATAAATCCAGAAAAAACTTTTCAGTGCAATTTTGGGATAAAACCAAAAAATAATAGTCCCCAGGATGAGAAATGAAATCGAATTGTAAAACAAATGTTCCCAACTCGCATGGATCAATGGTGAGGTCAGAATACCGGGCAAGCCTTCAATTCTTCCGGGAAAAACACCCAACGTCCTTAGATCAATTCCGGAAAAGACCTGGAAAATATGAATTACCCAAATGAGTCCAACGAAAGCGATTGGAAAAGTGAGTCTTTTAAGAATTTTTTCATTCATCACATCAGGAGACAGATTTTGGATATCTCCTGGAAACTAACCGAACAAATTGCTCAGCCATTTTTAATTGCTTTGGATCTGCCCAGTTAAAATCCTTTGCCGGACCGGCCATGAGCATTGTCCTGGCTTCAGCATACGAATTCAGATGATTCAATTTACTGCAGGTCACATCAAACAATGTTTTGTCACCCCCGAACAATTCTTTTAGAATAAATATCCTGTCATTCAATCCCATCGCCGATTCAATGGTTGCAATTGGAATATGGTTTGTACGGCCCGCCAATTCGTCCATTTTTGGCAAATCAAATAGTTTGTTGAGCGCTTCGTTCATGTCTGCCGAAGAATGAGATGTCCGCGGCGTCTGGACTAATGTCTCATTTGTTACTTCAGGTGAATGATGTGGAAATGATCTTGATTCAACAGGAGGGGAAGTCCAAAGTGTTTCCTTTACGGGCATTTCCGGCTCAATCATTTTTTCTTTTTTGGCTTCGAAACCGGGATCCTCCGGAAATGGCTTTGAGGCCTCCACTTTTGGCATGATGGATTCAATGGCTTCCGGAACTTCAATTTTGTGGCGTTCTTCCCTTTTCGGCATTTTATGCTCCACAAATTTTATCTCATGGTCTTCTTCAGATGAAACCTCCGCATCATCCGTCACAGCATCGTAGAGCTGAACGATATATGTTTTGATCAGATCTTTCTCGAGTCTCTGATAGTTCCTGATTATTACCATGATCAAGAAAGGCTTCAATTTTGGTGAGTAATCGCTGTGCTTTTTTAAAATCCATAGTGTAATAGGTTAAGTTGGGCAAGTTACTACAGTCATATTTGTAATATGATACGAAACGGGTTAATATTGTGTGAACACATCAATATTCATGTTGTTGTGCTCAGGAATTGCAGGAACAATGCATCTTTGCAACCGTCATGTTTCTTGAGCCATCATTTCATACACAACGTCGGGGCTGGATAGAAGTTATCTGTGGATCCATGTTTTCCGGAAAAACAGAAGAACTCATCCGTCGCCTCAAACGCGTAAAAATTGCGGATCAATCCGTGGCCATTTTTAAACCCGCCAAAGATACGAGGTATGGGAAGGATGAAGTGGTCAGCCATGACGCCCGTGCAGTAGCCTCCAAACCTGTAGCGACATCCGAAGAGATTCTGCTAGTCGGCAGTGATATCCTTGTCATCGGGATTGATGAAGCCCAGTTTTTTGACGATATGCTTACGTCAGTTTGCGAGGAATTGGCCGTGCGAGGTCATCGGGTCATCGTAGCAGGGCTCGATATGGATTTTAGGGGGCGTCCTTTTGGCCCAATGCCGGATCTGCTGGCTGTAGCAGACTACATCACAAAACTCCACGCTATTTGCCATCATTGCGGAAACCTGGCCACACATACCTATAGACTCACGACAGATTCTGAGACAGTAGTTCTTGGCGAAAGAGATATCTATGAAGCCCGTTGCCGTCATTGTTTCAACCTGGGTAATATCCTTGATCTGAGGGAGAAAAAAGGATAGAGGATTTTGAGTTTCAAATGTTTCTCTCTTCTGGAAGTTTGTTGATTACTTATATGGTTGAGATGCCCGATACCGGATTCCGGACACAAATACGCGCTTGTATTGATCATCTTTTAGCGTCGTAGAAACTTTACCACGTCCCAGCTTTCCTTATTGCCCCCTGGTATTCTAAGATACCGGAATTAACAATCTTTTTAAGCCACTTTCAAATTGGCTGCCGAGCGCAAGCCTCGCCACTACAATTCCTCAATTGAAATTCCATTAGAAGAATGAAGTGTTGGGGCCTGTCCCCACCTAACGATATATAAATAAAAACGTGGCCACAATATCCTTAGATTCTGAAATCGGCAAATATTTTTTAAGCTGCATTTGTAAAGGAAGGCGAGGGCAAGCCTCACCTCTACAATTCCACAATTGAATGTCCATTAGATTAATGTAGTGTTGTGGCTTGCCCCCACCTCACGATATATAAATAAAACGTAGCCTCCTTAGCCTCCGCCTTAGCCTTAGCCTTTTTATATAGCTTTGCCCCCTCATCAATCTTATCCTCATGGGCTCCACAAAGCCAATCCGCTCAGCACTTATTTCGGTTTATCACAAAGAAGGTCTTGATGATATCATCCGGCTCCTTCACCAGCATGATGTCACTATTTATAGCACCGGCGGAAGTCTGGATTATATCAGGACACTTGGTGCTGAAGCGATTGCTGTAGAAGACCTGACCGGTTATCCATCTATTCTCGATGGCAGAGTGAAGACTCTTCATCCAAAGATCTTTGGCGGAATTTTGGCTCGCAGAGAGGCAGGTCATATGGCCCAGCTTGAGGAATATCAAATACCTCCGATTGACCTTGTCATCGTTGACCTTTATCCATTTGAAGAAACTGTTCGTTCGACAGATGATGAATCCGCCATTATTGAAAAAATAGATATCGGTGGCATTTCGCTCATCCGCGCAGCTGCAAAAAACTACGCAGATGTATTGATCGTATCTTCAAGAGATGATTATCCGTCATTGCAGACATTATTGGAAAATAAAGGAGCTGCTTCTGAATTGGAAGATCGAAAATATTTTGCCACAAGAGCTTTCGGAATTACCTCTCACTACGATAAAAATATTTATGATTATTTCAATCGTGATGGATCGGACGTGAGCCTGAAGATATCAGTACATCATGCCACTCCACTCCGTTACGGTGAAAATCCACATCAGAAATCTATTTATTTCGGCGAACCAAATTCTATTTTTCAAAAATTAAACGGCAAGGAATTGTCGTATAATAATCTGGTGGATGTGGATGCAGGCATTCAACTGATGTATGAATTTCGCAATAGCGCTCCGACCTTTGTCATTTTAAAACATACCAATGCATGCGGAGTAGCAACACGTGCAACGATACATGACGCATGGAAATCTGCGCTTTCTTCAGATCCCGTATCGGCATTTGGCGGCGTGTTGATCAGCAATCGCAATATTGACATTCAAACTGCCAAAGAAATAAATGAAATCTTTTATGAAGTGTTGGTGGCACCCGGTTTCGATGACGATGCGAAATCCATTTTGACCTCAAAGAAAAACAGGATCCTGCTTCAATTAAATCATTATCCCGAAACAAAAACCCAGGTAAAAACTTTACTTGACGGATACATCGTGCAGGACATGGACAAGATGACTGAAGATGTCTCAAATCTGAAAACCGTTACAAACAGAGAACCAACTCCGTCTGAAATAGAGGATCTTCTTTTTGCAAATAAATGTGTGAAGCATCTCAAATCAAATGGCATCGCCCTGGTAAAAAATGCACAATTGTTGGGCATGGGTTGTGGCCAGACTTCCAGGGTGGATGCACTTCATCAGGCTATCACAAAAGCTGGTACTTTCGGTTTTGATCTAAAGGGGGCAGTCATGGCATCGGAAGCTTTCTTTCCCTTCCCGGATTGCGTTCAGATTGCCCACGAGGCAGGTATTACTGCAGTCATTCATCCAGGTGGTTCTGTAAAAGATCAGGAAAGTATTGATTACTGCAACTCAGTTAACATGGCAATGGTGATGACAGGATACAGACATTTTAAACATTGAGAGAAGTGAGAACCGTGAGAACCGTGAAAGACGTGAAAGACGTGAAAGACGTGAAACATGAAATCGTAAATCCAATGCTTCGACTTGCTAAACTCTACCGATAGCTATCGGTATGTGCTACAGCTAAGCAACCATCGTAAATCGTAACAATCGTAAATCGTAAATCATAATGTTTCTCTGTATAGATAACGGAAATTCCCGGATCAAATGTGTCATCTATGATATGCAGGGACAGCGCCATGCCGCTCAAAGTTTTGATGAAACTTCGATTTCAGATTTGTATCTGTGGCTGATAGATAAGCACATCACCTATGCGATTATATCTACCACCGGTCACATGTTGATCGATAAAACTCGTTTGAATATCCCCCGGATGTTTATTGAACTTAATCATGAGACACCTTTACCTATTCAAATAATATATACCACCCCAGCCACACTCGGTAGGGATCGGATAGCTGCAGCTTGCGGGGCTCTTGCATTATATCCAAATAAAAATTGCCTGATAGTTGATGCAGGCACATGTATCACCATGGATTTGCTTTTAGCCACCGGTATTTACCTGGGAGGAAATATTGCTCCCGGTTTGTATATGCGATTAAGATCAATGCACGAAAAGACAGCGCGACTCCCACTCGCTGAACCCGGATGGCCCGAACTAACCTTTGGCGATTCTACTCTTCATGCTTTACAAAATGGAGCTTGTCTGGGCATGGTCATGGAAATTGAAGGAATATTAAATCGGGCAAGAAAAGCATACGGAGAAGTTTCTGTCGTTATTACGGGTGGAGATGCCGATTTTTTGGCTGACCGGATAGAAAGTCGGATATTTGTCGAACCTGAATTGGTCACTCTTGGCCTCTTCCAAATTTTAGCTTTTAATGTTAAAAATTCATACTAAATTACTGTTAACCAGTCTGTTGACTATTATTTCTACCACGGTCATTCTGGGGCAGGCTAAGGATAATTCTCCCTTTTCCCAGTTTGGTTTGGGGGATTTTTTTGAAGCCGACATGCCTGGAAGCCATGCGATGGGTGGTCTCAGTTCTGCTTATCATGATTTTTTTGAGGCTAATCTTGAAAATCCGGCGTCCCTCGGTTTCCTTCAGTACACCAGTCTTCAACTGGGATTTTATGCCCGGCGGGATGCCATCACCAGAATAAATCAGAAGCAAAATGTCTGGAGCGGCAATCTCGATCACCTGAGCCTGAATATCCCGATTATTAATCCGCTTAATGAAGCTCTCGAACGGCGTGAAACCACTTTTTCATGGGGAACAAGTTTTTCACTCCGCCCTTACACACAGGTCGGTTATTTTATCAGGATTAGTGATTCAATCGATTCAATAGGTGAAGTGCAAAGGACGTTTACAGGTTCCGGCGGCCTCTATCAGATTACATGGGGTAATGGTATCAAATACAAAAACTTTTCAGCCGGCATCAACCTGGGTTTGATCTATGGAAAAGAAGTATTTGATGAACAAACAAGTTTCCTTGATCTTGCAAATGCCTATCAGGATGATTTCGAATCAACCAACGCGTACAAAGGATTTCAATACCGGGTTGGATTATTGTATGAACATCCGTTCGATCTTAAAAAAGCAAGAAAAAATAATGACAATCCTTCCCGTTTATTATCAATAGGTGTTTTCGCAACAGGTAAATCTTCTCTTAATATAAAATCCGATATTTCCCAACTCGCGTATAATTCGGTGATCAATGATGTCGATACAGCGCTGTTTATTCAGGCTCAGCCAGGGAAAGCAACTTTACCGGGAACATGGGGTGCAGGAATCATGTACCGGCATGCGGGAGATTTCCGTGTTGGTCTGGATTATCAGGGTTGTTCGTGGAGCGGTTATAAAAATGAGTCCCGCGATTCTATCCATTCTGTTATGAAGGATACATATAGATTTGGTTTAGGCGCGGCGTGGATCCCGGATGCAAATTCACTCACTTCCTATTTTAAACGGGTTGAATATCGCGCAGGATTTTATACCATGACTGATCCAAGAGTGATCGAAGAAGCTCAGGTAAAAGAATCTGCTGTCACCTTGGGTGCCGGACTGCCGATTATATTGAAAAGAAATTTAGCATGGGTTCAATTTGGCCTTGATATTGGAAAACGAACCGGTGGAGCTCGCTTAAGTGATAGTTTTGTTCGCGGTCATGTGGGTATTATCCTCAATGACAATTCATGGTTTATTAAAGGAAAATACGATTAAGTTATACGCAAGATACATTAGTATGAAAGCGAGGTGTCACTTCGAAAGATTGGCACCTTTTTTTATCATCAACTGTGATCCGTCAACCGTCAACCAAATAGGTGAATTAATTAACAAAAGTTAAGCGTAGGTTTGCCTGCGTTTGTGTGTCAACAATACTTTGTATTGCGAAATATCCAAGACCATTTCCCTGCTTTGTAATAAAGTATAATTTGAGTATTGATAGATAACGGATCTCGATTGACGATTGACGGTGGTTGAGCTGGAGCACGAGGTAGCGTTTAGCAGGTCGAAGCACACGGTTGACGGCGGTTGCTGAGCCGGAGCACGAGGTAGCGTTTAGCAGGTCGAAGCACACGGTTCACGGCTGACGGTTCACACATTCACTTCTTACTGATCACCTCAAACGACGTAGAAACAACATCACCATATTCATCCTGCACCACTAGCTGATGCATTCCGGGCGTCGGATCAATTTCGATCTGATGAAATTCTTTTGTTTTTCCTAAATAATGTTTGTCAAGTGTCCAATAGACCAATGCAGTATCCGATCGATGCACCGCCGTAAAAACTGCTTTGGATCGTTTATGATCCCATTCATAGGGTATATAAATTTTTGAACCCATTCTCGGATAAATAATAGCGAGATCCTGCTTTGTATCCCTGTTGGAATTACAATTTGGATTTAAAGGAGGAACAGTTTTATACGAAGGATTATATCTTTTATAATAATTTTCAGCTATCGCCGGCACGACAAAATAATTCGATAGCACAGCATTATCATCAATACAATCCGGTCCATAACGATACATCTGAGCAGCATCTGTGTAAAATGAAGAATGAAAATGACAAACAGGTGGTACCTGATCACTCTTCACAATGTAGGTTGTGTCCACATCAGTACACATTGATCCCGCCAACCATCCACTTTGTCTGCAAACTACTTTTGGTGTTAGTTCATCATATGGTTCTTCCCACCACGGCTGATCATCATCAAGCATACGCAAGACATCAAAAAGAACAGGAGCTGCAGCATGAAGACCAATTACACCCGGCCTCCCTTCACCATCAGCATTGCCAATCCACACCCCGATCGTATACTTTGGGGTGACGCCGACGGCCCACGCATCACGAAATCCAAAACTGGTGCCCGTCTTCCACGCTATAGGTCTGCTACTCTGAAAGGTCTCCCACTGCCCTTCCTGATCCGGGCGACGCAAAGTCTTCATCGCTTCGAACGTCAGCCATATTGCACCGGCGTTCCACACAGGAGGAGTTTGTTGAAGATGTTGATCATGTACTAAATCTTCATTCATCTTTTTCTTTTGCAACAATACCGGTGGATGTATATCCTCTGCTGAATATAGACTATTAAATAAATAAACATGACTCAATACTCTCCCCATACTCGCATAAGCGCCACACAAATCCCACAATTTCACTTCAGCACCACCAAGCACAAGCGGGAGACCGTAATAATCCGGACTGTAATGCAGCGTTGTAATACCCGCCGTTATCAGTTTTTCTTTGAAAGGAAGAATGCCATATTGCTGCAACAATCTTACCGCCGGCACATTCAAACTCATTGCCAAAGCCTGATCCGCAGGCACCATCCCCATATATTGTTTTGAGAAATTAAGCGGTTGATAACCCCTTATGTAGGTTGGAATATCTTCCATAATACCTTGCGGCGTGATGAGACCATCTTCAAAAGCAGCACAGTATAAAAACGGTTTGAGGATACTTCCCGAACTACGCTCTGAAGTGATAATATCCACATCGTTTTGATGATCCTTATTTTCATCAGACACATTACCGATGTAAGCACGCACTTCACCGCTTTCAGTTTCCATGACCATCAATGCAGCATTGTTTACTCCGTTCATACCGAGAATGTCTGCATGACGTTGTAATAATTCTGTCAACCTTTGTTGCAATTGCATATCAAGTGTGCTGTGTAATGTAATTCCTGATTTCTCCTCATGTGCGAGAACATGCGGCGCCATATTCGGCAGTGGAAACGGATCATCAGGAATAGGTTCCTCCATGGCAAGCGATGCTTCCATCTGATCAATAACATTTCTGCGTTCAAGTAATTGGATAAGTTTATTTCTCTTTTCCAGTAATGCGTCTCTGTTGCGTCCCGGATGAATTAACCCGGGAGCATTTGGCAACACTGCAAGACAAGCAGCTTCGCCCCATGATAACTGATCAGGAGTTTTATGAAAATATCTCCAACTTGCAGCTCCAAGACCAACTACATTTCCTCCAAATGGAGCATGACTTGCGTACAACTGCAGAATTTCTTTTTTAGAATATCGCCATTCCGCCCGCCATGCCCACAACATCTCAATTCCTTTTTGCAATACATTTCTATCCCCCTGTCGCGCAAGACGCATGGTCTGCATCGTCAATGTGCTCCCACCGCTGACGATATGTCCTTCTTTTAGATTTTGTTTTATTGCTCTTGCAAACGCAATTAAATCTACACCTGAATGTTTGTAAAAACGTTTGTCTTCGAAATTAATAATCGCTTTTTCAAATCGCTCAGGAACGACAAGATCCATGTCCGGAAATCTCCACTGTCCATCATCCGCCAATCTCGCCCCCATCAACTGCCCATCCTTATCAAGCAAAACCGTGCTATACGAAGAAGTAAATAACGGATCAGGCAGACAGAACCACCACGCCAGAAACAGCAGCAATGCAATCAACCAATAATATTTCCTTCTTCCTCTAAGCATATTCTATTTGTAATGGCGTATTTCAATACGCCCTCTCTCTATCGCTGGGCGTAGGCTTAGCCTACGTCCCATTCGTTGGGCGTAGGCTAAGCCTACGTCCGAGCGTCAGCAAATTTCCAATTTGCGAAACTTACATCTCCTGCTTACTACCAGCCACTACTTCCACCCATCTTCCCGGCAACCTCGCCCTGACCTGATGCGAATACATCGCTTCACACATAATATCAGGCAGCCAATATTTTCCCGCATACGTCGCCGTCATCACGAAGTAATAATTCCAAACACCGCGATCCATGCTGAAAAATGTATTCACCCTGTCATCACGTATATCCTGGTATTCGGCTTCACTATTTTGAAACCTTCCTTCAAATTGATCCATTCGCTGATTTGCCAGTTCCCATCCCGATGGAAATAAATACGACAGGGCTATTTCATCAAGATGAGAAGTGAATGTGCCGGGATTTGTCACACTGATCTGCACGACAAAATCCTGGCCCTGATTTAATTTATCCACACTAATTTCTTTTCCCGCCATATTCATATACTTCACTTTGAGGCTCAGATTATTTTTCACTTCAGAGGTCACTCCTTTCAATGGTCTCCCTATCGAAGTAACAATGATAAAAACAGGATCCTTCGATGTGTTTTCAATCGTCATATCCGTCGAACTGACATCAAGCGACCGAATGACAATTCCTTTAGTCGATGATACCTGTTCTGCTGTTTTTCCGGACTGGTTGATCACTGCGCTGAGTTGACTTCCTGAAAACTGCTTGGCCATTTTTCCAAAAGACAGAAGAGCAAATGCCGTGCTTTGCGTACTGTACCAATAATCATTTGACAACGCTTTTGCAATCGTACGCGCGACCAACATAGCATCACTCTCTTTTCCCATCAACAAAAATGTCTGGAGAATAATAGCTTTATCCCTGAGATCAGATCCGTAGGTATATGCCAATTCCTCATAGGGTTTAACATCCGTATTTAATTTACTGATGATGTCACCGGCTACATCAGTTCTTTTTCCAAGAGCATACGCACCGGCAAGTAACCAGCCAGCTGAAGGATCTAGATCTTTTTCAGTTCGCAACCTGTTCATCATGCCCCACATCGGTTGTCCGTCAAGTGCCAGTGTATAAAGCCTGTAAGCCTGCGTCACATCTTCACGATAATATTGACGAGGTGTATATGCCTGCGCATCCTTTTTTTGTGCACTTCGCCAACCATCCATCATTGATTTATCCACAGTGTACCCGGCTTTCGCAGCTTCGATCAAAAAATGTCCTGCATAACTATTGGCCCAACTATCCCTGTAGGATTCTCCCGGCCAGTAACTGAATCCCCCCGAAGGAAGTGTAAAATATCGCAACCTTATAATTCCATCCTGTATGTTTTTTCTGACCTGCCTTTCCTGCTCCACTTTAAGATCCGTCAACGCAGTGAGATACAATTGTGGAAATACAGAAGAAACGGTTTGTTCGATACAACCATAGGGATAATGAATAAGATAACCCAATCGCTGCTGAAGATTTATGGACGGCATTTGTGACAATTCAACACTTGCTTCATTCGTCCCGGTCATTCCCGGCAATGGAATTTTTCCGGACCATTTTTGACCAGGCGCTATTGTGGCTGACACGACTTCAGTCAGTGGGGGATTGGGCAATCTTACATCCAATTCAATCTGTTGATGTGTTGTTGCATTTCCGGATGATGCAGAAATATCAACTTTGAGTAATCCGGGTTTCTCCGGAATTTTTAAATTAAAAAACACGAGCTTATCACCTTGTGCAGTAAACTGAATGCTTTGAGTGTTTCCACCAGTGACGGAAGCCATATCATTTGTCGTGACTTTCACTTCGACCGATTTGATATTATCTGCCATCGCATACACATTGACAGGAAGTGTAATCGTCTCTCCCGGAGAAACCAAACGTGGCAATGTAGGATGAATCATCAAATCAGATTTCACCGTGCAGGTCTTATCAACACTGCCCCATCTTTTCCTGTCGGATGCAACGACCATGACACGAACAGCACCTACATAATTCGGCATCTTGATCGTGTGTATTTTTTTCTGTCCCGCATTGAGATAGTATGGCCCGAGATGCATGACTACAGGTATGAACCGTTCTGCTTGCGGTGCATCCACTAATTTAGCTGCACCATCACCGCCGAGACTTAGAAGCCTGTCTATTGTCCCACCATATCCGCCAAGCACCTGATCAAACATATCCCATGTCTGTACCGCCAATGCTTCCTGTCTATGAAAATATTCCCACGGATCAGGTGACTTAAATCGCGTGAGTCCCAACAATCCTTCATCAACTACAGCAAGCGTATACGCCATCGGCATTTTATCTTTTTCACTTACACTTACTGTAAATTCTTTATCCGGTTGAAGAACATCTTGCACGGCGATCTCAGGATGAAGTTTTGTTTTCGGATCGGCCACCATGATCGGGAGCACACCATACATGCGCAAAGGCATATCATTCGAACTGTGTTCGTAAGGTTGAATATGACTTACAAATGCATAGACATTAGGCATCATATCAGGTGTAGCATCAATTGTCACTTGTGTTTGATCACCGGATGTTGGATACCATTTGGAAGAAATAATCTTATTATTTTTTTCAATAGTCAATAAAAGTTTACTTCCACTTGCAGACGGAATATTCAGTTTGATTTTATCGCCCACTTCATAATTAGCTTTATCAGTTGTAAACGTTAGCCTGTTGGCAGCATCATTATTGCTTGTAGGATCACCCCATGAACCCGCATAATAAAACTGTCCGCTGCAATGACCGGATTGCATATCACAAACACGGATCATGTAAGCACCGTATGTTACAGGTGTAATTTTATAATTGACGATACCATTTGCACCGGTCGTCACCGTATCCACTGTGATAGCCCCAAGATGTAATTCCGAATTGTACTTCGTGATATCTTCACCGGTCCTGTCCCACCACCATCGCCAGTTTGCATTATAAATACCCACACTTAACTGCCTGCCACTTTCCCCTTTTCCTGATGTAGTCACCGAAGCAAGACGGACATCATTAGGTTCATTCATTTTCATTTCCTGATATCCCCATCTATTGGCCGGTATAGAGACACCTGCATAATGATCATAAGGATGATAGATCGTAGATGTTCTGTCAGTACTGAAGTCACCTCCTGCTTCGAAAACTCTTGTCTTGATACTCATCGTCAGCTGGCCTTCAGGAAGCGATTCCTTCATACTCGGTATATCGATTTTTACTTTACCCTGAGCATCCAGTGTCCCATCAAAAATAGTAGTGACAGTCGCAGGAGTTTGTCTTGCCGGATCAGAAAATATAAAATCTTTAAATCCATCCGGTGAAAAAGTGAGCGGACTGAACTGCGCTTCAACTTTTGCTTTTAGATTTGCCGCAGGAGCTCCAAAAAGCCATGTGGATGTCAGATCAAATTTTTGTCCTGCAATTGTTCCCGTTATTTCTTTCGGTAACTCAGTTTCAATTTTTAACCGGTTAGGTTTAATCGTTTCGACACGAAGCGCTTTTGAAAAAACAGCATCGCCTACTTCAACCTTGGTCATCCATGTTCCTGTCGGATCGGTGGAGGATGTAGAAAATCCAAGATCATAAATACCGCCGATGGATAACGGACTTGTCTTTTCTATTTTTTTCTGACCAAGCGGATTGGTTACCGTCAGATTGACAGGATGTCGATCATCAATTTTCCCTTCCGGATCCCAAAGAATAAAATTGAGATGAATACTATCCCCCGGTCGCCAGACATCGCGCTCTGCATAAATATATCCGCGAAGCCCTTCCTGATATCCGGTACCTCCTGCATTGAATTCACTTAACGAAAGCGATAAACCATCCGCCACGCGCAGATATCCTTTTTGATTTCCCTGAGTGGCAACAACAAAATATGCTTTCCTCGGAATTTCCATAGACGCATCACCTTGCGTCGATGTTTGTGTTTTGACCATCAATTGTTTCTGATAGTCGTACACTTCAATAGTCACACCGGAGATCGGCTCTACACTGGCGAGCGAATTGACAAAAACCCAGATATGTCCGTTATCATTTTGTTTTGCAGTGAGGCCTAAATCAGATGCGAGAAGATTGCGGCTGATAAATTTTTCCGGTCCATAAAATGCAGGATAACACGGATCATCCGTTTGGTCCCATTCAAAACCCTCATAATGATAATTGTACTCCCAGATTGAAGCTACTTCACCATAAGGTGCTTTCTCCGGAATGGCCTCAATGTCATTATCGCAATCGAGATATGTATCATCTTTACCAAAACCAACTCTGATCTGATAAATACTACCTGGTGCTAAAGTCACTAAAGGCGCGAGGTCGAGAGCATATCTTGTCCATACATATCGGTTGTCCCGATCGGCAATGGATTGTAGATCAATATTTTTCTGTAAAATAATTCTCCCCAATGGTTCAAGATCCCACTGATCTTCGAGACTGCTTTGTTGTAAATACTGAAGAATATTATTTTCAAAAATGCGCAGTACTTCTACTTTAACAGATTTGAGATTGATGGCTTCAAATGGAAAAATGATCTGTGCAGTTCCGGGTGTGATCACTCCCGATCCCACTAATTTCAACGCGGGAGTGGAATCTTCAAGCGAAACATCCATTTGTGTTGATTTACCCAATTCCTTTCCACTCATTGATGAAATTTTCGGATTCAGTTCGACAGAAAGTTTTCCGGTAAGCGATTCATCGGGATAGATTGAAAGAATGTGATCCTGCTTGCGAATTGTAAAATCTTCTGTACTACCGTTGATGGTGACGAGTCCTTTCAGGTCCTGATCCGGATTTAATTTTTGAGAAAAATAAACGGAAATTTTTCGCTCACCTTCACTGCCGGGCTCAAAAGAAACAACACTCAGTTCATCTCCTCTGGGAATAGCTATCGTTCGTTGTCCTTTTTCCTTCGAACCTATCTGTTCACCGCTCCAATGAAAATCCAACTTCCGCATCGGGAGCGATTCGGTCGATCACCCAATCGTGAATACGGCCATCTTTGTTATGAAACCAAATGATAGGGGACATTTTGCCGCTTGTTTTAATCTCAAGGATCTTCTCCATTTTTTGCGAATCAATATTGACAGATGTGTTGACACGCCCTCTCAATAAATAACTGGGAGTATCTCCTTCAAACTCTGGAACAAGTGGTTCGAAAGAGACCATCATCCTGACAGGTTTGACTTCAAACTCGAAAACGATCCGCGGCATTTTGGGATCGGGTTCTTTAATGACCTTATCCAGGTTGATCTGAAGTTGGTAGGCTTGTCCGGGTTGCCAGCCGTCAGTAGGTCTGAAAGCTAATGTCATATCATCTTCCCAATAAGCTTCCCCATTTATAGCCGGGTTAAAAGAAAAAACACCCGCAGTCTGACTGGAGTCCACCGGAACGGCAAACCTAATGCGTACGGGGTCTGTGACGTCAATCATAGCAGGAACTCTGGCGGCAATAAAACGACCGATTTCCTCGGAAGAAAAAGTGGTTGGTTCAAATCCTTTTTTACATGAAATAAGTAAGGTGAGGGACAAGAAAAGGCCCAGTATTCGAGAATTGCGATCCATAAATATGAGATTGAGTTGGTTTATGCTATAAATTTAATCGGGTACCCTGATATTTATAGGGATTTTTGTAAAATCTAAATGGCAAATTCATTTCCGTCTTGCCCCACCTTTGCGTTTCCCAGTAACGCATGTGTGGTGCGGGAACGCAGGGGAGGGGGCAAACCAGAAAAAAACAACTCATCTTACTAATCTTTCGCCCCGGCGTTTTCGAAATGAAGCGAAATGAAATAAAGCGTAATGCAGAAACGCAGGGGTGTGGGGGCAAACCAGAAAAAAACAACTCATCTTACCGACCCCATTCCTTACCGTGATCCCTGGAAATGATGGTTTGTTGTGTGGACGCTAGGGGTGCGGGGGCAAAAGCGAAAAAACAATTTCATCTTAAAAACAATTCTACGAAAATAGAAGTCCCTTGCATTTGGTCCTTTGGTCTTGGTCCTTTGGCTTTGGTCCTTTGCCTTGGTCCTTTGACTTTGGTCTTTCGTCTTTGGCCCCCAGATGTAAAATAGAATTTGTCATCCCATCAGCAATTTCTTTCCCCGGACGTACACCCGAACCCTTTTTTCATTATACATTTTCATCCGGAAATTTTCTTAATTCACAAAAACCACCAAAAATGATGTGCCTCAAATTTCGAAAAATTATTTCACTCCGTACAATCTTTCTAAGACTTCGAATTTTATAAGGATACCCAAATATCCTATCGCACTGTCTTACTATTTCCAGATTCATTTTTTATAAAGCTTTTTCAAATACCGCATCACCATAAATTTTTATCTGTAATTACTCCTGTTTTATCTGGTCAGGCATGATATTTTATGTAACGGCCCACATCTACATTTCACCATAAATAATATTCATAGCTCCGGACGATGAATATATTTCCTGAACCATTCAATACGCCAACAGCAGATATTATGTATTGACTGTCAACACAGAATCAGTTGCGCCGTTTAGAACGTCAAGTACACTGTTCACCTATAGTGAAGAAGGCCTCATGACACATCAGTCGCAATTAGGCGGGTTCGGTTACCGGTTTTTCAGGATACTTTCCATTTATCATAATTCGCTACGGCTGGTCGGTAGTATTAAATCAGATACCTGCAGCCCTATCCTGATGTTGTCAGAATTTAATATCAATACAGGTGAACTTACCGATCTGAGTCAATATTCATTTTGCGATGGAGATGTATATAAATGCGGTGCGGATTATTCCCGGTCTGGATGACAAGCAATTTTTTGAAGTCATATATACTATCGATGAATACAATCTGGGCAGCTTCTTCCAGCGAACCCATTTCATGGCATTGGATGATGCGAATAATTTCATCCTGATCCCTATTCCCAGTCAAACAAATTGGGGACATCTTTCAGTGGATTTCGCCTGGGACAGGGTATATAATTACTAACGGTCGGACCTATGAATATTATGACGGCAATTTTAATCATGCTTACAATACAATAATGGTGGAAATGGATTTTCTAATGATAAAAATTCTTTCCATCAACCCCTTGTAACAGTTATTATATTCTGGAACAGGTTGTGAACAGGAATCATGATTATACTGAAAGTGAGGTTATCAGACTTACTGACAACAATCTTCGGACAAAAAAATCTGCTGAACTTATTCCTGTGAGCGGTTATGTTAAAAATGTCAGATTACCCATTTATGGAGGGTATTGGAATTGGCCCATTACAATAGCATCTGGGTTGCCGCAAATTTCAGTTTTGTTGATCAGGAAACGCCGTCTTATTATTCTATTACAAGAGTAGACAGCGACATGAAAATTATTTGCACCCACTTTTTAGGATTTGATGGACTATACGAAATCAATGGTATCAAGGCCTTCGAAGACAATGGTGCGATCGTATATGGCTGGAAAAAATATTATGATCCACTTCATGGTATCGGTGATAAAGATATTTTCGCCCTCAAAATCGGAAATGACTGCGAACTTCCAATGACGGTTTCTACAAGCAGGCCATCAGCGTCTTTGCTCTCCATCTCAGCTTATCCAAATCCCGGCATAAACGATCTGACTTTTTCAGTCAATGGATTTGATCCGGCTTTACTACGCGTAGAATTGATTGATCAATTAGGTCATGTGCTTTTCACGACAAAAGATTTGACGAATAGTATTACAGTGCCTGAGTTACCTGCAGGGCAGTATTTCTATCGCATTCTGCAAAAGGATAGATTGCTGGGTGTGGGGAGCTGGGTCAAGGAGTGAGCTTTCGGAGTCGAAGCGACCATCACAATGCAGCAAACTTTCCTTCAGGAAACAGATTTTCAGTACTAACAGATTTTCCTTTCGTACCTACGGCACGAGTATTGATTTTGATTCTTATTGTTACCGACCTTTGGCCCCTCTGGGGCATTTAAGATTATTACTAGACAATTGGAGGTTATTGAAAAACCTTGGACATTTGTCATTTGGATTGATTTGAGCCGGATTAAGCGATTTGAAAAGAACACATCATGTGAGCAAACCTTGGCCCTCGGTCTTTGGTCATTCGTCATTTGGATTGATTTGAACCTGATTAAGCGATTTGAAAAGAACACATCATGTGAGCAATCCTTGGTCCTGGGTCTTTGGTCATTCGTCATTTGAATTGATTTGAACCTGATTAAGCGATTTGAAAAGAACACATCATGTGAGCAATCCTTGGTCCTCGGTCATTCGTCATTCGTCATTTGAATTGATTTGAACCAGATTAAGCGATTTGAAAAGAACACATCATGTGAGCAATCCTTGGTCCTGGGTCTTTGGTCATTCGTCATTTGGATTTGTCCTTAGTCATTAAGCCTTTATCCCTGGTCATTTGGATGAGTCCTGAGTCCCTGATCTTCCGTCATTCACTATCTTTGCACCTATGGCTGATTTTAATCTGATAATGCCTAAGATGGGCGAAAGCATTATGGAGGCTACAATCCTGAAATGGCTTAAAAAGCCGGGAGATATGGTAGCATTGGACGAAACCATCCTTGAGATCGCCACTGACAAGGTGGATAGCGTAAATTCCCTCACCGGTCGCAGGCCGACTCGAAAAAATCATTTTTAAGGAAAATGACGTCGTTCCGGTAGGCCAGACCATAGCGGTTATCAGCACCGAAGCAAAGGCAAGCGCCTCAAAGGGAAATGGATCCATGCCCCCGCCTGAAAAGGAAAAACCAGCACCCCCACCACCCCCTCCTGCACTAAAATCAGAAGAAAGACCAGCTCCTGTAATTCAAACTCCCAGATCACCGGCGGTCCCGTATGTGCCAGCCACACCATCTCATTCCAGCCATCTTGTTTCCAATTCAAGCGGTAGATTTTATTCTCCACTGGTCCGGAATATAGCCTCATCAGAAGGCATCGCTCAGGCCGAACTTGATCAGATAGCCGGCTCAGGCCAGGATGGTAGAGTCACAAAAAGCGACATACTTTCTTATCTGCAGGACAGAACTTCACCTTCAATTAAAGTGACCACTCCCCAATCCCGAAAGTGGAAATCGCTCCTGCCACAAAAATATCTACAGCTGTTCCGAGTACAGATGGAAGTACAGAGATCATCGAAATGGACCGCATGCGAAAGCTCATCGCCGAACACATGGTCCGATCAAAACATACATCACCTCACGTCACTTCCTTTGTTGAAGCCGATGTAACCGAACTGGTCATATGGCGTGAAGGCATCAAAGATGATTTTCAAAAAAAATACGGCGAGAAAATTACCTATACGCCCATTTTCATCGAAGCAGTTGTCAAAGCGATCCGTGATTTCCCAATGATCAATATATCAGTGGATGGTGATAATATTATTCTTAAAAAATTTATCAACATTGGCATGGCTGCTGCATTACCCAGCGGTAATCTCATTGTGCCGGTCATCAATAATGCAGATGGCTACAATCTGATGGGCCTGACCAAAGCAGTAAATGACCTTTCAGCCAGAGCAAGAGCCAATAAATTGAAACCGGAAGAAATCCAGGGGGGTACATTCACTATTACCAACGTAGGTACATTTGGAAATGTCATGGGCACCCCGATCATCAATCAGCCGCAGGTAGCCGTATTGGCCGTCGGCGCCATTCGCAAAAAACCAGGAGTGGTTGAAACGCCCTATGGAGACTTAATCGCCATCAGACATTATATGTTTCTTTCTTTATCTTATGATCATCGTGTCGTCGACGGTTTTCTGGGTGGTTCCTTTTTACGGAAAATAGCGGACTATCTCGAATCATTTGACCCTCAACGAGAGATTTAATGCTCCAAAAATCTCCAGTGATAAAAAAAATTTCCGCCTTACACTTCTCCTTCTTTTTCATGATGTTCATGATCTTGATAACGCCGGTGTATTTATCCGCACAAGAATCCAATTCAAAATTAAAAAAGGGTGCGGATGAATATTTTGAATCGGGAAAATACAGGTCAGCCCTTCATCTTTACAGGCAGAGTGGCCTGGATCATTCCAAAAATAAAAAAATACGCCTTCGGATTGGCATATGTTTATATGAAATCAATGACATAGACAGTGCCATTGGTATTTTTCAGTCCCTGATTAATGAAGGGAAAACAGAGCCTGACGTATTTTTATACACCGGCAAATGCTATCAGGCCAAAAATATTTTTTTGGATGCTATCTCGTTTTACAAAAAATTTATCGAAAAAACTGAACAGGATAGCCCTTTGCGGGAATGGGCACTGGACGAACTTACGCGTTGCGCAAATGGAGCGAGATTAAAATTTGCGACCCAGGAAACTTTTGTCGAAAATGTGGGAACAGATATTAATACCCAATACGATGAATTCGGGGTTAAAACAAGTCCTACCAATCTGGACAAAATGTATTTCAACTCCAACAGAATGGACGGCACTGACGGCACGGATAACAATACCAATGTAAATATTTACAGCGCCTCTATAATCAACGGCAAATGGACTACGCCTGTCAATTTACCCACTACAATTAATTCTCCGGGATATGATGAAGTATGCGGATTCAGTTCAGATGGTCAGATCATCTACTATCTAACGCTTGTCGGAAAAACATTCAATATAAAAACCGATACGTTTTCCGGCGAAGAAGGTAAGGTGTATCAGGGGATTTTCCAGGGCCCATATGTGGCAGATGGTGGTGGTACTGATCTTACTTTTTTTAATGATTCCATATGCATATTTTCTTCAGATCGCGCGGGTGGCTTTGGTGGTTTTGATCTCTACATATCGATATTGCACAACGGCACCTGGTCTGAAGCAACTAATCTTGGACCTTCGATCAACTCTTTTTATAACGAGCGGTTCCCGTTTCTGACCAAAAACGGACAAACACTTTTCTTTTCTTCCGACAACCTGGAGAGTATCGGGGGGTATGACATTTTTCGATCAGTATTTGATCCCATCAAGTTAGTATGGTCCCTTCCGGAAAATCTTTGGCTTACCGGTCAATTCTTCTCTTGATGATACACACATGATATTGACCTCGGATGGCATTACCGGTTTCTTTAATTCAAACAGGAAGAATGGGTATGGCGGTAATGATATCTACAGAGTATTTTTTAAGCAACCCATTGTTGCGCAACAGGAGATTTCTGCTGTTCCGACATATTACCAAATGTTATTTGAAAAAAATACAGATTCTGTGGCTATTGAAACGCCTAATAAATCGGCCGATGTAAAAGAATATTTTCTTTCCAATTTATTCATCGATGAAAATGATGAGAATACGTACTCCGCAAAACACTAAGAAATTAGATCTTTTGGCAAACATGATGCTGATCTACCCGCAGATCGAAGCCGAGCTGAGTGGTTTTGAATTGCCCTCCGGTCAACAAACGTATAATTTATATTTCTCGATAAAAAAAGTGGAAAAAGCAGCCGAATACCTGCAGCAAAAAGGGATTCCACGAAGTCGCTTATTATTAAAAGGATACGGTTCTTCGTTTCCGCTGGCGATCGATCCCAATGGAAATCAACAAAGTCCGGTGGTCATGAAATTGAATCAGCGGATAGAAATCAGTCTCCATCATTACGAAAATGAACCTGTGATCGCACACATTGAAAGTATTCCCGTCCCTGAAAATATGCGTGATCCCAGAGGCAGCAAATTCTCGTCTCTCCGGCATGGATTATATTATAGTGTCCAGGTGGCTGCGTTAAGTCAGATCCTTCAAAATTCAAATCTTGAATCCGTAGATGAAATGTTTATTGAAGTTGACAATGTAAAAGGTTTTTATAGGTATATGGCCGGATTGGTTCCCACCTATCAGGAAGCAGAGGGAAAATTAAAGCAAATAGTGGATATCGGCTTCGATGATGCCTTCATCGTTCCATACGTGGACGGCCTTCGTATCAAAACGGAAGAGGTCCCCGGTTATGCCTTAAAATATCCCGATCTCCTCGTCTATCTGGAGAAAACAAAAAAATAATTTTTCCATTTTTTTTGTTTTACATTACAGAAATACAAGCGCCGTAGGTGCGCAATCTCTGTATCAAAACGAATAAGACTAAGTGAAAAACGCTATAGGCGCGACATATCTATATCAAATCGAACAAGACTAAGTGAAAAGCGCCGTAGGTGCGACATATCTGTATCAAATCGCATAAGCATTATATGAAAAGCGCCGTAGGTGCGACATATCTGTATCAAATCGAATAGCATTTCATGAAAAGCGCCGTAGGTGCGACATATCTGTATCAAATCGCAATAGCATATTATTTGAAGCGCCGTAGGTGCGGCATATCTATAACTGATCGAATGGAATATATGAGAAGCGCCGTAGGTGCGACATATCTGTATCAAATCCAATAGCATATTATTTGAAGCGCCGTAGGTGCGAAATATCATTCCATGTAATAACTTTAATCAAAGTAATTATTTGAATCAGATTTTGATTTCAGATTTTCAATTTGATTTAAACATTGAATCTAGATCCTCCTCACTCAATATATTCCGCTCCTATGGAGCTTTAAAAATTTGTCCTTTCACTGTTCTACAGATATTCCGCTCCGATGGAGCTCATGAAAAATAATTTCCTCAATTTTCTTCTATTTCACATTTTTGTTTTATACATATTCCATTTCAATCTATCTAATTCTACCCCTCCGTCTTTCTGTCTTTCTCGCCTTTCACCCTTTCCGCCCTTCTCACTCTGATAGCTTTGCTCAACACATGAATGGATAAGATCTGTCAAAGCCATCTGCCTTTTCAATAATTTGAAAATCTTCTCACGGTGCCGGTGTAACACATCTATATCAATTCGCATAGACTAAATGAAAAGCGCCGTAGGTGCGGCATATCTGTATCAAATCCAATAGCATATTATTTGAAGCGCCGTAGGTGCGGCATATCTGTATCGATTCGCATGGACTAAATGAAAAGCGCCGTAGGTGCGATCATATCTGTAACAAATCGAATAGCATATTATTTGAAGCGCCGTAGGTGCGGCATATCTGTATTAAATCTGATTAGCATATCATGAGAAGCGCCGTAGGTGCGACATATCTGTATCAAATCGAATAGCATATTATTTGAAGCGCCGTAGGTGCGACATATCATTCCATGTAATAACTTTAACAAAGGAAATTCTTTGAACCAGATTTTGATTTCAGATTTTCAAAATGATTTAATCATTGAAGTTGATCCTCCACATTCACTATATTCCGCTCCTATGGAGCTTTAAAAATTTGTCCTTTCACATGTTCTACAGATATTCCGCTCCTATGGAGCTCATGAAAGATAATTTCTTCAATGACCTTGTATTTTACATTTTTGTCTTATACATATTCATTTCAATCTACTTTCCGCCCTTCTGCCTTTCTGCCTTTCAGCAAATAAATGAAGAAATATATACAGTACAAAAGCAACATTTAAAAA
>CAWINN010000012.1:0-100294 GCA_963837505.1 uncultured Saprospiraceae bacterium | reverse complement strand
ACTTATTGCTGACGGGACCAACGAATGGGTTATTCTGGATGAGAATGATGGTATAGATGTCTATGACATCCATACTCATCTCATCACGCAACAATTTCCAACTTTAAAAGGGGTCAATATGATCTTCGCTAATTTTGACCTGGATCCCAATTTAGAATTGGCTTTACAAACTTATTCCAGCATCCTGATTATCGATTGGAACACCCAGGTGGTAGAAAATACCATCTCCAATTCCTCTATCAAGCAAATGTCCGCCTGTGATATGAATGTCGACGGGACACCGGAGCTGGTCATCCTGGATAATACCCGCATCCACTTGTACAGCCATATCTCCAAATCAATTATTGGGTTTTATGCTGCTCCCGCTTTGACTTCCATGGAATTTTTCACACCCTTCAATTTGGACGCCGATGACTCCCTTGAATTGATCACCTATACGAATAACTCCTTCTATGAAATCAATACTTATCCTGTTTCCAAAATCAATGAATATCCTGCGCCACAAAATATAGATTACAATAGGTTTCTGGGCCAGACCTTTGCCACACCCAAAGAATTGATCTTCTATTCAGAATTCATTCCCTATGGAATCACCGGATTAGGTTTCTTCAACCCGGAACCAGAAGTGTGACGCCGCTCTTATTCCAACTCCTACCCCAGCGGCTTAACTATCGCTCCTTTCCATTCAGATTCAATAGAGTACCTGATTTGTCATCCTGCAGGTGGCGCCAATTTTCTGACCATTAAATCCTTAACCACTTTCTCCACGTTACAAGAACTGAGGTGAAAAATTTATTTGATGGCGATGCTTCGACCTGAAATCTCCTGTTCTTTCCTATTCCCGAAAAGGATCGAATACCAATTACTCTACTGATTTCCAATTCCGCTGCTTTGAATATTTACAATACCCATACCTATCTCAACACTTCGAATTATACCCTGAATCCAAAGCGGCTCCTGACGGAGGATATTGATTTTGATGGAAACCAGGAAGTGCTGATCCAGGATCTTCAAAACACCTATATATATACAGACACCGGAGAATTGGAATTCAAGAAGGATCCGGACTTCCTGCCTGTTCCACACGCTTATCCTTTCAAAATTCTCCAACTGGATACTACCCAATCCAAAGAATTGATCTCCTATTTTAGAAAAGACGTGTGGATCTACAACGGGAGCACCGGCGTCCTTGAACGAACCTTATTAGGGCTCACGGATGGCGATGTGGTTGACCTTACTTCCTTTAGAGATGAAAATGAAGATTTTTTTCTAGTGTTGCTAAGTATGCAAAAAGTATACGTGTATAACTATACCAAAGGAATCATGCTAAAAACATTCAGCTACAGTTCCTCCGGCGCCGAAGGAAGACTAAAAGTATTTCAAATGCAAGTCGGCCAGACCTTGCAGAACCTGATTTGCACCTTCAAAACGGAATTAAAAATATTCACTCCAGAGGGAGAGCTACTTTATGAGAGCCCTTTTGAGAAATCCATTTACAATGAACCTGGTCAGATTGTGATTACAGATTATGATCATGATCTCAAGCCCAATATCATCACCTCCTCTTTTTTTAAATTCACAGAATACAAATACACTGGTGCCGGCGAGTACCATGCACCTTTCTATCTTACCGATCTGTTCCCTGGCAATTATGCAACCCTTAGGAAAATAACCCCCTTTCAATTCCAGTTTTCCGAAGGGGTTGAGCCGGATGAGCTAAGGAGTAAACTGCTGATACAATCCAAACGATACGGCGTTTTGGATTTTACGGTTCAACAGACGGGGGATCATCAACTGGAAGTCACTCCTACCGTTCCAGGCAATCAAACGGATACCATTACTATTCAATTGAGAGGCTCCCTTTTAAGTAAATTTAAAAAACAACTGGATACCAATCATGATGATATCAGTGAAGGTGAATATGAAAAAGCCATTCGCGCTACCTACTATCTTGATCCCGATGCCCCAGCTAATATACTGACCATTTCTCCTTTATATCCGTCTCCTGAACTTATTTATTCCAGAAGTATCCGGTACTTTCCCTTTCATCTAACCACCGGTACCCCCAATGCTTTTAAAGTCCCAATTACAGAAGTGAAATATGGATTGTTGAAGGAAAATGATTACGGGATTCATTATGCATTTCCAACCGATTCAATTTTCGATGAATCCCAGGAAGAAATCAAAGTTCCGATCAATGCTTTCAAACTAAAAGCCGGTCAGTATACGATATTCCTGGTAAGCAAGGATCTGAGTGGCGAAGTATCGGACACTTTTTTCAAACCCTTTGAGGTTATTGATGAAACCGGATATCCTGCCAGAAACAAAGGAGCCAGTCCGCAGCGGACCAATCAATTTGAAAACCAAACCATAACCTCCAACCTCCGATTGATCGGAACACTTCCCCACGCCAATTCCTCGGACTCTCTCTTATGTCGTGGGTGGAGACGGTAGTTTTTATTACATCGAAAGGCCGGTATTTGGGGATACTGGGTACGTCCGAAAAATAAATTTACCTGATCTTCAATTGGAATGGCAAGTGCCAGTTCCCATCAACGAATCCGCAGGTGTCCTCCATTTAGACCATGGAATCCTGTACGTGCAAACTACCACATCACAAGCCGAAGAGCCCTATCTCTATCTCCTTGATGCTATCAATGGCGACATTATCGATCGAAGACAATATCATAATGATTTTTTCCTTCAAATCTCTCCTGTCTCCGATGACCAGTATCTGTTGGGAATCGGGGGCAACTATTACAGTTTGGTTTGCTTTGACCGGTGGACCGGACAAGAGCGATGGAATCGATATGGCCTGACCATGAATTCACCCCAGGGAGCGCCGGCGATGTATCGGGATAAAGCCTATATGTGTTCAGAAGGTTTCATTCAATCTTTTGATTTAACGGATGGACATATCAATTGGCAGGTACAACTACAGGAAGAAAGCATTTCTAATCTTAATACCATTATCGATACGGTTCACCAACAAATCATTTGGTCCGGAGATGGCTATATATACGCCATAGCCCTGGACGATGGTCATATAAACTGGAAGAAGCCTACCTCCAATAGTTTTGAAAACACCATGCTCTCCGATAATCGTATTTTTCATGTCGCCTATAACCAGATCAGTGTATATGATGCCGGCACAGGCGACCTCATCATGGCAAAATCTACTTCTTCTTCGATTCGAGGAGAGCCCGTTATTGCTCATCAAAAAATATATCTGCCGCTGGAATCGGGTTTTGAAATCTGGGACAGCCACACTTTAAGTACCCTTTGGTCCATACCCTTATCGGTCAAGAGTATCAGCGTCATGGATCAGTATCTGCTGCTGACTGACAATGTCAAAGAAATTCATATCTATAAGAGTGAAGGACAATGTTGCAATTCCACGGTGGAATGGGTGGAAACTACCTTCTTCATGAGCGGATCGGGATTTTCAACGCGATACACTTTCGATTCTATTCCAATCTCACACAACGATCTGACTTACTTTGAAGTACTACAAAGTGCTACGGAACATGGGAATGACTGGAAACCAACGGACCTACTGATCCGGGAAGCGGATCAGAAAATATGGAAGTACCGACCTGAAGGCGAGGTCGTGCTATGTGACTTTAATTTGCAAGTGAATGATATTTTTACAGAAGAGAGTGGTGTTGAACTTACGGTTACGGACATTGACACGATTACATTGGTAAATGGCGAATACAGAAAAAGATTGAAATTGGAATGTGTCGGCTTTTGGCCTGTTTATTGGATCGAAGGGATTGGGACAACGGGAGGATTGATCGAAAATTTTGATTGCTTTTTTGATATTGGCACCATTCTGCTATGTCATTCACAGCAAGGAATCCTTTTATACCAGGATGCGAATTACAATACGTGCTGGTTAAACATTGTATCCACGAAAAATCTTAAAGCGGATTCTATTTCCATTTTTCCGAACCCAGCCTTATCTGAAATATCCATTGATATCCAGAATCACCAAATCCAAAAAGTCTACGCGGTTGATCTCCTGGGCAGTCCTGCCTACATGGGCAATACATCACCCTTTGATATAACCTCTCTACCACCAGGCTATTATTTCCTGCGCATCGAAATGGAAAATAAGCAGGTGGTTATGAGACCTTTTGTGAAGCAATAAATAATAAGGCGACAATTTTTCTCTTTATTCCTTGTGCCGCGATGCGGCGAGAGTAGGAGGTGGTGTACCTGGCTTTTGCTAAGAACATGGAGCCGCTATGCGGCGAAAGTAATCGCTTTTCACTTTTCACTTTTCACTTTTCACTTTTCACTTTTCACTTTTCACTTTTCACCCATGCCCCTATGCATTTTGTTCACTTCATCATGCCTGAAACACGTCACGATATGGTCATTGTACATCCCCACCGCCTGCATAAAGGCATAAACAATTGTGGAACCGACAAACGTAAAACCTCTCTTTTTCAAATCCTTACTTAAGGCCTCACTCTCCGGGGAAGTAGGCCGAAAGTCCTTTTCACTTTTGTTTTTACGTACAATTGGCCGGCCATCCACAAAGGACCAGAGATGATCACTGAAATCGATACCCTCATCCGCCATATTTAAATAAGCCATGGCATTCGTCCGGGTGGAATACACTTTCAATCGATTGCGAATGATGCGATCATCCAGCAATATTTTCTCCAGCTTTTTATCCGTGTATCGGGCTATTTTTTCAGGGTCCAAACCATCAAAAACCGCTTCATAGCCGGGTTGCCTTTTTAAGATGGTAATCCAGCTCAATCCGGCTTGTGCCCCATCGAGAATGAGCTTGGCAAACAAAGCCTTACTATTAAATTCAGGAACACCCCATACTTCATCATGATACTTCAGATACAAGGCATCCTGACCGGGCCAATGGCAACGAATAAGTTCCTTTGATTTCATAGGATCAAAGTAAAGTGTTTCATCTGTTTATTAGCCAAGAAATCTCACGAATTTCTTATCCAATTTTGACATTAACGGGCAGGCCAATTAATTCGTGCTAATTAATGTAATTAGTAGCTTAAAAAACAAGGTTGATCCGTCACGCATCCTCAAGAATCAGGATTTGCGATCATTCGTGCAAATCAGCGGCGTATCTATCGATTTTCAAGAAGCCCGAAAGGTGTATTTTTACAAAAAAAAAGCCATGCCTATCTACCATACCTTAGGGAAGATTCCGCCGAAGCGCCATACCATTTTTGAGAAACCAGGAGGAGGCCTTTATTACGAGCAACTCTTTGGTACTGTGGGATTTGACGGCATGTCCTCCCTGCTCTATGAGATTTACAGGCCTACTATGGTCCGTAGCATCGGTACCCCGGTCAATGTCCAGCCCAAGATCGCTGTAGAGAAGAATCTTACCGCCAGGTTGTTGAAGGGTTTTGAAATACCTCCGGCAGCGGATTGGCTTGATTCAAGAAAACCTTTGCTCGTCAATAAAGACATCCATATCGGACTGGCCGCCCCTACGAAATCATTGACTACTTATTTTTACAAAAATGCGGATGCTGATGAATTGATTTTCGTTCACCGGGGCTCTGGTAAGCTGAGAACTTTCCTGGGCAATATTCCCTTTGAATACGGGGACTACCTCATCATACCCAGAGGGATGATCTACCAAATTGATTTCGATACCAGTGATAACAGATTACTATACGCTGAATCTTTCCATCCGATTTATACCCCTAAGCGCTATCGTAATTGGTTCGGTCAACTCTTAGAGCACTCTCCGTTTTGCGAACGGGATTATAAATTGCCTTCCGAATTGGAAACGCATGATGAGAAGGGTGATTTCGTTATGAAGATCAAGAAGCAGGGCTTGTTGCATGAATTGATTTATGCGACCCATCCATTTGATGTCGTAGGATGGGATGGATATAATTTTCCATACGCGTTTTCCATTCATAATTTTGAACCTATCACCGGACGCGTGCATCAGCCACCACCGGTCCATCAGACTTTTGAGACGAAGGCTTTTGTCGTATGTTCGTTTTGTCCTCGATTGTATGATTATCATCCTAAGTCGATTCCGGCACCTTATAATCACAGCAATATTGATTCCGACGAAATGCTCTACTACGTGGATGGGGATTTTATGAGTCGTAATAATATCAAACAAGGCTATATCACCTTACATCCCGGAGGAATACCTCATGGGCCGGCACCTGGTGCGTACGAAAGAAGTATCGGGCAGACCAAGACGGAGGAACTGGCGGTGATGATCGATACGTTTGCTCCATTGATGATTACGGAAGATGCGCTGGCCATTGACGATGGGAAGTATTTTCAATCCTGGTTGGAATAGTGCTGGAAAATATTTCACGCAGAGACGCAGAGGCGCAGAGGCTTAATTTTTCATGCAAAGACGTGGAGACGAAGAGGCTTATTTCCTCACGCAAAGACGCAAAGACGCAGGGATTTAATTCTTCACCCAAAGACGCAATTAGCTAAAACTTTATAATGAAGACCTGGATAGACATTCCACAAGATTCTGATTTTTCCATTCATAATATTCCTTTTGGAATTGCATCTCATGGAGGCAGACCGTTTGTAGCTTCACGCATTGGTGATGATGTGATCAATCTGAAAGAAATAGCCAGGACTGGTTTCTTCAGCGGCCTGGTGGATGACGTGTCCGTTTTTGATCAGCCGGTTTTAAATCCGTTTATTGGTCTTGGAAAAATGATCACCAACCAGGTGCGGTTGAGATTGCTGGAGACGTTAACAGATGATCATTCCCCAATCAGGAATTCAGATAAAATTTTTATTGCTGCTGACGAGGTCACCATGCACCTGCCGGTGTCTATCGGAGACTATACCGATTTTTATTCCAGCATCGAACATGCTTCCAATGTCGGATCGATGTTCAGAGATCCCGCGAATGCCTTGTTGCCCAATTGGCGTCATTTACCTGTCGGCTATCATGGACGATCTTCCTCCATTATGCTGAGCGGCATGCCTGTCCGGAGACCTTATGGACAAACAAAAGCTAAAGATGCTGAGAACCCCGTTTTCGGTCCCACCAAAAGACTGGACTTCGAATTGGAGATCGGATTCATTATAGGAAAAGAAACAGCCATTGGAGAATCGATTTCCACGGCTACTGCCGAGGACTATATTTTTGGATTGGTCATGTTCAATGATTGGTCAGCCCGTGATATTCAGCAGTGGGAATATGTTCCGCTAGGTCCGTTTCTCGCCAAAAATTTTGCTTCATCGATTTCTCCCTGGATTGTTACCATGGAAGCTTTGCATCCTTTTCGTTGTGAGGGACCAAGGCAGGTTCCACCTGTACTACCCTATCTCGAATGCCATGGTCATCGAAATTTTGACGTTCAACTCCAGGTGGCCATCACCCCGGAAGACAACATGGAGACTATCGTTTCACATTCCAATTTCAAATACATGTACTGGAACATGTGTCAGCAACTTGCTCATCATACGAGTAATGGGTGCAATGTTCGCGTCGGTGATCTCATGGCATCCGGTACCATCAGCGGTCCCAATGCAGGCAGTTTTGGCTCCATGCTTGAACTTTCGTGGAACGGGGCTAATCCTGTCATGCTTACAGATGGTCTGAGGCGCACTTTCATCGAAGATGGTGATACCGTTACGATGCGGGGATGGGCCGAAAAGAACGGATTACGTGTTGGATTTGGCTCCCTGCACAATAAAGTTTTACC
Organism: uncultured Saprospiraceae bacterium; assembly: GCA_963837505.1. Classification (GTDB taxonomy): domain Bacteria; phylum Bacteroidota; class Bacteroidia; order Chitinophagales; family Saprospiraceae; genus Opimibacter. The sequence continues at coordinate 92,597 of CAWINN010000012.1, read as the reverse complement.
TGCCGTTTAACACAATCGTATAGATTTTATACCCGTATATTTACAACGTAATCAAGTATTCCAAATCATGTCGGTATTAACACAAAAAGAACCCGTTATTAAGGCCATAGCAGAAGATTTTCTGCCCATTAACGGAACAGACTATGTTGAATTGTATGTCAGCAACTCCAAACAAGCGGCTCACTTCTATAAGACCGCCTTTGGTTTTCAGTCTTATGCTTACAAGGGCCTGGAAACCGGTGAAAAGGATATCGAATCCTACGTAGTCATCCAGGACAAAATACGGCTGGTCCTCACTTCCCCCCTCCACAGCAACTCTGCCATCGGCAAGCACATTGACAAGCATGGTGATGGCGTCAAAGTCATCGCACTTTGGGTCGATGACGCCACAGACGCGTGGGAGCAAACCACCAAAAGAGGAGCCAAATCCTACATGGCCCCCATGGTTGAAGAAGATGCTAACGGCCGCGTTGTTCGTTCAGGCATACACACTTACGGTGAAGTAGTACACATCTTCGTAGAGCGCAAGGATTACAAAGGCACTTTTCTTCCAGGCTACCAGCCCTGGAAAAACCGGTATCAACCCACTTCTGTCGGATTAAAATATGTGGACCACATGGTAGGCAATGTTGCACTCGGCCGCATGAACGTTTGGGTACAGTTTTATGAAGAAGTTATGGGTTTCCGCAACATCCTTACGTTCGATGACAAAGATATCTCTACGGAATACACCGCGTTGATGAGTAAAGTGATGAGCAGTGGAAATGGATATATCAAATTTCCTATCAATGAGCCTGCTGCAGGCAAGAAAAAATCACAGGTGGAAGAATATCTTGACTTTTACGAAGATGAAGGCGTGCAGCACCTCGCAGTGGCTACGGACAACATCATCGATACGGTCACCAAACTGCGCGACCGGGGCGTTGAATTTCTGAACATTCCGGCCACGTATTACGAACATATACTGGATCGCGTTGGTACTATTGATGAGGACCTTGCCCCGCTGAAGGAATTAGGAATCCTCATCGATCGAGATGACGAAGGCTATCTCTTGCAGATATTCACCCGCCCGGTGCAATCCCGACCTACTATGTTTTTCGAAATCATCCAGCGCAAAGGAGCACGTTCTTTTGGAAAAGGAAATTTCAAAGCCTTGTTTGAAGCTATTGAAAGGGAGCAGGAGGTAAGAGGGACGTTGTAGCAGTGAAAAGTGAGCAATGCGCGGCGAGCAGTAAGCAGAAAATATAATAAAGGCAGGGGCTCAATATCTTGAGCCCTTCTTTTTGGATTTATCCGAAAAATATCACAAGCCATTTTAAATTAATATAGTCTTGAAAACACCTCTTGTTAGTCCATTGCCGGAGACAGATCCATCCATTGAAGAGCTCGTTAAGTTTTATAATGAGACGCTGGGGTTTTGCCCCAATAGTATCAAGACCATGCAACGGAGGCCGCATATAGCGCAGGCTTTTATTGAGATGAATAAAGCGGTCATGGAAAATCAGGGACGGGTGACGAGTGCATTGAAGCGATTGATTGCCTATGTATCCAGTTATGCCACGGGATGTCAATATTGTCAGGCCCACGCCATTCGTGCAGCGGAACGATACGGTGCTCCGGAGGATCAACTTGAACATATATGGGAGTATGCCACCCACCCTGCTTTCTCCGCTGCTGAAAGAGCAGCCCTGGATTTTTCCATAGCCGCGTCTGCTGTACCAAACGGGGTTGATGATAATATTGCTCATCAACTTTTGCAATATTGGGATGCAGGGGAAATTGTCGAAATAACTGGTGTGGTAGCCCTGTTCGGTTATCTCAACCGATGGAATGATTCGATGGGTACCACGCTGGAAAATGGAGCCAGGGAATCAGGTGAGCAATTTTTAGCCGGACATGGATGGACCGGCGGCAAGCACCTACGCCACTAAATCTCCGAAAGGGTATTTTCAATAATCGCGAGGCAATTATTTGCTTTTCCACTGCACGGTCTTACCTTCTTACCCTCTTACCATCTCACAATACTGTGCTTGCGCTAAAATAGTCGAAGTATATTCTCTGCCCTATGCTATATAGCTTCCGTATAGTCCAGATCCGCCGAAAAGGTTTCTTTCATCTTCCAGAGGGACAGGAATGAAATAACCGTCAATAATACGGCCATCACCATACTGGCGTAAATGATATTCCCTGAAAAAGTTTTGTCCCGGAAAAACTGGTAACCTATAATGATCAACGGCAATGATCCCCTGACAAAATTGGGAACAGTGGTCGTGACAGTAGCCCGGATATTGGTGCCGAACTGCTCTGCTGCGATCGTGACAAAGATGACCCAATACCCATTGGAAAAACCCAGCATCAGGCACAGCACATAGAACATCATGCTGCTCACTCCTTCCGCGTGCAAATACACCATCATCATCACCAGGCTGAACAACAAAAATATGGCCATCACTTTCTTCCTGCTTTTCAGCCACTGACTCAACAGTCCGGTAAACATATCTCCAAAAACCAGTCCGGTATAACTCCAGGCAATGGCTTTGCCGGCTGTAATGGTCTCCGCTCCCTGCACATGCAGGAATTTCGCAAATTCAGGAGAGAACGTAATCAACACGCCAACCACAAACCATAAACTTATGCCGATCAGGATGCATTGCATGTATTTTAAAAATCTTTTTCGATCGGTAAACAGCGAAGTAAATTTTCCCCTCAGCGCTTGTTTGATTTCCATGGCCTTAAACATCACAGATTCTCTTACGCTTAATCTTAATAGCAAAAGAAACAGGCCAAGAACACCACCGGCATAATAGCACAATCGCCAGTCCTGCAAAGTCTGATAAACGAGGTTCGCCACCACGGCTCCAATTAATCCTACCGAAGCCACGATCATGGTACCATATCCACGCTTGTTTTTTGGAAGTGTCTCTGAAACCAAGGTGATACCTGCACCCAGTTCACCGGCTAATCCGATGCCAGCAATAAACCTCCACATCGCATAGGCTTCAAGGGAATGAACCATCCCATTAGCGATGTTGGCTATGGAATAGGTAATAATCGAACCAAACAGCACATTGAGCCTTCCCCGCTTATCCCCTAAAACTCCCCAGAGGATTCCGCCCAGAAACATACCATACATCTGCATGCTGATCAGGAATTCACCGGCATCCCGGTTGGCTTGCCCGATCATACCCAGGTCCGTCAGGCTTCCTTTGCGCACGATCCCAAACAAGAGCAGGTCATAGATGTCAACAAAATATCCCAAAGCCGCCACAACAACAGCAGGCGTGACCAGGCTTTTCATCAACGATTTTTCAGACTCCATCAGGAAGGAAGGCTTACGGTGGACTGGTCCCGAAGGTAAAAAGACCTGATCATTCCCGGCCTTTGGCAGTAAAAAAAAGCCCGGTGCATATTCCAGCACCAGGCATTGATATATCTGATATGAAAATGATTATTCTTTCTCCGGTGCGGCATCCTTAAAAACAGAATGCGATGATTTCATGGCAAAACGATAGGAATATCCAATGTTGATGGAATAATCTGCAAAAGCGGCATCTCCCTGCACATGTACATAATCAGCTGGATCTGAAATGACGCTGTTTTGTAAATCCTGATTAGCGATGTCAGCTGCACTTTGAATGCGATTTCGAACCACGTTAAAGGGAACGAATAAAGAAATGCTGTGATTACCTGCCCGGTAAGCAATACCCGGCTCTATGGCCACGACATACCCCGGACGACGATAAGCGACTTGTCCTCCAATGGCATCATAAGCAGGAATACCTTCCCATCGTCCACCCAGGGAAACACTCATATTGCCAAAATTAGTCAGGAAACCGCCGCGCACAAAATACTGATCAGGACTCGCATAAATGTTGTATCCGTATAAAGTACCCAGCGTGGTACCGTCCACCGGACTTTTCACGACAGTAGGATTAGATTTATAAGTACCATTGGATTCTCTAGGGTTAAACAGATAATAGCCATTCATGTAACCATATATCTTACCAAACAAAGATTGAAAGGCCTGCATCTCCACTGACACTCCCCAGCCTCCGTCACCGGGTTGTATGGCCTGATCCATGACCTGAAAGTCTGCTTTCGTCCCATCTGATTGAGGTACCTCGTTGTCGGTTGCTGCAAAATTGCCTGTTGGAATTTTGATCCCCAGGCCCAGCATGAGATTTGCGTCATGCGAAGTGGCCGGGTCAAACAACCAGTAATTTAAGCTAAGCCTCATATCACCTATCCCTTGTGCGTAGACACTATAACGAAAGGTATCAGGTTCAGGCAATTTTTGCTTCATCACCTGGGAGCGCTCATTGTGAACATATGGAATGGCACCATTCAGTTGTAATCTATTGGAAAGGCCATAGGAGAAATTAAGGTCCAGCGCATGGGAATAAATATTGACGGCATTGCCGAGTTCATTACCATTCTCATCATGGCCGCCACCGGTATTTTGACGTTGAGGCTGCTCTTCCGTACCGACATAATGACGGAAGGAATGGAAATAGCGGTAATTGGCCCCGGCCTGAAATTGACCCTTGCTGAGATTGTAAGCGCTGGAAGCTAACATGCCCGTCCCGCCCATTTGACGTATTCCGATACAGCCCTGGGCTTCAGATTGAGTTAGATTAAGAATGAAGCAAAAGGTTGCTCCAAGTAGTAATTTTATATTCATTGTGGGTGGATTGAAGTGATTAAAGGGGTAAATGGGATGATTTGTTAGTCTATAATGGTACTGATAATGAGTTTTTTAGTAAAAAAAACTTTTTATGTGATGGCAAAAGTAGTACCAAAGTCCTCCAGCACTCAATAATCCCGCTTAGAAATTGCTTAGATTTTGGGAATCCGGGTTAATCTCCTGTCACAAATGAAGAAATACGCCATTTACCCGCCTGATTCTTAAAGAGAAAAAGCCTTGGTCCGGTGAGGGAATAGACAAATTTCCAATTGACCCAACCCTTGAATTTCTTGTCGTAGGTTTCTACCAGGAACCACTCCGGGTCGCCTTCCGGATTTTTACCTGACTGGGTCTCCTCTTCATTTTCATCGTACAGGAACGAGATCACATCATAGGTAAGCTGTGTTTTTACGGCAGACTTCGTATCGGGTAGCTCCCTGAGGTTTACATTCTTACCAATGATGCATCCGAGGGCATAGGGATCATCTTCCAATGCCGGCTGAAAATTATAAACATAAGGAAAGACTACCTGGTAGCGGCCCGTTTCATCTTCCGGATCATTAACCAGGGCGCCTCCTATTTCGAGTGCCCTGGACAGGTAAGCCCAGAATTTCGTCGAATCATTCATCAGTCCCCAGTTTTCTATAAAAGGCTGTATTCCGTTTTCCCCGTCAAAAGAAGAGGACACCTCATTGTCCAGTTGCGTGACTACAAATTTTATATCCTTGTTTATGGCGGCAGCTTTCAGCAGGTTGATGAACTTAACCAAGGAAGAATCTTTATCCAATTCATTTACCGGCGGACATTTGGGGTTTTGGGCAACTGCGGGCAGCAGGCAGTATAGAAGTAAAAACAAGAAGCTATATTTCATGATGAGGTTATGTCAAAACAGGATTACCCTATTAGGAGACAAAAATATAATAATGTTGACCTATTGTTTTTGAGAAAAAGGATAATCGAAACCTATTCATTTGGTGTACGGTTCAGGAGGGTTATGTTCCATTGCTTATAACCCCAGGCGGCCATAGCGGTATAAATCAAGAAGAGCAGGGCAAACAAAAGTCCTTCGCTTTTGAGATACAGTATTACATATACCATATCTATGACGATCCAGTACAACCAGTTGTGCAGATCTTTCCGAACCAGTAAAAACGTCGCGAAAACGGAGAGCGAAGTCATCGCCATATCCAGGTAACCATACCGCGCACTGGCATAATGAATTAATACCCAGGAAGCAGGTGCACTGATGAGCAGACAAACTAAAATAGAAATCAAATGAAATTGAAATGGAGAAGTGGTTACCGGTTTTGGGTGATGATCCACACGGCCGGACATCCATTGATATAATCCATAAAATCCAATCAGGATGTAAAATACCTGCAAAAGACCGTCGGCCATCAGCCTGTAATCGGTAAAACTCTTCCAGGCAATACATGCTGAACTGATAATGCCGAACCACCAGCAAATCGATTGCTGCCGGGAGGCAAAAAAGACATACAGGAGACCGGTGATCAGCCCTACCCATTCCAAACCGTCCTGCTCAGCGATTTGTGAAGCCAGGATTGAAAAGTCCATAGTCGGGCGAATTAATTCGTGTGAACAGGTATAATGAGAGGCCGATAACCTTGTAGCCACGCATTACACGAATTCTCACGAAGAGGAAGTCCGGAAGAGATTATTTTACCAGGGTAAACTTATACTGCAATTTATAGAGAATCGGATCATGGGTCTTGGGATCGCTTTGTTTCAGCACGACATCAATGTCGGTGGTCTCCCCTATTTCTTTATCTGAGCTGTCGAATACGGCTTTAATGGCTCCCTTTTCTCCGGGTTTAAATTCTTTGCCCTGGGGCCAATCGAGGGTCGTGCATTCACAGGAACTGACCATTTCAATTTCGATGGGTTGGTTTCCTGTGTTCATAAAATTGAAAGTCATTTCTTTTTTATCCCCTTTCCTGACAACGCCCAGTTCGACTAATTTTTTATCAAAACGCAATTCAAACTTAGGTTCACTGACGGGCACGGTTCCTTTTGTAGGGGCCACTACATCACCGGATTGCTGGCCTTTCTTCTTCTGGTCCCCCAGATCGGATTTTTGTACTTCGATCGTGGTCGGACCGGCAATGATCTTAAATTCTGTGCGACGATTGACACGATGTTCGTCATCCGTACAATCAATGCCATTAATACACTGATTCAGGATTTGTGTTTCCCCGTAACCAACAGCTTGTATCCGCTTTTCGTTAATGCCGTGCGCTACCATCCAGTTTTTAGCGGACTGGGCGCGACGTTGCGAGAGCCGGAGGTTATAGTTATCATCACCCTGTGAATCCGTATGCGAAGCCAATTCGATCTCCATGTCCGGATATTTCTTCATGAGGTCAACGAGAAAGGCAAGATCCTTTTCCGCATCCGGCAGGATTTTGTCATCATCGAAATCATAATAGATATTATTGAGCCTGATCGGTTCATTGATCGTGACGATTTCGGTACCGGATTTATCGGAAGGTATTTTCGCCAACTGGACTGTCCGTCGGACCGTAAAATCATCCACGATGCCAACCGTATTGAATTCGAATTCAGCCGGCAAATAACCATCATGCTCCACCAACGCCTTATAGGCTTTATCCTGGTCCAGTCCAAATTGGAAATCGTTGATTTTATCCTGCGTCTGCTGCTCTGATTTTCCGGTCTTGCCGTTATTTAGTTCAAACAAGGTCACTTTAGCTCCCAGCAAAGGAGTCTTGCCATCATACACGCTGGTCAATAAATCAATGAGAATATCCCGGATATGGAACTGGTAAATATCATCACAACAGGTCTTTCCTTTTACGGAATGGGATTCCTCATCCGGGCGATTAGAAACCAGGAAACCGAGTTTACCTTCTTCATTCACTGTGAAAGAGAAATCATCAAAGGAGGAATTGTAGCCTGCACCCAGGTTTTCCACTTTACCCCAGTCTTTTCCATCCCAATCCGATCTGAAAATATCAAAGCAGCCAAAACCGGGATGACCGTTGGAAGAGAAGTATAATTTATTCTTTAAAAAGAAGGGCGTGATTTCATCTCCCGGAGAATTTACTGTACTGCCCAGGTTGACAGGAATATCATAGGTATCATCTGTAATCCTGGTCGAATAATACAGATCATACCCGCCGAATCCGCCGGGCATATTGGAAGAAAAGAATAGCACTTCTTTACCATACAACTCTCCAGGCATAGGTTCCTTGGCGATGTAATTTCCGTTGATACCTTTCAGTTCAATGGGGGCGCCCCAGTTTTGAGCTTTTCCTTCGCTCATATAGATTTTACTTTCACTCAAATCATTCCCTGTCAATTCTGCCCTGGTGAAAAACATACGTGCCCCATCGGTGGTGATACTGGGATTGCCGGTATGATAGCCGGGGGCATTGATTTTTTCAGGTAAAGGTTTTGCAGGATTCCAGTCACCATCTTTTCCTTTGTCGGAAGCATAAATTTTCAAATAATAATCGCCTTCCTTTCCATCCAGGGTGATGATCTCTTTAGTCCGCATGGAGGAGAAATACAATTTGCCATCCGGGCCAAGGAATGGGGATGCATCCGTATAGGAATAATTGATGCCATGACCGGCATTCTTCACGACGAGGTCAATAGGTGGTTTGGATTGTACGGCGAGCTGGATGCCGGCCACTTCATTATCTGCCAGTTGCAACAGGCTATCAGGAACATTAAGACCTGCAAAATGATTGAATGCATCTACTGCCTCCTGATATTTTCCATTGATTTTCAGCACCTGTGCATATTCGAACACGGCCATGGGATATTTTTCTCCCTGGTCCTTTTCCACTATTTTTTCAAGCCATCTTTCCGCGCGGTTGAAGTCTCTGATCTTGATCTGGAGTTCGGCGATTTTCATGGCCACATCCGGATCGCGCTCTTCCTTATAGGCGTTTTCATACCATTCCAGGGCGGTATAGTAATCTGGTATTTCCAGGCTGGCCTCGGCGGTTTCGATCATCATGTGCACCGGCACTTCTTTCAATGGCTGGGCCCTTAAAGTCAAACTCACTGTCAAACCAATGAACAGGGCAAGGAATTTATACAGCTTCATATTTAAAATCTTGGGCAAAAGATAACTGGATCCGGTTTAGGTCTTTTATAAATCTTACCTATGTACTGAGCAGCAAGTTCGAATCCGCCTACCGAGCCGCTGGCGACCGTTAAGCTTGAAATATTGATATCGTATCCTAGCATGACTTTGACATCCTTGATGTAGGATCCCACCATCACCTGTATGGCATCCCCAATACCCTGGCCGCTCCGATAACCAAGTCCGCCAAGCAGGATGGTGTTTTTTTCCTGATTGAATAAGTAATCAATCATCCCCTGAACCACCAACGTAGCCTGGGAGCCTTTGAGTATTCGCTGATAGCTAATGTTTGGTGAAAAACGGACCTTATCTGTCATCACCGTTGACATGCCGGCACTGAAATATAATCGTGGGTTGAGACGATAGTTCCCTCCTGATGTCAGCAGGGACCAACTGGGTCTACCGATTTTGCCCATCGCAAAACCGAAAGAGAATTCATCTGTCTTATTGTATTTAGAAGACAGTATTACACCACCCACCTGGTCCGTAAAGCTTTTTCCCTTGGGGTTGGTTTCCACGTTATTAATATCAGCGGACATGCTTGGATCACCCAATTCCAGGCCATCTCCGAAAATGAGCTTTGACGGATCTTTTATTTTTCTACCCACGCCTCCGGTTTGATAACCCAGGGTAAGCATGGTACTTCCTTTTTTATTCAATGCCAGGTGATAGGCGGCACTGATCTTCGTGGTAGCCTGGACCAGTCCTGCATCACCGGATTTATCGGAATACATAAATAGGCCTACTCCGACCCAGTCCTTATCACGGAATCCTTTGATCGCCGGAACATCGATGGAAAGTGTAGGTGTCATAAACGCTCCTGATCCGGCAACGGACCGGTATTGGTCCCGGTAAAGGGCAGAAATCCGGTACGATCCATAAAAGGCCCCTGTATTAGCAGGATTGAAGGCCAGCGGTGTCATCCCGTATAGCGTAAAATGGATGTCCTGCCCTTTCAGGTGGCCGGAACCCAGAAGGAACAGCACAGCCGTGAAAGAGGGTAAAAGAAGTCGAAATCGCATCATATGTTTATAAGCGTTTTCCCAACCGGTTTTATGATCTAAATTGCCTGCAAAATATCAATTATTGACGTTACGAAGGCCGGATGTCGCCTAAACCTGAAATTATGTATATAAATGTCAGATGGCAGCTATGCATTCCGGTCATTCTCCTGACCCTTGCTTCCTTCTCGGCTTTTGGCCAGAAAGACTCTCTCTCCTTTTGGGAATATCCCTCTTCATTCCATCAGGGTCGCTTTTGGACCGCAGCGGGAACCGGGATCGTAGCCTATACCGGAACCTTGCTGACCCTCAACAACCTGTGGTATGATCAATATCCCCGTACGTCCTTTCATTTCTTCAATGATGTCAAAGAATGGCAACAAATGGACAAGGCCGGGCATATGTTTACAGCTTATTTTGAATCTGAATGGCTGTACCATGTGGCTAGATGGACGGGCATGAAACGCGGACCTTCAATCTGGGCCGGTGCGTTGACTGCCGTTGGCTTACAAACTACCATTGAGGTGCTGGATGGATTTTCATCTGCCTGGGGATTTTCGATGTATGACTTTACGGCGAATATTATCGGTAGTGGCCTGTGGGCCACTCAACAGGCTATCTGGGATGACCAACGCATCAAGATGAAAGTTTCCTCCACCTTTATCATGTATCCCGAAGATGTCGTAACCGGTTCTCCGGAAGGCACTACGACCATTCGCGAACGCACAGATGATCTTTTCGGTGTAAATATTTTCCAGACTTTTTTGAAAGATTATAATGCGCAGACTATTTGGATGTCCTTTAATATTCATTCTTTCCTTAAAGAAGAAAGCCGTTTTCCGAAATGGCTGAATGTGGCCCTGGGATATGGAGCAGAAAACATGTATGGCGGATTTGAAAATCAATGGATGCTCGGCGAAAATACATTTACGCTGGATCCGGCTGTCTATCCCCGGTATCGGCAATGGTACATCTCACCTGATGTGGATCTGAGCCGGATACGGATTAAAAGTAAATTTTTAAAAACAATATTGTGCATGGCCAACATTTTCAAATTTCCAGCCCCGGCCCTGGTCATCAATGGTCATGGAGGTGTGACCTGGGATTGGCTGCATTATTAGTATTCCTCTTTTCGGCGCTAAAGCCCTGAAAGTTTTATTACACGAAGAGTTGAAAGAAGTAATAAAAAGCTAATGCACCTAAAAAAGTCACAGGCAAGGTAAGCAACCAGGCGGTGGCGATCATGGCGATCGTATTCCGCTGCAGGTTTTTTAATCCGCCTATGCCCACCATACTTCCGGCTACCCCAGAAGATAGTACATGGGTGGTGCTGACCGGAAGACCAAGCCCGCTACTCATGCCTATGGTCACTGCTGCAGCCAGTTCCGCTGCTGCACCTTGGGCATAGGTGAGATGAGTCTTTCCGATTTTCTCCCCGATAGTGATGACAATTCGCTTCCAGCCGATCATGGTGCCGAAACCCAATGACAGTGAGATAAGCAGTATAGCTTCTATCGGAGCGAAGTCCGTCGCCTCTTTCAGCGTATGGAGGCCGGAAACGAATTGTCTCCGTTTTTGATTATCAGGAATAAAACCCGGATCTTCCAACATCGCATTAGCACTCTTGTTAAAAATCTGAATGTTCTTTCTGACCAGCAATTTCTGCTCTTTACTATCAGGATCCATAGCATCCAGCTCATCGACCAGATTATCGAGGACAGATAATGGCTTGGCATACATATTCTGTTCATGCGACAACACGTAATCGGATGATGCTTCTTTCATATGATGCACTGCTTCCTTCAACTTACTCATGTTTGAATTAGGATTCAGGGCATAATAACCCGGGAGCATGGCCAGCAGCACGATCAACATGATGCCAATCCCTTTTTGACCATCATTATTACCATGAAAAAAACTCACCAGGGTACAGGTGATGATGAGTATCCCCCTGATCCACCATGGTGGTGGCCTGTTTTCATTTTGGGAAGGGTCTTTAAAAATTTCTTTATTCCGTATGGTATATTTTAAGACCCAAAGGATGAGGATGACGAATGAAAACCCAAATGCCGGTGAAAGCAAAAGGGAGAGACCGATATTCTCTGCTTTACCCCAGTTAATGCCATTGCCTCCATGGGTCCAAAAAAATCCGATGCCTGCTCCCAACATGGAACCAATCAACGTATGTGAACTTGAACAGGGTATCCCTAAATACCAGGTAGCTAAATTCCAGATAATAGCTGCCAGTAATACCGAAAACACGATCGAAATATTTTCCATTTGGGACATCGCCATCATATCACTGATGGGCAACAGATTAATAAGACTGATCGCAACGGCCACTCCCCCCAGCCATACACCGAGAAAATTCCATGTGCCTGACCATATCACTGCCTGCAGGGGTTTCAGAGAACGAGTATAGATGACGGTGGCGACTGCATTTGCCGTATCATGAAAACCATTGACGAACTCAAAACAACAAACCCCGATAATGGCCAGGATCAAAAAAATAAGGTGGAAAGTAGAGAGTTCAAAGAAAGCTTGTTGCAGCATGGGATGATGGGTAGGTTGATCTTATCGTCGGCAATATAAAGGACTAGTCCGGGAAAAGGAAAGGGTAATTGCATTTATTTCTTTCCTGCGTATCGAAGTTGGTTTTGCTGTGTAAACTAAAAGATAATGAGTTTTCAAGTTATTGTTAAATCACTTTCAGGTGTTAGTCCTGGTCCTTTACACAGCCTTATCAATTCTTTCAGATGAACGAGGTATTATTTGGATCATTGTATTCTTCTTCTCCTTCCCATTTTGCTATTACAGCCGAGGCCAGGCAGTTGCCGATGAGATTGATGGTCGTGCGGGCCATATCCATCAATTCGTCAATCCCCAGGATCAGGAAAATAGGTTCTATAGGCAACCCAAACGTAGCAGCTGTTCCCATCAGAATTACCAGGGACGCCCTGGGCACCCCGGCAATCCCCTTGGTCGTCAACATCAGAGTAAATACGATCAGTATTTGCTGGGATACAGGCAGATGAATTCCAGCCGCCTGCGCTACAAATAGGGTAGCCAGGGATAAATACAGGGTCGAACCAGTAAGATTAAAACTATATCCTGCCGGGAGCACGAAGGCCACTATTTTTCTCGGCACACCAAAAGCTTCCATATTTTCCAGGGCGATCGGAAGTGCGGCTTCTGAGCTGGTAGTAGAAAAAGCTATGGTCGCCGGTTCCATGATTGCATTTAGAAATCGACGAACCGGTAATTTAATCAATATGGCCACCGGCCACATCACGAGTAAAGTGAAAGCGATTAAAGCGACATATAAAGTAGCCAGTAATTTAAATAAATTAGCAAGCACACCGAATCCCATGTGGCCCACGGTATACGCTATAGCAGCTCCGACTGCGAAAGGCGCAAACGTCATCACGATATTGGTAAATTTGAACATGACCTCGGTGAGGCTTTCACAAAAAGCAAGCATATTCTTTTTATGCGGTTCTTTTACCAATGCCAAACCGATCGCGAATAAAATACTGAACACTACAATCTGCAGCACCTGGCCTTCTGAAATAGATTTAGCAATATTCTCAGGAAAAATTTGAAGGATGGTCTCCGCAGCACCGGAAGGAGGTGGTACGCCCAGGCTTTCAGCATTGGCATGTGGAGGTAAAATAATGCCTACTCCTGCTTTACTGACATTAATGGCTACCAATCCAATGAATAAAGCAATCGTGGTGACCACTTCAAAATACAGAATAGATTTCCATCCCATTCGACCTACCTGTTTGAGGTTGGCATGTCCGGCAATGCCTACGACCAGTGTACCAAAAATCAAAGGAGCAATGATTGTTTTGATCAGTCGCAGGAAAATCTGGCTGACTACTTTCAATTCGACGGCTATAGCAGGAAAATCATGACCGAACTCTGCCCCGATCAGCATGCTGAAAAGAATCCAGGTGGTCAGATGATTTTTCCTGAATACCATGTAGCCTATACCAACAATGGCCATCCAGCGGAACACGGCAATGAGGGCCGGGCTGAGTGAAATCAGGTGTATCGCCTGAAGGGAAGTCAGGAAGATCGCCATGAGGACCAGCGCGACGACCAGCAGTCCATTGCTTTTTTTTGAAGCCATCATCAGCAATTGTGTCTTTCGTGTTACAGGTTGCGCAAGGTATTGATTTTTTTTTCAGGTGATTTCAGACTTCAGATTCATCAACGCCAATGCCCCCAGCCCGGGGCCCGGGAAAAGAAAGAGGAAAATCCATCTCGTATCCAGGCAGGTATGGAGATAGTCTAATAACTGAATACTGAGGATGGTGATGGCAAATCCGATACAATTTACAATGGTCAGGGCCGTACCTCTGTTCTCCACCGGCGCATATCGGGACACTAAAGACGAAAACTGCGGAGAATCCATGATGACCGTCATACCCCAAAACACTAAAAAAAGAAAGACGAAAGAGGTATGCAGTTTTAACATCACGGGGGATACCAGACAACATAGGCCCGAAGAAATCAACGCCAACAGGGCAACTTTTGCACTGCCGATTTTCAAAGCCCAGTATCCTCCGAGGATGCAGGCGAAACTACCCAGTGCAATAATGTAAAAAGACTGCTGCATCACTTCATTTTGACTAACCCCGGAATGAATACCCATTACATCATATAAAACTGCAGCAGGCACAAATGTCCAGAAGGCATAGAGTTCCCACATATGCCCGAAATAACCAAAGGCTGCATTTCTCAGGTTTCTATTTTTAAAAAGGTTAAGCATCAAGGCGGGTTTAAAATCAGGATTTGGTTTTCGAAAAGGACCATCCGGAATACAAATTCGTATCACACCCCCACCCACCAATGCCAATGTGGAAGTAATGATCACCGCCGACTTCCAGGGAAGAAGCAAAATGCCGCCGCGCAATAAAAGCGGAAATGCGGTGCCCAGCACCAAGGCTCCTAACAAATAACCGAGTGCCCTGCTGATATCCTTGTCAAAATAATCAACCGCGATCTTCATCCCTGTCGGATATATGCCGGCAAGGAAAAATCCTGTTAAAAAACGCATTCCATAAATGATCAATACATGATCCCGGGTAAAAAGTAAACACGCATTGGCTATTGCACCCAGCACCGAACACAGAAAAAAAATGGAAGAGGGTGAATATCGATCGGTAAGACTTAAGAAAGCAAAGACCAGTGTGCCCACAATAAATCCAAACTGCACCATCGACGTCAGCCACCCTACTGAAGTATGGATATGATAAGCTGCTACCAGGTCCGCCATGACAGCATTAGCCGCGAACCAAAGCGATACGCAGGCAAACTGAGCAAAGACCAGGATGATCAATACGCGGGTTCGGTTCATTTACTCTCTAACATACGGACAGTATGGCTATTCTTGCAGCCATGGAAAAGTTTAGCTATTATCATATTCAATGGTAACGAAAATTCCGGTAGCGGCAGGTAATACCGGTGCTGCAGGCAACAGGATAATTTCCTTGATCGAAAATGTTTGTTCCTGAAAATATTGAATGGAAGAAAAAATATTGCTTTTCTCCTTTACTTCGGTTTTCGAAGTTTGCTGTGATGTCGGCTGTAGGTGAAATAAATAACAAAACCGATCAGCAACCAACCTCCGAGACGTAACCAATTGGTCCACCCCAAACCGAGGATCATCGCACCGCAAACCAGGATGCCCAGGATCGGAACCAGGGGGACAAATGGCGTAGTAAACTCCCGGTGCATATCAGCGTCTGTCCTTCTAAGGATGATCACCGCTGCACAAACCAGCATAAAGGCAAAAAGAGTGCCTATACTCGTCATATCTCCCACGATGTCACCGGGAATAAAGGCTGCAAATGCTCCTACCACCACAAGGAAAATCAAGTTAGCCTTATACGGCGTTTTAAATTTTGAATGTACATCACTGAATACTTTCGGCACTAAACCATCACGGCTCATCGAGTAAAAAACGCGGCTTTGACCGAGCAGCATCACCAATATAACGGACGAAAACCCAGCCAGGATAGCCACTGTCACCAATTTACCCAGCCAGGAGAATCCAGGCATAAACGTTTCGATCGCCATGGAAACGGAAGCCTCACGACCGGTGGTTCTGAAAAATTCGACCGGTGCAAGCCCTGTCAACACGTATGAAAATAGTACGTACAGCACTGTGCATATGGCCAGCGATCCTAAGATACCGATCGGCATTGCTTTCTTAGGATTCTTTGTCTCCTGCGCCGCTGTGCTGACTGCATCAAAACCAATAAAGGCAAAGAAAACCACACCGGCGGCCCCCAATATTCCCATGATGCCACCATAAGTATGGGATATGCCCTGGTGATCCGTATAGATGGACGGCTCAGGAATAAAAGGGACGTGATTAGCGTGAGAGATAAAACCCCAGCCAAATACAATGATCAGGACGACAATGGCCACCTTGGCGATGACAATCAATCCATTGACAAAGGCAGATTCGCGTGTTCCCTTGATCAAAAGCAAGCTCAACAGGGCGATAATACCAAAAGCCGGTATGTTGATGATACCGTGCACCCCATCGAGTGAATGTTCGAACGGGGAATGGCACCATTCATAAGGAATAGGCGCAAGGTGCAGGACATTGATCAGTAAATTATTTAAATATTCACTCCAGGCGATACCGACCGTGGCTGCACCAACGGCATATTCAAGGACTAAATCCCAACCGATGATCCAGGCCATAAATTCACCCATGGTAGCATATGTATACGTATAGGCACTTCCGGAAATAGGTATAGAAGAAGAAAGTTCGGCATAACACAATCCTGCCAATGCACAACCGATGGCAGCGATAATAAATCCGATGGTCACTGACGGGCCTGCATTTTGAGCAGCTGCGGCAGCGGTCCGTACAAACAAACCGGCACCTATAATCGCACCGATGCCCAAGGCAACGAGGGAAAAAGAACTCAGGGTCCGGTTCAACGATCCATGCCCTTCTTGATGGGCATCATCCATTAAATGTTGTATGGGTTTTTTGACAAATAAACTCATTGGCTTTCTTGTTATGAACTACTAATATAGATGAATCAATCAGATGCGCCCGAATTTCTATTTCCGTGCGAACACTATATTATTCCAGTGATACACTACCCGCGTGCTTTTATTGCATCACGGACATTCTATCGATCGCGGATAATATTGATATTATTCAGGTCTTTCCATCACCGGTCAAACGGAGCCGATTTCCTGCTTCATCGGGCTGCCGGCTTACGGGACTCCCGGATGGCTTTTAAATAACGGTTGAGCTCCCTTCTGACATTTGGAAACAAAAGCAAGAGTCCGATCATATTGGGAAACACCAGGGCCAGGATCATGGCATCGGAAAACTTAATCACCGCATCCAGGGTGGCTGAGGCCCCGATGACCACGAAAACAAGAAAGAGAATTTTGTAGGTCAGGTCCGCTGATTTGCTCCGGCCGAAAAGATATTTCCAGCCCTGCAGCCCATAATAGGACCAGGAAATCATCGTGGAAAAAGCAAACAGCACAATCGCGATTGTAAGCACATAGGAAAAATGAGGAATAACACTTTCATACGCCATAGTGGTGAGATCAACGCCTCCAACCGATTGACCAGTACTATGCATGACTACATGACCGGAAGGATCTCCTCCATAGGTGAATATATTATCCTGATTGAATAAAATGATCACAATGGCCGTCATCGTGCAGATAACCACCGTATCAATAAACGGTTCCAGCAGGGCTACCAAACCTTCCGATGCTGGGAACCTCGTTCGCACGGCACTATGAGCAATCGAAGCTGAACCGGCACCTGCTTCGTTTGAAAAAGCAGCGCGTCTAAAACCCGCAATCAAAACACCAACTATTCCACCCAATCCAGCTCTCGGTGAAAAAGCTTCGTTGAATATCATTCCGATGGCGTCATCAATGAAATGATAATGGTAAACAATAATGACCAGGGAAGCCAGAATATAAAGTATGGCCATGAAGGGAACAATTCGTTCGGCTACATTCGCAATACGCTTTATTCCACCGATGATGACAAGACCCGTAAGCGCTGCCAGCACAAGACCGACAAAAAAACCACTTGCCCCTCCCTTTAATCCTAACATCCCTATAATCTGAGCCGTGGATTGGTTGGCCTGAAAAGCATTACCTCCACCAAAAGAAGCGCCAACAATCAGGACCGCAAATAACAACGCCAGTATTTTTCCAAACCCTTTCAGATTTTTTTCTGCCAGTCCTTTTCTCAGATAATACATCGGCCCGCCATAGACAATACCTTTGCTGTCGATATCGCGATACATGACCCCCAGCGTGCATTCCACAAACTTGGTTGACATCCCCAGCAGCCCGCAGAGGATCATCCAAAACGTGGCACCGGGTCCGCCAATGGCAATGGCTACAGCTACGCCTGCAATATTGCCAAGACCTACTGTACCAGAGACAGCTGCAGATAAGGCCTGAAAATGATTGACTTCTCCGATGTGCGATTCATCACGAATCGTCTGCACAATATCACCATCGACGACAAGTACATTGTCCGCCGCCCCCGGGTCCAGTTCAGCCTTGTCGAGGTAATCATATTTCCCTCTTACGGCACGCACGGCGAGACTGAATTTCCTGATGTTGACAAATGAAAACCGGATCGTAAAAAAAACTGCACCCCCAACCAACAGAATGAGAATAATGGGTATTCTGATCGTATCCGTAAATGGAATAGCATATAAAATGAAACTTTCCCACCAATCAGCAATGGGCTGAAACCAATCATTGATTTTCTGATCAAGTCCCCTATGAACACCTGTCGTCTCCTGGGCAAAGAGGAATAAAGGGAACAGCACCGCTACCACAGAAAGCAAAGTGCGACTGATCCGGAAGTACGTCATTTTCATCTTCATCATGTATACTTATCCGGTCAAGATAAACACAAAAACCACTTTGTGTCCAATCTATCCACCGGTCATACAAAGCCTTCGTATCACGGGACTAAGAAAGTCATACACTATCGACGCTGCAGGGCGTAAAAATACATTCCGCTAAATGCCTTTAATAATCTTCGAAATCGTCTTGACATCCCCCATGGTATAAAAATGGATACAGGGGACACCGGCGTTAACCAGTTCCCTGCATTGCTGAATGGCCCATTCGATACCGATTTCCAGCACAGCGGCATCTGTTTGTGCCTTATTGACTTCACGAACGAGATCATCCGGCATGTTGACAAAAAATTTGCGGGGAATGGAAGACAATTGGTACCGCTTGGTCAAAGGTTTAATGCCCGGGACAATGGGAACTTCAATTCCTTTTGCGCGGCATTGACGTACATATTCGAAAAACTTAGTATTGTCAAAATACATTTGGGTAACGATGTAATTAGCTCCTGCCTTTATTTTTTCCGCTGCAAATTGAAGATCATAATCCATGTTAGGTGCCTCGAAATGTTTTTCCGGATAACCGGCCACGCCGATGCAAAAATCTGTTTTGCTTCCTTTTTCAATATTGGGGTCTAAATACCGGCCCGCATTCATTTCTGCGATCTGCCTAACCAGGTCGAGAGCATAGCTATGCCCTCCCGGTGTCGAATTAAATTTTTCCTCAAACGTCATCGCATCTCCCCGAAGGGCCAGGACATTCTTGATATCGAGGAAATTGAGATCGATCAGTGCATTTTCAGTGTCTTCTCGGGTGAAGCCTCCGCATATGAGGTGAGGTACGGCTTCTACGCCATATTTATGCATGATGGCGGCGCATATGCCCACCGTTCCCGGTCTTTTGCGAATGGCTGTTTTTTCATAATAGCCGCTGTCATGGCGGTTGTATACGAATTCCTCCCGATGGTAGGTAACGTCGATAAAAGGTGGTTTGAATTCCATCAGGTTGTCCAGCAACCGGAATATATCCACCATACTCCCGCCTTTCAACGGAGGAAGTATCTCAAATGACATCAGGGTTTTGCCCCTGGATTCGTTAAAGTAGTCGGTGACTTTCATGTAAAGGCTGGCAAAGGTAGATTACTGACCTAAAACGACAAAACCCCGGACCATTGTCCGGGGTATCATCTCCGTTGACTTTCGTCAACGTTTGTTCAGGATCAACATTGTCTTGGTCAACTGGGCATCTCCAAATCGTACGGTGTAGTAGTATACACCGGGAGCCCAGTCTTCATTCGTTATTTTCAGTTGCTGCTTACCTGCAGCGAATTCTTTTGTAATGGAAGCCACTTCGTCACCCATTGCATTGGTGATCCTAATGTTCACTTCGCCGGCTTCCGGAATCTCAAACGGTATCACCGTTTCATCCGTCCATGGATTAGGTCTGTTTTGATGCAGCTGAATATCCCCGTCATTCTGTGCTTCCTGTTCTGTTCTCCATTTCAGGCCAAGCTGGTATGTTTCCGTGCTTTCATTATATAATTCCGGTTCGAGGAAAGACGGATCAATGGAAATCATGTCACTGATCTTTCCGGCCTGGAGAGCCATCAATTTCACGCTGACAAGATCCTTGACTGTTTCTGCCTGTTGGGTATTCCAGGCCCATCTGACTTCGGAATCAGTGGCTAACCACATATCTTCCGTCATGCTGGGATCAAGAGAAGAAACGCTAATCACCTTTGCACCGTTCATCTTTAATGTCCATTGTGCACCGAGTACTTTTTGTTTGAAATCAGAAAGGCTCAGTACGACATCAAATTCATCTCCGGCACCCACAAAACGGTCCAGTGCTGTGAAAGATGCCGTAGCGACCGTACGCGAATGAATGGCCTGGAGATGTGCTGTAGCTGAGCGATTAATGTCCCCGATTTTCACACCCATAAAATTCTCTATTGCACCACCCTGACCCACAACAAAGTTGACCGATTCTTCATATGGGAACGGATTATATGGATCGGGGAAGACATAACTTTCCGGGATAAATTTCCAGGAAGTGTTATTAGGGAATGCATCATATTTACCAAGAATGAGTTTCCTGATTTCCACCAGGTCGATGGCAGTCACTGAACCATTATTGTTGGCATCAGCGGCAATCATCAGATAGGGATCGTTCAAAGGCTGAGAACCCAACAAATGTTTTTGCAATTCAATAAGGTCAGCCGTGCTCACTCCGTTACGCGGTTGATCATTCCTGTAGGCTTCCAGCGAATACATCTCCCCGGCGGGTACGACAGGGAAAGTAAAGGTTCCGTCATTGGTCGTTGCATAGGATCCAAATACAGTTCCTTGTTTTTTCAAAGTCACACCAACATTACTTACGGCCTCTCCTTCCTTGGGTGTGCTGATCATTCCACTGATACCCCCGGATGGCAATCCGCATATACCGGAAGGATCAGTAAATACTATCGTAGTGGAGCAATAATCCCTGTTGTTCCAATTGTCCCATACCCAGATGTCTATAGGCATCTGTATACCGAGGGCGATAATATCATCGCAGGTGAATATGCGACTGGGCTGATAGCTGTCTCCGGAAAATGAATAGCGAAGTTGATTCTGTGGCGTGCAATTATCAACACTGCTGGCATTGAAATCTTTAGCCCAAATGGTTACGGTTCCGTTGGAGGGCATGGGCACGGTGCTTAAGCCATTGATACAAACCGGTGTCGGTGGTTTGCAATCCTCGAGACGGATCTTATCTACACAGGTGCGCAAGTTTCCACAACCATCCCAGACATTCCACACCACCTTATAGTGTTCCAGCGGGAAATAGGGATTATTATATTCCAATCCATAATTACGCAGGGTCAGATCGGGACTCAATGCAGTATTCATGACCAAATCGTACGTGCCATCAGGATTCATCGCCGTTATTGTATTTCCAACGGCCACGATATAGTCCGAACTGTTAGGCGGATAAATCTTGACATCATACCTGATCTCGGTGGAACATATGTCTTCAATATGTTTCTTGATGTTGAGGTGGACAAAGCAACTGGTCTGGAATGCCGGGTCAATGACCGGTGTCACTTCCTTGTCCAGGGTGCAATATTTTTTGATATCATCATTGCAATCCGTAAATAAAGCTCCGGCTGTGTCGCTGATCTTGACCACCTGCGTATATTTCCAGATACCGGTTCCCGCCTGGGTGTTGTATTGACACCAGTCGATGATGGTCCAGTCCCTCAGAATCTTTACGCAGGCGCCATCGATTTTATCAAAGCGGCGTTCTTTCAGGTTAATGCCGATTTGCGAACAACCATCATTGAGAATAATCGGATAGATGGTATCGGGAATTCCGCAATGATCGTATACCGCATCTGCGGGCCAGATGACATCATCGGTGGGATCGGTGGGATCGGCACTATTGATATAGAATGGATCAAAGTTGACCACCCAAATCTTTTGCGTGCAGGTACCGACTTTACCGGAAGGGTCAGTCGCGATAAAACGACGCTCGAACAATTTGACAGCTCCGGGAGGCGCATCAGCAGGAAGTGCGTCCCCGCTGCAATCGTCAAGCTCACTTACCCGTACCTGAAGATCAAGGTTGCAATTATCTTTTCCATATCCATCCAGCCCCCAGTTATGAGGTTGAGAAAAATTCGGATTGTCCGGATCGTTGATAATGATCGGCTGCCGTGCACTTTCAGGAAAATAAAATCCATCCACTACAGTTCCAAAGGTCCGGTCTGAAAGATTGCCCAAAATGTTGGGATCAAACCAATAATGACAACTGACCTGGATATCCGGTGGACAGGAAATAATAGGAGCCAATTTGTCCTGCACCTGCACCTGCACCATGCAATAGTTGACATTTCCATGCTGGTCGCGGACTTCCAGTTGCACCAGGATATAATCCTGACTCACATCACAGCAACTCACCGGAACAAATGCATTGTAAGTTAAGCCCCTGTCATAATCATCCACATCTCCATCAGGCGTATGATCGGATCCATCCGATGTCCAGTCGAAATCGATGCAACTATCCATCCGCCTGGCGCGGAAAGTCACTGGTCCGCAATTGTCGAAACTGCCATCATCCAGTGTGGTGGCAGGTAACAGAGCGACACCCATCGGATCCTGATTATTGATAGCGATCACCGTGTGCTTATCGCAATATACGGTCGGTGGCGTGCTGTCATAGAGGTCGAGGGTAGTGTTGCATGTTGCCAGGTTACCGCAGGCGTCGCGGACCTCCCAGGTGATTTCATACTCACCTATGTTCAGTGGTGGCAATATATATTCACCATTCGACGGCATAATCACGTTACCATTTAATTTCAATGTATAGGTCAGCGGATAGGAATTGCAGGCGTCAGTCGCATTCGGAGGAGTCAGATGCAGTGTGGCTCCGCAATCACCGAAATCTGAAGGAGCAGAAGTGACTTCCTGGCAATCGATCACCGGAGGCACATTGTCCGCCACATTGATGATCTGGGTACTGTCAATGATTTCTCCGGTGCACCAATCCACAAGACTCCAATCTCTTTTCACGGCGTACGAACCTCCGCAATATGAAATGACTTTATCAAGGTACCCGATGAAGAAGGTTCCGCAGAATGGTCCCTTGATTCCTCCCAGGCAATTCGGATCAGGTGTTCCATCAGGGCGCAGACAAGCATTGCCGCAATAAACGGTAGTATCAGCAGGGAAAGTAAACTGATCAATAGTGCCTCGCAGCAAATAAAGCTTTTCTGTACACGTATCGGCCCGATGACTTGGATCGACTGCTATCCAGGTACGGGTGATAATTTTTGAATAAATGCCATCACACATGTGCAACTCTTCGGCATCCTTATAGCTGATCGTAGCCGGACCGCAATTATCGATTCCGGTCACAGAGAATTTTTTACCGCCTAAGGGAGTCACGACAGATCCCTGTGGCACCGGGAAATGGGGTATGGCTTGCGGGGATACATCATCCGTACAATTCAAAGTGATGTCAGAACACATCAGTGTCGGCGGCAACTTATCTTCTATCAATAAAGTACTGCAGCAGAAATTGCCACTCACCGGATCCGTCACGCAGGCGTGAAGATACTGGCCGATATGTGGATGGGCTTCCAGAACCCCGTTTTGATAAACTACATTCGGATCAGTGAAATGGATGATGAAATCATCATAACATCCATAGTTATCTCCTTCCAGCAACATATCGGCATTGATCGTCGCTTCACAATCCAGGGCAACGGAAACGTTCAGTGTGTCCTGACAGGCTAATTCATTAGTACCCTGAAATTCATTGACGATAATATTGAAAGCACATTCCATGGAATAGCCCAACTGATCAGTAATCACATAAGATTGCTTGGTGATCCCGATCGGAAAGAAATCACCTGAGGTTAAACCGGTACCATCGGTCTGGGTCACCACGGGTTCCTGGTTGCAAAGCCCTTGAGGTTGCATGGGATAAGTTATATCCATACTGCATTCTCCGGGATCCAGGTAAACGACTATATCCTGCGGACAATCCATGAGGAACAAGCCTCCATCAAGCGAAACGGTAACTTGCTCTACATCCTGGTTTCCCTGGTCATCCGTTGCCGTGATCTCCAGTACGTGTTCCGGACTGGTCATGAAATCTTCACAACCGAACACCGTTTGACTAAGGGCGATGTCTACTTGTGGATCGCAATTGTCCGTCACAAACGACACCACCTGGTCAGCATTTATTTCGACCGTCGGGCTTTGTGCGAATGAAATAGAGATATCATGCACATGCAGCACCGGCGGATATTTATCTACGAGGTCAATGACCTGGGTGTCTTGTTCGACATGACCGCAATAATCTTTGCAAACCCATTTTCTTTCATATTTATACGGTGCGATTTCACCTAAATCTTCATAATACATCGTGTCGATCAGGTAAGAACATGCATTCTCGGGCATGGTGATACTTCCGGTTAAGGACAGGTTGGACATATCGGCATCGCAAGGGATAACCACATCATCCGGAAACTGTACCTGTGCCATGCTGGCATTCATAACAGTGATGTGTTGTACCGAGGAGCGTGCATTTCCACACGGATCGGTTAAGGTCCAGATACGAGGAATCACCGGGTTGCCATCGCAATCTTCAATATTAGCCATGTCATCATGCCACTTCACGGTGACGTCATCGAGGCTGGCGCAGTTGTCGGTATACACTTCGACCTGACCCACTACATTAAAATCAGTAGGATTGTCATTGCAGTCGATCGTAACATCAAAAGGCGTATAGAAGATAGGAGCCAGGGTATCTATAAAGGTGATATACTGCGTGGCTGTTGAATAATTACCACACAAGTCGGTGGCTTTCCAAATCCGCTGGCGCTGACCGGTAGAATTACAAAAAATCAGGCCAAGGTCATTATCGGTATAGGTGATATTAATCGAAGACACAGGTGTACATTGGTCTTCTGCAGTTGCCCTGCCTAAAATATCGAGGTCATCCGAATATTCACAGCTGATCGTGATATTGGCAGGCAAAGTGATGGCAGGAGGTGTATTATCAACCACCTGGATGGTTTGTATACAACTATTCGAATTTCCGCAATCATCATAAACTATCCATGTGCGATATAAAGTTCCGGTTCCATTACAGCCATTAAGTCCGGTGGTATTATCAAAATTCAGCAGGTCCATATCTGCTACCGGCGTACAATTGTCATGAATCTCCGGCTTGCCTAAAGCGGAAGGATCAGTGGGATCCCCGCAATTCACCTGCAAGGAAGCCGCACACTGAATGGTGGGAGGTGTGTTGTCCACAATCCTGATATTTTGCGTACAACTCGCCGAGTTACCACAGGCATCTTTCACCAACCATGTACGTTTGACCGTACCGGTATGATTACAACCTACAACGGCAGTGAAATCATCTGTCATGGTGATGCTGAGCTGGGCTGCTGGAGTGCAATTATCACTTGCATTTACATTTCCGGTCACAGATGGATCCAGTGAGGATTCGCAAGACACGGTGATGGCCGCAGGAGGTATGGCAACAGGAGCTTTAGTATCAATGATCGTCAGCACTTGCACACAAGTGGATGTATTTCCACAGGCATCCGTTGCTTTCCATGTCCTGTATAAGTTTCCGGTACCATTGCAGCCGGTGAGGTTACTTATATCATCGCGATAGGTAATCTGGATATTTCCCTGAGGCGTGCAATTATCTGTTGCTTTGGCTGTCCCCTGTGTAGCAGGAGACCGGTCTGCATCGCATTGTATCTGGTAGGAAGCGGGACACTGAATTTCAGGAGCCACGTCATCAATAATCTGGATGGATTGAACGCAGGTTGAAAAATTTCCGCATTGATCCTCCGCTCTCCAGGTCCTGTATATCCAGCCTGAACCATTACATTGCCCGGCCTGACTCAGATCATCTTCATAGGTGATCTTGATAAACAAGCTGGCTGTACAATAATCAGTAGCCGTTGCCTTTCCATTAAAAGATGGTAAGGTGGAATCCGTACAGTGAATGATTTTATCCGGTGGACAAACGATTACCGGTTTCATTGTATCAGCAATTGTTATTCTCTGAATGCAACTTCCGGTATTGCCGCACAAATCGGTCATATACCAGGTGCGTAATATCACCCCGGTATTGGTACATCCGGTAAGTCCGCTCAGGTCATCGTGATAATCGAGTGTGAGCTCTTCGGATGGCGTGCAATTATCCACTCCCGTTGGATAACCCAATACATCGGGATTGATATAAAACCCGCAATCCAGCATGGTATCCCGCGGACAGGTTAACACCGGTGATGTATGGTCGACGACGGTAATCAGCTGTACACAGGTCCGGACATTACCGCATTCATCGCGGGCTGCCCAGTTTCGCAGAATGAGACCGGTATTGTTGCAGCCATTCAACTGAACCACATCGTTGTAGGAGATGTCAACATGCAGGCTGCAATTGTCGGTGCCGGTCGCCCATCCGGTTGCATCCGGTAACGAAGAGTCAGAACAACTGATCTCTACGTTCGGCGGACAGGTGATGTCCGGAAGTGTATTGTCTACAATCCAGATCTGCTGCACACAGGTGGATGTGTTGCCGCAGAGGTCCGTGGCCGTCCAGGTGCGATTCAGTATACCGGTGTGATTGCATCCAAAAAGGCCGGAAAAATCATCAATATAATTGATGACCAGGCTGGCCTGCGGGGTACAATTATCCACGGCGGTAGCTGTGCCGGTCACAGCTGGCAAAACAGATGATTCACAACTGATTGTCGCAGGCGGTGGACAAGTAATCGTTGGTTTTAGCAGGTCAGTAATGTGAATCATCTGTACGCAAGTCGTCGTATTGCCACAGGCATCCGCGACCGTCCAGGTTCTTTGTAAATCTCCGGTACCATTACAGCCTAATGGAGCGGATTCAATATCGGTATAGGTTACGACGAGATTGGCAGTTGATGTGCAGTTGTCTGAAACAACAGGTGAGCCGGTGACTGCCGGCAATACGCCTTGTGCACAATCAACGGTAATGTTGGCCGGGCATGTCATAACAGGTAATGTGTTATCAACAATGGTAATGGATTGAATGCACGAAGCGACATTCCCGCATCCATCGATGGCACTCCAGGTTCTTAAAATGGTGCCGGTTCCATTGCATACCTGTTGTACAACCTGGTCGGTATAACCGGTGAAAACTGATCCGCAAAGATCAGTTGCTGTGAATGTCCCGGTGTTGGCGGGAAGTATGGAAGCCTCACAGGAGATAGTGACATCTCCGGGGCAGGATATATTGGGAGGTGTGTTGTCTTGTATCGTGATGAATTGTGTTCCGGTCGATATATTATTGCATGCGTCCCTGGCTGACCACGTTCGAACGATGGTACCGGTTCCACTACATCCGGTCAGGCCCATTACATTATCCGAGAAAGTGACATCGATAAGATTGACAGGTGTACAATTATCATAGGCTTCGGCTATCCCGGTATATTGTGTTGAAGTACTCTGTTCGCAGCTTAAAGTCAGGGATGGTGGCAAGTTCAATACCGGAGCTGTATTATCCACTATGACGATAGTTTGTATGCAGGCAGCTACGTTGCCGCACATATCGGTGGCAGTCCAATGACGTGTAAAACTTCCGGTGCCATTGCATTGACCCAGGTTTTCAACATGATCCACATAGGAAATAGAAATCAGGTTGGTCGGGGTGCAGTTGTCCATGGCTACCGCATAGCCCAGGTTTGCCGGCGTGGTATCAGATTCACAGGAGATGATCTTAAAAGGCGGACAGGTCAGTGTAGGCGATGTATTGTCTTCTACGACAATGGTTTGTATACAGGTAGCCGTTGACCCGCATTGGTCGGTAGCTGTCCAGGTACGGGTGATGGTGCCAGTGCCCATGCAGCCCGTCATCTGGGCATTGTCCGTATAGGTGACCGTCACCGCTGATGAGCTGGGGCAATTGGTGGTGGCTGTGGCTGTCCCTGTATTGGCTGGGATTGGCGGCACATTGCAGGATATAGTGATGGTGGTTGGACACGTGATGGTGACAGCACCTTTCATCATAGAGAAGGGCGCGAGCACCATCCATGCTGCGATTAACCACCAGCCAGCTCTCCGCTGTTGGGGGCTTGATCCTGGGTACAATAGAAAAGTTTTCATGTTCGATCCTGTTGATACATGACAGTATTCTGCCATGCATAAATTCCTGATAGTCCACATGAAGCAAAACGTATGCCAGATTTCTATAATATGTATCCCACCCGGTCTCTGAGCCGGATTAAGTGGCTGGAGGTCAGGGGTTTAGCCTGATTGTCCAGGAAATTTTGGAAGCAAGGGAGCAAAGGCTTTGAGGAAGGCATTTAGCTGGCAGCGCAGGTACAACCTACGGCAATCGGTTATTAAAATGCTGGTTTACAGCAATATAAAAATTTTCCAGCGTTATGAATGAATAATCCAATCTAACCACTCAAGAGATGAATACCTGCAAATTCTCCTTACCCCTGGTGCTGGCGCTTAGTCTCACTCACTTTTGTTCCTTTGCCAAAGTTTATTCGACAGTTATCAAGGTAGAATCTATTGGCAGTTTTTCGGATTGCTATAACGTCACCTATGAGCTATTTGAGGATCATAACAATTTCAACCCATTGGATGATTCGCCAATTGGAAGTTTTAATGCCATTATAGGTTCCGATTGCAAGGGCTTCGATGAAATAAAAATCGAATTCATCCAGGATCCCACATTAATGCCCCATACAAAAAATGTGATTTGTTGTAAGGATGGTTCCATTTACTGGCCGCCCGAAGGTCAGTGGATTTCTCTCAGGGAATTTCAAACCCGATATCAACTGCTAAAGGAGAAGAACAATCTTAAACTGGCCGCCTATACGCTAACTGACATCCCAAATGCAGTGCCTTATACGGCCGTTGCAGTACAAAAATGTAATACCGATTAGGTA
Organism: uncultured Saprospiraceae bacterium; assembly: GCA_963837505.1. Classification (GTDB taxonomy): domain Bacteria; phylum Bacteroidota; class Bacteroidia; order Chitinophagales; family Saprospiraceae; genus Opimibacter. The sequence continues at coordinate 63,450 of CAWINN010000012.1, read as the reverse complement.
AAAAAACTACTTCTTCTTTTTGAAATCCCCGCGCTTCCAGGCCTGAATGAATTCCTTCCAGGCGAAAGCATTAAATATTTGTACCGGCCGGATCTGACCCTCATAGTAATGCTTTGCATCCTCTTGCTTGAGATATAGCTGGGTGTGTTCAGGCCCGTCTGATGGAAGATTCTCTCTAAGAAATTCCATTTTTTCCGGAGATAGATTTTCAGCTGCTATATCTTCCAGGTCATCGTGCACATCCATGGCTAAAAATTCCGGAATAAAATGATCCGGATCGGGCCACGGATAAATCACGGCAGCAGGTAATAAGATGGTATCCTGGGTTAACATTTGAACCATGGAGAAATAGTCCCCTTTCAGGGTATCCGGAACCGGAAAGAAAGCGTCTTTAAATCCGAGAACAGAGAACACCAGCGTCTCATCCGTTCGAACGACAATAGAAAAGAAACCAGACACATCCGTTAATGTCCCCCGGCTGGTTCCTTTGACTGATACAATGGCATAGGGAAGCAGGATAATCTTGTTATTTTCTTCGGTTACCACTTTTCCCGAAATCTGTATGACCCTGACGTCTTTTGGAATGGTATTCTGGCCCATTATGGTACTGCCCAAACCAGCCATACAGACCAATCCGAGAAGCCCCGTCCTCAGGCCCTTTAACAGCATTTGCAGGTTCATCGACATGGAATAAAGGTATGAATTGAATCTACTATTAACGTCCGTTCCAAAATAGGTCAAAGGCTAAATTTAAAAATTAACAGCGATTTAACCTTCCACCCACTAAAACGACCAAATATCCAATGCCTGTTGAAGCACTTCCTCCATTTTATCCACATAGGTGAACGTGACTCCCTGGATATACTCGGGCTTGATTTGCTCCACGTGCCGTTTATTAGCCGACGATAAAATAATCTGTTTTATTCCGGCCCGTTTCGCGGCCAATACTTTTTCCTTAATTCCCCCCACCGGCAAAACTTTGCCACGCAAGGTTATTTCGCCGGTCATGGCCAAATGACTTTTCACCGGCTTTTTCTTAAAGGCGGAAGCAATGGACGTCAGCATGGTAATACCGGCGGAAGGTCCGTCTTTCGGAATAGCGCCTTCCGGTACATGAATGTGAATGTCTGTGTTTTCAAAAGTGGTGGCATCAATCGCCAGGCTGTCACCATGCGCTTTTATAAAACTTAAAGCCGTCGTAGCTGATTCTTTCATCACATCACCCAGGTTGCCGGTCAGGGTCACTTTTCCTTTTCCGGAACTCAGACTGGATTCAATGAATAAGATATCCCCGCCTACTTTGGTCCACGCCAGCCCGATTGCCACTCCACTGTTATGCACTTCAGTATACAATGTGGTATCAAACCTTTCAGGTCCCAGGATGTCCGAAAGTTGGTTTTTACTGATGACAGGATTATACTTTTCTTCCATCGCTACTTTTTTCGCGACCCAGCGCATGACGGACGCCAGTCTTCGTTCCATGCTCCTCACTCCGGATTCCCGCGTATAACTTTCTGCTATTTCCCGCAGTACATCATCTTTCAATTTGACATCGGCCGGTTTCAGTCCATGCTCTTTACGCTGGCGGGGAATCAAATGTTTTTTCGCTATTTCAATTTTCTCCTCCGTACTGTATCCATTGATATTGATGATTTCCATCCGGTCCAGTAAAGCCGGCTGGATAGATTGCAAAGAATTGGCCGTAGCGATAAACATCACTTTGGACAAATCATATTCCAGTTCCAGGTAATTGTCATAGAAAGTCGAATTCTGTTCCGGGTCCAAAACTTCGAGTAAGGCAGAGGATGGATCTCCCCTGAAATCTTTCCCAACTTTATCGATTTCATCCAGGATAAAAACCGGGTTAGCGGCTCCTGCTTTTTTTATAGACTGGATGATTCGCCCGGGCATCGCACCGATATAGGTTTTACGATGTCCGCGTATTTCAGATTCGTCATGCAGGCCTCCCAATGACATGCGGACAAATTTTCTTTTTAAGGCCCGCGCAATAGATTTTCCTAACGAAGTTTTCCCGACTCCCGGAGGCCCTACCAGGCAAAGGATCGGGGCCTTCATATCTCCTTTCAATTTCAGGACAGCCAGGTGTTCCAGTATCCGGTCCTTTACTTCTTCCAGGCCATGATGATCTTCATCCAGCACTTTCTGCACTGTTTTGAGATCAAAATTGTCCTTGGTGGTAGATTCCCATGGGAGATCGAGCAACAGCTCCAGGTAATTGAGTTGCAGACTGTATTCCGCGACCTGGGGATTGATTCTTCTAACCTTGGCGATTTCCCTGTTGAAAGTCTCCTGTACGGTTTTACTCCACTTTTTCTTTTTTCCTCTTTCCACGAGCAACCGGATTTCAGATTCCTGCGGATTCTGTCCCAGCTCCTCCTGTATCGTCTTTAATTGTTGATTGAGAAAATAATCCCGTTGCTGCTTTTCAATATCCACTCTCACCTTTGAATCAATCTGTGATTTAAGCTCAAGCATCTGCATTTCATTGTGCATCATCTTGAAGACCTCGGTGGCCAGCGAATCGATTTTATCGATTTCGAGTAACTCTTGTTTTTTGACAATATCTATTGCCAGGTTGGATGCAATAAATCCGAGCAGGTGAACATCACTTTTAATATTGCGGATCATCACCACTGCTTCAGAAGGAATATTGGGAGACAACTTAATGATCTTCTCAGCGAGATCACGGATAGAACCCATGATCGCATCGAATTCGATTTTAGCAGATGGTAATCCGTAGACTGTCGATGTGACGCGGGCGACCATATAGGGTTCGATGGAATCCATGTGTACCAGTTGAATCCGGGATCGTCCTTGCAGAATAGCCGTGATGGATCCATCCGGCATCTTCAATACCTTGAGAACCCTGGCCAGCGTCCCGGTTTTGTGCAGATCTTCCACTTCCGGATCTTCGGTTTCTACATCCTTTTGGGCGAAAACTGCAATTTGTTTATTCGTATCATAAGCCTTGCGAACTGCCTTCATAGATTTTTCCCGGCCTACAGTGATAGGAATCACTATCCCCGGAAAAAGTACCGTATTCTTTAAGGCTAAAACAGGAAGAAGCTCAGGCGTGTCTTCCCCATTATGGGGCTCCTCATCTTCATCTACAGAGATGATCGGCATGAATTCACTTTCTTCAACCACATTGACCGGCATCAAAATATCTTCAAACATATCAATATCATAATTACGGGTTTAGCACCCGGGTTAACACCTAACGCGGGTCAATTATCATTCCATACCCCAAAGGTCTGCCATTAAGGGTGAAATGGGCGGAATTTTATGACAAAAGGACAGGAAATAGCAAAGACCGGGGCGGAGGAAGGTAAGGCTACTAATTTTCGCGAATTTTCGCCAATGGAAGGGATGAATTTAATTCCCTTTTAAGATCACAGATAGCAAAATTTCAGTCGCTAATTTTCGCGAAAGAAGTCCGGAAATAAAAGGTCAAATTTCACTTTTCGGGATTGCGGATAACACACAAAAGTGAATCTATAGGAGCAGGCCAGAATTTCTACACCAACAAAGGTCAGTTAATATTCAGAGTTTCAGTCAATGCGGAAGTCGTTGCATTTTCTTCAATCACATCCACTTCAAATCTCAGATTTTCAATGATAAAGTCCTGGCGTTCCATGGTATTCTTTCCCATATAATATTCCAGTACCTGATCGATGCTGGTATCATCCTGGATCAGGACAGGTTCGAGCCGGATATCTTCACCAATAAAAGCTCCGAATTCATCGGGTGAAATTTCTCCCAGGCCTTTAAAACGCGTGATTTCAGGTTTGCCGCGAAGTGCAGTGATGGCTTCCTGTTTTTCTTTTTCGTTATAGCAATAGAACGTCCTTTGTTTGTCTCTCACCCGAAAGAGCGGAGTCTCCAGGATAAACAAATGTCCCTCCCTGACTAATTCCGGAAAAAACTGCAGAAAGAAAGTGAGTAACAATAAGCGAATATGCATACCATCCACGTCCGCGTCGGTGGCAATAACAACGCGATTGTATCGCAAATCATCGAGTCCGTCTTCAATATTCAGGGCGTGTTGCAGCAGGTTGAGTTCTTCGTTTTGATAAACCACCTTTTTAGTAAGGCCGTAACAATTTAATGGCTTACCCCGCAGCGAGAACACGGCCTGGGACTGCACATCTCTGGCCTTGGTCAGCGAACCTGAAGCAGAATCTCCTTCTGTAATGAAGATGGTGCTTTGTTCCTTTCTTTCTCCATCGACCCGGCTGTTATCATTGAAATGGATTTTGCAGTCGCGCAGTTTCTTATTGTGAAGATTGGCTGTCTTTGCCCGTTGGTTGGCCAGTTTTTTGATGCCGGCGATTTCTTTTCGTTCACGCTCCGATTGTTGTATTCGCTTCAGTATTTCTTTTGCAATGTCCGGATGTTTATGCAGATAATTGTCAAGTTGCTGGGTAACAAAATCATTGATAAAGGTTCGTACGGTGATGCCTTCCGGGGCAATGTTGTTGGAACCAAGCTTTGTTTTCGTCTGGGATTCAAATACCGGTTCTTCTATCCGGACACTGATGACGCCAATGATGGAGCTTCGGATATCCTTCGGATCAAAACTTTTATTGTAAAAATCCCGAAAGGTTTTGACCAGGGCTTCTTTGAAAGCGTTAAGGTGCGTTCCGCCCTGCGTGGTATGTTGCCCGTTGACAAAGGAATAATATTGTTCGCCATAATGCTGGCCATGAGTGAGGGCAATTTCAATGTCCTCCCCTTTCAGGTGAATAATCGGATAGCGTAGCTCTTCCCCGGTGGTTTTCCGGGTAAGTAAATCAAGCAATCCATCGCGGGACTGAAAAATCCTGCCATTGTACCTGAGTTTCAATCCTGCATTCAGCCAGGCATAATTCCATAATTGCTGCTCGATGAATTCATCGCGGTAGGCATACTGATGGAATATTTTTTCATCCGGTTGAAAGGTGATAATGGTACCGGTGTCTTCCGATGACTTGATGATTTTTGACTCCGATTTCTTTTCTCCCTGGTGAAAGGTGGCTTCTTTTGATTTCCCTTCCCGTACAGCGCGCACGAGAAAGAAATCGGACAATGCATTCACGGCCTTGGTTCCTACCCCATTCAAACCAACGGATTTCTTAAAAGCCTGTGAATCGTATTTAGCCCCGGTATTGATCTGGGATACACATTCCACTACCTTGCCGAGTGGAATCCCTCTTCCGTAATCGCGCACGGTGACCATGTTCCCATTGATTTCTATTTCAATTTGCTTGCCATATCCCATGATATATTCATCAATGGAGTTGTCGATGACTTCCTTAAGCAGCACATAGATGCCATCATCCGGCGTGGTGCCATCACCCAGCTTTCCGATATACATGCCGGGCCGGAGACGGATGTGCTCTTTCCAGTCCAGGGATAATATGTTGGCCTCTGTATATTGACTCACGTAGTTATTTATTTGGTGGGTAAAGATATGATGGAAAATCTACATGTGTAGTTGTCCTCTTTGAATTGAACCTTATTCGTTTCGATCGGCCTCAACGACGGTGTTTCAAAAGAATCACAAAATTGGTTCGACTATGCTCCATATTGGGGAAAAAAAATTCTCAGATGCTGATGGTTCTGGTATTGAACTCTAAATAGTGTAAAAAGGTTGTTTTAAAGTTGAGCGGAGCTAAAACACGTAAAGAGAGGTGTTATACCAGGTTGTTGAGTGAAGTCGAAACGAAATCGGTGAAAAAGAGCCAGGCAGATTAGTTTCTTTTCGCCAGTTCCGGGTTGTCCCGTTGGAAGAAAGTAGGAAAGGAGGCACTGGTGCTATGCTGAAATCCTTTTTCTGCAGTGACCGGCAGGCGGTATTGGCTGATAAAATTTTTAAAAAAGGTGGCCAACTCTTCTTCCGGCACATTGCGGCTGTTGGGTTTTGGATAAAAGGCCAGGTTCGAAATGGTACCGTCTGCGTTAAAAAACAAATTGATCCAGAGTTTGACTCCTTTAAGATCAAAATTGGTGCGGTCAGCATAATCTTCCATATCCATCATGCAATTGGCCCAGCCCTTATAGGCGCGATCGATATCATTTTGATAAACCGACATAAACTGGGCGGGATGGGCCTGGGAAAGCTCCAGGTAATGATCTTCATACTCTCCGATCAGGAACACTGTTGGCAAAGCAGAGGCCAGGGCGTGCGGCTGCGAATAGGAGTACACGACTAACAGGGTGAATGTTATGCAAAAAAGATACTTCAAGGTTTGCGACTCTTAAACCTAACGATGTATTTTACCTCACTAATATACAGCGGTAAACATATATGGAGTCCATCTTTTTGAGGTAAAGGCAGAATTTAACATAATTGACCTTTTCCCGGAAGGAAACGAAACCCGACGAAATCCCGTTTATGCCTCGTAGTAAAGCACAAAACGCACAAAATGATAATTGATATAGGTCTGGTTTGCCTGGCAGGAGCCGGATTCTGGCTGGGATATACCAAGGGTATTGTCAGGACTTTATTTTCCATCGTCTTTTATGCCATTGCCTTTTTACTTACGTTGGCCGTTTCGCCCTGGGTGATGGGCCTGATCATCCGGTGGTTCGGAGCGGAGAAAATGTTTGCCCTTGTTTTCGGCACTATTTTTACCATGGTGCTCCTGGTATTTTTACTGCACTGGCTCCTGAAAAGTGTAGCGAATTATTTGAAAAAAAGCAAGCTTGGCGCCCTGAGTAAATCTTTTGGCGGAGTTGTCATGATGCTGGTATCCATGGTTGTGTATAGCTACGTGATTTGGGCTATTGTGCAATTTGGCTGGATAGGTCCGGAAGCAAAAACCAAAAGTTACGCTTACCCGTTGCTGGAACAGGTTCCGGTCAAAACAAAAACATTCATTGAAGAATTCAGGCCCCTGTTCAGGCGTTACTGGGATCTGATGGAAAAGACATTGAACGAAGGAGATCCTTCACCTGCTAACCAATAATCCCGAATACATTCATTTTGCAGAAAGTCGAAGCCACTGACCGTGAATTGATCGAACGCTTCCGCAGCAATAAGGACAAGGATGCGCTCGGGGCCCTTTATTTGCGGTACATGGAATTGGTCTATGGGGTGTGCATGAAATACCTTGGTCAGCCGGAAGCTGCACAGGATTCGGTCATGGATATATACGAATTACTCCATCGCAAACTTCCTGATCATGAAGTGTCCAATTTCGGCGCGTGGCTGTATATGGTGAGTAAAAACCATTGCCTGCAACAACTTCGTCGAAAAAACAACGTGTTAACAGTATCACTGGACGATCCTGTTATGCAAAATGGCATTGCGTCGCATCAGGAAGATGAATTCTATAACCTCGATGGGGAAATGGATGTCACTGATCAATTGCATGATTGTATCAGCCGGCTCCCGGATCACCAGGGCATCGTAGTCAGGAAATTTTATTTTGAAAAAAAGTCATACCAGGAGATCAGCCTGGAATCGGAAATGAGTTTGGATCAGGTCAGGTCTCACATCCAGAATGGAAGGCGCAACCTGAAAAAATGTTTAGAAAACAAGGAAAAACTTGGATCAGGAAAAAACATATAAGTGGATACAGGATCGGCTGCGTGAGTTGAATGCAGGCACGATTGCGGCAGCTGACTTTCACCAGTTGGAGACGATGGCGAAGGAAGATCCCTTTATTGCGGATGCCCTGGAAGGATATAAATCGCATGCTCATCTCAATCATACCGAATATCTTGATTCCTTAACCAGAAAGATTAAATCCCACAAGCGGGAACGAAGGCGCTGGCTCATCCCCAACCTGACGGTCACTGCTGTTGCCGCCTGTTTAATTTTGATCGTAGGATTTTATGCTGTCATGTCCAGGTTATACCAGAAAGAAGAACCTGCGCTCGCCAACGCAACTGATGAACGCGAACTGGCCATTCATAAATCCGGTGATACCATGGCTATTTATCCGGCAAAGGAAGATGAAGCTGCTACAACTGAAACCCGGCAACCCCTGGTCTCCTCGGAAGAAACAGGAAAAAAAATGGACCAGCCTGTTTTGTCAAGATCTTTCAAGACTAAAGAAAACAAATCCCCGGCCTCCGGAACTGATGCTGCAGCTATTGCATCAGCTTCTCAAGCCGACCGGATCGGTGAAGTCAGTAGTCAAGAGGTTTTACATCCTTCCGGACCAGAAGCAGTTCCCGGAAAGTCGATGGAACTTCCGATTGTACCTGAAGGGGTTAAAGATGAATCAGGAGGACCTTATTATGCCAATGCGTTGGATCCTGCCGTCATAGCCAGGCGAGTCACGGGAAAAGTAACTTCGATCAATGGCGATCCGCTCAATGGAGTTAATTTATTGATACCGGGCACCAACCTCGGAGTAACAAGCCAGGCAGATGGCCAGTTTGAATTATTCCTGCCAAATGGAGAGACCCCGGTGGATGTAGTGTATGCAGGATATGAGGATACCACGATACAGATCAAGCCTGGGGATAAAGATGTGGTTGTCCAGCTGAAAGCCATTTCGACAGGAAGCCAGCAAGATGGATTAGTTGCCGGTAGTGTGTCATCAGAACCAAGAGCAAGTAAGGCTTCGCCTAAAATGTCTACCGTGACGCTTCAGACGGATGACCATCTTCTCTTTGCAGATTACCTGAAATCGAATTCCAAATTTTCCATTGCAGAAAATTTAGATGTTCCTTTCAAAACAACAACGCTTGAATTCGTAATCAATGCAGATGGTCATCCGGATCAGATCAAAGTCCTGCAGACTTCAGGCGATAAGAGCCTGGATGCTGAAGCGGTTCGTTTGATTAAGAAGGGACCGGATTGGGAATGTGGAGAAGCGAAATTTCCTTGCAAGGTGAGGTATAGTATTTACTTCAAAGGGTGAAATCGTGACCCGTGATCCGTGATCCGAAAATTATACGCAAAACGTAAGCGTGATTGGTGAATGTTAAAGTCCCGGTAAAAATCTGATTATGCCCTTCAGGGTTACAGGATTAAACCCTAAAGAGCTACAGGATTAAGCCCTAAAGAGCTACAGGATTAAACCCTAAAGAGCTACAGGATTAAACCCTAAAGAGCTACAGGATTAAACCCCCGGAGGGCTTACGTATCTTTAGCCTTGGGTCGCAGACCCAAGGACTTAAAAGATAGGTAAGCCCCGATCCCGAAGGGATCGAACCAATGAAACACATCAGTATTCTCCCCTGGATATTTCAAAAGATTGAAAAACCACCTTGTCCTCCACCCATTCTAATCTTACCTCCTCCACCCTGGCTAATGGCGGCCCTTTTTTACACCAGGCCACAAAATCATCGATTTGATCCTTTGTACCCTGCAGTATGGCGCCGACATCTCCATTGGATTCATTCCACACCTTCCCTTTTAGTGCCAACCGAAGGGCCTCATCTTTAGCGGATGCGCGATACCACACTCCCTGAACTTTACCGGAAATACGAAGACGAACTGTCATTGTACTGCACTATGCTCCATGCTAAACACTAAACGCCTTTGCTGCTGATCATCGGAATATCCGCCATCGTGCGCAGGCCTGGCATAGCCTTGAGAATGGAATGGCAGGCATTAAGGATAATTGAACAGGTGGCGACGTCACCATGTACACCACCCATGATGCGCGAACGAATATGAGGTGTTCCGAAGATTTCGATTTCATCATACGAATCGGGTTCACCAATGGAAGCCTGGAAGATGAGACGGATTTTTTCTTCCCCATTGATCCAGGCGCGACCGGTTTGACGTACACCACTGACCTGGCCGGACAATATTTTCAATGATTCGGTCTGGATAGTGCGATCGGCAATGACGGGTTCAATTTTATCTTCAGCATTTTCCAGGTGCCAACCCAGTTGACTCGCGACAAAATGCATGGATTCCGACAGGCCGACATGACGCAGGCTCCCTTCATTTTTCCTTTTTTCAAATTCCTCAAAGGTCAGGCCGGCGCCGATCTTTTTTTGAAATGGAATGCGTCTGAACTGGGCATCCTGGTAGCGACGCACTTCAATCCGGTCAACATGATTACAGACTGCTGAAAGCATAGCCGGCAAGGTGTCCATCAGGAACCCGGGATTCACGCCGGTACCCATGACAGCCACTTGCTTGTCTTTGGCGGCCCGATCGATAGTCTCGGACCATTCCTTGTTGTTGTCCCAGGGATAAAAGAGTTCTTCGCAAGTGGAGACCACAGGCAAGCCCGCTTCCACAAGGGAAATAATCTGCGGTCCTATACGCGGCAGATCGGATACAGTGGCCAGGATGGCGACATCCACCTGGTTGTTTTTGTCTAATTGATCGGAGATAAGCACACCTGATGCGGGCAACCCTGCATGCTCTCCCATATCGCGACCTTTCAATGATGGGTCGATATCAATGACCTGGGAGATCAGGATATCCTGGCGCTGCATGGCGTATTTGTAAATGTTGATGCCGAGCGGGCCTGCTCCGATGAGGGCTGCGTAGATAGGAGAGTTGGATGCCATAATTAAGTGGTTAATGAACACAGAAGCCACCAGAGGTGGCTTCTGTGTTCAATTTGTTTCAGCGCGGAGGAGGAGGGATTCGAACCCCCGAAGGCTTTTACACCTTGCCGGTTTTCAAGACCGGTGCAATCAACCGCTCTACCACTCCTCCGTGAATATGCTTGCGATCGGGCAGCAAATATAAAGTCTTTTGTTTTTTGAACGGAGATTCACCCGAACACCTATCCTAACAACTTAGCCCTCAAATGGATAGACGGTAAAACGAATTGAACTCTTACCACAACTGGCCACCAGAGCCTAATCTATTATATTTAGTCTGGCCCATATTACAGTCATGCCGAAAGACCTCGCAACCCTATCGCTCGGAACTAAACTCATACTGCTCCTGGCAGGTCACATCTCCCTGAATTCCATTTTCATTGAGATAGGCAAAGAGGCAGCCTTTGAGATGGCACCTGGATTGCAACTTCTATTCCTTGATGAAGTAGGAAAGGAACTTTGGGCGGTTGCATTGGCTTCACTTAACACCTTTCCGTTGACTTTGGCGATGACCTGGATAGTATCAAAATGGAAAAAACCAAATGACAACCGGATATTTCAGATCAGTGCTGCTCTCTGGTTGTCGATGTTCATCGGCAGTTGGCTTCACCTGGGTTTGAAATCCGGGCAACTCGCCCTTCAAGGCATCGTTCCATTTAAAGAATATCTGCTGCAAGGCAATGCCTTAGTACAGATCCTTACCTATCCTATTGCCGTATTTTTTCAAACCTATGGATTTATTATGTTTTTTACTTCAATCCTGGCCGGGTATATTTTTGGAAAATCGAATTGGCAGCAAAAGGTAAGTCAGCCACGAATTACACGAATTAACACGAATGAGAAAGGATAGGGAGTATGCGATTACTATTACGGGCAAACAGGATAAATAAATAATACATCTCTGCTTTCCTCTAAGGTGCGGTCTTCATTTCAGCAAGATCATTTGATCAATGCCAATTTTCCGGTTTCCATTTCCTGACCCGATTTCAGCACCAGGTAATACATTCCCGACTGTAATTTTTCATCAATATTTACAGTTAACTCCTGCCGTCCGGATGAAAATGCACAGCCGAGGCAAAATGTTGCTACCATTTCTCCCTGTGTATTGTATAAGTACAGTGTGCCTTCAGAAGCATGTTTCAGGTTGAATCGAATGGTCAAGGCATCTTTAGCAGGATTCGGATATATGTTCAGCGCGCCATCCGGATTTTCAACAAGCGTGGGCAGTGAAGTCGACAAATCATGAAATAAATCCTGCAGGCAACCAAACTTAAAATTTCGATGAGGAAAGTTCACGTCATCAGTAAGGCCCCAGCAGCCATAGCGGTTGTATGCACTAGTCAGCGTAAACTGCATCGCGAGTGTACCTCCCAACTGAATAAAAGCATCATCCAGGTTGTATCGCATTTCATCGCACATGCCTTCGCTTCGCTCCGCAAGGATCCGGTTGGTGATATTGGTGGTACTGCCGCCTCCATGATCAGGTCCTCCTTCATACGAAACGAATCCTCCCGGTAAATTCCAGGCTTTGGCTTTGGCTATCCATTGCATTCGTCCGGCTTCATTCACTCCGGTGTCTGTGATCTGGTTAGTAATGCTGGCATGACAATCGGAGAGGATTTTATTGACCTCTTCCCCGGCATTGGCACCGCCTGAAAAATAGGTTTGACATCCAATAGCATAGAGATAATCCGAAGGAGGCCCGAAAGTGGTCTGGATATATTGCAACATGGGCTCGACCCACCATTTCAACATCGGCTGATGGCTGCAAAGCACCACCCGGATACGATCATTGATGGCAGCCATCCCGAATACATTTGCAAAAACCTGTGCCAGCTCAACTGTCCGTCGGGCGTGGTTTTGTTGTTCTGTGATACCCAGGGCATTGGCTTGTGCCAGGTTATATTGACTCTGTTCGAAGCCAGGTGCCGTATTCCATACTTCATTGCTACTTTCCACATAAATATGCAGTGATGAATCGAGATCACTTTTCATCATCATGGCGAGTTGCATGACATAATCTAAAGAGGCAGAAATGGGCACATTGATCCAGGGATCCGTGTGCGTAAGATTGGCCAGTTCGATGACATGTTCCCAGCATCCCCCATCATTTTTTCCGATGGTAGAGACAGGACGTTGTGAAGCGTCTTCCGGCCATTTCCGGTCGGCCCATTCCGTTTCCGCCGGATAATCAGGATCACTTCCATTAGCCCCGGTAAACACCATGTACCGGATAGCAGAAAAATGAATGGAATCGAAGAGAGCCATGAACGGTGGGTAAAACAATTCATCATCGTTGTCATATCCAGGCCGCAACATTTTAAAACCGGTGAATCCTGTGTTCAGCGCATCGGAAGGCGTCCGACGGGTATTGCTGAAATTGATCAGAAACAATCCATTGCTTCCTGTGCTTACGACAAAATCAAAAGTGGTCAGGTTGTCTGCTGAAGAATAATTCAGGTTTTGGATGGAACCTCCTGAGGGAGCAGCGACATCAGCCTCTCCATAGAATGAACATTTCCAGACACCACTGACATCCAGGCGATAGACGTCAGGGTCGTCAATAGTCCCGGACCATTCGGCGACCGGGCGGAAATCCACGATATACTGCGCATCAACTGATGGCCATCCTTTTTCATCTACGTCCTGGTTGCCGATCGGATTATTGGTGTTCAGATTATTCCAACGATAGTTCTCCCGGGCAAGGTCAATATAAGTGCCGCCCCTTTCGGGCAACCCGATATTCACCCCGATTTGCGCATAAAGGAAACCTGAACAGCAAAGGATAAATGCAGTAATAACCGATTTCATTGTCTTGTAAATGTAGGTTTAATTTTTATTCGCCTGCCCATGCCCGATGTTGACAGATCATACATGGAATCCTTACTTTCACCCTTCAATTATTCACTATGCAACGATCATTCTGGATACCTGTCATTTTTCTTCTCAGTCTTTCAAGAATCACGCTGGCGCAAACCAATGCTGACTGGAATGGAAACTTCCAGGGTAGTATTTTGGGCGCTGACGCTATATTGATAGGCAACCTGGATGGCAATCATTGGACAGGTACGATCTCCATGTCGGGCTACCCTATCCAATTTGATGGCACCGTCATCGACATGAAATGCACCGGTACGATGACCGATGCACAAACCAAAAATTCAACTCCTTTCACTGCCCATTATGCCGGCCGGCAGATCACCATCAATATCCATGACATCAATCCGATTTCCGGCCAGGAGGAAAATATGGAATTCATTTTTCTTAAAACAACTGAACAACAGGTGATCAACTCCGCCATATCCAATAGCGTAGCAGGCATAGAAAGGATGAACGTGGTCCAGCGGGATCAATCCCTGGTTGGCTTGTGGCGTTACACCGATACCTATGTGAGTGGAGAAAGTAGTATCGCTACGGATTATTTTATGCAGGTCAATTCCAACGGGACTATACTGCTGACCGATGGCCGGACGGCTGGCGGGGACCCGACTACCTCTATTGATTCCGGCGACAGTGATACCCACCAGGGTTTTTGGAAAACAGAAAACAATACGCTGTGGACCAAAGACGATAAAAGTCAATGGCAATCCTATGCGCATTACATCCTCGGCGGAAATTCATTGATGCTGACGTACAATAACGGGAAGAAACAAGTGTGGGAGAGGAGAGAATGAGCGGAATGAGCGGAATGAGAGGAATGAGCGGAATGAGACCTGGAGATCGTATTATTTTATGGGTTCGGGGGCATCTTTGAATTTCTTATACTTACCGAGAAGTTTACCTAACTGATAGGTCAGCGGGATCACCACTTTTTGTACCATGACGGGTAGATCTGCCATGGCGAATTCCGTTTTGTACCTCACCATCAAATAGGCGCCATCAAACATTTCAGGCCGGCCATTAGATCCGGCGCGCCGGGCATCATACAATGCAGACAGAAAAAAAACAAGGTTATTGGCTGGCTTGGCCCATCCCTGGATATGAAGGGGCTCCTCTCCTTCATTCCAAAACCGATGCGGCTGATTACGCAACAAAGTCATTGACTCTCCGGGCAACAGATATTTTGGTTCCTGACCTAACAATTGGATGCCCGCTTTTCCGGATACCACCGTAAATCCCTCATCTTGTTTGAAATGAACATGCATGGGCGGTCCGACGTGGGGCTGGCAAAAGCCCTCTGAAATCAGTTTATCTCCATCTGACTCTTTGACGATCTCCGTGAAAGTTATTACTTCGCCATGACCGCTGTCAATGGTAAGGGGAAACTTATATTCCATTATCGTGAGATTGTAAGATGAATTATTATTCGAAAATAAAAATTTTAGTGGTGATATAAAATAGCATATAAGACCAAAGGCAGGTTCCGGACCTGTTATTTGAATCTGACCGGAGGGGAATCATCACCACTGAATATGGTATCTGCCCTTTAATCACCGAGTGTCCAATGGTATGTCGTTCAACCGGTAAAATGACAATTTATCCCAATATCCACGCTGAAATACAATCTTATCATGTATTATTTGAAAGCATCCGCAGCCCCGCAAGCCTTTTGGATCCTTCCATTCCAGGATGACCCAATCTCCATCTTCAAAAATATTTTCGGGAATACATACCATCACCGCATGAGCGAATTCCCAGGCAAACATCTGATGAATAGCTTCTTTGCCATGAATTAGTTCGTTCGCCACCTGGTGGTTGATGGCATCATCCGCGTATAGATCCGCAATAGCGTCTGCATCAGCCTGGTTGAATCGCTGTATCCAAAGGTCAAGTATTTGTCGAGGAGTCATGAGTGAGAGAACGTGAAAGTTAGAGAATGAGAGAACGAGAAGGTGAGAAAGATAAAACAAAGCGAAGGGCAAAGCCCGTTTCTTCATAAACAAATAAGCCACGTGACGTAGCTATGCTATCATGAGGGTATCACCGGGTAATGTTCCGATAAAAACAGACTGATTGATCCTGTATTTCTTTTAAACCGAAGAACTTCACTATTTATTTTCTAATCCCTGACCAATTTGACAGTGAAATCCTTGCATCAACCCATTCGCTGTGTATCTCAACAAGTCCGGGCACACAGGTCAGGCCGGTTTTTTATACCTTTAGAAAAAAAGGAAATGGGCCACCTTAAGACATTATTACTTCTTCTCGTTACCGCATTGGTGTTTACTCACCTGTCCGGACAAATCATGTGGGATCAGCCCATGGATATAGCGGTTGCTCATTTTGATAACAATCATCCCCGACTCTCGATAGACCGGAATGGAAATCCACTGGTCATCTGGGGCAAAGTCAATGATGTACAGTTTACGCGGTGGAACGGTACCGCGTTTACTCAACCTGTCAAGCTCAATCCGACCAATATCACCATAGCCAACGCGGACTGGATGGGACCTGATATTGCGGCTCATGGTGATACAGTTTATGTAGTGTACAAACAAACTCCGGAAAATCTGACCAGCAGTCATATCTGGTGCATGCGATCCTTTGATGGCGGTTTAAATTTTGATGCTCCTGTACAGGTGGAATTCACCGGCGACAGTCTGACTCGTTTTCCTGCGATCACTACTGATAATCAAGGGATCCCATCATTGCGTTCATGAAATTCAATCCTTCCTTCGGACAGGCCAGATGGGTAGTTACGCGCTCTGAAGATTTTGGTGTTTCCTTTTTACCGGATGTGAAAGCCAGTGGGTGGAGCGGACCTTCTTCCTATGTATGTGATTGTTGCCCTGGCACCGTTGTATGTGAAGGTGATATAGTGACCGTCATTTATCGTGACAATAACATCAACATCCGGGACAATTGGGCGGCCATTTCAACAGATGAAGGTCGATCCTTTACAGGTGGATTGAATGTGGATCAACTTGATTGGTTCCTGCAAAGTTGTCCAGCCTCCGGCCGGATGGGGTCATCGTCGGAGATACTTTATATACGGTTTCCATGAATGGCGGAAATATTGATGAATTGGTGTATTACAACAAAGCCTCACTTACCGATATGAGTTGCCAGGAAGCCTCGTCGATGACCGAATATGTCAATGGCCTGCTTCAAAATTATCCCCGCATAGCGAATTACGGTTCCGCCGTGGCTATGCTTTGGCAACACAGCATGAATTTTTCCTCCCAATTGGGATTATACTTTACGTCCGATGTGACTAAAGGATTTCCTGAAGACTATGATACGGTAGCCTTCAGTAATGTTATCAACGCCGATGTAGCGCTCTCTAAAGACAGGATCTTTGTGGTGTGGCAGGATAATAATTCTGGTACCGTTAAATACAAATCGGGAAGGTATGAAACCCGGGTCGGTGTGAAAGATCAAAACTCTTTTTCCCTCCTGAACATTTATCCAAATCCATCGCTTGAGGATTGGACTATTTCCGGCACTGCGAATTCTGCAATGATCTCTTTGGAATTACTGGACGTGAAAGGAAGAATAATCTTTTCGACTAACATGCCTGCTCCGGGAAACCAATTTCAGGTCACGATTCCAAATGATGAACTCCCCATCGGTATTTATTTTCTACGAATAACAGATAGTTCGACTACCGCCGTCAGGGAAGTGGTTAAGCATTGATGTTAGTTATTCCCGGATAGGTTGAAGGGAGCCCATGGACGATGAACCAATTATTAACCCCACTCACAACTCCCTATTCACGATCACCGATGTAGCCTTACTGTGCCAGGTATCCTCCATCCACGTTGTAATACGAACCGGTAATGAAGGACGCTTTATCGGAATTTAAAAACAAGGCAAGCTGGGCCACCTCTTCTGAAGTGCCGAGCCTGTTCATCGGATGAAGACCGGCGATGTATTTTATAGTTGCCTCATCCAAATTTTTTGTCAGCAATGGGGTCATAATGTAACCAGGACCTATGGCATTGATCCTGATATTTTGATCGGCATATTCCAGGGCGGCTGTTTCTGTCAATCCGACCACACCATGTTTAGCTGCTACATAAGCGGCGGAGCCTTTTGTCCCTACTTTTCCAAGGATGGATGCCATGTTCACAATACTGCCCCCTCCGGATGCTAATATGACAGGAATTTGATAACGCAAGCCATAAAACACACCGGAAAGGTTGATCGAAATGACTTTGTCCCAGCCATCAATGGGATATTCACCGATCGGGCCAATGGGTCCGCCTATCCCCGCATTGTTGACAGCGATATGTAAGCCACCATATAGCTGCACCGTTTTAGTCACTACAGCCTGACTGTCTTCCGGCCTTGATGTATCCGCTCTCATAAAGAAGGCTTCCCCGCCCTTCGATTTGATCTCGGCCACTGTAGCATTTCCTCCAGGTTCATCCACATCAGTGACGACTATTTTGGCACCTTCTGCAGCATACAGGATCGCTATAGCTTTTCCAATACCGGAACCAGCTCCGGTTATAATAGCCACTTTCTTATCAAGCGTTTTCATATAGATTAAAATATTAAAAAAGTAAAACAATAGAATGTGCAGAAGACTATGGCAAATTACAGCTATTCACTTCCTGTCACCGATAATCCAGGATGGCATCGCTGATGATGAAGATCACTCTCCTGTCGATCAAGGATGGCATGATGTTCAATAAAGTGACCGCACAACAGATGCGGGAGATGGTCAGCCAGGGCACTTTTGGCTTTGGTGTTTTTGAATGCCATGACTTGCTCGCATCCTTTGGAGAATTGAAAGCCAAAGGCGTGGGGTTTGCCAAAGCACCGACGAAAGAGTTCTACGGTTTTGAAGCACTATTTAAAGATGAGTCGGGGAATTGGTGGTCGCCTGGACAGAAACAATAATTCATCATTAACGGAAAATATTATAAGTGTAGGGGTGCATTGCAATGTATCCCTACACTTAAAATATTTTCTACCTTCGTCCCTTTACAAAAAACGATTTATGAAAAGAATTACACTGCTCTTTCTCCTGGCTTCCATCCTGATCATACCTTTCTGTACAACGTCTAAAAATGCGACAGGCAACAAAAAGATGAAGGTCCCGACGTATGCCTACGACACCGATATCGCCCCGATTCTTTTGACACATTGTACCCCTTGCCATTTTCCGCCCCAGGGCCAGAAACTCCCCCTCAACTCCTACCAGGCCGTGCACGATCACATCGATGACATGCTTGCCCGTGTTCAGCTCCCGCAGGACAATATCAAGTTCATGCCTTTTAAGCAAAAGAAGGAACCGCTCTCTGACAGTCTCATCATGGTGATCAAAACATGGAAGGCGGCGGGGATGCTGGAAATGAAAAACATGAAATAATGCTTCGGCTCCGCTCGGTGACAGGATTTGAAGTGTGAATACCACTGATTGACGATGGACGACAGGTCGCGTAGCCGGAAGAATATTATCTTTCTGCTACTTAATTCATCATCCTGTGTTGGCTCTATTTTATCGATGTCAATGTCTCTCTTACCTGGTCTTCGCATGCTGTATCCTCCATTATGATGCACTGATAGCTCAACGGTCTACCATTTCGTTTGAACATTTCACCAGTGAACAAGGATTATCCGCTCCTGTCACCCATATCGTACAGGATCAGTATGGCTTTATGTGGCTGGGCACCTCCGATGGACTCAACCGTTTTGACGGAAGGAATTTTGTCGTCTATCGCAACATCGCCGGAGATACTGCTTCATTAGCCAACAACATCATCAACGCCCTGTGCACTGATCATCTCGGGCATGTTTGGGCGGCTACCAATGGCGGAATATGCTTTTATGATTTTGAGGATGATGCATTTCACAACATTTCCTTTCCGGACAGTCTCGAAAAACTCGATCAGCATCGCGTTCATGCTGTAGCTCCCGACGAGGATGGCAATATGTGGTTTGCCACTCTCACTCACATACATCGATGGCACGAAGGACAGGCGCTGAAATCGATCAAAGTCCCCGGTGACCATCAAATGCAAATAAAATTTCTTTATGCTGACAAGAAACACAACCTCTGGATAGGTACGGAATCTGCCATCATCCGTTATCAAATCTCTTCCGGGAATTTTACCCAAGTCATTGTGTCCTCACCGTTTACCCTCCAACATCACTATTCAGCCACCGTGCATCCGATCCTGCCCTATAATGGAGACACCCTGATCATCGGAAGCTGGTATGGAGGTTTGCAAAAAGTTTTCCCCTCCGGAAGTGAATTGAAATGCATTCCTTATATCGACCAGGAAGAGAGCGATCAGCGCAAACACATCATCCGGGGCTTATGCCCTGGTCAGGATGGAAATTTCTGGATTGGCACCTATGGTGATGGTTTGTCCATCTTCAACAGCAAGACTTCAAAATTCACCGGCCATTACCATCACGATCCCTCCAACAGTAAAAGCCTGAGCGATGATTATACCAACGATGTGTTCATGGACAATACCGGAATCCTGTGGATAGGGACCGACGTGGGCCTCGATAAGTATGATCCTTTCACGCAGCAGTTTCAATCGATTCGGGTTCCCATCCCCACAAATGAATTTTCAGTCTATCGGGTGCCCTCCTCCTTTGTCGAAGATTCCGTTCATCCCGATAAATTATGGTTTACCATCTCCGGTGCGGGTCTCTATGAGTACGATACCCATACGGATGACTTCATTCTCCATCATCATGATCCTGCTGATCCAAATTCCCTGCCTGACAATTCAATATTCACGGTATACCCGGATCGCCAGGGGCATAACTGGGTGGGTATGCGTTCAGGCGTATGTATTGCAGATGATCATTTTACTAAATTTTCCAGGCTGAAAATTTTAGACAGCAACCCTGTTCCCGGTGTATTCAAAATCCTGCAGGATCGGGACAACAGCCTTTGGTTTGCGACGCACTCCAATGGGGTTTATCATTTTAACGAAACTACCAATCAACTGACCGGCTATGTTCATGATGATGCCGATCCGAATTCACTCCCCGACAACAGGGTGTTCTGCATACTACTCGATCATAACGGCATGCTTTGGATCGGAACGCAGAACAGGGGATTGTGCCGGCTCCATCCCGGGACAAAGGAGATCATCAATTTCGCTCATGATAAAAAAGATCCGGGGACCATTCCCGACAACGGCATTTATGATCTGCTTGAAGATAATGATCATTTCCTGTGGATCGCCACGGAAAACGGCCTGGCCAAAATGAATTTGAATGATTATTCCATTGTCCGGTTCTCCACGAAGGATGGCCTGTCCAATAACGATATCTTCAGTATCACCGCCGACCAGGAAGGTTTTTACTGGCTGACCACGAATAATGGCATCTGCCGATTTGATCCGCGACAAATGACCTTTAAAAATTATTTTATCAGTGATGGATTGCCAACTAACAGTCTCACCAGTTCTCTTTATTATAGTCGTAATGGAACATTGTACCTGGGCACATCGGGGATGATCACCTACTGCAAGCCAGATAAAATGCAGATGAACCGGCACATGCCCTCCGTGGTGATCACCAACTTCAAAGTCTTTGATGCCCGGGAGCCTGTCATGCGCGAAGGTCCCGATCTCCAACCCATTCAACTGTCCTATAGAAAAATATGATCACGTTTGATTTCGCGGCTTTGAATTTTACCAATTCTATTCTGAATCAATATGCTTACCGCCTGGAAGGTTTTGACGATCATTGGATTTATTGCGGTAACAGGCAGTCGGCTACTTTTACCAACCTGGATGGGGGCACGTATACGTTTCATGTCAAGGCTGCCAACAATGATGGGGTTTGGAATGAACAAGGGGCTAAAGTACTGATCACCGTCAATCCACCTTTCTGGAAAACCTGGTGGTTTTACCTTTTGTGTGCAGCTATTATCAGCTGGCATCCTGTTTGGTGCTTATCGTTTTCGCATCCAGCAACTGTTGCGTCTGCAACAAATGCGTCTGCGAATTTCGCGGGATCTCCATGATGATATTGGATCAACGCTAAGCAGTATCAATATGATCAGTGGCATGGCGCATGAGCGAAATATGAATGACGGGAAAATACCGGAGCACTTTCAGACCATTGCCAATGCTTCCCACCAGGCCATGGAATTGATGAATGATATCGTATGGTCCATCAATCCAAAAAATGACCGCATGGAAATGATCCTGATCCGCATGCGACAGTATGCCTCTGAAATGCTGGAAGCAGCCAAAATCAACGTTCTCCCTTGATATGGATGATTCATGCAGACCAGGTCTCCTTCCTATAGAAAAGCGAAAGGATTTTTATTTAATTTTCAAAGAAGCGATTAATAACCTTGCAAAATATGCTAAGCGCAAAATGCCACGATCTCGCATGAGTTATGCGCATCGAATGCAACCCTGGCGATGTCAAGACGACGGGATTGGATTTGATTCCGGAGAAAATTCATTCCGGTAACGGGCTGAAAAATATGAAGGCCCGTGCGCGAGCATATTGAATGGAGATTACTGACGATCCAGGCCGGGCCGGGAAAAGGAACTCAAATTGAACTCAAAATACCGGTACCCCATAAAAATGGGATTGTCCGGAAGTGCAGTCAAATTTATTTTTAACGGTTAATTCAGACCAGCTCACCTTATGGCTATACGTGTCGTGATCTATGAAGACAATCCTTTCCTCCGTGACAGTATAGCCGACCTGATTGCTTCTTCGACCCAGTTCGAACTGAAAGGCGCCTATGAAAATTGTGACCATGTGTCCCTGGACATGGAGACGCTAAAGCCGGATGTCGTGCTGATGGACATTGAGATGGCCGGCACGAATGGGTTGCAGGGATTGACAGATCATCAAGAAAAAATACGCTCACGTGCATGTCATCATGCTCACCGTCTTTGAAGATAATGATTCCGTGTTTGAAGCCATTCAGGCTGGCGCCTCCGGTTATCTGTTGAAAAAAACATCACATGAGAAAATCACCGAGTCCATATTGGATGTGCTGCAGGGAGGCGCCCCGATGACCTCTTCCATCGCACGAAAGGTGCTGGATCATTTTCCCAAAACAACCATCCCGAAATGAAGAACTATGACAAACTCGCTCCTCGCGAGCAGGAAGTACTCAACCTTCTCGTCACCGGACATAGCTATAAAATGATCGCCGATAAGTGCGGCATCACTATTGAGACCGTTCGCTCCCATATCAAACGGATCTACGAAAAGTTTCAGGTGCACAGTGCCACCGAAGCAGCTTCCAAACTTTTTCCTAAGTAACCATAGCCTCTCCTCCTCCTTAGCCTCCGCCTTATCCTTAGCCTAACCCCCTACCCCATGATCATGGTATTGAACTCTCTTGTATCCGTATAGAACTTTGGGCTCATCAACGAGCCAACCTAAATATTTGTCAATGGAAGGACCGCTGAAAGCGAAGCCTGATGTCCATAAGAACGCTAAATTTTATTGGATGGTCAGCATTCGATATTCACCGGCTCCATGATGAATAACTAAAATCAATTGAATCCACTATCCACCTGTCATGGTCTACCGGAAAATTATTCTTTTGCCTGTTCGCCACGTGATCGAAACTGGTGATTTTTATTTTTCCTAAACCTTCCATTGGTATGAAAAGATATTTTCGCAACGCCCTGCTTCCACTCCTGGTCTTGTTCTCTTCCGCTTTGTTTGCTCAAAATGTCGGCATTGGAACAGTGACTCCATTGTCCCGCCTCGAGGTACAGGGAAACACCGGAAGCACGTCCAATATCGTCACCTCCAAATCAAACTTTACCGGTAGCTTCGATGTGATAGCCTTTAATGGCACATCAGTATCTGCAGATGGATATGGCATCGGAGGAAGATTTACCGGTGGCTACAAAGGGGTGGATGCCATCGTCAGCGGAGGAGGATATGCAGGATCCGCTTTTGGGATTTTATCCTCTGCCAGTGGTACAGCAGGCAACCGGTATGGAGTGTATGGTACCGCTTTTGGTGGGACTGCCAATTATGGTATTGCCGGCATTGTCGCCGGCGGATCGGGATATTATGGTGTATTTGGCCAAAACACCAATATCTCCGGTTATGCCGGCTATTTCCAGGGCCGCGGGCATTTCACCGAAGATCTGCGGGCCGATAAAAACATGTATGTGGATGATAACCTGGGAATCGGTACGCTTACCCCTGGAGCCAAACTGCAAATCATCGGCGGAACTGATGCGAGCCTGACCACCAATGGATACGCTCAGTTTGGCCCTTCCTCTTCATGGAACCTCGTGCTGGATGACAATGAAATCCTGGCCCGCAATAACGGTGCCGGCAATGATCTTTTATTTCAACAGGACGCTGGAAATATCCTGATGTGCGGCCTGGAGCAGGGACAAGTAGGTGTGGGTGTGCAATTAGCTTCTAATTTGCCCGCAGGTTACATTTTTGCGGTGGATGGAAAAATAATCGCAGAAGAAATGCGCATTCAAAATTCCAATAACTGGCCCGATTATGTTTTTGAAAATAAATATGCCCTCATGCCCCTGGAAGAGTTGAAAGCATCCATCCGGGATAATAAGCACCTTCCGAATATCCCTTCTGCTGCGGAAATTGAAAATGACGGATTGATGATCGGGGATATGCAGAAAAAAATGATGGAGAAAATTGAAGAACTCACTTTGTACATCCTCAATCTCCATGACGCAAATCAGCAGTTACAGGAAGAGGTGGATAGGTTGAAGATCGAGGTGGAAGCGAAGGAATAACGAATAGCGAATAACGAATAGCGAATAACGAAGTACGAATAACGAAATCCGAATAACGAAATCCGAATAACGAAATCCGAAGTACGAAGTACGAAGTTAAAAGTATCCAATCATCATTCACCACTCGTTTTGAAAGCATTTACAAAATACATCCCGATCATCCTGCTGATTCTTGTTTTCCAAAATATTGGGGAAGCGCAGGAGGAGCTTCGCCAATTGCTCCAGGGAAAAAATAAATTTTCAGCGATCATGCCGGTCGTCGATCAATATTTTATAGATCACCCGGAAGCAATCGATAAAAATGATTTTGAATCGGAGTACCTGCAATGGAAGCGTTGGGAATGGTATGTATCCTCTCGCCTGGGACCGCATGGTGAATTTGTCAATATCCCTCAAAAATTAATGGCAGGACTGAAAGAAAAAGAAAGCATGTCCACGGGGGATGAGAGGAACATCAATTCTTCGTGGAGCTTTGTGGGACCGGCCTCGGTTCCTTATGGCAATACACAGGCCGGGTATAATGGGATCGGCCGGGTGGACCGAGTTTATTTTCATCCTACCAATGCCAACATCATTTTTATTGCTACGCCGGCGGGAGGATTGTGGAGTACTGTCAATGGCGGCACGGTTTGGTATAATCTCACAGACAATCTTCCTTCCATCGGTATATCGGGTTTTGTCATTTCCTATGCCAATACTTCGGATATGTACCTGCTCACCGGAGATGGTGATTCTGATGCCGGTGGTTTTGTTGAGGACATGGGGTACCTGCGATCGTCTATTGGGGTACTCAAATCAACGGATGGTGGCGTCAGCTGGCATGAAACACCTCCGCTTACGCAGGGGCCCGACTTGTATACCGGGTATCAATTGGTTCAGAGTCCGACTGATCCGATGATCCTTTTGGCTGCGACCAGCAAAGGAATCTATCGCACGACGGACGGGGCTGCCAGCTGGACACGCGTACTTAGCCTGCCATGTTTTGATATTGAATTCAAACCCGGCGATGGTACTCGCGTCTATGCAGCCGTTGACGGGGACATTTGGATTTCTACTAACAGCGGACAAGGCTGGACATCGAATTCCACTTATGATGTAAATCCGGCGAATTGCATTGCTTATACCAATAACCCAAATACGGGACGAATGCAAATCGGTGTTACGCCTGCAATACCTTCCAGGGTTTACCTTTTTGCAGGACCGGTGACAACCGGCGGTCAGTTCTGTGGCGTTTGGTTATCAACAGACAATGGCTCCACCTTTACCCGACAATCTCACACCCCCAATGTGTTAGGTTATGCCGACAATGGTAATGACTGGACGGATCAAAGTGATTATGACCTGGCGATAGCGGTCAGACCGACATTAGGCACAACGATTTTTGTAGCCGGCTGTTCGGTATGGCGATCTACCAATAGTGGCTCGACCTGGAGCCACATGACCAGCGTCAATGAAGACAGCCTGTATGCGTATATCCACCCGGATGTCCACGATCTCGAAATCAATCCACTGAATAATTATCTCTATGCCACAACGGATGGCGGATTCTTCCGAAGCACGGACCAGGGAGTGACCTGGACCGATTTATCGCCTAATATCAAAAGCAGCCAGATCTATCACATGGCCGGATGGGATGGCAATATGTATAAATTCCTTTGCGGCATGCAGGACAATGGGATTAAATACAGAAAAACAAACAGCAGTGCTTTCTATCACATCGCAGGCGGTGATGGATTTGATATCGTGTTTAATCCTGACACCGGCAAACCTTTATATGGGACCGGCAATGCCATCTTTTATCGATTCTCCGGCGATGGAAATATTGATACCATTCTTTCAGTTTATGCCAATGCATTTTTCAAAACTGTTGCTGTCCACAACACTAATCCGGATACCGTTATAGTGGGCTCTGCCTACAACTTCCGGTCGTTTAACGGGGAGACCTTTTCCAATGTCGGTGGAAGCGGATCCTGGGCGATCACCTCCTGTCCCAGCAATAGCAGCCGTTTTTACTCAGCAGGTTTTATTAGTTACAAACCCGGTGACGGCGATTTGTATTTCTCAAGCAATATCGGGGGCACCTGGACCAAAAAATCTACCAATCCCGGATTTCCTGATCCCTCCACCTGGGATAAGATTACGGATGTAGCGGTGAATCCAACGCAGTCTTCTACTATTTGGGCTTGTTTCGGAGGCTTTGTCAACGGAGTGAAAGTAGTCATGTCCACCAATACCGGTGACTCCTGGACTAACATGTCAGCCAATCTTCCGAATGTACCGATCAATTGCCTTGCTATTGACAACAACAATGGGGCATACGCCGGGACAGACATCGGAGTTTTTTATCGTGGAGCCTCAATGAGTAACTGGATGCCCTGGTCCAATAAATTGCCAAACACTCCAGTGACTGAACTCGTGATCTTTGATGATGGCGTCAATAAGAAAATCCGAGCGTCTACCTTCGGGCGGGGTGTGTGGGAAAGTGCCCTCGCTGCAAGTTGTGATGCTGCTATTGTGGTGACTGGCAACATGGAAGGCATACAACATTATGAAGCTTCCACTTCCATTTCCTCCACCGGATTTATTCAGGGTGGCATTGGCACTTTCGTGAGTTATAAAGCCGGCAATCATATCGATCTCACTGATGGATTTAATGTCGTCGATGACAGCGGATTCCTGGGCTTCATCAGTCCCTGTGGACAGGGCGGCATTCCATCCGCCCAGGATATGATATCTATCAACAGGGCTGATCCTAATTCCTCCATTATTTTATTGAGACGCATGTGGGATCCGGAGAACGGCCTTCCTTATGGTTCCATTGAAATCCTGAATCAGCAAACGAATTCGGCCCGCATCAAAATGAAACTAAAGAGTTCGGGTAACGTACAGATCATAGCTGCCCGCCCTGAACAGGAAAAGCTGGCCACCCTCTATAGTGCCCATGAAAAATCCGGTGTTCATGAGCTTGATCTTGATCTCACTGCCCTGCCGAGGGAATTTCATTATCTGCTTTTATTTTATGAAGGGAAACTGGTTCATTTCCAGGAACTGGACCTAAGCGGAAATTGAACTTGTCTTTGCCTTAGCATGAGCCTCCGCCTTTGCCTTAGCCTCCACCTTAGCCTTGATCTATCTTTCTTACCTTCACGTTCAGCAAGCCTTCTGCCTTTTTTTAGAGATATCCTATTTACAGGAATCAGCAAATTAAAGACACCGGGTAGAAACTTTACCATTCATGATTATGAAATTGATTCTGTTTGTCGGGGTTGGAAGTTTTTTAGGAGGAATGATTCGATATGTCCTGTCTCAATTTATTCAGGCCAGATTCCTTTCCACCTTTCCGTATGGAACCCTCGGCGTAAATATTTTAGGCTGCCTGGTGATAGGGATTGTTTTCGCGTTAAGTGAGCGTACCAGCCTGGCTCCGGAGTGGCGTTTGTTTCTGGCCACAGGAATATGCGGCGGCTTCACCACCTTCTCAGCCTTCTCCAGTGAAACTTTCAGCATGTTACGTGACGGACAAGTCTGGTATGCTTCAACGTATGTCATCTCCAGTCTTGTGTTGGGCATAGTGGCTACTTTTCTTGGTTATTCACTCCCCAGATTTTTATAATATGGAAAATAATCCAAACGCCAAATTGCTCCGCATCTTCATCGGCGAATCCGACAGGATCGGACATGATATGCTATATGAAAAGATCGTGATCGAAGCCAAAAAACAAGGCCTCTCCGGAGCGACGGTCACCAGGGGCATAATGGGTTTCGGGGCCAATAGTAAAATTCACACCGCGAAACTTTTGGAACTCTCTTCCGATCTCCCGCTGGTCATTGAAATCGTGGATACAGAAGAAATGATCCGCGCATTCACGGTTACCGTTGAACATCTATTCGAACAAGCCAGATCCGGGGGATTGATCACACTTGAAAAAGCAGAGATTATAAAGTATACCGCGGGGAAGTAGATTCAGTCAGCTGTGTAAGCAGTGGACAGTAGGAAATGTTCTCGTTTCGACTTCGCTCAACGACCACTAGCATTATTCGGAAAATTAAGTGATTGTTTCGGCTTCGCTCAACAATAGCTATTGTGCATCGCTATTTCTTTCAAATCAAAATCATCGTGCTGACTAAGTGCTGCTGATTGCGATAATCCTACCTTCTTTTCACCGTCTCGTCATCGAACTGTACGCCGATCAGATCGGGGTCATGTTTTAAGGTTTGATAGAAATCATTGGGAGAACCTTTGGCGGGATCTTTGGAAACCAGGTAGTACGTTTGATTCGGTGAAATTTTCCTGTTGATCCTGGCACCGAAAGAGCTGTATTTTTTTATCCAGGTCCCGGGGTCAATTCCTTCTTTAAGCTGCACGATGAGGTTCATGGAAGCGGTATTCAGCTCGCCAGGGGGCCGCAAGGAAGTGGTATCCCACCGCGCTTCCTCCACGATGTGATTTAATTTTCTAAACAGATCGGAGAGGTCCGTGTTGTATTGGCTTTGTATGTCGAGGGTGCGGAGTCCTGACGGATGTTTGTATTCGAGGTGGTGGGAAGGCTGATCCGAAATGTTGGGTTGATCGGTCAGGTCCGGGTGCCAATAGCGATCCGACTCCAGCATTTTGAGCAATTCATCCACTTCCTTTTGATCGAGGCCGGCATAATACCATCCCGGTGTAAGCAGGTTGGCTTTGACCTGGACAAGCCCATGATGATCTTCCAAAATGTAAAAAGTATAGACCGGGCAATAGCCAAAACAGGGGCCGCGATCATATTTGAGGATCCAGGTGCCAGGGTCCGCGGAAGGGGCAGGATCAGGAAGAGCTTTGGAGGACTTGCAGGAATAGGCCAGTGTTATCAAAATCAGGATGGCTACTGAAAGGAATTTGTCTTTTATGTACATGAATAAGAATTTTTGTTGCGGCTAAACCAGTATTTTTTTTGATCCTTATCCCCGGGATAAATCCTGAGGCAATTTTAGCATCATTCCTGAGTGCTTAACTCTTGCTTTTCTTTCCAACTTAACCTGATCAGGTTAGTGCTTCGTGGCGATGCCGTTATTGCCCCGACTTTTAAGCCGGGGTAATGATTGTCTGCTACTTCGGCTTTTGCCACCTAAGGAATCTCTTCATCAGTACACCACTACCTTCCTGCTTTTGCATTTATCCTCCATGGTGATATTAACAACATAAACACCCGAGGCTATGTTTTGCAAATTGATCAACATAGACAGTTCATCATTCCACGCTCTTTCAAAAATCAGCCTTCCTTCCATACTGAAGACCCGGATCATCTTTTTCCCTGGCAACACCTGCGGATGAAAGACGATGATCTTATCATTGGCAGGGTCACTTGACCAGGTTAATTGATCAAACCATTGATCGAAATCGTTCAGCGGGTTTAGACAGGCGGCCTCCATATCGAGGTTGGGATAAAATAAATCTATAGCACTGTTCATACGAGCGATCTGTCCCTGGGTAAAGGCTGCCAGGCAACGATCATCCGTGAGGTTCATAAAATTTTGATACATATCACTGCTGCCACAGGAGAATTGTTCTCCTTCCGGGCATCCATAATAAGGTCCACCCTCATTAGGGGTATCATCAATGTCATCCGAATCATCACAGTTATCACTGAGGCCATCTCCCCAAACATGTTTCAGTCCGAATAAATGACCCATCTCATGTGTCAGGGTGTGTCCCCTGCCATAAGAATTATAATATCCAGCATCACCAATAGAGCCGAAATGCCGGATATCAACCACAATGCCAATCTCTTCATCGAAATGAGCTGTTCCAGGCATGGTTCCCGATCCCAGGATGTCAAGGCATTCTCCTACCCAAATGTTGATGTACCGGTAAGGATCCCATCCTGTCTTTCCTCCTAATTGATCATAATGAATCACTCGTCTGCCTTCCACACCATACGTGGTACCAATATTTTCTATGGAGGTGTTGGTATAGGTGATACCTGAAGTTGGTTGTCCATCAGGATCAACGGTGGCGAGGCAAAAATGCATATTCGCATTTTCCGCCAGTGGCTTGAATTCAGGCAGCAGCTTTCCAATATTATCTCCCATCGCTGCAAAATCGTTGTTCAACACATCCAATTGCTGAAGAACCTGGGCACGCGATACAGGCTGATAACCTTCACGTGCTACTACATGGACGACCACCTGAAAATTCCGGGTGGTGCGAGGTGAAATGGAACCACTGGCTTCCCTGACCCTCGCCTGGCGCAGAAAATTTTGATACACCAACCTTTTATCCGGATCATCATACGGCTTCGTTCCACACCATGACTGTTGTGCATATCCAGTGAAGGTGAACAGTAAGAAGAGGTATGGAAGGATCCGGAGCATGCGTAATAATTAATCAAAAATAGGCAAATAAACAGCACAGTGCTGGCAGCGTAGGTGCAACTTAAGGCGAACATCTCGCATAGTGGTGGCAACATAGGCAGATCCAATGGCTAACAGTATGCACAGTGCTGGCAACGTAGGTGCAACTTAAGGCGAACATCACGCATAGTGGTGGCAACATAGGCAGATCCAATGGCTAACGGGCCAGTGCGCGTGGAAGGATAAAGGCTTAGAATTGATTCCCCGTGTCGTAGATCCCTCTCCGCTTCTCATACTTGAGAAAATCGAAGGTCCCCGGTTTCACCCCGATGTAAAAGGAATAAGTATTGCGGTCTGGCTGGAAACTAAACGACATCTGCCAGCAATGCAGATCACGGGTCAATCCAATATCCGGATAGGTCAGTTGTTTAGTCCTGAAGTCGTATCCGATATTGCCAAAGTTGACGGACCAATTGGGGGTCACGCGCATGCTGCCGACCAGGTTGACCGAATTGGTGGTGACCAGGGTAGTATCCTTTCCGGTGCGGCCAATCCGGGATATATACAGATCGTGACTGATGGTAAAATTGCTCAGCAGGTTTAAAAATTCATCCTGCACATTGACGGGGCCTTTGTTTGATCTCGTAGTATTATTTTCATGCGTGGTGCTGTGGGCTGGAGACAACAAACCTTTTATGTCATTATAGGAAAGCCGGGTCGAAAACCGAAGTCGTAAATTATCAAACCGCAACAGATGTCCGGTTTCTTTCAGATAGGTGGTATTGATGAGTTGTCCTTTTGCATTAAGGGCATAAACGGAATAGGTGGCGCCAACTGTTAAAGTGGTGATCCCTTTAAAAAACCGGGTGTTGCCTGCGATATTGATCGGGCTGGCTTTCAGCGTGTCTGCGGCAATATTATAACTTCCCCCTACACTGATGTTGTCAAATAATTTTAATTTCTTTTCTGTGCTGTCCCGCTTACTGAAATATTTGGCTTCAAATATATTATTGATGGAGTAATTGATATTGGCCTGCTTGATGTCCGTCGGATTGGCACCGTACAACAGTCCGGTAAACCGGCTGTATCGCTGTAACGAATCAGGATACAGAACACTAAAATTGACATATTGATAGTAGGAGGACGGAGAGGATGGCGAATAGGAAAAACCAATACTCGGTTTCATTACATGCCGGATTCCCCGAAGCCATCCCCTTTTAAAATCGATCTCGCCAAATAATTGGGTACTCATACTGATGCTGGCGGAAAACGTACGGAAAGGCACAAATCCCGTAACCAGCGTGTCGTTATTCACCCGGCCATTGCTCACCGTATCCAGTTGAATGTAAAAAGTAGAACTGTCCGGGCTCCAAATGGTATCTTTTTTGACGAAAGCAGGATCATTCGGATCAAATAGAAAAGTATTGTTCCGTGTTTTGAAAAACCAGGTCTCCCCATAATCCACCGCAGGGGTGAAATTGAAATATTTCAACGCATTGAAATTTAGACTGGCATTCATTTTATGCTGTAACCCGTATTGGTATTTCTGCCAGGCGACCTTGTCGAACAAGGTAGTATCTGTGGTGTTCAGTTGAGTCCGGGCTGTTCCCGCATATTGGAAAGCGATTTTCTCATACCATTGCTCGGGTCCAACGCGGTTTTTATTTTGAAATGGATAAATCCGGTTGAGCCTGAAATTGAATTCCGGAAATAAAATCGTAACGAGATGCGTATTGGTATTCTGACTATGTGAAAAAGCCGCTGAAAAGGAATACGGTTTTCCCGGAAATCTCCGGCTATAACTAAAATTGGACGTATACGTATTCGTCAGGACACTCGCTGCATCATTGTAATTCCTGGATTGAAAGCCATTGCTCTGAATGGAGATCTGGCCGCCCAGGGTTTGATTGGGATTGGCTTTTGGATCCTGTTGGTGACTGATACTAATGAAAAATGATCGTGCACTTTGTTTCACGTAGCTGTCCGATGCCTCTGTAATCCGGTCTGAATACCGGAGTTCCACGGAGCCCTTATACTTATATCGCTTGGTATAATTCGAAAGGAGTCCAACTCCCCAGGTGCCATTGAAATAAATATCGGATAAGAACTTGAGATCGATATTGTCGTTTAACGGGAGATAATATCCAACATCACGGAGACCAAATCCCTGTTCCATAGATCGTTCATAATCCCTGGGTAAAATGAGGCCTGCCTGGCGCTCGTTCGAAACAGGATAAAAACCAAAGGGTATCCAGAGCGGTGTAGGGACACCAAAAATTTCAAGATTAGAAGAGCCGATGACAGCAAGTTTATCCGGGATGGTTTTCACCTTGCTTGCCCGGATACCAAAGTGCGGGTGCTCAGCCGTACACGTCGTGATCAGGGCGCCTTTAGCATAAAGAATATCATCGTGATGCACCGTATCCGCATTAGCCACAAATTTCGTTTCCTCCCCATGAATGTATAATTCACCCTGCTGGGTGACGGCTTCATAGATTTTACCGATGCGCGTCCGGAAATTGTAACGCATCTTTTTTGCTTTAAACTCCTCCGTTCCCATTTTAAATTCAGGAATCCCTGTCCATTGTCCCAGGCTATCCTGGAGGGGTTCGGCAGTGGCAATGCTGGAATCGAGATCAACGACGATATAATCGGCCGTAATCGACAAATCTTTGTATTTCACATACGCTTTCCCAAACAGGTAAACACGCCGCTCAATTTTATCCAGATAGTTGGAATCAACAGAGCCATATTCCACCTTGGCATCGAGGCTATCCGGTGACATGCGCACGTGAATGGTTTTTACGCCTGCGGCTCCCTCTTCTTCATCCGTAATATTGGGAATTGAATCTGCCTGCTGAACCTTGATTTCAGGCTGGTTTTGTGCGAATCCGGTTGACGGGAAACTCAACAATAAGATACAACTCAGTAATATGATGGGGATGGATTTCAATCGATCTTCCGGCCTGTGGATTGAAAATAAGCGATCCGGGCCTGTCGTTTAAAAAGGCTCCGGACGGGGGGATATGTGGGAAAGATTAAAATAGTTAAGATTTTTATACAACATCGACTTGGTCATAACATTACATATTACTACTTTTGCTAATGCAATGTATATGGTCAAAGGTATGAAAGTTTGGTTCCGTTCTAAAACGATGAGTCCCACCCTCATGACGAGCCTGGTTTTGGTTTTAACAATGTTTTATGGGTTTAATCCTTACCTCCATGCCCAGGCGCCCTACCGGATAAGGAAGGTAGTCATTGATGCTGGCCATGGTGGGAAAGATCCGGGGTGCCATGGGAACAAATCCCAGGAGAAAGATGTGGCCCTGGCCATTGCCCTGGGATTGGGGCAAAAAGTAGTCACCGCCTTTCCGGATATCAAGGTTATCTATACCCGGGACTCCGATGTTTTTATCCCCTTGAACGAGCGGGCAGCTATCGCCAACCGGAACCAGGCGGATCTCTTTATTTCCATTCACTGCAATTATATAGGCGTTCGCAACAAAGCTACCGGCACGGAAACTTATGTCTTGGGATTGTACAGGGCGGAGGACAATCTCGATGTGGCTAAACGCGAAAATGCGGCCATCCTGCTCGAGGACAATTACGAAAAAACCTATAATGGCTTTGATCCTTACAGTACGGAAGGCCATATCATCCTGTCCATGTTTCAAAATGCTCATCTGGAGCAAAGCATCAATTTCGCAACCAATGTGCAGGGAGCAGTAAAACAAAATTCAGATCTGGCCAGTCGTGGTGTCAAGCAAGCGGGATTCCTGGTATTGCGCGAAACGACGATGCCCAGTGTGCTTATCGAAACAGGTTTTTTGAGTACCGATGTGGATGAGAATTATCTTGTCAAAAAA
Organism: uncultured Saprospiraceae bacterium; assembly: GCA_963837505.1. Lineage (GTDB taxonomy): Bacteria > Bacteroidota > Bacteroidia > Chitinophagales > Saprospiraceae > Opimibacter. Next base: position 29,096 of record CAWINN010000012.1, on the reverse strand, counting down.
GAGAAACAGGATGAGATGGCCACCTGCATTTTCAAAGCCTTCAGCCAGTACAAAAAAGAAATGGAGGAAGTAGATGAAGTCCCGGTTATCGCTGTCAATGCATCTCCGGATACCATACAAACAAATTCCACTCCCTCAGTCAATGACCCACAGGAAGTGGTAAACAACCAGGGGATTATCTACCGGATTCAAATTGCGGCCTCTTCAAAATCTTCGGTGGATAGCCGCTACCAGGCCATGGAAGACCTTGAGATTGTCAAAGAAAACGATCTCTATAAATTTTTAGTAGGTCGATTTTCCAGCCCGGAAGCCGCCCGGCCAAGGCTCTCAGCACTGAAAGCCAATGGTTTTCAGGGTGCCTTTATTGTAGCCTATAAAGCGGGGCAGCGCGTAAAAGCCTGAAATATCAGCAAAAGGAATACGGGATGCTTAGCGCAGGCCGATTAACTTTGCAGTGATTTTGTTGTTCAACAATCCGATTGCCGGCCAAGTGAACAGCATTAGCGCCTGGTATTAAAACAGCATTAAACCGAACCTTGTGAAAATTTCAAATGAGTTTAAGATCGGACTGATGGCTATCCTGGTAATAGCGGCATCTGTATGGGGGTTCCAGTTTCTGAAAGGACGCAACATCATCAAAGCTTCCAACAGTTATTATGTCCGGTATGAAAATATCGGGCAATTAGCCCTCAGTTCACCGGTTTTAATTCATGGATATAGTGTGGGTACGGTATCCTCCATTGAATTGGATACTGATTTACAGACCATCATAGCCACGCTGACCCTGGATAAAGGTCTTCACGTTCCTGCCGATGCAGTGGCCATGATTATGTCTACCGGCCTTATGGGAGGCAAAGCTGTGGAATTACAGATCAGCGGGCCATGTACGGGAAAAGATTGCGCAAAACCAGGCAGCTTTCTCAAGGGAGGCGTAAAAGGTTTTTTTGATTCCTTCCTGGAGCCAGGCACCCTTGATAAAGTGAAATCCAATATTCATGATATCCTGAAGACGTTGGGCGACTCGCTCACTTCGCCGAATGCTGACAATGAAATCGCGAAGACCTATACCGATTTTTCCGCATTGATAAAAAACCTCGCCTCCATTACAGGCACCCTGGATAAATCCATGGGCACATATGATCGTCACCTTCAGGCATCCCTTTCGAATGTGGAAATCCTGACGGGTACTTTGGCCAAAAACCAGGATAAAATAGCTTCTTCGATCACTCATCTCGAAAGCATCACCCGCCAGCTGGATGAAGCTAAAGTCGGAGACAATGTGGGCAACCTGGTGAACAATGCGAATGCCACCCTGAAAGAACTGAACACGACCATGTCAGATGCGCAGACTACGTTCAAAAAGCTTTCGCTCATCACCCAAGACCTGCAGGATGGAAAAGGAACCATGGGTAAGATGCTCAAGGATCCGGCTTTATATGACAACCTGACGAAGACATCCAAAAACCTGGATCTCTTCCTCCAGGATTTCCGCCTCAATCCGAAACGGTATGTTAATGTATCGGTGTTTGGGAAAAAACAGAAGACCTACGTAGTGCCGGAGAGTGATCCTGCGTTTATGTCGGACACGATAAAATAAGTGGTCCCTCGGCGAGCTGCGGGAGAAAACTCCCGGCAGCAACATTTCACTCTTCACTACCCACTCTTCACTATTCACTACTCTCTACTCTCTACTCTCTACTCTCTACTCTCCTCTCTACTCTCTACTCTCTACTCTCTACTCTCTACTCTCTACTCACTATTCACTATTCACTATTCACTTTATAATACACGCCCAGCTGCAGCACCCGGTTCATCCCCTTATCCAGTCTGGCCAGGAATTGGTTGTTTTGATCTCCGAAAGTTATGTCCACGATATCCGGAAAACCAAAATAATAGAGGACTTCAAATCCAAACCCCGGAATAATTTCCAGCGTAGCGCCGGCAGCGATCCCCCAATCCCATTGTTCAAAAGGTGTCGATCCGTCAGGAAACATGACTTCCTCATTATTGATTTCAAGTTTGTACTCCAGCAGGTTACTGATATAAGGTCCCAGCATAAAGGTCACGCCCTTGGTTTTGTATCCGAAGAGGGCTTCCAAAGTGAGGTATTTCAAAGAAAACCGCATGGGATTATTAGGAATAAAATCAGATAGATCCGTGCCCTTCCCCTCATAAAGTAATTCAGGTTGTATGGAAAAATAATCCCCGAGTGGAAACTGGCACACGGCTCCGCCCTGAAACGCGGAAAGGGTATTATGGCCATCCGTGGTCCAGTTGGCCAGGTTCAGTCCGGCTTTGGCACCAAAGGCAATTTGGGCAATGGCAGAATAAACCCCAAGTAAAAAAGTAATAGTCAATACGATTCTCCCGGGCATAAAAAGTGAATTTGAATCAATATAAGGTAAAAAAGGCGGAGGCTGAGGCGGAGGCTGAGGCTGAGGCTGAGGTTAAGGCGGAGGCTGAGGTTAAGGCTGAGGTTAAGGCTGAGGTTAAGACAGGGGTGCTTGCAGCCAGACGGGGAAACCATTGATAATGCATGTTTTTATGCATAATTATAAATTATGCTTGTTTTTATGCATAATTAGCCATTATGCCTATTTTTGTGCATAATCAGGAATTCTCGCGATCACCCGCTTTCAACTTATGGATTCACAATGGCCAGGAAACAAAAAATATTTTGTGTCATCACCGGGGATGTGATTGACTCCACCCTGCTAACTGTGGTCGACCGGAAGCGGATGACCCGGTCTATGCAAAAGCTCGGAGACTTGCTGGCTAAGAGCGGCTACAGGGTGAATACGCAGGAAACCTTCAGGGGGGACAGCTTTCAGCTTGTACTGAATGAGATCTCCAGGGCACCGGAAATTGCCTTAATGACCCGGGCATACATGCGAGGTACACCACTTGAAGGCGACCAGGTCCTGGATGTAAGGCTTGGTATCGGTTTGGGTCCCATTGAATTCAAAGCAAAAACACAAAACATATCAGATGGTACCGCCTACCGGAATGCGGCGAAATCATTAGACCAGACCGTAAAACAAACCCTGGCTAATATCTGGATCACTACCGGGATAGCCGAGTTAGATGAACCACTCAATGCCATTAATGTTGCCTGGGAGACGATCATCTCCCGGTGGACAATGGCCCAATCCAAAAGCGTACTGTGGGCACTCCAGGGGTTGGTGCACCAGGATATAGCCACCCAATTGAAAGTTTCACAATCCACGGTCACCAGGTCCCTGCAGAGTGCAGATGAAAAAACGATTCAGTACCTCAACGCGTATTGCAGAAGACTCATTTCTAAGTATATTGTTGATTCGAAATAAGGAGATCTTCCATCCTAACCGGTCACCGAAAGTGAATAATATACACTACCTGATCATACCGATCCTCTATGTCATTCAGATTCAGCCCATAGGCTGGCTGATGAAATTGTTAACCAGGCGATGGCGGGATGAAGTGGTCAAACCCGGAGCGGAAGCGGATAGTTTGGCTTCGGCAGGACTTTGGATCGGAGCCCTGGAGCGGTTGTTGATCGTCACGTTTGTCCTGCTGCATGAATACAGCGCCATTGGATTTTTAATTGGTGCCAAATCCTTGCTCCGGTTTGGAGACGCTTCCCAGTCCAATCCGCGTAAACAATCAGAATATATTTTGATCGGAACGCTGCTGAGTTTTTGTTTTGCTCTCTTCACTTCTTTATTAGGAATAAAACTGGATGAATGGGCTCTTTCCATTCAGTAAAGTGATGACTAAATCTAAGCTTGTCGCCAAAATTTTGCAGACGTGCCACACCTAGGTGTGCCACGACTTATTGGCTGAAAAAGGAGAAAATTCATAGTAATTTCTGGAACCCTTTTACACCCATTAAATCATTCATTTTCAATGAATAAGTAATCCTGTTGAACAGAAAATCCCTACGAAAATAGCCTTGATTTTTCCGGGCATGTCCCTGAAATTATTTATTCTGCCTATAGAAATAGAGATAAATCGAATAAAAATCCAGGCTCTGTATAACCTGCCCTGCGGCCGATCAACCGCCATGGACATAATAGTATTATGGATGCAAAATCGCGGATCAACATCAATTTCCCTGCTTCAACAATCGCATCACCTCCTCTTTCCGCCGCCTTGATACCGGCACACTCTCCCCATTCTGTAACCACAAGAATCCATCGCGATCCATCCGGCTGACAAATTTCATATTGACGAGATGCGATTTATGGACCCGCGTAAAACCATAATCGGCCAACATGGATTCATATTCTTTCAGGGTATGGGAAACAATAAGCGGCTTGCTGTGCTCGAGGTAGAAGGTCGTGTAGTTGCTTTCCCCTTCACAGCGGATGATCTCTGATGGAAGATAAAAGAACACGCCAGCTGCAGTGGACAATGCCAATCGATATTCATCCGCTTCCGGTCGCTGTACATTTTCAATGAGGTTATGCACCAGCTCCCGGCGTGACTGCAGGGGAAGATTCCGTCGGATGATGTGACGGTTCAGTGCATTCTGCAACTCCAGCATATCCAATGGTTTTAATAAATAATCCAATGCGCTGAAACGAATGGCTTTGATGGCGTATTGATCAAAGGCCGTAGTGAAGATCACATCGAAATCCCATGAACCTGCCTGATTGAGAAAATCAAATCCATTCATGCCCGGCATTTCAATATCCAGCATAACTAAGGTCGGATGAAAAGAGTCCAGCATCTGCAATGCCTTCGCGGGATCCTGTTCGGTGCGGATCTCATGTTCGTATGGCATGTTTTTCCGGATCAATACTGCCAATATATTGCATGCCGCTTCTTCATCATCAAGAATCAATATCCGGATCATGGGGTTGACGAATTTGGAGGCATAGATTTCTTTTCCAAGATAGGAATCTGCAAGTGAACCCGTGTCCCCTTCGCTTCACCTTCCTCGTTATATACATCTTCAATCTGCATGGTGGTCAGCGGATATCTGATTTTCAAAATATTCATCCGGTTCTCTGACAACTTGCTTCCCCTGGACTGATGTTTTTGCCGGCCCAAGCTATTTTTCTTCAGGTGCCCGGCCTTCACTCTGCCAATGCCATTATCTGCGACGATGACGTCCAGGTAACCAGGTATCTTTTCATTGATCGACACCGTCAATAACTTTTCACCGTTGCGGTCACGAAGTCCGTGCCAGATGGCATTTTCAAGATGGGGTTGAATCAACATGGGGGGAATGAGAATTTCTTCAGTATCCAACTCTTCGTTAATTTCAAAGTCAATTTTCATATCCTCTTTAAACCTAAGTTTTTCCAAAGAGATATACAGGTTAAGTACTTCCATTTCCGCTTGTAATGACACCTCTGTCATATCTGAATGCTCCAGGACCATGCGCAACAAGCGAGAGAATTTGGAGAGGTAGGTATAGGCTTCATCAATTTTTCCGGTGACAATACATTCCTGGATCGCATTGAGGCTATTGAAAACAAAATGCGGATTCATCTGCGCGCGCAATGCTTTGGACTCCAGGTCCGCAATCTGCCGGGTGATAATTAATTCCCGCTTGTATTTTTCAATACGCCCTTTAAAAACAAACCATATACCAAGGACCAGGCTCAACCCCATCAATATCAAAAACAATCCCTGCTTCCACCAGGGCGGTTGAATAGAAAAATGAAGGGGTTGTGCATATGCACTCCAGGTATGACCATCAAACGCTTCCACTTCCAAACTATATTTGCCCGGATTGAGATTAAAATCAATCTCCGCATTCAGTGAAGGGGTGGACCAGGATGATTCTTCAGGTGAGGTCAGCCGGTAGCGATAGAGCACCTGATCGGCCAGCATAAGATCATTGACTGCAAATGAAAACCGAAGATGTTGTTCTTTGTAATTGAATTGTAACCGCGTACCCGGAAGAATTTCAATTTCTTTTCCAGCTGCATCAGTCAGAAATATAAAAACCCGGAGGGGATCACTTTCTACCTTGATCGTTGCGGGATCGACGATCACAAAGCCTTTCATCGCACCGAAAGCCATTTTGCCGGAGGATAAGGTAGTCGAAGACATAATCACAAAATTGACATTTCGCAATCCCTGGCGCCCGCCAATCTTGTACATTTTCTGAGTAGCCGGAACATATTTTAAAAGATTATAATTATTGGTCATCCAGATGGAGCCGTCTGCGGCAGCTTCGACAGACTCAATCCGCGAACTGATCAGTCCTTCTCCTTTCAGCATATTGGTAATCGAATCATCCGGATGTATAATGGAAAATCCATAAAAGGATCCGACATATACATTGCCATCCCCATTTTCCATCAATCCATAGATACGATTGGTTTTCAATCCATTTTCAGTGGTATACTTCTTCAACTTTTTATTGGGAAAGGAATAATGCCATGCTGCTCCCCGGGGCGAAGAGGAAATCCATAGACCTTCTTTCTCCGGCAAGATGTCTACTATACGTTCCCGCCGGAGCGCGATCATCGGAGGCTCATTGATAAAAGTGTCTAAACGAAAATCTTCATGTCCAATTCGTACCAGGCCATTTTCGGTACCGACATACATGTACCCATCATATCCGTCCCGCATGATCCTGATCCTGTCTAAAAAATTGGCGAAGCCCGGAAAATCGGATTGCCTGATGTTGCGCACATACCTGCCATCCGGATCATACAGGAAAATGCCTTCGCCTCGCAAGGCCACCCAAATAAAGTTATTCCTGTCCCGCTCCACAAACGCAGGGAAAATCTGATCGGACTTTAATTTAACTTTCGCAGGAATAACCATCTTCTGCGTGATGCCGCTTGCCGGATTATAAATAAATACCTGGTCCCGGCCACACATCCAAAGCCGGTGATGCTTATCTTCCGCCAGACTCAACACTCGCTGATCCGTGATTTCACCATCCGACGTCTTCAGGTAATTGAGATATTCAACAGCTGTATTATTTACATTGGTGTAATTGAGACCATCGAGTGAGGCCACGGCCAGGTTTCCCTTTTCATCTGCAGCCACATACTTCAAACTATTGCTGATGACCGTAGATGGGTTTAAAGGATCATGCAGATATTGTGTAGCCGTAGTCAATGTGCTGTCATAACAGATCAACCCACGCCCACTCGTGGTGACATATACTTTCCCGTCAGACGCCCTGACCATATAATTGATTTCCTCATGGACATCGTTTTGCGTAAAAAAAGAAGGAGGTGAAATTTTTTGAAGCACAGAAGGCTTATCGAGTTGTACACGTATCAATTGGAATGTATTGCTGCTGCCGATCAATATGGACTGATCGTCATACCTGGCTACACAATTAATTCCCTTATAGGGGATAAACGCATCCTGTCTTTTAGATTTGGTATTGATGATCAACACGCCTTCGGAAGGTACAGCGATGAGATACCGGTCACGATCAAACCGGCGGACATCCCAAAACCTCCGTCCTAAGAGCAGGCTATCCAGCCAGGGTAACGGTCTCCAGATCTTTTCTTCATAAGCGCGGCTGAATGAACCTTCCGCAGTGATACCTATGATGGTGGAATCCGCAGCCTCCATACAATAGTACACTTTAAGGTCAGGCTCGTCTGGTTTCACGAGCTGGCGCTCCACCTGGAGATTGGCATCAACTTTGGCAAGGCCCTTATCTGTGCAGACCCATATTGCATTCTGATGATCACAAAATACAGCACTCAACTGGTCTGCCGGGAAGTCGGGATTCATTTGATGATCGAAGTATTTGACTTCCCTGCCATCAAACCGGACGAGGCCATCAATGGTGGCTAACCAGATAAAGCCATGATGATCAAAAGTACAGGCATAGGACGTGGTACTGTTCAGGCCTTTTTCACTCCCGAGATAACGGAAAGAGAGTTGTTGCGCTCGCAGCGGAACGCCAGCTACGAGGCTGAACCCAATAAAGAGAAGGGATAATCCACTGCAACGCATAGTCAAGCTTGTAAAACTAATCAAGTTGATTAACGATAGTTGTCCATTCTATCATCCGAATCTACCATTTACACATTGAAATGCCCTTATTCGCTGTACCATGAACATGATTCTACCATTTGCTCATTCCGTTTGACCTTTACTTTATTCAATAGCACCGTACCGGCATTAGCTCCTTGCGCGCTTTTACCTCTTGCTTACGTTTGCCTAAACGAAAATTGTGGCTACAGAGGAAAATGCATTGGCACATCAAATCCAGCTTATCCAGGAAGCTATGCAGGCGGCTGGCGTATGGTCGACTCAGTCACCCGTATGGATACATCACTATTCCACGGAGGAGATCCCCAATATATGGGAATGGCTGCAATTTATCTATCTCCCCATGCGACTCAACGGATCATTAACCAAACCGCATTATATAGCTCCGATCATCGGACCGTATATGAGCGCTGAACCTCATCTCAAACAAATTCTTCAACTCGTGGTCGAACTCGATTCTATATCCTCAACCCTTGAAAAAAAATAAACTCCGATGTACAAAATGCATAGACTGATTTTATTCCCTGCAGTTTGGCTGCTCTTCATCGGCCTTGCTCAAGGCCAGGATCTGTTTCTTTTTGGAACTGCCGGCCATATGTCGGCTGTTGGAAACCTGTATCTCTCCTCTTCCATTGGTGAGCCATGCATACAGGAGACGCAGAACGGGAACGTGTGGATGACTGAGGGCTTTCAGCAACCTGAACATATCCACCTCATGGTAGGTATCCATGAAACACATCCAATGACTGATGTCCGGATTTTTCCAAATCCTACTTCATCCACTATCTCCATAACAGGAATGCAAACAGACCAATCCTTTGAGGTACGTCTCGTCAATTTATTGGGTCAAACCGTTTTCGCCTGTGAATATCATCCTTGTGCCGAACTCACATTGGATGTTGAACATTTACCATCAGGTATTTACCTGCTGCATATCCGCAGTCAATCAAACACCCTCTTATCACAATCCATCATTAAAATTTAAAATCCACCTCCTATGAAAAGGTCAATACTCTTCGCATTTTTATCTATGTCTCTGAGCCTCTCGTTATTTGCACAGGTGCCCCAGGGACTTCAATACCAGGCGGTGATCAGGGACCAGAATGGCGATCCTGTGTTAAACTCCCCTGTTTCATTTCGATTCACTATTGAAAGTGAAAACGGGAATCAAGTCTATTACAGGGAGACGCAATCGACTTCTTCCAATGCACTTGGGGGCATTATCCTGGTGATTGGAGGAGGGAATGTGATCCAGGGAAATTTTGAGACAGCAGATTGGAAATCCGGATCAGTGCGAATCCGGGTTGAAGCCGATCCTGCAGGTGGTCAAAACTATTCACCCTTTGGTATCACTTCTTTTCAAAGCGTTCCATATTCTTTATTTGCTCAACAAGCACATAGCCTGATCGATGGCAACGGGAATGAGTGGGTCCCCGAGGATGATGCTGATCAACAAACTCTTACCGTAAACGGAAATCAGCTTTCCATCTCGAACGGAAATGCTGTTGTGTTGCCAGGCGGGTCAGGTGGTGGTGACAATTGGGGCGATCAGTTTGTAGAAACCAATACCACCCTTTCGGGAGATGGGACATTAACTGCTCCTTTACGCATTGCTTCCCAGGGTGCAGCCAATGGGGAGGTTTTAAAATGGAATGGCAATTCATGGACTCCGCAGGCAGACAATAACACTACTTACACAGCAGGTAATGGTATCTCCATCAACGGTACAACTATCAGCAACACCGGGGATGCCGACAATAATCCATCCAATGAATTACAAACTCTTTCTATCAACGGGAATGTTTTATCGCTGACGAATGGCGGCATGGTCAATCTTCCAGGAGCAAGTTATACCGCCGGTACCGGGATCACTATAGCTTCCAATACGATCTCTGCCCAGAATACTAAGCACATCTGGAATGCCAACCAATTGCGGGGCGTGAATATCTCCACACAAGCTCCTGTACTCGGGCAATATCTACAGTATATCACCGGAGGATGGACACCTGTCAACGGCCCATCCACCTACTGGCTGCAAAACGCAAGTAATATTTATTTCAATACAGGTAATGTGGGGATAGGCACCACCAGCCCTGCATCGAAATTGCATATTGTCGGAGGGACTATTCAAATTGAAGATGAGACAGTAGGTAAATATGGATCGAATTCCATGGAATTCAGTTGCCACATTGTTCCACTAGTGGATAACAATCGGTCGCTGGGCTTATCCAACCGAAGATTCACCGCCGTATGGGCCGTGGATGGGACGATCAATACCTCCGATGCCCGCGAAAAGACGAATGTGCACAATCTGCAGTATGGCCTGAAAGAATTAATGCAACTGCGGCCGGTGAGTTTCAACTGGATCGCCCGCCCTGAGACCGGCACTAAACTCGGTCTCATCGCGCAGGAAGTGGAGACCATATTACCTGAAGTAGTGGCCAATTTGCAACGCACTCCTGCATTGAATACTGAAAATGTAAATACGGATCGCCTGGGCATGTATTACTCCGACCTCATACCAGTATTGATCAAAGCTATCCAGGAACAGGAAGTTAAAATCGAACAGCTTCAGTACGAATTGGAAGAATTGAAAAAAGGTTGACCACCTTTTAATTCACTCCTATGTCACCGAACCTTATTCCGTGCCTTCTTTTGTTTTTTGTCCTGGCCGCTATTCCGTTGCATGGGCAGGACAAAAAACCGTGGGTGGAATTTGGTTCCTCGATCCGCATGTCCGTCACCGGATATAGTATTACCGGGCAGGAAAACCGGCAGGCCCCATTTTCAACTTTTATTTATGGGACGCCGCGTCTATCGATAAAAGGATTTGAAATACCTGTTCATCTCATCTGGTCCAATCAGGACAAATCGATTCAGCAACCCTTTAACCGGATAGGAATTGCTCCAAAATATAAGTGGGCCAAAGTATATCTCGGATATAATACAATGATGTTGTCCAGGTACACTTTCTCCGGTCGGCAATTTCTCGGCGCAGGAGTTGAATTACAGCCGGGAAAATTTCGATTAGCCGGATTCTATGGAAGATTGCAGGCAGCCATACGTGAGGATAGTGCGAGTACCACTGGACAAGGATCGTTTCTTTCCAACCAGGCTATCCCACGATTTGAACGTAAGGCGATAGGCGGAAAAATAGGAATAGGCACATCGAAGTCCTACTTTGATGTGGTCGCCATCAAAGCGTATGATGTGCTTGACGATAGAATGTTCAATGATACCAGTTCATTGCGGCCACAGGAGAATACCTCAGTAGGCATTATTTCCCAACTCAATCTTTCGAAAAATATTCAATGGCGCATGGACCTCGCGACTAGTGTGTTTACGAGAGATACTACCTCCGATGATGTTGAATTAGATCCTTCCGTAGCCTGGATCGGGAATATCCTTCAACCCAAAACATCCACACAGGTTTTGTTCGCCGGCGAGATGGGAATTGGTTATAAACAGCCAACCTGGGGCATTCAGCTGAATTACAAGCGAATTGATCCTGACTACAAGTCGATGGGGATTTATTATTTACAAACGGATGTGGCCCAATGGACGATTGCCCCGCAATTTACACTGGCTAAAAAAACGCTGCGCGTCCGCGGAAGTATAGGCATCCAGAAAAACAATCTCTACAACACCCGGCTGGCTACCAATAAAAGAGGTATCCAATCCGGGCACGTGCAATGGAATCCAAATCGCTTTTTTCAATTAGGTGGTTATGTCACGAACTACGGATTGACGCAAACACCCGGACTAAAAGCAATCACTGATTCTACCAAAATCAGCCAGATCAACTTGTCCTACGGTTTCAGTCCAAACTTCTTATGGAATAGTCCTCAGTGGCAACACCAGATTTTCACCACGATCGGATTTAACAAACTCTCTTTTAATAAATCCGCTGATCAATCCGGTGGAAGATGTCAGGACTATTCAGTTCAATAGTCAGTATACACGATCTCCGGCGGAAGGTACCGGACTCTCTATAGGCGGAATTTTGACCTGGTTGAAATCTGATTTCGGAATTTGCCGATCGGTCAATACCGGGTTTGGCGGCAGTCTGAGTTATCAGGATCATAAAGGCAAATGGACCGCTATGGGGCAAGGTCAGTATTTCATTAACCAACTGGATGAATCCCCCAATGGCCATTCCCTGGTGATCACGACAGACCTGCAATATCAACTTCAAAAAGCCATTCAGTTTTTCCTGACCGGGCAATGGATAGACAATCAAACCGGAGCACAGGAAACCTCTTTTACAGAACGTCAATTCACCATCGGACTCCAGGTTCAATTTTAAAAACATCAGGCATGAAAATTCGATTCCTGTTTTTAATTTTCTCTTTAATCGCTATCCATCAATCCGGACAGGCCCAAAGTGAATCTGTGCGGATCACCATTATTATCCCTCCGGCTTACAGCCCCTATCTGCAGGACTACCTGCAGTATGAAAACAAAATGGTTATCCAATTGCAAAATCTGACTACCCACAGTGTGTCGGTCAAGTTGGTTGGCTCCATAGAAGGTGACAATGGAATCCTGTTAGTAACGAATGAAGATTATGCCCCCACCACGCCTATCCTGATACCTGCAAATGGTCTGATCAGGGTTCCGGCCTCTTCTCATTCGCGTGGATTTTTCGATCCCAATCATATTGATTATACCGGCCCTGAAAACCTCGAAAAACAAATACTGAAAGATGGCATTCTTCCGGAAGGAAATTATATGGTATGCCTGGAAGCAGTTGATTTCAATGACAATACTTTATTGTCTGCTCCAGCCCCTGACGGATGCACCTTACTTCCGATTGGTTATCCTACCCCACCGGAAATGGTCGCGCCTGAATGTGAAGAAAACCTGGACGAAGTGAATCCATTTTTCCAATGGACCTTACCCGGAGGAAATACAGGAACATCATCATTAGTATATGACCTCTACATTGTGGAATACCTGGAAGGCAGCAATCCCCAGGATCTGATGGCTCTGGCCGTGGATTATAATGCTGGCAATTCCATTATCAGGAAAAATCTTCCCACACCTTCCTATCAATACCAGGTGACAGATCCCCGGTTAAAAGAAGGGGCCACTTACCTCTGGTCGGTCAGGGTACGGGATCGACTGGAACACCTGCTATTTGAAAATAACGGCCTAAGCGAAATCTGCCTATTTACTTACCATCTGGAAAACCGGATAAATGATTTGCCTCCCATTACGGATGTACATAGCATTCCAAATCACACGATACAACAAGTTCGAACACATATCGACGGAAAACTGCTTTACAAATTTCCAGGAGAAAATAATGCAGGCATCAATGCTGTTCCCCGCAGCCTGGAAATTCAGACTGAGCCTCTGCCGTACCAGGTGTCGAATGAAGCAGGGTATGATATGACCATTTTTAATGAGCAGATTCTGGCATTAGCCTATCATGATTATATCAACGCGTTTCCCGTTTCCAGCATCGGTGCGCAACCGCTGCGTCACCTGCAAGTCAAATTGATCGAAAGCTGGGTGATCACTGATTGCAATGTTACCTTTCTTCCACAGGGCACTACGGTGCATAAAGATTTCTTTATTCTACCGAATGAAACGAATATTCTCGGAGGCGCATTTGGCGGAACGTCATTGATGGTCGCCATTGATGGTATTACGGATACGGGAGAAGAAAATCCTTTAGCCTTCGGCCAATCCGGCATCAATGCAGATGCATACAATAGAATCTTATCCGTTGCTGAAACCGATGGCAATGGAAATTACCACTTCAATTTTACCCAATCCAGTCCCGGCATTCAGATGTTGCAGTACCAGGGACATGCCTCCATCCTCTTATCCTGTGAACCAATGGATATTCCTGTTGAAATAAATGAATATGTAGATCCACTGGATTTGGTTTCCAATCCGCTGGATGAAATCTCCAATCCCATTGGGCAATATTATGATCAGCATGCCATTTCCTTTGAAGGAATCAATCTATCCGCCGGAGAAATAGGCCAGACTGGAGGGAATGTACTCCGGATGGGACACCTGAATCAAAGCCCGGAACAACTTCCTTATCAAAGTGTGGATATTAATGGAGGTCATTTATATAAAGTCCTGCGCCTTGAAGTTGCATCTCCATTTTATTATTCACCCGATCTGATTTTTTGGACGCATCCGGGAGATACCGTCTCCTTGCCGGACCAGGTTTCGTATGTCAAATCCGTCGATTTGGATTTGCAGGTCAATGGTGGCAAATGGGAAGGGAATAAAAACTATCAAATTCGAAATGTAGGCACTCCGATTCCCGGCGTGGACGTGGTGTACAGTCGCCTGAAGGAAGGCTTGCCCAAAGCGATTCCTATCGAAGAAGGACAGGGTCTTCGCGATGATCCCGGAGAAAACCCCAGCGATCCCGGCTATCAGAACTATCAACAACAGATGCAGGAACTGGGCTATGGGGATTCTTCGTTGTATGATTCCGTTTCTGTAGAAACCTCTAATGGCGATGGCAACATGATGTTTACCCGGCTGGTAGCAGGTCATCCATATTACATTGCCGGTGCGAATCCCTTAAATGGTGATCTGCATTATGAAATTCCATTGCAAACCAAATTGTATCAAATATTCGATCCGGGATATTGTCAAATGAACCTGGGCACCCTTCTGAATAGTTTTTGCGGGCACAAGGCCATCCAAATTCGCGATACCGTGACCGCCTATCCGCTTCGTCCGAGAGTCTTTGGCCGCGTCGTCACATCCACAGAAGACGCCTTGGTTGCGTTGGCTAATGCAGAGATCCACCTGAAGCGTTTTGAAAATGGATCTGTTAAAACGGATCGGGTTACTTTTTCGGATGAACATGGCAGGTTTCAATTCGACAACCTTCCGGTCAATGAAAATCTGACGAATGATTACACCTGGCGTATCTATTTTTCACATCCGGGTTATGAGAATAAAATCCTTCCCGGCAACAATGGTTTCATGACTTTAAAACCGGGAATGCAATGGGATCTGAATGACCAGGAAATGAAACCGCTAGGATTGCTCACCGGTTTTATAAAAGACGAAGATGGCAGACCGGTTCAAGCCCTGGTACGGTTAGCTAATGGTCCACATGTTCAGACTGACCTGGTATCGCCGCCCATGGGCGAGGTGGAATTCTGTGGGGATGTAAACGATTTAGGAGATGCTGTCGATGAGAGCACCAAAGTGAATACCCTGGGATTCTACAATCCTTTGGAAAACATGGAGGCACAGCTCCTGCAGTCAGCCCGATTTGCATTGCCGGCTCAATCGGGAAATAATCTACAGCTCCTGATTATTCCTTTACCGGAACAATATTTCCAGGATACCTGCATGGTCAATGTGGAGAACATTTCATCAGGTGACTTTCAAAATTTAGGATTTATTACCGTCATAGAAAAATTACATCGACTTCAGGTGAGTGTCAAAGGTCCGGATGGAAATGCAGTACAGGCTAAAGTGTACATCGATGATCGCGTCAGGCAAACCAATCCATTGGGCTGGACTGCTTTTCGATTTGCTTCAGCTGAAATAAATTATCGCCTGCGTATCATTCCTGAACTTTCGACATTGGTACCGGTTGATACCATCATATCTATACCGGTCACTAAAACTTACCAGCAACGCACCTTTCAGCTCCGACAGGGAAAACGAATCCAGGTCCTGGTCGTCAGGGATCAATCCGGAGGCGGTGCACAATCAGCAGATCCCATACCTATCCCCGGCGTGGTCGTGCAGACCTTATTGAGTTCCTTTCCAACCGGTGATTCGTATATATCCTGTATCACCGGACCGGATGGAAAATGTGTATTGGAAGGTGTCCCTGCCAGTCCGGTTACAGCCGATGTCAGCGTGTGGAAACAAGACGATGGGCACACTTACATTGGTAAAACCGTGCAGGTTTCGACAAATCGACCTTTTAACCCTCCGTTCCAAATCTCGATGAAGGTACTTTCCGGCGTGGAGGTGTCCTCCATCTGGGGATTTCCTGTCGCTATCACGGACATGGAAATCAAAGATATAGGCGGTGGAGTGAAAGACACGTTATTGGAAGGCATCCTAACCGCTTTACCGGAAAATTCAAAATTCAAATCAGCTGACCCGGATATTCAAATTCCATTTCCCAAAATAAAATTCAAATACGCCGGAAATCATAACGAAGGAGGCAGAAAAATATTGGAACCTGTCAACACCTCTATCACCTTGCAACAATCGGGTATTAATGCACAACTTTTTGAAAAATTTGATGTGACGGTTTGGTCAAAGCGCCAGCCCAACGGACCTTTTTCTCCATACATTTCCCTGAAAAAAATAAATGCCAATAAAGGAAATATAGAAGGGACAGTGGAAACTGAATTATCTTCTTTCAATACATCCTATCAGTACGATGGTCAATTTTTCCTGGGCAATACGCCTACGGATTACAACATCGATGTCTTTCAAAGTGGCTACCAGCTTATCGGACAAACGGAGCAAATCGGTCAGGCTGTACCCCTTGGAAATGCCATCACGCAAGAACCTGAACCAGGCCCGGATGACTTTTACCTTATGGACATCGGAATAAACAATGTTCCCAAGTCGCAACATTATCGGGTATTTCAGTTTGATGCGACCAGTGATTCCTCCAGGTCATTTGTCAACCATGATGCCTTCTACGTTCATACTATACTCCACACTGATATTGAAGATGTCTTTCCCGCTGATCTCAAATTATCAGTTGGAAAAATAAAAGTCACTCCGGAAACAATTGAATCTTTCAACACGGGCTCGAATAAGCTCGATTTCAGGATGGGATCGCTTTGGCATTACCAGAGTACCACACCGTATATATATGACCCGGACATTGGGGCTATCACAGCAGCCGAGGGATATATCCGCACCGGTTCGGTAGATATACCTATGCGCAACCCGATCATCAAACCGCATGAATTAATTATGAATGACATCGATCAAATTCATCAGCTGACCTTGGCAGGAATTAAAAATCTGGAAATTGAACCCGAGGTCAATATTGTTTTGAGCCATGGTACTACAGGCGGGGACCGGGGTTGGCAATTAAATGCGCGGAAATTGAATGGTCAGGGAGTCGTCGATGATGAGGCTGTCGTCGCTAAATTATACGGCCTGCCATCACCGCTCAAAAGCACGGATAAGATTGCCATTCATACGATCATCCTGAATAGTGAAGACCCGGATCTGGACCTGAATCTTGACGGCCAGGTGAGACCGTTTGATATTGCTGATTTTACTGTCTATTCGATCACCACCGGAGCGGGTTATTTTACGCTTACCGGCCCAGCAGCACTTGGAAGAGAAGGAATGCGTGTTCCCGGCATGCAGCCAAGTGCCATGAGCATTCAGTACAGTGGATCTATAAACAATCTGACAGGAAAAATAGTCTCCCCCTTCACCGGTTCATTCGAAACCTCAGGGCAAGTCAACTTTACACTCGAAATTAACGATGGCAATAAGACTAGCCAAAAATTTTCGAACCAACGATTTGTCAGTACCGGAATCATAAAAGTTTATGAAGGACAAAATAATTTTACACTCCATGGGATATTGGATGTCACTCCCAATGATATAAAAATCCATGTCATTGATCATGATCTGAACATTCCCAATATTGACTATGTGAAAGCAGATCAGCCCATTCTACTTGGATCCGGAAATAAAGAATTATTGGTTCGTTCCGGATTACAGGTTGTGGAAAATAATGCCTGGCAGTCTCTTTCCTTTGAAGCCAACATGAATCACTTTACCGGCGTAAAAGTCAATCAACCGCCAATGACCTTTTTGGTTCACGGCGCGATGGAAACGCTGAATGATTCACTGAAGGTGGATAAAATAAATCTCGGCTTTGCAGATATTTCATTGACCTATAATTTTAATACAGCAGCGCTGACCGGGTATATGAATTTTGATCCTCCATCTCCGATTCTATTCGGCCCTGTTGCGGTGGACAAAATTGAAGCTGATATATTAGTTGATCCAAATGGATTTTTATTCGCTGCCGTAGTAGAAGGGTATATCACTGAAGCCTTTCCTGCGTATGTAGGCATATTGCTCGGTTCGCATAATCAGATTCCGAATGATTTTATTCGCCTGACGATGTCGCATGCAAAAAACAAGAGAATCCCGTCAAATCTCACCGATCATGAAATCAACGGGTTTTTCATCACCGGAAGAGTTGACTTAATAGATGTGTCGATAGATGAAATCAACCTTGTCATATTCAGAGTTTCGGGGGGAGCTTCTGTTGGCTTCGATGCAAGAGTATACATGGACTTCAGCAAGAATGGTGATGCTGCCTTTGGATTCGGGGCACTTGCATATGCCGGGGCGATGGTACAAGCTTCTCTGTTACTACCACCGGTTCCATGCCCGGATCCTTCCATCTGTCTGGCGGCCGAAGTGCAACTTTTATTGGAGGCCGATATCAGGCGTACCGGAGGATCATGGGTGGTTTCAGGTCATGGATGCGGATCGCTCCATTTCAGTGCTGCTATCTGCGGATTATCTGAGTCGATTGGCGGTAAAGCGGATATAAATTTCAGTTCTGATCACGACCCCGACATCCATGTTTCCCTTGGAGAATCCTGCACCGGAGGCACCTCAAGTGAATTCCAATGCAAATAAAACAAATGCCATGAAAACCCTGTCTGCACTTTCCATTCTCATCGCCATACTGATCATCAACAGCAACTCTCTTTTTGGCCAATTGTATGCGGCTCAAGGAGGCTACCTGCTTGTATTTCAAGAGCAGCCCGATAAAAATGCAAAGGTGACCGTGGAAAACGATAAGGGAAAAAATGTTGATTACCAATGGCCATCCGGACCCAATGATTTCATTTTATCCTATCGGGAAGCACTGCAACAGTTTCCCACTTCATTCAGTTTGTCGGATGTTGACCTGCGTAAAATCTGGGACAAACTGTCTACCACCAATGACTTCGCCTATGCGTATCAATATCATCCAGCTCTGCTCTTCGCCTTAGGTCAGGCTGCTTATCTTCCCCACCAGGAAAGTATATCCCAATACCCTATTACCTTAAAAGGAGAAGGTCAGTCCAAAACAACTAAAGTGCTGGACCTGGTTGATCCACGCAAATTGCCACCCCCAACCGTTAGTATTGAACCCTCTGATTATGGAGTCTCCATTCAACTGAGATTAATTTTTCCAAAAAATGCCTGGATCGATTCAGCCAGGGTCTATAAAAAAATCCTTGGAGCAAAAGATTCGATACAGATTTTTCCTTTTGTATTCACTTCCATATTATCCGACCGCATTGAAATGAATATCCGCGATACCTCCAAAACAGTCGGCGAATATATCTACAGTATCCAGCCTCATGATCAGCTAGGATTATGGCACACTACCCTGAAGGGTATATATGCACAGAATTATAACGGTCTCTCTGCGCCAAGTATAGTGAATTTCAGGACCCACTCGATTGCCGATACGAAATCAATTCATCTTTCATGGCGGTCTACCGTTCCAGAGCGCGTGAGAGGTTTTGAAGTATACAGAAGCCCGCAACAAGAAGGCCCTTTTATGAAAGTTGCATCGCTCCCCGCGACGGACAGCACTTATACCGATCATGTAGCAGGTGTGATGCAAAATTTCTTTTACTATGTTCAGGTCCTGGATCAGACCGGAGAAGGAATGAAGAGTATTACTCATTTCGTGACCTCCTTATTCAAAGAAAAGCCAATGGCTCCCATTGATCCTTTAGCGGAATCAGTACCGGGCGGTGTGAAAATCAGCTGGCCGTCCTGGGATGCCATGCATCATGTGAGAGGATACTATGTCTACCGCAGTGATGGTGATACTTCAGCATGGACACAGATATCTGCTTTTATTCCGCAACGGGACAGCATGATGTTTTTTGTCGACACGAGTGCTGTCCTGCGCGCTGAAAAGGAATATGCTTACGTAGTCAAATCCGAAAGTACGTCCTACCTCCTTTCCTCCAATTCCAAACCAGCTTGGGGAAGGCCGGATATAAGTCGATCGGTCGCTTCTCCTCAGCAAGTGGACTGGCGCTACCTGGATGATGGTCGATTGATGTTGTACTGGGACGACATGAAAAGCAAGGACCCGATGATCATGAACTATTATGTGGCGGAGACCGATGGTGATGTGAACTCATTGCGAATGATTCCGGGCGCCAAAGTGGAAGCGATTCATAATTCGTGGATATTCACGGAGACTTCCACCACTACCTCGCAGTATTGCATTATCGCCGAAGATGCCTGGGGCAACAAAAGCAGATGCTCTGTTCAGGTGCTTCCACTGCGGCATTCTATTTTTTCAAACCCTGGTGATATTCTGGTGCATCCAAATTCGAAAGGCTATCAGCTTATTTGGGGATTGCCCGAGGATAAAAATGTAAAAACTATTCAGTTGTACGAAGCCAGCGAAACAGGAAACCCATCATTGGTTAAATCGCTGACACCCACCGCCGCTACTTTCAATTTACCTCTTTTGAAAGCTGGTGAATCGAAGATTTTCTACCTCACGTATCAATATGAAGATG
This sequence comes from uncultured Saprospiraceae bacterium, assembly GCA_963837505.1. Taxonomy (GTDB): domain Bacteria; phylum Bacteroidota; class Bacteroidia; order Chitinophagales; family Saprospiraceae; genus Opimibacter. The sequence continues at coordinate 8,583 of CAWINN010000012.1, read as the reverse complement.
GCCAGGAATCAGCACCTGGAAAGGCTGTTGTCATAAGGAACTAAAGGAATGGAGTGGCGAGGTGCGAGACAGCCCCGGCCGACTTAAAAGCAGTCAAAAATTAGACGTGCCACACCTAGGTGTGCCACGACTTATTGGCTGAAAAAGGCGAAAATTCATAGTAATTTTTGGAACCCATTTACACCCATTAAATCATTCATTTTCAATGAATAAGTAATCCTGTTGAACAGAAAATCCCTACGAAAATAGCCTTTATTTTTCCGTGGATGTCCCGGAAATTATTCGTTCTGCTTATAGGATTATTAATGGATCAGATAAAATGGGGGTTAAATCAAACCGCCTGCAAATTCATCAGTTGTTGCAATACAATTCGTTGTTTGCTTCGCGATACACTGATATTGTCTCCGTTCTCGAGGATGAGCATTTTGTGCTCTTTTCCCTCATACGAGCGGATGAAATGCCTATTGACCAAATGGGTTTTGTGCGTGCGGATAAATACGTCCTGACTGAGTTGTTCTTCGAATTTCCGGAGGACCTTGGCTACCGTCAGCGTGGTGCCATCATCGAAATACAGTTTGCTGTAGTTGCTTTGGGCTTCGATCCGGACCAGGTGATCGACATTGACTACATCGATCCGCCCTGCTGTGGCCACCATCATTTTTTGGGTGTACGGTCCGGTGGTTGAGTTATCCATAGCGACAAGGTATTTATTCAAAATTAAGACTACCCGAGGGAAGAAAAATCCCATATTCATGTGGTTTTTATACACCATGGACATAGTTTCCCAATTCCTTCGTAAAAATGAAATCCTGATGAATAAAAATAGGCGCCATTGACCCGGCTCGCAATAACCCATATGTATGATTTTTACCCGGACCTATTCCAAGATCACCTTTTCCGATTTTACCCATGTCCGGGATCGTATGGTCACATAATAACTTCCAGGTGGCATACCTGCCTGAATAGAAAATTGTTCAGTGTTGCTGCCGGAATGGCGAGGTGATTGCGTCAGGAACTGCTGAACCAACTTTCCTTGCCCATCACACAAACTGATACTTATGGTTTCCGATCGGTCCAGGCCATACTGGATAATGAGGCTTTCACTGGCCGGATTGGGATAAAGTGATACTGATGTCACCCGAACGTTTTCATCCTTGGTCGCGGTGGTCAGACCCGTAATCACCCGGGCTACCCGGATGGCATCCAGTCCACTGACTCTGACCCACCCCGGTAGCTACGATTTTCCCATCGGATTGCATCGCCAGGCTGCTGATAATACTGCTGATTTCCGCATTATCTTCAAATACTTTGACTCCGTCTCCATTAAAGTCCGGATCAGGCATCCCATTTCCATTCAGGCGAACTAAGGCCATATCCGACCCGCCCTTTAAGGCACTATGGGCATATCCACCCAATACTATTTTCCCGTCCGGCTGTAAAAGCAATGCCCGGATCGCATCTGCATATGAGCTGACATTAATGGTCACCATTCCATTCCCGTGGAATCCGGAATCCAGCGTACCATCAGCATTCAATCTGGCGACAGCCATTTTTGGCCACCCGGTTGATGAATCATACGCACGTCCGGCTAATATGATTTTATTATCCGGCTGGAGGGCTGCAGCATAAGCCAGGTCATCATGATCGGTGAAAGCGACTTGCTGTATCCCGGTATTGTTAAATGAATGATCCAATGAACCATTCGAATTGTACCGGAGTGCTACAAAATCATAATAACCATTGAAAGTAGCGTAGCCGACTGCTATTATTTTTCCGTCAGGCAGAACGAGGAGCGATTTGAGGCTGCTATAATTCTCTCCTACCGGGGTGATCACTATACCGTCCCCGTCAAAAGTATTATCAGGTGTTCCATTGGGCAGAAACCGGCATACATATAAGCGATCAAAAGTATCTTTGGCATACTCAACATATCCACCTACCAGGATTTTACCATCCGCCTGAAGGGCGAGTCCATTTGCTCCCAAATATTTCGCTCCAAAAGTATCCTCAATCCTTCCATCTGAATGAAAACTTTGATCAGGTGTCCCGTCTTCCATAAACCGGTAGAGATACATTTTGGAATGCGTGGAATCATTCGCTTCCAACGTCATCAGAATCTTCTTATCTGGTTGGATGAGGACTTCACATCCATAAGAATAGGGAAAGGGGGTAGTCAAAAGAATGTTTCCGGTACCATTGAATGAAGGGTCCAGCGTGCCATCCGGATTGTACCGGATTAAACACGCATAGTCGTTACCATCAGTAGCCCGGGTATATCCTGATACGAGTATTTTACCGTCTCCCTGTATCGCTGTGACGTTTCCTTCGCAACGCTGATTTGAATATATGGCCGTGCTCACCAATCCATCACCGCCACCGAATTCAGGATCGAGACTGCCGGCCTGTGCTTGCAAAGACCTATGTCCTAAAAGGAAAAGAAAGAATAAAAAAATGTAAAGTGATTTCATTGCGGATTTTTTATGGTTTTATTTCATGACCATGATATTCAACTTGTCATGGAGAATGAAAACAAATATCCGGCCCGCGAAAGCTGGCTGGCGAGGAAAACTATTGAAAGGCGGATGGTAATGAATAAACGGAAGAGCTTCCTGTTTACTATAGGTTGTTACTTACACTGTACCGTGATCCTGGCCGTGCATTTCTCCATTGCTCAGTGTCAGAATGCTCAGCATTTCAGAATAATAAGGATCTTCGAAAAATATAGCGGATGCGATCTATCCGTGCCACAGCCACCCAAAGGTTCCTGCGGTCAGTAAAGCATACACAAAAGCATCGAATACCAACTTTAACGTGGCATTCCAGCTTCTCGACAACCAGATGGCATCGTGAAATAAGGCCAGCCCGTATCCCATAAAGGCGGTACAACCCATAATCCTGAACACCACCAGGTAATCAGCGTCAGGTCCAAGCGTGTGCGACCCGATATAAGCGGTAAAAATACCTACAACAACACTATACAAAAACCACAGAACCAAACTCTTTCCCATACCCATAGATGGCTGGCGCACATTCATAAATATCACCGGCCCTTTCTTCATTTTGGCTTTGAAGGTATCTGAGCCAAAATCCTTCATGCTATTGGCTTTTGGCATGGCGTATTGCCCGGGCGGGAGATGGAGTGCCCGCAAGGTATCCATTGCTTTATCCTCCTCGGGTAATTGTTTAAAATCGGAAGCGTGATAGCCCAGGACCATGTGAATGACCGAACTGGCAATAAAAACGAAAACAGCCGACAACAGAATCGGCATCCAGAGCGTAATGATGAAGGACATAGTTTTAGGTTTTGAATTCCTTGAAAGTTAAAACAACTTTGTGGATTTACAGTACAAAATAACTCCTCCCCCGTTGTTTAGGTCGCCTCTGATACCCTGAATTCAAAAATAAAGACCAGTTGATAATCAGCACATTATTGGAGTGGAATATAAATTATTTTTGGTTGTTAGAAGCGTCCTTAAGTTTTATATGATCGCCTAAAGATTGGCTTTGCGTAAAACCAATACCTCTTCATTTTTCCGGCATCAAATACTCATGGAATAATTTCTTCCGTTTCCTTGTCAGCCGTTGGCAGGGTATTTTTATTGCCCATTAAACCCATCATCATTACCAACGCAGTCAGAATAATCACCTGGATAATAAGTGAATTATTGACAAAAGGAATAGTATGCACTGGCTCGATAGACAGAAAAAGCAGTATGGTGATAAGGCCCCTGGGGGCAACAAACAACAGGGGGCGTAAAGGAAGCCTGGAAATCGTAAGTTGAATGACCCTGAAAGCGAATATTAAAAACACAATGACGATGGCCAGCCAAATCGTATCCTTATTCAGCAATTCATCTAAGTCAATCAGGTAGCCGAACAAAAGGAAAAATAAGGCTCTGACCAGAAAGGCCCCCTCTATAGTTAGCTCCCGGAACTTCAATACCTCTTTGTTGAGTTCCTCAGGTTTAAATTTCCTGATCCACTTGAATCGTTTCAACTCATCCAGGTTGCCAATGAATAATCCAAAAAGCAATATGAATATCAGTGCCGGCAAATGATAAATCTTCGATATGGTATAAATCAAAATGATCAACAGGATGATGGGAACAAATTTCACATGATGATCAATTTTGTTCAGGAGGTACGACAGCCCGATGGTGGCGATGAAAGAAACGGCGGTAATGATGAGCAGTTGTAATCCAAAATGAAGGAACGAATGGGCATCAATAATTTTGTTCAGCACCAGGAAGTTGAAAATGACCACGCCCAATATGTCAGAAAAGCTGCTTTCGTATATCACAAAATCAGTGTCATGATCCGTTAAATTTCTGACACTGGGGATGGCAATGGCACTACTGATGACGCACAGAGGGATCGCGTTGATTAAACTGACCTGAAGACTATAGTAGCCGAAATAACTAAACAGATAGGCCAGCAGGAAGGCCATGGCCCCCATTGGAAACAAGGCCCCAAGAAAAGATTTTCTGATCAGGCCGAATTTTGATTTGTTGAATTCCAGTTCCAAAGAACCTTCCAGCACAATCAGGATAAGCCCGATAGTACCCAGCACGGGAAGTACGGGGGAGAAGTCGGGAAGCTGAATGTAAAACAAGTTGGTGAGTTGCCTGACGATCCAGCCCAACAGCAACAAAAGAATGACCGAAGGTATTTTTGTCCGGGAAGCGGTGAGGTCAAAAACATAGGCGATAAGCAACAGAACACAAAACGTAATAATAATAGCTACGGTCATGGCCCGCAAATGTAGGCTTAATTCAGGTCAGTGCGTAGGAATGTTACTGGCGTTCCGCTATCTGCCAGAGTCAGGATTTACAGAATTATGGAATTTTCAGATTTTTTGCTGGTGTTTCTACAAGGCTCAAAATATTGAGCCTCTAAAGCAAAAATACGCTCACCGCGTATCGGTAAAATGTTCTTAACAACGAAATGCAAAAAAAATCCCCAGGTAGCCGCAGCAACTTCACCGATTGGCTACGTCGCTCGAAGAGCGCAGCGCAACTCTTTTTGATGATTTATCTCTTCGGCAGGAGCACCACACTGGTCACTACCCAGAATATCCAGGAAGCTGTCATAATGGTCATAGCGGTGATCGGAAACCAAAAGGACAATATGGCAATGCAGAAGTAAAGAATAAAAGCAAGGCGAGCACTTTTGACGATGTTGATGTTGAGTATTTTTTCAGCCTCTGCATCCCTGGCAAGACTAAAGGGGTGGAACAGGGTCCGGCCCCACACCACCCAGGAACTGTTGTGCAGCAAAATGCTGAAACAGTAAAAGTTTATGGCCGGTCGCGCAAAATCCGTATTCAGATATTCCGCCATCAGGCCCGATGTAAAAGGCAGTATCGCCACTGTCAGCATCATGAATCCATTGGCATATACAAATTGCGGGCTTGATTTGTCAATCAGTTTGAAGGCGCTGTGATGGTTGACCCAGGTCACGAAAATGATGCCAAAGCTCAGCAAAAATCCAAACCAGGAAGGCCAGTCCTCGAGCAGCTTCTGTTGCAATTCGTCGGCGGAATGGATAGTGGATATGGGCGGGATCCTGATCTCGAGGATCAGTAAGGTGATGGCGATGGCAAACACACCATCACAAAATGCTTCTACACGGGCGGTTTCACTTTTTTCTGCCATAGCGTACGGATGCGCAGATCGAAAGATAATCAAACGGTGCTTCTATAACCCACTAATAGCTATAGAAATTATGCTCCATACCCTGACATTCAAATAGACTCCATCAACTCAGGCGTTTTCTTCTCATGAATCTTGCACGTTGAAACTCTACCCGAACGAATACTCCAACTTAACTTTTACTTTGAATAGAGGGTTTGATTTGAGTGCTCCTTCCATTGCTTATGGTATTCGAGTTTTCACTTTGTCCATTTAAATTACCGGATAAAAGGCCTTTCAAATGGCGAGGTGAATGTTCTCTCGTTCTAGTCTCCGTTATATTTTTCTCCGTTAATATAAAAGGATGGTGTGCCATTTACCCCGCTTCTAACACCACTTTCGAAATCATTTTCTACCTTATCTATTATTTCCTGTTTTTGGATATCCCTTTTCAGGCGCCCTACATCCAGACCTATGGCTTCGCATATCGAATAAATCTTCCTGCGTTAATGCCCTTTGGTTTTCATAAATGATGTCATGCATTTTCCAGAATTTATTTTGCAATCCTGCAGCCTCGGCTACGACTGCGGCCATGAAAGCATGGGGATGAATCTCGGCTAAAGGGAAATTTCGAAAAACAAATTTAAAGTCATTTCCCATCTTTCGCTGGATATTCTTTATAATAGGATATGCCGCTCCGCAATACGGACATTGGTAATCCCCATATTCAACTAATTCAAGGGCAGCGCTGGCAGTTCCCTGGATATGATCGATGCTGCTGACGGCGGGCTTTAGTTGTGATTTCATATCGATGACTTTTGTTTATCTATTTCTTCTAATGCGGTGAGAATTCCATCTGCTCCGGGGCTAAGGCCAACGGGAGATAAATAGCTCCAACGGATAACGCCCTCCTCATCGAGCACATAGATAGCTCGCAGACACGCTCCTTCTTTTTCATCATATGCCTGGTACAACCTGGCTACCGCTCCTTTTGGTTCAAAGTCGGCAAGTAAAGGAAAATGGAATTTGTGCTGCTCAGCAAAAGCCTGGTGACACCACTTGCTGTCTACTGAAATGCCCACGACCTGTGCTTTGTGTTTGGAAAAGAATCTCCCCATTTCATTATACAGCGTCATCTCATCGCTGCATACGGGACTCCAGTCTGCGGGGTAAAATACAAGAATGATCTTCTTCCCTTTCCAATCACTCAGCCTAACCTGGTGATCCGGAGTGGCATAAAGTTCGAAATCCGGTGCTTTTGTCCCTGTTGCCAACATGACTGCTATCGATTTGGGCGATTAAATCGCGGGAACGAGGTGGACTACTTCGTATTCCATTTTACAGATTATTTGTACAACAAAGAAAGCCGCAAGGTGTTCAATTCCGGATTAAAGAACATACGGCCTCCAACCATCAGCTGTTTTCAGGCGGTAATGGCCTTTTCATTATCCAGCGAGTTGTTTCGGGCTTTTTCCTGTGTATGTTTTCTTTTCTTTCGAGCAAGCCTGCATAGCAGGCACCCTTCAAGCGCGCTATCTTCTTCCTGAACTTTCTCACGCAGCTCATGGAATAGTTCATAGTAGAGGAAACTTTGTGCAATCTTGTCCATCCCTTAGCCCGCCATGACTGTACAATGAGCTTATCCTTGACCAACTGAAGATTTCGACCGGTGATATATCCCCCATGGACATTATATTCACTGCCTTCTGTTGCTGTGATGACGGCAGGACCACCACTGATCATGGAATGTAAATGTGCATCCATGTACAACTCGTACAGCGCATGAGGAGTGGTCTTCTTAAATATGATTTTTTGGACGATTGTTTTTGACATGATACCTGAGTTTAGTGATTCGACGCGTAGACCTAAAAGTTGAGACCAATATGGCGGCTATTAATATAAAATGGTTTTTTTCATAATGGACTATAGTTTACCTATTCCTAATAAGGCAGCTATCCAATACCGGTTTTGGAACAGCACCATAAATTAAGAAAAATCAGGGTAATTAAGCAAAAAATAATTTTGCCAAAATTGATTTCAAAGGGGCCAAAAAAATTACAACCCGGATTCAAAACTTACCATTTACCCCCAGCCCAGGTTCATAACCTAAATCAGTGCGGACAGCCCAGGGTAAAATCCCATTGTGTATCATCCTGGGTCGCTTCACATTGCGGATCCACAATGATCCGGAATACACTATTGACTCCGTCAAGGGTAAAACTTTTGCCGCCACTCTCCCCTACGCATCCACTGTCAAAGATTTTGGCGTTGCCATAATAGACATGTATCCGATCCTTTACGGTATAGGTATTGTACGTGAAGTCGAGGGTGCCGCGGACGGCATGGACATCAATCGTGTACTGTTCCGGCTCATTTGCTCCGCTGGCGTAAGAGACATTGCATTCTCCTGTCTTTTGCTGGGCAGGATTAACGGGGGGATTATCACGATTCGTACTGGCTACACAACCTGTCCTCGTCGCATTCCACTCAAACCCTTGGATACAATTACACAGATATTGATTGGTAGGCGCATCCCATACCGCCACCGTATTGGGATAATATGCATTGCAATCCGGAAGTTGAGAAACACAACCTGTGCGTGTCGCATTCCAGACATAGCCCTGGATACAATTGCATTCATATTGATTGGTGGCCGCATTCCACGAGGCCACTGTATTAGGATAATATGAATTGCAATCCGGTAGTTGGGAGACACACGCGGTGCGGTCCGTATTCCATGCATAACCCTGATCGCACCAGCACTCATACACATTAGTCTGGGGATTTAACTGAGCATGTGAATGCGCATAATACGTAGGACAATCCGGAACTTGCGGAACACAAGCCGTACGGTCCGTATTCCATGCATAACCCTGATCGCACCAACACTCATACACATTGGTCTGGGGATTTAACTGAGCATGTGAATGCGCATAATACGTGGAGCAATACA
>CAWINN010000011.1:0-314597 GCA_963837505.1 uncultured Saprospiraceae bacterium | reverse complement strand
TGCGACAGCCGAAACAGATACCGCCGTCCCAACAGTAATAATTGTACATCTTACGAAACTTAGCCAATGAAAAGCTTCGATATCTTGTCCGTCAACGTAATTCAAATAGATATCCCAAGCATACAATATTGTAGCACACTCTTCTTCATAAAGATCAGGTAATGCTTCGATATCTAAGTTTTCAATGTATGACTTAAATTCATCATAGGGACCATTAGCGTCTGAATAATGATTATCTATAATATCTTCTACATCTTCAAGGACATCACGAACTGATGTTGGCAAAGAGGGCATATTAGCTACAGCATTTCCATAATAGAAATATGACGGCAACTCTTCAATTTCGCTATATGAATGTAGGGTGAGCCAATCATTGACTCTATCTAAAATTACTGCTTCTTCACCCCGCATTTTTATATCAGTAGAATCATCGCCCAAATTGTCTAGCTCTGATTGCATAGCATCTGCAAATGATGAAATCCAATCCATATCCGCATATGCGTCCAATTGACTTGTCGTAATGAGATTATTACCATCTCTTGGCTTGATGAACTTGCTCGAGGAGTTAGCATTCGGTTTAACTGTAGGGTTAACTTCGCTTGGATCTGTACAAGATGTAAGCAATGTTAATACGATAATAAAGGAAAGGAGACAAAGATTGGAAACTAACTTTTTCATTGTAATAAAATTTAAAATTAATTTAATGTAATCCTATTAACCCACAGGATTTTTGGGTCTCATATAAAAATAGTTGAGAATCCAATCATTAATTCAATTTCGGTTGTTATGTTATTTAAAACCCGGGTATAAATACAAAAACACAAATGGGTGAAACAAAATACTAAGTGTTAGCAAAAACAATAAAGTCCGACAAAATTAAATGCCTTTCACATCAATTATAATTATTTCTGCAATACAACAATATTAAGTAATAAAACAATATATTATTTAATTTTAACTAAAAAATGTCAAAATTTAACAATTAACAGATTTCAATATTTATGGAACCTTAAAGCAATACTTTAATATTCCATCTTTTAAAGATTGATACAGAAAAAATTATACTCTTTGTTTTCAAAACTGGTATCAATAATTAAGTTTGTAATGAAAAGTTGTCATTCTGGTAATTTTAGCCGTCTTGGCTCATCGTACTAATAATAAACCGGATTTAGAATATTCCTTAACAATCTAAACCAGTTTACAATGAGACGTTCGAATGTTTCTCTTCCCGTAACAACCCTATGACTACCTTCAAGGAAATTGAAGGTTTACTATGCCTATTATGGTAACGGCTTCAATAACAGCTATCCAGTTATCCGAATAGCCGGAAAGTTCCTAAGATCTTTTGGATTTGAGATCGGTACAGAGGTTTGTATTGATTTTGAAACTGATAAGATTATTGTGACCAGGATTGTGACTTCATGATTTATAAAACGCTGAATCATGGAAAGGAGCAATCAATCAAATGGTCAATCAAGCCTCTATCTGGATGTAACTAATCAGATAGTGGAATTACTAGAGAGTCAGAAGCTGACTTGGGATAAACCTTGGATTACATTAAGCAAAGATGGAAAGCGACCTCACAATGCACTTTCCGGACGTTGTTACTCCGGATTAAATCAAATCCTGCTTTCAATCAGACAAATGAGATCCAAGTATCCATATAGCGGATGGCTGACTTTCAAACAAATCCAGGATGAAGGAGGAAGAGTGCTAGTAGGTAATATTCGAGGAGCTGAAGATGCTGCGAGATTTATTCATACTTGTTCAAATCCAACGGTTGAAAATGAGGCGATTAAGGATTAGTCCAAAAAAGAGTAAGAACACTTCCACTAGCCCACCAGTTGTTCTATATAAGGAGTAACCATACAATGGTCGCTCCTTTTTTATACTTAAAATTGCCCAATAGTTTCCTTAAGTGTATATACTTTCAAGAAAATGGCAATTTTTACCATACTTAAGAATATTTTACCTATTTTAGTTACAATTTTAACGCTCTCAAGATAAGCTTTCCAATATTTCTTAACATTTAAACTTTCTTACAATGAACATTTTATCCAACTTAAATCTAGTGATTAGTAGAATTTCAGGCCTATTTAATAAAACCTTTCCAGTTGGAATTTGGCTTTTTACAATATTTCTTACAATGCAGTTTTTAACCTCTTGTCAAAATGAAGATTTTGACAAGACTAAAAAAACAAACACAAATTTACCTGAAAATCCACACGCAAAGTTTCTTATGAAATGGAATATTAAAAACCAAATATTACCTAGAACAGATCGATATTCAGTAAGCGAGGCACTGGATTATCTGAACGACGGAATGAATTATATTTATTGCAGACCAAATGACTATTATTTAGAATCGCTTGTTTTTGTTGATACATTCAGTGTTCCCGTGTCCTCAGGCGAAATTGATGAAGAAGATCTAATTGATCTGATGGACGATATTGCTCTTTTTGCTGGGGATAATTATTATGCGGATGAGCGTACTGAAAAAGAGCCATTAATTTTTAATATGACTAATATAGGTTCACCATCACCATCATATGCAAATATTGAAGCAACATTTGTAATGGAAGCCGGGGTGCCAATAAGTACAACTGATGGATATCCATATTCAGATTCTTGGATTTATGGCCAATTTAATACTGATGTAAGTGATCAGTGCAGTGATGAGGAACTAAATTTTGACGCTGTTGATTTATTAGAAAGAGATTTAAGGGCGAATGTGTCTTATAGAAATAAGTTAGAGCATTATACCTTTGAGAATCCCTACGGTATATGCTTTAATGCTGCTAAACCGACTTGTGTTTTTCAAACCGAGCTTTGTCCATTTTTTCCAATTACTGAAGAATATTGCTGTTCCGAGTTAGCGAACGAAGATGATAATGTCCCAAATTTCTATGATTACCTTTTATTCAAAAACGATTATACTTTATCTAATTACCATGAGTGCTTAGAGGATAATGAAATGAATTATTATTACGAATCAATGGCTGATTTAGCAACTGGCGGCATCCCTTATCCTCACGATGATACTGAAATTATTCAATTTGAATTAGGCTATTCAAGAGGATTGGAATTTGGGCATTTATTAATTTGGCATGCAATGGAGGTTGTTATGGCTCATAAATTAGAAATCACTGATTCTGATGATTATATCGCATTAGCCTTACCTTGCTGTGAATAAGCTTTATGAAAAAAAAGACTCTGCCATTAACAACTATACTTATTATTATTGGTGTAGTAATACCAAAAGCTCAAAATTATGAATGGATTGCTGAAGATTTTCCTGGTTCATCTTTTTTAAATATTATTCAAAAGGATGGTGATCTTTATGCGGTGGCTAGTATTGGACCAATTGTTGAATTTATTCCTGAATTTCTTTACCAATTGTCCATATATAAAATTAAACCAGAACCAGGGACCGCTAACTTTGAGCTTGAAGAGATAATCACTATTCCTTCTCCTGATTTTTTCGCTACTGATGCAGTGGCATATATAAACGAAACAAAAAGATGGATTATTTTTCAAACTAAATACTTAGGGCCATATAGATTTTTATATAAAGCCATATTATATGATGATAATTTCAATTTTATATCTGAACAAACTTTAGATACTCTTGGCCTTCCAGGCTCTTTTCATATTTCTACCTATCAAAATAATACTTATATTTTAGGTTCGATTTCTTCACCTCCTAAAGATGAGATCGCTTTAATTCATTACGATCATTCAAAGCCAAATTTATTATCACCAATTATGGTTGGTCAAACTAATCCGGATGAACTTTATTCAATAACTTCTATGACCAGTGACGAGCACCCAGGAAATATGTTAATTTTTCATTACTTAGGTATTGCGATTTTAGATACTAACTTTCAATTAATTCATAACTATGAATATAATCAAATTAAAACAAACGAATATGGAACAGTATTAAGAAATGGAAATTATTATTATTCTCATGGAGATGATCCTCTTGCAAATAATGGTTATAGGTATTTAGTTCTACACAAGTATGATACTTTATTTAATCTTTTAAAAGCAGATACATTTGGTACTCCAAATCAAGATAATTATCCATTTTTATTTACTTCTTTGGATGTAAAAAATAATGAAATATTAGTTGGTGGGCATTTAGATGGGCCATTATCACATCTAAATTTTTTCAATAGCATTAAAAAATATTATCTAGCAAAATACGATACTGATATGAATAAGTTATGGTACAAGGAATATGGTGGCGATCGAGCTTATACTATGGTTGGATTAAAACTAACAGAAGATGGAAGTAGCTATGCTTATGGATTTATTACCGACTCTGGAAGCTACATTCGCCATGCCTATATAATGCGGGTAGATGCTAATGGAGAAAATTTATCCTCCTTTGTTCTACAACCCGAAGCTAAGTCTTATCTCAAAGTTGTTAGTCCAGGTAATTCTACTCTTATTATTTTGAACTCAAATAATATTGAAGCTCAGATTGAATTATATGATAATCAAGCATGTTTAGTCCTAACAAAGATGATTAGTGAATCAGTTACAGAAATAGATGCAAGCAATTTACCAAATGCAATATATACTTACGTCCTACTAAAGGACAGGCGCATCATAGATACAGGAAAATGGTTAAAAGCTTGGTAAAATGATTAATGTATTGACGAGCAAAAGGATATCAAATGTGTTATAAGGATTGAACCAACTAATACTTTTTTTTAAAAGTAAGTCTAATGGCATTTTTTAATGGAATGGTTAATTTACAATAAATTAACACAACATTCATGAATATCTCAAATAAATCCAGTAATCTTAGATTAAGAATTGAAAAACCTTCTTATTTCTGCCATTATCCCTACTTCCATTCGTGGAAGAAATTTAACAAGTTTGCATTAGGGGTATCCTGAGATAGTATGATAAGCTGGGGTCTTCTAATAATATACTTTCTAACAATTACTTTAATCATTAAAAGCTTTAAATTATGAAACATCTATTTTCACGTACTAAATTTTTTAACCAATGTTTAGTGGTTGTATTTTGCATTTCCATAAGCGCTTGTATTAAACCTGATGAAACTATTTCTAAAAATAGTGATGGTCGAATTGAAACGCGTGGCTCCATTCCAGTTTTCCCAAATTCATACTTTGAGTATCATAACGATTATATATTATGGCTTTATGATAATTATTTGGATAGTATAAATACTTATGCATCTGATCCAGTTGATTTTATGGCTTTTTCTGCTAGAAAGTTAGCTATCTATAATTCAAAGCCAACTGATTTGTCAAATGCTTTAGAAGGCAATCATCTAGCTATAGAACATCCTTACTATGTAAAAAATGTTGGATTTACAAATGAAAGCAATGTGTTTAGCGATGCAGCCGGTTGGAGTAATTCAGAAATTAATTTTTTATATACTGTTTTGGATTCTATATATATTATGATAGAAACAGGTCATAGTGAAACTGCTACTCAAAATGTTATTACAAGAGGTAAGTCAAGACTAGGAGCCCACAATTTTGATATGGAAAACTCAATTATTAACTGCTTAACACAAGCATCTTATAGTCTTACATTAATGTTTGAATTAGATGACTTGTATGGTGATGGACCATCAAATGGGTGGACAATAAGTCCTTGTGCTTTAATTTCAGTATATTGCGATGTTGAACAGATTACGCATATGCATAATTTTGATCCTGAAGATCAACATATGATGGATGTGGTGGCATCGGTTTCTGCTGCAGGATTTGCTCATTGCACTTGTGATTGTATGTAATAAATTCTACTTGCCTTTAATTACCCGGTTATGCATATAGGATATATTCTTGCTTTCTTGAGCGTTATAATGAATATTCTTGGTGCAATTGAATCAAAAACTGAGAATACGTACTATCGTGCTGCAGTGTATACCATTGAAATTGATTTAACTAAGACTAAGAGCGTAGCTTCAGAATTTGACGGTATATCTTATTCAGGTCCCTCTAATTCTACAGCATATATGTATATTATTCAATACGGGAAAAACAACGTTATTGAGATCATGGATCCTGTTGAATCTAAAAGCGCTGCTGTGCTTATAGATAGGTGGGATTACGAGAAGAGGGTAAAAACATTTTCGTTTTATTTAAGAAATTTAAGAAAATACAGGGTGTATTTTGATTCTATTGAACATGATGTTGGAAAAAGTATTGGTGTTCTAAAAAGCTTGGGGTGTGGTAACGAATTAAGTCCTACATGTGATTCCATTAATTTTGTTCGTTCTTCAACAAATAAGGTATCCAAAGTCTATATAAGTGATACCATTCCAAACATATCCTCAAACAAACTTTTCTATCCTGACATTAAATATTTACCTGCAAAAATAGTTGGAGTCGGCAGTACTTCAAACACCATGTATCTTGATACATTATTGGATGGTAAAATTGCAGTAGACTCTATTCTTAAACTGTTTACATTTGAGGACTATACCCCATTGGCTCAAAATTATGAGAATTCCGTAGACAAAGAAACTATTAAAAAATTAATAGAAAAAATGAATTCAAATGAATAAATAAGTTAAGGATTCCTCCAAAAACCTATTCATTTCTTTCATAATCTGAATGCATCATAAAATTAATCTAACACCACTCCAACTCTCTCCCTTAGTTTATATCGTTAGTTTTGTCTTTATTCCAAGTATTATATTGGAGAATTTCATTCTTTAGACAATTACATAAACTTTTATACAATAAGTTTGATGCACTTCTGCAGTTTATAGTAGGACGATTGCTAAATGAAAAGCCAGCCTCAAACCCGGCGGCTTGGGCTGGCACTTCACCAGTTGAAAACATTACTAAATTATATAAATTTCTGGAATAAAAAAAGGCATGGTATCCCTGCTTCTATAAAAAATTGTTACGACTGTTAGTGGTTTAAAAGTACTGGCTTTATCGCAAAACTTGCCAGATTGGCAAGTTTTACCGTCTTGGTTTGGAATACTTAATTGTATACTGTCTATTCCAGCCAAGCTGACCCCTCATTCCAGCATACTGACCCCCCATACTTTAAGAGACTTGGATGATCGTGTCAATGAACATGGTTAAAGTTATTTTCTTTTTCTGAGAGATTCTCCTGTAAGTTCGATTCGGTGTGCATTGGATACAATTCTATCCAGGATAGCATCTGCAATCGTTGGTTCAGCAATGATTTCATACCAGATATTCGTAGGTAGCTGTGAAGCAATAATCATTGATTTTCGGCCATGACGATCTTCCACCATTTCCAGTAAATCTAATCGGGCAAGATCATCAGGCCGTTGTAATCCAAAGTCGTCAAGAATGAATAAATCGGCCCGGGCCAATTGCTGCATTTGACGGCGATGGGTGCCATCCAGACGACCTAACCGAAGGGTCTGATACAGTTTCTGGGTGTTGTGGTATGCCACCTTCATACCGAGCTGACAGCAATGATGTCCTATAGCTGAGGCCAGATGACTTTTACCTACTCCGGTAGGACCGGTAATCATGAGATTCTCTGCCTTGCTTACCCATTCGCATGTGCTCAGCAAGGCCAGCTGTTCAGCGGATAAATTGCGCTTCGTATCCGCTTTAATCTCCTGCAGGGATGCGCTATACCGGAATCGGGCTGAACGGGTCAGCCGGGTGATTTTCCGGTTATTCCGTTCATCCCATTCCTGTTGTAGCAGCAGTGCCAGAAGTTGATCCGCACTGGTGCTGGCGAGTTTTTTACTTTGCAGCAATCCCTGCATCGCATCAAACATGCCATGCAGTCGCAGGTCGCGCATCAGTTCAAGTGTTTTTTGATGATTCATTGGTACAAGATTTAAAAGTTATGGATTATAGTGAGAGGCTCCGCGCACATTGGGATGTGACGGAAGAGACGTGATGCTATTTTTCTTTACATATTCCCGGCTGGCATATCGTCCATGCACCAATCGCTCAATATTCCGGTATGTGCAGACCTGATATTCCAGGGCGATGAGACAAGATTCGACGAGAGTTGCTGCAGATGTTTTTTTAGCCAGGGCTAAAATGCCCTGACAGGATTTATAGGCCTGTTCCGGATGAATGCTTTTTTGAAAGACCTGTTCAATCACCTCTAATACAGGAACTCCAATCGAAGCGGCTCTTTGTTTTAATACCTTTTCATTCATTCCATCCTTGACAGCTCGATGTTTGGAGTTCATATGATCATCGATGGTGATATACCTGCCGGGCAGGTCTGCGGCATGAGTGGCTATGCAGTCTCCATGAGCATACAAACGCACCAGTGAAGAAGTAATGATGACATGCACTTTGAATCCAATAAACCGAAACGGAGCGCTATAGTATTTTTTTTCCTTTGACAGATATACATGACCATTTGTTTGAACGGTGAGTATCAATTGCTTTTTCATCTCATATCGTTCTGCGGGGAGTGGCCTTAACAGCGGTCTTTCATCTCGTTCGAGTAATACTTCCCGAGAGCATTCATATTGCTGCATCTTTCTTTGATTAAGCAATGTGGTTTGTTCGAACAAAGCTTGATTGAGTTCCTGAAGACTATAAAAAACCTGTTTGCGTAACGGGGCAAAAATCCGTTGGTACGTAATCATGACTGCGCGCTCCACTTTTGCTTTATCTTTTGGTTTGCCGCTTCGAGCGGGAAGCACCACCATGCCATAGTGATTAGCCATGTCCAGAAAAGCTTCATTGATGCGAGGTTCATATCGGTGGGCTTCCTGCACAGCTGATTTTAAATTGTCAGGAACAATCGCCCGGGGACATCCACCGATATAGTCCAGTACCTGAACGTTGGCACTGATTACATCCTCTATCTTTTGAGAATGAGTAGCGACCACGGCCGTGTAATTGCTATATCCAAGGGTGGCCACAAAGACTTCGCACGGGATCATCTGTCCTGTGTTGCGTTCGACATAGTGAAGTTTATCCCCGGTGAAGTCTATAAACAGTTTATCTCCGGCATCATGCTCGCGGATTAATGTGGCCTTCTGGCTTTGATCATAGAGTTGGAGGTAATAGCAAAACCTGGAGTACTGATACCCTTGGGGATATTCCCGCTTATATTCTTCCCACAGAAGTTGTTTGGTCACATGCTTATCCTCCAGTTCTTCGCGAAACTTCTCCAGGCGCAACATAAAGTCACGATGCCGCTCTTTTTCGGACAGTACCGGCAAATGAAGAAGATGCGCCACCTGGAGCTCTTCCATAGAAAGAAGATCTTCCAGATCTAATTCCCTGTCATGGATCAGACGCCAATACCGCTTAATAGTAGTGCGTGAAATACCTGTTTCCCTCTCAATACCCTTGAAGGGCAGACCCTGGGAAAGCATACGTAAGATTTGTTTGAGTTGACTCATACGGACTGATTTGCCTGCCATGTGCTTTTGCTTTGAAGTGTACTACAAAGCAAAACCGATCGACGACAATCCAAATTCTTAGTAAAACAGGGGGGTCAGTATCCCGGAATCACCCTTTTTTGAAGGGGGGTCAGTATCCCGGAATGGGGGGTCAGCATCCGCCGGAATGGGGGGTCAGTATGGCCCGGAATAAACACAGGGGATTTGCCATTTTAACCCTTTAGGCCAATTCTAAACATTGGCTACCTCAATTCTTAGGAAATTCATGGATATAGGATTTATCCTTGGATACTACCTAGAAAGCGCATTTTGCCGGAATGGTCCATTTTTGATTGTGGGTCAGTGTCCCAGAATGGTGGCAGTATGACCTGTCTTAAAAAGACAATACCCTCTCAAGTAACCAGCAGTAGTGGATAACAAGAGTAGTGAATCTAGAGTGGAGAAATACATTACGGAAAAAAACAGACAATTTTCATTCACCTAAAATTGACTGTCTGTCAGATCTAGTCGTTGCTAGTACAATTGATCTTTGCCACTTTTGTCAGCTTACTTTTGGTTATCACTTTCGACGAGCACGTGATCTTTGGTGAGCATCTGCTTGTCCTTTATAAATTGCTCTGGCAATCCTTCAATTTCATGTTCCAGATGATCTTTTATTAGCTTTTTGGGATCAACATCTTCTATTTCTGCCCGTCTGCTCCAACGTATGTACAGGATATCAGAGAGCCATTCTATTCCATATAGTGCGGATTGAAAAGCTGTGTACAAAAGGTATAATCCAAGAAACCCGATGACGCTTTTTACAATCAATCCCAAAATCGAGATCAGTTTTAATTCATCAACCTGAATTGCAATGGAACCAATTAACACAGAAAAGGCGAATAGTAAAGTGGCATGTAACAGCTTTTCTCCCGCAAGGCTTGATGTGCTTTTATCAGTTTCATTTTTTAGCGAGTCAGCAAACGAAAATGCTAGTCCGCAAAGAGTTGCAAGTGCAGCGAAAATAGGTCCGGCAGTATTGAAAATAAATCCCTTTAAGTCCGATTGAACAATGTAGAGTACATAGAATCCTGTAACATACATTGAGACAAGGACCATTGCAGCCCTGAAAACAAGTCTCTGGGAAGCGATGCGCGGTAACATTTGTTTTGCCATATTACTAAAGGTTTAAAGCTGAAATGAATGCATATTTACCTTCAAAAGTTCACTTTTTAGCAGATATTTCCCTTTAACAGAATCTGGGATCGCCTCTGGCTTAGCTCACTTTGGTATTCTCTACGGTAATGTAGATCCCTGGCTTCCATCATATCCGCATAATGCCTGAGTTGACAATCTTTACGATCAGGAGTCTGGGATATCTTATAAAGGTCTTTTAATTAGATTCTATCATCTTCACCGTTAACCCCCCAACTAAATTTATTAAACATACTTGTAAGGCAAATCAGCTTTTGCTGGCTTTGCAAAGTTTGCAGTGTTTGCATGATATGAATGATTAAAAGTGATGAATGATAACGATGTCTTCAGGGTAGATACCTCTTTTTTCAAGATAATAACCAGCGCAGGGAATAGACGGCCATAGTTTTTTCCCTCCCCCTACGGTCTGTTTTGTTGAGTATTCCGATTTGATATCCTGCTATCCGTCAATCGGATGTTGCAGTGTCGATTCATCCACAAATCACGATATTAGCCAGCGACTTGGGATCGTGAAAACATGATGAGGAGAAAAGGAGAGCGAGTCGTTAGTGGGTATTGTTATGAATCTGTGTCTGGTGAGAGATTTGGAAGCGTTTCACATAGTATCGCCAGAACAATAGATGATCTTTCTTTCAGGCAAAGAATAAACCTCAGAGCGGATCATCAAATATGGTTTTGGTCGGAGGCATACTCTGCTTTTCAATTTTTGAATACGGACTATTTTATGGGTAGGTGGGCTCATAAAAAAGGAGTCCTGGTGAAACCTTCTCTAGATGTAAGATATTACAATTAAAAAAACCTCCAGGTCTAAAAATTAAATTATGATCAATCACTTTCACTCTCTTTGGTACTTAAACTTTCTGCTCGCACTGCTACCAACTCTTCCATACCGTAAAATTTTATGGCTTTTTGTTTGAGGGGATTGGTGCTCCATTCGGACCATTCGGCGGTATAGGGATTGTAACCACATTTAAGTGGTTTACTAAATATATTTGAAGGATCTTCCAGATATGCCCTGCAATCTGTGCAAACATATCTGAATTCACAATCCTTGCAAACATTTATTTTATCCTTTGTAATCCCCCAAAGAGTCTTAAAATTTGGCTCATTTAGAACATTTTCTAATTTTACATTTCTGATATTTCCATATGAATAATTCATTGAAGGACAATTCTTGATATCGCCATTTTCATCAATACTCATTTTAGCAAATAAACATGAATTATGATTTAGCGCCTCAGTAAAAGAAAACATATTCCCATGGAAATTTAATTGATTGATGTTCCCACAAGATTTGCAACTATTAAATGAGTAGTTAATAAATTTTATTATTTTTGATTTATATTCAATTGTCTCTAGCTTTTGAGCATTTGTAACGAAAATTTTGAATAATCGGACATTAATTTGTAATAAATTTTCAAGTTGTTCTTGCGTAAATTCCTTTATATAAGTTAAAACTATTTCAAAAGAATTAACATTGCTCTTGCTATAGATTTCAATTAATTTATTTATATCATCAAAAGTGTATTTACAGAATATTCTAAATTGAATAGTGTTAACTATTAAATTATTTAAAGAAGTGATAATATTATAGGAATAAACTTCAGCAAAATTATTAATATCAATAATCATATTTGATATAATGGCGGGAAATTCAAAATTCAGATTTATATCCGGAAAGCTTTCAGGACTATCAGTAATAAATCCCCAATTATTTTCAGTAAAGAAGGAAATGATATTATTAATTTCTATTGTATTAGATTTATATTTATTATTTAATTTGACTGATTTGCTTAAAAATTCATATAACTCATTATCGATTAAAAGCATTCTTTCAGTTTGCAAATCAATCATCAATGAATTTGTAAATCCTTTTACTAGCCTTATGCAAGAAAATAACATGAAATATTTCATTATTATATCAATGAAATTGGTTTATAAAAGCCTTTAATTGATTCATACCCTTGAATATCCGAGTTATAGAATGCCCACTTAAACATAGGTTCTGTATCGCTTTCCTCGATTTTAAAGAAATCAAGAGGAAAATTTGAATAATCACTCTCATTAATAAAATCAATTAGCTTCATGTTCCTGTATATAATTAATGATTGATTTTTCAATATTATAGTTACAACATTGAGCATAATGGCCAAATTGACCGAATGGATTTATTTCTAAAAAATATATTTTCTTATCAGTAGAGTATATTAAATCAATCGAGGCATTATTCATTTCAAAAAACCTAAGTAATTTTATAAGATTATTACATATTCTTTTTGGTAAAATGTATGGTACTATTTTATTCGGGTTAGTGAAATCATGATCTCTAAAATCCGTATTAGTCTTTTGATTTTGTTGACTAAATATTGCCATGGGATAAATTGAATTACCCAGTATGTAAACTCTTATTTCAAATAATTTATTAATATATTTTTGAATAAGAGATGGGAAAATTATATTACTTTCAATATTCGGTATATCATCCATAGTATATTTCTTTGTATACATTGTGAAAGTTTTATCTTGTTTTATGTCTTTAATAAACACAGCATTAGTTAATGATTTTGATATTATGACAGTGTGCTTTTTAACGAAATCTTTAAGTATCGTTAATGAAGAAGTGACTAATGTGTCCGGTATTTTTAATCCAATTTGTGAAGCTTTAATAAGCACTTGTATTTTTGAAATATCACGTAAACCAAAGTTATTTTTGCCAAGAACTAAATTATTGTTAATAGGTCGACAAGAATCTTGAAATATATCGTCTTTTAATTGTTTTATTTGATCTTTAAAATAATTTTCAGTAGTTGTACTTAATTTGTTATATATATTAACTTTATAGATTGGACTTTTGCGATAGTAGATAAATCTATTTAATCTGAATCTATTTTGGACAAAATCATTATTAATTTCCCACTCTATTTCTACGTCTTTGCCAGGATAATTTCCGTTTTCTCTCTGAAACGGTAAGTTATATTTCAATAAATATTTAAAAAAAGTAGAAATCGGATAATCAAACTCATTTGTAATTATCAATATTTTCATTTCTTAAAAAATTTATTAATTTATTTTGATCGGGTGACTCTCCATATAGTGCGCCAAAATTGTCGAGAATTTGATATTTCGAGTTAATTAATAAATTTGTTGGATAACCCCATATTACCCTAATAATAGAATCTAAGACAGATTCACTAGATGGTATAACTACATAGTTAATACCTTTCGCTAATTTGGTTGTATCAATATCTAATTGATCATTACGACAAAAACTGATTACTTGTAGGCGTTTGTCCGCCAAATTTAAGGCGTTTAAATCTGGTATTTCTTTAATGCAAGGTGGACATTCAAGGAACCAAAAATTTAAAATATAAAAATCAACATTTATTTTGGAATTTCTTTGGATAATGGTTTGAACATATTCTGGAATGGTAGCACCATTAACACATTGACGGGAAGGTACCGAAATTATTCCTTGTTTAGGTTCAATATGACTTAATTCGCATTTTTTATTAAAATATTCACTATAATTACTTTTAAAATATTTTGGTTTACTCTTGGCTGAAAAACAACCTAATATTGCTAATATAATAAAAAATATGAAAATATATTTATAAGATTTAATAAACATTGTATAGATTATTTTTTAAACATGATATAAACTCTGAAAAAGAAAGATAAATATAATATATTATCTCTCTTTTTCAGAATTAATTATAAATTTAAAAAAAATTTTAAAGAAATTAAACTTCTTTATAGCAAATTCCACCGAGATAAACTGAGTCATTGGGATCATCACCTCCAGGAGGCGCATAAACTCCAGTGCCACAATCTGGAGGACCCACCTCCCAAACAATGTCAAAATAGGTAGCTCCATCTCGAATTGCGGAGCCTTCAACAGTACCTTTTACTGTAACGCCGCCTTTAAGTAATTGAATATTACTTATGCGAACAGCGCTAAAATTCGAAAATTTATTTGCAGGTTTCATTTTAGATAAATTTTCAATTAATTAATTAATTATGGTTTGGCAACCGTTTGTCCGATAAATGAATCAGGATCACAATCATGTCCTGCATATTCAAGGTTACACTGCGGGACCGGATCGTTATCCCACAGGACATCTAAGTAAGTTGTACCATCAGTCGTGATTCTTGAACCTTCACAACTTCCGTAAGTTGTTCCGCCCTTTAAATGGAGTATGTTTTCAACCTCAGATGAACTGAATGAGTGAAATGATAAAATTTGTTTTTTCATTGTTTATTAAATTACAAATGATTCCTCTTTTATGGGTTCGGAGATTCCCAGTTATTATCAGAGGTAAAATTAGACAGTCTCGCTGCCATTTCTGGCAGTAAGATGTTAAAATCAAAGCCAAGTTTTCCTTTACGGTCATTTAATTCATTTTCGCCTATTGTCATCTGAATCTGGATTTTGACTTTAACCTTATAGACGTAAGAATTACACCTACTTTCGTATATAATCTCAATGCCACTGTCCCGGAGTTCTTCCAATAGTCGATAGAGCTGCCTTTCGGATATATTTAGTTTAACTGCGAATTCCTTTGGAGAGCCTGTACTTTTGTGCTCTATATGAAAGTGAATTCGATCCAACAGTAAGATTTGGTTGATGAGTCCCATTTCTGTGCATTTTAATTTTTATTCATTAATACGGAGTAGATTGTCATATAACCGCGCCAGAATTCTCCTATTGCGTGTGATGATCCTCACCTTGCCGGTCTCTTCAGGTCGTAATGGCAATGCAGTACCAGATGTAGATAAATGGCTATTCTGCAAAACAACCAGTATCTCAAACAGTCTTGCATTTTCCTTTCCGGAAAGAGCGAGTGGCGATATGGTTTCAACTGTACCCCTGAGGCTGCCGAATTGCTTGTATGGCCATGCATCTAAATGTATTGTCGCCAGGTTTCCTATTTCAATCTTGCCTAACCCGATAGATGGAACAGTAGCTCTGGCAAATACCTTTCCTTTAAGATCCAGTGGAACTATAGCTATGATACTCTCTTCCGGATTGTAATATTTCTTTGTTAAGGTAGTAGTCGGAAGTACGAGTCTTCCTGACCTTTTCGCCTTTAAAACATATTGTTCCTCCCAGAGTAAAATATCAGCTATGCTGATCTGGATCTGTTCTATTAGATCTGTATAAAACGAGTTAAGCCGGGTGTGGTATTGTATCTTCTGATCCACAATTGAAGCTTCTAGTTGATCGATCCTCATTTCTTGCGTATAGATAGAGGAGGTGAGATTTTCCCGCTGTCTCTTAAAAGCCAGATTAGCAGAAGTAGTTTTTTCATATTCCTGTGCGCTAATGGTTCCGGATTGCAGTAAAGTTTGATCCCGTTTCCATTGTTTTTCCTGCAGAGAAGCTTCCTGATCATAGAACTCGATCTGTTTGGATAGAGATTCAATAAACTGGTGAGTAGAATGAATCTCTGATTCAAAGACCTTAATTTTTTCCATCCAGCTTTCATCCTCTTGAGACCTCTTCCATTCAAAGTACTTTTGTACAGTGACTGCATACCCATTTTGGAGATTTCCTAATTGGAGGGAAACTGGCAGAGTTCTTGAAGTAGTATCCTCAGGAGAAGAAATACTTAATGAAATCAACCAGGCCTGCCACACATAAATGTCTGTCACATCAGCAGTCTGATCCAGATAACCCAAATGTTGTCCTTCAACGACTGTATCTCCATCTCGCACTAAAAGGGTATCAATCATTCCAGTCTGCCGCAAGTGAATTTCAATAGGAGGATTAGATGAGGTGAGCACAATCTGAGCTTCTATCACATCCGGGTATCGTATAAACCAAGTTATCCATAAGAGTAAAATCGTAATGCATCCTAACAAACCGATACCGGATTGAAGCAACCATCCAGGGGGATGACCAATAAGATCCATCAGCTTATCCCGATGATATCTCCGGTCGATTTCGATTACACTTTCTTCTTGCTCCTTCATAGTTACTCTAAGCTTCCGCAAGCTCTAATTGATTGCTGACCAAATCGAAGTAGTTTCCTCTCCGGGCCACGAGATCAGCGTGATTCCCAGTCTCTATGATTTTACCCGCCTCCATTACGATTATTTGATCTGCATGCTTCACTGTACTTAGCCTATGGGCTACAATCACTACAGTTCGGCCTTTAAAAAAGTGATTCAGATTTCTGATGATGATCCCTTCATTGACAGCATCCAGAGCATTAGTAGCTTCATCGAGAAAAATAAATTCAGGATTTTTATACACTGCTCTGGCAATTAACATTCTCTGACGCTGGCCCTGACTGATGCCATTTCCTTTCGCACCGATCATTGTATTATAAGACAGCGGCATGGATTCAATAAATTCTCTGATATGAGCAGCTTCGCTAGCCTTAAGCATTTTTTCCAGATCGATATGATCATCACTTTCGGCTATATTCTCAGCCATCGTATCTGAAAATAAGTAGCCCTCTTGCATAACTACTCCACAATTAGCCCTCCATACTGTTTTATCAATAGCCTCCAATAATGTATGTCCTATTTTGATATAACCCTTTGATGGTGGATAAAATCCCAGGAGCAATTTGATAAGTGTGGTCTTTCCGCTTCCACTTGAGCCTACAATGGCGGTTATTTTTCCGTGTGGTATATTAAGATTGACATTTTCTAAAACCTGGTTTGAAATCGGAGTATAGCTAAAACTTA
The DNA here is from genome assembly GCA_963837505.1 of uncultured Saprospiraceae bacterium. Classification (GTDB taxonomy): domain Bacteria; phylum Bacteroidota; class Bacteroidia; order Chitinophagales; family Saprospiraceae; genus Opimibacter. Next base: position 297,343 of record CAWINN010000011.1, on the reverse strand, counting down.
CATCATGAAGTTCGATATCACCTTCCGGAATATGTTTCAATCGGATGACATCAGGTGATTGTTCATCATCCTGGCTATGTATTTCGCTTAACCGATCATAACTAATCCTTGCGTCCTGCGCAGCCCTTATAAAATTAATCAATTGCTGTAATGGAGCATTAAGTTGTCCAATGATATACTGAACCGCTAGCATCATACCCAAAGTCATCTGGCCACTGATGACTGCCTTTGCCGCCAGAAAAGTGATGAATATGTCCTTCAATTGGTTGATCGACATGCCTCCGATGTCCTGATATTGAGCTATTGCAAGGGATTTCATTTGAATTCGGAAAAGTCTTGCCTGAATGGATGCCCATGCCCATCTTCGCTTAAAATGACTTCCCTGCAGTTTAATCTCTGGCATGCCCTGGATGATTTCAATAAGTGAACTTTGATTGTCCGACATCTGCTGAAACGCCAGGTAATCTATCACTCGCCTGCGTTTGAGGAAAAATGTGATCCATGAAATATAAATCACAGAGCTAATGAGAAAGATCAAGAAGATATTTACGGAGTAGATAAATAGGACCAATCCAAAAATTAATATATTGAAAGCTGAAATCAGGATAGATAAAGAAGACTGTGTCAGAAAATTTTCTATTCGCCGATGGTCGCCGATACGCTGAAGCAAATCACCCGTATTCCGTGAATCAAAGAAACCTAAGGGTAGTTTCATAAGTTTCTGGAGATAATCTGAAATCAGATTAATATTGATCCGCGTGCTGACATGAAGCAGTATCCAGCTTTGAATTACTCTGACAGAAAGCTGCCCCCCAAAAATCATCAATTGACCAACAAGAATTAGATAAATAAAATTGATATCCTGATTGTCGATTCCAACATCTACAATGGATTGAGTCAGAAAAGGAAAAATTAATTGAAACACTGAAGCCAGTATCAATCCAAGAATCAACTGAACAATCAACCTTCGATGAGGCTTCACATAGGATTTGAAAAACTGGAATGAACTGACACTTTTACCCCTCCCATTTTCATTATCTACAAAATCGGCAGTCGGCTCAAGAAGAAGTGCTATACCTCGATCATGGTCACTGATCCAGTGCTTCTTAAATTCGTCCTGACTAAGTTTGTGTTTGCCACTTCCGGGGTCTGCAATGAATGCATGTTTGTTGGTAAGTTTATAAAGAGATACGAAGTGATTTTGATTCCAATGAACGATTACAGGCAATGGAGCCACTTTGAGTGAAGGTAAGTCATGTTTAGCTGAAAAAGGAATTTTTACTCCAAGAGTTCGATAGCCAATGCTTTCAGCAGCTTCGCTGATGCCTTTGAGTGAAACGCCTTCCTTGTCAATATAACTTCGTCTTCGTAAATCATCTAAAGAATAATCTCGACCGTGAAATGCTGCAACCATTCTTAGGCATGCAGGACCGCAATCCATTGAATCATGCTGGGGATAGAAAGGAAATACTTTACGCTTGAAATAATCCATAATACGTAACCAATAGAATTTATTGAATACAATTCAAGACAATCACATTAATAAAATAAAAAGGCTCATTATGCATGTAGCCGTGGAAAAATATAGATAAACTGGTCTAAAACAAAAAGTGGGGTCAGCAATAAGAATGATTCAAAAATAACATACTTTTAATAATTATATTGTCTAATAGAAAAATATTTTAATTCTGTAGTCCGGGAGCTAAATACATTATACTCTTTTAGTGCGGAGTGATCATAATCACCATGGGCAAGAAAGACTATCTTTTCTCCAAAACGGGCCTGATTCGAGGCGGCAGTTTTAAAACTCTCTTTAGAACGTCAAAGGTTTCATGATTTATAGCTTCAAGTTCTGCTTTAGTAATCGTATAAGGTAGGTAGACTATAATTTGATTATAATTGAAGATAAGTAACTCTGGTCATCTTTTTGAGCGAATATTAGCATTTGTAAAAGTATACCATATTCAAAAGAACAATAGCGGATATTGATTCCGAATGGCTTAATGATGTTTGATTTATTGTAATTTCGGTAAAACTACAACATGGCTATTGCAAAAAGAACCATCTCTGGTCAGGAAATGAGGCAGATTACTACATTCCTGTTTCAGTCATTTGAAGATTATAAAACTTCCAGAATACTCTACAATTCAGGGTTTGCTGTTCCAGGTTGCTTCCTGGCAAACACGGCCTTAGAAAAAGTTATAAAAGCTCGATTGGTATTCCACGGAGTCATACCTCCTAAAACGCATGAACTAAAAAAGCTTTTCAAAAGAGTTCTCCGATATGACCCAGGATTTAGTAGCAAAATTAAGATGGATTACTTAAAAGCCCTCACGAAAATTTACGAGGCACGCTACTTAGGTGACCAAACTACGAACTATAGCTTTGTCATACCTCTTAAAAAATACTTGTCTGAACTTGACTTCACTTATGATCAGTTGGCAAGTACTATGAAAATAACATCTGCGCCTGATTCTAGAAACCTTGATATATATACTCGAGATTGTCAGTTGGAGGAAGTTAAAAAGAACAATTTCATACTTCAGAGACTTCCCAGAAATGCATTTGTAGAAACAAATGAAAGTGTAATGGAATACAGAATATTTCCAGACCATTCAACCTCGTCTGCTGTGTATGTAACCAATGGATCAAAACTTAACGGAGATTTTTCTTTGAAGTCTAACCTATCGAGAGACGGTGAAAGTGGTACAAAGTTTTTGCCGATAAGATAAAATCTTGATCCTTCAGTCCAATATAAGGTGGTACGTTCAATGAATAACGAGATTTTCAAAATAATACCATGCGGTATACAAAGCAGCCCGCTGTTTTTTCCTACCCCCCCGGTCTGTTTTGCTGGAATTCCGGTTTGATATTACGGGTGAATCCAATCTTATGCTTCCGATGTCCATTCAGGCAGAAAGCACGATATTCGCAACCTGCTTAGGAGCAAAATGGTGCGAGAAGCAGGCCAGGTTTAGTGGAGAACTGATCTTGTTCAAAATTGCATCAAAATCTTTGATAAAGGGGCCTTGGCATCATGAAATCTGGTCCGAATCGCTCATTGGTGTGGTTTTTGTGTGGAATCAGAAGATAATTAATTTGATAACATACTGAAATACAGTACTTTAAGACAATAGGTTTAGGAGCCCCCAGCTCCACTTGAGATAATGTGAGCATTATGTCTTTCTCTCTTTCTTTTCTGCGGCGGGAAACAATACATTGTTCAGAATCAGCCTGTAGCCCGGGCTATTGGGATGCAAACTCAGATCGGTATCCGGATCGCTGACATAGTGCCGATAATCTTCAGGGTCGTGGCCGCCATAAAAAGTCCAGGTGCCGTAACCAAAAGTACCGTGGATATAGCGGGCTTCTCCTAACGCTTTGTTTTCGCCTAATATCAATACATCCGATTTGATGTAGTTTTTATCAAATGCCGTGGTCTGGCCCATGAAGCCCTTGATGGTCGTCGTATGGTCCTGGGTCAACATGGTGGGAATAGGATCCCACTTGGCAGAGAAAGTGAATAGCGTAAAATAGTCCCGTTCGGGAATGATATTGCGATCGCGATGATCGATGTTGGAGAACTCATACTCCATAGGATTGGTGACCAGGGTAAAATCTTTGAAGGCAAAACATTTGCTGTAATCCAGTTTCGATTGCGCATCCGGGTCCTGCGGGTCACCATCAAACATTTCCGCGCATATATCAACTCCATCAGCAGCCAGGGCAATATCATAAGTATCCGTTGCACTACACATGGCAAACATGAAACCGCCGCCGCCCACAAATTCGCGGATATTTTTGACCACCGCCAGCTTAAGTTGGGAAACTTTATCAAAACCTAAACTATGCGCGAGTTCTTCCTGTAAGCGCTGATTATCCCGGTACCAGGGCTGCATACCGAACGATTTATAAAACTTCCCATACTGGCCGGTGAAATCTTCATGATGGAGATGCAGCCAGTCATATTGAGCGAGTTTGCCTTCCAGAACTTCGCGGTCATATATTTTGTCGTAAGGAATTTCAGCGTAGGTAAGCACTAAAGTGACCGCATCATCCCAGGGCTGTATTCTTTCCCCATGGGTGTCAAAGTCCGGCGTATAAACGGCGATCTTGGGGGCCTTTTCCAGTTTGATGGTTTCCATATTAACATCCGGTTGACTAATATCAGTCCGGATCCGGGCAAATTCACCATTTGAAATAACCTCGAAGGAAACATCCCGGGTTTTGCATTCTTTTTCAAAAAGAGGATTCTCTTCAAAGGCAAATGAGCCTCCCCTGTAATTGAGCAACCAATAGGCTTCCACACCTGCACCCAGCACCCAATAGGTGATCCCATATGCTTTGAGGTGATTTCGCTGGGAATCATCCATAGGGATCAGGATATAAGCCGATCTGGCTTCCTGAGCCAGAACAGACAAAAAAAGAAACAGGAAAAGGATTTTTGGCCCAAAATTCGACTTCATAATTACGACTGGTTAAAAACAGGCACCAAAGATATTGTTTAAACGTGCGGAAGGTGTAATTATTGGCAAATGACACACCGTACCAAGCCATGGGTCATAGCAGTGACACCATGCCCTGCCAGGCGTATTGACATATTTTTTCAATCTTTGCGAGCGTTTTACCGGAAGACAACAAAATCCTTACTGAAAAGTGCAGAACCTGACCTGGCAATATCCCTCCTGGTACCTTCTTTTGTGTGTACTGCTCGGGCTGGGTGCCGCAGTCTTACTCTATCGGCGGGATTCCACCTTTGCCGATCAGCCCCTGGCCCTGAAAACCTTCATGGCTATTTTGAGAGGATTGGTCGTTACTGTTTTGAGTGCGCTCTTACTGGCTCCTTTACTGAAGCTGCTTCAAACCCATACTGAACCACCGATCATCCTGATCGCCCAGGATCAGTCTACGAGTATACGTGATGCCATGTCAAAAGCGGATTCTGCTATTTATATGACTTCGCTCAATGCTCTCAGTGATCGATTGTCAAAGAAATATGCTGTCCGCCGTATAGGATTTGGTGAGGAGGTGCAGGAAGTAGATCAATGGAAGCTGGATGAGAAGGCCAGTGATCTCGGTGAATTCATGTCCTACCTCCAGGAGCAATACAGAGGTCAAAATGTCGGAGCTGTCATTATGGCCTCCGATGGCGCCTACAATCGAGGCAAAAATCCGCTGTACATACCTGGTGATCTTAAAGCTCCTCTTTCCGTGATTGCCTTAGGAGATACGGTACGCAAAACGGATTTGCAGGTTAAGGAAGTGTTTCATAACAGCATAGCCTATCTTGGAGACAAGTTTACGATACAGGTTGATGTATCAGCGCTCCGACTCAAAGGAACCTCTACCACGCTGGAGTTAAAGCATATCGTCGATCATCAGGTCAATTTGTTAGAACACCAGCCCATTGTCATCGATGCCGATCCGTTTTTCCAAACTAAAGAATTTACGATCGAAGCCACAGCCAGTGGTGTACAACATTACCAGGTCCAATTAGCCAATGTTAAAAATGAGGTCACCTATGCTAATAATGTCCGTGACTTTTTCGTGGAAGTCATTGACAGCCGCCTGAAGGTGTTGATCCTGGCCAACAGCCCGCATCCCGATCTGGCTATTTTCAGAAATGCCTTGTTGGATCAAAAAAATTATGAGGTCGATGTCAAACTGGCCCCGGAGATCAATGCCAGCCAGCTTAAAGATTATGATCTCGTCATTCTCCATCAACTACCGTCTCAGAAAAATCCCATTCAAAGTATTCTTGGGGAAATGGATAAGCTGAATATGTCCCGGATATTTGTCATCGGGTATCAGACCGATCTCAATGCCTTCAATACTATCCAGCAACTGGTGAAAATCGATAATGGGGGCAATAATAATCCGAACGAAGTCACCATGATATACAATCCCGGCTTCACCACCTTTAAGACTTCCACTGAACTGCAAACCAAACTGGACGGATTTAGTCCCCTGTTATCCCCCTATGGCGAATATGTCGCCTCACCTTCTGCCCAAATATTAGCCTACCAGCGAATTGGAAAAGTGGATACCCAGTTTCCATTGATCCTGATGGGAGAATCCAATGACCGGAGAACCTGTGTCATCACCGGTGAAGGGATCTGGAAATGGCAATTGTATGACCAATTGCAAAATGGGTCGAAAGAAATCACACATGAATTGATCAATCAATTGTGCCAGTACACCAGCACGAAATCGGATAAGCGCAAATTCAGGATAAACACCTCAAAAAAATTATATACGGAATTGGAGGATATATCCTTCCAGGCTGAACTGTACAATGATAATTATGAATTGGTCAATACACCGGAAGTTGCGCTGAAGATCCGGAACGAAGAGCATGAGGAATTTGATTACACATTTAATACCAGTGGGGACGAATACGCGTTGACGATCGGGCGGTTTCCGGAAGGAAATTATTCCTATACAGCGACCACGGAACTGAACGGCGTTAAGCAAACTGCAGATGGAAAATTTGTAGTGCAGCCGGTTCAGCTGGAGGCACTTTCGTCTACCGCAGATCATGGGTTACTGCGGCAATTGGCTGAACAATACGGCGGCAAAGTCGTGACGGCAGACAAAATGAATGAACTGGCTGATGATATCCTGAATATGGATTCTATCAAACCGGTATTGTATAGCAGCACGGAAACCCGGCCTTTGATTCATCTCAAATGGCTATGCTTTATTCTCCTGGGCGCATTATCCCTGGAGTGGTTTTTGCGCAGATATTATGGGGGTTATTGAAAAGGAATTAATTTAGACTACAATCCTGCCATTTATGAATGATCGTAACCGAATTGTTACCCTGGATGAGTTTATCCTTAAGCAGCAAAAAGAGTATACCAGTTCGACCGGTGAGCTGACCAATTTATTGCGTGACATTGGTGTTGCCGCCAAAATTATCAACCGGGAAGTCAATAAAGCCGGGCTGATCAATATTCTTGGGGTTGCCGGTACGGAAAATGAATCCGGTGACATGGTGCAGAAGCTGGATCTCTACGCCAATGATAAACTGATCGAATGCCTGGGTAACAGTGGTGAATGTGCTGCGGTGGCGTCTGAAGAACTGGAGAATTTCATCAGTCTTCCGCCGGTGGCCAAGAAGAAACCGAAATACACTGTTTTATTTGATCCTTTGGATGGGAGCAGCAATATAGATGTGAATGTTTCTGTCGGTACGATATTCAGTATTTATCGCCGGGTAAGTGATCCGACAGGGCCAGTCACTATTGATGATTTTCTCCAACCGGGGACTGCACTAGTGGCTGCAGGCTATGTGTTGTATGGCACCTCTACCATTTTAGTTTATACCACAGGACATGGGGTCAATGGATTTACACTTGATCCGTCGATAGGGGAGTTTTGTTTATCACATCGGGATATCAAGATCCCGGAAGATGGTGCTTATTATGCCGTCAACCAGGGGTATTACCTGAAGTTTGATCTTGAAATGCGCCGCTATATTGATCATTGTTCGGATTTGAATTTCGGACTTCGCTATATTGGTTCCATGGTATCCGATATTCATCGTATCATGATCCAGGGAGGTATTTTTCTTTATCCGCATACCAGGAAATATCCAAAGGGTAAATTGAGATTACTGTACGAATGCAACCCGATGGCCATGATTGTGGAACAAGCGGGTGGAGTGGCGATTACATGTGATCTTCAAAGGATTTTGGAATTGCCGGTTCATGATTTGCATCAACGGGCGACGATCTCCATCGGTAGTCCGAAGATGGTCATGGAGATGAAAGCTTTTGTGGAGAAGTATAGTGCGACGGTGAAGAACTGATTTTAGATTTTAGATTTTAGATTTTAGATTTTAGATTTTAGATTTCGGATTTTGGAATTTTGTTGCTGTTTGGAGTTCTCTCCAGCAGCTAGAGAAATTCCTCCTAAATTCTCGTTAATTGTTGGAGAGAACTCCGACAATAACAAGTAGGATTTATTGATATCGAGCGAAGTGGAAGGAAAGTCAAAACGAAAGGGATCTAGTCGAAATTGACATAGGGCAGCAATTTATTGCACCAATTAGTATCCGGAGGAAATACTTTTCTTAACGCACGTTCATTTTTGATCGGGCCATGGTTTTTAATAAAATTCGGAAGCATCCGGAGAACGTTCCTGTTGATGTAAGGATGGGAGAATGTTTTGAAATTGACGGTATCCAATGAAAATTGTTGAAGCGGCTCCACCAGGACAAGACGTGATTTAATCAGATCAAATGTTTCTTCCTTCAGTCCATAGCATTCCCTGATTTGGTCAATAGAATAGAAACCGCCTAATGCAGTTCTGAATTTAGTAATACGATCTGCTAATACTGGTCCGATTCCTGGCAGTGATTCCAGTTCATCCGCAGTTGCAGTGTTAAGGTCAAAGACGGTGGAGGCATATTCTTTATGCAGATACGTCGATTTTGAAGAAATGGAATCCTGTTTGACTGGCGGAGAGGGAAAGATAATGAAGGGAAGGATGTCTTTAAGTTCATTGGTATCGATTCCATAAATCTTCTGCAGGTTTTTTTCATCCCGGATCTGGCCGCCTGCCTTAATGTACTTTTGAATGGTAAAGGCTACTTTTTTAGAAAAACCGATGGCTGTTAGTTGATTGACACTTGCCGTCATAATGGTTACGGGAGAAAGAAATGGTTGATTGGATTTCGGGGTTTCTTTTTCCTTAGCCGGTGGTGTGCCTGAAGATTTTACGGAATCGGCTAATTCCTGAAAGGATAAAACAGCATCTTCCGCCGCGGTCATGGATATATTTGGCAGGCTATTAAAATCAGTTTGATCGGTATTTGGAAAGGGCAGGACGAGTTTGACCAGTTCCCAGCCCAAAAGAACGGTGATAAAAATGACCAGGTAGATCCTGTCTTTCCTGGATATGGTCAGGTGATATTCTTTTTTCATGGAGACAGGCGGAAATAGCCCGATTGGGCGATATCATAAAAGGAAATATCGTTTTGGTTTAAAAAAAGCGCCAGGTTGTTTTTTAATTTCCGGGTCAGATGAGCGGGTAAAATGACCACGGCTTCCGGGTACTGGCAGATAGTATTTTTTATTTGCCGGAGAGAATCAGCCTGAAGAATCAATACATGAGAATATTGAATTCCTGATTCACCGGACAGGTTATTATTATTTAAAATGAGCATCGCATATTTTGAAAAATTCAGATTATAATGCCGGTAATGCAAATCATCCGTGCAAATGGATTCATCGAAATTGAATTTTTTTATAGAAATCATGTCATGCTCACACCGGTTACCCCTGGCTGCAAATTCTTCCTGTTCCGGTGAGAAATCTCCCGCTACGAAAGAATAGCAAAATCCATTATTGTTGATGTCCATCAGGATGCCATGAAACGCATAATAGATTATGAGCTCTTTGCATGACCAGGCTGTTGACCTGTGTATCACTAACAAGGACATGGCGCCAATCCCAAAACCATATGCCATGTATTTTCCTTTTGGCCATTGATAAACTAAAGCTGCAGAAAATACCAGGGTCATCAGAAATATCAGCCATCCGGCTGCCGGCGTCATGGAATAGTTCATAGCCGGATTTAGTGCCGATATCCATTTCATAATTTGAATGAAATAATAACCCGCGCTATTCAATGGAGCCCAAAGCCAGTCCATGCCAAAAAGAGAAAATATGACATTGAGGAGGGCCCCCACGATGATGAGATAAGCTGCCGGAATAGCTACCAAACTGCTTATGATGAAAGTGAGCGGGAATTGATGAAATTGGCGTAACAATATCGGGACGATAAAAACCTGGGCGGCGAGAGAGAGTGAAATAATTTCCCAGGTCCAGTGTAAAATTTTCGATTTAAAAGGGAGACTGCGGATGATAGGTTTCGCGTATAAAAGGATTCCCACAATAGCCAGAAAGGAAAGTTGAAATCCAATATTGTAATAAGCATAAGGATTCAACCAGAGCATCATAAAAGCCGCAAATCCAAGGAGGTTCCAGATCTGGGTATTCCAGCCCATAGTTTTACCAAACAGGTAAAGCAGGATCATCAAACCCGCCCTTACCACAGCAGGACTGGCACCTGTCAATCCCACGTAAAGCAGAATGGCCGATGCATATAGCATGAAGCGGAATATTCTTTTCAAAAAAACACCTTCACCGGGTGTTCCGAAAAATAGAAAGAGAATACTATATACCATGGCCACATGCATACCGGAAACGGACAACACATGCATAGCACCAGAATCGGCAAAAGCATCCCGGACCTCGGAGTCCATATCACTTCGATCACCCCAGACCAACGCGTTAATCACTTGTGCCACCTGGGCTGAAGTGTGTGCCCTGATGAGGGTTGATAAGGTCCATTGCCACCTGGCGGTCAACCGTCGAATTGAAAATGTTTTAACAGGGTGAACCAAGATGTCTTCTCCACGGCATATTAATTCGTGGCGCATGCCAAGTGTGTTATAGTAGATCCGCGCATCGAAGGCGAAAGGATTTAAAGGTGCCGGAATAGGGGAGATCCAGCCTTTTACATTGATCTGATCCCGGGGAAATATGGGTGTAATGAGTGGGTTCCGGATCATCAGGAGAAAGTAGCGATCTCCAAATTCGAAGTTGACTGTATCGGTATTTTTTGAAAGTTGTTGTAAAGAGCATTGAAGGGTAATGGAAGATTCTTTGTTTTTAAGGACCTTTTCGACGGAGACGGTGCCATCCAGGTAGATGGGTTTCGACAGAATCGGAGTTGGGTAAAGTTCCTGGCGGAATTCGACGCCACGCCAGATTCCCGCCATCAGGACCAGGGCGGATATAGAAAAAGTGGACCAATAGGTTCGGGAAGGATTATACCTCAATACTGACCCATAGATGCAGGCCAGCATGGCGAGGGTATAGAGCAGACTAATCCATCCAGGAAGGAAAATATTAACATAATCGGCTAATTTATAAGCTATTAGCAATAGGAGGGCCAGCCATAGAAAGGGGCTGTTTCTGAGGTTAATCATGGTTTCCAATGGTTAACCGTAAGTGTCTTAAGGAGGCTAAAATGTTACTTCAGGAAGGGCAGAAAATGAAGAAAATTCATTTTTGGCATGATTTTGCCTCGGTTGTTAAAGGGTTCGACATTAACACATTCTTGAACAGGAAGTATCTGGCATATTTTGCGTTACTGGCCGGGTGGATTTGGTTTTGCTACTGGCTGTTTGCGCATGGGATAAGGCCAGTTTTTGCCACTGACAAGCCGGATAATTATCCGGTCAGGATAGACAGTCTCCGGATCCCATTGGCTTTTACCTGGGGATCGGATACTCCTTTGGCAGGACAGGGATTTGATGCATGGAGACAACAAATCCAGGATTTGGATTCTGCAGGGGCTATCGTGATATGGAAAAGTTATTATTTCAAGGATGAAGCGGCGACGACGGATCAACAAATTGACTTAGGGCGCAGACGAATAAAGCGGGTATTATCTTTTCTGAACCTGGATCGTAAAAGACTCCTTTTCCAGATACTCCCCCAGGAGATTTATGCGGATGTCAAATCAATTCCGTTTTCAGCGATTGCATTTGACCAATATCAGGAAAGTGACATTTTGAGTTTTTTTGGAGATACGGCCCAGGTATGTTTTCCAATAGCGGACTCCCTTTTGTTGCCCGCTATCAGTCTTGAAAAACTGGACCAATGGGAACAGGATGAGGCTGCCAAAAATAAAGTTGACTTGTATTTGATAGGCACGGCCGATGGTACCGGAATAGCAGAATCTGCTGAAGTGGCGGTCGATCGTGCGGAATGGATAAAAGACCGATGGGTAAAAACAGGCTGGAAAGAAGAATCCATCCATTTGTCCAGTGGTCAGCGAAACAACCCCCATACCCTCCAGAACCGTTGTGTAGTGGTTTACTTTGAAAATGATGCAAAACAATAAGGTATGATCTGGTTGAATATTGTGGGGAATGCCACGTTGGTGCTTGTGGCGGAGACGCTGGTCATTGTGATAGGCTCTATGTTGATGGGGATCCTGTTGAGTTATTTACTGATGGGCAGCGTTAAAAAGGAAGCGGCCGCTTTGCAGTCGGATCTTGCAGAAGAAAAACAACAATCCGAAAATCTGCGAAGTCAGCTGAAGGAATTGATGCATATCCAGGAACATCTCAAAGAAGAGATATCCGCCATGCGGCTTAAAGCCGATGGACAATCCAAAACCATTTATGATCAACAGCTCCAAATAGTATCGAAAGAAGGAGAAAATAAAAGTCAAAAAGGGATAATTGATGGCCTTCATGCTTCCATAGATGCTTTTCAACACCGGTTAAAGATTATTGAAGAGGAATTGACACAGGCAAAAAATGCCGTATTAATCCCGCATGCTTCTAATTCCCCGGTGGTCCAGCGCGCCAATTATGATCATGTAAGTAAATTGTTGGGAAAGCCGGTTACAGAAAATGACCTGACCCTGATCACCGGAATAGGTCCGAAAACATCTGCCCTGCTTCAGGCACGTAATATCCTTACCTGGCAGGATTTATCGGAGTCATCGCAGGATTATCTCAGGCAAATATTGGATGAGGCCGGGGGTATTTATAAATCGCTGGACCCTTCCAGCTGGCCCAAGCAAGCTTTCATGGCCGCTCAAAGTGAATGGCGAAAACTGCGTGTTTTCCAGGAAACACTGAAAAAGGGCGAACCCGGTTAAACTGCTATTTCGTCGAAATGTGGCCTGGCCGTCAACAAAGCATATCTCTTTGTTGTCCTATCTTTCGTCCATAAACCACACACCTTCTTGCAACATCTCAAAGTTTTAAACAAGTACTTCTGGAAGTACAAATACCATCTTCTGCTCGGGATCTTGTTTGTCGCTGCCGGTAATTATTTCCGTGCATGGCAGCCGCAAGTCATCCGGGAGGCCCTGGATTACGTACTGGTTCAACTTCGTGCTTACCAGGCCGCTGATGCCCCCGGGAAAGAGAAAATCACCGGAGCCCTAGGCGGAGCGCTATTCAAATTTGGAGGATTGGTGTTGCTCTTAGCCTTCATCATGGGCATCTTCATGTATTTCATGCGGCAGACCATCATTGTGATGTCCAGGCTGATCGAGTATGATATGCGAAAAGAGATCTATGATCAATACCAGTCCCTGGATAAAGGATTTTATCGACGCAACAGTACCGGGGACATGATGTCCCGGATCACAGAAGATGTCAACAAAGTGCGGATGTATCTCGGACCGGCACTTTTGTATGGCATCAACCTGATCACCTTATTTATCATGGTCATTTATGATATGCTGAAAGTGGATGTTCGGCTTACGCTTTATTCCCTGCTGCCACTTCCGATACTTTCCCTTTCCATTTTTTATGTCAGCCAATTTGTTCAAAAGCGAAGCCAGTTTATTCAAAGTAAACTCAGTCACCTGACCGGGATAACCCAGGAAGTATTTTCGGGGATCCGGGTCGTAAAATCGTACAACCAGGAAAAGTCTTTTGGAAAATATTTTGAAAGGGAAAGCGAAGATTACCGGAATAAGAATATGGCACTCGCCCTGGTGGAAGCCATGTTTGTACCCCTGATGATGGTCCTGATCGGGATGAGCACCATCCTGGTTATTTATGTGGGTGGTTTGCAGGTGTTTGACGGTACCATTACAACGGGCAACATCGCAGAGTTTGTCATTTATATTAACATGCTGACCTGGCCGGTTACTGCGATTGGATGGATAGCCTCTATCATTCAACAGGCCAATGTTTCGCAAGGCCGTATCAATGAGTTCATGAATGTGAAGCCCGATATACAAAATACCGGCCATCAAACCGGACCGATTAAGGGGCAGCTCACCTTTGACAATGTCACCTTTGTATATCCGGATACCGGTGTCAAAGCCCTGGATAATGTTTCGTTCCGGATTCAACAGGGTCAAAAAGTGGCGATCATCGGCCGAACGGCTGCAGGCAAAACGACGGTGGCTGAATTAATGCTTCGCATGTATGACCCCACCAGTGGACATATCCTTTTGGATGGAATACCGCTGCAAGAATATGATATAAAAACTCTTCGGGAGAATGTTGCTTATGTGCCTCAGGATGTTTTCCTTTTTTCTGATACCATCGAGGCTAATATTAAATTTGGAAGGGCTGATGCATCAGATTCGGAGATGGAGCAATATGCCAAATATGCCGCTGTGCATGAAGATATCCTGAGTTTGCCTGAGGGTTACCAAACCCGGATTGGCGAACGGGGCATTACGCTTTCCGGGGGACAAAAACAACGGGTCTCGATAGCCCGTGCTTTACTACGACAACCTGAATTTGTCATCCTCGATGATTGCCTCTCGGCCGTTGATACGCAGACCGAGCGGACTATTGTGGACTTTCTTAACCAGGAATTGACCGGAAAGACTGCTATCCTGATCACCCATCGCATTGTCGGCATGCTGGAATACGATCTTATCCTGGTATTGGATCATGGCCAACTGGTGGAACAAGGTACACATGACGAGCTTATGGAACGGCAGGGATTCTACTATGATTTGTGGCAGCAACAACTGGTATCTTCCGTGGAGGAGGAGGCATGACCGCCTGATCCATAGAAGTTTGCAGTATAGGAAATTCCAATTATAAAGTTAGATTTGTATAACAAAAAAGAGAGGCATGACGAACAGCAACGATTCCAGATTTGAAAATGTTTATTCCAAAAAGGTCAAGGCCGGGAGCAGGAGGACTTATTTTTTTGACGTTCGAAAGACGCGTGGTGAGGATTATTACATTACGTTGACCGAGAGCACCAAGAAGCATAATTCTGACACGTATGAGCGCCATAAGATCTTCCTTTACAAAGAAGACTTCAACCGTTTTTTAACTTCCCTTCAGGAAGTGGTGGAGCATGTTAAGGTAGATTTGATGCCAGAGTATGACTATGAGGAATTTGACCGCAAACAGGCGGAATGGGAAGCTACCCATCAAAATAGCCCGGAAGGCGGTGGAGGAGACCAGGAGGATATTGCCTGGTAAAGTAATTTTACTACAGCCTATTCTTTCTTCATTCCCTTTACATCACGTGGAGTGGTGACTTCCATGTATTCGCTTCATACCAGATGTTCAGGAAGTTGTAATATCCTTTCCACCATATCTTCCGTAACATCCAGGTGGAAAACCCATCGAATCAATTTGTCGCTGATGGGCAGACAAAGGATGCCCTGCCGGCCGAGAAAATCAACCACTGCGGGAGCAGTGTAGGCTGCAGCTACCCGAAATATCACGATGTTAGTGTGGACCGGGAAAACTTCATCTACCCAGGACACCGTATTGAGTTTTTGAGCCGAGCGCCTGGCGTGTTCGTGATCCTCTTTCAGACGTTGTATATTATGGTCCAATGCATAGATCCCCGCAGCCGCCAGGTAGCCTGCCTGCCGCATGCCTCCACCCATAACTTTTCTTATCCGACGCGCATAATCAATCGTAGCCCCATCGCTGACCAGGACAGATCCTACTGGTGCCCCAAGTCCTTTTGAAAGACATATAGAAATGCTGTTGAATTGTTCGCCATACGCCAGGGTAGAATCGCCTGTCTCAGCAAGAACATTGAAGAGACGCGCCCCATCGAGATGGGTGATTAAACCATATTGCCTGGCCGTCCCGACCAGGGATTTTATCTGATCGAAGGAATAATAATTGCCCCCGCCCATATTGACTGAATTTTCGAGGATCAGCATTTTAGTGCGGGGATTCCAGTCTGCTTTTGGCTTTACCCCCTGGTGAATCATTTCCTCAGCGATGATTCCCCGATTGCCGCGCATCACATGTATGGCCACTCCTGAATGAAAACCATATCCGCCTAATTCGTACCTGTAGATGTGGGATAATTCATCACATAATATTTCATCCAGCGGTTGCGTCTGTGCTTTGATAGCGATCTGGTTGGTCATCGTGCCGGAAGGACAAAAAAGGGCAGCTTCGTGACCAAACATGGCGGCCATTTTTGCTTCCAGTTGATTGACCGTGGGATCCTGGCCGAATACATCATCACCTACTTCGGCCTTCATCATGGCTTCCAGCATGGCAGGCGAAGGTTTCGTTACGGTGTCACTGATGACATTTACGTTCATATTTGACCGGTTGAGGGTATGGGTGCATGAAAATAAGCAAAGGCCGGTTGCCGGCCTTCAACATCAAATTAATAAACCTATCTTTTTTATAATTAGATATTTAAATATATTTATTAAATTTAATGTGTTTATTTTTCGTTTGGGTGCGAAATATTTTTTATGCTTATGAGCAGCGACCCGGAGATGTCTCCGTTACCACTTTACAAATGAAACGAATCGCAAAAGGCATCTTAATCCTTGTCCTTGGCCTGAATATCGGTTGTTCCGGTGATCAGAATATCCGGCAGATTGATGTGGCAGATGACGTGGTGCTTCATTTATTGCCATCCTTAAGCCCTTTTGGATCCGGCCTCAATTTTCTATTTCAAAGTGATTCTATTTACGATTGTCAAAATGTTGGGTTTGTATACACCATGAGGAGTTCGTCCGGTGGTATGAACATACATATACTTGGAGTACATATTCCGGCAACATGCGTTGGCGGCACAGCTCCCGCTTTTGAAAAAGTAATAGTACCTGCTAAAGCGGGTAATTATACTGTTGCCATTGATATCGGGGATTACATTCACAATACGGGATCACTGGTGATCGACAGTAACACTTATAGTCTCAATATGCATAGTCTTGATGGGATGTCCGTTCCAAATGAGACGATGTATCAGATTCCGGAAGGCACCATCTGGGGATATGTAGTTGCTTCGGACGGTACCCTGCAGGATGAGGCTATGAGCTTAGTCCGGAATGGATTTAAACCCATAACAGATGATGTGGATTTGACGGCAGGCTATTATGGATATTTTTCTGTAACCAAGCCCTTTGGCCTTTATACCCAATATCCGGTTTACCATACGGAACATTCCTGTTTTACTTTCCACTTTACGCAGGACCATTCCATTTTGGAAAGCACCATCCAGGAGATCAAGTCACAGCTCCCTTCGAATACAGATTTCAAGGTATTCACCTGGGAAGGAGAAGAATTGTAAATTTTTGTACCCTTCCACTCCCTGGTCTCTTGGCCCTCTGACCCCCTAACAGGGGAAAATAGTTAGGTTACTACTAAATTCCTTACTTGCCATGAGTCCGTCGAAGGGTTCCTTATTCTTTTGGGCTTCTTTGTACCTTTCCGTCATGCCTTCATATGATATTGAAAAGCTCAGGAATGAGGATGCGATGAAATTGCTGATTGGCCAATTCAGGCAACGGCTGGATGAAATTTACCTGGGAGGTGGTCAGAAGAAGATTGATAAACAACATGACCTGGGCAAGTTAACAGCGCGTGAACGGGTTGATCTTTTACTTGATCCGGGTGCTGAATTCATAGAGATCGGGGCTTTTGCCGGAGAAGGCATGTATAAAGAGGACGGAGGCTGTCCGGCAGGTGGAGTGGTGGTGGTGGTAGGACAGGTATCCAACAGGACCTGCGTCATTGTTGCCAATGATGCCACGGTCAAAGCAGGTGCCTGGTTTCCCATAACCGGGAAAAAAAATCTAAGGGCGCAGGAAATAGCCATGGAAAACAGGCTGCCTATTATTTACCTGGTAGACAGTGCGGGTGTTTACCTGCCCATGCAGGATGAGATTTTTCCTGATAAAGAACATTTTGGCCGCATTTTCCGAAACAATGCAAAGCTCTCTTCTATGGGTGTTCCGCAAATTGCTGCCATCATGGGGTCATGTGTTGCAGGTGGTGCGTATCTCCCGATCATGTCAGATGAGGCTTTAATAGTTGAAGGAACCGGATCTATTTTTTTAGCAGGACCTTATTTGGTTAAAGCGGCCATAGGTGAAGACGTGGATCAGGAAGTTTTAGGTGGTGCCACTACCCATTCTGAAATATCAGGCGTCACGGATTATAAAATGCCGGATGATCAGACTTGTCTCAGGACCATCAGGGATCTTGTTTCCAGGCTTGGCCCGCAGCCAGGTGCAGGATTGAATCGCGAGGTTGCGGTTCCTCCTAAGGGAGAAAGTGATGACATCCTGGGATTGATGAGTTATGATTCCTCTAAGCCTTATTCCATGCAGGAGGTGTTGAAGCACATCGTGGATGGTGGCGAGATGATATTATATAAAGAACATTATGGCCAAACCATTTTGTGTGCCTATGCGCGGATAGATGGCTGGTCAGTCGGCCTAGTGGCCAATGAACGTGAAGTAGTGAAGACCAAAACCGGTGAAATGCAATTGGGCGGTGTGATCTATTCCGATTCAGCAGATAAGGCTACCCGGTTTATTCTGAATTGTAATCAAAAGAAAATTCCGTTGGTATTTATTCATGACGTGACCGGATTCATGGTGGGCAAGCGAGCAGAGCAGGGCGGGATCATAAAGGATGGCGCCAAAATGGTGAATGCCGTGGCCAACAGTACGGTTCCGAAAGTGACCATTATTGCCGGCAATAGTTATGGAGCCGGTAATTATGCAATGTGTGGAAAAGCGTATGATCCCAGGTTTATTGCTGCCTGGCCGACTGCCAAGATTGCGGTGATGGGAGGTGCTCAGGCCGCCAAGGTATTGACGCAAATACAGGTTTCTTCGCTCGAAGCAAAAGGGCACAAGCCTGATCCTGATGGGGAAAAGAAGTTATTTGATCAAATAAAGGACCAATATGATGAACAGACCACACCTTTTTACGCTGCTGCTCGTTTATGGGTAGATGCCATCATTGATCCGAGGGAGACCAGGCAATTTATTTCGCAGGCATTACGGGCAGCCGATCACGCTCCAATCGAACCATTTAATACCGGCGTCTTGCAGACATGAAAAATTTGTTGATCATCGGCTGTTTGTTATTATCCGCAGTTTGTAACGGACAGACCAGTGCTATTACGCCATCTAACGCTTCCTCTGAAAGCATCTTATTGTCAGGAAATGATTACCAGGAAATTTACCGGCAAAGCTTTGATTTTGGTTTGACAGGATTATCAGCTTCGCATGTACTATTAAAGCCTGCTCCGATTCATTTGAGCAATCCATTTATGAGCGGTATGTTTTGCACCATGGAAACAAAGATTGAATCCAAAAGTAAATTGGCGCCAAGATTCAGGCTCGGCTCGCTGAACTATACGGAATGGATGGAAGGGAAGAAGGAGATGTATATGCGGTATTGGAAATGAAGGAGTAAAGGATAAGGGATAAGGGATAAGGGATAAGTGGTAGATTTAACAGAATAATAAAAAAGGGTGAACACATTGCTCACCCTTTTTATATACATTTTTATCTCCCTGGCCCTTGCTTTATCATTGCAATATCAGTTTCCTGGTCCGGATACCGTCGCTATCCTGTAGACGGACGATATAGGATCCCTTTGGAAAGCCACTGAGATTGATTTCAACATTCTGATTCAATCCCTGGTCACCCGCTCCTTTGGTTGAATAGACCGTTTTTCCATTAATATCTATCACGTCGATGGTGTAATCCTGTGAAGCCTTGAGGCTGCTCCAGGTCACCTGAAATTTACCGCTGGATGGATTCGGATTTAAATTTAAGGCCAGGCCTGGAGAGGGATCATGGGTAGCTGTGTTGGCTTCAACTATAATGATGCCTTTCATTCCCATAGAATTGTGAATGCCACATACGTACCAATGGGTCCCGACAGTGAGTTTAGCAGGTAACAGGAAACCACCTCCGTTGGGAAGTGAGAATCCTCCGGATAGCTGTGTATTTTGATTGTTGTTCCAGGTGTTCTGGGATACTTCGACGACCGTGTGGATGCCGGAAATTTCGAAGAGAACGGAATCCCCTTCCTGGATGGTTATGGAAGCTGGGCTAAACGCAAAGCCGTTGGAGACAACAATGGGCGTTGAGCTTCGAGCCGATAAAGCTAAAAGTCCGAATAGTAGAAACAGTGTAAATTTTTTCATTGTATGGTGTTTATTGATTTACTGATCATGGTTGAGACTTCTCCATACCGTCATAGTATTCAGCGAAAAACACCTTTAGGTATAAAAATGTTTGGATAAGCCCGGTCTCTTGTGCCGTGAATTTAAGGATAATTATTTTTCGTCACGCCCTATGAGGGGAAAGTATGACGGGTAGTTGTCAAAATTGGAAGTCATATCCCTTGTGCCCTACCCCCTGACAGAGGGAATAAGGGGATACTGCTTCTAATTTATTAGTTTGAGAATGGATACTCTTTATTCCAGTAGGTTATATTTCATTACTGGTGCTTCCGTGGTATAGCCTTCGGCGAATTCGACGCCGATCAATCGTCCCATTTCCCTGGCCCTGGCGCGGAGAAATTCCTGGAAGTCCAGGCCGGAGATGGGCGTAAAAGGTTCAGCAGAAACCGGATCGTAGAATTGAGATTTAAAAGCTAAAACAGCTTCGGTTTTTTTATCTATATAATCGGTGATATCGACACAGACATCGGGATGATGATAATGATCCTGTATCATGTGGTACACTTTTTTGGGGCGCCATGCTTTCAGGGGCACTCCATTTTCTTCCACTTCAATTTTGATCAGTCCCGAGAGGAAGCAACAATCGGAGACCAGTTTAGATGCGCGACCATGATCGGGGTGGCGGTCACTCACCGCATTGGTTATGACGATTTCCGGCTGGTACTTTCGAATGGATTTAATGATGGGCATTTTATTTTCATCCGAAAAATCAAAAAATCCGTCACGAAGGCCAAGATTTTCGCGAAAGGAAATACCCATGATTTGCGTTGCCAGGGATGCTTCCTGTGCCCTGATTTCGGCGTTACCTCTTGTTCCCAGTTCGCCGCGAGTCAGATCAACGATCCCAATAATCGCTCCTTGTTGAAGATGTTTGAAAATGGTGCCGGCGCAACAAAGTTCGACGTCATCCGGATGCGCGGCGATAAAGAGTATGTCTGTTTTCATAGAAGGTGCAAGGTAAGGGGGTTGGGCCACGCGTACAACGCGTGGGTAATAATGTGGCATCCCATCGGGATGCTGGTATGACCCCGTTGGGGTCAGGTATGGTTACCAGCGGATGAGGGAAGCGCCCCAGGTAAAGCCGCTTCCGAAGGCAGCCAGGCAAACTAAATCTCCTTTCTTAACATGGCCGGCTTCATAAGCTTCCGCCAGGGCGATGGGGATAGAAGCCGCCGTTGTGTTTCCATATCGCTGGATGTTGTTCCAGACCTGGTCGTCACGCAGGCCCATGGATTTTTGAACGAACTGGCTGATGCGAAGATTAGCCTGGTGGCATACCAACAAATTGATATCCGATGATTTGAGATTGCAATTTTTTAATACTTCGTTGATCACTTCCGGGAATTTGACCACCGCATTTTTGAAGACCAGCTGTCCGTTCATATTTGGAAAAAACAGGCCATCTGAAAACATTTTAGGCGTAATAAATGTCTCGCCATATTCCGCATCCTGATATCCATACACGGATGGATCTTCCGCATGAACGCCGCTATGTGCTCCGGGATTGATCATCGCGAGCTCCTCGGCAAATTCACCATTGGCATGGATACGAACATCCAAAATACCGCAATTGGGATCATCTGTTGCGCCGAGGATAACGGCACCGCCGCCGTCCCCAAAAATCACGGTGACATTTCTTCCGCGTGTTGAATAATCGAGCCCCATGGAATGCACTTCTGCACCCACCAGGAGAATATTTTTATATGCACCGCTTCGGATAAAGGCATTCGCGACTGAAAGACCGTACAAAAAACCACTGCATTGATTGCGGATATCGAGAGCCGGTATTTCCGTTTTATTGATGCCCAATTGTCTTTGCAGCAATACGCCGGCCCCCGGAAAATAATAATCGGGGCTGAGTGTCGCGAAAATGATCAGGTCAATTTCATTGGCTTCCATGCCTGCGTTTTCCAGCGCTTTTTTAGCCGCTAGTGTACCTAAGGTGGAGGTGGTTTGCTTATGGCGAGTGGCATAGCGTCGTTCCTGGATGCCCGTGCGTTCCTGGATCCATTCGTCAGAGGTATCCATGTGACGCTCAAGGTCCTTGTTAGTCACAATGTTTTCAGGGACGTAGTAGCCGATTCCTTTGATGCAGGCTGAAGGCATGATTTTGAGGATTGATGTAAGGTAAAGATCGGGAATTGCCCCTAAATCCCCTGAAGGGGACTTTTTATTGCTTTGTCCAATGATTTCATCTTGGGATAAATGCAATCCTGAGTGATTGATTCCCGGTGCTCAGTCTTGCATCTAAGAGAGATTCAAATCAATGTGAATTCACCAAGCCTGCAATGGACACCTTGTACATCCGGCTGAATCCGTTGGCATATTGATGGATAACGGATTCAAATTCTTTCAGGTTCTTAAAATGATTTTTGGAAATATCACTTCGGCGGCTGGTGAAATAAAGCGTATTCGTGTGGAGATCGACGAAAGGACAATAGTCCATGTATCTCGAATTGATGATATCACCCAGGCTTTCTGATTCGCTCCAGGCACCTCCGCCTTTGAAACTGATATAAAGGTCTCCGCTTCCTACACCTCCCGGTCGGGCGTATCCGGTGTAGATGATATACTTTTCATCGGGTTCGATATAAGCGTTGAATTCCAGGCCGGGGGTGTTGATGGCTTTGCCGAGTGGGGTAGGCGGGGCATACGCGCCATTCCACGTACTCATGAATATGTCGTCCTTACCGATTCCATTTTCACGCTCGGAGGTGAAATAGATATTTCCTTTTCTTGTGACCGAGGGATAGAATTCATCTTTTTCAGAATTGACAGGAGCACCAAGATTAATGGGTGCAGACCATTCACTTTTCAAATCTTTTCTTTCCACATACCAGATATCGTAATCTTTTGATTCGGTGGAGGAGGCATCCAGTGGACGATCCGAAGAAAAATATAATCTCAATCCGTCCGGGGAAAGGGAAGGTTCGATGTCGCGAAAATTTCCGGAAAAGGAAACCATGGCCGGCCCGGACCATTTATTTTTCTTTTTGGTCATGCGGACGATGATGGCTAGTTCCTCCAGGGGATTTTGGATAGTGAAATAGGCTTCGCTTCCATCGGTGGACATCGTGAAATCACGGACGTTCGGATATTGAATCAGGAAATCGAAAGCGGGTTCCGGATTCGGCTTATCCTGGGAAAAAGCGGATGCTACCATCATCCATGCGAAGAGGGTGGAGTGGAATGTTTTTATCATGGGGTGAAGATGGGGAATCGGAATTAAAACAGGAGGATCATTAGTCGAGAAATTCTGCCCCTATGCTTCGACACTTCGACAAGCTCAGTGCACCGCCTGCTTTACTCATCCTTGTGCTATGGTTCGACCTGCCAGACACATCCTCTTGCTACAGCTCATGGTTCGACCAGCTCGCGCTCATCCTTGTGCTACAGCTCACCAACCGCCAACCGAGGGGACTTCCTTTAGAATATCAATAATTGTAATTCGTGCAAATTCGTGTAATTCGTGGCCAAAAGAATCAACCAAGAAACTTATCCTTGGTATTTCGTTGGCTGACGGAGATGATTCGACTCCGCTCACCTCAGGAAACTTTCCATCCAGCGGCCATCATTTTTTTTGATTATTCAGTCCCACTATTCACTATTCACTTTTCTCTATACTCTTAATTGAGTATGCTGTCTGCCCCGGTTGGCCGTAGTAGGTTTTCATCAGCATGTCGCTGATGAAGCCGAGGATGAGGAATTGCAGGCCGATGAGAAAAGTGAGGAGCGCAAACATCGGCCAGAAGGTTTCGGACATATCCTGACCATGAAAGAATTCCCAGAGAGAAACGAGACCAGAGACAAAGCTTACGGCAATCACCAGTATCCCGATGGAACCTAAAAAGTGAAACGGACGAGTGGCATATCTGCTCCAATACCAGATCATCACCATGTCGGCGAAACCTTTCATGGTGCGTTTGAAATTGTATTTTGTTTTTCCGGCGGAGCGGGCGCGATGATTGACCGGGAGCTCGCCGATTTGAAAACCCTTCATCTTTAACAAAGCGGGAATGAAGCGATGCATTTCGCCGTAGAGATGGATATTTTCAAAACATTCTCTTTTATAAATTTTCAACGAGCACCCGCTGTCGTGGATACCATCTTTCACCATGATAGAACGCAATACATTGGCGACGCGACTCACGAATTTTTTAGAAAAAGTATCCTTGCGGTATTTGCGCCAGCCGGAGACAACATCGAAATCATTTTCTTCGAGATGTTTGACTAAGTGCCGGGACATCGGCAGGATCATTTTGGAGATCGCCATCCATCGTCACGATGTAAGGATATTGAGCGGCTTTGATGCCGGCATCGAAGGCAGAGGTCTGACCAAAATTGGACCGCATGCGTATGATGGTGATCGGAGAGAGCTGTTTGAGTTTATTATAAGTACCGTCCGTGGAGCCATCATCGATCATGATGATCTCGTAGGGGACGCCCAGTCCCATGGCCATCGCGTTGATTTCCTGGTGCAGTTTGTCAACATTCTCTACTTCGTTGTAGACCGGGACGATAAAAGAAATTGGTTTCATTCGTTAATGTGGTGATGCGCTGATGTGTGAGTTGAATGTTGAATGTTGAAATGTTGAAGTGTTGAAGTGTTGAAGCGTTGAAGTGTTGAATTGTTGAGGTGTTGAAGTGGTTAATGTGCGATGTGGGAATAGGCTTTATACCAGTCCACAAATTGGCGGATGCCATCTTCCAGGTCAGTGGACGGCGAGTAACCGGTGAGCTCTTTTAATACCGAGGTATCCGCCCATGTCGTGGACACATCGCCTGGTTGCATGGGCAGAAAATTTTTAACGGCTTTTTTGCCCAGGTACTTTTCCAGTATTTCTATAAACTCCATCAGGTTGACCGGATGGCTGCGTCCGATATTGACGATGCGGTGGAGCGAACTATCTTTTTCGCCGGGCGGATGATGGATCAATTCTTCGATACCCCTGACAATGTCATCGATGTAGGTAAAGTCCCGCGATAAGTTACCATTGTTATACACATCGATGGGCTCGTCGTGCATAATGTGATCCGCGAATTTATAATACGCCATATCGGGACGACCCCAGGGACCATAAACGGTAAAGAAGCGCAAGCCGGTCGATGGAATTTTATATAGCGCAACGTAAGAGTGGGCTAAGATCTCGCCTGCTTTTTTGGTGGCGCCGTAGAGAGAGACCGGCGAATGTGTGGACACCGATTCTTTAAAAGGGATCTCTTCATTCGAACCATAGACGCTGGAACTGCTCGCATAGATGAGATGCTTCACGGGATTTCTGCGGCAGGCTTCCAGGATATTGAAAAAACCCTGCACATTGCTGTCCATGAAGGATTGCGGATGATGGATGCTGTGGCGCACACCTGCCTGGGCGGCGAGATGAATGACTACTTCAGGTTTGAAAGAAGCAAATAAGGCATTGAGGTTGGCGCTGTCCAGCAAATCGAGATAGAAAAAGACGAAACCGTTTTTCCCTTTGATTTCTTTTCCCTGGATCATATCATCCTGCCGGATACCCAATTCCCGGATTCGCGCGTACTTCAGCCGGACGTCGTAATAGGCATTAAGGTTGTCCATGCCATATACCGCGTGGCCTGCTGCCAGAAGGGCCCTGGACATGTGATAACCGATAAAACCTGCGGCGCCGGTGACGAGGATGCGCATGTGGGGATAACTTTGAGCGCAAGATAGAAAATAGCGAGGGGTACTTAAAAGGAGTGGTATAGGTTAAGTCATAGGGATGCTGGGGCATAGTAATAGAGGCCCGACACCCCGGATTAGATTTCGGCGAAAACTTGTGTCTGCTGTAAGTGTCTCGAGCACCCCCAAATGTTACCCTAAAAGCCAATATTTTTTTCACTTCTTGCCTTGTAGCCCAGGACCTGTTGGATTGACCACGAATTACACGAATTCACCAGCATTCCTCTCATTTCTCTCATTCCTCTCATTTCGCTCATTCTTTAGCTCACGAATTACACGAACTAGCACGAATTCAGTTGTATATCTCTCATATTGCTCATTCCTCTCATTTTTCAGCCACGAATTACACGAATTAGCACGAATTCATTTTTGATGTAGGGGTAGATCATTAGATCTCAGTAAGATCCGCAGGCGGCATTTTCTTATTCGTGGGGGTCAGGGCTTGGAATGTCGATGATCTGGCGGTGTTTGCGTATAGGATGATGGCGAGGTTCAAGGATGGAAGAAGAGTAGTGAGGAATGCAGACATCACGTTGATCCGATAATTTTCATTAGGTAGGGACGAATTGCAATACGCCCCTACCTAATGAAAATTATCCGGTGGATGCCGTAATGATTGCTTCGCGGAATTCTGCCCCATCAAATTTCAGCTACGCGAAATTTATCACCCCTGTGTTTCTCCGCTCAAAATTTTCTTCTTGACAGCTTGAAAATTTTAGTGCTCCGAAAACCCCGGGGATCAAGGGAGTCGCGCCGCCTTGCGGCTATCATAGGATTTTTCTTTTATCCCTTCTGTTAAGAACATTTTGCCGCGATGCGGCTAATGTAATTAACCAGATAAATGCCGGGTCACGGATGACGGGTGACGGATCACGAAGGAAGTCCCCTTTAGGGGATGGTTGCTGAGCTGCAGCACATGGTTGCGTTTAGCAGGCGGTGCACTGAGCTTGTCGAAGTGTCGAAGCATAGGGGCAGAATGGAAAAAATTCCACTCCCCTGAGTACAGCACCCGCCCCTTCTCCTCCTTCTTACGGGTCAAATCCCCATCGCTTTACTTACTTTTGAAATACCTATTAAACCTTTTCCTGACCCGCCTGTCCAAAGGCATATCGGATCATCAAGCCTAAATCATCATTATGGCAGATTTACTACAACTTCGAGCCCAACTGAAAAACCGGTTTTCTTCTCCCAACCCCGCTCCGTCCCGAACCCTTGAAACCTTTCTCAATGCCCCTCCTGTCGTCATCAACGGAGGACTGGATCCTTACGCAGGGCCATGGAATGCGCAGACCGCCAAACACCTACTCAAACGAACCATGTTCGCTCCCACTGCTCAACAAATAGCCGACGCAGTGACGGATGGACTTGAGGGCACATTAGACAAACTCTTTGCTCCTTACGCAGCTCCTCCGCTGCCCATAAACTACAATGAGCAAAATGACCCCAATGTCCCGATCGGTCAATCCTGGGTCTATGAGGCCATTACGCCTAATCTTAATTATCCCAATCGATCCATTCGCGCCTGGCAGCTCAGCCTCTTTCTGAATGAAGGAGTCAGCCTGAGAGAAAAAATGGTCCTCTTCTGGCACAATCACTTTGTCACCGCCGATGCCGTCAATGCCAAGTTGACTTATCAATACATCGACCTGATCCGTACCAGCGCTTTAGGTAATTACAGGCAACTGGTAAAAGACATGACGGTCAATAATCTCATGCTTCGCTATCTCAACGGCGCAGAGAGCAATAAGCTCGCTCCGAATGAAAATTATGGCCGTGAACTATTGGAATTATTTACCATTGGAAAAGGCGTGGAAGCCGGTCCCGGTGATTATACCACCTACACTGAAACGGATATCAAAGAATTCGCCCGTGCCCTCACCGGATGGACGATTGATAACGCTGGTTTTAACAATGCGGGACCACACCCGGCAGCCGTATTCAGGCTCAACCGGCATGACACCGGAACGAAACAATTGTCCAATCGATTTGGAAATGCAGTGATCAACAATCAGGGTCCTGACGAATATAAAACTGTGATCGATATCATCCTCGCCCAGGAGGAAGTGTCCAGGTTCATGGCTCGCAATCTATACCGATGGTTTGTCTATTATAATATCGATGATGATATTGAAGCGAATGTGATTGAGCCTTTAGCAGAAGTCATGCGTCAGTCGGATTATGAAATGCGTCCCGTGCTTGAAGCTTTATTTCGCAGCGAGCATTTCTATGATGAAAATGCGATTGGTTGCCAGATCAAAAGTCCGGTTGATTTTACGGCTTCAGTGATTAAACCCTTCATGGTTGATTTCCCGCAAAACCAAAATCAGAAGTATACCATTTGGTATGCTTTACACGGCCTGAATGCCACCTTACAACAGGATGTATTCACGCCGCCCAATGTGGCGGGATGGAAGGCTTATTACCAGGAACCGGTCTTCTATCGCAATTGGATCAGTAGCGTCACCCTGACTGTGCGCATTGCCGTGACAACGAGTATGTCCTTTGGACAGATCATGGTCTTTGACCGCCCATTTGGACTTGATGTCGTCAAGATTGCGGATAGCATTGAAAATAGCCCTGATCCGAATGTGTTGATTCAGTCGCTGGTGGATTTGTTATTGCCTTATCCATTGTCGCAGGGTCAATTGGATTCCCTGAAAGAATTATTGATTCCGGGGCTTCCTGATTTTGAATGGACGGTGGAGTATGGACTATATCTGAATGATCCGACGAATGAGACGTATCGCAAAGCCGTGGAGAATAGATTGATCCCATTGTTTGTCGGGTTGTTGGGATTGCCGGAGTTTCAACTTCAGTAGTAAGAGCTGGTTCCCCGTTTCCCTTCGACTACACTCAGGGACCGGGAGCATTCTACTATAATTTGAACTGGAAATGTTTTGACATCACTCAACATTTAAACTCGTGAAGCAAAACTTAAACTATAATCGAAAATCCAAAATCTAAATTCCAAAATCATTAAAAGATGAAAAGAAGGAATTTCTTCCGCACCACTGCACTGACTTCGGTACCTGTCCTGGTGAATGGGATGAGGTTAAATGCCGTACCGTTTCCTTTTATGTTCAATGGCGGATCGGACAATGATCGTGTGCTGGTGCTCATCCAACTGAATGGAGGTAATGACGGACTCAACACGGTGATCCCAAAGGATCAATATAGTGCCCTGAGCCAGTTAAGATCCAATATCATGATCCCGGAGGCTGATGTGCTCACTATTGAAGATAAGACAGCCCTGCATCCGTCGATGACCCTGATGCGGGATATGTACATGGATGGAAAAGTGGAGATCGTTCAGGGTGTGGCGTATCCGAATCAGGATCGTTCACACTTCAGATCCTCTGATATATGGACCTCCGGTTCAGGCGCTACCGAATACCTGAGCACGGGATGGCTCGGCCGGTATTTTTATAATGATCACCCCGAATACCCCGAAGGCTATCCAAATTCCGAATATGATGCACCATTTGCCCTGACGATGGGTTCATTGGTATCGGAAACCTGCCAGGGTCCGCTGACTAATTTTTCATTGGCGCTGAATGATCCTTTTGCACTGACTCCACTTTCTGAAAGTGAAGCCGGTATGTTGCCGGACAACAATTATGGAAAAGAGTTGCGGTTCCTCATCGATGCCATAGCACAGACCAATGCTTATGGAAGCGTGATCACCGATGCTGCTAACGGAGGCAGCAACCAGGTCACGTATCCAGCCAATAATCGATTGGCGCAGCAATTAAAAAATGTGGCTTTGCTGATTTCCGGTGGATTAAAAACGAAAGTATATATCGTGTCCCTTGGTGGATTTGATACCCATTCCGGACAAGTGGATAATGACACCACACAAGGGAATCATGCCGATTTATTACAGCAATTATCCGAAGCGATTTCGCTATTCAACCAGGATTTGAAACTGGCCGGAAAAGATGAAAAGGTCCTCACGATGACCTTCTCTGAATTTGGCCGGCAGATCCGTTCAAATGATAGTATGGGTACCGATCACGGGACCGCTGCACCATTGTTCCTTTTTGGTCCCTGCGTCAAGCCGGGTATCCTTGGGGACAATGCACAACTGGATGCCAATTCAGATCCACAAGAAGGGGTGGCTATGCAATATGACTTCAGATCTGTGTATGCAACGGTTCTTCGGGATTGGTTGACACTCGATGAGAATACCATTTTTGAAATCCTCAATCCGGATGTGCAGTTCCTGCCCCTGATTGAGGGTTGCTCACTGGCAACGGCTATCCAGAATGAAGTCTTCCTGGACACGCAGTTCAGGCTCTATCCCAATCCGGCCACGACCCAGACTACCATGGAATGGAAATCCAATGGTCAGCCCTGGTCGGCTACCCTGATGGACAAATGGGGCCACGAAATCCGCACCTGGACCGGAGGCAAGGTGAGCACTACCACTATGTCCCAGAAACTCAGTCTGCCATCCGTTCCATCAGGCCATTATTACATCCATCTGCGACAAGGAAATCAGAGTGTGACGAAGGGGATTATGGTGAATTAATGATCTCGCGCAAAGACGCAATTGGTAATCTTCTGCGAATTCACGAAGTGAATAATCTGTTCTAACTGGCAGCGTAGGTGCAACCTACGGCAAGCGGGGAAATCGCTCAACCCCCTTTCCCCCTTCGAAGGGGGCGAATGATATTGCTTGTTCGATAAATTGGGCTGTATAAAAAGAGGCTGGTCGAAGGACACGAGTTGCCTTCCGCCTTTTCTGCCTTTTTAATTTGTAATCAGCACCTGTTCTTCCGTCAGCAACGGTAAATTCAGTAACCGGAGATACACTTGCGCCACGGTCACTACATCTTTTTCGCAATACTTTTTGATTTCTTCGAGGGCGTGTTGCTCCCAATAAAAATGACCAACCATGGAGCCGTCCATTTCGTCCTTGGGAGAAGGTATGCCCAGGGTATGGGAAAGCAGATCCAGGGAGGTATAATTTTTATGATCTCCGAATTTCCAGAGCTCCAGCGTATCCGCGATGTATTTGACTTCCCATGGTTTTTTGCCGGTGATATTGAACAGGGTGGGGAGCGGAATCTGCGTGGCTGTCATGCGACGACATAAATAAGGAATATCAAATTCACGGATATTATGTCCACAGAGGATGTGCTGATTGGGGTCGTGGAAATTTTTTTCCAGCACACCGGCAAATTCCGTGAGCACCTCGTGTTCGTCATCCCCATAGAAGGATTTGATGCGGAGGGTGGGACCCGTTTCCCCCTGGTGGATGATGCCGGCACTGATGACGATGACCTTGCCAAATTCGGCATAGATCGCCGCTTTTTCCTGATAGGATTGAGCATAATCCTGGTCTTCCCAGGCGTGGTCATCGCGCCGGGCCATGAACCCGATTTTCTGCTGCCAGAGGGATTTGCCGCGAGGATCCATTTGATCAAAAACGGAGTACTGGGATACCGTTTCAACATCCAGGAAAAGAATGTGGTGTAATGGTTGCATAAGAAGGTGTTTTCCGGTGAAGGATTGTATATCAAAATAACCGTTTTCCCATAACGAGGGGCTACGCAATATACCCGATAACCTCGGACTTCTAAATTACGCATTTCAGGGATAATTGTAACCTAGGATAAATTTTAGGATATTTGCAGCCTGTCCCTGACTCCCCTTCATTTCAATCCGGCCCGATCTTATAGATTACAAGCCTTTTTCTATATTTATAAACAGATTTTATAACTGAATTATCGCTGTCATGTCACAATCGTCACAACAAAAGCTTTTAGCCCTGGCCACCGTAGCCATCATTGCTCTCCTCGGGCTCAGTGCATTCCTGATCTATACTAAAGTCAACCAGGATAAACTCATTAAAAAACAAAACGCGGAACTTATAGAAGAAACCAGGATCAAGGCCGACCTGGAGAAAGAATATTATCAGTCCCTTTCTGATCTCGAAGAAATGCGGGGCAATAACAGCGAGCTCAATGCCATGATCGAAACTCAAAAGGCAGAGCTGAAAAAACAAAAAGACAAGATCGACAGCCTGATTAAAACATCGAAGGACCTTGAAAAGGCCCGTGAAGAAATTGCGAAGCTGAAATCCTATGTCACCGAAGTGGAAGAATTGCGCAAGCAAAATGTTTCCCTGCAGGAAACCAACACCCAATTGAGCAGTCAACGCGATGAACTCGTCTTAGCTGTTCAGCAGGAAAAAGTTACTAACGAAGAATTGATGAATACAACAAACAGCCTGACCACCGAACGTGACCAACTGGCCCAGGATAAAGAAACCTTATCCAAAAAAGTAGATATCGCCTCCTGTATCAAGGTTACCGATATCAAACCTATCGGTTATATTGTCAAAAGCTCCGGAAAAGAATCGGACTCCAAAGCCGCTAAAAAAATAGACGGCGTCAGAGTGTGTTTCAATACCACTTCCAATGTCATTGTTTCGTCCGGACAGGAAAAGTTTTATCTCCGGCTCATCAATCCGCTGGGTGAAGTCATGGCCATCCAGGATCAGGGTTCAGGAAACATGAAATTGAGCGGAACCGGTGAAGCCGTCCAGTATACCCAATCTGTCGAACTGGATTACCAACCTGATCCGGTCAACGGATGTATTAACTGGCAGCCCGGCATTCCTTTCGACCCCGGAACCTATACCGTGGAGATTTATAATAAAGGATTTATGTCAGGGAAAGCCAGCTTTGTGCTAAAATAATTTTTCGACCAGCTAAAGCCGGTTAAAAAATAAATTTCCGCACCAGACCTAAAAGCTGGGGTTAAGTAGAAGTATCCATCAAATATTCTATATCTCAGCGGCTTTGTTTTAAACAATATCACTTCATTTTTTGTCCTATTGGACTGCGATGTTCAGCTGGAGATTTAGACAATTTGACCCCAACGCCTTTGCGGACAACCCGTTTGAAAGCTTGCTCAAGCTTTTCAAGGAGCTCCTCATGTACACTTCCGGCGATGTCAGTGAGGCCCTGAGCTGGCTCACTGAGTTAGATAAGCAGTACAATCTCACTACCCCGGAGTACGGCATAGCCGATTTTATACGGGAATTAAAAGAGAAAGGGTACCTCAAGGAGGACGGCACTGAACGAAAAATGTCTCCTGCCGCCAAAATGGAAATCGAGCTCCGCCGCAAAGCACTGGAAGATGTCTTCGACGATCTTAAAAAATCCAGGAGCGGAGATCATAAGACGAATTCCATCGGGATAGGCGATGAATATACCGCTGAACTCAAACCTTACGAATGGGGGGATTCGCTGGATCAGATAGCCATCTCGGAAACCATAAAAAACGCCCACATTAATCATGGCATAGAAGAATTTAGCCTGACCCAGGAGGATATGCAGATCCACGAGCGGTTTTATCAGTCGCAAATGAGTACCGTACTCATGATTGATATTTCACACTCGATGATCCTGTACGGCGAGGACCGCATCACGCCTGCCAAGCGAGTGGCTATGGCGTTGTCTGAATTAATCACCACGCGATATCCAAAAGATACCCTGGATATTATTGTCTTTGGGGATGATGCCTGGCAAATTGAAATCAAAGATTTACCATACCTGCAGGTGGGCCCCTATCATACGAATACGGTAGCGGGGCTTGAACTGGCGATGGAGATTTTGAGAAAGCGAAAAAATCCAAATAAGCAGATCATGATGATCACGGACGGCAAGCCGACGTGTATCAAGATTGGCAAAAAATATTATCAAAACAGTTTCGGGCTGGACAAGAAAATTTTAACCCGTTGCTTTGCATTAGCCGTCAAGTGCAGGAAACAAAATATTCCGATCACCACCTTTATGATCGCCCGTGATCCGTGGCTGGTTCAGTTTGTCGACCAGTTCACCAAAGCGAATGATGGAAAAGCATTTTATAGCAGCCTGGAAGGATTAGGCTCTTTTATTTTTCTGGATTACAAACAAAACAAACGCAAATACAGGCACTGATGGCATTCGCTAAAACACTGGGAGAACTCAAAAAACAAGGATATGTTCCAAAATCCATCAAGCAGGAATTACGGGACAACCTGATCACGCATTTACAGAACAAGGAGCCTGTATTCAAAGGCATTTATGGTTTCGATGATACTGTGATCCCGGACCTGGAAAGGGCCATTTTGTCGAAGCACAATATCCTGTTGCTTGGCCTTCGTGGACAGGCGAAAACAAGATTGGCCCGGCTCATGGTCGACTTGCTGGATGAATACATTCCGGTGATCGAAGGAAGTGAACTGAATGATGACCCGATGATGCCCCTCTCCGCCTTCGGACATAAGATGGTAGGAGAGCTCGGCGATGCCACCCCGATTCAATGGCTGCACCGGAGTGAGCGATA
This sequence comes from uncultured Saprospiraceae bacterium, assembly GCA_963837505.1. Classification (GTDB taxonomy): domain Bacteria; phylum Bacteroidota; class Bacteroidia; order Chitinophagales; family Saprospiraceae; genus Opimibacter. Next base: position 263,305 of record CAWINN010000011.1, on the reverse strand, counting down.
TGTAGAAAAACTGGCGACGCCGGACGTTTCCGTGGCAGACTTAATCGGTGACGTGGATCCCATAAAAGCAGCCTCTCTCAAGTTGCCCTATAGCGATGAGCGGGTGATCCACTTCGGATTGATTCCGAGATCACACCGGTGCATTTTTGTTATCAATGAAATTCCGGACTTACAAGCCAGGATACAGGTGTCCCTGTTCAATATATTACAGGAAGGCGATATTCAGATCCGGGGTTTTAAGACGCGATTGCCGCTCGATATTCAGTTTGTTTTTACAGCCAATCCGGAAGACTATACCAACCGGGGTTCCATCATCACCCCACTCAAAGACCGGATCGAAAGTCAAATCCTGACCCATTATCCGGAGCAGATTGAAATCTCTAAAGCGATCACGCAGCAGGAGGCGATCATTGCAAAAAGACAGGCTGAGCAGGTCATCGTACCGGACGTGTTGAAAAATATTCTGGAACGCATCAGTTTTGCTGCACGGAAGAGTGAATTTGTAGATGGAAAATCGGGTGTGTCCGCGCGCCTGAGCATCACGGCAATGGAAAACCTGTACAGCACCGCCGAGCGAAGGGTGATTCTCACCGGTCAAAAGAAGACGGTAGCCCGCGTGGCGGATTTCTGGGGCGTTATCCCTTCGATCACGGGGAAGATGGAATTGGTCTATGAAGGTGAAGTAGAAGGACAGTATAATGTCGCACTGCAATTGCTCAGCCAGGCTATTCGCGAAGAATTTTTAGAAACGTTCCCTCATCCTGAAAAAATAAAAAAGGGAAAGGAAAAGGATCCGTATGGTGCCATCCGCGCTTATTTCGGTGACAGTAATGTCATCACCCTGCCTAATGATGTGGATGACGATATATTTTACGGCATATTGGATTCCGTTCCAGGGCTCGATCGATTACTGGAGGCCTATAAGATTCCTAAATCCGCTTACCCGGTGTATAAAGAAATAGTGTTGCATTCCCTGGCCGATCTGGATGTGCTGACCAAGGAACTGACGCAGGGCAAAATCGGTTTCAGCGACCCGTTAGGAAAAATGCTGAATGATTTGGATGAGGAGGATCGGGACTGAGAGGATAGGGCAAAGAGAAAATTGCCAATGTCACTTTTAGCATTCTGCCCCTCGGCCTTTGACCGTTCCCCCTGGAAGCTGGATGTTGGATTTAACTTTCCAATATCTGCATTTAGATTAAGATAATAGCCACTAATTTCACGAATTCACACTAATTATTAATTCGTGCTAATTCGTGGCTGAATAATGAGAGAAATGAGAGGGATGAGACGGATGAGAGGGATGCAACTGAATTCGTGCTAATTCGTGTAATTCGTGGCTGAGGAATGAGAGGAATGAGAGGAATGAGAGGGATGCAACTGAATTCGTGCTAATTCGTGTAATTCGTGGCTGAGGAATGAGAGGAATGAGAGGAATGAGAGGGATGGGAGAGATGAGAGAGATGAGAGGGATGCGACTGAATTTGTGCTAATTCGTGTAATTCGTGGCTGAAAATGAACATCCGTCGAGGAACTCTGCATCCTCACCGAACAGACATACTAAATGCGTTATCTTTGGCGCTCTTAGGAGCTGAACAAAAAACTTAACCCAGTGAGCGTACTTATCTTCCTTATCCTTTCTTATATTTTTCTGAGCATCAGTCTTTACTTCCTCTTTCCGAAAGCGGGAGTGGGTGCCATTAAGGGTTTGATCCCCGGTGTAAATTTTGTGGAATGGTGCAAACTGATCGGTCGAAAGCCGGCTTATGCCCTATGGTTGCTGTTTCCTGTTGTCAACATCTTCATCTATTGTGGCATGGCGGTGGACATGGTGAGATCTTTTGATAAACTAAAATTCAGGCACAGTGCCGCCGCCGTCATATATGCCCCGGCTATTTTCTTACAGATAGCCTTGAGTAAAAAAGATAAATACATCGGACCAATTCTTCCGCGTGAAGCTGATTATCGCCGCCAAATGCAGGAGGCTATTAAAAACAACAAACCCCGCCAGCTCGAGAAATTAACGAAGAGTAATCCCTATCGCAAATCCACCATCCGGGAATGGACAGAAGCCATCGTATTTGCAGTTTTTGCAGCTGCCTTCATCCGGATGTTTTTAATCGAAGCCTATAAGATTCCCACGCCGTCGATGGAAGGATCGCTGCTGGTAGGTGATTTTCTTTTTGTGAGTAAAGCGCATTACGGGATTCGCACACCGATGACGATCGCCATGTTTCCATTACTGCACAATACCATTCCAATCCTGGGCACGGAATCCTATTTGAAACATCCATCCCTTCCTTATTTCAGATTACCGGCATTGGAAAAAATTGAACGAAACGAACCTATTGTGTTTAACTGGCCGGTTGGAGACAGTGTATACCTGACGCCCGAACGATCCTATGCGGCTTTCCAGGTAAAGGGCAATCCTAATTTTAAAAATCTAAAATTGATTACCCGCCCCATTGATAAAGAAGACCATTACATCAAAAGATGCATCGCCATACCAGGGGACAGTCTCGAAGTCAGGAACCGGCAGGTCTACATTAATGGACAGCCTGTCAAAAATCCAAAGCATCTGCGCTATACCTATTATGTCAATTCCGCGACCCCGATCAATCCCCAGTGGCTGAAAGACCAGGATATCGATGAAAAGGATCACCCTTATAATATTCCATTCATCTACACCCTGGAGCAGGACCAGGTCGAATCTTTGCAAAAAATGGAGGGGGTAATTATCAAACCACTTTCTCCTGAACAAGCCCTGGATACGTTCAACAAATACACGCATCAGCATAACGAACATGGTGATTTGTTTCCTCACGATAAAGCGCATTTTGGTAACTGGACCATTGATAATTATGGTCCGATCTATATTCCTAAAAAAGGAACTACCGTGCAATTGACACCAGAGACAATAGCCTTGTACCGAAGGGTTATCAGTGTATATGAACATAATGACTTTAAAGAGGAGAACGGCCAATACATCATCAATGGCCAACCGGCTACATCCTATACCTTCAAACTGGATTACTATTGGGCCATGGGAGATAACCGGCATAACTCAGAAGATTCGAGGATATGGGGCTTTGTTCCGGAAACGCATATAGTCGGGAAGCCATTATTTATCTGGTTTTCCACTAAGGATGGCAGCATCAGCAACGGCATAAACTGGAGCCGGATATTCACTTCGGCATATAAGATGGATTGATTTTATTGGCTAAGGCTGAGGCTGAGGCTAAGGCTGAGGCTGATGTCAATACTCTACCGATGATCAATACCCCACCAATGATCAATGCCCCACCAATGATCAATACCCCACCAATGATCAATACCCCACCTTTAAAGGTGGGGAAAGAGAAGAGGAACGAATTTTTAAAGGATAGGAAAGAGTTTTTAAAGGAGGGGAATAGCTCTTTTGATGTTTTGGGCAGACGCTTTGAAACCCAGGCGCAATAGGTTGAGTGATCGCTGATAAATAGAAATCATTCCAAGGTGACTTGAATGACAAGCGCATTAGTGTGAATTAATTCCCATCGGCAGGTGTCTAGGGATTACCTTTAAAGGAATTAAACACCTGAAATAATGTTTGCACGAATTGCATTGGCAGGGATGATCGGATTGAATTTGGTTTTCCAATCAACCGTTGTCGGGCAGGGAGAAACGCATCTGTATTTATTTAACCTGATCAAGACCCCGGACAACCAATATCATGTGTACGGGCCAAAATTTCTGAGTGGATTTAATAAAGGTGGATATACGAATCAACCCTTCTTCACTCCTTCGGGTGACCTTTTGGTTAGCGTACGGAAGGCAGGAGAATCGCAAAACGACATTTGGTTGCTTTCTCCTGCTACCCGGAGATGCAGACAACTTACAGACACCAAGGCGAATGAATATTCACCTCAGCTTGACCCGGCAGGGGAATATTATTCTGTGGTGCGTCAGGTTACAGGTGAACCCATGGATCAACAGGTGTATCGGTTTCCGGTTTTCGGGGGAAAATATGAAAGTCTGACGCCGGACCTCAGGGACGTTGGCTATTATGCATGGCTCCGACCGGATGAACTTGCCCTCTATCGCATTGAAGGGGAATCCAACCGGCTGGCGAGTTATATTATTGCCGGACATAAATCGAAAAAAATCACCTCCGCCATTGGACGAACAATGATAGCTGAGGGCAAGGGATCCGTGTATTACATCCATAAATTCAGCGAAACCTATTGGTACATCAAAAAATTCACGGATACTTCAACGGTGATTGATGTCATCGCGGAGACCCCTTCAAAATCTGAAGATTTTGCCATTGCTCCCGATGGAACCTTCTTTATGGGAAAGGACGGGCAGTTGTATTTTTGGTCACCCTCCGGAGAGCACATCTGGAAGGAATGCGGAGACCTGTCGATATATGGCATTCAGCATATCTCACGTATGGCCGTGAGTCCGGACGGAAAGCAATTGGCTTTAGTGGCAACGAAGGAATAATATGCGTGGGGCCGGCCTGTCTTTTGGTTTTCTTTTACTGATGGCCTCCTGCCATTCCTTCGTAAAAGCAACCCTGCAATATCGCAAAGACTATAAAGAGGAATTCCTTCATGATGAGCGTTCACCTTTAAAACAGGCTGACCTGGAATGGCTGGATTTTTATTCGCCTCATAAAAAGGCTCTCATCAATGCCAGTTTTGTCCTCACCCCGGAAAGTCAAAATTTTGAATTGCCGACCTATAGCGGTCAAACGAGAACGTATAGAAAATGGGGAGAGGCTTATTTTAAATGGGGGACCGATAGTGTCAGACTTTCTGTCTATGAAAATATCAAATTGCTTTCCAATCCGGATTACCAGGATTATTTGTTCCTGCCCTTTACTGATGAGACCAATGGCATTACAACCTATGGTGGTGGACGATATATTGATCTTTCTAAAAAGGATACGGAAGACGGGCAGATCACTATTGATTTCAATCGCTGCTACAATCCCTGGTGCGCATTCAGCGATGGTTACAATTGCCCTATACCACCCGTCGAAAATTTTCTGCCTTTTAAAGTGGAGGCGGGGGAAAAGAAGTTTAGAGGGGTGCATAAAAATGATCACTAGACCTCCATTGCCGGATTCATTATCTTAGTGGACGATAAATGAAGGCGCAGAAATCCATATATATCTCCCATGCCTGGGGTGGCACCAGTGATGAAATCCTGGCCCAATTGGTCCAGCGCCTGGAAGCTGAAAAAATCGGCTTCATACTGGACAAGCGGGATCTGGCCTACCGGCAGAGTATCCACGATTTCATGGTCCGGCTGGGGAAAGCGGATATGGTGATCATCATTCTATCCAACAAGTATCTCAAGTCGGAATACTGCATGTTTGAATTGATCCAGATCTATCACAATGAAAGCCTGACGGACCGGATTTTCCCAATTGTGTTGGATGAGGTCAAAATTTCCAGTTCTGTCGACCGGCTTGATTTTGTCAAATTCTGGGAAAATCAGTTGATTGAACTGCAAAACAAAGTCAAGGAACTGAATTCCCTGAGCTATATCGAAGGCATTACAGATGACCTGAACCTCTACGCTGAAATCAGGAACAATATAGCGAGGCTGACCGGTATCCTTCGTGATATCAATACCCTGAATATCACCTTGCACCAGGAATCAGATTACCATGATCTCATCCGTGCCATTCGAAATCGAATAAACGAGGAGCCTGCTCAGCCTGAAGTACTGCCACCGGTCGAAAATCATCCTGCCGCCAAACCGGAAGAAGAAGAAACTCCAAAGGTTACTTCCACTCAACCTTTACAGGTGCTGACCGGGCAGTTGAAAAATTTAGTCATTGTCGCCCTGGCTTTTTTCGGTCTCTTCATGCTGTGGGGTATATTCTCCAAATCAAAATCGCTGGCGAATGATAATGACGGCCCTAACAGAAGTGATACTGAATTGCGAGTGGATTCCCAGCAAGTGCATTACACGCTTCAGCCTACAGCGCCTTTCAACAAAGACACTACCAAAGAGAAGGTGTACCCGGAACCTGTAAAAAAAGAGCCAGGTACGGTCTCTACCAGTATAAAAAAATCAAAAGAACTTCCGGACCAGGGTATTCAACAGAAGCAAATTATTAAGGAACCTCCAGCGACTGTCCTGCCCGAACCGAAAGTGCAAAACAAACCGGTTGACCTCACGATAAGTCAGCCACCGCAAAATGAAACGGTGAAGGAAGAGCCCGTAAAGAAACCGGCGATGACCCATACGGTGAATATCCCCAAGGGAGCTGATATTGTTGCCAGACCTACCAGTTTGGTGTCCAGTGATGATCCGGATCCTGTTCCCAGGCAGGTGACTTTTGTTTTGGATAAAGCGCTTTATGATGGTTCCCAGGTGGCTGTACCAGCCGGTAGTCTGATCATGGGCTCGGTAGTGAAAGTGAAAAAGAGCGAATACAGAAGAAGTGGCACGATGGATCTCAATTTTGAATATTTACTGACTCCCGGCGGTCAAAAAATCCCACTCCAATCCAACGAAATGCACCTGGAAGCGAAGGGTGATGTACCCTATCAAATACAGATTAATACTAAATTGCAAATTAAAATTTCCTCCACTGTTGCCATAAAATATTGACATGAAAATTCATCCCTTTTACCTGTTATTAACCTGTTTATTGATTACAGGAATGCTCTATGGACAGGGCAGTATTTCAATCGCCTCACAGACCAAAGGTTTTTCGGCCGGCGTACGCGGAGGCTATCTTTCTTATACTAATAACGATGTCCACCCATTTACGGATGACGGTATCGGGTACGGCATTCAACTTCAATATGGATTCAGTCACAAATTTATGGCTGCTTTTGCCTTCCAGCACTTTGACGTTACTTCCCGGACAGAAAACAATACCATGAGCCCCTATCCGTATGACGAATATGATCTAACCGGCAAATTCATTTTTGGTTCTACCAATTCGAAATGGCGTCCTTATTTGTCCGTTGGCGTCAACTATACACAAACGAAGGAATCCTTTTATTATATCAATTTCAACCTGAACACCCTGGAGAAGTACAGCGGCTCAAGTTTTTGTTTCGGAGGCGGAGTAAGTTATTTTATAAATTCCCAGTTGAGTATCGATCTCGCTGGTTTGTATCATTCCGGTGCGTTCACCACCATAGTGATCAATGGGGATGACATTTCCGATTCGTTTGCCTATTCCAGTGTGACGGGTATGCTGGGATTATTTTATCATTTTCAATAAGTCTATCTATGTCAATGTTGGAAGAAAGAATTAACCATCCGGGTCCGAAGCGCATATTATCCCTCGATGGTGGTGGCATCCGTGGTGTATTGACCCTGGGATTCCTGGAAAAGATTGAAGCGATGCTGGCGCGGGAAAACAATAACCCGGATTTCCGGCTGAGTGAGTATTTTGATCTGATAGGCGGCACCAGTACGGGATCGATTATTGCTTCGGCATTGGCGGTGGGGATGAAAGCGAGTGAAATCAAAAAACAATATTTTGAATTAGGGAAAAAAATCTTTGGGCAGAAAACCGGTTTTTTTCAATACCTCTTCAAAGGCATTAAATATGATAACCGGCCGTTGGAAGCAGCCCTGAAAAGTTTTTTCGGCGATATCGTGCTGGGCGATACGGAAAGAATAAAAACCGGTTTGTGCATTTTTACCAAACGGGCGGAAACGTTCAGTACCTGGGCCATTCATAATCATCCCCGAGGCAAATACTACCAGGAGAATAAAGACTGGCCCTTATGGCAGGTCATCATGGCCAGTGCGGCTGCTCCCACTTATTTTCTCCCGATGTTTTTAAAAGACAGTTCAGGCGAACAGGGGGCTTTCATTGACGGCGGTATCAGCATGGTCAATAATCCTTCCCTGCGTTTATTTCTCCTCGCCAGCCTCAAATCCTATCCATTCCATTGGCACCTCGGAAAGAAAAACATGCTGCTCGTATCGCTGGGAACCGGGAGTTCAGATGCCCGGTCAGACTACAAGGCCTACGAGAAAAGTAACCTGATGGCCTGGGCGGCGAAAATGCCGGACTTCTTCATGCATGATGCCAACCTGACCAATCAATTGATCATGCAGATCCTCAGTGATTCACCGACCGCGATCAACATCGACAGTGAAATGGGAGATCTTCGGGGAGATTCCTTTTTAGGATATCAGGCCCTGACCTACCTGCGCTATAATGTGATGCTTAATAAAGAAAGCCTGGAGGAACTTGGGCTCCATTTTTCAAATGAAGAATTGGAATCGCTCGGGGAGATGGATAATCCGAAAAACCTGGATGCACTTGCGAATATCGGGGAGCATGCCGCCGCCGCTTACCTGAAGGAGGAGCATTTCAAAGATTTTATGCAGGTCCTTCCCACGCAGAAGGGCGAAAATTATTTCGTATCGTATCAGCCGTATGATCTTGCTTTCGAACCTTATGCCAAAAAAGATATTCCTGTCGGCGCCTGCCGCATTGACCAGGATTTTGAAATTATGACCATGGAAGGATTGATGAGGGGAAAGGCAGGAGATTACCTGATCAAAGGGGTCGAAGGGAGAATATTATGCCTGTGATGCCGGTGTATTCCGTGAAACCTATCAAAAGGTATCAGTTTAATGAAATAACAGTTTTAATTCCGGATGGTATCCGAAAAGGTGGGCATGGAACGGTCGAATTCAGCCAGAAAAGTCTTGCGGATGATTTGCCAGTTGGAAGTGATTTTTTCATGTGCTTCTTTCCGTTGGACTTCATTCATTTCGGAATGGCCCAGATTTTCCACGATTGAATAAATATTTTTCAATGATTCGAAAGGGTAGGATCCTTTTTCCGTTTTGGTTTCATTCACATTGTAGTATACGCCGCGGACTTCGTCAATGCATTTGGAAAGCGCAAGCAATATCTCCTTAATATCATTTTTGGAATCATTTTTATCGTCAGCAAAAAGCAAGGCTGAATTCACGGCGTGAATAATATTCGCCCACAGTAACCGGAGCGCTCCATGAAAATTGTTCCTGCGCTGAAAACAAAAGCCAAGGTAGGCAAGAGGAACAGCCAGCAAAAGCGGGAGAATGTCATTGATCAATCCGTACAGATGCCAATGGGTTTGCTGCTCAGTATAATAAGCCCCGATCCAGACGAGGATAATGAATACATAAAATAAGGAAATGTTAATGATATTTTTGATCAGTTTCTTCTTTGTCATCGTTGCGGATTGTGAAGCAAATATATATCCGTAACCACAACGAAAAGGAAAAAATGCTGGTGACCCGTCAAACCACGGACGCTATCGCTTTTTCACTTCGAATACCCTAACTGATTAACTTTGCCGGGAGTATACATAGAATGGATGCTTTTTTTCGTTATCCATAAATATTTGAAGGAACACAATTGACCCTGATGGCGCTGATTTACCTTTTTCAACTCTTAGCTTCCGTTTTTCCTTTATTCCCGGCCGCGCAACCTATTGGCCGGTGGCTCGTGGAAGTCAAAAATTCGAATGACACCTGTATCCGCGAGTGGCGTACCACCAACGACCTTGATGAGGAAGGGTACCTATATAAAAAATTGCCCATCGATGATTGGTATGTAATGGAATTGCCGGCTGGATTGGTCAACGCCTTCCAGTCACTTCCCTGCGTAAACAGGATGCTTGTCGATCAGCGTATTGACTGGCGGGATACGGAGCCTAATGATCCGGGTTATATCAACCAGTCCGATATGAAATTGATTGGTATGCCTAAAGCCTGGGATATTACGACCGGCGGCGTGACCGTAAATGGAGACACGATCGTCGCTGCGATTATTGATGAGGGTTTTGAAACGAATCATCCCGATTTGGCAGCCAATATCTGGCGCAACAGACTGGAAATTCCAAATGATGGTATTGATAATGATAACAACGGGTATAAAGATGATTACCAGGGTTACAATGTCAAACTCGAGAATGATCAGCATCCGGTGAATTCACACGGAACTTCAGTGGCCGGTATCATTGGTGCTGTGGGAAATAATAATTTAGGGGTGACCGGCGTCAATTGGAAAGTGAAATTGTTATTGGTCAGCGGTGCCGATTTCGAATCCGATCTGATCGAGAGTTACCAATATGTTTTGGATATGCGCACCCTCTATGATGAGACCCATGGGCAGAAAGGGGCGTTTGTTGTCGTAACTAATCTCTCTGCCGGCATCAACGGAGCTTTTGCGTCGGATCATCCCTTGTGGTGTATGATGTACGATAAGCTGGGCCAGAAAGGAATACTCAATGTTTGCGCCGCACCGAACAATGGCATTTCAGTTGATGAGGTTGGAGATATGCCCACGACCTGTTCATCGGAATACATGATTGCCGTGACCAACGTTGATCTTACCGACAATATCGTGGAGAATGCCGGATATGGTATTACCAGCATAGACCTGGGTGCTCCCGGCAGTGGAACAGTCACCACAGTTTCGGGAATGACGTATAAAGCGTTTCCCGGAACCAGTTCGGCTACCCCACATGTCACCGGCACCATCGCCTTGATGTATAGCACCGCATGTAAGTCGCTCCTGGATGTTATTGAAACCGATCCGGCCAGTGTGGCCAGGCGGGTCAGGGACATTATTTTTTCTTCTGCCAAGGCCAATAATTCCCTGGATGGGATCACAGTCACAGGTAAACGTTTGCAGGCCGATGCTGCTGTAAAAGCTGCTGCGGAAGATTGCACATCTCATGGGGATGAAACCTATGTGGAAATCACCTATATAAGGCCAAACCTGGTTCGATCCGGATATGTAAATGTGGGCTTCACGGCCACCGGAGATACCACCAATGCTGTTATGCAATTGTACTCGATCAACGGGGCAGAAATCGCCCATTATTCCATAAGTGCCGATGATTTTTTACAAAATCGGGTGCAGATTGATGCTGGTCCTCTTCCCGCAGGCACCTATGTGGTGACACTCAGGAACGGCAAGTTGAAATCGTCGGATAAATTTGTGGTTTACTAGCCAATGAGTTGGTTTTTAACTATTTATCAGTAGGGAAGGCTAATAAAATATTAAGGAAGCGGGCTACCAGGAGTTGGGGATTAAATTCTATCTTTGCACTCCGTTTGAGGACCCGGCTTCGTAGCTTAATTGGATAGAGCACCTGACTACGGATCAGGAGGTTGAAGGTTCGACTCCTTCCGAAGTCACTTTATTTCGGGTTAACAGCTTGAACGATAATACAATAGAACAAAAATAAGACATCCAATATCATGCCCAAAGTATGTGAATTGACAGGTAAAAAGCCCATGAAAGGGAACAAGGTATCTCACTCCAATGTGAAGACCAGGAGACGGTTTTTACCCAATCTGCAGAAGAAGAAATTCTTCATCCCGGAGACGAACCAATGGGTTCAGATCAACGTTTCTACCTCGGCGCTGCGCAATATCGACAAATTAGGGATCTATGATTATCTCCTGAAATTGAAAGCCGAAGGTTTCGATACCGGCGTCACCTTGAATAAAAAACAGTAATACTTACACATCATGGCTAAGAAGTCAAAAGGCAACCGCAATCAGATCATCCTGGAATGCACCGAGCATAAGACCAGTGGTATGCCGGGTACGTCCCGATACGTTACGCAGAAAAACAGGAAAAATACACCGGATCGCCTCGAGCTGAAAAAGTTCAACCCGATCCTGAAGAAAGTTACCCTGCATAAAGAAATCAAATAATAAACACTTCATCACATGGCTAAAATATCTAAGAACGCCAAGGTCGCTCAACGTGCCGGTAACGCCGGAACCGGAAGAGATTTCGTTAAAGTGATAAAACCCATCAAGGATCCAGTCACCGGTAAATACTCTTACAAAGAGGTCATGGTGCACAAGGACAAAGTGAAAGAGTTCTTCGCTGAGAAATAAGCGAAAGGCATAGATGAGTTTTTTCAATAAGTTTTTTTCCAGGGAAAAGGAACAGGAATTGGATCAGGGCCTGGAGAAAACCAAGTCCAGTCTCTTTCAAAAAATTACTAAGGCGGTTGCCGGCAAATCGAAGGTCGATGTAGACGTCCTTGATGAACTGGAATCTGCCCTGATCAGCAGCGATGTAGGGCTGGAAACTACCATAAAAATTATCGATCGAATTGAGGCACGGGTAGCCCGGGATAAATATCTCAGCACCACGGAACTCAATGTCATTCTGCGGGACGAAATAGCAGGACTCCTTTCCGAAAACAATACAATCGATTTCGAAGATTTTGAGTTGCCATCGGGTATAAAACCCTATGTCTTATTGGTCGTAGGCGTTAATGGGGTCGGGAAGACGACCACGATCGGTAAGCTGGCGTATCAGTACAAGCAAAGGGGACTGAATGTATTGCTGGCTGCGGGGGATACTTTTCGCGCGGCAGCCGTTGATCAGTTGAAAGTCTGGGCCGACCGGGTAGGATGCGGCTTTTTTACCAAGGGTATGAATACCGACCCGGCCGCAGTAGCCTTTGAAGCGGTTAAAGAAGGAATCAGGACCAATGCCGATGTCATTATCATTGATACTGCCGGAAGATTGCATACGAAGCTCAACCTGATGCGGGAACTCACCAAAATCCAAAAGTCGATTGATAAATCATTGCCGGGCGCACCTCATGATGTGATGTTGGTGCTTGATGCTACCACCGGACAGAATGCGATGGAGCAATGCAGGCAATTTTCTGAGGCCACGGAGGTCACTTGCCTCGCCCTGACCAAGTTGGATGGGACCGCCAAGGGTGGGGTAGCACTCGGTATTTCCGATCAGTTTAAAATTCCGATTCGATTTATCGGGGTTGGAGAAAAAATAGATCAGCTCCAGGTCTTTAATAAAGTGGCCTTTGTGGAATCGCTTTTTAAAGGTGCACCTGCAGCAGTCTGAACCGCGCACCTCCTTAGCGCGATCACGTTCTCACTAACCGGATATCCACCGCATACCTTGTCAATTGTTTTGCAGGTATATAATTGATACGCTTAAAATTTAAAACTTTCTTTACGTAATCACAGGCATTGGCATCTTCGCCGGCGACATCGCAAATGACCAGTTCATTTTTCGTATTGATAAGGAAACTCACCCGGACTATTTCCACATTCTTCTGAAGGAAGGCCAGGTCCCGGCCAGGAAAAAAGGCAGCCACTTCTCTGCGTAACTGATCTGTAGAGGAGCGCGGTTTAAAGGTATTGGCTTTCAGGGGAAGGGTAAAAGCAACGAATAAGCTGATCAGCAGAATAAAGCCACGTTTCATGAGTATTAGATTTTGACGATGAAAAAATCCTGTATCGATTTTCAAACCTGATCCGGAATTTAACTTCAAAGCATTTCTGTCATATAGACGACATTTGACAGGAGGAAGTTGCAAACGATTGACAGGATATCGTTCAATCATGGATTTTACTATACAAAACCCACTTAAGCAAGGTAAATGAACTGTTTAAGAATTGAAATTGGTTGTTAAAATTTTCATCAGAGGATCCGGATAAGAGTGGAATTTTTCCGTTTAGACGGCCCGGAAAGTCTTTTAGGTGGGTACAAAAGTTTATATAATTGTTTTTTTAGTAGTATTGATCTCATAAAGGAGAGCATACGCTTTTTATGGGCAAACGAAACACCCTACTGACGATCATGTCATTGGTATTTTTCTTAGTTTCCTTCTCTACCGATCCGCCCAACGGCAGGACCGGTGCACCGGGCGAATCCACCTGCGCTTCGTGTCATGTGCCGCAGAGTCAGTCGCTGAAAGGTTCAGTGACGGTTCAAGGATTTCCCTCTTCGATCACCCCGGATGAAACCTATCAGCTAACGGTGATCAATCGCGACAGCATAGGGAACGCGGTCAGGGGTGGTTTCCAGTTAACTATCCTGGGTCCGACCAACACCAAAGCCGGTGAACTTTCTTCCCCATCAGCCAGCTCCGCTATCCAGACTTCTTCAGGAAGGCAATATTTCGAACACCATCCGGCGCTCACGTATCCGGATAGTAATGTAATCAAGTGGAGCGTACTTTGGAAAGCGTCTAATCTTCCTACTTCCGGATTAATTACCTGCTATTATGCAGGAAATATTTGCAATGGCAATTTCCAGAGCTCCGGGGATAGAACAATAATTTCCAGGGTGAGCGGATCAGTCGTGCTTGCAGCAAATCATGAAATAGCCTCCATCAAACCAATAGTATATCCCAATCCGGGGTCTTCAGAAATTTTTGTTGATTTCAAAAATCAGGAGAAACCGGATGGCATCATTTGTTTTTACAACAGTGTAGGAAATGAAGCGGGTAGGACAACCATGAACCAGGGCAGGATTGAAGTTCCCTCCATCCCTTCCGGCGTGTACTGGATGAAATTACAAGCAGGTACTAAAACCTATTTTGAAGAATGGATTAAAATCTGATTGCTTCAACATAGGTGGGTGTCCGTTCGAAGGATAAGAGAAATTGGTTTCACTTTCTTTATCATTTAATTTACTTTCTGCTGAGGCAGGAGTAAAAATTATTTTTTAATTTTTAATTTATTTTGTTTATGTCCAGAAAATATGCTCTTCTCGGATTGTTAGTCAGCGTAGCCCTTTGGCTGGCTAATCAGGACGATCCGCCAGATGGAAAGACGGGTGCTCCCGGAGAACAATTATGTACCGAGTGCCATACTCCTCCAGGTTCAGGGCAGACCGGAACTATTGTGCTGTCGGGTTTTCCAGCTACGATAGAACCCAATACTGCCTATTTTTTAACGGTTACGAATTCACAAACGAATTCTTTCATGGGGGCAGGCGACACGCCTAAAGGAGGATTTCAAATCGTTTTCCTGAACAGTAATAATCAACAGGCAGGATCGTTTTCCGGGACGGACGTGCATTCGCATACTTCTACCTCATCGAATCGAATCTATTGGGAACATTTTCCGGCCCAGGTTTATCCAACGCTGCCGGGATCTGTCTCTTATACGGCTACCTGGATTTCCCCTTCTTCGCCGGCTAATACAACGATTACCTATTACCTGGCAGGAAATGTCGCTAATGGAAATGGAGGTCATGATGGAGACCTGATTGTCCAGGCGACTGGTTCTGGCATGCTCAATGGTGGTATCCTCCCCTTAACCGTGAGCATTACAAATTCAGTTAACCTCCAATGCTTTGATATTCCTACCGGAAGTGCAACGGCAACCGCTTCCGATGGAGTGCCTCCTTACACCTTTAACTGGTCTAATGGGGGTTCAGGTGCAACGATCACTAACCTGGCTGCAGGAACCTATATAGTTACCGTAACTGATAACGCGGCTTCGACGGCGACAGCAAGTGTAACCATTACGCAACCTACTGCGTTGGCTTTTAATACACCAGTCATCACGAATGTCACCTGTAATGGAGGTAACAATGGATCCATTACAGCCAGTGCTTCAGGTGGCACGCCCCCATATCTATTCGATTGGTCCAACGGTGGATTCGCCGCTACAATTTCAAATCTCATCGCCGGCAGTTATATCGTTACGGTAACGGATGGTAACAATTGCACCAAAATGACCACCTACACCGTCACCCAACCCTCCATGATCATGATCAATCTGATCAGCCTGATTAATGAAACCTGCGCAGGTGCACAGGATGGCGGGATCATCCTCACCACCTCGGGAGGCACCCCACCATTATTCAGCGAATGGTCAAACGGATCTATCGGAAATAACATTGCCGACCTGGCACCGGGGGAATACACCGTCACGGTAACGGACAATAATGATTGCACGAAAACAGCCACCTATACGGTAAACCCCGGGGGTATTGTTGTTGTGGATTTAATCGACCAGGTAAATGTCATTTGTCCCGGAGGCAGCACAGGGTCTATTTCGGTGAGTGCTTCAGGTGGAATGGCCCCTTATACTTACATGTGGTCGAATGGTGCTTCCGGTTCCACAGCCAGCAATCTTGCTGCAGGAAATTATTTGGTTACGGTGACAGATTCAAAAGGATGTGAAACGGTCAATTTTTATACCATCACACAACCTCCGGCGATTAATATCAATATCAACCAGGCAGGAGCGAATCTCTGTTTTGGTGATACAAGTATATCGCTTACAGCAACAATAAACGGTGGCGCTCCGCCTTATACCAGCCTTTGGTCCAATGGGGTCGTGGGATTAGAAAACACCAACCTTGGCGCCGGGACCTACTCGATCACGATTACAGACAATGGAGGTTGTACTTCAACCGCTTCTTCGACAGTAACACAACCAGCTCAACTTAATCTTTCCGTCACTACCACGGATGAGACTGGGGTAGGTACAAATGACGGCACCGCAAAAGTGATCGTCACCGGAGGAACGGCAGTTTATACTTATTTGTGGAGCAATGGAGCGACTGCGGACACCATTACAGGACTTGCTCCTGGAAACTATAGTATCACGGTTACAGATGCCAATGGTTGTCAGTCACAGGGGTCGGGCCAGGTGGATGCATTCGGCTGCAGCCTGGATGTTTCTCTCCCTGATAGTATATCTATTTGTGCAGGTGACTCAGCGAATTTGATAACCCTGATCACTGGAGAAGCCGGAAATGTAACTTATAACTGGTCCAATGGAAGCAACGCCCCATCCATCATAGTGGCTACAGAAGCTGAGTATTGCGTTACCGTTCAGGATGAAGCCGGATGCCAGGATGTAGCTTGTACCACATTGACCCTGATTGCGATTCCGGCGTTCAATTGCCAGGTCAGCAATGAATCAGCACCGAATCAAAATGACGGAGCTATTCAATGTGATCCGATCCCTGGTGTAATTGATTACCAGTGGAGCAATGGAGTTAACACGCAATCGATCTCCGGACTTCCCCCAGGACAATATTGCCTGACGGTGACCAATATCAGTGGATGTACGGCATCTGCATGTTTTAATGTTCAACCGGGAAATTGTAACCTCGTAGTGACTTCGATCATCACCCATGAGCTTTGCAAAGGCGACATGAATGGTTCGGTTTCAGTGAATGTCGAAAACGCTACACTACCGGTCACTTATCTATGGTCCAACGGAGGAACATCATCCACTATTGAAAACCTGGCTGCAGGTATGTATGGCATTACGATCAATGATGCAGCCGGATGCGTGGAAAACCGCAGTTATTCAGTAACGGAACCTCCAGCCCTTGTCATTGATGTCGATACCATTATCCATATTACGGACTTCTCTGCGGGATTGATATTGATCACACCTGGCGGCGGTGTACCCCCTTATACTTTTATGTGGACGGCACCCAACGGGGATACCAACTCCAATGAAGATCAATTTTCATTGACGGAATCGGGTTTCTATTCGGTTATGGTTACGGATGCCAAGGGATGCCTGTACGTCTTGGATTCTCTCTTTGTAGGAATAGATGCAGCCGTCAAACCTGAACCCAGGTTTACTCCTTTGAAAGTTTATCCGGTGCCGACCAAGGATCAAATCCACATCGATCTGGACGTTCCGGTGGAAGAGGTGATTATCACCGGTATTGACGGGCGGGATGTCCTGCAAACCCGTGATGTGGGAAATAATACACTGGATGTTACCGGGATTGAATCCGGATGGTATTTGCTCCGCATTTCAGATGGCCATCAGTGGTATATCGCCCGGATGGTGAAATAGGGTGAAACGGAACAAAATAAAAGGGATGGAAACGGCAGGTTTCAATCCCTTTTATTATTCCTCGAGAAAAATATAACCGTTTTTTTCGCCGACCACTTTCCAGTCTGTATGTTCTTCCAGTCGTTTGACCTTGTCAGCCCGCAGGATATGAAACCGTTTTGGCATCATCAGCGAATGGTTTTTTAAAGGGACTGGCTTGTCTGTATAAAAATAAGGGAGGTAACTTTTGTAACCGATCGTGGAGATTTCTACTTGTTTTCCCGCCATCGTTTTGCAGAATTCCACAGCAGCGCCCTGGGTATACGTTTCAATTTTTCCAATAAAAAAGAGGAGGGAAATATTTACAAATAATGGTATACCAAAAAATATGGTCACCCAGGATCGTTCATAGTCTCCCTTGCGCCAATACAGTACGGCCAACAAAAAAATTAAAAACAAGGAGGCAAATGGAATATAATCAATAAAAGTCCAGCTGACCGGTGTGTCCAGGGCAATGCGGGTAAAGGCATCAAAGGAGAAATAGGATTTAAGATCCTGAGCATGCATACCTAACCAGGGAAATATCCACATGACGATGAATACCAGGGTGGTGATCACGATGAGGATTGAACCGTGCCAGGCGCTCCATTTCAATTTATTGTCCAATGCACGCGCCAAAAACCAGGCACTTAAAAAACTCACCGGGAAATACGTCAGGGAAGAATAGTGCACAATTTTACTTTGTACAACTGAGAATAAAACCAATACAATTCCCAGGAGCAGGATCATCAGGAATCGCAATTCAAAATGAGGCATGTTCTCATCTGCCTGTTTTTTTCTGAATGCCCCCAGGGCAAAAACAGATGCCGGAAAAACTCCAAATAAGGTGACAAAAAAATGATAGCCCGGAAATCCTTTATGACCGGCAACCGATTGTGTTAACAAGGAATATTGATATTTCAGAAACGCCAGGATAAAATCAGGTCCATTGTTCAGCCAGTTTAATCCAAACCAAATTCCGGCCACGACGACATTTCCCAAAATAAAAATGAGGACGGATGGGATTCGCAGGTAACGGCGGTTGCGGGAAAATATCCGGATCGCCAGTACGGACATTCCGACTACTAATGGGCCGACCGGTCCTTTGGTCATGATGGCCAATCCGCTCATCAATCCACTGAGCCAATACCATTTTGAGCCTGGGGAAGAAGTTTGAGATCCTTCATACCAACTGGCCAGGCTGGAGAAAATAAAAAGATTGAACCAGGGATCAATGATGCCTGATTTATGATACAATGCCGGCAATATTGATCCCATGTAGGACAGCGACCACAACACTCCAAACCGATGATCGATCCAGTGCCGGCCCAGGCGGAACAGGAGAATGGACGTGCAAATCCCGGCAATGGCGTTTGGCAGGCGAGCGGCAAATTCATTAACTCCCCATAACTTCATACAGGCTACCTGCATCCACATGAAAAGAGGTGGTTTTTCAAAAAAAGGCTGATAATTGACCTGCACGGTGAGATAATCTTTCGTGCGAATCATCTCCCGGCTTATTTCCGCGAAATTGATTTCGTCCCAATCAAATAAATGTACACCGCCAATGAAAGGTATGTAGAAAAGGGCAGCGGCAATCGGCAGTATCCAGGCCCATGCTATACGATCGGAAAATAAGCCTTGCTTTACTTCCATGCCCGATCAATCCAGTTTGAGCACTTCCAGGAATGTCTTCTGTGGCACCTCTACAGATCCGATCTGTCGCATTTTCTTTTTACCTTCTTTTTGTTTCTCCAACAACTTACGCTTGCGGGTGATGTCACCACCATAACATTTTGCAGTTACATCCTTCCTCATGGCGGATATCGTTTCCCTCGCAATGATCTTAGCTCCGATCGAAGCCTGGATAGCTATGACGAATTGTTGTTTCGGAATTAACTCTTTCAATTTGGCACAAATTTTCCGACCGATAGCTTCTGCTTTTTCCCGGTGAACTAATGAGGAAAGGGCATCAACGGGCTCACTATTGAGTCGGATATCCAGTTTCACCAGGTCAGACTTCCGGTAATCTTTTGGCGCATAATCAAAGGATGCGTATCCCCGGGAAATGGATTTCAGGCGGTCATAAAAATCAAAAACAATTTCAGCCAACGGCAAATCAAAACTAAGTTCGACGCGCGTTGTGGTCAGGTAATGCTGATGGGTGAGCATGCCTCTCTTTTCGAGGCAGAGATTCATGATCGCCCCGATATATTCCGGCTTGGTAATAATCTGGGCATGGATATATGGTTCTTCGACATATTCCAGCAGGGTAGGGTCCGGGAGATCATTGGGTGTATTGATGATTTGCAGGCCATATTTTTTCGTGGAAGCCCGGTAAGAAACATTGGGGATGGTGGTGATCACTTCCTGATTGAATTCCCTGCTGAGGCGTTCCTGGATAATTTCGAGATGAAGCATGCCTAAAAATCCGCAACGGAATCCGAAGCCTAAGGCCACAGAAGTTTCCGGTTCAAACACCAGGCTTGCATCATTGAGCTGAAGTTTTTCAAGACTGTCTCTTAAATCTTCAAAATCATCATTATCGATCGGGTATATGCCAGCGAATACCATCGGCTTGACATCTTCAAATCCTTTTACGGCTTCCTTACAGGGATTGACCACGGTGGTAATGGTATCACCAACTTTGATTTCTTTGGATTCTTTGATCCCCGTAATGATATAGCCCACATTGCCGGCGGAAAGTTCTTTTTTGGGAATTTGGGTCATCTGGAGAATGCCGATCTCGTCCGCGGCATATTCGCCTGCGGTATTCACAAATCGGACCATCTCTCCTTTACGGATCCGGCCATTGAAAATCCGGAAGTAGGCAACTACCCCCCGGAAGGAATTAAAAACGGAATCAAAAATCAAGGCTTGTAAAGGGGCATCCGGGTCGCCTTTGGGAGCTGGTATTCGTTCCACAATAGCCTCCAGGATCAGGTCCACTCCTTCTCCTGTCTTGCCACTGGCCAATATGATATCTGATTTCGGGACCCCCACCAGGTCAATGATCTGATCTGCAACCTCATCAATCATGGCATTAGGCATGTCGATTTTATTCAGCACCGGGATAATCTCCAGGTTGTGTTCGATGGCCAGGTAAAGATTGGAAATCGTCTGGGCCTGGATGCCCTGCGTGGAATCCACCAGCAGCAATGCTCCCTCACAGGCGGCGATGGAGCGGGAAACTTCGTAGGAAAAATCTACATGGCCGGGCGTATCGATCAGATTGAGGGTAAATTCCTCTCCATTCGGTCGTTTATAGTAGAGTTGGATAGCATGACTTTTGATCGTGATGCCCCGCTCCCGTTCCAGATCCATATTGTCGAGGGTCTGGGCCACCATGTCCCGGGAGGCGATGGTGTGAGTGATCTCCAGGAGGCGGTCAGAAAGCGTTGATTTTCCGTGATCTATGTGGGCAATGACGCAAAAATTGCGGATATTCTTCATAAGGGCTGCAAAGATAAGCATAGAGCAGAGAGCATAGGGTGTAAGCTGTCTTTATGCTGACTTCCTTATTCTCCTCCGCCTCCAACCCCCTAAAGGGGGCCATATTTTTTTATACCGTCTTGTCTACCCAAATGAAGGCCCCATGGGGCCGACATATTTTCTTTCTTACTTCCTTATTCTTACTTCCTTATTCTTTCCCGCATGCCTTTTTCATTTCACTTTGGATTAACATAAATTTTATATACGGATGCAAAACCCGGCTTAGCTTTCGCCCACTATTTTGAAACCAGTATGATTCATCCGGATACTGAACTGCGATACATCGACGATGAAATTGGATACGGTGTGTTCGCCATACGTAAAATTCCAAAAGGCACTATCACCTGGGTAAGGGATAAGTTTGATCTTGAATTCAAATCGGAGGAAGTGGACACCATGGATCCGATGCATGCCGCTCTCGTGGATAAATATGCTTATCGAAACCGGGAGGGCCATTTCCTGCTTTGTTGGGATTTTGGACGCTATCTCAATCACAGTTTCAATTCCAATTGTCTCTCCACAGGCTACGATTTCGAATTAGCGGTCAGGGATATTGAAGAGGGAGAAGAATTGACAGATGATTACGGTTATCTGAATTTGCCAACGCCATTTAAAGCGAGGGAGGAGGGATCTGCAAGAAAATATGTATATCCGGATGACCTGCCCCGGTATTACGGGGAATGGGATGCCGTCATTCAATCTTGTTTACCACTCTTATTCCATCTGAATCAACCGCTGTTACCGTTGATTCCGTCTTCCGATCTGACGGATATCAGGGAAAGCATGGAGGGTAGAAAGCAATTGCGTTCGATCCTCTTCCATTATTACCAGGATGATTCCGCTGTTTCGAAAAGCATGCAGCAGGAATTGCCGGTAAGTGTGGGATAATAATCCGGGCAAATTATAATTTATTAAATCAAGAAAGAGCCGGGGATATTCGATGGGTTCAGCGTAGTGGAATTTCAAGTGGAGTGGTGAAATTTGGTGATGGAAAATCGGAATATGAATTCCTAATTCAGCGAAATGCTATACGCAAAATCGCCCGGAAAGTTTTCATAGTATCCTTGCAAATACAATTTGGAACCGGCTCTTTGCAATTCGCGTTCCAAGGCTAACAGGTTGGTAACCCGGATGCCATTGACCCGGGTGATAATAAAGTTTTCTTCCATATTGACGCTTTTACTTTGCGAATCTTTGGCAATTTCATTCACCAGTATTCCGCTCCTGGGAAGTTTTGATTTTTCTTTTTCGTTCAGGTCACGCACGGTGAGACCAATTTCATCGAGTATGGCATCAGCTGATTTGGCAGTTGCGATGTCGGCACTGGTGCTGGTTCGTGAATCGCTGAGCGTGACCTTGGTCTCTTTGTTTTTATGATCCCGGATGAAAGCGAAGGTGAGGACATCACCGGGATGGTGTTGGGCAACTTTTCCAATAAAATCCGGAGAAGAAGTAACTTTTTGTCCATCAATGGAAAGAATGATATCTCCATCATCGAGTCCGGCGGCTTCCGCGGCACTGCCGGAATTTACTTTGTCCAATACTACGCCGGTGACATCGGACAACCCTGCATTTTCTGCGACTTCATTGTCTACGGCGTGTATGACGACGCCCAGCCATCCTCTTTTTGGAGAACCATATTGCCGGATATCTTCCAATACTTTTTTAGCCAGGTTGGAAGGGATGGCAAAAGAGAATCCTTCATACTGGCCACTGTAGGTCATGATCGCAGTATTGATACCCATGAGTTGACCGCTGGTATTCACTAAAGCACCTCCGCTGTTGCCGGGATTGACCGCGGCATCGGTCTGGATAAAATTTTCAATTCCACCCGGTTCCAGGATATTGATATTTCTTGCTTTTGCGCTGACGATACCTGCTGTTACGGTTGAATATAATCGAAACGGATTTCCGACGGCGATGACCCATTCGCCGATCAACAGGGAATCGCTGTCCCCGAAAGTCAGATAGGGAAGTTGGCTGGCATCGATTTTAAGTAAAGCGAGATCGGTGGACAGGTCTGAACCGATCAGTTTCGCCTCGTATTCCCTTCCATCTTCGAGCAGCACCTTGATTTGATTACCGTCTTCGATGACGTGATGATTAGTGGCTATGTAGCCATCCGGGGAAATGATGACACCGGATCCTGTAGCCCCACCGGTATTTTGTGTGCCGAAAATATTTCCGGTCACCTGCAGGGACTCGATATACACTACGGCTTGTTTGGAAGTGTTAGCCGCTTTGACCATATCAGGCGCTGCAGCGGATCCAACGGTTGGATGATATTCAAAGGGAGAATAATGGGTCAGCACCGTATTCGATTCCGCCGGCTGCATGATGATAGTTCTTCCGCCCAGCCAGTAAAAGAGCCCGAGCGCGAGGGCGGCGCTCAGCAATCCGGTGATAATAAAAGGAAGGTATTTTTTCATTAGGCGGTAGTATGCTGGTGTGATCAATTACTACAAAACTGAGGAAAAATCTAAAACATTGTAAGCCATATTAAGTTTTATGGGTTTAAAATTAAGCAGGCCATTTTTGACGTGGATATAAAAACCAGGTCCCTTTGTTGAAATAACGGACTTTATTCAGAATGCCCTTGTTTTTTAGCTGCGAAATACACGAATTAAGACGAATTTTGCTGTGAGGCAGAAAAAAGATACCATTTTAGTCCAGGAAAAATGCTCAAAATTCCATTTGTCAAATATCACGGTGCAGGAAATGATTTCATCATGATCGATGATCGGGCTGGAAGTATTGCCCCTTTGCTGACGACTGTCTGGATAGCGAAAGCCTGTCATCGACACTTTGGCATTGGTGCTGATGGCATGATCCTGCTTGAAAAGGGAAGAGACGGGGTTGATTTTTTTATGAGATACTACAATTCGGATGGATGGACCAGTTCCTTTTGCGGTAATGGAGGCCGATGCATAGCAGCCTTCGCCCAGGCACTGGGTATTCATACGGGAGCCTGTGAATTTTCAGGCACGGATGGTTTGCATTTCGCACAGCGTACACGCAATGGAGAGATCAGTTTATCTATGTCGGATGTAAAAGTTGTAGAGGAGTTTGAGGAACGGGCTTTCCTATTAAATACAGGGTCACCACATCTTGTTCTTATTACTGATCACATTGAAGCAGTGGAAGTCAAGCTGAAAGGGCGCGAGATCAGGAACAGTCCTCCATTTAAAGAACAGGGCATCAACGTCAATTTCGTGGAGGTGCTTAGTGATGGAGAAATAAAACTTCGAACCTATGAGCGCGGAGTAGAAGATGAAACCCTGGCTTGTGGAACCGGCGTTGTCGCGGCTGCTATCGCGTCGGCATTTTCAACCGGAAGTCATATGGATTCGTGGTTGATTCATGCACAAGGCGGAGATCTGCATGTTGATTTTAAACATGAAGGAGGTCAGGTGTTTACTAATGTGAGATTGACGGGGCCTGCGGTGGAATCGTTTCGGGGGGAAATTGAAATTTAGTCGGCAGTAAGCAGTCGGCAGTCGGTTATAATTTTGATTACTCACTACTCACTACTCACTACTCTACTACTCACTACTCACTACTCACTACTCACTACTCTCTACTCTCTACTCACTTCTCACTACTCACTTTTTTCCTTCGCACAGAGAACACAGAGAACACGTAGAACAATTACCTCCAACTTCCAACTTCCAACTTCTAATTTCTTACTTCTACTTCTACTTCTAACTTCGATATTCGTTATTCGTTATTCATTATTCATCATCCTCTGTTCCTGTCCACAGATTAAGCATTCCTCGCATCTCTGATACGGCATGCATATCTTTTGCTTTGGTGCCTTCTTCGATTCCTTTTTCTAAAAGACGTATGCCTTCGTTTCGATTACCTGCTTTGTGGAGGAGCTTTGCGTAATGATAGTAGGTGGCGATGTAAGTTGGATAATTGGTGACAAGATGTTCATACATCAGGAGAGCCTGCAGTGTGCCTTCTTTAGATTCATATTCCCTGGCGAGAGCATAGATTAAAAAAGGATCGTCCGGATTTTCATCCAGCATCTTTTCCAGTTCTTCGATCCTTGACATAAGGGTAAAAATAGGTAAAGAGATTTTTAAACTTTACGTTTTATAAACTCAGTTCCCCGATATTTCGGTGAAGAAATTGGAATGGCCACCTGTTATACCTGTGGGAAAGGAATTCCTGCCCTCTGGATTTGTAGAAATTGAATTTTTATTGTTGGCTAAAGCCCGGACGTTGTTCTATAAAAATCACGGCCATTATAGCATACTAACTCCTGTTTTTACTCAATCCTATGTCTGCCTATGATCCAAGGTCATTGCCCTTTGCATTGGCCCCGTGATCCTGACAGGCGGTCAATTGGTAATTTTTATTTGGCCCTGACATCCTATCTGGATTTTAAACCAGGTGTTTTGCTGAATGCAAGCCAATAACTAGTGTAATTGGCCTGCCAGCAAGTAAAAAGGCATTTTTAGATACCTTTGTCCTGAAATCCAATTCAGAGAAGGTATGAAGTTGCTTGTAGCGATTAGCCAGACGCCGGAGACCACGGCCCGCATTGCGTTTAAAGACAATAACACGGTCTTCGATTCAGGTGGGGTCAATTATATTATGAATCCCTATGACGAATGGTATGCTCTCGTCCGTGCGCTTGAATTGAAGGAAGAAAAAGGGGGATCGGTCACCGTTATCCATGCCGGTCCGGCAGCCAATGAGGTCACTATTCGTAAAGCCTTGGCCATAGGAGCGGATGACGCCGTACGTATTGATTTTGATCCGAAAAGCGCGGACATGGTGGCAAAGCAGATTTCGGATTATGCGCTGGATAAGCACTATGATATTATTTTCTGCGGAAAGGAGACCATAGATTATAACGGGAGCCTGGTGGGGAGTATGATTGCCGGCTTTCTTGATCTTCCTTTCATTTCCAATGTCAGTCATCTCGAATATAAGGGTGATCTCGCGCTGGTAACGAGGGATATTGAAGGCGGAACAGAGACCATTGAAGTCAGTGCTCCATTTGTGATCAGTGCTGCAAAAGGTTTAGCCGAACAACGCATACCAAATATGAAAGGGATCATGTCGGCCAAGTCTAAACCACTTCAGGTCATTGCGCCTGAAGCCATGTCCCCCCAGGTAACTCATGATGAGTTTCGGGTACGCGCCGCCAAGTCTGCCGTGCATTATGTCGATCCGTCAAATATGGATGAACTCGTGCGATTACTGCATGAAGAAGCAAAAGTGATTTAACTCAAAGTAGAAAATAGCAGAGTATGGTTCTGGTGTATGCAGAAGCACAAGAAGGGAAAGTAAAAAAGTCAGCGTTGGAAGTCGTTTACTTCGGGGCTAAAATGGCTGAATCGTTGAACACCACCTGTGCTGCTTTATTGTTAGGAAATGTTGAAGATGGAGGAAGGCTGGGTCAGTATGGTGCCAAAGAGGTATTCCATGTCAGTGACAGCAAGCTGGATCATTTTGACAGCCAGGTGATGGCCAGGGTGATAGCCCAGGTGGTAAAAGACAAACAAGCCACCTTTGTATTAATGGCCGACAGTGCGAATGGAAAAAGTTTGTTGGGCGGTTTGGCTGTTGTACTCCAGGGTGGTGCTGTGCGAGGGGTCAACAACCTGCCACAGATGAATAACGGAGCCTTACACTTTGAGCGAGGAGTTTTTTCCGGAAAAGCCACGGCCACCTGTCTTGTGCATGCTCCCATTTCAGTGCTTTCGATTGCAGGCAATTCCGTCAAACCCCAGGTCGTGGGAGATGATGTACCCGTAACTAATGTAACTGTAACGATTCCGGAAGCGAAAACAAAGGTCGTGGCAGTTAACAGGACTGTGGGTATTGTGCCTTTACCGGAAGCGGATATTGTGGTGTCAGCCGGTCGTGGAATGAAAGACCCGTCCAATTGGGGGATTATCGAGGACCTGGCCAAATCACTTGATGCGACCACTGCTTGTTCCAGGCCGGTAGCAGATAGTGGCTGGCGCCCTCATCATGAGCATGTCGGACAGACTGGAATAGCCATCCGACCCAACCTATATATCGCCATTGGCATATCAGGTGCTATCCAGCATCTCGCCGGGGTTAATGGTTCAAAAGTAATCGTGGTCATCAACAAAGATCCCGAAGCCCCGTTTTTTAAAGCAGCGGACTACGGGGTCATAGGGGATTTATTTGATGTTGTACCCCGGTTGACAGAGGCAGTACGCAAATTCAAGGTCGCTCAACAATAGTAATTTTGAATACCGGACGATAGGATCCCGGATTGAACTCCCGGGGGTCAATCGGCATTTTTACATATATTTCGACTTACGAAGGAAAATCATTGGAAAAAATAGAACTCTATATTGTTACATTGACCCATAGTGTCACACAATCAAGCAATTACGCTGTGGTCATGGGAGAAGTGGATGGAAACCGGAGATTGCCAATCGTTATTGGTGGCTTTGAGGCTCAGGCTATTGCGGTGGCCATGGAAGGGATGGTTCCTTCCCGCCCGCTGACCCATGACTTGCTGAAAAATACACTGGACACTTTCGAAATCGAAGTCACGGAAATTATCATCAACAACCTCGTGGAAGGCGTCTTTCATGCCCGTATCGTATGCATGCAACATGGACGTGAATATGAAATCGATTCCAGGACCTCGGATGCTATTGCTATGGCTGTCAGATATAGCTGCCCCATTTTTACCTATGATTTTATCCTTGATGCTGCCGGTGTGCGCATAGAAGAACCCCAGCCCGGTGAATCAGAAGAAGTTAAGGAGGAGCCAAAAAAACGAACACGACGTCGCGGCTATGCGGAATATTCCCTCGATGATCTTAATGCCATGCTGGATAAAGTGATCGGAGAAGAGGATTATGAAAAAGCAGCCAAGATCAGGGATGAGATCAAAAAGCGTAAGGAAGAGGGAAATAGTTGAGCCCTCGTTTTGCCCTTATGCTTCGACCTGCTTAACCACAACCTTTTCCTACAGCTCACCAACCGAGGGGACTTCCTTTCAACTTCGTGAATCCGTTTGCCGCAGGTTTTAACTACACGGCCATTTGATATCCAGGAAAAAGTTAATTCTAATTTATTTTTTGTGAGGGACGTGCTCTATTCGTTCCCAGGTGCCATAAAAAAAATAAAACCCACGCTGTTAACAAGCGTGGGTTCTGTAAATAAGGAAGGGTTATTCGAATGATTAAGGCCCTGACTTAACCTTTCATCATTATTTCCAAATTCACTTTCTACACTTTGGTTTTGCTGATGACTTTGCCGTCGTTGCTGAAGACAACTTCATATTTCTCAGTACCCTTGGCCACCTTGGCTGAATATTCACTGCTGTTGGATGCGGTGATTACTTTACAGGCCTGTTCGGTCTTGTAATCAGCGAAATCCTTTTTCAGTGAGGTTTGAACAGCGGATGGAAGTGAGGTGGAAGCAATCTTGGTTTCAGTTTGCACCCATTTTCCGGTGGAGTCAAAATTGGCTGTCATGTCCTGGTTGGACATTTTGAAATTAGCCTGGTAGTCGGTGCCTTTCATGGTCCAGGTAGGTGTGGTGACATTGGGATATTTAGCTTTGAAAGCTGAAGTAACAGTGGCAGGTACTTTGTCTGCTGTCACTTTTTGTGCCTGAGCTGTGAAACCGATGAAAGCTGCGAAAACCAGCAAAAAGATTGACTTTTTCATGATTAGAATTTTTTTAGTTTGAATGAATAGGTGTTGGTGATAAGCAATAGAAATTCTACACAAACCAGGTTTGTGACTGACCGGCGAAAGGATATTCACCGGTAGAAAGAAAAAATCAGATCGTCGGTGGATGAAAAATTTCGGTGATGTAACCGGAAGGATGAAAATTGCCTATGTAAATGGGTGTGTCTGTCAGGGATCCATCCGTCAGCACAGGATGTACTTCCTGGTCCTGCAAGGTGGAGATTAAAAAGGGCCGGACGTGGTGTATAGAAAATGGATCGTCAGGCCGCTGTATGGGGTGATGGACCTTTTTCCCTTTAATCATTTTAGACCGCAAGCTGTTTTGTGACAATTCATGCAACCGCGTCATTGGAGCACGTTTCGGCTGCATGGAAAGGCTGTTGGCTAATTCGGCCGGGATATTGCGTGCCCCCAGATAGGTGGGAACCAAGGTAAGTCCCATCAGGAAGAAGGTCACCGCTAATATGATGTTTCCGTTTTTCAAACCGCATAGATAACGTCCGGGAGGTGACCTTATTTAGTGCCGATTGTAGATAATTTGTTAATGCAGGGTTTTTGACCTGGCAGTCGGCAGTCAACGGGTTGAAACCTGCTACAGACCGGTGACTGCCAACTGCTGACTATCTATTCCTTTTCAGACCTACATTCCCGGAAGGGGCATAGTCTCATGTACCTCGATCGAACAAGCGGCGTTCCAGGCCAGGTGCGGATGATCCTGCAGGAGGGATATCGCTTCATCCATATCTTCCGCCTGCAAGACAGAATAGCCGGCTACATTTTTGGTGCTGGGAGCATGATGACCATCATGCGAAAGCTGCATTCCATTCATTAGGGGCGATCCGATATCCACCAGCTTGTCTCCACATTTTTTTGCCCAAACCATCCAGGCTTCCATGCCTTTGGCTTGTTCTTCCGGGGACTGGTTGCTGGTTTCCATCATGGCATCCATGGGGGCGTGATAAATGACAATAAATTTTTTCATAATGACAAATTTTAGTTTTTACATAAAGTGAGCCTGGTTTCAGTACGCCACCCTGGTTTGCCTCAGTAATGTATAAAATCTTATAGTCAGTAAAGGCTTGCCGGACAGAAAATCGTTGAAAAATAATGGTAAGAGGAAAAGTGAAGAGTGAAAAGTGAAGAGTGAAAAGTGAAGAGTGAAAAGTGAAGAGGGAAGAGTGAAAAGTGAATGAATGTGCCTGATCTGGTCCGGGATTCTCACGAACAAGGAATTTGGATTTCGTGAATCATTATTCCCTCCCCCTGGCCTCCATATGGGGAAAAAGGAGGATTTTGCTTTTACATTTTCCTTCCTACTTCCAAATTGGTTATTGGGTATTGGACATTATTTTCCTTCCTGCTTCCTTATTCTTACTTCCTTATTCTTACTTCCCTAATATCCCAATATCTTCATCATGCTCTTCGAGTCCTGCTGATCGGCAAAAACTTCGTAAGTCAGTTTATCATTTTTCTTGTTGATGAGGATGTGCTTCGGAGCGGGGATGAGGCAGTGCTGAATACCGCCATAACCTCCGAGTGATTCCTGGTAGGCACCGGTGTGGAAAAAGCCGACATAAAGTTTTTCATCCTGATCAATCACCGGTAAAAATATCTCACTGCCATTCTTCTCGGAATTGTAATAATCCAGTCCGTCACAGGTGATACCGCCCAGGTAAACCCGTTGATAAGGTTTGTTCCAATGGTTGATGGGGAGCAGGATGAATTTCTGCTCAATGCCCCAGATATCCGGAAGGGTGGTGATAAACGAACTGTCGATTGTGTACCAGCGCTCAAATTCATTTTGTTGTTTCTGGCCAATGACGGCATAAATGACAGCACCACTTTCCCCGACCGTGTGGGCTCCGAATTCGGAGAAGATGTCGGGTTCCGGCACTTGTCGTTCTGTGGTTATTTTCTTAATCGTAGCGATCACCTCCCCGATGAGATAATCGTTAGGAATTTCTTCTCCGAATCCTTCATGGATCTTGAGGCCGCCGCCGATATTGATAGAATCCAGGTCGGGGCAAAATTGCTTGAGATCGCAATACGTGTGCACCATCCTTTCCAGTTCGCTCCAATAGTATACGGTATCCGAAATTCCTTTATTGATGAAGAAGTGGATCATTTTCAATTTGAACCAGGGATGATCCCGGATCCGCTCATTATAAAAATCGATGACCTCGGTATTTTTTATACCTAAACGCGACATGTAGATATCGGAGGTAGGATGCTCGGTGATGGCCAGGCGAATCCCGATTTTCAATGGATGCGTATTAATTGCGTCCAGTTGATCGGCTTCTTCCTTAGTGTCGAGGACGCAAATGAGGTTTTTGAAACCTTTTGCGTTCAGGTCGACGATACGCCGGATATATCCCGCCGGTTTGAAACCATTAGAAATCACAAAATTATTTTTGGTCAGTTTCTTGTTTTTGTACAGGTAGTCGATGATGTCAAAATCAAATTCAGATGACGTTTCGATATGCACTTTGTTTTTGAACACCTCGTCCATGACAAAGCTGAATTGCGAACTCTTGGTACAATAGCAATAGAAATAATTGCCTTTGTATTTCAGCCGGCGGATATTTTTCTTAAAGAACTCCTGCGTGCTCTGGATTTGTTCACTGATCTTGGGCAAATAGGTGATTTTCATCGGGGTGCCGAATTTTTCAACCAGGTCCATGATCCGGATACCATGGAAATAGAGCTCATGATGCTTTTCTGAAAAATTCAGTTTGGGAAACTCAAAATTTCCCCGGATGAGGTGACTGTAAGTTTCTTTTTTAGCGCGGATGGTATTTTTCTTTTTTGGAACAAGGGTCATGTCAGAGGGAATTTTGATGCGGTTCAAGTAAGGCGCTGATGATATCGAAAGCGATTTGAGCGGTTTTATTTTTTATATCCAGCAAGGGGCTGACTTCGACCAATTCGAAGGCGATGATCGGGATGTCTTTCTGGACATAGAAAAAATAATGCAGGAGGTATTTGACATCGGCCACCGTCAGGCCGTGTTCCACCGGTGTGCCGGTGCCATAGATAGGTTCATCCGTTTTCTTGGCAAAAAATTTCAGATCGATCGGGTGCGTGAGCACCTTGTTGAGGTTGATCCCGGTCAATGAATCGATGTCAAAAGAAATATAGAGGTAGTCATAACCGTGTTGCTTGAAATAGCGAATCGTTTCTTCCGCTACCTGTTGCATGGTTTTTTCTACATTATCCTGGTTCCTGATTTTCGAGTAATAGGTATTGTTGCCCTGCGGGCCTTCCCCGTCGCTGTAGGTGTAATAACGGGTGGGGAGTTTGGGCTCAGGCTTGGCGCCCTGCGGAGTTTCGGTGTCGCGCCCCTGCAGGAATTTTTTCTCATGCGGTTCATAATCGCGGATACCGATATAAACGAAGTCGTAATTTTTTAAGTTGTGTTTGTCTTTCGGGTCGACGAATAATTTCTTCCACTTTTCCTGGATATCCTCTTCCCGTATTTTGTTGATCCGTTTTTTATGATGCTCCAGGTCCTTCAGCGGATCGAGGTTGCTCTGAATACCGCAGGCCATCCCGACGGGCATGCCATGCATGTTGCCGGAAGGCGTGGACCAGGGGCTGTGGGCGTCTACATGAGCATCGATCCAGATGACACCCAGTTTTTTGGACGGATCATATTTATCCAGGTAGCGACGTATCCCACCTATAGTGGCTGCAGCCGTCGAATGATCACCGGCGATGAGGAAAGGGAATTCGTTGTACTTCAGGGTTTCGTAAACCTTGCTTTTTATTTTTTTAAAAATATCGTCGAGATAACCGATGTGCCGCGCAAAACGGTCGTTTTTGAGCGGGTCGTCCGGCTGTTTTTCCAGGTCCTGGAAAAAGATGTCCGAATTGTCCATTTCATCGATATAGTCGTAGAGGTCCTGGATGGTGACGATGCTTTCCGTTTCGTTGTCGATAAATATTTTGCGGCGGTCAAAGTCACCGGCTTTGGCGGGGCGGGGCGAGATCAGGGCGTTGGCTCGTATGGCTTCGAAGCCCAGTTCGGCTCCGATCTGTCCTTTAGCCGTAGGGGCGCAGATGCCTGAGCTAACGCCGAGAAACATTATTTTTTTCCCATTCATAGTAGTAGGCAGTGGGTGATTGAAGCAGCTGAATTATGGAAGCAAGATGGTGAAATTATAAGGAAACCGGATAGGAAAAAGTAGGACCGGGCTACAAAGGGAAAACCGATATTTTTTGACTAGCAGGCATCGACACCTGATGGTAAAGAAGGGAATAATGAGCCCTAAATCAATTGATCGAACCATACTTCATGGATAGAGGTACACTTGCCTGCCACCCTTTGAAAATGGCAACTGATCCTATAAACCCTGGCATTATTTTGACCCGACCGCCATTCTTATTTAGAATAATTCTAAATTTGCAACTCATATTAAATCAAACTACCGTGTTACCATTAAAAGAAGCCACCAGCGAAAAACACCGGCTGGCAGAGCAAAAACCATTTAACGTGCGGATGTTCAGGGGATTACTTACCAAAGAGGAGTATGCCTTCTACCTCTACCAGGAGCTTCAGATATTTCAGGTCCTTGATAATAAAGGGCTGCCACATACCAGTTTAAAAAGAACCGGCAATATTCAGGCGGACCTGGCCGAATTGAAATCCAAAAGTCAGGCCCCTTATGTGGTGCTGGGGAGTACCGCCGACTACGTCGATTATCTGGCTTCGCTGACCGACGAACAAGCTTTGCCTCATATTTACCTGAACTACATGGCGATTATGTTTGGCGGACAGATGATCAGGAAATCGGTGCCGTCTACCGGGAGGATGTATGATTTTGACCAGCTTCCGGAAGCTATTCAATCGATTCGAAGAGTTCAAAAGGATGAGTGGGCGGAGGAAGTCAACAAAGGTTTCGATTTCAATAATGCCATCTTTGATGAATTGGAAACCGCGAACGTCAGCAGGCCTTTATTTGCTTAGCCCGGAAAAGGGGGTATTTGAAATTAAATTACTGATATAGGCTTTGACCCGACCATTTTCAATGTTTAACTAAAGGCAGTACCAGAGATTACACTTTTATTTTCGTATTTCATTATTCGTAATTCGATATGCGCGTTTGTCTTTTGATCAGCCGCAATCGATCATCGTTAGCTGCGATGAGCCAGGCTTTGTCTTCTCCCTTTCCTAATTTTATAGGCTGAATATCTTTGATATCGCCTGACAATCGTAATCCGGTTTCATATGGATACAGCGCTTTGAATGAGGCATGGCCATCATTGAGTAGTATGCAGCCTTTACCGGCATCAGCGCGCCCGGTCTCGACTTCCGAAACAAACAAATTGCCGGCGACAAGAAGATCCGGGGAACCATTTCCATCCAGGTCCTCAATCACAATGGCATCCATCGGTGCTATTTGCGCCAGGTTCGGAAGCGGTATTAACTCAAATTTTCCATTGCCCCGGTTCATTAAAGTGATGGAGGAAAAGATAGTAGCCTGGTAATGTAAGGCGGTCTTCAATTTGCTTCCATATACTTCAAAGAGGGAAGCATTGCCATAGTCTGTGTACGAGTGAAATTTGTCCTTCAGTTCCGGCATCTGCTGGCTGCTGCATTGAAGACCACGGACGGGGTAGAGTACATCATTCCCGATATAATAACCCAGCGCGATGTCAAAGGTGCCGGTGTTATCAAAGTCAGCGGCATATACTTCAAAGGGCCTTTCCGGCGAAGCCTTGTATTTATAATTGCCTCCAAGGTTGCCCACCACAAAATCCACCAAACCGTCTCCGTCGAGATCGGCTTGTTCTATCCGGTTCCACCAACCTACTGTTTGCTGAAGACCGAAGGAGGCAGTTTCATTTGTAAATTTTCCATCTTTTTGAAGGAGGATGGATATAGGCATCCATTCACCCACCAGGACGAGATCCATCTTTCCATCCTGATTGATATCCACCCATTGCGCATCTGATACCATACCAATGGAATTCAACCCCGGAGCAAGCGAGGCGGTCACATCAGTAAAATATCCATGCCGGTTTTCCAGCAAAACACCGGATGCCGGGGATGGATATCTTCCGGGTATATGACGATGTCCAATGAACAGGTCCATATCCCCATCGCCGTCGAAGTCAAAGGGTTTAACACAACTGCTGCTCATTCGAATATCCGGAATCGCCTTTTTTGCTTTTTGAAACTGACCATTGCCGGTATTGATATATAATCTATCCCCATAGGAAATGTCTCCTTCCGGAAACTCATTACCTCCACTCGCTACATATAAATCAGGGCGATGATCACCATTCACATCCAAAAAAGCAGCCCCCATGTCGTCGACATTTTGATCCAGGGTGAAGACCAGTTGTTGGGTGTTTACAAACTGCCCATCGGGTTGCTGCAGGTAAATGGCGCCGGGCTGCCCATTTCCACCCCCAACATAAAAATCTTCAAGGCCATCGCCATTCACATCGGCTGTACAGACAAAAGGACCGAATTGAGACAACTTGTGCGGCAATAATACTTGCCGGGAGTAATCATCAAAAGGAATTTCTGTGTGTTTGAAATCAATACCAGCAGCAGCCGTGATATCGGTGATGGATTCGTTGGTGACCGGAAAGATGGGAATGTTGGAACGATGCGCATCCTTATAATTGATGTGGAGCAATTGATTAGCTGGAACATCATCCAGTTGCTGTTGTTTGCCATCCGGCCAGGTCACCAGGACAAAATTGACCCGGGGTTCGTCTTTAAGTCCGAAATGGATCATGCCATCGACCGAAGATTGATATCCCCGCGTGTTGGTGTATTCCTGGTATTGTATCCCGGCGGTGTTTTTTATTTTCACTTTGGTGCCGATCGGGCAGACCGATGCCGGATACACCAGTTGAAGGTTGAGATAATTTCGTTTGTTATTGATTTCGTTGCGATACAGGCTGGCTTCATCATTGATGTTATTGACGACCAGATCAAGATCCCCGTCCTGGTCAAGGTCCGCATACGCGGCACCTGAGGAATATCCCAGGAAATTGAGTCCGGCACTTTTACCGGTTTCGGTAAACGTGAGGTTTCCATTGTTGTGAAAAAAATTGTTTTCCACTTTACTGGTGGGTGCTTTTTTACCAAAATCTTTTAAGAGCTCGGCTTTTTTATCGTGTTGCAATTGAGCATCCTCCAATTCATGCATGGTCTTTTTGAAATAATCTTTATCCTGATATTCCCGGAAATAGCCATTGCTGACATATAAATCTTTCCAGCCATCGTTATCAAAATCAGCC
Source organism: uncultured Saprospiraceae bacterium (assembly GCA_963837505.1). Taxonomy (GTDB): domain Bacteria; phylum Bacteroidota; class Bacteroidia; order Chitinophagales; family Saprospiraceae; genus Opimibacter. The sequence goes on along the minus strand of CAWINN010000011.1, from coordinate 227,243 downwards.
AGCAACGATGACCAGCTCCAATTGGTCCGATGGATGCCGGCCATTTGTCCTATTTCACTGAATTCACCATTGCCCATATTAAGCTGGAGCATGTTCCGCATATATTGGTAGTGATAGTGGTTATTCACGAAATCCCAAAAGAGGGCAGGATTCATGCTGGCCATTTTTGTTTTCTCGTTAAAATTATTGGTGCCCAGCATTTCCACGACGGCCAGGTCGAGCAATCCATTGTTATCAATATCGGCTGCATCCATGCCCATACTGGACAGGGACATGTGGCCCAGTTTTTCCTGGGCGACGTCCGTAAAAGTTCCATTGCCGTTGTTGAGATAATAACGATCGGGTTCATTGTGATCAACCGCGACATAGAGATCAGTCCAATTGTCCTGGTTGAGATCAGCCGCCACCACGCCGAGTGTCCAGCCATAACTCAACAGACCTGATTTTTCGGTTACATCAGTAAAAGTTCCATTGCCATTATTGTGATAGAGCTTACTGCTGGTTTCTATTTTCGGATTGTTCCACTGCTGGAGGTGGTAAGCAAACGATTCACTCCGTTTCAGCGGATGATTGCCAATAAAGAGATCGGCATGTCCGTCTTTATCATAATCCAGAAAAGTGGCCACAATACTGTACCCGGCATCATTGATTCCATATTTTTTTCCTTCCTCAGTGAACGTCAGATCGCCATGATTGATGAAGAGCAGGTTAGACCGCTTTTCAGGTTCATCATCATACGAGCGGCACACATAGATATCCAGGAATCCGTCGCCATTGACATCGTACATAGTGGCCCCGGTGGACCAGCTGCCAGTGCAGGCAACGCCGGCTTTCGCGGTGATGTTTTCGAATTTGAAATCGCCGTGGTTGAGGTATAATTGATTATCTACCAGGTTGCCGGTAAAATATATATCCGGTAATCCGTCATTGTTAATATCACCAATCGCTACCCCGCCGCCGTTATACACATTGATGTAATCCATCGGACTTTTCAGTTGTTCGATGTCCAGCATATTATTAAAATCAATTCCCGTAGCGGAATGATCCAGGGATTCAAAATGGAGGTCTGCTGCGTTTCCGGCAGATCCGGTATTGGACGTGGTTTCTTTAGGGGAGCTATCCGGGCTTGAGCAGGATACGAACAGGACAATAAGCAACAGGGCCGGCGAGAGACAGGAGACTTTCATACGTATGACCTAATGGTACAGGTTGGGAAGAGACTTTAGGTCGGAAATATATGAAAAATCGATCTGCCGTTGATTTTCGACCCCTGGCCTATGACGGGGGAATAGAAGAAAATCCTTTTACTTTCTAATCCGATGTGTCTCTGCGTGAATTTTACAACGCTCCGCCGCTAATTTTCGCTAATTACCACTAATTAATAAAGAGGCTACCAGAGGCTGTCAATGAAACGAAAATCATTCCGCCCCCATTGGAGCGGGATGGCGTAAGTTACCCAAGGCTGCTGATCATGCAGACATTATCCGGGAGCTAAGGGATGAAATCAAATTTGAAAATAATTACGCGCATTAGGCTACTGACTTTGTTTTTTCAGACCTGAAAAGGCGAAGGTGATATAAGCAAAGAGCGAGGCAAATAGTAAATAGGCTGCGGTGACTGCCCAAATAAGAATTGAGCCTGTATGGGTAAATAAAATTTTCACCAAAGCGAGGCCGCCAATAAAAAAATGGGTGAAGTTGGCTATCGCTACTGGCCGGCTATAAATGCCCCCGATCAGATTCGCCCGGGCTGTCCAATTGAGCATGGCAAAACCAAAATACAAGGCGCCAGGCATTTGCACGATCAGAAGGTTGCTTTCCGGGAGGCCTGCATAATGGCAGACTTCCTGTGGAAGAAAAATGAATATGATACCGGCGGTTCCCAGTAGGGCTGCGCTGGTGGTCATGAGTAGTTTTGTGTTCATGCTATTTTTATTGGTTATAGGCGTTTGCTGTGGAGGCAGGATTCTTGGGTAACATTTTTCTGATATGCAATCTGAATTACTCCCAATAATTCTTCATGAGGTCGTAAACCCAGCCGGGTTGCCTGATTTCTCCACGGGGTTGAAATTCTTTGAATACCGGTTTGATGTCCAATACTGGTGTCCCGTCTATGGCGTCGAGATATTTTACTTTGATCGTACGGCCGTGATGTTCCATCAGTTCGACCGTGCAGAGTCCGAGCGTATTAGGTCTTTCTTTTTTTCGTTGAGCGAAAATGCCCATTGACGGGTAACCGGGATTGCCTCTGGGTTGTCCGGAGAAAACGATGTCCCCGGGATCCACCTGGTCGAGGAAGTAAATGATATCGAGATGAGAAAAGGCTGAAATATTTTCAAACGCTTCGGTTGGAATGTGTTCTGCCAATTCAATTTCTGAAATGATGGCTTCCCAGAAGTCGTCGACGGGTGATGTCCGTGCGTTTTTAACGGAGGCGATGGGGGATAATATTAAATTTTCTTTATTTAAAGACTCCATTGTTATCTGTCGTGGTCATAAATAAATTGAAGTTGTAATTGCCGGTAATGAGATTGTCGTCATTCACGTCCTTGAGTATATTTTGACCGGAGGAAGTGGCTGATTCACCGAACTTCTTCAAAAAAAGCAGATCTCCGTTTGGATTGATTTTCAATAGGACAATTTGCTGCTGGCCGGAGTGTGAAGAAGAGGAAGTTCCCGTAACTATAAAAGTACTGTCTTCATTAAATCGGATAGCAGTTCCCTGTTCAGAAAGATGGTCATCTCCGTATTCTTTTTCCCATTCTTCATTTCCCTGGCTGTCCGTTCTGACGAGCAAGAGTTGATTATCACCGATCTTTGAAATCTGGCCGCAGGTCATTAAGTCTCCGTTTGATAATTCCAGCGTGGAGAATCCAGATTTCCTGAATGCCGTTCCTATTACTTTATTCCAGACTGGAGTCCCTTCGGAACTCACTTTTAAAAAATACAATTCCCTGATGAAAGTGGTGTCTTCTTTTGCACCGGTAACCAGGAATTCTCCATTTTGAGTTTGCATTACATGGTAAGGAATCTCTTTATTCTCCTCCAAAAAGGTTTTTGTCCAGAGGGTATCGCCATCCAAATTGACTTTGACCAAATAGATATCACTGTATCCACCATCAGTGGAGCTGGAAGATGTCCCGCAAATGAGCAGGTTGCCATCCTGCGTCGTGATGATGTAATAGCCATAATCATCTTCGCTGCCCCCATAGGTCTTGGTCCAAAGGGTGTCCCCATTTGAATTTAGCTTCATCAGGAGGACATCAGCCTTTGAAGTGTTTTCATTTTTGTACGTGTATCCACAAACAAATATATCCTGGTTACCAGATTGGGCAATGCCAGAAGGGAAATTGAAATTCCCTGCATAAAATTCTTTTCGCCAGATCTGTGATCCGGTATTTGAGATTTTGAGGACAAAGATGTGGCTTGGTACGTAACCGCAAATCAGGAGGTTATTGTCAGCCGAGGTAATGGTTGAATTATCATTTGTACGCATTTCTCCGGTGAACGAATACAATGTTGGAGAAGGTTCAGGCACGATAGGTTCGTTCTGATCCTTTTTGCAGGAAAAAAATAAGAAGAAAGCGGTGAAGAGCAGAAGTAAGGTTTTCATAGTGATCTATTTAAAAATTCCCGATGGAACGTCACGAACTGTTGTTTGACGGAAATGAAATAAATAACAAGTGAAGATAACGGTTGACAACTGTTAATCCTTGTTTTTCTATTGAAAGTTATGAAGAAAGCTACTCATATAGCATTTCTTTATGTAGCCAATCTCTTATGGCGAGAGACGGGGTTGGGGCTGAGTTACTTAGGGATACAAACGAATTTTAGAGGACGGAGAACTATGAGGAACTCCTTGTTGGACTGGCGTATACACCAGCCCCTTCTTTACAAGGCGATAACCGGACAAGAGCGGCACCAACTTGGTATTTTTAATAGCGGAGACATATATAAGCAACGTATCCCCGATTTCTATCCGAATATTGGAGTGGATCCATTGTGTGCTTTTTGTGCCAAAATATAAATCAATATTGTCAATTTCATCGGTGTCAGTCAATGCGGTATGGACATTAATCTCATGTGCAGAAAATGAATATATGCCATCCTGAATTGACAGTACTTTTGCCTCTACTAACTCGATGGATTGAATCGACAGCTCTACAATGGAAAACGTAGGCCAATCCTCGGCAGATATTGGTTTGAATGCTGAGCTTATCAGTCAAATGATAAAACAGGTTTTTATGAGTTTCATAGCTGAACACGACCTGGGCTTGGCGCTGTGGCGGAGGTCAGGTTACATGAAAACCAAGCCGAATGGCTTAACGTATTAAAACAAGCCGCGAGGTCCGGTGATGGCTGTTACGGCAAGCCCTTGTAGCCGGAGTAAATATATTCCTCTTGTGTTAGTTTTCAAAATTTTGTATCCGCTTTCCATTTTCTAAGCGCTCTCTAAACTGTCCATTTGTATATTGTGAAATAACCCTGTTCCAAAAAGTTTGCGCCGGTTTATTACTGTCTTTCTGATGTACCTCCCATTTTCCCTGATGCCTATTGAACACCCTGATGGCAATGTCTCTGCCAATACCTTTATGCCTGAACTTTTTTAAAATAAAAAATTCGGCTATCGAAAAATAACTTTGATCTTTCGAGCGGATCACTTTTACCAATACAAAGCCAACATATTTGTCATTGTTCTTTATTATATAGGGGAATTTATTATTATCATCTCCCCAATAGTCTTTTAAATCCGGATAAGGGGAAAATAATCCGTTTGCCTGGACATCATACCCTACAAACTCCGAAAAATCATAAATGTAAAATTGCATCAGGTTCTCAATTACAATTATATGTTCATTTGAAGCCTGAAGCAGGGTAAAGTTCATTGAAGATTCTTTGCGCGTGGAGTCCATATTTATTTCAGCCAGTGTCCCGGGTTGCCCGCTTTGCCGGCACGGGCACTTGTCTACAAGTTAGGGAATTCTGTACTTCAGTAATAGTCAATGAATGTCTGTTTTTCAACTTCCGATAGCTGTCGGGCTTGACAGCTACAGAAACAGGCCTGACCTTCCTGCTTACAGCTATCCCTGTTACCGGCGGTTTTCGGAATGTGAGCTTATTTATCCCTGATTTTTATTAATTTATTTACAATGTGCGACCCGCCGGCATAAATCGGATGGGGAATAAGATCAGCAGAAATAAGACTTAAGCCTGTCAATACAAGTGTATCGCCTATGAAAGAACATTTAAATTTGGCCAGGCCGTTCACAAACATCGGATTCAATGCAAATGTTGCTTTAGTGGCAAGAATTGAATCTGCCAGTTCATACGTACCCGCATTAATAATAGACTGATTAAATCGAATCAACTTTGTACTATCGGGCATCGACCAGCTTCGAAGAGTGGACACATGGCTGGTCCAGTCAAAACTATAATACGGGTGTGAAAAAATAACTTCACTTTCTTTGGGGAAAGTGGACATAAAAGTTCCATCTGATTTTACAGTTTGAACTTCTGCAACTGACCAGGTTCCATCAATAGACAATTTATTTTTAGAGCTGAAACTTAAGGCCATGACCGCCATGACCAATAAAAGTATCGCACTGGAACGCATTATAAACATAGGTTTCATGGCGTGAGTTTTTAGTATAGAGTCAACAACTTCGAAAAAATGATCCATAAATCATTGTCAAATTTCATGAATTTACTATCTTTTCACACACGAGACAGGCATTTTTTCTGTTTATTATATGGGTTGAGTGAGTCACAAGATTATTTTATCATTATGTATTTTCCTGACTCGCTGGCTTCGGTCTGGGTGATCGAAGATAGCGTCAGGCCCCTTCCCCAATGGCAGTCCTGCCACTCGCCTTGAGGATCGCTTGTTGTCTGAATGATATTAAAAGAAGTTCTGTCGTGAAATCGTTATTTATGCACGGGAAATGGCTTTCCGGGATTAAACACCACTGATATGCATCGCTTCATCTGGTTTTCGTTGATCATGATTTTAGTTGCGGCATGTCAGGAAAGGAGGAGTCGTAAACCGGACGGGAATGAATTTGAAGATCCCGGCTACTCAAGTGGATACCAGGGTCCTCACTTTGCACACCACCAAAAATATGCGGACTACCCGTTTACCCGCGAGGACCAATGGGACAGCCTGAACGGCCTGATCCGCCATCCCGTACCGATGCCGGGATTCAAGGTTCATCCGGACTACAGGACATTCGGATGGCATTTGTATTCCAAAGGATCAGCCTATCTGAGCTATAATTTTTCCCTCCTCTGGGGCATCGCTTATTTCTCCTACTTCGTCGACGCGGAGACTGGTAGTTATGAAAATATTCATGAGTGGAAATCCACGGCACTGGTCGATAGCGCGCATGTGCATGGCTGCAAGGTATTTCTGGCGATCTCTAACTTCGGCGCACAAAATAACATCACCTTCCTGGAAAATCCCGCCGCACACCGGACCCTGGCCGACAGCGTTCGTGTTTTGTTGAAACTCAGACACGCTGACGGTATTAATATTGATTTCGAAGGGATCCCCGGTGCGCAACGGGGTGCGTTCAATTCCTTCGTTGCGCTTCTCGCACGGGAATTAAAAAAAGATAATCCGGCGTATTTGATCTCCGTATCGCTGTATGCTGTAGATTATCAGCATGTCTTTGATATTCCGGCCCTGAATCCATACGCGGATTTCTATACGCTTATGGCTTATGATTATTACGGAGGCTTCAGTGTATATGCAGGTCCTGTGTCCCCATTGAAGAGAAGCGTTACGTGGGGAAAAAACTGTGTTGAGACCTCCGTAGACTATTACCTGCATGCAGGAGTACAGCCGGAAAAACTAATTGTTGGGCTTCCGTACTATGGCGCGGAATGGGTCACCAACAACCGGGACATTCCCACTAAAGCGGATAAGTTTTATTCGCACCCAACCTACGGCGATATCGTACACATCTACATCGACTCCCTCCATATACAGGCCAGCTATGATCCACAGAGTGAAACTAATTATTTCACATTTTGTGACACCACTGGCGATTTGAGACAGGTGTGGTTTGATGACCGGCACTCGCTCGAAAGCAAATACAACTGGATAAAGCAAAATCACTTATCCGGGATAAGTATCTGGGCCCTCGGCTATGATCAGGGAGACCAGGAGCTATGGGAGTTGCTGGCGAATACGTTTGGGCAGGAGAAATAGGCGAATTGAAATTTCAACTGAATCAGTCTAATTAGCCTGATTATTATCAGAAGCTATCAATGAAACGCAAAACAATTCGCCCCCTTTGGAGGGGAATGGGTGGTGGTGCTCTGCGCCATTGCGTGAATTTTACAACTCTCAGCCGCTAATTCTCGCGAATTAACGCTAATTAATTGAGTAATGACTCCGCTTTTTCCTTGCGGCAAACTCATCCCCAACCTCCTCACTTTGAAAAATGATTTACGGTTTGATAAAACTTTCGATTCAATAGAGGGTAGAGCGGTACAAATTTATGTCTCTGGAGCTAACCCAAACTAAAAAAGTCGCAAAGCTTATTTTCTCGATGATGGGCAAATAAATGATAAGTCCCTTGTTGAAATAATCATGGTTGTTCAGTCCTGCCAGCAAAATATGAAAAAGCCCAAATGCAAAAAGTCCGTATCACTTGGTTTTGTAAAGTCCGATGAAGGACCCAACCGTCGCAATAAGCCCAAAGAGGGAGGCAAGATCTGTTACAAAGTCGTGATCAATGTTCGTAAGCAAAAAGAAGGCGACTGTCATTGCCAGTGTTCCCGAAATCTGAATGGCAAGTCTGGTAAATTTTCCAATGTTGATGTACCGCGGGAAAAGAAAGCAGAAGAACGAAAGTGTCAAACAGAGAACAAACATTCCTGTCATGGCGATTGGTTTTGCAGGATTGTGTTGTCCGTTTATTGCATTTTGATTCTCAATGAGGACAGCCCTTTTAATAAGCATCCGATGTTAAGGGGTGCTTTTGGTTAGAACTGCATGGTTCCTGATCCTTTACGTAGGGTATCGGTTTAAATGACTAACAAGATAAATCACCAGTCTTTTTGCATTTTAACTTTTATTTCAGGAGCCTCTACTAAATGAAAAGTTTCCGAAGCAAATTTTATTTCGCTGTCTGGTGCTTCAATTTCTTTAAGTAAACGTGAAAACAATTCTGTTTTCGTTACTCTCCTTTTTTTATAGCCCACTACATATCGCAATGTAAACTCAACCCAATTATCATTAGCAATCAAAGAAACCATGGGTTCCGTTTGTGCATCTTCTAAGCGATACTTACTTTGAAGGGCCTGCCATTTTTCTTGTGACTTTTCAGTAAGGTCACCTGCTACTTCTTTTCCAACTTTAAGCAATAATTCTTTTGCTTTATCATAATTGCTTCCGAACTGTATGGGTAGTTTTATTTCGTCCCACAAAAAGGGAAAGTCGCCTGAATAATTAAACACAGGTTCTTTAAAAACAAAACTGTTGGCTATTAATACTATTCTTCCGTTGTATAGGTCGCCATCTACCCATTGACCTGTCTCCATAATAGTGGTACGCAAAACACCGATGTCCATGACATCCCCTTTAATCCCGCCTAATTGCACTCTGTCTCCACTCTTGTAAAATCCGCCAAATAAAATGGCCAGCCATCCCGCCACACTTGCAATTACTTCCTGCAATGCAAAGGCAATCCCCGCGCCTGCTACTCCTAAAGCTACAGTTAGTCCTCCTAATTTGTCGCTGAATACAACAGTAAGTAAAACAAGCGTAAGAAAATATCCAATAAAACTGCTGAATTTATTTGCACGGTAACGATTATCATTATCCTTTATTCTTGAAAAGAAGCTCTTTTGAATAGCTTTTATAATTGCCCAGATAATGGCAAGACCAATAAAAATGGTTGCTAATTTACCTATTGTAGGATTGAATAATAAATTCTTAATTTGTTCGTCCATTATTTATTTTCTGTTTTTACTTTCAGTGGTTTTGACACTTGATATTATTTTAGGCTGTTATTATTATTTCCAATGACCTATGTCAGGCTTGCACAAATCTTGTTTATACCCGCCACGCCTCACCGCTCTCTCACTTTCCGCAGGTAATCATGATCAAAAATCAATCCCCTGGCCCTGACCCACCAAAACATTTGCTTCTGTAAGATAACGACAACGTGTGAATGATGGGTATCCGGCCAGAAAGCGGCGCTGCAAGTGCCACGCTCGCTTTGTTTCACGGCAGCGGAAACTGACGGAGATGGTCTGATCCGGCACATCAAAGGAAATTCCTCGGCTTTGCACCATCGCCTGTACGGGCTCATCCGCTTCGATACCCTCATCCAAATCCCCTCGCTCTCAGTGCGGCGCCTATAGCCTTCCACTTCCATACTTGCAGCAACATGGCTGCGGGATCCCCGGGCAAAAGCAAATAATTTATCCTGACTTTAACCAAATACAAATGCCATTTTACATTCTCTTAGGAAATGGGTTTTGGCTAAAGCCGAATTGCCTTCACCCAAAACCCCGAACTGAAGGTCGGAGCTATTAATGATTCACTACTTGTGTTTCGACGTATTGCCCAATCAACATTTCAGGTTTACTTCGGCTTCGATCAGCACGAGTCGAAATATTTCTCTCCCCCATATGTTTTGCAACCCCGGAGCACTTTTGTTTTCATGCATGCAGAATTTGCATAGAATAATAAAATAAGTGAAGTCAGGATGGTGCTGAAATTGGAGGCTGTTTAATGTGCCTTTAAGATTTCAGTATGCTTATATATCCATTCCATTAAAAAACAAAGCCCGATAATAGCTATCGAAATAAGGGCCCCACTCAAATTGGATGTAAACTGCTGATGGAGTAAAACCACCAGGGCTATACTACTTAAGAGACAACCGGTCAGCGGCAGTATTCTATTTCCGCCTATTTTATCAGCTAACTTAAATCCAACATAATTAACCACACCGAAAATGAGTAAAAAGCCAACACTTCCGGCCGCCGATATGCTCTCTAAATCCAAGATGTTGACCAACACCAACGTGGCCATCGCTGTAATCAGGAGCCCGATGGGCTGATTCCAGAATTGAGCCAGGAAATGGTGGGGCAATTCATCATCCTGAGCGAGCTCGAAATTAACCCGGCTGCCTCCGTACAAAGAAGCGTTGATGGCGGAAAAGGTGGAGAGTAAAGCGGCTATGGTGATAACGGTAAAACCAATTTTACCTAACAGGGGCCGGGCTGCTTCTGCCAAAACATAATCCTGTGCCTCCGCAATTTTTTGAAAAGGAAGGGATCCCACGGTGACGAAAGCAATGATGATATACAAGACCATGACGAATAGGACAGCGGAGTAATAGGCTCTTGGAATATTTTTTTCAGGATGGATAATATCCGGCACTGCATTGGCGATCAATTCAAATCCTTCGTAAGCCACAAAGATGACCATGCCTCCGGCAAACAGCTGAACCGGAGATTCCCAGTTTTCGATAGCCAATTGATGTACATTAGGATTGCCCATTAACCCATAAGCCCCCATGGCCACAAATGCCAGCAGAATGAGGATTTTAATAATGACGGCATAGGATTCTTATCCGGCTGACCACCGATATGCTGTAGTAATTGATGACCGTAGCCAGGATAATCACCGCGCTGGCATACAAATGAAAATCAATTGTCTTATCCGAAGTTAACGCCAACAAATGGGGTGCATACGATCCGAAGGCGGAAGCGTACAAAGAGAGCATGATTATGTAGCTCAACCATAGTAAATTGTTCAGCGCTCCGCTAAAAACAGATTTTCCGAATCCCTGGTTAATAAACTTTACCGTGCCTCCTCTGTCCGGGTATGTCCTGGAAAGATTCACATAACTATAGGAGGTAATCAGCGCTAACAAACCTGCCAGCAAAAAAGCAATGGGGGTGCCACCCTGCGCTAATAAAACAGCCAGTCCGAGGACGGCAAAAATGCCGCCGCCTACCATTCCTCCAATGCCTATAGAAATGGTTTCTTTAAGTCCGATTTTTTTGTTCAAGATACTCGTGTTCAAATTGTGGCTAACGCCCTTGTCTAACCGCAGTGACGATCATGTTACTTTTCATCAAGTTAGCGATTTCTGTGAGATGGTAAACTTCATGGAGAGATCAATTGCCCGCCATGATGGAGAGCATCTATATAAAAGCAGTATTCAGTGCTTCCGTCGGGCTAGTAAAACTTACGAAGAGGAAAACAAAAGGCGCTTCTATTAACCAATAAGTAGGTTGTTATAATAAGTGCACCGGGCAGATCTTCAAATGGGCTCCTTATTCTGGGGAAACGAATTTCCATTCCGTCGGAAGAGGAATAAAATCGGAATTATGTCGCGGAGCATTTTCCGGATCATGAAGTTAGTTGATGGTGATCAGTTGAACTATGGCTGAGTATATCATTTCCGTTTTCGCAGGATATTTCTAGTTGGCTTATCATGGGCCAGAAAATTCTTTTTTTTGTTGATTTATTTACCGCAATGGAAAATGGCCTGCTGATAATGGCACAACCCAGCCCGGATCCGGGCTGCAAGCATTTCATTGTGTGACCATGGGCGAGCTGAAGTTGATTTTATATCATAAGCCTATAACCTAAGGGCTATAGGAACCCGGGCAGTAATTTTTTTCCCATGATTATTTGAGCAACTTATAATAATGGCTCACTTTAATGGCCTGTGCTTTAGACGTGACATGGAGTTTTTCATAAATATTGGCCACATGTTTTTTGACTGTATTATAACTGATAAAGAGTTGTTCGCCGATATCTCTGTAATTATATCCGTCAACCAACAATTGCAATACCTCAATTTCACGGTTTGAAACTTCAAAAGGCACTTGTTGACCCGGGTCTTCTTTCTGACCACCATTAAAATCCGATTTCTGTATTAGCGCAAGTGCTTTTTGTGCAATGCTGGGGCTCATAGGGGCATCAATACCAAGGTAGAGATTGCGAATGTGTTGCTCAATGACATTGAGTTTTTCATCCTTCAGCAGAAAACCGGATGCACCGGCTTTAATCGCTCTGAACAAAAGTTCTTCATCATCATAGACGGTGAGCATCAGGAAGCGGATGGAAGGATATACTGTTTTAGCTACCGCCACCGTATCAATCCCATCCAGTTCCGGCATATCCACATCCATGAGCACGATATCGGGACGTTGATCCTCCTCCAGTGCCCAAAGCAAGTCCAGGAATTTTTTACCACTTTCGCTGACATACTTTACATCAAAGCCTGGGGTGAAAGCCAGGAGTTCTTTCAGCGATTGACGGGTATGGAAATTGTCGTCTACCAGAGCCAATTTAATCTGTTCCATTTGTCATTGTATTATTTGGGCAGTATGGTTATGTTTTATAATAATTTCAACCGAAGCACCGTCGTGATGACGCCGGTTAAAGTGAACTTCGGCGCCAATTTGTTCTGCGCGTTTGCGTATGTTTCCAAGGCCGTATCCTTCAATAATGGCATCAGGATCAAAGCCCTTGCCATTGTCGGAAATTGTTATTTGCAGGAATGCCTTTTGGCTTTCGATTGAAATACGGATCCCGGAAGCATCCGCATGTTTGAGGATATTATTTAAAGTCTCCTGGCAGATGCGATGGAGGTTGAGAGCAACGAAAGGACCCAGCAAGACTGCCATGTCGCCGGATTCTTCATAGTATATTCTATATGGACTGTCTGGGCCCACCAATTGGAATACGTAGTTCTTCAGCCGGGTGATAAATCCCGCAACATCTATATGTTCGTTTTGTACAGCCCAGATGGTGTCGCGAAGCTCCTGGTTGATTTGGGAAGAAATGATTTCAAGATCACCCATTTTTTGTCTGGCCTGTAGCGGCGACAGGAGGTCGTTGTGATTGATAAGGAAGTTGATATTCCGTTTTACGGTGGCCATTTGCGCCCCAATGTTGTCATGCAGTTCCCTGGAGATACGCATTCGTTCGTGATGCAGGCGGTGGTCAATATCTCTTTCATATTCAAGTTTCAGAGTCTGCCGCTTGCGCCGCAGGTTCAGCAGGTAGTAGATGATAAATAAAGGGATCAGCACCAGGGTGGCCATAAACCACCATCGTTTGTAGACTGGCGGCCTGATCTTGATTTTTAAGGCATGGGCAGCCAAAGCATCCGGATCGAAATCATGCGATATATGATAATAAATGGAATAATCGCCGGGGGATAACTGCAATTGTAAATCCAGGTTGTGTCCCAGGTTGATCCACTGGTTATGTATCTTGTTGATCTTATATTGATAATTATAGCTCCTGGGTGATCTGGACCCTTTTCCCAGAAACTCGATCCCGATCAGGTGATCCTTGTAGGAGAGATTATAGTCCGGTATATGGTCCGGATCCAGGTAGCGGCCGATGATTTCTTCATTCACCGACACAGACCTGATATAAGGAACCATGTTGTCATCCGTCGATTTGACTTCCTGAGGGTAATAAGAAGTAATGCCATTAACTCCTCCGAAATAAAGTTTTCCTGAGGCAGATTTGTAACAGGAGTTGGTATTGAATTCATTCTCCTGAAGTCCTGCCTCCACTGAATATCTGGTTATGTGCAATTCAGCGTTTAGTCGATACAATCCCAGGTCAGTGCTGAACCAAAATTCACCTGGAGTATTTCCCGGGAGAATACTATATACGTTGTGTTCAAATATTCTTTGGTAGTCTTTTCGATGGCCATTCAGTTGGACCATAAATAAACCTAAGTCAGTTCCAATCAGCACCTTCCCGGAAGAGTAAGGCGCAATACAACGTGAATACCCAAAATCAGGGAAATCAAAGGACTTTCGGCTGGCATGTAAAAGGGTGTCATAGGTAATCAGTTCATTTCGCCGGGATTCAACATACTGATCATCTATCATCGTGGCGGAAACACATCGATCATCCTGTGAAACCTGGGTGTGTTTGAAAAGTGCGGGTTCATCCGGAGAAATTTGGAGGATACCCAACTCGTCAAATACATAAAATTTTTGGTGTACATAGTCTTCCACCGGGCTCATATAATAGGATGTCCAGATGCTGTTGTATCCGGGAAGTTTACGTAAATGGTATTGATGATTATCAATGGTCAATTCAAAAGCGTGACTGGCAAGAATGATAAACCTGCGTTCTGTGATCTTGAGGATACAGGAAATAAACCGGTATTCCTGTCCATCCGGAAATTTCAGGATATGCTTTAGCAATACGCCGTTAGTATCAAAAAGAAAAAGTCCATTTTGGATGGTTCCGGCAAGTATCAGATTCTTGGATTCGGAAACGCGGATGCATTTGATGAACATTTTATCCTCCGGTGATCCCCCAATGTATTGGAAGCCTTTATTGCGGGGATATAATTTGATAAAGCCAGTATTAAAGGTGGAGTAGTACAGATGTCCGGTTTTATCCTTGATCATCCTGCGGATTTTTACATCAAACATAGGCGTGCCTCCGGTCCGCAGTATTTTTGACACCCGGACATGCTACGAAGATTAAATACGTAAATAGCATTTTCCAGGGCTACATACACGCTATCCCTTCCGCTCAACAGCAGATATTTTCCGGCAAAGTCCTGGAGGGAATCGGGTAATGCAATGTTATGGTTTCCGTCCCTGGTATGAATGGATAGCCGATCCCGGTGAAGAATAATCAGCGTATCCCCAGAGCCTATGGCAGCCCTGGAAATTGGAAATACGGACCGGTCTGTCTCCAGCTTCCCGGTGCCAAGATCAAGGCGGCACATGGCCCTGGAGGAATCGATATACTGAATAAACGTGGTCGTGTCTCCCCGTATATAGAGGTCGTCCCAATAGTAGTTATTTAGCGGTCTGACCGGTAGCGCATACACCCGCTTCAGGGAAAGGGTTTGCTTATCAATCTGGTAAAGGCTGTCATTGAAATGATCAATGAAAAGATACTTGCTGTCCTCAAAAAGAATGTTACATTTTCTTCCCCCAATTGGATAAGGCGGCAGGTGATATTCAGGGGCTCGCGGAGAAAGGTATTGTTCCGGCGTAATCTTATAAAGAATACTGTCCTTTAACAAAAATAAATCATGACCATGTATATAATTAAATTTGCCGACCCCGATCCCGGGATGAACGAGATGGTTCATATCAGTAAATTTCAATCCGTCAAATAATTGTAGCCCTCCCAGGGTGGTAATCCACAGGAAGTCATTCTCATCTGTTCTGAAATCTCCGATCACCCCTAAGTTCAGCCCATCAACGACACCAAAGGATTCACTATACAGGTTTTGGGTTTCCATCTGGGCCTGCAGAGTATGGCACCAGGCAAAAAACCATAACCAATATAAATTCCATTTTACCATAAGGCGGAGAGAGGCCATTGATCAAGCCGTTCAGCTATGATTCTATGCCTGGTTGACAAAAGTAGATTAAAAAGCCCTTGATAAAGTTTCCGCGCACCATGGCAGAGTCCACTGGATAAAAAATCACCCGAACGTATTATTGATAGACCAGCCGGTGTCTGGTAGGTTTGTTTCAGCCAATCACCCACTTCTCATTCCATGGCTGTCAAATACGCTATGCACTCTATTAATGCCAATCTGATTGGGCCTGCAATTATATTTCTCCGGACATGGAGCCTGTATGGCATCGTTTTACTCTTAACTCAACCGCTACACGGACAGTATTCGATCAGTACCAATGGCGCATGGAATCCCCAGTTCGATAGCCCTACGGATATTACCATCGGACCTGATGAACTGAGTGAAGCCCTGGATATTGGCTTCCCTTTTACCTTTTTCAATAATTCATATAGTTCCTTTTATCTTTCGTCCAATGGATTTATCACGTTCGATCCTTTGGCGGGAAGTGGATATTCCAATCAGTTTATTCCGGATGTTTCGGATCCTAATGACCTGATTGCTGTTGCCTGGGGCAGCCTTGATGCTGATGACCTTGAATTCTCCTACGAAACGATGGGGTCAGCTCCTTTCCGTAGCCTGCATGTCAATTTTTATATTGAAAAATATGGGGATCCTCAAGACTGTGATTTAGGCTACTACCTGGAAAGTCAGGTCATCCTGTATGAAACAACCAATAAAATTGAAATACATACCGCTAACTGGGATGGACCGAATTGCGGATTGTCTACTACCCAGGGGGTGGAAAATGAAGATGGAAGTGTGGCCTACTCCGCGCCCGGACGAAACGATGATTACTGGTATGCTGACCAGGATTATGTTGCCTTTATCCCTTCTTCCTTTGTGGATATCAACCTGCTGAGTTTTCAAGAGACTGTTTGTGAAGGGCTTCAGGACATCACGATATGGGTGCAGAACCTGGGCGGGGGCACTGTTGACAGTCTTTATTTTGATTGGTTATGGGATGAAGTCCCACAGGATTCAGTTTTTTACAATTCTCCCCTGCCACCCAATGCGGTCACACAGATAACCCTCGGTCAAAAAAATGTTACCGGAAATACAAACTACGCATTTGAAGCTTGGTCCTATAACCCCCAAAATGGGCCTGACGCCAATCCGTTAAATGATACCTTATCAGGGTTCATTCGAGCCGGCCTGAGTGGAACATATACGATCGGAGGAACATCGCCGGACTATTCCACCATCGCAGCGGCCATCGCGGACCTGAACTTGAATGGGGTGTGCGACAGCGTGATTTTTAATATCCGAAACGGGACCTACACTGGAGAATTGGACTTCGGTTATTTCAACACCTTACCCGGAGCATATGCTGTATTTCAATCTGAGTCCGGAAATGCCGAAGATGTTATTATTTCCCAGACCTATAATACGGCAGGTACCAACCGGCTGGTGGAGCTTACGAATGTGTTCCATCTTCATTTCCGCAACCTGCAGTTTAAAGTATTGGGAACCGCCTGTTCAAATGTATTGTATGCTACCTCCTATTGTACGGATATTGTTATTTCAGGATGTATATTACTGGGCTCCCCCTGCAATATGACATCTTCAGCCGGAGCAGTAATCAATTTTGTCAATGGAACAAAAAATGATATTCAAATTGAGGGATGTACCATCAACAAGGGGAGCTACGGAGTGTATTTTTTACCAGGTGCTTCATCTTATGTCTCAGGGTTGAAACTGAGCGGCAATGGTATTGACAGCGCCTATAAATATGGCGTTTATATCAATGGGGTCGACGGCCTGGATATCCATCATAATGAAATATTCAGTCCTGCTTCCGGGGTGACCGGCCTGGAAATTAACACAGCGTATGGAGCGATAAGCGTACATGAAAATACCATTCATGTTCCCTCGGGATGGTACGGATTAAAAGTGTACGGCTACAATTCTTCCTCAGGCCAGGACTCCATGTTGGTATTCAATAACATGATCAATCTTGGAGGGGCTGTTTCCAATTCACGGACCATGGCGGTGGATTATTCTGATCAGTTATTTATCCGTCACAATACAGTGAATTCATATAATTCAACTCCCAGCGGTATCGCCATGTATATCGCCCAAAATACAAGTAGCGAGTTGAAGAATAATCTCGTATCAAATCTTGGTGCCGGAACCGCTGGATGGTTGTCCGGTATTACTTCGGATTACAATGCATTCTATTCCGTAAATCTTCCTTTGCTCTATAACGGGACCAGCTACAATACGCTGGAAGATTGGCAAAATGATTCCGGAGAAGATCTTCATAGCCTGGAGACAGAGCCTGATTATGAAGCTCCGGATGACCTGCATGTCAGCAACGGAGCTTTTAATAATGCCGGCACCCCTTTAATTCCGCCGGTACTGACAGATATTGATGGTGACCTGCGAAATCTCACGATGCCGGATATTGGGGCTGATGAGTTTGGTTTTCTTACGGATGATATAGGTGTGACGGATTTCATTTTCACTGATCCGCTGAATACAGGAACGAATGAAGTTGGAGTGGTGGTCAGCAACCTGGGCACGAATTTGGTCAATTCCTATACGATCGAATGGGCGCTAAATGAAATACCTTTCACGCCTGTGGTGGTCAGCACCTCGATCCCTGCAGGTGGCCATGATACGATCACCCTTGGAAATATTGATCTCCAGCCCGGCGTCCTCTATACGCTTGTAGGCAATACAAGTTTACCAAACGGAAATGACGATACAGACCCATCCAATGATACGACCGTCGTCGGACCATTTTATCCGATGATGAATGGGGTATATACCATCGGGGGAAGTATGCCGGATTTTGAAAATTTTCCGGATGCCTTGCTGGCGATGCAATATGGGGGAATAGGAGACAGTATTGCTTTCGCTTTTCGGGATGGAATATATCATGATCCGATCATCCTCACGACCAATGCCATGTATCAATGTAATAAACCAATAAAAATATATGCTGAATCTGGTCATCCGGCGGATGTGATTATGGATAATCAAAACCTCACCGGACCCGTGGTGGACCTGGATGGTGTCGCTGGTTTTCAATTCAGTCACATCACTTTTGAACTTACCGTCTCCGCCTTCCATAATGTGGTCATCATTGAAAATGGAGCTACCTGCAATTCATTCGTCGATTGCGTGTTTAATGGGAGGAATACCTTGCAAACGTCCACCACTTATGCCAATGTGTTCTGTAAAACAACCCAGGGAATCAATAATGATTTTTTCGGATGCACTTTCAAAAATGGTTCTTATGGATTATATACGAACGGACCCAGTAGTTCCTCCGATGCGGAAGTGGACATTTCCGGAAACACTTTTATTGACACCTATTATTATGGTCTCTATATCGCCAATTCAGATCGGGCCACCATCACCTCTAATTATTATGTCCTGAATGACACGCAGCAGGCCAGCCATTATGGTCTGGCTGCGGTGGGATGCAAAAACCTGATGTTCGCCTACAATTCGGTGCATGACCTCTTTGTCGGTAATGCAGGTATCAGCATTTCCGAATGCGATGGCACTGCAGGGGATACCACCCATGTATTTAACAACTATGTCTATACGAATTGTGATTTTGGCCTGAGTGTGGGCTATTCCGATTTAACTGTTGTGGCCAATAATACAATCAGGAATGTCAATGGGGGTGCTGCTTCATTTTACTGGAGTGCAAATTTCGATATTGAAAACAATATTTTTGAAGCTCTGCAAAACGGTCCTGCTATTGAACTGCTAAATATGCAGGGTACCAATATCGTTTCTGAACATAACTGTTTTCGTGCCCCTAACGCGGATATTGGTGAATTTGCAAATGTGCGTTATACTACGCTGGCCAATTGGCAGGCCCTTGGATACGACTCAACCTCTTTTATAGCTGATCCTTATTTTGATGGGGAGACCTATAAGGTCCACTCCGTTTACCTGGATGGAAAAGCCATACCGTTTTATTTTGTTTCGGATGATCTTGACCATGACCCCAGAAATCCTAATGACCCCGACGTTGGCGCCGATGAATTTGATCCCCCGGCATTCGATGCAGGGTTGCTCGGGATCATTCATCCAACCATGCCTTTTCCTTCCGGATCAAATCCCGTGTTTATCCGGTTTTTCAACAATGGATCCGACACCATGACTTCCCTGCACATTGATTGGGAAGTAAATGGTACAGCCCAGGAACCCATGATCTGGTCAGGCATTCTTCCGGAAGCCGAAGTGTATGATTCACTCCAGATCGGCACCTATGATTTTCTGCCGTATACACCATACGAAGTTAAAGTCTGGGTAAGTCAACCCAATGACATGGCGGACCTATATCATGCCAACGATACCATTGTCGTGAGCACGCAATATGCCGGTCTTGAAGGAGTGTATACGATAGGTGGTGATGATCCTGACTTTGAAACCATCACCGAAGCTGTTGATGCATTGAATGTGGGGGGGGCAGCGGCACCGGTCACTTTTAATCTTCGGGACGGCACCTATCTTGAAACTATACTGTTAAATGATTTCCCGGGTTCAGATTGTGATCGTCCCGTCATTTTTCAATCTGAAAGCGGGGATTCTTCCCAGGTGATCATCACGAATCTTGGCATCAATGCGTATACCATCGTACTCAACGGAGCGGATGGTGTTCAGTTTAAAAACATGACCCTCAAGTCGGTCAATACTTCCTTCAGGCACGTGGTCCTGTTCAACGACGGATCTCACTGTAATGTGTTTACCGGAAATAATATCAAAGGATATCAAAGCACCGCAACGGCCAACACCTCCGCCGTTATTCGCGCCACGGTTGGATTAGATACGGCAAACATTTTTTCCGGTAATCAGATTTTTGATGGATCATTCAGTTTCCACCTCGTAGGAGATGCATCATTGATGTCCAATACGCTTATCACCGAAAACCGTCTTGAACCCTATTACAGGGGAATTTATATAAGCGATGTGAAAGGAGTAGCGATTACCAAAAACACTATAATAGCTGATGGAAGCACCTCAGGCCGGGGTATTGAAATGTATGACAGTCCGATGCTGAGCCAAATCTCCGGAAATATAATTCAGGCCCCACTTGGGCAGTATGGTATTTATCTTGACAATTGTGATAACTCAACAACACAACATGGGCTAATCTATAACAATTTTATAAGCGTCGGAGGGAGCGGTGTCGCCAGGGGTATTTATGCTACTGCTTCTTCGTTTCAGGATATCCTTCATAACAGTATTCTGGTGTATTCTACAAACGCCACCTTAGGAAATACCGCACCCCTGTATCTCACCAGCAACCCTTCGCTGCGTATTATCAATAATGCTTTAAAGAATGATGGGGCCGGATATGCCATCTATTCCAGTTCCAATACCTCTATGGCAGCAGATAATAATGCATACCATACAGATGGAAGTACGTTCGGATACTGGAATGGAGGCACAGTAGAAACTACGTTTACCGACTGGCAGACATCCAGCGGCCTGGATGCAAATTCAATCAATGCAGATCCCGGCTATTTGTCCAATACAGATTTGCATACACACCTGGTTTTACTCAATGGGACAGGACAGAGCAACACCGGGATATTACTGGATATTGATGGAGAAATCCGGGATAGCTTGCCCGATATCGGTGCGGATGAATTCGATCCTTTACCACAGGATGATGCCGGCATCTTTATGTTTGGCGGTCCTTCTGCACCTTTTGCTGCGGGACCTAATGATGTAATTCTGGTGGTTAAAAATTTCGGAGGTAATATCCTGACTTCAGCAATTGTTCACTGGACAGTAAATGGAGTGGAACAAATGCCTTTCGAATGGACAGGTAATCTGGTATCCTCAGGCTGCGATACCATCACGGCAGGTAATTATGATTTCGAAGAGCTGACGCCCTATATTATCGATGCCTGGACGGAAATGCCGAATGACACCATTGATGCCAATCCGGAAAATGATTTGTTCGCCACTCCAACTTTCTATGCTTCCCTGGCAGGCACCTATACGGTAGGCGGATTTGCTCCGGATTTCAACCTGGTAAGTGACCTCGAGACGATTCTTAATACGTCAGGAATCGTCAATGATGTTGTTTTTGATTTTCGCCCGGGCGAATATGTGGAGGCTCTCACGCTAACCAATTTTCCAAGGGACAGCTATGCCCATCATGTCACCTTTAAATCAGAAAGCGGTGATTCAACGGAGGTAACGCTTACGCAAGTGGGCAATAATACAACTTTGGTCGACCTCGATGATACGCACGGAGTCACCTTCAAACAAATGACATTCCTGAATACAAAAGGCCACGTGTTTAATATCCACAACGGATCATCCCTGATCTCCATTGAGCAAAGCCACCTCGAAGGGTCCGAAACCCTGTCTTCTTCCAGGTCACTGATTTATTCATCTACTACTACAGAAGACAGTATTTCGATACTCCATAACATTCTCAAAAATGGTTATTATGGTGTCTATCTGTATGGAAGCGGCTTCGAGAAACGGCATATCATACAGGGGAATACCTTCCTGGGTAGGTTTAATTATGGCGTTTATCTCAGAACCTTTGACGGGCTCACCCTGGATAATAACACTTTTAATGCAGCTGAAACAACCAACCGGGATATCTATATATATAATGGTACCGGTGCCTGCACGATTACCAATAATAAGGTGATCAGTGATAATTCTCAGCCGGCCATATTCATTTCTACTATGTCCAACCCATCTCCGAATCCGACGGTATTCGCCAACAATTTTATTTACAAATCAGGGAACACTTCGAGTGATGTCGTGCAAATTGATAATGCCGCCAAGATCAACATTGATTTCAATTCCATCTACAATGCATTGGACAACAATGGATCTGCGGCTTTATACACCAATAACCTGACCACTTGCAACATTCGCAATAATATATTTTACAGTATATCCGGCCCTGCCTATCACAATGATGGTACGCTTCCATCTATTCACAATTACAATGCCATGTACTCCCTGGGACCGGTAACTGCTATCCAGGGGTCAAGCAACTATACGTCGCTGGAAGCATACGCCACGGGGACCGGTACGAATGCAAACAGCATTGGGGTCGATCCTTTGTACTATTCATCTTCCGGGCCTGATGTCGCACAATATCTGCTCAACGGCGCAGGAATAACTGTTGCTGGAATCTCAACGGATATTGATGGGGCAACGAGAAGTTCACCTCCGGATATAGGAGCCTGGGAGTTTACTCCGTTACTGCATGATATTAAAATTTCGAATGTCATTTCCCCTACAGATGGGTGCGGTCTTGGTCAGCAGGAAGCGGTCACCGTATCCTTGGTGAATATGGGGAGTATGAATGAGACAGGATTTGACGTGCATTATTCTTTCAACGGCCAGACTATCACCGAAAACATAGGCGCCCAGGTGGTGCCTGCCGGTGACACTTTGTTTTTTACTTTTTCACAAGAGCTTAATGCTGAACAATTCTTAACCTATGGTTTGCCGGTATGGCACAGCAATTCTGCCGATGTGAATCCCGGGAATGATTCGATCTACCATACGTTCACCAACTATCCTCCGTTTATGGATCCGGCTTCCAACTTAATTCCGGCTAACGGAACTACCGGAATGGAAATTTCGGTATCTCTCTCCTGGGCACCGGTGTCACAGGCGAACACCTATGACCTCTATGTCTGGCCATCATCAGGATCGAAGCCAGTGACCCCAACGTATGCCGGATTGACGACGATCAATAAGCTGGCTACAGGTTTATTGTACGGTACGATGTACAACTGGCAGGTATATGCTATCAATATCTGTCAGGAGGAGCTTCCTTCCGATACCTCTGTTTTCTCCACCCGCTTTCTTCCGGACCTCTTTGTTGAATCAATGATTATTCCTTCTGCCGCTTTCTCCGAACAAACCATATCCGTTGAATGGGTGGTTAGAAATCAGGGTATAGGGGCAACTGTTCCTGGCACCTGGCAAGACAACATCTACTTATCCCCTGACCCGACATACAATAGTTTTGATCCGTTATTGGCTTCCGTACCAAATCTGAGTTCATTGAATCCAGGACAGGCCTATACACAAAGTGCCAGTGTAACCCTGCCTCAGGGCAGCAATGGATTGTACTACATCATTATCAGAACAGATCCCTACACTAAAATAAAAGAGACCAGCGATCAGAACAATACCACGTACAGTAGTAATCAGATGAATGTGACCTTAAGCCCGCCACCGGACCTCATTGTCACCGGGATTACAACCCCGCTGCTTACTTTTTCAGGGCAGGTCATTGATATAGCCTTTACCGTCGATAACATCGGCTCAGGCATTACGACGGACTCGATCTGGAAGGATGAAATTTCATTGGTTGCCGCTCCTGGAAATGAAAATGGCACCAGTGTATTATTGCAGACAAAAACCCACGTCGGCCGTTTGCTTCCGGATTCGACCTATTCGGTGGACCTGAGTGTTTCGATTCCGGAAAATATTTTTGGTGATTATCAGATTCAGGTGAATACCGATTCCAGGAATGATGTTTATGAATATGCCTCAGAAGAAAACAATGTTTCGCTGAGTAATGTCTTTGAGGTTATACTGACTCCTCCTCCGGATCTTGTACCGGACAGTCTGAGCCTCCCGGATACCTTGAGCCTCTATCAAACCTATCCCGTTACATTCCAAATAAAAAATGAAGGCGGATCCGCCCCAGCCCTGAGCTGGACGGATAGATATTATATTTCCCCTTCCCCCATATATAATACAAATTTTCTGACCCCTCTTGGGTATGCCTATCATAATGCCGGACTTATGCCAGGCTCCTATGAAGAGAAAACGGTAAACCTAAAACTTACCGGAAATTATAACGGTACGTATTACCTCTACCTGGTAGCTGATTACAATGATAAAATAGATGAGTATGCGTTTGAAGGAAATAATATCCTTCGCTCCCCATCTTTCACTGTCATTCGCCCCGACCTGGTGCCTGATTCACTCGTGCATCCTGCCAATGTGATGTCAGGAAGCTCAATCAGTTTGCGTACCGAAGTAGTGAATCCCGGTCCTGGTAACTATTATGGGTCATTTATCAACAGGTACTTTCTGTCAGATGATTCAATCCTCTCGACCATGGATGATATTCTGCTGGCTTCGAGGACGATCAGCAATGTGGTCCTTACTCCTGCCGACACGATAGTAAACACCTATACACAACCTTTACCTGCAGATCAGTTTGGTTCCAAATACCTCTTAGTCTATGTGGACGCTGGCCAGACTGTTTTCGAAGCCAATGAATCCAACAATGTGCTGGCATCTTCCATCACGATTTTTGAAGCGCCTCATCCGGACCTCATTCCCGGCCAGGTTTATGCACCTGATACGATCACTGCAGGCATACCCTTTACCTTCAGTTATACCCTGACCAATGCGGGGACACAGATATTGGCCAGCCTGGAGACGGATAGTCTCTTTATCTCCTTCTCCCCCACATGGAATCGCGCAACAGCTATCCCTCTTCAAATACGAACAACTTCATTCCTTGATACGGCCCAGGTCATCACCCAGACGCTAACCTTACAAACGCTCATCACCCAGATCCCAAATGAATATTATATCTATGTCGTAACCGATGCAGCAAATAAAATTTACGAAGGCAGTGGCGAAGCTAACAACATAGCCCGTAGCGATATTATTATACTGAAGGCCTATCCGGCAGTGGATCTTGCCCTGAGTACTATTTCCGGAATTCCGGATACGCTGACCTCAGGACAATCCCTTGTTGTGAATTATGATGTTACCAATGTAAGCAGTACCCCTTCCTTCTACGAGACATGGACCGAGCAGTATTACTTTTCAACAGACAGTATTTTTTCGAAAACAACGGATATGTTGTTAGGTGTTTTTGCCTATACCGGAGGAATCATAGGTAATGGGGCCACCAATTCCCCCACAGCGGTATTACCTATACCGGATGGAATCAGTGGGGATTATTACCTGTTTATCGAGACAGATGCTTTGGACGTTAATGAGGATCCAAACCGGGGGAACAACGCCAACACTTTCCGGGTGGCAGGTGCTGCACACAAGGTGCATGTTAAGCTGGCATTGTACCCTGACTTCCAGCCTTCCGGATTTATATGCCCTGTGGAGATCACCTCCGGACAATATTTCCAAATCATCACGACGGTGCTGAATGCCGGCCAGGGCATCGGGGCTAAACGCACAGATAAGATTTTCGCAAGCACCAACAACACGATTGATCAGGGTGACCTGACATTGGTAAGCAGGAATCAACCCATCCTGAACCCGGGACAACAACAGATCGATACCTTTCAGGTTTTTGTTCCAGCCAATTACTCCGGTAATTATTATATCATTTTTTCTGTTGATCATGGTGACCAGGTCTATGAATATGAATCGGAAGGAAATAACATCCTTCTTGCTTCGTTCGTGGCTACCGCCCCTCCTCCTGCTGATCTGTTGCCAAAGAATATCCTGGTTCCGGATTCCGTGCTTGCCGGAGCAAACGCGGTCATCAGCTGGCAAACAGAAAACCTGGGTGCAAACCCCGCCACCGGCAATATCAGGGAGATCATTTATTTATCCCCTGATACCCTTTGGGATCTGGAAGATGAAGTGCTTGGCATCTGGGATGGCCCAATCAATCTTAGTCCCGGTGCCACGGTGACCAAAACCTTATCCCTGCCTTACAATAATGTGACCAATGGGGATTACCATACCCTGATTAGAACGGATGCCAGAAATAATATTAACGAATCTGATGAAGACAACAATGAAGCGTTTTCCTATGACCTCACCAACATAGACATCGAGGAATTGGTATTGGAGGAACCGTTGACGACGGATATGCCGGCGAATGTAAATCGGTACTATAAACTTCAGGTCGCCGCGGAAGAAGCAGGTCGCAACATACTGATCACCCTGCGGGGAGATTCGGTATTGGGGGTCAATCAAATGTATGTCAAATATGGGCAGGTGCCGACACCGGCGGATCATGACTATACTTATGATAGTCCGTTTTCACCAAATCAGCGTATTCTCATCCGGAATGCGATACCCGGCTCTTATTACATCATGATCAATGGGTATAAAACGGGCAGCAATACACCACAATCCATAGATCTGCTGGCGAGTATAATGCGCATGGGGATTTTTGATATTTCCCCCAGGAAGGGAGGAGATAAAGGATTTACGACCATTGAAGCGATTGGTTCGGAATTGGATTCGATAGTGGTGGTCAAACTGGTACTTGACGATTCCACCCGGGCCTATCATGAAATTATTGCAGATACATTCTTTATGACGGATGAGGGTACCAGAATTATAGCCAGGTTTAATCTTGAAAAGGAGGACCTCGGATATTACCATTTTATGTGTCAGCGTGAAAGCATCTGGATGGCCAGCTTTCAGCATGGTTTTGAGATCATCAAAGGCGCCGGGGCTGATCTGCAGGTGCACTGGGATATAAATCCAAAATCCTATAGCCCGCGCTTCCTTACTTTAATGCAGATTAAGGTGGATGTTGAAAATACCGGCGATGCGGATGCCATCGACCGATACATTCGGGTGGGAACTCCGGAATACAACAATCCCGTCTACTATTCACTCCATGATTATTATAATGGCATTCAGTATTCACAGTTGGTTTTGTCCGCTGAAGATCAGGAAGGGTTCTCCGGGGTCTTGCGTCCCGGTGGACGACGCACTTATTATGTATTCGGCCGCATCGGCGGTATGCCGGGTTTTTCCATTCAATATGATAAATAATTTACCATGCGGCTACTTTTGACATTGATGATTTGGGTTGGGTTGTATCTATCCGCTACAAGTCAACAATGGGCTGGACCGGATGTTGATGTTTGCGAGCAGGGTGATCTGAAACAATTGGGCTCTAATGATCCGTGTATAGATTGTTGTTATTCCTGGTCGCCCTCCACCGGCCTCTCTTGCACTGATTGCAAGAATCCATATGTGAATGCAAAGGATACGACAATATATACGGTGGAAGTCAGGGATAAGTACCTGCGATTGCTTGGAAGAGATGAAGTCAAAGTAAATGTGGTATTTGGAAATATTCATTTCACACCAGGATATTTAATTCAAGGCAGCGAGGATACAGTAGAAGCCACCATACTGACGCTGAGCAATTCATTTGATCCGGGTGAAATCTATTGGAATTTTTCCAGCGATGACCTGGGATGTTCTATGGATGTTGGGGAAGAGGGAAATACAGCCTGGATAGCACCTGGAAATACTTATGGGACAGTATATATTGAAGCCATATATACGGGCGCAAATCAAGATGGCATGTGTATGGCAACAGCAGCCCTTGATGTCAACAATGGTGTCAAAGATGTCTGGGCGATTGATCATACTCAGCCCGGCCGGATAGCCAAAAACGGGGGTACACTAATTGTATTGAATGATACCATAGTGGATATTTCAGCTAAACCAAATGAAGGCGGCTTTGCACCGAATATTCCGGATTGGAAACCTGATATCTATGGATCAACCACACCTTCCGACGGTCAGGCCAATGTGGCTACCTCCGAGGTTCCTGACCTGGCTGGAAAAATTTCTCAATACATTGCCGGTGAAGAGCCGGCTGACCCTCCGGAAGTAACCGTCATCAGAAGAACCCGCGTCTCCCCATGGGAGCAGCCTATCAGCATCCCGGGGATGGACACCCTCGACAAATTAATTAAAAGCTATTTCACCTTCCTGGATACACCACCGATTGCTCCATGTGGTTCTGTCGCTCCCTTTTCTCTATCCCTTAGTTTGCCGGCGTTGGGCTATACCATATCCGAGGTAGAGAAATACAATGATCCTGGATTAGGACTCAAAAAGGTATTAAAAATACCAGCGAGTGTCACCGCCACAGGAAAAATCTTCCATCCGGCATTTACAAAAACATTTTCTTTTCACGCTTTTGGTGTCGATATTTTCCTTTGCAGTCGTTTGTATGCAGAACTCACCGGGTCTATGGAGGTAAATATGGAATTTGTAAGCAGTGACTCGCTTCCTGATTCAGCCTGGAAGGCCAGTGACCCCCAAATCACTGCAGGCTTTGGTATAGGTGGCAACCTGGAATTTGCCTTTCTCCCACAGGGATACCTGGTCACGGCAAGTGCCAGTATCAAAAGCAAGCTTCAGGTCATTTTTACCTATGTAAATGAAACAAGTATCCTCAACCATAAAATCAAGGTTGATCCGGCGACGGCAATTCTCCAGGCAAAAATTCAACAGGAAACTGATCCCGGAAAATTCAAGGATTTACTTGGCGGAAGATTGAATTTTTCCAAAGAGATCGTCCTGCTTAAAGGAGGGGAATATGGTCCATGGAAGCTGCATCAATTTTAATAAATACAATAGACGTATGCATTACACTATTCCTTGCTTGTTGCTGTTCTGGGCCAATCTTTCCGCCCAATCCCTTCCGGTATTCCGTTACCAGGGAAGCGAGATGCAGGTATTGGAAGAAGTGAAGCCAGACCATGATATTATACATACCGATGCCATCCAACCCGGTGAAGATTTCAGCATTCAATTATTCAAAAACTACTTTCATCCATCTTCCCTGGAAGCGTACAAGTCCTTTTTTCTGGCAAAAGATTGGTTCGGAATGTCGATGGAAGAATTTAACCGGTGGCAAACACTGATAGGTATAAAGAAACTGCACTTACAAAATATATTTCACCTTCGACAAGGGCTCCAGGGAGAATTTCTGGTTATCCAGTATGTCATGGAAAGCCCGGAATATTCCGTATACCAATCTACAGAGTTTAAGAAAACACCGGAAGGGTGGAAACATACCAGCATTCAGCATGATGAGGCCGCAGATTTTTTAATGCGAATAGGTACTTTCGATACGAACGTGTATGATCAAAAAGCTCAAACGCCATCCACCGTCATTGAGCTGGATGTACTCCAGGCAAATGAACAACGAACGTTTAAAGAAAAGTTTGACCGGAGCCAGGTCTTTACTAAAATAGAAACCCTGTTAAAGGAAAAAGAAGTGTCTCAGGATGATATTGAATTAGCCAGGACCTATTTCACGCTAAAGGATGACGCCGCATTCATTGAATATATTTCCAGTCAGTACCATTTTGATGACGTGGACTTAATGCAGTCTGTAAACGAAGCTGCAGGATTCAAGCTTTATCATTTTTCCAGCACCCAAAATGACTGATCCATGAAATACATCGTGCTCCTTCTTGGGATGATCCTGGCTGTAAGTCTTACCGCCCAAATTACTTTAATCAAGAAAAATGAATCCTGCGCAGGACGTAAGGATGGGCGGATCGAAGTACAGGTAGAAGGTAATCCCGCGAATCTAACCTACAAATGGACAAGAGACGGCAAACCCTATCCCGGCGAAAAAATAATCAGCGGGCTGGCTCCGGGGGATTATTCCGTAACGGTCACCGCCCAATACGGCTGCATGGCATTTAAATCAGCAAAAATATGGGCCGGTGGTGCGATTTCGGTGGACATCTCCGCAAAACTGATAGGGATAAGCCCACAACCCCTTCCGTGTGGCACACGTCCAACATTTACCTACCGGCTTACCGCCAACGCCACCGGAGGCACTCCTCCCTATTATTGTTCCTGGGGCAACCTGGATCCCGGCGATGGAACCTGTTCGATCACCGTGTCTGGAAAATCTATTCGGGCAAGCGTATTTATGGCAGATTCCTCGGGGTGCGGCGATTCGGATGGATGGGAAAAGCAAGGGGTGACCAAAATTTGTCCGAAGGACCCTAATGATATCACTGGCCCGGAGGGGTATGATACATCGCGATGGGTTTCCGTTCATGATGCAATGGAATATCATATTCGTTTTGAAAACGATGCCATTTTTGCTACCTCCAGTGCTGCAAGCGTATTGGTTTCAGTACCCATTGATGATGATATCGATCCGTATTCATTCCGGCTTGGGGCTATGGGATTTGGCGATAAGATTATCGATGTTCCGGTCAATGCAACCTATTTCCAGCAACGCCTGGATTATAGCCAGGACCTTGGATTTAAACTTGATGTGACCGCAGGTCTTGATGTGCCGAACAATAGGTTTTTCTGGCTTATGCAAACGATTGATCCAGCCACCGGTCAGCCACCACTGGATCCTACATTCGGATTCCTTCCTGTCAACGATACCCTGACAGGCTCGGGCGAAGGCTTCGTCAGTTTCGTATGCAAACCTAAAGACGCAACACTCACTGGCGAAAACATAGAGCAGCAGGCTTCCATTATTTTTGACGTCAATGATCCGGTAGTGACCAACACATGGACGAATCGCGTCGATGCTTTCGGCCCTGTTTCTGAAGCCGGAACCGTGGCAGATACATTTTATACAAATGTTATCCCCTTTTCCTGGATGATGACGGACGATCCGGGAGGATGTGGAGTGAAACATGGAGAAGTGCTCATTTCCACCGACAAGGTAGATTTTCAGAGCCAGGGATTTATGACCGATTCAAATCATCTCACGCTTACCCTCGATTGGGGAAAGACCTATTATTATAAGATCCGCGGAACAGATTTTGTCGACAACCAGGAACAAGCCGTCGCCGATTCATTTTATATAATTCCCCGGCGAACTATTGAATTCATTTCTCCCGACAGGGAAACATATTGCATTGGGGATAGTCTTTTCATTGATGTAAACCTGATTTCGATTCCTGAGGTGGACCTCTATATATCGACGGACAGCGGTGCGACCTATTTGCCCCTGGCGTATGCTGTAAATTCATGGCCATATAGATTGGTGCTTGACAGTTCCTTTTTAGACACCCATCTTTTTATCAAAGCCCGCAATGAAGAAAGCAATCTGGAAGAAATCAGCAATGGGTTTGTTGTCCATATACTCCCCGATATTCATATTCAAGGTGATCCGGCAACCGGCTGTGATAATGAGATTCTCTTTGTGGAGGCGTTTGGTGCATATACCTGGCTTTGGTGGCCGGATACCATCATGGGTAATCCCTTGGCCCGCTTTACAAATGTCTATGCTGATGTCAGTCAACCTGCCTGGGTCAGGGGCACAGGTGTCGATGGCTGTAGCACGATTGATTCTATCTGGCTGACGGTGTTTCCCACTTCCATCGATACGTTAGCTCAGCCATTATGTGAAGGGGATTCTATCCTGATCGGCGGAGCATGGGTTGCGCAGGAAGGGTACTATGCGGCCACTTTTGTCAATGCGAACGGGTGTGACAGCGTGGTGGTGTCCGATGTTTATTTCAGCACCCCATGTATATGGAACGGTGGGCCCCTGGTGTATGTGGATATCGATGCAACCGGAGAAAATAATGGCACCTCCTGGGCCAATGCGTTCAATGACCTGAATGATGCGATCTACGTCGCCGGGCGGTACGAAAACGTGCAGGCCATCTGGGTCGCTGAAGGCACCTACTCACCCCATCCCACACGGAGGGATACCAGTTTTATCCTGCTGGACAGTATTAAGATCTATGGGGGCTTCCTGGGTGGGGAAACTAATCTTGATGAGCGAACTGCTGATCCGGAATTGGTAAAACTTAGCGGAGATATCAATATACCGGACACGCTCTGGGACAATAGTTATCATACAGTTGTGTTTTCCAGCGCATGCAAAGAATGCCTGATTGATGGCGTCACGATTACCTATGGTCATGCAGATGAATCCAATAATGGTAACAATATTGGTGCGGGTGTGCTCAATAAGGGAATTGGCCATTTTAATAATGTCATTTTCGAACGGAATTATGCAACCGATCAGGGCGCAGCTTTGCATTCTTCAGGTGCAGGTGCCAACCTCATCATTGAAAACTGTCTATTTAGACTGAACAGTTCCAGCCTTGGCCGGGATGTAGTCAATTTTGATGGTGCTCAGGTGGAATTCAGAGCAGGAAACAGCATTCATTGATCGGGGAGAAGTATTTAATCATACACCTACAAATTTCATTTTGTACTCAAATATTCCATATACAAATTAATCTTTTCCCGGCTCGCTGATGTCCGTTTTACGGCATTTAGTCATTTTAGTATATGCCTCCAGCATGTCAATTTTCTCGCTCACGTTATGGCATGCCGCTGGTCTGTCATAACGCATCTAAAAAGCAATCAAGGGAAGAGGAATGATTCCTTGCTGCTGCAAGGAGATTTTTTAGCGATTCAATTTTAGAATTCATTGGGGAGGTTTAAAGAAAGTATAGAGGTAAAGTAATGGGGCCGCTAATTAGCGCTAATTGACGCAGATAAATAGGGGAATGACTCTGCTTTTTCCTTGCAGAACACTCACCCCGATCCCGCTCTTTAAAAATGATTTTTGGTAAGATAAACTTTTCGATTATAAGCAAGCTCCAATTCAGATGCAATACTGCGGGTTGCCTTCCAGGATTTCCTGTTCAAGTTTAGGTGTCTCGCCTGCCTTCCATAAACGTGTTCGATGCACGACACGATAGGCCAAAGGACCGCCATCAGGCCGGTCACTGCGTTCCAGCGGCCGCGGTATGCATACAAATTCAGTCGAAAGTTGATCACTGGTGGCCGTCACCAGGCCATAGCCATGACCACCAAAGTCGAGCAATGACAAATGCGGCGCCACATCCGCATTGCGCACAGCCCGGGCTCGCGCCATGTCTCCGGTCTCTTTTAATTTCAGCGTCGAAAGAACCCCATGCATACCGGTAACGTTCATCGAAGGGATCACCGTGCCATCGGCCTGATCGATCAGGTGCAGCACACGTTTCGGATGATCTTTGGCCATGGTTACTTCCATAACTTCGAAAAGCGTTTGCTGCGATATAGAACCGGTAATGAATTCCACGCCCAGTGGTTCGTATTTTTTCGGCGGCAACGCCCTGGAGGCTAAACCGGCGTGAAACGCATGACGGTCGCCTCCAACAACACAAAAACCTGTGATTTTCTGAT
Organism: uncultured Saprospiraceae bacterium; assembly: GCA_963837505.1. Taxonomy (GTDB): domain Bacteria; phylum Bacteroidota; class Bacteroidia; order Chitinophagales; family Saprospiraceae; genus Opimibacter. The sequence continues at coordinate 193,957 of CAWINN010000011.1, read as the reverse complement.
CGCTTATGAAATCAAACAGGATGTCTTTATCCCGAAGGAATCGATTGTCCATGACCGCATACCCGACATCTTTAGGCCACTCACTTCCTAATTCGCCAGGCAAATTTTGATAATCGCTTCGCACTTCCATAGTGCCAAAACCGTGTCCCCATATTTTCCAACGCGCTGTAGACGCTCCGAGCTGTTCTAAGACCCAGCGTCTTTGCTCGCTACCCAGGTAAGTCTGGGCATGCACATCCTTAGTCGGATTCGGAAGATCCTTGCCGTTGAAACGAATGGTATCCGGTGGATGGTCGTTATTATAATGACGACCGTAATTCATTATTTCAAAAGGTATCTGGGGTGCGACCCTGGGATACTCCGGAATATCAAAATCATCACTGGACATATCAGGAGAACGGAAGGACCAATTATCGGTTAGCAACAAATCGACATTCTTTCCCCAACGCAGTACACGCTGGATCTTCAGGCTGTTGATCGCCATCAGATTATTAGGTTCTTCTGAAAGTCCGTCTTCGTTGAACTCATCCATGGGTGTATCCACCACTGCAGGAGCCTTGAAATGTTTGAGCTTGGGATTTCCGGGCTGTTGGACCATCGCAGGGATGAACTCCCACCAGGCCTGGTTGGCATAGACTTTCTGGTTTTGTGCAGGCGCGTTGTAGCCACCTCCTGCTACGTACTGGCTTTGATATCCTGCCCAGGCAAATTCGTGATTGTCCCAAATACAGACAAATGGCCAACGGGCCCGGGCATCCTGCAAATCGGGATCCTCAAGATACGCCCGGTAGAGTGTGCGATAATCCTCCAGGGTAACGGGCAGATGAAAATTGCTAACCTTTCGACCTTGCGGGAACTTATACAGATCCCTGATGCGGCGACCGCGGTTTCCGTTCGGATTATCTTCGCCATACCAGGTGACTTCGTAAATAAAATCGCCCAGGTGCAACACAAAATTAAGTTGTTGCTCCCTGGCACGTGCCTCATCTTCAAAGATCATCTTTCGGTAAGCATTCAGGGCACCTTCGTTAGGGCATTGGCAACATACAAAGGTAAAACGAACAGGTGCATCCGAATCCTCGCTGGGTGCGGTCATCGTACGACCGATCCGGCTGGCGAAACCATGTTCATCAATGAAACGGTACCAATACTCACGGTTGGGTTCGAGATCTGGAGCAAAAAAACGACATGTCCAATCTGCATCAGCACTGATATGCGCAGTGCCACCAGCCAGGATTTTATTGAATTCAGGGGTGGTTGAAATTTCAACGAACAACTTTTTAGCAACACTATCATTTACAGGCGGACGTCTCGTCCACAAAATGACGCTGTTGGCTGTCGGGTCACCCGATGCTACTCCCTGTGGAAAGAGGTCACGGCGTTCCATGGCCAGCATGGGAAACTTGTTTGCCCAACCTTTTTTTGTCGCTATGGCAAAGCCAATGAAGAAGGAGGTTTCTACGAACTTCCGTCGGGTTACATGCATGTGATTTCTGTTTGTCCTGCTTTTTTACGACCAGGGCTACCCGCCCTCCTTCGCCTTATCAGGTTTCAAAGGGTAAACCTTCCTTCGCCAGGGCTTCGGATGGGTGAGACCGGCAGGATAGCTGCCGATGATCTGTGCCAGGACCTGTACTTTCAAATATAAGGATATCATTGATTAGGCGCATATTCCTGATGGCAGGTAGCATCTATGATAAAGCAGAATTCAGTGCTTCGGTCGTGGGTAGTAAAACATACAAATATGAAAACAAAGGGCGCTACAGGGGTAACGATGTTAGCTGTGTCATTCTCAGACTAGTAAATCTTCCAATGCTTCGGCTAAATTGGGAAACGTAAACTTAAATCCTTCTTCTTCCAGGCGTTCGGATTTCACATATCTCCCATAAATAGCAGGCTCAGGATCTGTATCGGTTTGAATAAATGGCCGTTTCAATGCTGTTTATTTTTATTTAGCTGAAGTTCCTTTGTTTTCAATTTTATTTCAGGGTTTGCTATTAGTAATGCAAAAATGAGAAATAATGCTCCCCAGGTTATGGTTTTAAAGTGTTGTGTAATGGTGTTAAGGTCTCTCCCAATAACGCCATCAGTACTTAATGTCATAAGTATAAAAGATAAGCACATGATAGTCATCAATGTATACCACTTTAAACCTGTCAAAACCATGCTTCTTAAAGGAAGGTTAATGACAACAAAATGGCTTAAATAAAATAATGCCGGGGTGGCAAGAAAAAAAACATATTTCTGTTGGTGTGGAAAGATTAAAGGAATTAACAATACTGACCATACGCCATTTTTCTCATCAAATGTTTTGTAAGCAGTCTTAAAACCTTGTGTTTAAAAGTCCATTACTTCTTACTTGCCCTGAGCTTTGTCGAAGGGTTCTTACTTCCTTTTTTCCTCACTCCCACAACTTCTCCGGATACACCTCATCCCCAATCAGCCGCTCCAGCCGCTCACTGACAAATTGCTTATCCTCCCGATAAGTCACGCCAAACCACTCCGCATCACAATGCAGGACCTTCGTCTTCCGCTCCCCGGAGATGATCAACTGATCGATCAGGGTCGGGATGTAATATTCCGCTTTTACATTTGAAATATTCGTCTTCATAAATTGAGTAAACTCCCTTTCAAAATATCGGAAATAGGAAGGATAAAATCCCCACATGTTCATGGACACGGGATCATCGCCACTCAGTAAGTTGACCGTGCCATCTTCACCCGGATAGGAGATCATCCCATTAGCCTCCCGGACGATTTGTTTGCATTCCGTGATGTGCTTGAGGTAGCCATCTTCATCTACCTCGCATACACCGCGGTTGACTGCACCATACTCAGAAAGCGTGTTGTCCAGTTTATAGCCGACGACACTATATTCTTCTTTTTCTCTTTTGTTCATTTAAAAAATTATATAGCGTCACATACGATTCCGGGCCGTAATAATCATCCGCATTGATGACAGCAAACGGTCCATCAATTTTATCATGCGCCACCCAGATAGCATGCCCCGTGCCCCAGGGTTTTTCACGGTCAGCAGGTATTTCAAATGCATGCGGAAGGTCAGTCAGTTCCTGGTATACATAATCCACCTCCATGCGTCCCTGCATCTTCGGATCAAAGGCAGCCTTAAAGGCATCGGCAAAATATTCCCGGATGATGAAGACCACGTGATGGAAACCGGCGCGGTAAGCATCGTAGAGACTGTAATCAATGATCGTTTCCCCATTCGGACCGAAGGCATCCATCTGCTTCAATCCGCCATACCGGCTTCCCATGCCGGCAGCCAGGACCACTAATGAAATTCTTTTTGCTGTAGGCTGACTCATGTTTTTTTATTTATGGTAGGGTATACCGATAGCTCTCGAGTAGCCCTCATCAATGGCCTGGCCCAGGGCTTTGGACTCGACAGCATATCGCCGCGCATTGTTGAGGTCACCAGTCATATAATAGCAACGGGATAAATTAAGCAAATAACTACCGGATTGCGGACTGAGACGAATGGCATTTTCAAAATCCGACTGTGCATCCAGGTATTGTTTCATATAGTTAAAGTAAATCACCCCGCGATTATTGTAGTAGTCCGCTTTTCCATATCGCGAGATCAGCAGATTGTACAGGTTGACCGCTTTATCAGGTTGCTGCGCGCCGACATAGGCACGCGCCAACAGGTACTGCGCAACTTCGCTGCCCGGGTTGAGCCGGTGGAAATGAAGGGCATCGGTCAATGCTTTGGCATCTTCATGCATTTCGATATAGGCCCTGGCGCGCCATTCCAGGGCATCGAGGTAATTGGAGTCCTGGGCGATGGCCCGGCTGAGATGATCGACGACTTCAGGATATTTTTTCTGATCATACAGATCAAGGCCTTTATTGGTCCAGGCCCGTTTGCTGTCCGGATAGTGATCCAGTACATTTTGCCATAAGGTTTGACTGGAGTGCCACACAGGGATGTGCTTAAAGGTCATCCAGGATAATATCAATATCCACCCACCCGCTATCGAAAGTAGTATGGGCTTATAGTTGGCGAGCCGTCCTTGTATTAATTGATATCCTTCGATGCCCAGCCAAAAGAGGATGCCGACGTAGGGTACATAAGTATATCGCTCGGCCACGACGGCATTTCCGATAGATACGACCTGCAGCACTAAAAGCAGGTTGACCGTATAGAACCCAAATGCAAATAGAAAGAGCCTGTTCCTGATGTTGATCAGTGCATACACCACGAAAGCGATCGCAAATAGTGTGGCGATATAATACCAGGCACTCAAATGATGCGGAAATGGATGGAGCGCCGAAAGCGGAACGGGCACAATGAGTTTGAGTAAATACCATACCCATCCGAAACCGGCAAAACATAATCGTTCCGGGATATTATACATATCCGCAGAGGCCACCGCACGTTTCGACTGGATGGCAAAGGTGACATAGGCCATGACTGCGCATAGAATGAATAAGGGGATTTTTTCCAGGATCCATTGGATGCTCCATTTCCTTTTTTGGAAATAATCGATCAATAAGAGTGACAACGGCAGCACGATGGCGGCGGGTTTGCACAATAAGGATATGGCTCCAAGCAGGGTGGTGAATACCAGGTACATCATTTTCGATGCTTCCAGGTATTTCACATAGAGAATCATGGCCGCGAGATAGAATAGCGTGTACAGCAAATCTTTTCTTTCCGAGATCCAGGCTACCGATTCCACATGCATGGGATGAATAGCAAAGAGGAGCGCCACAAAAGCACTGACCCATCGATTGCCCGCGGACAATTTATAAATCAGCCAAAAGACAAGACCTGTATTGATCAGATGAAGAATGATATTGCTGATCCAGTAATTCGTCGGCGACAATTCACCGATTTGATAGTTGAGGGCAAGGCTGAGGATCGTCAGCGGATGATAATTGGAGACCACCGGTGTGCTGAAGATGGCTCTGAGTCCTTCGGCGTTAAGATGGATGAGCAATGGATTTTGGAGGACATAGAGTGTGTCATCCCAGTTGGTGAATCCATTTTTGAACATGGGAAGAAAAAGAAGGAAGGTAAAAGCCAATACCGGAACGATAAAAAGCCAGGGGGAGGTTGATTTTTCAGCGGCGGTGATGGTCTTCCCGGGTGAGGCTAAGTGTTTGGTCTTTTTTGGTTTGGCTGACATGGTGTAGTGCTCAAAATTAATAGAATTAAGGAGTTCTGCTTCTGTGCTTTTTTGTGGTATTTGCGGGAGATACAGCGATTGGTTTTCCCGCAGATCTCGCAGATTGTCGCTGAGGGTCTTAGTAATGGAAAGAATGAGGCAGTATAATCTTGCCACGAAGACGCAAAGGCGCGAAGGACCACTTTTGCACCAAAGCTTCGACTTGGGTCAACTCACCCCCAACCCCCTCTCTTGATAATACAAATTGTGATGGTGAATGAAATGCTATTGCAAAAGAGAGGGGGTTGGGGGTGAGTTACCCGCAAGCAAGAAGCGAGGCCATTTTCCTATTAACTATTAACTATTCACTATGCACTTTTCACTATTCACTTTTCACTATTCACTTTTCACTATACACTTTTCACTTTTTCCCCTGCCCTCTGCTCTATGCCCATTACCTTTAGGTCATGAAACACATCCCCCATCTTCTTTCCCCTTCCATCTTATCCGCAGATTTCGGCAATCTCAACCAGGCCATTGACCTGATCAATAGCAGTGAGGCCGATTGGTTTCATGTTGATGTGATGGATGGTATGTTCGTACCGAATATCAGTTTTGGATTTCCGGTCATGGAGGCCCTGAAGAAAAGAGCTACCAAACCACTGGATGTGCATCTCATGATTGAAGCTCCCGAGCGATATATTGAGCGGTTCAGGGAAGCGGGGGCGCATATCATCACGGTACATTATGAAGCTTGCACGCATTTACACCGCGTGATCCATCAGATCAAGGAGACTGGTGCTTTGGCCGGTGTTGCCTTAAATCCGCACACGCCTGTGTCCTTGCTGGTCGATATACTCGAAGATGTGGATCTCATCCTGGTGATGTCGGTGAATCCCGGTTTCGGCGGACAAAAATTTATCTACAGGACCATTCCCAAAGTGATGGAGCTGAAACAAATGATCACGGAGCGAAATCTGTCCCCTTATATCGAAGTGGATGGCGGAGTGGGTTTACAAAATGCAGAAAGGATCTTGCAGGCAGGAGCCAATGTTCTGGTTTCCGGTCATGCGGTATTAGGTCAGCCGGATCCCAAATCCGTTATCACCGCTATTAAAGCCATTGGGAGTAATGATTTTCAAAATGAACAAATGTGACCATTATCCGGGTGAACATTAAATTCCGTTTACTGATCGTGGCCTGCTGTTGTTGTTTATGGGTTTATGGACAGCAACCGATAGTCCTGCAGGGCATGATCACGGACCGGTCTAATGACGAGGCAGTTGAATTCGTTTCAGTCATCATTGCGAAGACTAATGTCGTGGCCAGTTCGGATGAGCAGGGGCATTACGAACTTCCTTTTCAGCAAACGAAAGAGACCGTCATTCAATTCAGGCGCACCGGTTACAAACCCCTGGATTATACGCTTCCGCTGCAATCCCCCGGGACGCATTTCGAATTGAACGTCAGTCTTGTTCCGGTCAATACGGACATGGAAGTGATCGTAACCGCTCAACGACTGGAAGATGCAGGAACCGTGCATGAAAAAGTGGAGTCCATGAAAATGCTGCCCAGCACTACCGGAAATTTGGAATCCATTTTACCTCACATCGCCTTAGGGACCAACAGCGGAACCGGTGGTGAACTGACCTCGCAATACAATGTGCGGGGAGGAAATTATGATGAGAACCTCGTGTATGTCAATGATTTTGAAATCTACCGGCCGCTCCTTATTCATTCGGGCAACCAGGAAGGATTGACGCTACCGAATCTGGATCTGATACAGGACCTGAGTTTTTCTTCAGGTGGATTTGAGGCGAAGTATGGTGACAAGATGTCCTCTGTGTTGGATGTACGGTATAAAGTGCCGGATACCATGCGAGCTTCTTTTTCAGCTAGTTTTTTGGGGGCAAGCGGTCACCTGGAGGGGAGTGCTCCGTTAGGAAAAGAGGGCACCCGCAAATGGCGTTATCTCGTCGGCGTACGTTATAAGACGACCCAGTATCTTTTAGGATCGCTGGATGTGAAAGGCGAGTACAGTCCCTCCTTTACCGATTACCAGATATATACGACATATGATCTTTCGCGGCATTGGCAGCTTGCTTTACTCGCCAATTTCAATAAGAGTAAATATGATTTCATTCCGGTCAGCGCGGAAACGGCCACCGGCCTGGTCACTTTCGCCTTGCGCCTGACTACCGAATTCCAGGGTGCGGAAAGTGATTTGTTTTTAAATGGCATGACCGGCCTCTCCTTATCGTTTGTGCCGGAAAGAAAAAAAAATCCACTCTTTCTTAAATTTTTACTCTCCGGCTATAAAAGCCAGGAGCAGGAAAATATCGACATCATCGGGCAGTATCGCCTGAGCCAGATCGAAACCAGCCTGAACAATCCCAATGCCGGCGAAGAGCTCAGGTTACTGGGCACAGGTACCCAACAAATGTATGATCGCAATGTATTGCAGATCAATATTGTGAACGCAGAAATCAAAGGTGGAATCGAATTCAGGAAAGATGCCTCGCAATCCAATTTTCTTTTGGCCGGACTGAAGATCGACTATGAAGATGTGACAGATCGCATCCATGAATGGGAGCGGTTGGATTCGGCCGGATTTTCATTGCCCTATGATCCGGGTTCTCTTGAATTGTTGTACGTGTTGAATTCAAACCGCGATCTCCAATCGATCCGGTCATCCGGGTATATTCAAAATACATTTAGCAAACAATACGGAGGCGGAAGAGAGTTGCGCATCACAGGTGGGGTTCGCAGTGAATATTGGGATGTTAATAAAGAGCTGACCGTCAGCCCGCGTTTTCAATTCAGTTATGCACCGAGTGCTTATAAGGGTTACAAACTGGCTTTGGGATGGTACGTGCAGCCTCCTTTTTACAAAGAACTGCGCATGCCCGATGGAGTAGTGAATGAAAATGTATTGGCACAAAAATCCTTTCATGTCCTGGCGGGATATTCCTCCGGTTTTGGTCCAAAAGGGACGTCGGGTCCGATGTACAAGCTCATCGTGGAGGCTTACTATAAACCGCTGTGGGATTTAGTGTCGTATGAGGTGGACAATGTGCGTATCCGCTATGCCGGAGAAAATAATGCCAGCGGATATGTCACCGGTCTTGATCTGCGATTGAATGGAGAGCTGGTCCCGCATGCTGAGTCCTGGGTGAATCTTTCTTTTTTAAGGGCACGCGAAAAACTGGATGGAGTCCAGCATTTGAAGCGTGAAGTAGGGCAGGCCGAAGGTGTGCCGGTCAATGATGTGCCTCGGCCCACCGATCAATTCATGACGCTGAATGTTTTTTTCCAGGATTATCTGCCGGATAATGAAAATATCCGCGTGCATTTTATGACCTCCATTGGTACGGGGCTGCCTTTTGGAATAAAGGACGACAATATTATTTATCGCAATACCTATCGTTATAAACCCTATCACCGCGTGGACATTGGGTTTTCGTTTCGCTTATGGGGACCAGGGTGGGAGAGCCGTCATCCGCACAATCTCTTCAGGGTGACCCGTGACAGTTGGTTCAGTATCGAAATCTTCAACCTGCTGGATGTGCGCAATGAAGCCAGCCGGACGTGGATCAAGACGATCTTCCTGTCGCAGTATGCGGTCCCGAATTATTTGAGTTCCAGGCGGCTGGATGTGAAGTTCCGTGCTGAGTTTTAAAGGATTCTCCTATCTTTGCCGTCCGTTAAAAACCGGTGATCCTCTTGAGGACTGAGCCGGCAAGGTATTTTAACCATTAAATTTTAACTCTAATCCATGTCAGTACGTATTCGACTCCAGCGCCATGGGCGCAAACAAACGCCTCTCTATCACATAGTTATAGCAGACGCGAGATCCCCCAGAGACGGTAGTTTTATTGAGCGCATCGGGACCTATGATCCCATGACCCGCCCGGCTACCATCGATATCGACCGTATGAAAGCCTTCGAATGGCTTAAAAACGGTGCGCAGCCCACCGACACTGTCCGGGCCATCCTTCGTTTTAAAGGGGTGATGTATTATAAGCACCTTCAGCGTGGCGTGGCCAAAGGAGCCATGACCCCGGAAGATGCTGAAATGAAATTCAGAGACTGGGTCGATACCAAGGAAGTCAAAATTGCTGAGCGCGTGAAAGCTACTGCCGAGGAGCGCAAGAATCGTGCGGCGGAAATCTCCGGTACGAAAAAGAAAGTAGAAAAGAAGAAAGTGGAACAGGCTCCGGCAGATGAATTGTTAAATGTCAATTTAGCTGAAGCGGCTGCAAAAGAAACAGCTGATGATGCAGTGATAGAAACTCCTGTAGAAGTGGTCAAAGAAACTCCTCCTGAAGTGGTGGCAGAAACGCCTGCAGAAACCGTAGCAGACGCTACCGAAGAAGTGGTGAAGGATAGCGAAGGCGGAGAGTAGCATAGAACATAGAGCAGAGGGCATAGAGTAAAAGTGAATTCTCCGCGACTCTCTCTTAAATATATGGAGTCTGGCATCTGGTATCTTGCATCTCAGCGTTTTGATATTCCAGAGTAAGACGATATAAGACTGGAAAAATTAAGTACACCTGGTAAGGCCCTTATGTGTCTTACCAGGTGTACATGTATAAAGGGAAAAATTTTAAACTTTATGGAAAAGCTGGATCCTAAATATCAAATGGAACTCGATACCCTCCGCGGTGTCATTCAATCTTCGGATTTATTGGCCACCTATCTCGATGATGAAGAGGAAGCCAGTTATCAGGCGCTGCGTGATGCATTCGAACCTCAGATCGAAGCCATTTATGAAAGTGTTGCGGAAAAGCATCCCCTGCAATTGACCGTATTGGAAAATGCCCTTCTTCATCCTGAATTTGAAGGTTTATATGCCCCCCGTATATTGGGTTTCAGCGTATTGCGGGGAGAGATTGATGAAGAGTATCATTATCGACGTCCACAGGATCATTTTAAAGCGGTCCTGTTGTCCATTGCCGATTCGTCCAATTTCGAATGGATCAAAGCCAAAATCGGACAAAGCTGCCAGATCGGATTTGCGCTGAGCAGTGAAATATGGGTGAGCAACCTCATCAGCCAGGTGGAGAATAAAAAGGTCAGGCATTTCTACGAAAGCATGATCCTGGACAAGTATCGCTCCTTGCCGGCGAGAAAATTGGCCTATGACGGATACTATCGCCAGTTTCTTCATCACAATTATCACTCCGCTGATTTTCCGGGCAATATCGGTGAATTAAAATCCGGGTTCTCTTCCCTGGAAAAGTTTATCCAGTACCGGATAATACACGGAAAGATCAATCTCAGCCTGTTGCCCAATTTCATGGAATTCCTAAACAATGATTTGTTTAAAAATGAGGATGAATACCTGCGCATGCTGATTCTCTTCACCCGGTATTTTCCGCATACGGGTCATGAAGAATGGATAAAAGAAATTTTTAACAGCGCCCGTGTGAATTTTCCCGGCTTCAATGATAAGTATTTCAAATACCTGCTGGAGATCGAAGAGAAAGGGCTCCCGCTGGATAAAGCTTCCGACCTGAACCTCATCAACCTGTTGGATACATCGATCCAGGATGATCTTCAACGGTACTGTTCGCTCATGCAGGTTATTCATGAAAAAGGATACATCCATGAAGATGCGATTGAGGCCACCCGGGTGTTTTATGAAAATCACTTTGGCCTTTCCGATATCAATGAATCCCTGCGCCATACCATCTATGGCCATTTTGAGCAGTTGATGAAAAATCTTCCGGAAGAGGATTACAAGACCTTCACCGGCCAGGATCATAAAAAATCCGAAGAGGAAGCCACGCGTGATGAAAGTATTGCCCGGTTTATGAAACTCTACATGGATATTTTCGCCAACCAGGAATTCAATATCCGCCTGCGCAATCTGAGCATGGAATTTGTCAGCCGTTGTCTCCGGAAATTTACGGACAAACGCAGTGCGCATTACCAGGATATTAAACATTTCGTCATGGATAAATTTCCGGACTGGGAGTTTATGAAAGAGAAAGAAGTCGTGGAGTTGTTTAAGACCAGGCGGAAGAGAAAGGTGAAGGGATAAGGAGCAAGGGAGCAAGTCTTTAATAGCCCGTCTTCTATAAGCAGTTGGTAGTTGGCAGTATGGAAGCGTGAAAGTTATTTCACTTTTTACTGAAGAAAAAATTTCAATGAAGGGAAATTATTGTCATGGCCTTCAGCCCGTGGTTTTGGCCAGGAATAACTATGGCTTTTGACATCAGGTAGAAATTCAATCCGGCCAATGACCGAAAAGTATCCTTTCCTTTTCTGGCAGCTCCGGCTGGTGGCAATTAATACTTCTTTTCAGGAATACTATGATTTTGAGCAACATTATTGCCTCTCTCGTGAAGCTGCACTAAGAGGTGGGGCAAAAAAGATTATTTTAGACCGTGCTTTCTGATCAGGTTCCATATTTCATTTTAGATCTGTTACAGCAGACCCCTACGGTTTATGTAAAGGGCCTGGGACGTTTTGAAGCCATATTCCATCCGGCGGTGATGGATGTGCCGGGGGCCCGGATAAAGCCGCCTTATATCCAGCCGGAGTTCAACGAGGAGGAACTGGAAGAAGAATCCCTGCTGACCGCTTACATCCATTATGCGCTGGGTACGGACAAAGAGGAAATCGAAAAAGCCATCGCCGCTTTCGTACAGCAGGTCAGGGCAGGATTGGAACAACAAGATCACTTTGTCATCGAACAGTTTGGTTCTTTCTCTAAATCGCCCTCCGGTAATTTGCGATTTACACCCGATTGGGATGCTTTCAATCTTTCGTTTAGCGGATTGGAGGTGATTGATTTGAAGTCCCAGTCTGAACCGGTAGTGAGCAGCCATTATGTCGTTGAACCTCCATTTCCTGAAACACCTGTTTCACCTGTTGCCCCACCTGTAGAAATCAAACCGGAAAAGGAAGAACCTGCACCGGTATTTTCTCCGATTGAATTCGTCCCGGTTGAGACCGGTAATAATTCGGCTATTGATGAAACCACTTCGCGTATGTGGTGGGCCATTCTCGCTTCTGCCCTGGTCTTGATCACGGTCTTATGCGCATATCTTGCCTGGGACATCCTGAGCAATCGCCCAAAGCTAAATGACCTGGTGGCTTCCTATCCGGATACCACAACAGCTGTGACCATTGCTCCTCCGCCACCCGTCGTGGATTCATCACCTGTCCAGGAAAATCCGGTCACCGAATCCTCCACCGAAAAAACAACACCGCCTGTCAGCGAAACTGTGGGGAATCAGGAACCCGACCAATCTTTTTGTTATGTTGTAGTGGGCGCTTTCAAAGATGCCGATAATGTAAACAAGATGGAAGCGCGTCTCCTGGACATGGGTTACGAAGTGGAGAAAATTCAAGGCGGGACCCTGACGCGTGTGGCCATTAAATCCTCCTGTGATAAAGAAGTCCTGCAGCAAACGTTGAATGATGCAAGGGCGAAAGTGAATCCTGAAGCCTGGCTGTACTAATGCAGGAATTCGAATTTCGTATCTCTCCTCAGGACCTGGAAGACTCGCAGGCTTTCAGAGCGCATGTCGCGAAAGCTGCGCGTCAAACCCCTGAGCAATTACGTGATTTCAGGATTATACGCAAATCACTGGATGCTCGCAAACGGCCACCCGTATACCTGATCAGGGTGATGGTCAGTAGTGGCGAGCCATTGCCTGAGCTTCACTACGAATTGGATCACCTCCCTGACGTCACCGATGCCAGAGAAGTGCATATCATTGGCGCGGGCCCGGCCGGTTATTTTGCCGCACTCGAATGTATCAAAGCCGGTTTGCGACCCGTAGTTTTTGATCGTGGAAAGGATGTGCAGTCGCGGCGAAAAGATTTACGTGCTATCCAGCAGGAAGGAGTAGTCAATCCAAATTCTAATTATTGTTTTGGGGAAGGAGGTGCAGGCACCTACTCCGATGGTAAGCTGTATACGCGATCCGGAAAAAGAGGAAATATCCAATCGGTGCTAAAAATTTTAGTCGAATGCGGGTCTGATCCGGAAATTATGTTCGAAGCGCATCCGCATATCGGGTCCAATAAATTACCACCGGTGATTGCCAATATGCGTTCTATTATCGAACGTCAAGGAGGCAGCATAATGTTCAATGCGCAGGTGACCGATATACTTTTTTCTACTGCGCCAACGAAGAAAATTACCGGCATTGAAATCAATGGAAGTGAGCAGATTAAATCCACGGCTGTTATCCTGGCCACTGGACACAGTGCCCGCGATATTTTTTCTTTATTGCACGAGAAAAAAGTCTGCCTGGAAGCTAAACCATACGCGCTTGGCGTACGCATAGAACATCCCCAATCCTTTATCGATTACTGTCAATATGGTGATGCAGATCGTGGACCGTATTATCCAGCATCCAGTTATGCATTGAATGCCCAGGTGGGTAACCGCGGAGTTTTTTCATTCTGCATGTGTCCTGGGGGATTAATAGTTCCGTCTGCCACGGCACCGGGAGAAATTGTCGTAAATGGCATGTCCTTGTCGCGACGGGACAGTCCATATGCGAATTCCGGCGTAGTGACCGCTATCGAACTCGAGGATCTGCAGAAATATTTTTTGAAAAAACAAGGGGGAGAACAAACTCCATTGACCGGGATGGAATTTCAACGATCTGTGGAGCAGGAAATGTTCAATGCGGGTGACGGATCGCAGGCTGCACCGGCGCAGCGACTGACCGATTTTCTGTTGAAGCAGGTTTCGAAGGAAATGCCGGAAAGCAGTTATATCCCCGGACTCATACCCACGCCCCTTCATCAGTTGCTTCCTGCCTGGATCACACAGCGGCTGGCGCAGGGGTTTAAAGAATTTGAACAAAAGATGCAGGGCTATGTCCACCCCCAGGCAGTAATCGTTGCTACGGAAAGCCGGACCTCAAGTCCTGTGCGTATTCCCCGCGACCCTGAAACTGGTATGCATGTTGATATAGAGGGATTGTTTCCGTGTGGGGAGGGTGCCGGATATGCGGGAGGGATTGTTTCAGCAGCTATGGATGGTCAGTTCATTGCCCGTAAAGTTGCGGAACGTATAAAAGCAAACTACCTTTAAGAAGCTAACTATGAATAATATATTCGATCTTATTGGACGTATCCTGATCAGTATGATTTTCTTCTATGAGGGTATTGATTCCATCCTTTATGCTGAGAAAACCAAACTTACGATGGCGGAGTATGGGATCACCTGGCGACCTGAATTTCTCTTATATGCGTCTATTGTTTTCCTGATGATTGGGGCCACCATGCTGCTGATCGGATACAGGATCAGGTTTGGAGTCTGGCTGTTATTGATTTATTGGTTGCCCGTGACGTTTGTTGTATATTCTTTTTGGAATGATCCTCCTAATGAACAACGTTTACATGCCATTTTATTTATGAAAAATATTGCTGTCGCCGGAGGTCTGCTGATGATCGCGGCGCACGGAGGAGGGAAGTATAGTATTCAGAGACTCTTTCGGGTGACAAAAATCCCCCATAATCATTCGTGATGAATAAAGAAGTCAGAAGGAAAAAATAGCCAATAGCCAATATCCAACGACGAATTGAGAAGGGGATTCCAAATGACTCCGTTTAGGGGAAGGAGGAAAAACTAAAGGGATTCCCTAAACCAGATCCTTATCTTTCCACGGACGCGCAAGTTTTCGGACTTCCGTGAGATCAACAGGTTCGCGGACCGGGTTTTCGTGATGGAGCAATTCATCTGTGTAGTCCTCCTGTTTTTCTTCCGGCATTACGGTCATAGGAACGTAATCGTAGGGTAGGGTCCGGCCCAGTTGTTTTTCCAGCTGGCGTTTTTCCCATTCTTTATCATGCCGTTGGAGACGCATCACTTCGAAAGCCTGGATGAGCAAAGAAATCCCCCAGAAGAAAATCGGGAATTTAGCCCACGAGAGGCTTCCCGTAGTGAAAATATTGAGCGCCAGTAAAAACAAACTGACGCCTGCCCAGGAGGCGAGTTTTTTATAAAATCGCTGGATTTTCCTGACCCGCTTTTGAGCTTCAATATATTCCGGTGAATTAGGATCCTGGTATGTAGAGTAGGTCATTTTCAAATTCGGTTAAAGATCAAACGAATTCTGAGGTTTTGTTCTTGCCCAATTAGCAACAAATATTGAGCAGAAATGATTTCGGTTGTACGATGAAGACCAGCATTCCATAGACGAAAACATTTTATTTTTTTGTCGCCATCATCAGGGCCAGGCTGCTTCCCAGCCATCCGGATACCAGGCCGGTGATCCCGCCAATGATCCCTGTGGCGATCACCATCATCGTTGGTGACAAGCCACCCAGCAGTTCACCCGTCTTCCTGATCAATCCTGTATCATCTTTCCCCAGCATGAACAATGCCATTAATGTGAACACGAGGAAAAGTGAAAGTGCACCGATCCAACTGCCCTGGGTGGAGGACAACTTCATCAACATGGAAAGTAGTAAGATACTGACTGCCGGTGCCCACCAGGTACCAAAATAGCCGGCTACTGCCTCACTGATGACCATTATGGTCAATATTAGCATCGTTTTTGATTTCATTTGGGTGACATATTCATTTGGTGAGCAGGATGCCAACTATCGGGATCAGGTTGTAGGTTGATTTCAAAATATTTCCCTTCGAAGAAAGATTCGACAAAATCCCTGAAGTGAGGACTCGCGACATCACCGGATTGACCGCCGGGATAATTCACCCAGGCGGTAGGTGGATTCGTCAGTTCGACGACCATGCGCCACGAAGGGCCATGCGATTTATTCATGGCGTTGATGGCATGGCGGCCTCCTGAAGTAGAAATGTAGTCCACTCCAAAATGAGGAAGGCGGGCCAGATGAGGAATAGTAGATTGTTTATAGGCGCCCCAGCTTTGTTGCTGATCGGCAGGCAAGGCTAAATACGTGTTCAGCATTTCAACAAAGGCATCGCAGACGATGTCATATGCATTTTCCACTTTATCTGCTGAGGCCGGGATATCAAAATATTTATTGTTCGGATCGTCGCGCAGGATTTCGATGAATCGCCATTCTTCCGGCCGCAGCAGGCCCTGGGCGTCCAGTTCATCCCACGTCATTTTTTCAAAATTGGAATACCAGAGTTCAAAGAGTATCGGTTCAGGCCGGTCCTTGTCATACCGGTAATTCCAGGCAATCAATTTATCCAGGTACGCATTCGTTGGGGTGCATCCTGATTTATACAAGGCTCTCAGCATGAGGGGTAGCATCTCGGCTGCAAAAAGATTGTAATCACTTTGTTGCATGGCTTCCACTTTTTCCGGTGTGATATCCTTCAGGGTATCGAGCAGCATATTGACCATTCGTCCGCGATAGTCTTCAAATGTTCTGCGACCCAACAATGGATATGGATACGTGGTGTCAGTCGGAGCCTGGTTAGCGGAACTCACAAATCCCCTTTGTGGATTGATAATATATGGTGCCTGGTCAAAAGGTATGTAGCCTTGCCAGTCATTAGCTGATTTGTCACCCGGAGTCACAGTTTCACCGAAACCATCCGGCCTGATTGGCATTACGCCGGCGACGCTGATCGCGATGTCGCCCTGTTTGGAAGCAAAGACTTTGTTTTGTGCAGGATATTGAAAGGAAGCCACAGCATCCCGGTAGTCTGTAATGTTTTTTGCTTTATCGATTTTCAAAAGATAATCGAGATCATTGGAGGTGGCTTTTTGATGGCCGATCCATTTCATAGCCATGTCTTTATGTTCATCGAGATGGGAGACAGGGCCCCATTTGGTATAGCGTATGGTGTCCACGACCGGCTTTTCTCCGCGGACTTCAATTTTTTCTGTTCGCAATTCAGCGTCCACATATTTTCCGTCCAGCAGATATTTGTGTCTCGTGCTGTCTTGCCAGGTGATGCTGTACCAATCAAGTACATCCTGGCCTGAATTGGTGGAACCCCACGCTATGGAATCATTAAATCCGATGATGATCAGGGGAAGCCCCGGAAGACTTACTCCATGCACATGCATATCAGGTGTGTGAAATTCCATTTCATACCAGATATTGGGCAGGGTCAGGTTGAGGTGAGGATCATTCGCAAGGATAGGGAAGCCATGTAGAGTTTTGCTTCCGGCAACAGCCCAATTGTTGCTGCCGTTGAGATCTTTCTTTTCCGTATCTGCTTTACTTCCGGATACTTTTTGCAGGGAATCGGATTTCACGGTCCCGGCTTTGATAGCGGTGAAATCCCATTTTTTCTCGCTGGGGATGATGGGACTTTCTTTGCTATTGTGTTCAGGGTAGAGAAACTGAAAATCGGCCGGTGATAATTTTTCTTTAGCGGTTGTATAATCGAGGTCATTCTCGCCGAGGCAAAGATTGATGGCCATGCTGGTCAGCACCAGCGCCGATTGAAGATTGGACCAATCGGCAGGTCCGTGAGATAAAAGTTTGTATTCGAACGGCCAGTCTTTGTAGGTGAGGGAATGGATGTAATCATTGACGCCCTGGGTATAGGCATCCAGCAACGCTTTATTCGCCGGTAATTTTTCCCAATAGGCGGTCTTCAGCCTGGCAGACTGTTCATAACCGCGTTCGCGTTGTTTTCGGTCGATATTGAGGGTTTTGGTTCCAAATAATTCCGATAAGCGTCCGGAGGCAGAACGTGTGGTGGCATCCATGGCAAAGAGGCGATTGGCGGCGTGCAGATAACCTTGTGCATAGAGTGCTTCTTCAGTGGTATTGGCATAGACGTGAGGGACGTCGCGATCGTCAAAGAGAATGCGGATGTTGCCTTTTATGGGGGCTATCAAATTTTCAGCACCGGTATGCGGTCGGACATTTTGCCACACGCCCGTAAATGGACTCAGGAATCGCCCGAGTGCCGGCAGGAAACTTCCTTTTGCCGGAAGGTCGGTATTCAGCAGCGCCATCCACCCTGCGAAGAAAAGTGCAGGGAGCAGTATTTTTTTCATGGTTAAATGTAGCTAAAGTTGGGTATAGGGTGAACCCGGCTATATAAAGGATGGAACGTCCGCAATATGGCAGGAAAGTCACCCAGGAAGGACTTTCGTAGGTGGAGATTATCCCTTGATCCTTAGCCTGAATGCTGCTTACCTCTGCTCTTTAGAGTGGAGATAGCCCGTCACGTTCTTATAGGACAAAACATCCTGTAAATTTATATTTATGTAATTTAGGTGGACTAATTTGTGTGTGCCTGATTTAGCACTTGTTCTTATTAATTTTTTATTCTTGATTTGAGCCTTGATCCGGTAATCGGCTCTTTTTGTTTATTATCAATAAATTTACCTGATATGAAAAAATTGATTTTCTTTTCCATTGCCTCTTCATTGATTTTCATTGTTAATTATGGATCCGCTCAGACGGAAGATTCAAAATATGTAGCGAACAGAATCATGAAAGTCAGTTTTTTTCTCCCCGGAATCTCTTATGAGCAGGGAATCGGAAAAAGTTCGACCTTGTATCTGTCTCCTTATCTAAACGGGATCATCACTGATAAAGAGGAAAATATTGAGCGGAAGTCCTATTTATACGTAACTCCATGTTTTAACGTTGCGTATCGTAACTACTATAATATTAAGCACAGAGCTCAAAAAGGATTGCGTACATCGCTAAACAATGCAAATTATATAAGCCCGGTGTATATTCTCCGGTACACTAAAACTGCACCAGATAGCGATTATGAAATTCTTCATCAGGTTGGGCTGGCCTATGGTATACAACGGAACTGGTCCAGCGGGTTTGGCCTGGATGTGCAGGGAGGAATGAAATATACGTTTAATGCTGACCACCTCAATTATTATTCTCCTTTGAAGTTCTTTTTGCAGATTTCGATTGGATATTGGATAGGGAAGAAAATCGAAAATTAGATTTTACCTGGTTTTCGATAAATATGTTTTCTAGGCGTTCTTACCTCACAAACACCATTTTCCCCGCTTCAGACAAATCCTCCCGGTAAGCATACCCCTGTTCATTGTAACCTTTCAACTCACTGCTCGTTTTGATCTTATTGTCCACGATATATCGGGCTACCCATCCTCTCGATCTTTTAGCATTGTAAGAAAGGAACTGTAGCTTTCCATTACGGTCTTCGAGAAAATGAATATCCATCACCGGCACACTCAACCGATTCAAATCAACAGCCGCCATGTATTCCTGTGAAGCGAGGTTGATGACTTCCCTGGCATTTGCAGCTGCGATATCTTCATTCAACAAATCAGTGATCTTGCTTCCCCAAAAATCATACATCGTTTTTGATTTTCCAGCTTTCAATTCAGTGCTCATTTCCAGCCGGTAGGGTTGAATGAGATCCAGTGGCCGCAGCACTCCATAGAGACCTGAAAGAATGCGCACCTGCTGATCCGCCATCTCCATTTGCGATTCTGTCATGGTGCCGGCTTCAAAACCCAGGTATACCTCACCACGGAAGGTATATATCGCTGCGGTGGCATCTGCTTCCGTATGGGGCCAATGATATTGTTGGTACCGGTTATAATTTAACCTGGCTAGTTTATCATTGATGTCCATCAGTTTTTGTAACCTGGCCGGGGTCAGTTTGCGTAGTGTTTCTATAAGGGTTTCGGTTTGCTCTGGCAGGCGTGGCAGGCTATGGCGATGAGCTGTTTTGGGAACGTTGTGGAGGTTTTTGGAAGGGGAAAGGAGGATGATCATGCGAAGGATGTCCGGGTCACAAAGTAAACGAAGATCACAAAAACAAAAAAACCCGGATGACTTGTATCACCCGGGTTTTTTTATTTGAATCGAATGTTCGATTAGTTCGGTTTCTTGAAGATGGTTTCCTGTTCAGGAACGCCAGGCTCTTGAGCTACTGCATTGATCGTACCGATCACGCGGATCACTACATTGCCTTTCGGGTCGTTAGAAGTAACGGTTACGGTTTTGTTGATGGCACCGACGCGTTTTGTATCATAACGGATCTCGATCTGAGAAGATTCACCCGGCATGACAGGCTCTTTTGGCCAGTTAGGCACCGTGCAACCGCAGCTACCTTTAGCACCTGAAATGATCAGGGGCTCAGTACCGGTGTTTTTGAATTTAGCCAGACGAAGAGGATCAGAACCTTGATCGATCGTTCCGTAGTCGACAACATCGGATTCAAGAGTTAATACAGCTTTTGAATCTGAATTAGTGGCCGGGGTGGCATCATTGCCTTGAGCGGCCAGTCTGAATGTCGCTATAGCAACGATGGCCAGAATTCCAAGTAATTTTTTCATGTCAGGATATTAATTTTTGTGATAGAAAATCAGCTTATCGATGTAAAAGTAAGGACAATCTCTTTACCCCGCAGAAAGGCCTCATATTCTTGCTGTTAACCATACGTTAATCGAATATTATACAGCATTTATCGGGGCATAAAATACAAATAATTTATCCGGATGTATCAAGTTTTAAGGCCATTCTTTTATCATTCCTAACTTCCTTATTCCTAATTCATTACTTGTATGGAGCAGGTCTAAGTATTCCTAAGTTTTGTGGACCTCTGCGAAACCCTTAAAGTTCTTCATCAGTATCGTCGACTGCTTCCTGAAATTTTCCTTCATAAAAGGAGCGATCAGCGCCATGAGTCCCTTGAAATGGTAATCTGTGTCGGAGGTCCACCGCGTGCGATTGAGGCCACAGGATACGAAAGTATTCCGGACCTCATTGCGCATTCCTTTCATTTCATAGTATCCATCAAAATGTTGTGGCAGCTCATTCCGGGTGATCGTTTCCATCATGGTCATTTTTCTGCGGCCCAGTTGAAAACGAAGCCTGTATTTCAGAAAAGGCTTTGACTCCATAAATTCAGAGCTGATCAGGCCGGGCTGCCATTGAGCAAGAAGGTCACGATTAGCGAAAAGGTGGATAACGGCCTCCACGGGCCGGTCGATCTCTGTTTCCAGGTGAAAGTGCATTTTCATGGCATAAAAGTATAATAGCGGGGGCATTTTGTTGAGGGAACGCGCAGGTTGTGGCGATACTTTGACACTTTGATATACTCCGTTCGGCGATTCGCTCAGTACGACGGAACTCTGCAATAACCCTTTGCCAGGCAACCCTGGATTCCCGGAAAAATATTTTTAAAAAAAACGTCAAAAGGGGGTAACAAATGGGGCTGCTTAAGACACTTGCTATCGGAGGGGTTTTCGACGAAATCTAAACGAAAGTTGGATACGCTAATCTTATGCCTCCCCGGCTTGTGCCTTAAAAAGTTAACCCTCTTATTCAAAAAGTTGATCCAGAATATCCTCCTCCACCAAATTCGGCATGGTGATATGAAGCAGGTTCTCTTCTTTCATCGCCACTTGTGCTGTAGCCATGGCATGAGGATTGCGGGCCCAGGCTCGTCGGGCGATACCATTGTTGACATCCCAGTATAGCATCGAGTGTAAAGCGGTTTCACTAGCCTCACTTCCATCCAGCACCATCCCGAATCCACCGTTGATAGCTTCACCCCAACCTGTGCCGCCGCCATTGTGGATGCTCACCCAGGTCGCCCCGCGCATGGCATCGCCTATGACATTTTGAATCGCCATGTCGGCCGTAAATTTTGAACCGTCATAAATATTGGCGGTCTCGCGCCACGGGCTGTCGGTGCCACTAACGTCATGATGATCCCGGCCAAGTACAACGGGTGCTTTTAATTTGCCCTCTCGAATGGCCTGGTTAAATCGACTGGCGATTTCGATCCTGCCCCGGGCATCCGCATAAAGAATGCGTGATTTACTTCCAACCAATGGAATATTTTTTTTCGCGCCTTCGATCCATTGAAGATTGTCGGTCCATTGTCCTTTCAGTTCTTCAGGACAATTTTTCAACATCTCCCGGATAGTTTGTGCCGCAATACTATCTGACAGATACAGATCTTCTTCCGTACCTGATGTACATACCCACCGGAAAGGGCCAAAACCATAATCGAAACACATGGGACCCATGATGTCTTCTACATAAGAAGGATATTTAAATCCGGACGCGGTGCTGTCATCTTTGATATCCGCTCCGGCCCGTGCTGCTTCAAATAGAAAAGCATTGCCGTAATCCCAGAAATACATCCCCCGACTGGTCATCACATTGATAGCCCGCACATGTCGACGTAAAGATTCCTGCACGGCTGCATCAAATTTCTTTTTATCTGCGGCCAGAAGTTTTTTTGCCTCATCAAACGTGTATCCCACAGGGCAATATCCGAGTCCATCCAGGTTGTGACAGGATGTTTGATCAGAACCCAACTCAATAAAAACATTATGCTCCGCTAGTTTTTCCCAAAGGGTGACAATGTTGCCATGAAAGACAAAGCACCGGGCTACACCGGCCGCTTTATCTGCTGCAAAATTTTTAATAAGTGCATCAACAGAAGAAAATACATCTTCACTCCGAATATAGTGGTCGGCTATTCGCTGATCGATGGCATCCTGATCGACTTCAGCAATGATTCCGGTTGCCCCGGTGATGATCATGGCTCTCGCCTGGGCACCAGACATGCCACCCAGGCCTGAAGTGACGAAGGCAATTCCTCGCAATTGATCACTACCAATATTTTTTAAACGTCCCGCATTAAGTAAGGTGATCGTAGTGCCGTGCACAATGCCCTGAGGCCCGATATACATGTATGATCCTGCAGTCATCTGGCCATACTGCGTCACGCCCAAAGCATTGAAAGTATTCCAGTCTTGTTTTGAGCTGTAATTGGGGACCATCATGCCATTGGTGACGACGACACGCGGAGCCATTGCGCTGGAGGGGAATAAACCTAATGGATGACCTGAATACATGACGAGCGTTTGTTCATTGGTCATCTCACTGAGATACTTCATCGTCAGAAGATATTGGGCCCAGTTTTGAAATACAGCTCCGTTTCCTCCGTAGGTAATGAGTTCATGCGGATATTTGGCAACGAGCGGATCCAGATTATTTTGAATCATCAGCATGATCGCGGCCGCTGGCTGGCATTGTGCCGGATAGTGATCAATGGGCCGGGAATGCATGGCATAATTGGGGCGAAAACGATACATATATATCCGTCCATATTGTTTCAGCTCGTCTGCAAATTCAGGTGCCAGTTTTTCATGCATCGATTTTGGGAAATACCGAAGTGCATTGGCCAGTGCCAATTTTTTTTCCTCCTTCGTCAGGTATTGGATATTCCGTACCGGTGCGTGTTGGACTGCACTATCACGTCCATTATAATCGGGTAGGGTAGTAGGGAGGCCTTGTTGAATGGCAGAGCGAAAGGTGGTTAGGTTTGTGGACATAGTGCAAATATAACAGAGCAGAGAGCAGAGAGCCGGGAGTAGCATAGGGTGACAAGCATAAAGGTGAATAAAGCATAATGTCTTATACGCTGGATATTTGCATGGACAATTTGCCCTTTGATTACGCCTCTATGCCCTATGCGCCCTACCTTAGCCACTGCCTTAGCCTTAGCCTTAGCCTCCGCCTTATCCTTAGCCTAATCCAATGAGCCATACTAAACTCAGAATTGAAAAAAACTGTCTCAACTGCGGCCATACTGTGGAGGAGCGGTACTGCCCAAATTGCGGCCAGGAGAATATTGAATTGCATGATTCCACTTTTCATCTGGTCCTCCATTTTGTCCAGGATATTTTTCATTATGAAGGAAAGACCTGGCATACGCTGCGAAGCCTGATCAGGAAGCCCGGGTTGGTGGCTGCGGAATACCTGGCAGGGAAGAGAGTTCACAATATTCAGCCTATCCGGTTGTATTTTTTTACGTCCACCATTTTCTTCCTCTTGCTGTTTTATTACGTAAGACCAGATCACTCCAGGGATACGCAAAACCCACTGACGGAGCTCAATAAGCGCTTGTATAATCTTAAAAAGGAAAAAGAACATCGCGCGGGCACCCCGGATACGGTGCAATTGAACATATTGATTCACACCCTGAAGATCAGCATAGATAGTTTGAACAGGGCCACAGGGGATCTTTGCAACCAGATGTGGTCCTGGATCTTGGTGATGCCGTATCAAACAATATTCAAAATAAGGATAGCCTCGGTTGGTTTGAAAGGATACTATTGAAACGGACAGAGGAGCGCAGAAAAGAGATGGAGGAAAAAACGCAGGGTGACAATGGAGCCGCGATAAGGGATCTCGGCACGGAATTATTGCACAAGCTGCCCCAGCTTATTTTTTTAAGTCTTCCTTTCCTGGCGATGTTTCTGAAGCTGATGTATTTCCGTTCAAAGCACCGGCTTTATGTGGATCACCTCATTTTTTCCATATATCAATATTCTTACCTGTACGCGATGCTGACCGTTTTTCTCGTGCTGTCTATGGTGACGGATAAGATCGGAAATGAACAGCTTGATTCCGTCATGGACAATGTCAAGGGAGTAATCATTTTATATCTTTTTGTCTATCTCCTGCTGGCGATGAAGCGTTTTTATGTCACCCGCTGGAGGTATTTGATCCCGAAATATTTCCTGTTGATGTTTCTGATGACGTTTACCATTATCTTTTTAGCGGCCATGGTGAGCGTGGTAACCTACCTGCTGTGAACGTCCTGATTCGGATATGTTCCTGACAATCTTTATATTGACAACCCATTTTGCCCGTCCCTGAAGCCTTTTAACCACATTGGCTCCCGGGACCTCCCGTAAAACGGAGGGAGGTCATTTTATTGAACCAATTCTGAGATCTATGAAGAATCTTACCCGGATTTTCATTCTTATCCTGCTTTGGCCTGCCGCCAATTTATATTCCCAACAGCTTTCTCCATCCGTTATTTCAAGTTCGGGAGGATTCTATTCCGGTGATGGAGGCATGTTGAGTTTTACCGCAGGCGAATTATCGGCGATCGAAACGTATGCTGGAGACGCTTCTATTTTGACGCAGGGATTTCAGCAGCCGTGGGACCTGGGAACTTATATTGCGGAGCGTCCTTTTGAAGATTTTGCCTTCGGGGTTTATCCCAATCCTTCCAATGGTCAATTTTACCTCCTGACGGAATCCGATCTGTCTCTGGCCATGTCCGTCACTATCTCCGATTTATTTGGTCAACCGGTTAAGCAATTGCATGCTGATCAGGTCAGTAAAATCAATATCACCTCCATTGATATTACTACTGTGCCTGCAGGCACCTACATCTTACATCTCCAGGTAAAAGAAAATAACATCAGCCTCGAAAACACTTTCAATTATAAAATCACCATTGTAAAATAAGACCGTCACAGATGAAAAAGATTTCCACTTGCTTACTCTCCCTGGCCATGTGTTTTGCATTGATGGCATTGGCCCCCTCGCTTATGCGGGCACAGGCACCTCAAAGCATTAACTACCAGGCCATCGTCCGCGACAATACCGGGGCTATTCTAACTGCTCATAATGTAGGTATGCGCTTTACCATCATGAATGGCATCGAAGGAGAAATCCTGTACCAGGAAACCGCAGACCTCGTCTCTAATCAATTTGGTTTGGTGACGCATGGCATCGGTAGCGGGACTCCTGTGCAGGGTACGTTCGAATCTATTTCCTGGGGCTCCGTGGATGCCTGGTTGGTCGTGGATCTGGATGTTAACGGAGGGACAAATTATATAACCATGGGAGCTTCGCAATTGCTCAGTGTTCCTTATGCCTTGTTCGCGGCTACCGGAAATGAAGGCCCACAAGGTCCACAAGGACCGCAAGGTCCAATGGGAATTCAGGGATTGGCCGGAGCCGATGGTGCGAAAGGTGATCAGGGAGATAAGGGTGATCCCGGTGAGCCCGGCCCTACCGGCCCTCCGGGCCAGGATGGTGTCCCCGGAATGGATGGAACTCCTGGAATGGATGGTTCCAACGGAGCCATTTGGTTAACGGGTAGCGGTATACCCGCAGACACATCGGGTCAAATCAATGATCTGTATTTGAATAATGACAATGGGGATTATTATTTAAAAACAGGATCAGCCGTATGGATGCTGGAAGGAAATTTGACCGGACCGTCAGGATCTGGCGGTGGATTAGGCGAAGGATCAGCTATTGGCAATACGACCTATTGGAATGGGAGCAGTTGGGTGATTAATAATCACAATCTTTATAATGACGGAGTCAATGTAGGTATCAATACCGCTAGTCCATTAGCCAAATTGCATATCACAGGTTCCGCCAATGGTACCCAACTCCTGATCGATGCCTATGGGGGGCAAACATCGGCAAATCCAATTTTGAAAATTCGAAGTGGGGCAGGTACAGATTTGATCTGGATGAATTCGGACGACTCCACCAATCTTTTCCTGGGATTGAAAGCCGGAAAGAGCAACCTGATCGGCAGCTTTGCCAATTTCAACACATTTATTGGAAGTTATGCCGGTACGGCTAATACGACCGGTTATCTGAACGCATCTTCAGGTTCGTTTGCCTTACAGGCCAACACCACCGGAGCATTAAATACTGCGGAAGGGGCAAACGCTCTTTTTTCCAATGTCACCGGATCAGGCAATACCGCTATCGGAACCAATGCCTTAAGTGCGAATATTGATGGAACTAGTAATACAGCGGCAGGGAAAACAGCGCTTTCGTCTAACCTGCATGGAAGTTATAACACGGCGTTCGGATCGAATGCGTTGTATTCCAATGTCAATTCGCTGTACAATACGGCCGTTGGCTATGATGCGTTGTATCTCAACGGGACAGGCAATAACAATACCGCTATCGGAGCCAATGCCCTTAATTTTAATACCACGGGAATTGAAAACACAGCGAATGGAGCATCATCATTGATGAATAATAATACTGGAAATTATAATGTGGGTATCGGGATGAATGCACTGCAGGCTAATACCGCAGGATCCGGAAATACAGCAGTCGGTCGATATGCCCTGGCTAATAATGTGGCGGCGAATAATAATACTGCGTTCGGTGTGCAGGCGTTGGAAACCAATATTGCGGGATCTGATAACACCGGACTTGGTGCAGGCGCTTTGCGATCCAATACTTTAGGTATCAACAATGTCGGCGTGGGCATGGTGTCGCTCAATAAGAATACTGTCGGGAGCTACAATACGGCTTTAGGGTTGGGTTCCCTGACCAATAATATAGATGGGAACAATAATACGGCTGTCGGAATAAGTGCACTCCTTGTTAATGCCAGTGGACTTCAGAACACGGCCATAGGCGGAAATGCTTTGCAAAGTTCAACCACAGGCAGCTTTAATGTAGCTGTAGGTCAGCTGGCCATGATGGCCAATACAACCGGAGATTTTAATACAGCGGTGGGACAATCTTCGGGATGGGCGACTATGACACTTGACAATACAACTTGCGTCGGGTATGATGCAGGCGGTGTTGTGAATTCGAGTAACCGGATAGAACTTGGAAATACCAGTGTGGGGGTCATTGCCGGACAAGTGGCTTTCAGTACCTATAGTGACGCCCGGATTAAGGATAATGTCAGGGCAGATGTTCCGGGACTCGATTTCATCAACCGGCTTCAACCGGTCACTTATAATCTGAATATTCACCGCGAAAATGAAATGATCGGTAAAAGGGATGCGGATCATGACTGGAAAGGGAAATATGATCTGGAAAAAGTCAGGATGACCGGTTTCCTCGCCCAGGATGTGGAAGAGGCGGCGCAGGAGGCCCATTATGATTTCAGCGGGGTGCAGCGACCTGAAAACCCAAATGAACTGTATTCCTTACGGTACAGTGATTTCGTGGTTCCTCTCGTCAAATCCGTGCAGGAGATCAATGCAAAAATGGAATCTGAAATCACCAACCTGAAATCGGAAATCGGGACACTGACTACTGAAAATGAAGAATTAAAACTGCGTTTGGATAAGCTGGAAGCTTTGATCAAGGCTGAAAAATAAAAAGGTAAATACACGATGGCCACTAAGCACACGAATTAATACGAATGAGCATGCGGGAGAAGGAGTGTAAATAGTGTCAATTTTTATTCAAAGCGGACATGGGACTACCTGCTATTTAATCCACACGCCTTGTCGTTCCATAAACGATGTGATCAAAAGTGGTGAAATCGGCAAACAGCTTACCCGGATCGGGATAGATTAATTTCCAGTCAAGCCCTCCGTTCTTGGAGCGATATACGCCTGCATCATTGCTGAGAAGAAAATTATCATCTGCATTGATGAAACCATAAACAGGTAAATGACCTTGGGGATTAAGGTCAATCGGGTTCCAGGTACGGCCTCCGTTATCACTCAGGTAGACGTCCCCTGAATTGTAAAAGGCATAAATTAAATTTCCTTCGGTAGCCAGCCTGTGAATGCCACCGTTTTGGTGTACAAAAGACCATTGTTCGCCACCATCTTTTGATCTCAGTACGCCTGTCGGGGTTCCCGCATAAATGGTATCTCCGGTGGCTTGCAGGCTCACTACCTGCTCACCGACGTATTTTCCTGTCCAGGTCTGCAGGTGGCCCGAAGATTTAAAAATGCCCATATCCGTACCTATCACCAATTCGTCTTTCCATTTTATTATCGCCAGTACATTGCGATTCGGGAGGTTGTTGTTGTATGAATTCCAATACGCAGATTTTAATTTCCACATGGTGACCCCTTCGTAATAGAGGCCAATGTAAATTTCATCGCCGGAGACATATAGGGTATTGATTTTTTTCACGGCCAACCCATTGCTGATATCTTTCCAGGAAGTGCGGTTATTTTCCGTCATGAAGAGTCCTGTGTTATCAATAGCCAGCACCAGTTCCTGTCCTGCTTTTTCTATGAAGGAGCCCTGCAGGTTGATCGGCAATCCGGTGCTGGCGGGTTGCCATGAAATTCCATAATCAGCAGAAGAATATACCATATACCTGGTTACTGTATCCTGTGAATGATCAGGAAAATTGTTTTTGGCTTCGAGGATAGGTCCGCCGGGTTGTTCTTCCGTTTTCTTTTTACAGCCCAATACAATCAACAGTGTAAAGAGGGCCAGACCAGGAAGAAAATTCTTTATTGACATGGCGGCAAGATATCCAGTATTTGATTAGGAAAAAAGAGGGAAAGAACCTGGTGGACAATCGTTAACATCCGTAGGCGCAAGACATGAAAATTGATTTTTAAATGTAAAAATAAACGTATAGTACTTTTCCACTTCTCTTTTTCTCCCTTGCTGTCATCCTTTGGATCCTTTTTCCTTATTCCATTTGCTGCGTTGTCGCGTAAGGATGCGTTTAACTGGTCGAAGCATGCTCCTTGCTTATGTTATCTTTGCCAGCCTATGGATAAAAAACGGGTGTTAGTTACTGGTGCCGGCGGCTTTATTGGTCGTTTTCTCCAGGTAGAGGGACTGCGGAGAGGACATGATGTTTACGGTAGTTTTCGGAACGAAACCGAAGAATCCTTTTTGGAAGGGGGAACAAAAGGGTTCCCACTAGAGTTTGCTGAGCGGGAGACCCTGGAAAATCGATTAAAGGAATTCGCCGCAAAGACGGGCGGTTTTGAATATGTCATTCATTGTGCAGGTATAACCAGGCCGGATAACATGGAAGAATTTCACAAAGGGAATGTCGAATTCACAGAATTCTTTCTTCATGCTTTGCTTCGCACGCAACCTGCTTTTAAAAAATTCATTTTCATCAGCAGTCTTCAGGCGCTGGGTCCGGGTGATCCGGTCACGATGAAACCAATTAATGAAAATACCGTTCCCAAACCTTTTACGCCATACGGCATCAGTAAATTTGAAGCCGAAAAAATAATCATGTCCATTCCGGGGTTGGACTGGATCATCTTTAGGCCGACATCAGTGTATGGTCCACGAGACACCAAGTTTGTCCACCAGATTGTCAAACTCGTTCAGAAAGGCATTGCGGTTCGGTTGGGGCCTAAAGGACAACTCGTGAGCTTCATTTATGTAAAAGATCTTGCGCGTGCGCTGTGGGATGCTGTTGAAATGAATGTCAATAAGCAAATTTATGTAGTCTCCGATGGCAATGATTACGATCCCTCGGAGGTCAATCGACTTCTATCCAGGCACCTGGGTATAAAGACGGTCAACGTCAAAATCCCAAAGGCCATGGTGATGGGTATTGCCCATGTTCGCCTCTTTATGGCCAACCTCACCAAGAAACCCCTTCACGTCAGTCCATTTAAGATCAGAGAAATCACTTCCCGCAACTGGCGAGTCGATAACAGCAAGATGGTCAGAGAGCTTAATTTTAAGCCTCAGTACACACTGGAAACCGGATTGAAGGACGCGTTGACAGAGGATAAGTTTATTTGACCACGGACCTCTGTTCACTGTTCACTGTCACTTTTCACGATCTACGTCTCCAGCACCGGATTCAACACCTTGTCCTGGTATGCACCTGCTTTCAATTTTTCAGCAACAGCAGAGAAGGCATGTAAAGTTTGCTCGACATCGCGGTCAGTATGGGAAGCTGTTGGTATCATACGCAAAAGGATCATGCCCTTAGGAATAACCGGGTAAACGATCATGGAAGTAAATACACCATGGGATTCCCGCATGTCATGAACCAATTGCGTGGCTTCAAACGGGGTTCCATTCAGGTAAACCGGAGTTACTACTGTATTGGTATCACCGATATTGAAGCCTCTTTCTTGAAGTCCCTTTTGCAACTTAAGTGCAATGTCCCAGAGTTTGGCTTTGTATTCCGGGTGATTGATCATCAGTTCAAGGCGTTTGAGGTTTCCTTCCACGATCGGCATAGGCAAACTCTTCGCATGGATCTGGGACCGCATAGCATATTGCAGATATTGAATGATGTCCGCATCGCCGGCCAGAAATCCTCCCGTACAGGCAAATGACTTAGCAAACGTAGAGAAGTAGACGTCAATATCATCCTGGCATCCTTGTTCCACGCCCGCACCACGTCCACCTTCACCTAAGGTGCCGAAGCCGTGCGCATCATCGACGAAGAATCTGAAATTATATTTCTTCTTAAGAGCAGCAATTTCTTTGAGGATGCCCTGGTCACCGCGCATTCCAAAAACGCCTTCTGTCACCACGAGAATACCGCCGCCTTTTTCATCGGTCCATTTTTTAGCACGCTCGAGATTGTGTTCAACACTCTCGATATCATTATGCTTGTAAGCAAAACGCTCCCCAATGTGTAAACGCGTACCATCTATGATGCAACCGTGACTTTCGGCATCATAGACCACCGCATCTCTCCTGCTCAACAAAGCATCGATAGCTGACACCACACCCGGATATCCATAATTCACTACAGCAGCTGCTTGCTTGTAAACGTAAGCAGCCAATTTGTTTTCTAATTCTTTATGCAGCGATGTCTCACCGGTCATCAGGCGGGCGCCCATCGGATAGGCGAGGCCCCATTTTTTTGCAGCCTCTGCATCTGTCTTGCGCACTTCGGGATGATTGGCCAGTCCGAGATAATTATTGATACTCCAGACCACCACTTCTTTGCCATTAAACATCATCCGGGAACCAATCTCACCCGTCAATTCCGGGAACATGTAATATCCTTCACCCAGGTGAGCATACTGCCCCAGTGGTCCGCGTTGTTTGCGAATCCTTTCAAATATTTCCATAATTCTTTATGTATTTATTAAACACGCGTTCCAGCCTCCGCTGAATCTGGTAACTGGGGGCGTAATCCGCGATCTTGCGAATGAAACCCTGTTTCTGCATCCAGCCGTTATTATAAATCTTACTGAGATATTTACTGCCATGATCCGCGAAAAGCAAAACCACCACATCACTTTTTTTGAATTCCCGCCTCATGCGCATAAAGGCCTCCACGACTGCGCCACTGCTGTATCCCACAAAAATGCCTTCGCTCTTGGTCAGCTGACGGGCACGGAAAGCACTACTGCGATCATCCACTTTAATAAAGCGATCGATCGTGTCAAATAATACGTTCGAAGGGATGATATTTTTTCCAACTCCTTCCAGCTGGTAGGAATGAATTTCACTTTTATCCAGCACGCCGGTCTGGTGAAATTTGGTCAGCACGGATCCATCGGCATCCACAGCAATCACTTTGATGTCCTTGTTTTGTTCTTTTAGATATTTTCCCGAACCCGATACCGTACCACCTGTTCCGCAGGTGGCAATGAAATGGGTGATCAGCCCTCCGGTTTGTTTCCACAGTTCAGGACCGGTGCTCATGTAGTGTGCATCGACATTGGTGTGGTTATAATATTGATTGACATAAAATGAATTGGGAATCTCTTTGGAGAGACGTTCCGCCTGGCTGTAATAGGATAGGGGATCGTCAGAAGGAACATAATTTGGGCATATGATCACTTCCGCACCCAATGCCCGTAATTGCTGAATTTTCTCTTCAGCACTTTTGTCGGTGGTCGTGAGAATGCATTTATAACCTTTCACGATACAAGCCATAGCTATGCTATATCCTGTATTTCCGGAAGTGGACTCAATGATAGTGCCGCCAGGTTTGATCAGGCCATTTTGTTCGGCCGATTCGATGACGGCCAGCCCGATCCTGTCCTTAGCACTGAGTCCCGGATTGAAGGATTCTATTTTTCCTAAAACAAGGCATCCGGCTAACTGTGACAAGCCATGCAGTTTGACCATAGGCGTATTGCCAACAGTCTGCATGATGTTATCGTACCACTGCGGTTTAAGCTGGGATGATTCCTGGTTCATAGCGGTTATTACCGGTTCTTATAGCCTGTTCATCGGCATGGACAACAAAGATACAAAGT
Source organism: uncultured Saprospiraceae bacterium (assembly GCA_963837505.1). Taxonomy (GTDB): domain Bacteria; phylum Bacteroidota; class Bacteroidia; order Chitinophagales; family Saprospiraceae; genus Opimibacter. The sequence goes on along the minus strand of CAWINN010000011.1, from coordinate 161,235 downwards.
CCTGTATACTGAAGTTGAAATTCCGTCATTCACTATTCTATATTAATTACTTTCAATTAGTTAAATATTAACATTTAATTTAATAAATAGTCCGGTTATCCGGTGTCTTCTGATTCCTAAAAAGGAATAGGGAATGGTACTAAATAAAAAAGCCGGTTGAAGTCAAACCGGCTTTTTATACTGAATGTATAAGTCAGCGTTAGTCGTTACTGCCCCCTGTAGTTTTGGTAACCTTAACCGGAGCAGGAGCTGTAGATGCAGCAGCTGTTGAAGAACCTGATTTGGTTTTATCAGCACAACAGGATTTGGAGGATGCGCCTGCAGCGCAGCAACTCTTACCAGAGCATTTTTTTCCATGATCACAAGTGACTCCAGGATGGCTTTCAGCAGCTACCTGGCTTGGAGAAACATTTACGAAGGAGCTGGTAGCGGGATCGAAGTTGAGTGCAACAAAGGAAACTTCGCCATTCTGGGATGATGTCTCTTTGCGTACATAAGTCACTTCGCCGGTTACCGGGTTGGTCCTTGGCTCGATGGTAGCATCCAGCGAGGCCATTTTAGCAGCTGCCGTTTGATAATCGGCAGGAATTGGGGTTTGGGACTCCGCTATTTTGACTTGACAGGATGCCTTATCTCCCTTACCAGCGCAGGCTTTAGCACAATCCGGATGCTGGGCCTGAACTGCTAAACCCAGCCCAAGGAGCAGACCAATAGAAAAAAGTATTTTTTTCATGTATTCCATTATTTACTTGAATGAATTGATATAAAACCAAAGATAATGCCGTTTCATCAAAACTTCTGAAAGAATATCTTGAATGGTATGCAGCTTAACAGTAATTTAACGGGCTGATGAGCACTGTATTTCCTCTAATCCACAAGCCATTGAGGTGGCTTCTTATCATTGGCGTCTTGGTGGTTTCCTGCACACCGGCCAGCGAATTTCCAAAGAAAGAAAAGCGTGATGAAATCCATTTTGGGCAGGGGGGTGGAATTTCAGGGGCCACCACCCATTATATTCTACTGGAGGATGGCCGCTTGTTTCGACAACCCTGGCGGGACACCACACTCACGTACCTCGATACCTGGCCGGGTATTTTTACCCGACAGATGTTTTTAAATTATCATTCGCTTAAACTCGATACGGTCAACTATAATGAACCGGGTGACCTGTATTATTTTGTTGAATACCATACACCCAAGAAACCCCCGCATCGTATTGTTTGGGGCAAGCCCGGATTTCAGCCAGCGGATAACCTGGTTAAATATTACAATAACTTATACCAATCCATAAAGCAGAAATCATGAAAACGATTTTTCTCTTACTTGCTTTCCTGGGACTATCAATCAGCCTTCAAAGTCAAAATAATTTTAAAAATATTCCCAATGCACCTTACATCGCTCCGCAGCCCCTGCAAGTCAATCGTGCCATTGGTGGTGGAATAGCACCCGGCCGTATAGCTGCAGGATTGAAGCTGCATCCTATTCCTTCTATTTATCCGGGCAATGAGGCTGTTTCCCAGTTCCATATTGCGTCCTCCGGCAGTTTCTGGATCGAATTGAAACCCAATACCCTATGGCAAAACCGCGCTTCGATCAGTGAGGTAGTTGAAAAAGTAGTGGAAACCCAAATTCAAAAAACACCCTGGGCGCTCGATTGGAAGCAAGTGAGCGAGGAAACGGACAAGCAGGATCAAACTCATATACGGATTCAACAGACACTGGCCGGTCATCCCATTAAAAGCCAGGACATGATTCTTCATCTAAGGAAGGATGAGCTCAGGAGTTTGAACGGTTTTGCCTGGACGGGTCCTTTGCCTAAAAATTTACCCGACCCGGTACCCGCCGCTAATGCACTTGCCGCTGCCAGGGAATTTCTGGTTTCCAAACAAATTAAATTTCAACCTACTCCCGCCTTCGAAGGACTGCAGCATTCCTTAGATGAAGCCAACCTGATATGGGTTCCTAAGGAAGGAAAATTAATATTGGCTTACGAGGTTAAAATGTATCCCAATGCCATTGATCATTGGACCATCTATGTCAATGCCACTACCCTGGAGATCATGAGCAGTATTTCAGAGACCTGCTCATTCGCTCCGCTTCAATTGTTTCACCACGTTCCTGCAAATATCAATTCGACCACTATATCGGGAGAAGAAATGACCTTAGCCCCTCTGCCGTTCCTCGATGGCGCTACGGTCACTAATGACCAGGACTTACTGGGACAGACACGTGTAGTCAATGCTTACCAGGTTGGGAGTACTTTTTATATGATTGATGCCAGCCGAAGCGGAATGTATATGCCAGCACAATCGCAGATGCCAAACGATCCTGTCGGTGTGATCTGGACTATTGACGCACAAAACAGTTCGCCGCAACAATCCAATTTTGAAGTGGTCCACATTACCAATACGAATAATGACTGGAAAGCCCTGGAAGTAAGCGCTCATTATAACGCCGGCCGGGCTTATGAATACTATCTGTCAACCTTCAATCGTAATTCCATTAATGGTTCAGGAGGAAATATCATTTCCATTATCAATGTCACAGACCAGAACGATAATCCTATGGACAATGCCTTCTGGAGTGGCACGGCGATGTTTTACGGTAATGGCAATGTTGCCTTCACGGCTTTGGCTAAAGGCCTTGATGTAGCAGGACATGAAATGTCACACGGCGTGATCCAGAACACCGCCAACCTGGAATACCTGAGTCAGTCCGGTGCCCTGAACGAATCTTTTGCAGATGTCTTCGGCTCCCTCATTGATCGCGATGATTGGCAAATAGGAGAAGATGTGGTGAAACTGAGTTTCTTTCCGACCGGTGCACTTCGGGATCTTTCCAATCCTAACAATGGAGGAACAGGCCCTGGCGATAATGGCTGGCAACCCAAAAATATGAATGAATATCAAAATTTGCCTGAAACGCCGGAAGGGGATAATGGTGGTGTGCATATCAACAGCGGTATTCCCAACCGGGCTTATTTTCTTTTTGCCAATACTGTGGGGAAGGACAAAGCTGAAAAGGTCTATTACAAAGCGTTAACGCAATACCTCGTTAAATCTTCGCAGTTTATTGACATGCGCCTGGCTGTTGAAAAAGCGGCAACGGATTTTTTTGGTGCTAACAGTGCAGAAGTGATGGCCGCCAATGCTGCCTTTGACCAGGTGGGCATTGGATCGGGTTCGGGAGGATCCTATCAAGATGATATCGATACCAATAACGGCAATGATTTTATCCTTGCTACCGATGGCAATGAATCCGATTTATATTTTGTTCCGCCTGCCAATCCGGATCAATTTGTGAAACTGAATGTACGGGCTCCTGTCAGCCGGCCAAGTTTTACGGATGATGGCTTAGCCTGTGTCTATGTGGATAACACAAACAATATGATTGTACTCAGTTTTGACTGGTCCCAGGGATTGAATTATCAGAGCTTTTTTATTGAAAACAATCCGCAAGGCATCTGGCGAAATGTAGTAGTGTCCAAAGACGGAACCAAGATTGCCTTTACGTCCGACAACCTGCGCAATGAGATCAATGTCTTTGATTTTACCTCCGGAAATCAAAATACATTCACCCTGTATAATCCGACAACGGGTCTTGGCATTGACGCCGGTGACGTCCTGTACCCGGATGTGATGGAATGGGATTATTCCGGCGAATACATCATGTATGATGGACTCAACCGGATCGAAAGTGCTTTTGGCAACGGCATCGAATATTGGGATATTTCCTTCCTGGATGCATGGGATAACCAGGCTGAAAATTTTGGAACGGGAATAATTGACAAACTCTTCTCCGCCTTACCGGAAAATATCAGCATAGGAAATGCTTCTTTTTCGAAGAACTCCCCTTACATCATCACCTTTGATTATCTCGAGGATTACTATGATAATTTTGGAACGTTGCAGACCGACTACTGGGTAATTGCTGCGAATATTGAAAATGGTACAGCCAATAATATTTATCATAACAACACCGTTGGTTATCCCAGTTATTCGCGACTGGATGATAAAATATTATTTACCTATGATGACAATGGAAACCCCTTGCTGGCCACGATTGATCTTCAGCCCGGGGACAAGACATTGCCTGTCAATGGAACCGATTTGATATTAATCACCGGCGCGCAGAAAGGAGTCTGGTTTAATGTGGGCAGTCGTGATTTTACAGCGACAACGGAAATAAATGCGGATAATCATATTTCAATTTGGCCGCAGCCGGCGGATGATGTTATCCAGGTGTCAAAGGATAAAATATTTGCGAATACGGATTACCTGATAACGGATTTTACGGGAAGAAAGGTAGCCCAGGGCGTTGTAAATGATCAGGGGTCAATCGCGGTTGGGCAATTGGTTCCTGGAAATTATATCCTTCAATTCGGCAGAAATTCCGGTCACCTGATCACAGCGCGCTTTGTCAAACAATAACGAAGCGAAGATTTGAAAATACTGGTCATACGTTTTAGTTCCATCGGGGATATTGTACTGACCACACCAGTCTTGCGCGGTCTCCACGAACAAGCTGGCGCTGAAGTACATTTCCTGACGAAAAAAGCATTCGCTTCACTGGTGCAGGACAACCCTCATGTGGTAAAAGTATTCACCCTCACGGAAGATATCCGGGAAGTCATCGGTGAACTCAGCAAAGAAAACTATGATGAAGTCATTGACCTTCACCATAACCTGCGCAGCCGCCGGATTAAAGCGGCGTTAGGTAAACCGGCTTACTCATTCGCCAAACTCAATATAGAGAAATGGTTGCTGGTGAATATGCGTATCAACAAATTGCCGTCGATTCATATCGTGGACCGTTATTTGGCCACTGTAGCCCATTTGGGGGTTAAAAAAGATGGACAGGGTTTAGACATTTACCTTCCGCCTTCCGCTAAAGTGGACGTGGAGAAAATATTTGGTTTCCGGCCTCATGCGTATGCTACTATTGTTATTGGTGCCGCTCATCAGACGAAATGCATGACATCGGAGCAGATTATCACTTTGTGCAAGGAGTTGAATATGCCGGTGATCCTGCTTGGCGGCAAAGAGGAAATGGAAAAAGCGGATACGATTTTGGCCGGTGTATCGAACACTAATGTAAAAAGTGCCGTGGGCCAGTTGCGTATCCTGGAGTCCGCCAGCATTATTGAACAATCAGGTCCTGTCATAACGCATGATACAGGCATGATGCATATTGCTGCGGCATTGAGGAGGCCTCAGATAGTGGTGTGGGGAAACACTATTCCGCAGTTTGGTATGTATCCGTATTATGGCGATCAGCCGATTACATGGGCAAGTTTCGAACAGACTGATTTGAAATGCAGGCCTTGTAGTAAGCTGGGGTATGACCGATGTCCGAAAGGACATTTCAAATGTATGTTGCAACACAACATCTCATCCATTGCGGTTTCGGCCAGGGAGTTAAGCCCTGGAACATAACGGGATAATTGGAAGAAAGAAAAAGGCCTTATTCAAAAAAATCGAACAGGCATTTTTTAATTTCCTCATATCGGTCGTAGTTGAGGTTATAAATCAGGTATGGATAGCGGGCTTGAAAATCTGCGACTTCCTTCCCCCTTAAATTTTCGAGATGTTGTGAGATAGCGGATAGGGACAAGGGATGTTCCAGGGCCAGATCGAATACGGTTTTTGGGCCCTGGTCGCGAAGGGTTCGAATAAGTCGCAATCTTGCCGGATGAGTCAGGGCACCGGCGAAAAAACTGACCATTTGGTCGGCCTCATCATAGAGGTTAGCTTTGGAAAGTAACATGGTGAAGTGTTGTTTAAGGGTAAGAAAAAAAGGTTTAATAAACTGGTGATATAAAAATAGGGAATTCTAAGTAATCATGCAAGGGTTGTTTTATGTTTAAGGAAAATAAATTTTAAGGAAAACATGAATCATTTCAGGCAAGTACGAAATGGAGCTGCGCCTTGACTCCGGATGCTACATGTTTCAGGAAAATAATGTTTAAGGAAAACATGAATCATTTCAGGCAAGTACGAAATGGAGCTGCTCCTTGGGTGCGGATTCCACGTGTTTCAGGAAAATAATGTTTAAGGAAAACATGAATCATTTCAGACAAGCACGAAACGAGAATATACCTGGCTTAGGGATCACATATGTTTAAGGAAAATATGAATCATTTCAGGCAAGTACGAAACGAGAATATACCTGGCTTAGGGATCACACATGTTTAAGGAAAATATGAATCATTTCAGGCAAGTATGAAATGGGGCTGCTCCTTGGGTGCGGATTTCACGTGTTTCAGGAAAATAATGTTTAAGGAAAACATGAATCATTTCAGACAAGCACGAAATGGAAAACCTCCTTGACCCTGGATCCTGCACGTTTCAGGAAAATATTTTTTTGGTCTAGAGTACCTACGCGTATGTTCCTTTTATTTTCGAATGAAAAGGCAAGAGACTGCACCCGATGAAAATACCTTCTGGCTTTTCAGGCATGGAATTTCTTTGAAGAAATTAATTTTCTGATTACTGTTCCTATGCTCACCATACGAAGTTCCGCTGCGCTGCAGCTAGATAGGGATATTTTGTTTTCTGCTAAGAACATTGAGCCGCTATGCGGTCAAAGCATTTACCTCATTCTCTCATAATCTCATCCTCCCCTTACTGCTTACTGCATACCGCTTACTGCTTACCGCTTACTGCTTACCGCTTACTGCTTACCGCTTACTGCTTACTGCTTACTGCTTACTGCTTACCGCTTACTGCTTACCGCTTACTGCTTACCGCTTACTGCTTACTGCTTACCGCTTACTGCTTACCGCTTACTGCTTACCGCTTACCGCTTACTGCTTACCGCTTACTGCTTACCGCTTACTGCTTACTGCTTACTGCTTACCGCTTACTGCTTACTGCTTACCGCTTACTGCTTACCGCTTACTGCTTACTGCTTACCGCTTACCGCTTACTGCTTACTGCTTACTGCTTACTGCTTACTGCTTACTGCTTACCGCTTACCGCTTACCGCTTACCGCTTACTGCTTACTGCTTACTGCTTACTGCTTACCGCTTACTGCTTACCGCTTACTGCTTACTGCTTACTGCTTACTGCTTACTGCTTACCGCTTACCGCTTACTGCTTACTGCTTACCGCTTACTGCTTACCTGCTTACTGCTTACTGCTTACTGCTTACTGCTTACTGCTTACCGCTTACTGCTTACACGCTTACTCCTTGCCCCTTACTTTGAAGCATTCCCCAACTTCTCCATCATCCGATAACTCTCATCCGCCTGCTGCTGCTGTCCATCATCCCGGTAAAAATCCCCCATATCACCATAAACCTTACTGTAATACCGAACCAAATCTTTCTGATCGCTGGATTGCAATGGAAGATGATGATCAATATCCGTTACAAAATCAGGCTGCGAACTCAAAAACTGCTTTTCCATTTCAATACCGGCTTTGAAATCTTTCCTCGCTACCGCCTGGTTAAACCGGTCTATGTAATAAGAGAAGAAACAATTGGCCAGGTCAGTGCTGAAAAATTTCGCATATATATTAGGAAAAGGCCTAATCATCACCAAAAACATCAATGCCGCACAACCTATAGTTAGCCACACTTTTTTAACGACTGCATAGTTGATGATGGTCTGAATAGTGAACCCCGCATACACCGCCATCATGGCCACCATGGGTACGCGGAACCGGCACAATACATAAAATGCTACCATGACCGCTACTTGCGAAGCAACACCAAAAAGCAAGTTCAGCGTCTTCCTGTTGCGGAAATTAAAGATCATCCCAGTGAGCCCCAGGGCACCAATGAGCGACCAGGGAATAAAGGCCACCCTCAGTGGCAGACTGAATGCCTGGCAGAGATAGGTATTGACATTATTAGGGACTTCATACCAGTGAAATACAAGGGCCAACTTTTGAAATTGCAGCGCAATCCATCCCCACAACGAATGATGAAGACTGATCACTTTTAAAGCGGCAGGAATCATTTGCCCGTGCGTGTCGTCCATTAATTTTCCTACCTGTTCAAAATAAACAAATCCATATTCGGGCTGGTATTCAGGAAAATTGGACAATACGTAGGTCACGGCTCCTACGCTCGAGTCTGAAAACAATGGAGCTCCGACAATGCTATTCCGCGCAACAAGGAATCCAAGAATAAATGCGAATCCAAGGCCCACCTGCCAGCTTTTTCCCAAATCCGTTTTCCGGACATACAGCCATCGGATCAATAACGGAAGCCAGAGCAAAAGCGTAGTTGATTTTAATATATATCCGATCCCGCCGAGTAATCCGAAAAGCCACGGTTTACTTTTTCCCATCATCAGCTTTTCAATCACCAAAAGGAGAGCCAGCGTATAGCAAGTAGTAAAACTCGTCCGCAATAGGATGACATCAAACAGCACCGCCGGACTGTAAAGCGCAAAAAGCATTCCGCCACTGATTCCGGCAATAGGTCCAAAATAATGCCGCCCAAGCCACATGATGATCCAAAGCGAAAACAAAGTAGAAAGTATCTGCAGGATGTACATGAGGTAGTAACCTTTTCCTGCCACCATCTTACTGATGCCAATGATCAGCGGATACAACGGTTCCTGGTGATATTTTTTACCTCCGTACCATTCGTTCCATTTCGCTTTGCCTTCTTCATCCGACTTGGCACCGAAATATTCCGCCGATGTTTTGTGCCAACTGTGAAAAGGATGCCACACCGTGTCCGTCAAAAAATCACCATGGGCTATCCGGTCGCCCCACGCATCAAAGAAATTCATGTCGAGCTCCTGCGCCTTGTGCAATTCACTGAAAGGCATATGCGGAAGCTGGATCAGCAACCAGACGCGAAACAGGAGGGCCAAACCAAGAATGCAGTAGGTCAGAGTGGAGTAGTGGCCTTCCAGCCAGGAAGTGATTTTATTTTCTCCGGACTTTTTGACTGGTTTGCTTTTTTGATTTCCGGTTTTTCGTTTTGGTTTGGTCATGCCACTACTTAGTTCTATTTGTATTTAATCTTGCCGCCCACCATCGTCATCAGCACATGCGTCTTCAAAATACTGTCTTCCGGGCAATCCAGTAAATTCTGCGACAGCAATACCAGGTCTGCCCATTTGCCGGGAGTGATGCTTCCCTTGATATCTTCTTCAAATGCAGCATAAGCATTGGCAAGCGTGTAGGCATTAATGGCTTCTTTGCGTGTCATACATTGCTCAGGATAAAAAACTTGTCCCGTATCCGCGCGACGTCGCGTGACCAGGGCATAAAAATTGGGAATCGGATCCACGCGTTCCACCGGTGCATCAGTGCCATTGGCTATGACCGCTCCCTGATCCAGCAATGATCTCCAGGCATAAGCACCATGCTTCGCTCTTTCTTCACCTAATCGCTTAACCACAAAGGGAGCATCAGATGTACAATGTATTCCCTGCATGGAAGCAATGACTCCTAATTGTTTAAATCTCGGTATATCGGCAGGATCAAGGTGCTGAGCATGTTCGATACGCCATCGAAGATTCTTTTTCTCCGGGTGGGCCTTCATCGTTTCTTCATAAATATCCAGCACCGTTCGATTGCCTTTGTCACCTATGGCATGAACACACATCTGCAGGTTTTCATTGATGCAGAATTCCGCGATTTGTTTGATATCATTCACTGGGGTTACATTTTGTCCCGTCCATCCCGGCTTATCATCGTATGGTTTCAGCATCCAGGCACCATAAGAACCCAATGCACCATCGATATACGCTTTGATGGCCCGGCAGGTAAACATATCCGGCCCGGAACGAAGAATAGGAAATCCTTCGATATGTCCTTTGATTTCCTCCAACGGCTGGTGGATCATCACCCACAATCGAAGTTCCAGCGAATCGGTTTTCGCCATCGCGTTGTACCATTTTATTTCTTCCAGCGTTGAACCGGCATCTTCAAAAGTTGTGATGCCATATTGCAGGCAATGTTTTTGAACGGCAGCGATGGCCTCGTTCCATTCGGCCTTGCGTTCGTCATCGTTTTTGAAAGATTGATATTCATCATATCCTCCGGCGATAATGTTCATGGCATTCTCTTCGAATACGCCGAGCGCCACGCCGGAGGCATCGCGTACGATCCGGCCGCCAACAGGATCGGGAGTTTCCGGAGTCAGGTGAGAATTCTCCATGGCCATTTTGTTGGCCAGTAAGCAATGACCGCTGGCGTGATAAAGTAGGACAGGATTGTTTGGGGAAACTTCATTGAGCAGATCATTGTAGGGATACCCGTTTACATTGGGTTGGACAGGCGTGTCCCATTTTTCCTGGTGCCATCCCCGGCCGACGATCCATTCCCCCGGTTTGGCTTTTTGCACTCGCATCTTTACACTATCGACTATCTCTTCCCAGTTGCGGGTATCCAGCAGGTCGAGGTGTAAGAGATTCTTGCCCACGCTGCTGAAATGTCCATGACCTTCGATGAATCCAGGCATGAGAAAAGCGCCCTGACAATCAATTTTTTCTTTGGTGTGCTCATCCCATTGCGTCAGGATTTCATCTGAGGAACCCACCAAAATGATTTTACCATCACGGATCACGACGGCCCCATTTTCAATCGGATCCGCCGATACCGGATCTACAAAGGCATGGTAAAGAATAAGATCGGCTGACTGATCATCCATTTCTTTTTTCATTTGACAGGAGAAGATAGTGGCAGCGAAGAATATCCACACCAGGCAGTGAAATGGGTGATTTAAAAGTTTCATGCGTTTCATCATACGGTATTCCAATTATCTTCATGCCCTGGTGCATCCGGGCGTCCCTGGTTTTCTGATCTCCAGGGAGAAATTCGCCTGAATATAAACACCTAAAGTACAATGAACCATCAGGACTATACCAAGCTCGCTGCCACCTTTGAGGATTACCTCGCCAGTCATCAGCCGTACGGGACACCGGACTCGCTGTATGCACCGGTCAGGTATATTAATGAATTGGGAGGTAAGCGCATTCGTCCGGTCTTGCTGTTGATGGCCTATAATCTTTGGCACGAGGACATCACCCCGGCATTGCCCGCGGCTATGGCGGTGGAATATTTTCACAACTTCAGCCTCATGCATGATGATATCATGGATGAAGCGCCATTGCGTCGTGGAAAGGAAGCGGTCCATCATAAGTTTGGTCGCAACGCGGCTATTCTCAGTGGCGATGCGATGTTGATCCGGTGTTATGAGTTGTTGCTGCAAGCCGGTGACCGAAATGAAGTGGGGGCGCAATTATGTTTATTGATGTGTAAGGCTTCATTGGAAATCTGTGAAGGCCAGCAATTGGATATGGACTTTGAATCTATTGCCTCACCGACGGATGCGGAGTACCTCGACATGATCCGGAAGAAAACTTCTTGTTTGTTAGGCATCAGTCTTCAGTTGGGTGCCATGCTTGCCGGTGCTGAGGAGACTGAAGCACAAGCACTTTATTTATTCGGAGAAAAAATGGGACTTGGATTCCAGATCCAGGATGATTACCTCGACACTTTTGGTGATGCGCAATTGACCGGTAAGCAGCGCGGTGGCGATATCCTTCGTGGGAAAAAGAATTTTCTCTATGTGCATACCTACAACACACTATCCCCACCTGATCAAAAGGATTTCGCGCAGAAATATGAACTGGCAGTCACGCGGCAAAAAATCGATCCGATCCTGCGGTTTTATGAAAAACATGACATGACCGATTATGTGCAACACATTCAATCCGGATTTTTCGATGAGGCTACTTCTCATCTGAAAGCATTGGATCCGGAAAGAAGTACTTCTTTGATTGATTTCACGAAATCGATTATAAATCGTAATTTCTAATTGAATTTCCCTTCTAACTTCCTTACTTGTGCTGAGCGAAGTCGAAGTATTCTTTATTCTTATTACCATTTTCGAAATGCTACCCTTGCAGCAATCATTTTGGCGTTTTCAAATGCCGGGAATAACATTTACTCGCAAATCAGTACTTCGACAGGCTCAGCATAAAAAATTTGCTGACACTCCGGCGCCGGCATAGCCTAGGCCGATCATTTTTTTTATTCATGAAACTTACTTTTTGAAGAATACAAAAGGAAGTTCCCTCGGTTGGCGGTTGGTGAGCTGTCGCACATGGATGAGCGCGAGCAGGTCGAACCATGAGCTGTCGGACGAGGATGAGTAAAGCAGGTCGAACCATCAGGGGATGGTTGCTGAACTGCAGCACATGGTTGCGTTTAGCAGGTCGAAGCATAGGGGCAAGAGGAGGAAATCAGGGCGCCGGGTCACGGTTGCCGGATCACGAGATTGTTGATCATCAGCCTCAGCCTCAGCCTTCGCCTCAGCCTCAGCCTCAGCCTTCAGCCTCAGCCTCAGCCTCAGCCTCATTAAACCTCCTCACCCTACTTTTGTTAATTAGCCCGACCTTTACCCACAGTAACCGTCCTACCTTATGAATATTGAACAGATTTACACCGGATGCCTGGCCCAGGGAGCCTATTATATAAGCTCTGATGGCGAGGCAGCCATTATCGATCCCCTGCGCGAAGTGCAACCTTACCTGGATCGCCTCGAACGGGATGGTGTGAAACTGAAATATATTTTTGAGACCCACTTTCACGCAGATTTCGTTTCCGGCCACCTGGATCTCAGCAAGAAAACCGGAGCGCCCATTGTATATGGCCCTACGGCGCTGCCCAATTTTGAATTTATTTCCGCCGAGGATGGACAGTTGTTTCAGGTGGGCAAGGTCACGATCAAAGTATTACACACGCCCGGCCACACCATGGAGAGCACGACCTACCTGCTTTTGGATGAAAACGGAAAGGAATATTGCATATTTAGTGGCGACACCCTTTTTATAGGCGATGTGGGGCGCCCCGACCTGGCCCAAAAAGCGACAAACATGACGCAGGAACAACTGGCAGGTCTTCTCTATCACTCGCTGAGGGACAAGATCATGACCTTGCCCGATGATGTCATTGTCTATCCGGCTCATGGTGCAGGCAGTGCCTGTGGAAAAAATATGAGTAAGGAAACAGTATCCACGATCGGCCAACAAAAACAATTTAATTATGCCTTGCGGGCCAACATGACTGAAGAAGAATTTATTAAAGAAGTCACCGAAGGATTGCTCCCTCCGCCGGCCTATTTTGGCAAGAATGTGGAAATGAATAAAGAGGGATATGAAAGTTTCGATACTGTTTTGAACAAAGGAATGCTCGCTTTATCGCCAAAAGAATTTGAAGTGGTAGCTGAGGAGTCCGGTGCATTAATGCTGGATACCCGCAAAGGAGCTGATTTTGCAATTGGTCATATTCCCCAATCCATTAATATCGGCCTCAAGGGTGATTTCGCCCCCTGGGTCGGAGCCCTGATCGTGGATGTCAAACAACCGATTTTGCTGATCACGGAGATTGGAAATGAAGAGGAATCAGTGACACGACTCAGCCGTGTTGGGTTTGATAACGTAATAGGTCATCTCAAAGGCGGATTTGAAGCATGGAAAAAGGAAGGCATGGAGACGGATCACATGGAAAGAATGTCAGCCGAAGCGTTTGCCCTCGAAGTGGAGAAGCATCATCCCGAAATCTATGACATCCGCCGGGAAACCGAATATGAAACCGAACACCTCGAAGATGCACAAAGCAAACCCCTGACCGATATCAACGAATGGATCAAGGACATCCACCCGAACACTCATTTCTTCATGCATTGCGCCAGCGGCTATCGCACGATGATTGCCTCCAGCATACTTCGCGCCCGGGGCTACCGCAATTTCACCGAAATCGAAGGCGGCATGAATGCCATCCGCAAAACCGGTCTCCCCAAAACTAAATTCGTAAAAACGACTCACGTTTAAGCTGGGCACCACCCCCCATTCCCCTCCTAAGGGGGCGGAAGTATGTGCTTCTGAAAGGTGAATAGCATTTAAGTAAAATGATTTTGCAAGTCAATTGAATAGCAACAATCACTCTCCCCCTTCGAAATGGGGCGGAAGTATATGCTTCTGAAAGGTTTATAGCATTTAAGTAAAATGATTTTGCAAGTCAATTGAATAGCAACAATCACTCTCCCCCTTCGAAGGGGGCTGGGGGGTTGAAAAAACCTTTGATGGAGGCCGGGGTTGGATTCACCTGATAAACCCCGGCATCTCATCAAAATATCTCGCCTCTTCCTCTGTCAGCAGGTATTCTTTGATCGCAAATAGAAAAGATTTCAACGCGGTATAAATTTCCCGGTTAAAATTGAGCAAGGTTGAAATCTCCGTCACACTTAGTTGTTGCGCCAGATCATCCTTATACAATTGTTGTAAAGTTTGTTGATAGGTTTCAGGCAGGGCAGTATACAAATCTTTTATATGCTGAAAAAGAGTATCCGGATGTCCGTCCGGGAGCAAAGCCAATAAACTGGTAACAAAGGCACCCATTTGCTGAGATGTGTGCGTATAAAAACCAAATTTCACCTCATTGGAGGATTCTCTTAAGGTGTGTAGATCGGCAAAAGCATCTTTGATGTTTTTTGAACCGTACATGGTGTTCCGGCTGGTCGTTAGCAATTGCTGCAATCTTTCTTCCTGCTTTTGATTAAGGTGTCCGGCGGAGATTAGTCTATGGCCATACTGATGGATTTCCCCATGCAGGGCTTTCAGGTATTCGTATTGCTCCAGGTCATTTTTAGCTTGAAATAATTTGGGAAGCAGGGGACTGGATAGTTGTTCGACAGGCAAGTCAAAGGAAAACCTGGTGAACCGAAGTGCGCATATCATAAACAGTTGTACATCACTTTCCAATGCACCCATTGCTTTTTCCGTATCCCGCACATTCACCTGCTGAACCTGAAGCAAACCCGATGATTCCCTGGTAAACCACCGTTTCAGCAGCTGACTTATAGGATGAAGGAATGGGGCAAAAACCAGGATGGCGATAACATTCACCAGCGATTGAAAAAACACAATGGATATCAAGGGATCGTGAATGCCAATAGTCAATCGAATCAAATGGTCTATAGGAACCAGCAGCAGATAAATCAGTAACGCCATTAAGACATTAAAAAGCGTATTGGCCACAGCCACTCTTTTTTTATCGGAATTGCCTCTGAGGGACACCAGTAAAAATTTAAGTGTCGTACCTACTTCCGAACCTAAAATCACCGCCATGCCAGTCAAAAGAGGAATGGCTTGCGCATTCAGCGCGCTTAATACGATAACCATGGTCGCGGAACTCGCCTGAAGCAATCCCGTAAGCGCTATGCCAATTAACAAAAACAGGAAGGTGTGATATTGATTATAATCCGCCAGGTTGACATGCTCGGTTGTAATCTCCATGCCGGTTTTGATAAAATTTAACCCGATCAGGATGACCCCGATGCCAAATAAAAATTTACTCCAATAGTGAAGTTTCTTGCCGGGTGTACTCAGGTAAAGAATAAAACCGAAAATGCCGGCCAGCGCAAAGGCAAAATTCTCCATCTCGAGTTTGAACCCGGCAAAAACAAAAATCCAACTGTTGAAAGTGGTGCCGAGGTTAGAGCCAAGCATTAAGGCCAGTGCATTTTCCATCTGGATGACTTCGGTCGCGACAAAGGCCAGGATCATCATATTGACCAGGCTGCTGCTTTGCATGACCAGGGAGGCCAAGGTGCCGCCCACAATAGATTTGATCCTGGAGGCACTTAATTTTTTGAGAAATAATTTAAATGGACGGTTGGATAAAAATTGGAGGGAGTCCTCGATGGACTGCATGCCCCACAGGAAAAAAGCTACACCGGCTAACAATCTCCAGATCGTGATAAAATTTAACATGGGTGGATGGGGCTGAATAAATTATTTTCTCTTGTAGAGGCCGATCAGTTCACCAAATGCCAGGATGTGCGGTTGCATGGCATCTTCCAAAGTGGATTTGGTAGTCGCCTCGGGTAAATCTAACACTGCATCCAGGGCATAGACCTTAAAAAAATAACGGTGCGTTCCCGACGGAGGACAAGGACCATCATAATGACGGTGCTTCGAATCATTCAGTCCCTCCATACCGGTGATCTCATTCTCCGGGATTTCAAGCGTGATCGGAATATTCCAGGCGACCCAATGCACCCATGTGCCACTCCGGGCATCCGGATCGTCTACGATTAAAGCCAGGCTCTTCGCTTCCGTCGGTATATGATCAATATTCAGCGGCGGACTGATATTCTTACCATCACAGGTATAGATAGATGGAATGTGCGCATTGGGTTTAAAAGCAGCACTCGAAATGTCAAGCGCTTTGTAATTGAGGTCCGGGAATTCATGTTTCATGATTGTATATTGGCTATGGGTTCACAGGTTTTACAGGCCAGCGAGGCAGATGATATGCCTTCATACAAAACCTGTTGATCTTTAGAATGGTTGCGATAGATAGTGATGCCTTTGGCTTTTCCTTTCCAGGCCATCCGGTAGATTTCCTCTATATCATGTTCACTGGCAGACCTTGGAAGATTGATGGTTTTGGATACCGCGTTATCAGTATATTTTTGAAAGGCCAGTTGATGTTGTAAATGCCAGTAAGGAGAAATTTCAAGTGCCGTTTTAAAAATATTTTTTACAGCATCTGGCAAGCTTTCGATAGATCCCGCTGTGCCGGTTTGTAAAAGTTGATCATGGATTTCCTGGCTGAATAAATGATGATCCCGCAGGTAATCCAGGAACAGGTCGCTTACAGTTTCAAGTGTACTCTCTTCCAATACGTGATGTCTCCGGTAGGCCAACGCAAACAAAGGTTCAATGGAAGAAGATGTGCCGGCAATAATAGAAATGGTACCAGTTGGAGCAATACTCGTCCGGGTGGCATTCCTGATTTTCAAAACCGGATCAAATACACTTTCTTTCCAATTGGGAAACACACCTCTTTCTTCTGCTAATGCAATAGACGCTTCCATGCTTTTCTCACGGATGAAGGCCATCAGTTTTTCTGCAAGTTGAACCGCCTCTTCAGAGGCATAGGGGATTTCCAGTTGGATTAACAGCTCTGCCCATCCCATGACCCCCAATCCAATTTTTCTGTTACCGAGCGCCATCGTCTTTACTTCCGGTATGATGTAATTATTGACCTCGATGACATTATCCAAAAAACGGATTGCGATCGGGATTACTTCTGCTAAAAGATCCCAATTAATCTGTGTTCTATCCGGAGAGCGGGTAACAAACCGGGAAAGGTTGAGTGAGCCAAGATTGCAGGCTTCAAACGGAAGCAAGGGAACTTCGCCACATGGATTGGTAGCCTCTATTTGTCCAAGTGTAGGGGTTGGATTAGCCACATTGATGGTATCCAGAAAGATCAGGCCGGGATCACCGGTTAGCCAGGCGGCATGCACAATTTGATTCCAAAGTTGACGTGCATTTATTTTTCTGACAATGGATTTGGTATACGGGTGGATTAATGGCCATAGCTCATCGTGTTCAACAGCATGCATAAAATCATCGCTTATACCAACAGAGATATTGAAATTGGATAATGATCCCGATTCGTTTTTACAGAAAATAAATTCTTCAATGTCCGGATGATCGACATGCAGTACGCCCATGTTGGCTCCTCTTCGCTTACCTCCTTGTTTGATATTGGCAGTAGCGGTGTCAAATATTTTCATAAAGGAAACCGGCCCCGAGGCAAGTCCACCGGTGGAAGTAACTAAAATTCCTTTCGGTCGCAGTAGGGAAAAATTAAATCCGGTCCCGCCACCGCTTTGCTGAATTAGAGCAGCTTGCTTAAGGGTGGTAAAAATGCCCTCCATGCTATCCTCAACGGGAAGTACAAAACAGGCACTCAACTGGTTCGCCCTGGTGCCGGCATTCATCAGGGTAGGGGAATTTGGAAGAAATAATAAGCCGGTCAAAATGGAATAGAAGTGCCCTTCCCAGACCTTGGCAGTATCAGATGTGCCCCAGTGAAATTCAGCGGCAGCCACTGAATGGGCTACTCTGTGAAACATTTCAGACGGTGTTTCCATCCCTCTGTCAGAGGCATCTCTCAATAAATACCGGTGTTTGAGCACCCGTAACCCGTTTTCTGTAAGGGCAACCTCAGATTTGGGTATGATTTTGGATATAATGTTCACGGATAGTAAGTTAATCCTTACCCGGGATTCCGGATATGATTTAGATCAGGCGGATCCTTAAGGAGCATCATTTCTTTTCAGCGACCTATTGACTAATTTTAAAACCCAAAGGGCCTGAAATGAGTTATAAGAATGAACTTAAATTTTTAATGAAATGAATAAAGGAGAAAAAACAATCATCGCTTTCCTGGCCGGTGCTGCCATGGGAGCCGCTATGGGCATCTTATTTGCTCCAGCCAAAGGATCCAAAACCCGGAGAAAACTGAAATATGAAGGTC
The DNA here is from genome assembly GCA_963837505.1 of uncultured Saprospiraceae bacterium. Lineage (GTDB taxonomy): Bacteria > Bacteroidota > Bacteroidia > Chitinophagales > Saprospiraceae > Opimibacter. The sequence goes on along the minus strand of CAWINN010000011.1, from coordinate 142,926 downwards.
AAAAGGTCATGGACACCCTGGAAGACAAGGTTACTGAGGCAAAAGAAAAGCTGGACCATCTGAAAGGGGAGTGGGAAAAAAAAATGAAACAGGCGACTGAAAAACAACCGTCCAATAATCACTGACCGGTCGGATTTTCAGTATAGGACAAACGATTGCATCCGGAATTCAAAATAAATTGACGAAAGCCAATGATGGAGGAAACATTTGTTAAGGTCGAAGAGATTGCAGACAGCCTTAAGGAATATGTGGAAGTCAGGGTGGAAGAGGTCCGACTGAAAGTAGCCGAACAGAGTTCCGGCCTGATCGCAAATCTTATGGCCAGGATCATAATCTTCCTGGCTTTTGCCATGACCATCATTTTCGCCAGTGTATCACTCGCTATCGCTTTAGGCAATTGGTGGGGAAGCTGGGGGTTTGGTTTCCTGGCCGTGGCCGGCATTTATTTGTTATTAGCCTGGTTGGTCTGGTCCCTTCGCGAAAGCCTGATCCGTATTCCTATGATGAATTCCATATTGGGTCATTTGACTAAAAAGAGTGAAGATGATTCGGAATAAATACGAACTCCGCCAGGAGAAAAAACGTCTTCGCGACCGGGAAAAAGAACTGAAGAATAAAATTGCTTCCGACTGGAAGGAATTGAAAACAACGCTTCGTCCTAAAAATTTACTGGTGAGCCAGCTAAACGAAAAAAGCATTCCTCATAACGGAGATGATAGTCTCCTGGTCAATATCTTTTCCTACAGCGCCGCGCTTTTAGGCCGCAAGCTCGGAGAAAAAGCAGAAGAAAAGCTCGGCGATTTCTTTAATAAGGAATAATATTCGCTCTTCCATTCCTCCTTCCGCAGGAAATCCAAAAATTCGTCCTCGTTTCGAAAGGTTACATTTTGCATGGCCATTCCGCCGCTATGCGGCTAACTATGAATTTTAATATTAAATTATTCTGCTAAGTACATCTCGCCGCTAAGCGAGTATGGTTTTATCTTCATACCGCTCATTCTCTCATACCGCTCATTCTCTCATACCGCTCATTCTCTCATACCGCTCATTCTCTCATACCGCTCATACCTCTCCCCATCACAACTCACAATTGACGATTCACGATTCACATCTCACGATTCACCCCTCCTTTCCAGAAAATGGAAAATAAATGGAATTTGACGAAAGTATTGTTACTTCACACAGACCAATTAGGGCGGAATTAGGGTTAATAGGAAAATGTCATCCACAGAATATTTTACAAGCGTAAATAGAGTCAGGCTTGTCCGGGCCGGACATGATTTTTTTGAAAATTTATTTCAGCTTATCGGGAAGGCAGAGGAGAGCATACATATCCAGATGTATATCTATGACGATGATGAAACCGGTCAGCAGGTCGCCACGGCATTAAAAGAAGCAGTAAAAAGAGGGGTAGCTGTACATTTATTGGCAGACGGTTATGCCTCTCAAAGTTTATCCCGAAGCTTCATCCACGACCTGACCTCTTCCGGCATCCAGTTTCGCTATTTCCAGCCGCTGTTGAAGTCAAAGTATTTTTATTTGGGACGCCGGCTTCATCAAAAACTCGTCGTCGTGGATGCGCGATTTGCTTTGGTTGGTGGCATCAATATTTCAAACCGGTACAATGATATGCCGGGTCAACCAGCGTGGCTTGATTTTGCCATATCCGTCGAAGGAGAATGTGTTCAACAGTTGTGTATCCTGGCCTGGAAAACCTGGAAATCCTTTCCGGCTTTCATGGGAAAAACACCTTGCGAGCGGCAAAAACTGCAGTTTGACATCCCGGAGGCTGAAAGGTCCAAAATCCGGATGCTCCGGAATGATTGGGTACGGCGAAAAAACCAGATCTCCGCCAGCTATTTGCGAATGCTCAATGGATCACAATCCAGGGTGATCATTTTAAGTGGCTATTTTTTGCCGGGGCGTTCGATTCGCAATAGTTTACGTCGCGCGGTCGCCAGGGGAATAAGCGTCAGGATCATACTGACCGGTCTGTCGGATGTTCGATTGGCCAAGCGGGCAGAGCGATGGTATTATGACTGGCTGCTTCGCAATGGCATTGAATTATATGAATATCAGAAAAACATCCTGCACGGGAAGTTAGCTACAGTGGATGATCAATGGATGACGATTGGATCCTACAATATAAATGACATCAGTGCGCATGCGAGTATTGAACTAAACGTAGAAGTGGACAATCCTGCCTTTGCCAGGCAGACGAGGGAGGTGCTGGAAAAAATAATGCTTGCAGATTGCGTCCGCATTACCCCTGAACAGTATCGCAGGTCAGGGAACCTGGTGACGAGATTCGTCAACTGGCTGTCCTATGAGGTATTCCGGGCTTTACTGTTTCTGTTTACTTTTTATTTTAAACAGCATGGCTAATCTCCTTTGATTTTTTCCCAAAGCGTAGTCAGCACTTCCCGGTTCCATCCTTCAAATCGTCCGCGCTGAATCACGAGGTCATTCTTCTCAGGAAAATTCATATAATAATGAAATACAAATTTATGTTTCGGGTCATACCAACCAATCTCCTGGCCGAATCGCAGGTCATTAAACACTAAAGTGTCATGCCATTTTTCAACAGTATAGTATTGTTGAGAAAAACGGATCAGTCGCTGGAGATCTGCGGAATGACTCACTGGTTGCAAAAGCGAATCATTTCTGGGAAAATATTCAAAATGGATGGGTTTATCTTTTGCAAAAACGGATTGAAAACCCACATTGTAACCCTGGTCATTTCCGGCTACGACAAACCAAAGCCAGTTTTGCAGTGGCGCAGGAGTAGTAAAGTATCTTTCATGAGCAATCTGTTGAGTGGTAAATTGTTTTTTGGCGGCGTTTTCTATCATTAATTTATTGATGCTGCAATAACCCAGGTATAAAGCCGGTAGTAAAACTCCAAATCTCCACCAAAAGGTTCTGCTCTTATGAAAGCGGTTCGTCACCAGCAGCACACCACAGGCGATGCCCGGCCAGATGGAGAAAAACGGATCGGCAACATAAATGGCATTGAATGAAAAGCGGTGATGACTGAAAGGCTCCAGCCATCCAATGCCGTAATTGTTAAACCCGTCAATAAAGAGGTGAACAAATACCTCTATAGCAAAAAACAACATCCATTTTCGGAAAGCAATATTGTGCGGACGATGTACCCGCTCTGCAATCAAAGTAAATATGGGAACTATCAATAAGCCGAAAAGAATGGAATGCGTAAAGCCCCGATGAGCCAATAAGGCATCAGGCGTTGACATCCACGTTGAGGCCAGAAAATCAATATCCGGAATGCTCTGCGCCAGCATTCCCCATAGCATCGCCTTCTTGCCAAATCCTTTTTCAAAGAAGGCTTCCCCTATACAGGCCCCTAAAGCTATATGCGTCAGTGAATCCAATGGTTTGTCTCAGTTTTTAGCTATCAGCTTACTCACATTATCACATCATCACATCATCACATCATCACATTCTCTCACCTCTCACGATTGACGATTCACGTAAAATAAATCTTCCCATCCACCCACTCATCATCCAGGTCCACCTCATACTTCTTATAAAAGTTGATGGCCGGTTCATTCCATCTCAGCACCTGCCATTTAACCAATGCCACTCCTTTATTTCTTGATTCCTGCAAAAAGACGTCAAACAGCTTTGCGCCGATTCCCTGCCCACGCATCGATTCTTTTACAATAAAATCTTCTAGATACATCATCCGTCCTCGCCAGGTGGAGTAGGCCATGAAATAAAGCGCCATGCCCACAATTTCTCCTTCCACCTCTGCCACGATGGCATCAAAAATTCCATCCTCAAAATCCTTTGTGTAACTCAATGGGGTAGTGATGACTTTATGAAGGCCCCGCTCATAGTCTGCCAGTTCACAGACCAGTTGTTGAATGGGTTCCATATCGTTTATGTTCGCTTTGCGGATCTTGATTTCCATATATCTAATGTACGGGGTTCCTGGCAGCCTCGAATAAGGAGATTTCTACCGGCAGCGCAGATATGACCTACGCCAATCATTTTGACTACCGCAAAAAGTGTTGTCATACCGCTCTTTGTGGTATGATAAATTAGATCACAACTCACACTCAACTCACACTCACAACTCACCACTCACAACTCACGACACTCACAACTCACGACACTCACGCCTCACGATTCACGATTCACGATTCACGACACTCACGCCTCACGATTCACGCCTCACGATTCACGCCTCACGTCAACCCAGGGCTCAAACTATATCCCCCGCATTGCAGCCAAACCTAAAAGTCAAATGTATTCCTTAAATTACAAGACCATTGAGTGTCTTCCGATGGCCAGGCTATGAGGTCACCATAAAAAAGGTACCAATATGTGTTCCTCTTTGAAGTACAAAATTTATGGATTAATCGTTTTTATCACAGGTCTATCCTTCAACCTGGGATTAAGTCAAACTTATTTTGTCTGCCAACGAGTCGGTTTTCAGGATTATCTCTACAAGCTTAAACTAAATTGTCTGTGCGAAGGATGCGATGAAATCCATTTGATAGGACCTACAGGAGATTTCGTGAGAGGATTTACGATGAGCCCCGATGGAAAAATGTATGGTACCGATTGGTACAATCATATCTATCAGGTCGACACGTTAACCGGAACACCGACTTTAATTTTCACACTGCCCGCCCAGCCTAAGGTGCAAGGCCTTATAACCCTTGGCGGAGGGATTTTTTACACCCTGCTTGGTATAGATGATCAAATGGCAGATACTTTACTGGAAATCAATGTGAATACCGGTATAGTCACTCAACTTGGCGTGGTTCCCTTCCTGGCGCATGGAGAGATGGCTGTGTATAACGGGGAAATTTATTATCTGCATGTTTGGCCGGTTTGGTGGAATATTCAATACTGGGGTATTGTAAAACTCAATTTAAATGACCCGCCGAGCAGCTCCCTGGTGGTTAAATATGAATTCCCATATGGCTGTTTTGGCATTACGGCAAGCAATAAGTGCCAAACTGTACTTGCATCAAATGTTGCTTTTAGCGATAAGCTGGTCATGATCAGTCTCATTGATGGTGCTGTTACAGAGATTTGTGACCTGCCTGACGGTACCCTGGCCATCACCTCCATGGAGGAATTCTCCTCCCCTGTAAGTTGTAATACACTGGACCTGGATTGCAATGATAGTTCCGGTGCAACAGATGCAGATTTCAATGCACCGGAAGTTAATTGTTTGAGTAATCAATGTGCGATAGTGGATAGTGATGTAGTGATGGTCTATGATGACTCCATATCCATGGTCACTGTGCAACTTACCGGGCCACTTCCCGATGCTCCCGATGAGTTTTTGAAGTACACCGGAAATATCACCGGGATTTCTGTCACAGGTTCTAATACTGACATGATCACGCTGACCAATGGAGGATCTGCCACAGGCTCGGATTTTAGACATGCCCTGCAGGCTATTCATTACTCTAATTTGGCTATTCCTGTTACTCCTGGCCCCCGAACCGTTGAAGTACAATACACGTTGCAATCTGGAGTCATAAGTAATCTGGCCACGACCTATATTACTGTCGTTGAGCTTCCTGTTCTGCAGGTGGACCTTGGATCCGATCAGGTTTTATGTGAAGGAGAAAAAGACACGCTTGATGCAGGTTATCCTGGTGCCATATACCATTGGTCCAATGGATTGACAACCCAAACTATTACTGCTAATCAACCCGGACCTTACGCCGTGACGGTAACAACAAACGGATATTGCCCGGGAGCCGATACCATCAGCGTGGACTTTATCCCTGTGATCAACGTTTCATTGGATGGGCCGGCAGGAATTTGTATGGACGATTTGGCAACCATGGAGATTGTTACGGATAGTCCTTTTCCACTTTCCATTGAAATAGGCTCCTCCTCCGGATCAACTTTCATGTTGAATAATGTTATTGGAAATTTCACCTTTACCGATTCACCACCCGCAGGAACTTTATACACCATACTCCAGGTGACGCCTTCCATGCCTGCCTGTGTTGACGTCCAGGACTCTTTTCTATTTGTTGAGGTATTTCCGACTTACTCCATGCTGGCGGACACCAGTATGTGTGAAGGAGATAGTCTTTTTATAGCCAATCACTGGGTGACACAGGGTGGTAATTATAATTATACCTATGCTACCGCGGCAGGTTGCGACAGTGTGGTTACTACTTATGTCATTGTTTGGCCCGCCATTCATATTAATACGCAATTCACCACTTGTGATTCTTCTGCGGCAGGCGTTTTTATTCAACATCTCAATGATCCTTTCGGCTGCGATACAGTAGTGACGACTATTATCACCTTGTTACCACCCGATACCACGTCTATCAACCTATTCTCCTGTAATATCTCCGATGTTGGAATGTCTGTGCAGACCCTGAGCAATCTACAGGGTTGCGACAGTGTGGTGATCACGACTACTCATTACATTCCGCCTTCGGATAGCACCTTTATTTTTCAAAGCACCTGCGATTCATCAGCGCTCGGGACCACGCAACAACTATTGATGACTCAAAATGGCTGCGATAGCCTGATCATCACCACGGTATCGTTATCACCAGCAGATACAACGTATATCACTGGCTTCTCATGTGATTCAGCCCTGATGGGTACGCATGGTATCTTTGCTGTCCAACCAGATGGGTTGCGATAGCCTCATCATCTCCACCATTGCTCCAGGCAGACCGGATACGACATATCTGACTACGACTTCCTGCGATTCATCCAGTCTTGGCATCACTGAAATGCATTACACGACACCTCTGGGTTGTGATAGTTTAGTGGTGACAAGCGTTTCTTTTGCAGCACAGGATTCCACATTCATTTCAGACTCATCCTGCCATCCTGCAGATATAGGTGTGTTCATTCAAACCTACACGAATCAATTCGGTTGTGACAGCATCGTGACGGAAACGGTGAGTTTACTTCAACCGGCCGAAGTATTTGTCAATGGTACCACTTGTGATTCTGCTTTGGCGGGGATATTTGTGGACACACTGACCAGCTCAATTGGGTGCGACAGTATCGTTCATACCACCATTTCTTTATTACACCACGATGAAACATTTCTCCAGGCATCCACTTGTCATGCTTCCGAATCGGGGATTTACAGCAATACGTATAGCTACCAATATGGTTGTGACAGTGTAGTGACGCTTACTGTTTCCTTACTTCCGGTCGACACCACCCAAATCTTCCGCATGACCTGCGATCCGGCGGAGGTAGGCACGATGCAAACCACCTTCACAGGACAGGATGGTTGTGATAGTATGGTGATTGAAAACACGAATCTCTTTCCACTCCCGCACCTGGTTCTGGAAGTAACATCCGATTTCAATGGTTATGGGATCAGTTGCTATGGAGAAAGCGATGGCAGTATCTCAGCCGGTGTTTCAGGTGTACCGCCGTATTCTTTCACCTGGTCGACTGGAGAAACTTCACAAAGCATAACCGGTATACCAACAGGTAATTATTCTGTTACCGTATCCGACAACAATGGTTGTATTACATCGGACCAGATTGAACTTATAGGGCCGGAGGAATTTTCCATCGCCCTTTCTGTTACTCAACCAGATTGTTTTGACCAACATGAAGGTGTCATCACTGTGATTCAAAGTGGGGGAGTAGAGCCGGTCACCTATTCAATGGATGCCATCCACTACCAGCCCTCTCCGACATTCACATCCCTTCCTGAAGGCACCTATACCATTACCGCCCTCGATGCCAATGGCTGTGAAGTGCAGGAGATCCTCTGGATCAATGTCCCGCTATCCATTCATGTGGACCTTGGTCAGGACAGGGAGATCCTGGTTGGAGATACCACCATGATCGAAGCTATTGTTGACATTCCCTTCGATTCCCTCGTCAACATCTCCTGGACAGGCTTGAATAATCCAACCTGCCCGACCTGCCTGACTCAACCGGTCGCTCCGATTATATCTTCGGTTTATTCCATCTCCGTGACGAACTCAGCGGGGTGTTCCGATACGGATTCTATTAACATCTCCGTTATAAGCGAGGCTGATATCTACATCCCGAATGTCTTCTCCCCGAATGGTGATGGCATCAACGACCGCCTCGTCATCAGCGCGACGAGTGATGTAGAGGAGGTTGAATTATTGGAGATATTCGATCGTTGGGGAAATTTGGTATTTGCGGCAAGGAATTTTGTACCGAATGATCCGGCGTTTGCGTGGGATGGTAAGCGCGATGGTGTAGCAATGAATCCGGCGGTGTTTGCGTATCGGACGATGGTACGGTTCAAGGATGGTAGAAAAGAGGTACGAAATGGTGATGTTACGCTGGTGAGATAATAATGCCCCGATGCGGCTATCAAAAGATTTTTTTTGCATTTCGTTGCTTAGAACATTTTGCCGCAATGTGGCGAACACATAGTACAAAAACAAAAGGAAGTCCCCTTTAGGGGATTTAGGGGCAAAACCTGATGCCGGGTCACGGCTCACAATCTCATCCTATGCCCTATGCTAACTGCCTAACAATAAATTAATTCCCCATGCCCCTCATCCAAAAAAATAGTCATACATTTGCATTCGCTTTCGAAAAAAGCGTCTAAAACCATAGGTAAAATTAACGTATGCCTACTATAAATCAATTAGTTAGGAAAGGTCGCAAGCAGGTTGTTTACAAAAGCAAAGCTCGCGCACTGGATGCCTGCCCTCAGAAGAGAGGCGTATGCACCCGTGTATACACCACTACCCCGAAGAAGCCGAATTCAGCTCTTCGTAAGGTAGCGAAGGTGAGGTTGACGAACGGTATTGAGGTCATCGCCTATATTCCAGGTGAGGGCCATAACCTCCAGGAACACTCCATTGTCCTCATCCGGGGCGGTAGGGTGAAAGACCTGCCGGGCGTTCGTTATACCATCGTACGTGGGGCACTCGATACCGCAGGCGTAAACAACCGCCTCAAATCAAGATCACGTTACGGTACAAAAAGACCTAAGAAATAGTAGGAGTTAATCATGAGAAAAAGAAAACCTAAACTGAGGATCCTTCAACCCGATCCCCGATATGGCGATCCGGTAGTAAGCCGTTTTATCAATAATATGATGTGGCAGGGAAAGAAGAGTATCTCCTATGATATCTTCTACAACGCCATGGATCTCATCACCGAGCGCGGAGGATCCAATCCTCACGAGACTTTCCATAAGGCTCTCGAAAATGCCACGCCTTCCGTGGAAGTGCGCAGCCGCCGTATCGGAGGTGCCACCTTTCAGATTCCTACTGAAATCAATCCAAAGCGCAAAATCGCCATCGGCATGAAATGGCTCATCCGTTTTGCCCGCGAACGCAATGGCAAAGGAATGGCTGAAAAATTAGCTGCCGAACTGCAGGCTGCAGCCAAAGGAGAAGGCTCAGCAGTAAAAGAAAAGAAGACACCCATAAAATGGCCGAAGCTAATCGTGCTTTCGCCCATTTTAAATAATAACACCCAATGTTTCAGGACAACATAATGGCTATGACTTAACTTATACACGCAACATCGGCATCGCCGCTCACATCGACGCGGGTAAGACGACGACGACGGAACGTGTATTATATTATACAGGTATTTCCCACAAAATTGGGGAAGTGCATGATGGCGCCGCTACCATGGACTGGATGGAGCAGGAGCAGGAGCGTGGGATCACCATCACCAGTGCCGCTACAAAAACCAGCTGGAACTGGAAAGATCAGGACTATGCCGTCAATATCATCGACACTCCCGGACACGTTGACTTCACCGTTGAAGTAAACCGGTCACTTCGCGTACTCGATGGCCTGGTATTTTTATTCGATGCCGTTTCCGGTGTTGAACCTCAATCTGAAACCAACTGGCGCCTGGCTGACAACTATAAAGTGCCTCGCATAGGCTTCGTTAATAAAATGGATCGCTCCGGTGCCAATTTCTACAACGTGGTTAGAGATGTTGAAACCAAACTCAAATCCAAAGCAATACCCTTACAGGTTCCAATTGGTGAGGAAGAGCGTTTTAAAGGTGTCGTTGACCTGATCACAGGTAAGGCCATGGTATGGAATGAGGAGGATATGGGAATGACCTTCCAGGAAATTCCTGTTCCGGCTGATCTGGTGGCAGAAGTTGCTGAATGGAGAGGAAAATTACTCGAAGCTGTGGCCGAATATGATGACACGCTTATGCAGAAATTTTTTGATGACCCGGAATCTATTTCTGCTGATGAAATGAGAATAGCCATCCGCAAAGCAGTCTGCGACATGAAGTTCGTACCCATGATGTGCGGTTCAGCTTTTAAAAATAAAGGCGTTCAGGCTGTGCTGGATGCGGTATGTGCTTTCCTTCCCAGTCCGCTGGATGTTGAGGCGATCACCGGTATCAATCCTGATACTGATCAGGTGGAGACCCGATTGCCAAATGTTAACGAACCTTTCGCCGCACTTGCTTTTAAGATTGCAACCGATCCCTATGTAGGTCGCCTCGCTTTCATGCGCGTTTACTCAGGTGCGCTGAATGCAGGTTCTTATGTATTAAATACCCGTTCAGGAAATAAAGAACGTATCTCTCGTCTTTATCAAATGCATGCCAACAAACAAAACCCGATTGACCGGGTTGAAGCTGGCGATATTGCTGCAGGTGTGGGTTTTAAAGACATTCGCACAGGAGATACACTTTGTGATGAAAACAAACCCATCGTGCTGGAAAGCATGGTCTTCCCGGATCCGGTGATTGGTATTGCGGTTGAACCAAAGAGCCAAAAGGATTTGGATAAACTCGGAATGGCCTTGGCAAAATTGGCTGAAGAAGATCCCACCTTCCGCGTTAAATACGATGAAGACACCAACCAGACCATTATCAGTGGCATGGGGGAGCTTCACCTCGAGATCATCGTCGACCGTCTGCGTCGCGAATTCAAAGTCGAATGCAACCAGGGCGCTCCCCAGGTTAATTATAAAGAGGCACTTACCGTTATGGTGGACCACACCGAAAGACTCAAGAAACAGTCTGGTGGTTCTGGTCTCTTCGCTCAATTGTCTTTCGAACTCGGCCCTGCCGATGCAGAATTCCTGGAAAGCGATGACTTTAAAAGTGGTAAGACCAGACTCCAGTTCATCAATGGAATTTTCGGAGGTTCTGTTCCTAAAGAATTTTTCCCTTCCATCGTCAAGGGTTTTAATGCCATGATGGACAATGGCGTTCTGGCCGGATATGGAATTGATAGCATGAGAGTGAGAATCTATGACGGTCAGACACACGCCGTGGATTCAAAACCCATTGCTTTCGAACTTTGTGCAAAGGAAGGTTTCCGTGCTGCAGCATTCAAAACGAAACCAGTATTACTAGAGCCGATCATGAAACTCGAAGTAGTCACGCCGGATGAATATGTAGGACCAGTCATCGGTGACCTTAATCGGCGCCGTGGATTACCAAAAGGGCAAGACAGTCGTTCAGGAGCAATTGCAGTTCAGGCTGAAGTACCCCTGGCAGAAATGTTTGGTTACGTAACACAATTACGGACCATCACGTCCGGTCGCGCAAGTTCTACAATGGAATTCAGTCACTATTCGCCTGTTCCAAAGAACATCGCAGAGGACATTATTGAAAAAGCAAAAGGCACCGTAAAGGTGTAAAGTATAGGCCCAATGTCCCCCTTTAGGGGGTAGGGGGCAGAGTAAAAGGCACCGTAAAGGTGTAAGTCAACACAGCCGCGCCATCGTAAGATGACATTCAACTCCCCTTTAGGGGTTGGGGGCAAAAAAAGGCACAGCGAAAGTGCCGAAAGAACAAGAACAAAACCCAAAAGAGGGTCAACCATATTTAATAAACAATTTTTTTGGTCGGGAAATGAATCAGAAAATTAGGATTAAACTTCGGTCTTATGACCACAACCTGGTCGATAAGTCAACGGAGAAAATCGTGAAAACTGTTCGCAATAGTGGAGCCGTCGTTACGGGTCCGATTCCGCTGCCCACCGAGAAGGAAATATTTACCGTCTTGCGCTCCCCGCACGTAAATAAGAAATCTCGAGAGCAGTTCCAGTTGCGTACACACAAACGCTTGATCGAGATTTATACACCTACACCGAAGACGGTAGACGCGCTATCCAAGCTCGAACTCCCCAGTGGTGTAGACATCCAGGTTAAGCTCACATAGTATTCCCTGCACGTGGCAGGGAAAAGGAATGTAAATAGTTGACTTTTATCACGCCTGGCGGGATAAAAATTTATGTATATACTATGAAAGGAATAATAGGCAAAAAGGTCGGCATGACCAGCATCTTTGACCAGGCGGGCAGGTCCATTGCCTGCACGGTGGTGCATGCCCAACCCAACGTTGTCACACAAGTCAAAACCGTGGACACGGATGGATATGATGCGCTTCAATTGGCCTATGGCGAAGCAAAAACGAAGAATACTTCGAATGCTATGCAGGGTCACTTTGAAAAAGCAAAGACAGCACCAAAACGCAAACTGGCTGAATTCCGCGATTTTGAAATCAGCAAAAACCTCGGCGATCTGGTCTCTATAGATGAAATCTTTACCGAAGGGGAAAAGGTTTCCGCTATTGGTACCAGCAAAGGAAAAGGATTCCAGGGTGTTGTCAAACGTCACCATTTCGCAGGTATCATGCAGGCTTCACACGGTCAGCATAACCGGATGCGCGCACCTGGTTCCATCGGGGCTTCTTCTTATCCTTCTAAAGTAGTCAAGGGATTGAGAATGGGAGGTCGTATGGGTGGTGATCGCGTGAAAATGCTTAACCTCCGTGTTGAAAAATTATTGCCGGATCAAAACCTGATTCTGATCAAAGGAGCCATCCCTGGTCATAACGGTTCATTTATCATCATCGAAAAGTAAGTAGCCATGAATATAGACATTCTGAATTCCAAAGGCGAAAAGACGGGCCGCAGCATTGAACTGGCGGATGATGTATTTGGCATCAAACCCAATGAGCATGTAGTCTATCTCGCGGTGAAAGCTTATTTAGCTAATCAACGTCAGGGAACACATAAGAGCAAAGAACGCGCAGAAGTTTGGCGGACCACCAAGAAGTTCAAAAAACAAAAAGGTACCGGTGGTGCACGCGCAGGTTCTTTGAAAAACCCAATGTATAAAGGGGGTGGAAGAGCTTTTGGCCCTCGGCCACATGAATATAATTTGAAGGTCAATCGCAAGGTGCGGTTACTGGCACGTCGTTCGGCGCTCTCTTCTAAAGCCATGGGAGGTAATCTCATCGTCGTGGAAGAAATCACGATGGACAAACCACGGACCAAGGATTTCGTAGCCGTGCTGAAAAACCTCCAGATCGATAATAATAAATCACTCTTCGTTACTTCTGAAGCCAATACGAACCTCTATTTGTCCGGTCGTAACCTGCAAAATACAAGGCTCGTTCGCGCTCAGGATCTCAATACGTATGATATCCTGCGCTCACAAAAATTGGTTTTATCAGAGCAATCGGTGGAGCTGATCACTAAATCACTGAAGAGTTAATTCCGATATCCAATAAAACGTAAAGGAACATGAGCGACAAAATTATTCTCATCAAACCGCTGATCACTGAAAAGGCCGACACCTTAGCGGAAAGGAAGACCCAATACAGTTTTATCGTGGATAAAGGCGCGAATAAAATTGAAATCAAAAAGGCGGTGGAACAGCTGTATACCGTAAATGTAGAATCTGTCAACACGATGATTATACCAGGTAAAAGAAAAACCCGCAATACGAAAAAAGGGGTTTTGCATGGACGCAAAGCCTCCTTCAAGAAAGCAGTAGTAACCCTCGGAACAGGAGAGACCATTGATTTCTTCGGAGACATTTAAACGAATACTATCATTCAGACGCATAGATAATAGATCATGGCTGTAAAGAAATATAAACCGATTAGTCCCGGAACCCGCTTCAGAGTGGGGAATAAATACGAGGAGTTGACGGCGAGCAAACCGGAAAAATCACTTCTCGAACCGATTAAGAAAAGTGGTGGCCGCAATGCCGATGGCAAGATGACCATGCGCCAAAAAGGCGGTGGCCATAAGCGTCGTTACCGCGTCATCGACTGGAAGAGGGATAAGGAAAATGTAACCGGTACGGTGAAGACCATTGAGTACGATCCAAACAGAACCGCTTATATCGCGCTGATTGAATATACGGATGGAGAGAAGAGATATATCATCGCACCTCAGGGACTTAAAATCGGGGGGACCGTATTATCCGGCTCCCAGGCTACACCGGATACCGGCCACGCCTTGTTCCTGAAAGATGTTCCCCTCGGTTCTACCATTCACAATGTAGAGTTGTATCCGGGTCAGGGTGCAGCCATCGTTCGCAGTGCAGGATCGGCAGCCACCATGATGGGGAGGGAAGATAAATATGCCGTCATCAAACTACCGTCTGGCGAAGTGCGCAGGGTATTACTCAATTGTAAAGCAACCATGGGTGCTGTTTCGAATCCGGATCATGCTTTGACCGTATTTGGAAAAGCAGGTGCAAAAAGATGGACCGGCCGCCGGCCAAGAGTCAGAGGGGTAGCGATGAACCCGGTGGATCACCCCATGGGCGGTGGTGAAGGTAAAGCTTCAGGAGGTCACCCAAGATCAAGAACAGGTATTATGGCCAAGGGACAAAAGACCCGCAGCCCACATGCCAACTCTTCGAAGTTGATTATCTCGCGGCGTAAAACGAAAAATAAGGCTTAAGCAATAAGGAATATAAACTATGGCAAGATCAGTAAAAAAAGGCCCGTACGTGTTCAATAAGTTGATGGCGAAAATCGACAAAGCCAATTCAACGAATAAGAAATCCGTCATTAAAACCTGGTCCCGTGCATCGATGATCGTGCCGGACATGGTCGGCCATACCATTGCTGTGCATAATGGAAAAACATTTGTACCTGTCTTCGTAACGGAAAACATGGTTGGACACAAACTCGGTGAATTTGCACCGACTCGTACCTTCCGTGGTCATGCCGGAAACAGGAAATAATCTTTTGTCGACGCTTTAAAAAAGTAAACTTACATGGAAGCTGTTGCTAAACTCAGAAACTGCCCACTCTCCGAACGAAAGATGCGTCTGGTGGCTGACCTCATTAGAGGAAAAAAGGTGGAGGATGCAGTCAATATCCTGAAGTACACCAATAAGGAAGCTGCCGGCTGGCTGGAGAAACTGGTCCTGTCTGCTGTGACCAATTGGGAGAACAAAACCGGAGGCCAACAAGACATAGATGAGCATGATCTCTTTATCAAGAAATTACTCGTCGACGGTGCCGGTCACATTAAACGGATCCGTCCTGCACCACAAGGTCGCGCTCACAGGATCCGGAAACGCAGCAACCATGTTACCGTTGTGATTGAAAACCGCATACCCTTCGCCGGCGAAAACGAAGGAGGAGATGAAGAAGAATAAAACATCAATAGTATCTAATTAACGATTCTAATGGGTCAAAAGACAAATCCGATTGGCAACAGGCTGGGCATCATCCGCGGATGGGAGTCCAACTGGTTTGGCGGCCATGACTATGCAGAGAAAGTAATACAGGATGAAAAAATCCGTGTCTATCTCCAGGCCCGGATCGAAAAGGGCGGTATAGCCCATATGGTCATCGAACGCACCTTGAAACGCGTAACGATAACCATACAGACATCCAGACCAGGTATCATTATCGGAAAGGGTGGCCAGGAAGTGGATCGCATCCGGGAAGAGTTGAAGAAACTCACGAAGATGGAAGTGCAGATCAACATCATGGAGATCCGTAAACCGGAATTGGACGCCAATATCGTGGCTGAATCGATTGCCAAGCAAATTGAGGCACGTATTAATTATCGTCGGGCTATCAAAATGGCCATTCAATCAACCATGCGCTCCGGGGCTGAAGGCATTAAGGTTCGTATCAGCGGCCGGTTGAATGGAGCTGAAATGGCCAGATCTGAAGAATATAAAGACGGACGTACCCCGCTGCATACCTTCCGCGCAGATATCGATTATTCCATTCGCGAAGCCCAAACGGTGTATGGTAAAATTGGAATCAAATGCTGGATTTGTAAAGGGGAAGTTTACGGTAAACGAGAACTGACCTTAAATGCAGGCGGCGATCAGGGTGTTCGCAACAGAAGAGGTGGAAATGACAGAAATGAAGGACCCGGGAGACGGAATGAAGGAGGAAGCGAATTCAGAGATAGAAATAGTCGCGATAGGAATGAAAGGGGAGAAAGACCTGCCGGTGGCGGACGTGGCGGACCTCGTGGCGGTGGAAATCGTGGCGGCGGCGGACCTCGTGGCGGCGGCGGCGGCGGACCTCGCGGTGGAAGCGGCGGCGGACCTCGGAAAAAATAGGCCGGATTTCGAAAGGAGAGAAGTAGTGAAAAAACGTACCTTTGCACCACTTTTCTAAAAAGTGACCAAAAAGCGGTAAAAAAATAAAAAATGTTACAGCCAAAACGCACGACATACAGGAAGATGCACAAAGGCAAAAACCGCGGAATTGCCTGGAAGGGAAGTGAAATCTCTTTTGGCAGTTTTGCGCTTAAAGCCCTTGAAAATGTGCGCATTACGAGCCGTCAGATCGAGTCCGCCCGTATTGCCATGACGCGTCACATGAAAAGGGAAGGAGCCGTCTGGATCCGTATTTTCCCGGACAAGCCAGTCACCAAAAAACCGCAGGAAGTACGTATGGGTAAAGGAAAAGGCGCTGTGGATCATTGGGTAGCCCTTGTTCAGCCTGGCCGAATCATGTTTGAACTGGAAGGCGTTACTCCCCAGGTAGCCCGTGAAGCCCTGGAGTTGGCAGCTCAGAAATTACCGCTCAAATGCGCTATTGTGACCAGGCACGATTATATCGAATCATAATCAGGACGACTCATGGCAAAGAATTATATAGAACTCAAGGAAATGTCGGACGGCGATCTGCAAACCGAACTGAAACAGATCAGTTCGCAATATCAAAAGTTACGCTTTGATCATACGATCAAAGGCCTTGACAATCCCGTTAACTTGCGCAATACCAAACGTGATATTGCCCGAATTAAAACGGAAATCCGTCGCCGGGAAATGAGTACCATGACCCCGGAGCAAACAGCAAAAAGATCTAAAATCAGATTACGCAGGAAAAATGGGTAATGAAGAAGTAAATACCAGCAGCCACTCGCTTAAAAAGCAAAGGGTAGGCATGGTCACGAGCAACAAAAATGATAAGACCATCACGGTCATGGTAGAGCGTAAACTCCGCCACCCGATCTATGGGAAATTCGTAAAGCGCAATAAGAAGTTTCACGCTCACGATGAAAACAATTCCTGTGGCATCGGCGACCTCGTTCGTATCGTTGAATCCCGTCCATTAAGTGCCACTAAACGCTGGCGCCTGGTGGAGGTCATTGAAAAAGCGAAATAATAATTTACCAATAGCATTCATCCAGGCAATCAGGAAGACATATGATACAGCAGGAATCAAGACTTAACGTGGCAGACAATAGTGGGGCAAAAGAAGTACTCTGCATTCGCGTGCTGGGAGGTTCTCATCGGAGATATGCTTCGGTTGGCGACAAGATTGTAGTGACCGTAAAAGATGCTGCACCGGGCGTTTTGAAAAAAGGACTGGTCTCTAAAGCAGTTGTCGTGCGGACAAAAAAAGAAATCAGACGCAAAGACGGATCCTATATCCGCTTTGACGACAATGCTGTAGTACTGTTGAATGCAGCCGACGAACCCCGCGGAACCCGGATTTTCGGTCCTGTTGCCCGTGAACTTCGCGAAAAAGACTATATGAGGATCGTTTCCCTCGCACCTGAAGTAATCTAATTGATCCAGACCTGCAATTTGTTTAAAAAGCCATGAGCGCAAAAAAAATAACAACCGGAAAAACCAGACTTAAGTCCAATTTCAGAAAAGGAGACAAAGTCATGGTGATAGCCGGAGCTGATAAAGGCAAGACCGGGAATATCATCGAAGTGATACTGGAGAAGCAACGGGTGATCGTGGAGGACATTAAACTCGTCAAAAAACACCGTAAGCCTACCCAGAACACCCCGGGAGGTATTTCCGATATGCCGGCTCCGATTCATATGTCGAATGTGATGTTGATCGATCCGAAATCTGGCGAACCAACCCGCATCGGCCGTAAAGAGGTGGACGGGAAAAATGTACGTTATTCTAAAAAATCCGGAGAAATCATTAAGTGATGAGTTATACACCGAGATTAAAACAATATTACGAAACTGTCGTGGCGCCTAAGCTCCAGGAACAGTTCGGCTATTCCTCCTTCATGGAAATTCCTCGCGTAGTGAAGGTGTGCCTCAACCAGGGCATTGGCCAGGCTACCCAGGATAAGAAACTGATTGATGTTTACCAGGGTGAATTAACAACCATCGCTGGGCAGAAATCCGTAGCTACGATTTCAAAAAAGGACGTGTCCAACTTTAAGTTGAGAAAAAATATGCCTATAGGTGTGCGGGTAACCTTGCGCAGAGAAAGAATGTATGAGTTCCTGGATCGCCTGATCACGGTGGCATTACCACGTGTACGGGACTTCCAGGGAGTTAATGATAAAAGCTTTGACGGCCGGGGTAATTACTCCATGGGGGTCACAGAGCAAATTATTTTCCCGGAAATCGATTTGGATAAAATTACCAAGATCAATGGTATGGATATCACGATCGTCACTACCGCCAGAACAGATGCAGAAGCCTTTGCCCTGCTCAAAGAAATGGGAATGCCATTTAAAAACCAGAAAAATTAATACGCCAACCATATGGCCAGAAAGTCACTAATCGCAAGAGAAGATAAGCGCGTGAAGTTAGTCGCCCAATATGCCGATCTGCGCAAGAAATTGAAAGCAGAGGGAAAGTGGGATGAACTCGATAAACTTCCTCGCAATTCTTCAAAGAAACGCCTGCACAACCGCTGCAAACTCACTGGCCGTCCGAAAGGATACATGAGAAAATTCGGATTGTGCCGGAATAAATTCAGGGACATGGCCCTTGGGGGCAAATTGCCGGGGGTAACAAAAGCCAGCTGGTAATGCAATTAATAATCAAAGAGTAATTTAACCATAGCAGAGTTTCATTCATGGCCGTTACAGATCCAATAGCTGATTATCTCACCCGCATTCGCAATGCCCAGCAGGCAAAGCATCGGGTGGTGAGTATTCCTAGCTCAAAACTCAAACGTAAGATCACGGAGATTTTATACGAACAGGGGTATATCCTGAAGTATACTTTTCAAGGAGAGGGAAAAGATGCGGTGATCAACATCGCCATCAAATATAATTCGGAAACAAAACTACCGGTGATCAGAGAACTGGGAAGGCTGAGCACACCCGGTCTCCGGCAGTTTGCTTCTCATTCCGAACTTCCACGAATTATCAATGGTCTTGGTATTGCGATCATTTCCACCTCGCATGGATTGATGACGGATAAGGAAGCCCGCAAACAAAACCTTGGAGGTGAGTGCCTCTGTTACATTTACTAAGAATTAATCATTAAAAATTAATAGCTGTGTCGCGCGTAGGGAATTTACCAATCAGTTTGCCAAAAGGAGTTGATGTTCAGCTCACGAAAAGCAATTCGGTAACCGTCAAGGGACCTAAAGGGACCTTGCACGAAAACATAGATCCGGATATTACGGTGAAGATGGAAGATGGAATCATCACCTTCGCCCGTCCTACTGACCAAAACCGTCACAAATCCTTGCATGGCCTGTCAAGAGCGTTGATCAGCAACATGATTACCGGCGTTACGGAGGGATTTACCCGCACGCTGGAATTGGTCGGTGTCGGTTATAGGGTAACCAATACAGGAAACCTTTTGGAGATCATCGTAGGCTATTCGCACCCTATCTATTTCTATGTGCCTAATGAGGTCAAAGTAGAAACGAAAACAGAGAAGGGATCCAACCCCATGATCATCCTCAGTTCAACTGACAAACAATTGTTGGGTCAGGTGGCTGCCAAAATACGTTCGTACAGAAAACCTGAACCTTACAAAGGAAAGGGTATCAAGTACCTGGGTGAAATACTAAGAAGAAAGGCCGGTAAGACATCTGGCAAAAAATAAACAGCTTTAATAAAGTACCATCATGGCACTGACGAAAATTGGAAGACGCAAACGGATTCATAATCGTATCCGGAAAAAAATGGAGGGTACCGCCTCACGGCCCCGCTTGTCTGTATATCGCAGTAATAAACAGATTTATTGCCAGTTGATTGATGACACCCAAGGGCTGACCCTGGCTTCCGCATCCTCAGCGGATGAAAGCCTGGCCAAAGCCAATAAATCAGAGCTGGCCAAAAAAGTCGGCGAATTAATCGGCAGCCGGGCACAGGCACTTCAGATATCCGAAGTGGTTTTTGACCGCGGTGGTTATTTATTTCATGGCCGCGTAAAAGCTTTGGCTGAGGGCGCAAGAAGCACAGGACTTAAATTCTAATACAACAAGATATTCTACGGTGAAAGAATCAACAACAAGAGTAAAAGCATCAGAAACCGAACTCCAGGATAAAATGGTTTCCCTCAACCGGGTAGCCAAAGTTACCAAAGGTGGACGGACCTTCTCTTTCGCTGCGATCGTGGTCGTAGGAGATGGCAAGGGTACAGTCGGCCAGGGATTGGGGAAAGCCCGGGATGTCAGTGAAGCCATCGCAAAAGCAATCGATGATGCTAAGAAAAACCTGGTGAAAGTGCCCATTCATAAAGGCACCATTCCTCATCCACAAATTGGAAAATTCGGAGCCGGCCGGGTGTTGATCAAACCGGCATCGGATGGTACCGGTGTAATCGCCGGAGGAGCTATGCGGGCGGTGCTCGAAAGCGCAGGCGTCCACAATGTATTGGCAAAATCAATGGGTTCATCGAATCCACACAACGTGGTGAAAGCCACCATCAATGCCCTGATGCTGCTGAGAAGTCCGCAGACAGTGGCCAAAGACAGAAGTGTGAGCGTGGACACCGTGTTCGGTCACACCCCTAAATCAACAACTGAAGTAAGCGAATAATAGATTTGAACATGGCCAGGATCAAGGTAACACAAGTAAAAAGCCATATCGACCGATCGAGGAGGCAAAAGGATACAATCAAAGCATTGGGTTTAGGTAAAATCAATAAATCCAGTGTATTTGAATTAAATGCGCAGATTGAAGGGATGCTCAGTAAAGTAGCACACCTGGTCAGCGTTGAGAAAATTGGTTAAGGCCGTTTAATAACTCAAGAGCATGGAGCTGAATAATCTGACACCCGCTACCGGTTCGGTTCGGGACAATAAAAGAAAAGGGCGCGGCCAGGGTTCTGGTCGTGGAGGTACTTCCACCCGTGGCCATAAAGGAGCTAAATCCAGGTCCGGTTTTAAAAGTAAAAGACATCATGAAGGTGGTCAAATGCCGCTGCAGATGCGTTTACCTAAAAAAGGATTTAAAAACCCTAACCGCGAATTGTTCATCGCTTTAAACCTGGATCAATTGCAGGCCATGAGCGATAAGCATAAGGTCAAAGAATGGACACTGGAAGCGATGATGCAACACAACTTTATTACCCGCACTGATCGTGTAAAGGTTTTAGGCCGCGGCACCCTAAGTACCAAAGTGAACATCACCGCTCATGCAGCGAGCGAAGCAGCACGTAAAGCCGTAGAAGCTGCCGGCGGAAGTATTACCCTCGTGTAATTTTATCTGACACTCCGAATGAAGAAACTTATAACTACCCTCCAACATATCTGGAAAATTAAAGAATTGCGTAATCGCATTCTTTTCACATTGGCCATGATAGCCGTGTATCGACTGGGTACGCGAATTGTTCTTCCCGGAGTGATGCCAGCCGTTCTGGAAAGATTTACCAACAACCGTAACAGCAATGACCTGCTGGGGTTGATCAATACCTTTACCGGAGGTGCTTTTAACAACGCTGCCATCTTTGCGTTGGGAATCATGCCCTATATCACCGCTTCCATCATCATTCAGTTGCTCGGATTTGCTGTGCCGTACTTCCAGCGCCTGCAACAAAAAGAAGGCGAATCCGGTCGGAAAAAACTGAACCAACTTACCCGCATGCTGACGGTGGCTATTACCCTGGTACAAGGCGGGGCCTACCTGACCTATATCAAGAGTATCGGGGCTATATCACCAAATATTCCAGTCGGGATATTTTGGTTTTCCAGCATTATTATCCTGTCCACGGGAACCATCTTTGCCATGTGGCTGGGTGAACGCATTACGGATAAGGGAATTGGTAACGGTATCTCCATGATCATCATGGTCGGTATTATTGCTCGCTTGCCCCAAGCTATTTTATTTGAGTTCCAATCCCAGGTGAATGTCGGGGGACTTTTGCTATTTGTTCTCGAATTGGCAGCTTTCGTCGGCGTGACTATGATTTGCATCCTGATTGTACAAGGCGTACGAAGAATTCCAATTCAATTTGCCAAACGAATGGTGGGCCGTGGCAATGCTAATATTCCACAATCCGGTAACCGGGATTATATCCCTTTGAAAGTGAATGCCGCCGGTGTTATGCCCATTATTTTTGCCCAGGCCATTATCTTCCTTCCTATCACGGTGGCGCAATATCTGATTGGTTCCAATGGGAAAGGTGGAACAGGTGGTTTTTTAGCCACATTGCAGGATCCTTTCTCTACCGCTACCGCCATTTTTTCATTTGTCATGGTGGTGGCCTTTACCTACATCTATACGGCTCTGGTTGTAAATCCTCAGCAGTACGCTGAATATCTGAAAAGACAGAATGCCTTTATTCCTGGTATAAAACCCGGGAAAGAAACTGCCGAATTTATCGATACCATTACTACTCGGGTTACACTTCCCGGAGCATTATTCCTGGGATTGATCACAGTGCTCCCGAAGCTGGCTTTTCATTTAGGTGTTAACCAGGGATTCGCCTTGTTTTTTGGCGGAACCTCTTTGTTGATTTTAGTTGGCGTGGTGCTCGACACCATGGCCCAAATAGAAAGCTATCTCCTGATGAGGAAATATGATGGCCTGGTGAAATCCGGAAAACTCAAGGGCCGCAGCGGAAGCGGTATGCAGATCGGTGCCAATATGTAATGAAATTAAAACCCGATACTTCTTATTTGTTTTTTGAGGATTCATCTTTATTCATGAACACAGTTGCTGTCGATAGGTAAAATGAAAATTCATCTGAAGACAGAAGAGGAAATTGAACTCATTCGGCAGAGTTGCCTTTTAGTAAGTTCTACGATTGCTGAGGTCGCTGCCTGTATTGCTCCGGGAATAACAGGGCTTAAACTCGATGCCATCGCCGAAAGCTACATCCGGGATAACGGGGCCATTCCAGCCTTTAAAGGATATCCGGGTAATGTTTTTGATTTCCCGGCCTCCCTTTGCATTTCCTTCAATGAAGTCATTGTACACGGTATACCGGACAACCGGGAGGTCAAAGAGGGTGACATCCTTTCCATTGATTGCGGAGTGAAAATGAATGGGTTTTTTGGCGATTCTGCCTTCACCTTCGCCATAGGGGAAATAAAGCCAGCGGAATTGGAATTGCTGGTTGTAACCAGGGAGTGTCTTGATTTGGCTATCGGGCAGGCTGTTTCAGGAAACAGGATAGGAGACATAGGGTTTGCCGTTCAGCATAACGCTGAATCAGTACACGGGTTTGGCGTGATAAGGGAAATGGTGGGTCACGGTATAGGAAAAAATCTCCATGAACCACCAGAAGTGCCTAATTACGGGAAGCGGGGCAAAGGACAGATGCTTCAGGAAGGGATGACCATCGCCATAGAGCCCATGATCAATCTTGGCACCAGGGAAGTGATCCTCAAAAAAGACGGGTGGACCCTGCATACCCGGGACCTTAAACCCTCAGCCCATTACGAGCATACCGTGGTGGTGCGAAAGGCTGAGGCTGAGGTACTTTCGGACCATAAACGGGTGGATCTGGCCGTAAAAAATAATGCCAATTTGTCCGAAGTATGGAGAAAAAGATAGATATTTGCACTCCAAAATCAAAAAATGGCAAAACAGCAGGTTATTAAACAAGATGGAATCATCGAGGAAGCCTTGTCTAATGCCATGTTCAGAGTTCGTTTGGAAAATGACCATATGCTCATTGCTACGATTTCTGGAAAGATGCGGATGAATTATATACGTATCCTTCCCGGAGACAAGGTTTCGGTCGAAATGTCGCCCTATGATCTGTCAAGAGGAAGGATTACTTACCGGTATAAATAACAGGCGCTGATCCGCCAACCTAAAAAGAAAACAATGAAAGTCAGAACTTCAATTAAGAAAAGGTCCGTTGACTGCAAGATTGTCAGAAGGAAAGGGAGGCTTTACATTATCAACAAAAAGAATCCTAAGTTCAAACAACGCCAAGGCTAATTAAAGAATATTCGAATTATGGCTCGTATAGCAGGAGTAGATCTTCCCAGGAATAAACGTGGCATCATTGGCCTCCAATACATATTTGGTATCGGAAGCGGCCGCGCAAAAACTATACTCACTCAGCTCTCCATTGATGAGAACGTAAAAGTTCAGGACTGGAGTGATGAAAATGTGATGCAAATCTCCCGCGTCATTCAGGATACGTATAAGGTCGAAGGGGAGCTTCGTTCTGAAGTTCAACTCCAGATCAAGCGATTGATGGATATCGCCTGTTACCGTGGACTCCGTCACCGCAAGGGACTGCCGGTCCGGGGTCAGCGCACCAAGACCAACGCCCGGACACGGAAGGGGAAACGAAAAACAGTAGCAAATAAAAAGAAGGCAACTAAATAATACTTCAATTCCGCTTAGCAATCGAAGCTTTCGAACTCTGATTCCGAATGAGGCGCTTCGACTTTGCTCCGCAACCTGAAGAGTAAAAATCAAGAATCCGCAATTTAAAATCGCATCATGGCGAAGACAGCAAAAAAGGCAGCAAAAAAGCGCAAAGTAAAAGTCGAGACTGACGGCAAGGCATTTATTCAGGCGACTTTCAATAATATCATTATTACGGTTACTAACCGCGCCGGGGAAGTTATTTCCTGGGCTTCAGCCGGAAAGGCTGGGTTCAAAGGATCTAAGAAAAACACCCCCTATGCGGCCCAGGTAGCCGCTACCAGCGCCGCCCAGGAAGCCTTCTCCGCTGGCATGCGGTCAGCTGAAGTATTTGTGAAAGGCCCAGGCTCCGGTCGTGAAGCAGCCATCCGGGCCATTGACACGGTTGGTGTACGCGTTTCCCGCATCCAGGACCTCACCCCGGTTCCTCACAACGGATGTCGTCCACCTAAAAGAAGAAGAGTATAAATCTGCATTTGCAGGCAAACCATCCTATCCGAACTTTTCCGAACTTTATTATGGCAAGATATACAGGACCTACCACCAAAAAAGCAAGGGCCTTAGGCGAAATGATCTTTGGCTACGACAAGAGTTTCGAGCGTAAAAAGTATCGCCCGGGCCAGCATGGCAACTCCAAGCGTCGTCGTCAGAAATCAGAATATGCACTGCAATTGCTTGAAAAACAAAAAGCAAAATATACCTACGGTATTTTAGAACGCCAGTTTCGTAATATTTTTGAAAAAGCTACTTCTAAAAGCGGGGTTACCGGTACCGTTTTGCTTCAATTGCTGGAATCCCGACTCGATAATACCATCTATCGCCTCGGTATTGCCAAAACCCGGCGCTCGGCACGTCAGTTGGTGTCTCATAAACATGTCCTGGTGAATGGAGAATTGGCTTATGTGCCTTCACACCAATTGAAACCAGGTGATGTAGTTGCCGTTCGGGGTAAATCACAGGCTATAGAACTTATTCATGACAACGTAGCCGCCAAAACTGACATTCGCAAATTCCCCTGGCTGGAATGGAACCCGGATCGAATGGAAGGGAAATTCCTGACCTATCCGGAACGCGATGATATTCCGGAAAGGATCAACGAACAGCTGATCATCGAGTTGTATTCTAAGTAATCCTGGATTTGAACTACTGGTTATACCAGATTGTTTACCAGGTTCCATTAATAAACCCATCAATCGGAATTCTATATTATGAGCATCCTGAATTTTCAAAAACCAGATAAAATATTACTTCAGAAAGCCACTGATTTTCAGGGCTTGTTTGAATTCAGACCCCTTGAGCCAGGGTTTGGCCAGACCATAGGAAATTCGCTGCGCCGTGTACTCCTCTCCTCGCTCGAAGGGTATGCTGTTTCCGCTATCCGGATTGCAGGGGTTGATCATGAGTTTTCCAGTATCCCTGGTGTGGTAGAAGATGTCGTGGATATTATTCTGAATATTAAACAGATTCGTCTTAAAACGGCGGTGAAAGGGGATAAAGCCACAGAACACCAAATCTACATCACCATCAGTGGCCAGGATGAATTTCGCGCAAAAGACATCGAGTCCAAAACGAATGTCTTCAAAGTAATGAATCCCGATTTACTGATTTGCCGCATGGAGCCTTCTGTCAATCTCGAGTTGGAGATGACGATTACCAAAGGCCGCGGTTACGTTCCAGCTGAAGAGAATATGCCGGAGAATGCACCGATTGGTGTTATCCCGGTAGATGCCATTTATACGCCTATCAAAAAAGTAGCCTATCACATTTCCAATACGCGGGTAGGTCAGCGTACTGATTATGAAAAACTGAGCATTGAATTGGAAACGGACGGAACCATTCATCCGGAAGAGGCAATCAAGGAAGCCAGTCGTATCATGATCCAGCACCTGATGCTGATCACCGATGAACACATCACGTTCGATGATAAAGTGGGTAAGGAAGATGGTATCGTCAACGAGCACATCCTCAGCATGCGCAAGCTGTTGAAGACCTCCCTGGAAGATCTTGATCTGTCTGTACGCGCTTACAACTGTCTGAAAGCCGCTAAGATCAACTCCCTGGCTGAACTCGTGAAGTTTGATACGCATGAATTACTCAAGTTCAGAAACTTTGGAAAGAAATCACTCGTCGAAATTGAAGAATTACTCCAGCTGAAAGGATTGACCTTCGGTATGGATCTTTCTAAATACAAACTCGACGAAGAGTAATCATAAAAACAATTGCAGTAACTGAGAAGGCTAAAAGCCCGGTGCTGCGGAGTCATTGTATTCGTTAACCAAAATAAAATCAGGTCATGAGACACGGTAAGACATTTAATCACCTCGGGCGCAAAGCAGGCCATCGGGCCGCCTTGCTGATGAACCTGAGTATAGCGCTCATTACGCACAAACGTATTTTTACAACGTTAGCCAAGGCTAAAGCGCTGAGAAAACATATTGAACCGCTGATTACAAAATCAAAAACGAATACAACGCATAGTCGCCGTGTTATTTTTGCCTATCTGGATCATAAGGAAGCGGTGGCTGAACTTTTTGCCACCGTCGCACCTAAAGTGGCCAATCGTCCCGGAGGTTATACACGGGTTATCCGGACAGGATTTCGTCGCGGGGACGGTGCAGAAATGGCCTTAATCGAATTGGTGGACTTCAATGAACTCTATACCAATCCAAAACGTAAACGCAGTGAGAAATCTGCGGTGGCTGTGAAATCACGTCGTACCCGTCGCGGAGGCGGAGGAAAATCAAAAACTGCTAACGAGGCTCCGGTTGTCGCCGAAGCAATGCCAGTGAAGAAGGAAGCCCGTTCCGGGAAGAAAGACAAAACAGAAGAAGAAGAATAAATCAAAGTAAAAGGCCGGTAGAAATTCCGGCCTTTTTTTTTGCCTGCTGCCGGACGATTTGGGAAAAGGTAAACTCCGTTAAGCTTATTACATTTAAGTGTGAATACGCCCAATAGCAAGCCGTCTTTAAAATGGAAATGGGATGCTGAATCCGGATATCCGGAGGAGGCCTTTCCTCTCAAAGGATTTGTTTCCGGTATTCCACCTTTTCTTCGCGGTCCTTATAGTACTATGTACCTCGTGCGTCCATGGACGATACGCCAGTATGCCGGTTTCTCCTACTGCGGAAGAAAGCAATGCTTTTTACAGAAGGAATTTGGCCGCCGGTCAGCGCGGACTTTCAGTCGCCTTTGATTTGCCCACCCATCGCGGTTATGATTCCGATCACCCACGCGTAAAAGGTGATGTCGGAAAGGCAGGTGTTGCCATTGATACCGTGGAGGATATGAAGATCCTCTTTGACCAGATACCTCTGGATAAAATGTCCGTTTCCATGACGATGAACGGGGCGGTTATTCCGGTTTTGGCCTTCTTTATAGTGACAGCAGAAGAACAAGGTGTATCCATGGAAGACCTCACGGGAACCATTCAAAATGATATCCTCAAGGAATTCATGGTGAGAAATACATACATCTATCCGCCAAAACCATCTATGCGGATAGTGGGAGATATCTTTTCGTACCTGGCTCAACATATGCCCAAATTCAATTCCATCAGCATTTCAGGATATCATATGCATGAAGCAGGGGCAACGGCTGAACTTGAATTAGCATACACCCTGTCAGACGGATGGGAATATTTGCGAACCGGGATGCAGGCCGGAGTGGAGATAGATGATCTGGCGCCCAGGCTTTCGTTTTTCTGGGGCATTGGAATGAATCATTTGACAGAAGTCGCTAAAATGAGGGCGGCCAGGTTGATATGGGCAGAAATAGTAAAACGTTTTAATGCGAAGGATCCCAAATCATTGATGTTGCGTGCGCATTGTCAGACCAGTGGCTGGAGCCTGACCGCGCAAGACCCTTTCAACAATATTGCCAGGACAACGTTGGAAGCATTTTCGGCCGTGATGGGTGGCACGCAGTCCTTGCATACCAATGCCATGGATGAAGCCCTTGCTTTACCCACTGATCATACTGCAGCCATTGCCAGGGAAACGCAGCTTTTCCTCCAGTCCGATGCAGGAATTAGCCAGATGGTTGATCCCTATGGTGGATCTGTGTATGTAGAACAATTGACGGACCGGTTGATTCGGGAAGCCTGGACCTATATTGAAGAGATAGAGGATTTTGGAGGAATGGCAAAAGCTATTGAAGCTGGCATACCTAAACGTAGAATTGAAGAAGCCGCTGCTAAACGACAGGCGAAGATTGATTCGGGAAGGGATTACATTATCGGCGTTAATATTTTTGCTCCTGCTGAAAATACAGCGCTTGATTTATTGGAAGTCGATAATTCTACCGTGCGGCAACTACAATTAAACCGGTTGCAAAATGTCAAATCCGTTCGAAACATCCAGGCTGTACAATCGGCGCTGGAGGAGTTGACCAATGTCGCTCAGTCAGGCCAGGGCAATTTATTGGCAGTGGCTGTAAAAGCCGCCAGGCAAAGAGCTACCTTGGGTGAAATCAGTGACGCCCTGGAAAAGGTGTTCGGTAGATTCCACGCAACCCCTAACTTGATCTCCGGCGTGTATGCTAAAGAAATCAGGATGAATCAATCTTTTATTCGGGCCAGGCAATTAGCAGATGATTTTGCCAGGCGAGCGGGAAGACGTCCACGTATTATGGTGGCCAAACTGGGACAGGACGGCCATGATCGCGGGGCTAAAGTAATTGCCACCAGTTTTGCCGATTTAGGATGGGACGTGGATATTGGCCCCCTTTTTCAAACGCCGCAGGAAGCCGCTCTTCAGGCAGCTGAAAATGATGTACATATTTTAGGTATTTCAACGCTGGCGGCAGGACACAAAGTGTTGGTCCCTGAAACCATCGAGGCGTTGAAAGAGATCGGACGAGGAGATATTGGTGTAGTGGCCGGTGGTATCATTCCCGGGCAGGATCATGACTTTTTATATGATTCAGGAGTGATCGCAATTTTTGGACCCGGTACGATCATAGCAGAGGCAGCGATTAAACTCCTCGATATATTATCATCCCGGCTCTGAGGAGAATAATATTACTTGGAAAGGTTCCTGTTGCATAATTCACCCGCGAGGTTATGTTGTACTCTATGCGCTGAGTCTGCCTGAAAGCAGAAGCATTGGGAGAAGCAGGAGCTATGGTGTTAAAAATAAATCGGCGGCTATCCCATCCGCGAAAAAATAATACGCCGGTTTTAAAACCCAGTTTCCATGTTCATTTTTGACCATTTGTTCCGAGTGTCGGGAAACAGCTTCCCCCAGGTACTTTGCAAATTTTTCACCAAGAACGTTGACCCGGACCATGTCAATACCATGCGAGGTGCGCAAACCCGTCATCACCAATTCATTGAATTGTTGTGAGGCAGATAGGATTTCCTTTTCAACCGGGATGACACCATCTTGTACAGCGGTGATGTATTGGATATTATTTGAAATATTCCATTGTCTGGAAAAACCATTAAAGCTATGAGCGGAAGGCCCCAATCCTAAATAGTGAAGGCCGGACCAATAACTGGTATTGTGCCTGGATTGCCATCCGGGTTTGGCAAAATTGCTGACTTCATATTGGTCAAAACCAGCATCAGATAAATACGATTGGAGCAAGGCATACTGACGGCTGCTTTGTTCATCATCGGGTGGTTTGACTATTCTTTTTTCAATTTGAAAAGCGAGTGCTGTACCGGATTCTACCGTCAGAGCATAGGAAGAGATATGCGGGATGCCACTTTCAATGAGGGTTTGAATATTTTCAATCCAGTCTTCATCGGTGAGCCCTGTTCCGCCATACATAAGATCTGCGGTTATGTTTTCAAAACCAGCCCGTTGCGACAAAGCAATTGCTTCTTTTGCTTGCAGGGAGGAATGACTTCTGTTCCAGGCCTTCAGTAATTCTTCCTGAAACGCCTGGATGCCAATACTTAGCCGGTTGATGCCCATGGATTTCCATTCAGTCAGCAAATCATTATTAATATCATCAGGATTTGATTCCAGGGTGATTTCTACATCCGGGGAAATCAGAAATTTATTCCGGATAGCTTGCAGGATATCCCGGATGTCGTCAGCAGGCAAAGCAGATGGAGTTCCCCCGCCAAAATAAATAGTTCGTACTTCCTGGTCGCCCAGGTAACCAGATTGCATGTCCGCTTCTCTGATCAGGGCTTTTATCAAATCATCTTTTTTGGTAAAAGAAGTGGAGAAATGAAAATTGCAATAATGGCAGGCTCTCCTGCAAAAAGGGATGTGAATGTATATTCCGGCCACGATACAAACTTAATGAAAAGGCTCAGGCGGAGGCGGAGGAATGAGTTGAGATAGTAAAGGGAGTAAAACTCAGGTATTTAGTTTCCTGGCTATAGATAAGCCATCCCGGATGGTCAAAATCATGACTTCGACCCTTGGGTCTTTGGCCAGCATTTGATTGTACTGATGAATCACTTTGGCATCAACCTCCTCCCGGTCAAAAACCACTTTACCACTCCAGAGCACATTATCTGTGATAATTAACCCGCCAGGTCGTACACGGTCAATGATCAGTGCGAAGTAATCCGGGTATTCCTGCTTGTTGGCATCGATATAGACCAGGTCCCAGGTTTCTTTCAATGTTGGAATAATGTTCAGGGCGTCACCGATGATTGATTCCACTTTATGCTCCACCCCGGCAAGAGAAAGATTCTTCTTTATTAAAAAAGATAATTCTCCATTGGATTCCAGGGTGATGACTTTACTGACGGGTGAATCTTTTAATCCCCTGGACAGACAAATAGCACTAAAGCCGGTGAACGTGCCGATCTCCAGGATGTGCTCTGCTTCCATGAGCGAAGCTAACAGGGTCAATAACTTACCCTGCACCCGGCCGCTTAACATTTGTGGAGCAATGGTATGCAAATAGGTTGACCGTTCCACTTCTTCTAAAACCGGATCGTCAGCGCTGCTGTATATCTCCGTGTAATGCTCTATGTCTTTGTTGATCATGTCGTCGTTGCCAGAGGGGATGAATAATTACAGTGGCGAATATAATAGCGGTTCCGGCATAAAACGAAGCAGACAGCTCTTTGTGGTCGTTTAGAATCAATAGCGCCATGAGGATGCCATACATGGGTTCGAGATTGATCACCATCAACGAATCGTAGGCCGTCACCACCAGCATGGATCTGGCAGCAAGCACCCAGGCAACACTGGTACAGACTAAACCCAACAGGAGGAGATATACCCAGTCCCAACCTGTCGGAAGAAATGATCCAGGATGTCCGGTCAGATATTCTCCTGCTATCCAGATACACATCATTACCCAGGCACCTCCCATTTGCATAAAAGTCAAATGTTCCGCATTGATTTCAACCAGCCATTTTTTTTCAAAACTGGAAAGAATGGCTACCAGCAGGGCAGCTAAAAGGCCGAGATATATACCGTATAAAATATGGCCTTCGGCTTTTCCCGCAATAAGAAGTATCCCGGGTATCACCATTAACCCAAAAATGACTTCATGTGTTTCTCTCTTTCTTCCAGTGATCCAGGGCTCGATCCAGGAGGTAAAAAAGGTGATGGTGGAAAAACAAATTAACGCGGTGGATGCATTCGCCAATTTGATGGAGCCAAAAAAACAAATCCAGTGAATGGCCACCAAGGCACCGAGCCAGTAAATCTTTTTCTTGTTGACTAACCAGTCTGTGCGTAGTCTTTTGGTCAGTAAAAGGAACAGCCCTATACCCAATCCGGCGATCAATGTCCGCCACCATACCAGTACACTGGCCGAAAGGGAAATCAGATCACCCAGGATAGCTGTGAAGGCCAGTAACACTACCGCGATATGTAATTGCAGGTAAGCGCGTTTTAAACTCACAGCCGGGATTTGTTGTTATCTTTGCAAGTATACAGAATTACCGATTGCCCGGAAGAAAGAAAGAAAAAACACACACGCAAATGCCCTTGCATATTGGTGACATAGCTCCCGACTTTTCGCTCTATTCAAGTGAAAAACAATTGGTACACCTGTATCAGTTAAGAGGTAAACCTGTGGTGCTGCTTTTCTTTCCGCTGGCTTTTACCAATACGTGTACAAAGGAATTATGCATGACCCGCGATGATTTGGCTATCTACCAGGATCTCAACGCAGCAATTCTGGCGATCTCCGTTGATTCCCCACAAACTTTGGCCAGGTATAAGCAGGACAATAATTTTAATTTTACCTTGCTTTCCGATTTTAACAAGGAAACCATTCGCGCCTATGATGTGATGTATGAGGAATTCACATTGGGGATGAGGGGTGTTGCCAAACGAGCTGTTTTTGTAATTGACCCGGAAGGAACTATACAATATATAGAGGTTTTGGAAGTGGCCGGACATTTGCCGGATATGGTGGCTTTGCAAAAAGCTTTGCGTAGTTTACAACCCGTTTGATTGATTATTGTTAATTTTGTGAAGAAATATTTCTCCTGCCATGACATTAAACAACCAACCCCTCGAAAAAGATGAAGTCCTCGTAGAAGAGGAAACATCGCAAGGCGAATTCACGCAGATTCTTGTTCTCAATGATGATTACAATACCTTTGAATGGGTGATTGAGTGTTTCATGGACATTCTTCAGCATTCCAATGAGCAAGCGGAGCAATTGGCCTGGATCGTACACACGAAAGGCAAAGCCAGTGTTAAAGTGGGTCCTTTCGAAGTGTTGAAACCCTTAAAGGATGCCCTCGTGGACCGTGGCCTGAATGCCATCATTGAGCACGAGAAAGTGAGCAGGTGATCGTATCCGGATGCCTGTCTTTGCGCTCGATGACGAACTTATTTTTCCACATCCTCTAGTACGTGAACCGGACGGCTTGCTGGCCGTAGGCGGTGACTTATCTCCCGATAAATTACTGTTAGCCTATCGATGGGG
Organism: uncultured Saprospiraceae bacterium; assembly: GCA_963837505.1. GTDB lineage: Bacteria > Bacteroidota > Bacteroidia > Chitinophagales > Saprospiraceae > Opimibacter. The sequence continues at coordinate 109,314 of CAWINN010000011.1, read as the reverse complement.
AATCTTTCCCTGGTATCATGATGATCAACCCTTGTTGTGGTGGTGGATTGCGCCGAGGCTTATGGTGCGCCCCGGTGAGGTGCATATTTCCCATTCGCTTAAAAGCAGTTTGAAAAAAAATATTTTCCGGGTCACCTTTAATACTTGTTTTGAAGAAGTAATGAAGGAATGTGGCAAAATCAAAAGAGCAGGGCAGGAGGGTACCTGGATCACACAAGACATGATGGAAGCCTATACTGCGCTTTACCATTCTGGTTATGCTCATTCGGTCGAAGTGTGGCAGTCAGAAGAATTAGTGGGTGGATTATACGGAGTAGCCTATGGAAAAATATTTTGCGGAGAAAGCATGTTTGCCAGAAAATCAAATGCCTCCAAGGTCGCCTTCATTCACCTGGCGAGCTATTTGGCCGATAAAGATTTTGCCTGGATTGATTGTCAACAGGACACACCGCATCTGCGATCATTAGGGGCTTTACTTATTCCGGAAGAGGAATTCATGGACATTTTGAGAGAAAATCATCTGAGCATATTGTGTTCAGGAACTTCCAAAACTTTCTTCTGACCGGAAAAGAATTATCGTATTAAAGTCAGATCGCCGTACTTATGGATCTGACCGCCTTCTTTGGTTAAGGCAAATAACTGGTAAGTAAAAACAGCGGGTTGCAAGTCCTTTCCTTTCATCCGTCCATCCCATCCTGAATCCGGATCATTGGGTGGAAAATGTTCATTCCGAAAAACCATATTTCCCCACCGGTCGAAAATAGTCAGGCTCGATATTTCTTTGATCCCCGTACCGGCACCAACCCACAACCGATCGTTGATTTGGTCTCCATTTGGAGAAAAAACATTGGGTACAAACAGGTTATAATCTTTATTTACAATAACAGTAACATCATCCGAGTCCGTGCAACCATCAACTGAAGTAACGGTGACCGAATAGGCCGTGGTGATGATTGGGGACACAGGTTGCTGAATACAATTTGGACAACCGATCGTATTACCTCCGCTCCACTCTATAGAAGAAAGAGAATCGAATGGGATATCTACCATAACATTTAAAAAAGCTGTATCGCCAATATTTATGATTTCATCATCTCCTAATGCTACATTTACTTTTATCGGAACATTGACCCAGACAATTTCTTTATCATCACAATAATTAGCATCGAGGGTAGTCATTTGATAAGTTCCTTTGCTTAACCCGGTAAAAATATTGGACGATTGGTAGTTTCCACCATTCAAGGAGTAGCTATAAGGAGGCGCACCTCCAGATGCAATGACCGTAATACGGCCCTCCTGGTTATCAAAACAATCGGGTTCATTTACTACCAGGGATATAGATAAGGGCGTTGGTTCATTTAGTGAAATACCGGCTTCTGCCATGCACCCAAAACCATCGGTGATGGTGATAAAATAAGTGCCCGCAGAAAGCTCATCATTAGTCGCCGTTGTGATTCCATTGGACCACATAAAAGTAAATGGTGGCTCCCCATCAGCGACCGCCAGGACACTGCCATCATTACCGCCGGAACAACTTATTGCATATCCATTGAAATCGGAAGTGACTTCCAGTTGCAAAGCGGGTAATGGATATAAATTTGTATTCGTGATCACTATACTGTCACATCCAAATTGATTCATCAGGATGGTCTGGTCGCTGCCCACTTCATTCTCATGGCAAGTGAATGTGGTTAATACTGTTGTATCCGGAGGTTGAAAAATGACCATAAGCATAACGGCACTGTCGCAACCAAACTGATTGATAAAATGACTGGTGAAAATGCCTGCCGCTGATGCTGAGCAGGTATGAGAAAACTGATGTGTAGTATCAGCAGGAAGTAAATCAATAATACGATGGACCAGGCTATCACATCCAAACTGGTTCAGGAGGGAGTCCGTGAAAAATCCTGCCTCAGTTGGATCACACGTAGTCAAGTAGTTCCAGGTTTCACTTTTGGGCAGGAGAGATACGCTTTCGGTCACAATACTGTCACAGCCATATCGGTTGATCAGGTTTTGAACAAATATTCCGGCAGCAAGACTATCACAGGTTTTGCCCGCAATCCAGGTGGAATCATTTGCTGAATAAGTAACCGTCGTAAAAACGGTGCTGTCACATCCGTTCATGGTTGTGAAATGTTGTTCAAAGTAACCCAGGGTATTTGAATCGCAGGAAGTGGAATGTATGTAAGAGGTATCCGGAATTCCCGGAGTAATGGTGGTGATCACCAGACTATCACATCCATTTACATTGTCATACACCTGATAAAAAACCCCTAAACTGGCTGTATCACAAGATTGTAAGGTAAGAAAAGTGGTATCCAGGGAGAATAATTGTACAGAAGTTAAAACGAGACTATCGCATCCTGCCTGATTAGTCTGGATTTGAGGAAAAACACCAACAGCGGATGAATCACACGTGAATTGAAAAAGAAAGGTGGTGTCCATTGGAGGTAAAAGAGTAGTATGGGTTAGGATTACACTATCACACCCTGCCTGGTTGGTGAAATTTTGAATGAAGATGCCAGCGCTATCGGAATGGCAAGTAGTTTGGAACAGAGTCAGCGTATCGGAGGACAATAAGGTTACATGGGTTTGAACAACAGTATCACATCCATTTGGATTGGATAAATAAACATTGAATACTCCCGATTGCGAGGGATCACAAGTTGAATCCTGAACATAAAGATGAACGGCTGGTAAAAGGGAAACCACATAATGCACTACACTATCGCAGCCGGAAACGGAATTGAACAGGATGTCGAAATCTCCCGGCCCGGACACCCATTGATTACCCAATAAAATGCTATCTCCCTCACAAAGATTAGCAGAGGCAGAACTCATATAATTGGGATGAACCTCTATCACCTGATAATTATCATCCGAAACAAAACAGGCCGGCTCTGTCGAAGTAATATTTTCTATTAAATATTCAGTTGTACTGAAGGGGAAATCAATAAATCCCAGCGTATCCAGAACATCGTTAAACAGGAAGTTACCTCCGGTTGAAGAGGAGACTTCAATGGTGACGGGGAATGGAGCATCGCTAACCAGGATCAATGTGGCAGTTCCGCCCTGACAGGCCAATGTATCCCCAACCAGCGAGACATGCACTACAGGCAACACATTTACTTGAACCTCATCCGCATTCGGACATTTAATACCGTCACTAACAGTGACACTATAAATCCCGGGTGTATCCACGTTGATGGTCTGACCTGTTTCACCGGTTGACCAATGAAAGTCGGCGCCGGGATGTCCAGCATCCAGCTGAGTGGATTCTCCCTCACAGATATCAGGATCAGGGCCTAAATCAACAGTGAGTTGGGGAAGTTCCGTGACATATACATAAGCCTTCGCGACATTACTCATTGTTCCAATGGCAGTGGTAAACTGAACTTTTATGGTTCGTTGTCCGGCGGTGGGAGAAAAGGCTGAATTGAAATAATTGATTAACTGTAAGGCTGCGCTGAAGTCACTGATTTTCGCATTGCCGGTATTCGTCAGGGTGATTAAGGTAGTCCCGGAACCTGAAATGGAGATACCGGGAGCTGCACCTGAAATAAACAGGGCTTCATGGGATCCATCCGGAATCGGATTTATCAATTCGGCGGTCAAATTGGCGATAGGCGCATCGATTTCAATGATGATGTCATGGTCGGCAATGCCAACCCCATTTTCAGAGAGACAATTAAAAGATTCTCCATTGAAATCACTATTGAAGGCTCCGGAACTATTATCACAATCAAGATCAAGGAATGGATCTGTCATCGGATCTGTGCCCCATTCGAGCGGGGACGTAATGGTGGTAACGGCACCATAATAGCCGGAAAATTCACAAACCGTGGTATAGGTGCCATCAATCAGACTAATCAAAATAATGTCAGGGCCTCCCGGATAAACCAATGTTCCAATCAGGGTATTGCTGATAGGTGAAGCGGATAGCCCGAAAATACCAACATTATAGGGCAAGGTGGTGATGACCTGGCTATTGGCGGGATTAATAGGATCGATCTGGATGATCTTTCTCTCGGTTTCTCCATACGTCCAGGACAAGGTGTACATGAGGCCATTGGCGACACACATTTCACCATAAGCCGGGTACCCTGTATGCCCTACCATTGTAACCGACCCTGCATTCAAATCCCATTTATAGAGTTCATCTGAGCCTACAAATGCGATCGGGTTTGGTGTCGAATAAAAAATGCCGCCTCCTGCGGCGACAAAACCATACATATCCGGGGTATTCACAGGTCCCTGAAAGAGGAGTGTGGCGTTTGCGTTAAGCACATCCACCTGAAAAATGCTGGCGCCATAGAAAGCCCCGCTGCTCAGGGTGTATAATTGTCCATCCGGGCCAAAACTTGCACCGCCGTTAGCCAGTTGATCCAGGAAACCTATGGAATCCGATGTGCAGGGATTGCAGACTCCTTCAAGCTGGATACTCCATATCCAACCATTCGGGACATAATAGGTTTGAGCACTTCCTGACAGATTTGGAACAAGAAGAAGGAAGAGGGTAGTAAAATAAATCGTGAAGGAAAGCGAAGAAATCGACACCCAAATTTTCAATCGATCTGCTGGCATTTTCATCTGATGAACAGTACATTCAATATCGAACACATTCACTAAGCAAGGCGATGCATTTGAATTTGCATTGCCTAAGATAGTCAAAAATGCAAGGAGAAATATTGGGCTATGAATTCCGCCTTACCCCTGGAAATGCTTTATGATCAATCCCGCTAATTCTCTTCCGACATTTTCCTGGGCTTCCACGGTGGATCCGCCAACATGGGGGGACAATGAAATTTTAGGATGGGTTAATAATTCCTTTCGGGGTGTGGGCTCTCCGACAAATACATCCATTCCTGCGCCACCGATCACACCAGAAGCCAGTCCTTCGAGAATGGCATCTTCATCAAATACGCCACCTCGGGCCGTATTCACCAGGATCACTCCTTTTTTCAATTGGCTCAATTCATCCATACCGATGACAGGTTGATCAGCTTTAGGTATATGGATGGTGAGGATATCGGATTGATTAAAAAGCGTTTTGATATCGGTAGTCGCTATATCTACATTTAGCGATGTGGCTGCACCTGAAATATGGATGACCAGATTAGCTTCTTTAACAAAAGGGTCAGTGGCGATCACCTGCATGCCCAGCCCCAGTGCCATCTTCGCGACTTCCTGGCCGATTCTTCCAAAACCAATGATCCCTATTGTTTTACCTAATAATTCATAGCCTTCACTGGCTTGTTTTTTGAGTTTTGCAAATTCAGTTTGGCCTGTGATCGGCATGGCCCGGTTCATGATCTGCAATTGTCTCATCAGGGAAAATACATGGGCGAAAACCAATTCAGCCACGGACCTGGAGGAAGCTGCCGGTGTGTTGTAAACGCCTATTCCTTTTTGCCTGGCATAGGTTACATCAATATTATCCATACCGACACCTCCTCTACCAATCACTTTAAGGTTAGGACAAGCATCTATCAGGGCTTGCCGGACTTGTGTCGCGCTGCGTACGGTGATGCCATCAAAGGCTGTTAGTTTTTCAGGTAATTCTTCAGCGCTGAAATGTTGCGTGATGACCTCTATTCCGGCAGCCTCAAGCATCTTCTTCCCGGTTTCATCAATTCCATCATTAGCTAATATTCGGATCTGGCTCATGGGGTAAAAATAGGGAAACCTTTTAGTAAGCCTGTTTCTGAATGGATACAGCTCATCTACATTCTCCTCCTTAGCCTATTCCTTAGCCTTCCCATTTGCCTCCTCCTTATTCTTCAATTCATCTTCCAGTTCCCGGATCTTAATCTTAGCCTCCCGGAGTTCTTTTTCCAATTCCTGAATCCTGACCTGGGGATCATAAGAGTCTCCCGTGGAGGTTTTATTTTCTGGCTTCCCAATGATTTGATGGTAATAATCCTTGACGATCTGCACACCATTCTCGCCTCGTAAATATGCTGCACCAAAGAATACGATGGGAATGAAGATGATGAAGAAGAGAAAAAAACGGGCACATCCCGTGACTTTATACTTGGGGGTCATACGTTTCCGGTTTTATCAGGTTCCAAATTAAAAATTCCAGCGGGGACATTTTTATTTTTTAGATGATACACCTCTTTTGATCGAAGGAATACAGGTTTTCAACTGTAACCTCTTCAGGCTGCGCCAAAAGAGGCGAAAGGACCTTCAGGAAATTCTGGACCAATCCTGCTTGTATTTATATTCGGTAGACAGGAACCGGGCAAGATTCGCATGTTCAGATAGTAATAGCTTCGGGTCCCTGTTGACAATATCCTCAGCAAAACTTCTTGCCGTTCGAAGGATAGCCTGGTCTTCCACCAGGTTGGCAGCTTTAAATTCAAACGCGCCACTTTGTTTGGTACCTGCAATATCACCGGGACCACGGAGTTTGAGATCCGCTTCCGCGATGACAAAACCATCATTACTACTGCAAATGACATCCAGCCTTTCCCGGGCTGTTTTGGATATTTTGTAACTCGTCATTAAGATACAATAGGATTGATCTGCACCCCGGCCTACCCGGCCACGGAGCTGATGCAATTGGGATAATCCGAATCGTTCAGCATTTTCAATGATCATGATGGTGGCATTCGGGACGTTTACACCTACTTCGATGACGGTGGTGGACACCATGATTTGCGTCAACCGGTCTTTGAAGCGATTCATTTCCATTTCTTTGACATCTGCTTTCATCCTCCCGTGTACCACTGAAATCTGGTATTCAGGTCTCGGAAAAATGCCCAACAAGCGTTCATATCCATCCATCAGGTTTTCTAAATCCAGTTTTTCCGACTCTTCGATCAGGGGATAGATCACATAGACTTGCCTGCCTTGTTTGATTTCACTGCGCACAAATTCCATCACTTTGGTGCGATGGGCTTCTGTCCGTTGGGTGGTAACGACAGGTTTCCTTCCGGGAGGTAATTCATCCAGAACAGACACATCCAAATCACCATATACAGTCAGCGCCAGCGTCCGGGGAATGGGCGTTGCCGTCATAACAAGGACATGAGGAGGATGGGTGGGCGACTTGGTCCACATTTGTGCCCGCTGTGCAACTCCAAACCGGTGTTGTTCATCCGTGATGGCAAGTCCAAGGTTGGCAAATTCAACACCTTCTTCTATGACCGCATGCGTGCCCAGTAAGATCGTTGTGGTTCCGTTTTTTAAGGACTCCAGCAGTTCAGTTCTGGCACTCCCCGTGATACTGCCGGATAAAAAACCGACTTTGATATCAAGGCCATCGATAAGTTCGCGGATAGACGTGTAATGCTGCATGGCCAATACTTCAGTGGGTGCCATCAGCACAGACTGAAAGCCATTGTCGGCAGCAAGCAACATCAGCATCAGGGCTACTATCGTTTTGCCACTGCCAACATCACCCTGGAGCAGGCGGTTCATTTGTTTTCCGGAACCCATATCATTCCGGATTTCCCGGATGACCCGTTTTTGTGCCTCGGTCAAAGTAAAAGGCAAATGCTGAGTATAAAAAGTATTGAATAGCGAACCGACTTCACCGAATATAAAACCCTGCACCGTTTCTTCGCGTTTCACTTTTGCCCTGAGCAACAATAACTGGAGAAAAAATAATTCTTCAAACTTCAACCGGTTCCGGGCCAAGTTTAATTCATCCTGGTTGGCCGGAAAATGAATTTTCTTAATAGATTCGAAGCGGTTGTAAAAACGCAATGCGGTCACCAGGCTATGAGGTAAATTTTCCGGTAAATCCATTTCGCGCAGCTGGCCGATCAGGGTCTTCAATATCTTGCGCCTTCCTTTGCTGTCAAGCCCTTTCATCACCAGTTTTTCTCCGCTACTATACACCGGTTCGAGACCTGTCGTAATGTTTTTCTCAGCATCCACTTCTTCTATTTCCGGATGCACCATATTGTACTTTCCCTTATAGTCCTGCAGTTTGCCAAACAGGAGATAGGGCTTCCCTAAACGGATCCATTGTTCAATCTCTTTTATTCGCTGGAACCACAGTACCTCGATTTCACCCGAATCATCTTCGAATGATGCGATCAGTCTCTTTTTATGGCCGCTGCCTTCGGTCCGCAAATCAGTAAACAGCCCTTTCAATTGAATGGGTTCACTATTTTGCCTGGCTTCGCGGATGGTAGAAACCTGTGATTTATCAATATATCTAAAAGGCAGATCCCAGAGTAAATCGCCAATCCTATGGATGCCAAGTTCTTTTCGCAACAATTCACCCCGAATAGGCCCTACGCCCTTCATGTATTCTATAGGCTGATCTAATATGGAAGAAGACGATGACAAGATGATGAAGTTATTCGGATTCGAAAGATAGTGGAATAAGGAACAAGGAATAACGAAAATGGAAGTAAGAAGTGAATAGGGAGAAGGAAATGGTTGGACTTATCCTTAATCTTTGCTGCAATCCCAGCCTTAGCCTTAGCCTTAGCCTTTACCTTATTCCTATCTTTACACCATGGAATCAAAGCGGCAAAAGAAGATCAATGAATTGCTGAGACGGCAATTCAGCATTGTACTCATGGAGGAAGGGTCCAATATTTTTGAAAAAGCAATGGTCACCGTCACCCGGGTATCGATATCCCCCGATCTGTTAAACGCAAAAGTTTACTTGTCCATATTCAACACGGACAACAAGCCGGCGGTGCTGCTGTCTATGGAAGAGAGCTATGTCCGCCTCCGACATGCCCTGGCCAATAAAGTAGGGAAGCAATTGCGTCGCGTTCCTGAATTGCAATTTTTCCTGGATGAATCCCTGGATGAATTCTTTAAAATGAATCAACTGCTCAACAAACTAAGATCCGAAAATCAAATGGGTACGGAGGAGGAGTGATTTGTCCCTGCTATTTGACTTCACTATATCATGGCGCACGGAAAACGCATTTCAGAGATGTTCCGCGATGACTCCTTCCTTAAGGGCATAATCACAATAAAAGAGGCGTTCAGGAGGTCTTGATCTCAAAATAAATCTTATCAGGATATAGGCCACCACAATATAATCCACTCGCTCGTCCGGTATTTCTTTTCTTAACCTGCGGGTAGTAAGATCCGCTACGATGATTTCAGAAAGATAATCCTCCAGTTGATCAAATTGAAGTTCAGACCAATGATCATGACTTTGGATTTTGGGCAGAACGTCCTGGATAACCTCAAATGATCCACTTGCCCCAATAAGAAAATAGTGATCGATTTCACCGAGTCTGCTCAAAACAGATTGTAATTCCGTTTCCAACCTGTTTTCCAATGATATGATTTCCTCCTGCGCCATTGGATCATGTTGGTGGTAAAGGCGATATAAAAGGGCGACACCTATTTTAAAGCTCCGCGCGAATAAGAGCTGATCCTGATGATAGAGAATGAATTCTACACTGCCTCCGCCAATATCCACTATGAGAGCGGGTTTGTCCAGGTCGGGTAAAGCGGCTTGGATTCCTTTCAGGATATAAGCTGCTTCCTGCTGGCCATCGATAATGTCAATAGGAATACCGGATTGCTCCTGAAGAATGCGGGCCACTTCCTTTCCATTTTTGGCCTCTCGCAATGCAGCAGTTCCTATGGCATAGGTTTCATCGACGTGCAGGTCTCGAATTTTCCTCGCGAAGTCTTTCATTACCGGTATCGCTCTTTGGATGCCTTCTTCGCTGATGTTGTCCAGGCCACCCGAGGCCAGTTTGACATAGTGTCGGTCTTTTGCCAGGACCATCCAGGGCCGGTCTGGATGTGCTTCTATAATGAGGAGGTGAAAGGTATTTGATCCCAGATCAATGACAGCCAGCCTGGAAGTTTTCATCGTTGGTCCGGGGGCCTGACCTGGCTCATCACGGTTTGGAAAAACTGGACACCTTCCAAGGCCATCGCATTTTCGTAAGCCGGTTTTTCATTTTCCATAAAAACAAAATAGTTACATCCTTCACCGACGAAAAAATCAGCCTCCCTGATAATTTTACCATCGGATATCCAGGAAAGCCTGCCCGCCGGTTCACAATGCTTGGTAATAATGGGAGCGGCGGGAGAAACATAGAGCACTGTGTTCTTTGCACTGGCGGGTTCTTCCTGATTGACACTCATCGGAAGTTTATAAAAAATAATATCCACTTTTTCAGCCTGGCTATATAAGGTATTCACCTCCTGGGAAGATAAGAAAGGCAGGGTCTCCTGGCTGCCGGCGATACTGGAATTGGAATTGGCGGGGGTGGAAGATAGGTCGCCTGCTTTTTTATCACGACAATTTATACTGATAGTCACCAGGAATAGGATAGACAGGATGAGCAGGTTTGATTTCATTTGAAATAAAATTCAAATCGGAAAGTGAGAAAATAAGAGAGTAGTCTTGGCGCGGCCAGGTCATGTTTTTCAGGAGATAACAGCGGCGTTATTCCGCGGGTATATCTTGCGGTTACTCCCCAGTGCTGACTCATCCGGTAATCGAAACCAAGGAACCAGGACAAATCATTGTCATTAAAATAGGGCACCAGTAAATCAAGCGACATATCCGAGGAATGATAATAATCAAAGGTGCTGGCGCTGATGAGCCGGCCATAACTGAGGCCGCCATGGAAGTCGACCTTATAAAATTTGCCTTCTTCCTGCCACCAGTCTCCGTAAGAGACGTAAAATGGAAGCTCCGCATATTTAAGGTTAACATGAATATCAGGATCATATTCCGGATGAAATGGATCGGGCCTGCTGCCACGCTCACTGTATAAAAATTCCATATTGAGCCGGATACGGGAATCAAACAACATAATCGCTTTGATCCCACCGGTCAATCCAACTTTATTAAAACCGGCAAGTTCATCACCATCGATCTGGCAGGCATTCAAACCACCTACAACGGCAGCCGCAAATCGCTGAGCATTCAGATTGGTAAAGGTGAAGCATAATAACATTGCCGAAACAAGGGTAGCCCGTAAGTACCAAAAAGGATTTATTACTTTCATGCCTGTAAAGCTTTCCGTTTCCAACCCACTATGTAGGGCTGAACCGGGGTTACCAATTAAGATGCAATTTCAAAATATGCTCAAATATACCAAGCATAACCTCAATAAGTTAGAAGAGATCTTTAAGGACCTAAAGGTTACCATTCGATATGAAAAAGGGAACTTCCAATCCGGCTATTGTATTGTAACCGGCAAAAATATAGTCATCATCAACAAATTTTTCGATGTGGAAGCCAGGATCAATACGCTACTGGAGATTTTGGATGAAAATAAGATCCCAACTGATGATCTGAGCGAAGAAAACAAGGAGTGGCTGCTTAAAATGAAAAAATCACTGGTTCATACGGCGTGAAAGGCCAGGTGGAAATTACTTTGCTGGGTACTGGTACCTCACAGGGGATACCGGTAATAGGCTGTGATTGTAAAGTTTGCACCTCTTCTGACTTCCGCGACCGAAGATTTCGCACAGCCGCCTATGTGAAGATCGGATCAGTTGGTCTTGCGATTGATGTTGGTCCGGATTTCCGGATGCAAATGTTGAATAACGGGCTTTCTGATGTACAGGCCGTATTGGTGACTCATGAACACAATGATCACATTTCTGGTATCGATGATCTCAGGCCCATTAATTTCAAATACCATCGGACCATCCCTTTTTATGGTGGGGATCGGACGTTGCTTGAGTTGGAGCGTCGTTTTTATTATGCTTTTGATGATCAGTATGAATATCCGGGAAAGCCCAGAGTGCGGGCTGTCCGAATTTCTGATCAGCCATTCGAGTTGGAAGGAATAGTCATCCAGCCCATTCCTGTCGATCATGGCGATATGATGGTATATGGTTTCAGGATCGATTCGCTGGCTTATATTACAGATGCAAAAAAAATTCCGGGAACCAGTAAATCTCTCCTTGCGGATTTGGATATTCTCATTATAAATGCCCTTCGGTTTCAGGCCCATCCTACTCATCTCACGGTGGCAGAGGCTATTGGCTTATTTCAGGAACTTCGACCCAAAAGGTGTTATATCGTCCACATCAGTCATGAAATGGGATTATATGAAGACATAGAGAAAATATTACCGGAGGGGTTGCATCTTGGCTATGACGGCTTGAAGCTGGTGGCCGGTTAATATCTCTCAGCCGGTTTTTTTCGTTATTCAGCAGACAGTAATAGGGTCCTGGCCAAACCAGTTGATAAATTAACCTATCTTTATTAAGAAGGTGATATTTTACCGCAGGAAGAACTGTTGGAGTCATATGAGCAGCAAGATAAAACTGATGGCCTGGGTTGTTTCAATGTGCCTTGCATATGGAGGATACGCCCAATATGCTACTCAATACAGCCTGTATACACATGAGCGATATGCATTTAACCCCGCCTTTGCAGGCATGGAACGTAGTATCGCCGCATCCCTTCAATACAGGTCGCAATGGACAGGCTTAGAGGGGAATCCTGAATCCAGGATGCTCAATGTTAATATGCCTGTTTATCTGTGGCAGGGGGCGGTTGGTTTTCAGTTATATAATGAATCTGTGGGGGCGGAAAGTCAGACTGCCTTTGCTGCTTCTTATAATTACATTCTCGAATCCGGGATAGGCCTTTTTTCAATGGGGCTGCGGGCAGGGATTTATCAGAAAACCCTTGACGGGACCAAACTTCGTGCCCCTGATGGTATTTATGAAGGTGCTATCATTGATCATCAGGACATTCAGTTACCCAATGGAAAAGTAAGCGGGGTAGCGCCCACCCTGGATGCCGGGGTGTATTATGCCGGAAATGCATTTGAGGCGGGCCTTTCTGTGACCGGCTATTTCCCGGCTGCCATACATCTGGAAGATAATATCGGATATTCGCCTAAGCCCGTTGCTCATTTCTTCGGGGAATATTTCATAGAATCATTGGATGAGGTATCTTTATACCCGACCATTTACATAAAATCCGATCTCATTCAGACTCAGGCCGAGTTTTTGGTCCGCGCTGAATGGCAAAATCTCCTCTCTGCCGGAATTGGGTATCGGGGTTTCGGAAGATCAAACCAGGATGCTATCCTATTATCCGCCGGGGTGCGCTTATCCCCAAAGTTCTTTTTGTATTACGGGTATGACATCGGACTCAGCCATCTTCAGGTGGCCCACCAGGGCACACATGAGCTGCTGATAAAATATAATTTGGGTGAAATGATCGGGGCCGGACTTCCTCCCCGGACCATATATAACCCGCGTGACCTGTAGTTCAAGGATGTCTGCGATTGTCTTTTTGGGTTACCGCTCCTCCGGTTTTTGAGGAGACAATCTCCATCATATAAGTAAACATTTTAATCAGCGTTGGTTACAGATGGTAATTTAATCATATATGTTATGGGATGGGATTAAAATTTAAATTCTTCCCAAGGCATACTATAGTCAAATATTATCTCGTTTCAACGATTGTTGGCATAAAATATGCTGTCGAACGGGTGGTTTTGAAAAAGATATTTGTTGGATATCTAAGTCAAAAAATTATCTTTACGCCTCTTTTTTCTGGGCTACCCAAAACAGCGAAACTTTTGTAAAAAGGATGAGGAACATTTCGATCTCTGCATTGGCCGTCATCACCCTGGCCAGTCTATTCAGTGCTTGTGGATCGCATGAAAGCGGACAGCTAGTGGGTGTAATGGATCGTCCGAAGTACACCGGGGATCAATCCGTATGGGATGGAATACATCAAGAGCGGATCTTTCCACATCGGCCAATCCGACCAGGATATTTTTAATAGTTATATGGAAAGACCCCTCCAGGTCTCGATAGTAGGTTTCTTCATGGATGATACCGAGATCACCAATAACGAATACCGTCAGTTTGTCAATTACGTCAGGGATTCAATCGCTCATACGGCCCTGGATCATTTTAAGGAGGACGCTGATGGCAATCAAACCATTGACTGGGATTATGATATCGACTGGACCGACGATATGTTGGATGGGATGTACTTTTCAGGAGATGATGTTTTTGGAAACAAGAAGGAACTTGACACCAGGGAATTGGTCTACAAGTATGAATGGAAAGACTGGAGAAAAGCAGCCAGCCCTACTTTTAAAGGTAAACGCAATGAAATCATCAACCGGGAAGAAGTAAGTATCTATCCCGATACGTTAGTCTGGATCCGTGATTTCACTTATAGTTATAATGAACCGTTCACCCGGAATTATTTCTGGCATCCTGCTTTTGATGATTATCCTGTAGTCGGAATCAACTGGAAAATGGCCAAAGCCTTTTGTTCATGGCGCACAGATCTTTGGAACACGTACCGGGGAGAGGATGAACCAAATACGGAAGAATTCCGCTTGCCCACTGAGCATGAATGGGAATATGCCGCACGGGGCGGCCATGAATTAGCACCATACCCATGGGGTGGTTACGGCCTTCGGAATGCCAAAGGTTGCTTGCTGGCTAATTTCAAACCCGGTCGTGGCAACTATCCTGAAGATGGCGGGCATTATACTGTAAAAGCGGACGCTTATTTCCCCAATGATTACGGACTCTATAACATGTCAGGCAACGTTTCCGAATGGACAGAATCCGCCTTCTTTGAAAATGCACACTCCATTGTACATGATAATAACCCGGACATCAAATACGATGCAAAGGATGATGATCCGGAAGTATACAAGAGAAAAGTAATCCGTGGCGGTTCCTGGAAGGATGTAGCTTATTATCTTCAGACAGGAACCCGCAATTGGGAGTATCAGGATACCACGAAATCTTACATTGGGTTCCGGTGTGCGCTGACTTTCCTGGGTAGGGCGATTGATGATGCTCATTAAAGCGTGAGCATGAGGAGAAATTGATATACTAAATAACCCGGGCCACCTGTTCAACTTCGAACGGTGACTTTACAACAGAAAATAAAATCAGAAAGATCGTCTTATGCTGTAGGCAATTTCTGAAACCGCTATAATTAATCATTTAACAATAAAAAAATATCAACCAGCATGAACAAGTATATTAAGTCATCGACATTTAAGTACTTTAAGAACTTTATCATCGGAATTGGTGCCTCCGTAGTTATGATCGGCGCCCTCGGTAAAATCCGTAGTTTTTGGTGGGGAGACATTATGATCACCGCTGGTCTCTGTACGGAGGCTTTCCTCTTCATGATGCTTGGCGTTATCCCGCCCGAAAAGGATTATTATTGGGAAAAACTATATCCGGGACTGGAAAAATATAACAGCAATATTTCTCCGCTGTCCGCTGGTGAGTTGGATAAAGATCAGCGCCCGTTAAACGGAGCTAAAGTGGAAGGTCAGTTGGGCGGCATGCTGTCTGAACTGCAGATTATGGCCAAGAGCATGAGTTCACTCAAAGCTTTGCAGGAAGTCGATTTCTCCCAGACTTCTGATCAAATCAAATCCATGGGGAATTTCTATGATCGAATGAACCAGGCTATGGTGGAATTGGGGAATAGCGTCGAAGAAACAAAAGCTTACCGTGGACACATCGCGGCATTGAATCAAAACATCCAGGGCGTTAATCAAATGTACCAGGGTGTTTTGGCTGCCAAGGATCATGTCAATGCCATGAACAATGCGCTGGCTGAAATTGGCAATTCCGCTGGTGATGCTAAAGCATACAATGACCAGTTGGCTACCCTGAACAAGAATCTCCGTTCACTGAACAGTGTCTACGGAAACGTATTAACTGCTATGACCGGAGGGGCGAAGGCCTGATCCGGGAATTCGATTTGAATTGATTTTTTATTCTCAGTAAAACTAGTTAACCCATATGTCAATTCCAAAGGAACCCCGGCAGTTGATGATCAATATCATGTATCTGGTATTAACTGCCCTGCTTGCCCTCAACGTTTCAGCGGAGATCTTCAATGCGTTTCGTGTAGTAGATAAGAGTATGATACGGAGCAATAATGCATTAGATGAGTCTAATGATAAAATGCCGCAGGCTATTAGAGACGGAGCCAAGAAAAAGGAATCACTGGCCACCTATGCTGACCGCGTTGAACCAACCCAACAATATGCCAAAGAACTGGATAAGTATCTGCAGCATATTATCGATACGATGATTAACGCCACTGGCGGTTATCTCACTGATCCCGAAACCGGTCAAATCACGGATCACCTGCATGGGGAGAAAAACAAGGATATTACCACCCGCCTCCTGGTAGATAAAGGAATCGGAGAAGAGCTAAAAGCGAAGATTGGTGTGTACAGGGACAAGTTCATATCTCTTTTTGATAGCGCTGATGTAGCCACTTATGGTAAGGATATCGCACTGTCAGTTGATGATGAAACCTGGAAGAAAAAGAAAAAGAAGAGTTGGTCTGAGCTGAATTTCAACCATATGCCTTTGCAGGCAGCCATACCTATTCTCCGGAAGTTCCAGAATGATACCAAAAACTCCGAAGCTACTGTATTAAATTACCTCGCCACCAGAGTGGGGACGACCAAAGACCTGGTCCTTGACCAATTTACTGTTGTATCCGCCGCGAAAAAGTCCTATGTCATCAAAGGCGAACAATATGAAGCTGACATTTTCCTTAGTGCTTTTGCAGGAGCGGATAGTAAAACAGGAATTTCCATTTCCGTTGATGGCCGCCAATTGCCGGTAGATGCATCCGGTGTCGCAAAATACACTGCTTCCACGTCAAGTGTTGGAATTAGAAAATATACAGCTACAATCAATGTTTTGAATCCGGTAGATAATTCAACTCAAACTTATCATAATGAGTTCGAATATGAAGTAGGCGAGCGTTCAGTATCCGTTTCGGCAACCAAAATGAACGTATTCTACACAGGGGTAGATAATCCGGTAGCGGTATCTGCTGCTGGCGTACCGAGTAACCAGGTTCAGGTCAGTATGGCAGGTGCTGGTGGCGGGAACATAACCCGCAATAGCGATGGAACATTTAATGTCCGTGTTACCCAACCAACAAAAAAGGATGAATATTCCTATGTGGTTGTGGCTGCCCCGGGCTTAAATGAGAAAAGAGAGTTCCGCGTCAAAAGGATTCCGGACCCTGTAGCCAAGTTGAGCTCCTCTAATGGTGGAGTGATGCCTTCTGGAGAATTCAAAGCTCAACGCGGTTTGTTTGCTGTATTGGAGAATTTTGACTTCGATGCGAAATGTGAGATCCTGGGCTACCGCCTGGTGCGCGTTCCAAGAAGGCAGGATCCGATTATCGGTACGAATAAGGCAGGACCGTATGGAGCAGAATGTAAAGCCATTGTTGACCAGGCCAAGCCGGGGGATACGTACTATTTTGAAGAGGTCAAGGCCAAGTGTCCTGGTGATGCGACCGGCCGCGACATCAATCAGCTTGTATTTAAAATTAATTGATATTCATCATGAAGTCATTTTTGGGTTATCTGGTAATGATACTGACCGCTTTTACACCGACAGGTATATGGGCGCAGGCAGAATCCATTATTACCGAATCAAGTGAGCCGGTGGAAGATATTTATCTGGATGACGTCGTCAGAAAGACCATGATCTTTGAAAACCGTGTCCTTCCTTACGAACGTCTCCGTGAAGCCGACGTTCCCTGGGAAAAACGGATTTGGAGGATCTTAGACGTGCGGGAGAAAAGGAATCTTCCTTTTACTTATCCGGTGCAGCCTTTTTTCACCATAATTGCCGATGCCGCCAAATCAGGGGAAATCAAAGTTTTTAAGGATGAAAACTTTAAAGATATGCTGACACCGGAAGAAGTGGAAGGAATTATCTCCCATGTGGATACGAGCCTGGTCTTTAATCCGGATACCTATGAGGATGAAGTAGTGATTACGAATAATCCCGTAAACCCGGAGGATATAAAAAAATACCGGATCAAAGAAATGTGGTATTTCGACAATGCTACCTCCAGGATGCAGGTACGCATATTGGGCATTGCCCCCATACAGGATTATTACGATGAATCTACCGGTACATTCAAATATGCTACGCCCATGTTTTGGGTGTATTATCCTGAGGCTCGAAATATGTTGTCCCGCTACCTGGTCTTTAATGACGAAAATGATGCTGCCCCCGGAACATGGGCAGACTTATTTGAACAACGTCGATTCTCAAGTTACATATTCAAAGAGTCCAACGTACTGGATAACCGGCTTGAGGATATGTACCCTAATGAGGAAGACGGTGTAGAGCGATTGATGGAATCAGAAAGAATAAAGCAGGAATTATTCAACTGGGAACAGGACCTTTGGACCTATTGATCCAAATACATGCCATAAGAGAAGCCCTTGACATTAGTTAAGGGCTTTTCTCTTTAGGGATGGTCAGGGATTTTCAACTTTTACCAGTCCCGGGACGCCCGATCCGGAAATACCACCAGATGGACTTAATTCTTACCGTGGCATCATCCTTATGCAGCCAGGGGAGAAATATACTTTTTAGTAAATTGATCAATAGGCCATGCAATGCGATTATTTTTGTTTGCTGTCCGGCGATTTTTGATTACTTCCATGTCAGTTTCAGATCGATGCTAAAACCGAGACCTTGAATAAAATTCCACTTCCGGCACTGATTATCCTCCTCCTGGCTGGAGTAGCCTGTATGCTTTTTACTTCCTGCTATGAGGAAAAATTTACCACTAATCCCGGGGATACGCTGACCTTTTCAGCAGATACGTTGAAATTTGATACCGTATTGACGGAGATCAGCACCGTGACCAGGTATTTTAAAGTGTATAATCCGCATGATCTTTTTATCAGGATCAGTGAAATCAAATTAACAGGAGTTAATGCTCCCTTTTTCCGGCTCAATGTGGATGGTACTACGGGTGACCTCATCCGGGACATTCAGATCAATCCTGATGACAGCATTTACATTTTTGCTGAAGCTACGATCGACCCGGATCTCCCGGTCTCCGAAAGTCCCTTTATTATTGAATCGGATATTAGTTTCACCACGAATGGCCAGGAGCAAAATGTCAGACTCGTGGCCTGGGGGCAAAATGCCAATTACATCCCCGGGCCGGATGTGAACAATAAGGTACTGATCCTAAGTTGCGATTTAGGGACAGAAACCTGGGACGATCCAAAGCCCTACGTTCTGTATGGAACCTTATTGATTGACTCCTGCACCCTGGTTTTACCTCCGGGAACAAGACTTTATGTGCATGGTGGAATTGCTAATAATGAGTTGGGTATTTATAATGAGGGCCTGATTTACACCCTTCCGCGGGGACGTATGATGATAGAAGGGACTGCGGATAAGCCGGTGATTATCCGCGATGACCGTATCGAGCCGGATTATGGAGGTGCCTGGGCCGGAATTCGGTTAGGGCCGGAAAGTGGCCCTCATTCTTTCAGTCACCTACAACTTAAAAATGCACTCATCGGGGTTGTGGCAGACAGTGCATCAAGTGTAAGCATTGATCACAGCGTAATTGCATTCACGGATGGAGCGGGATTTTTCGGACGCCATGCCACGGCACAGATTACTAATTGCCTGTTTTACGAAAATGGAGGTCAAGCTGTGGCTTTGACTTATGGCGGGAATTATGATATCAATTATTGCACCATGGCCAATTACGGAAATACGGTGGAGGCGTTACTCATGAATGATTTTTATTGCACTGATCCCCTTTGTTCGGAGGGTGCTTTGTTAAATAAGCTGACGGTCCGGGTAAACAATTCAGTGATGGTCGGCTCATCGACCGACGAATTGTGGATTAGTGATGCCGGATCTCCTGCTGACGGATGGCTGGATGTCCTGATGCATAATAATATTGTGATTGTTGATGAGCTCGTGAAGAACGACGAGTACCCTCAGTTTTTTAATGAACTGTGTTTGGATTGTATTGAATATGCTTCCGGGGATACGCTTTTTAAAGATCTCCAAAAGGATGATTATCACCTGGATACTTTGTCGATTGCAGAGCGGAAGGCAATACCGGTTCCCGGAATTACTGATGACCTGGAAGGAACTGGCAGGGATGCCGTTTTTCCGGATATTGGTTGTTATGAATATAAAGAGTAGTTAAGTTTTATTCGGGAAGGGTATAAAATGGATTTGAAAAATAAAAGCAAAATTAATATTGATCATGTTTTGAAGACGGCTGAGGGGTAAGTATTAATTCTACGTTTGTCAACGGTCAATAAGAGGAAAAATCCAATTATAAAAGCGATGGTCAGCACCAATACACTGTTGCGCATGCTGCCGGTTATGGAATTGACCAGGCCGAACAGAAAAGTACCGGAAACAATGGCGATTTTTGAGATCACATCATAAAAACTAAAAAAAGAGGTCAGATCTTCGGTGCGGTCTTCCAATAATTTGGCATAAGTAGATCTGGATAGCGACTGAATACCACCCAGGACCATGCCAACCAGGGCAGCGATAGTAAAAAATTGCCATTTTGCTGTAGTGGCATATGCGCCGGCACAAATGATCATCCAAATGCATAGTTGAAGTAATAAGCTGGTTTTGTTCCCCCAGCGTTTGGAGAGTTTTGCAAAAAACAAGGCTCCCGGAATGGCTACCAACTGGAGCACAAGAATAGTAATGATCAATTCGGTTTTTTCAAATCCCAGTTCCTTTGAGGCAAAAATAGAGGCGAGATAAATGACCGTATTGACTCCGGCGATATAGAAAAAATAAGCAGAGAGATACAACTTGACATTTTTATCATGTTTAATGATTCGCCAGACTTTTACCAATTCATGCCAGCCTCTGGTGAGCAGGCTATTCGGATGGCTGATAGGTTGGTCTTTAGGCAGGCGATTAAAAGTGATTTGGGAAAAACCAATCCACCATACGCCCACCAAGGCAAATGAAATGCGCGGAGGCAGAGTGAGATTCGTGATACCAAACCACCCGGGTTTCTGGATCATTACGAGGCAAAAGATAAGCAGCAGTACACTGCCTATATAACCGTATGCATATCCTTTGGCACTTACTTTATCATATTGATCTTCCGTCGCGATCAGCGGGAGATACGAATCGTAAAATACCAGTCCGCCGGCACCTCCTATGGCACCTAATATGAATCCTGCTATTCCTATCCAGGTGGTTTCCGGCGAACTAAAGAAAAACAAGGTGATGCATCCGGCGGCACCAATCATCGTAAACAATCGCAGGAAGAACATTCTCCGGCCAGCATAATCTGCAATGCCGGACAACAAGGGTGATAGAAAAGTGATCAGGATATACGCAGCTGAAATAGAAAATGAATATAAGGCTGTATTAGAAAGTTCGCCACCAAATAAATGAATCCGTTCATTCGTGACACTCGAATAATAAATCGGAAAGACAGCGGTGGAAATGACCAGGTAATAGGCGGAATTAGCCCAGTCATAAAACGCCCATCCATTGATCGTTCTTTTATCGTTTAACCCCATCAGGTGAAGGTATCAATTTATTCAGCCGGGCTCCTATTTTTACATGTTCATTAGCCAGTATTCCCTATCTTCCTGACCTATGCGAATCCTAATTCTCAGTCGAAGTCCCATTCTGTATTCTACCCATAGTCTGGTTATGGCAGCGCGGCGGCGGGGTCATGCGGTGCGCGTGGTCGATCATCTTCAATGCGATCTGACTATCATGAACGGACGGTTAGGTGTGCGCTATCAGGGGGAATTCCTAAGCCACCCGGATGCCTTGATTCCCCGTATCGGGTCTTCGGTGACCAGTTATGGTGCAGCAGTGGTCAGGCAATTTGAAATGATGGGTATATACACGGTAGTCAACACCGATGCCTTGTTGCGTGCCCGGGATAAGAGGACTGCTTTGCAATACCTGGCCGCTCATAAGATTCCTGTTCCTAATAGTGTATTTACAGCCATGCCGGACAATGTGGAAGGATCGCTTCGCTTTCTCGGTGAGCAATATCCTGTCGTTATTAAAATGCTCAACAGTACCCAGGGGCAAGGTGTCATTTTAGGAGAAAGTCAACATGCTACTCAATCTATAGCCGAAGCATTCATACGCATGAGGGAAGAGATATTACTGCAACAATTCATTCAGGAATCAAAAGGCCGCGATGTTCGTGTTTTTATTGTAGGCGGGAAGGTGGTGGCCACTATGGAGCGGAATGCACAGAACGGTGAATTCAGGTCCAACTTGCATCGGGGGGCAATTTCAAAAAAAATCAGAATAACCAAGGAGGAGGAAGATTTGGCGCTTAAAGCAGCTACCCTGATGGGACTCGAAGTGGCGGGTGTGGATATACTCAGATCAAATGCAGGACCCTTGGTTTTGGAAGTCAATGCCTCTCCCGGGTTGGAAGGCATTGAGGGAACAACCGGGGTTGATATTGCGGGCCACATTGTAAATTTTGTTGAAAAAAATGCTCGACCCATCCCTGTATCATAACGCCCGGGAATTGATCCTGGGAAACACGGAAATTGAACCAGGTCATTCCGTAAAAGTCAATTATATGGTTGGGTATCTTCCGTCAGGTACCCGGATGGCGATTCAAATGGAGGTTTTTCGCAGTGCGATACCGGGACCCCATGTCCTGATCATTGGCGGAGTGCATGGAGATGAAATTAACGGCGTGGAGCTGGCCCGAAGAATGCTCGAACAAGACCTGATGCCGCAATTAACCAGGGGAACCGTAATCGTAATTCCTTTACTAAATGTTTTTGGGTTTATCAATTTCAGCAGGGCAGTACCTGATGGAAAAGATGTGAACAGGAGTTTCCCTGGCTCCTCCGGAGGCAGCCTTGCTTCCCGGGTGGCCAGAGTGCTGACCAAGAACCTGCTTCCTCAGGCCGATGTCATTATTGACTGCCATACCGGAAGTCACCAGCTATTTAACTATCCGCAAATTCGGGTAACCAAGGGGGACGAGACAGGTCATGAACTGGCCAAAGCTTTTAATCCCCCCTTTATTTTTCAGCGAAGTGCACTGCGGGGATCACTTCGTAAAACAGCCTGGCAGACTAATAAAGTGTGTCTTATTTATGAGGGTGGTGAAGCTTCCCGTCTGGATGGATTTTCCATTGCACGAGGTATAGCCGGAATTCAACGCACACTTCAAAAACTGAACATGCTGCAGGATGCTCCTACTGCATCGGATATACCTATTGAGTTGGATCATGCAGCCTGGATCAGGGCTTCTTCTTCCGGATTATTTATCTGGTCAAAAAATTCCGGCAAGCGAATCTGCAAAGGGGAGCCGCTGGGCACCATTGGTGACCTTGTAGGATCAAAAAGAAAAGTGGTGGCAGCAACCCGGGACGGATATATTATTGGACATACCAATGCTCCCGTAGTCAATCTTGGCGATGCCCTGTTTCATATTGCCTATTAAGACCACAAATTGTCGAAAGAAGGAAGCTAACCTGCCTTGATTATTGCGCTAATGGGTATCTCCATTATCTTTGATTCAACAATATGAATTATCGTCTGTCCGCCATGTTTATCCTGCTGACGCTGAGTTTAGCCGGCATTTCGTGTAAAGGCGGTTTTGATGAACACCATGGTGACAACGATCTCCCTCACGAAGGGGATTCCGCTGAAAATGGACATGGCTTTGATACTGATGTCCGGGAATACGAAAGTCCCGATAGGGTGATTTGGCAAAAGCCCGATTTAGTCATTCAACAATTAGGTGATGTCACGGGAAAAACCGTAGCCGATCTTGGCGCCGGTACCGGTTATTTCAGCAGGCGCATAGCTTATAAAGGTGCCCGGGTCATAGCCATTGATATCGACCCAAAAGCGATCCAATGGATGCAGGATCAAAAAGCCAGATTTCCGATTGAACTTCAGGACCGCCTGGTTATTCGACAAGCCACGGAAGACGACCCCAAGCTTAAAGAAAATGAAGTGGATATGGTGTTGCTGGTCAATACGTATTCCTACATAAAAAACCGGGTCAAATATTTTACCCGTTTACAAAAGGCCATTCGAAAAGGGGGAATAGTGCTGGTCATTGATTTCAAAAAAACGGAAACGCCTTTTGGGCCGAAATTGGATGAAAGGGTAGATATAAAAGAGGTAGAACATGAATTGCAACAAGCAGGATATCAAATTATATTGAAGGATGAATCCTCCCTGGAGTATCAATATATCCTGAAAGCCATTCGGCCTTAATGGATCAGTTCCTTACTATTAATTCTTCTCTACCCGGTCCTGTCGAAATATAGGTAATGGGCAAATCCAGTTTTCCTTCAAGATAACGGAGGTATTGTTTTACCTCACCAGGCAGATCTTCATAGGTGGTCGAATTCAGTTCCTTCATCCATCCGGAATGTGTGCTATGGCGGATACCACGAATTTCATCTACCAGGTCAAATGGCATTTGCTCCGATTCGCCAGCATCTAAAAGGTATTTTTCAGCGACGCGGATTTCTTCAAAAGCGTTTAGCACATCAAGTTTGGTGATCGCCAGGTGGGTGGTTCCGGTAATCATGATGGCATACTTCAATTGCGGCAGATCCAGCCAGCCACATCGGCGGGGACGACCAGTCGTGCTCCCAAATTCATTGCCGGCTAACCGGATTTTTTCACCGCTTTCGTCCAGTAGCTCGGATGGAAACGGTCCCGAACCAACTCGTGTGCAATAAGCCTTGGTCACACCTATCACTTCACGAATACTGGAAGGAGAAACCCCGAGTCCACTGCAAACACCTGATGTAATCGTGTTGGAAGAAGTTACATAGGGGTAAGTGCCAAAGTCGATATCCAGCATGATGCCCTGCGCGCCTTCAGCTAAAATGTTTTTGCCATTTTTCAAGCAATCCCCTAAATAATATTCAGCCTCGATAAGATCAAGAGAGCGTAGCCTATCGATAGAAGAAAACCACTTGGTTTCTTCTGCCTCGATATTGAAATCAAATGGAGGATACAACTGGAGTAAATGAAGATGCTTTTCTTTTAAGGCTGCATATTTTTTATCAAATCCGGCGTTACGAATGTCTCCAATCCGTAAACCATTTCTGCCGGTCTTATCCATATAGCAGGGCCCTATGCCACGGAGGGTTGATCCGATTTTGGCTTCTCCTTTTGAAGCTTCGGAGGCCATATCCAGCATCTTGTGAGTAGGCAGGATAAGGTGTGCCTTTTTGGCGATTTTCAATCTGCTTCGCACTTCATTCCCACCTGCTTCCAGCGCATCAATTTCTTTCATCAGGGTGATGGGATCAATAACCACCCCGTTACCGATCACATTGATCAAATGCGGATGAAAAATACCGGAGGGTATCGTATGCAAAACAGTCTTCTTGCCATCAATCCATAGGGTATGGCCGGCGTTGGGGCCGCCCTGAAACCTGCAGACCAACTGGTAACGATCAGCCAGGTAGTCCACAATTTTCCCTTTTCCTTCATCTCCCCATTGGAGGCCTAATAATACATCAACTGCCATGCCCGGGTGTATAAATAAAATAAAGGGCGCACGGCCCTATGGGGCAAAGATAATGAACTGCTTACGGTTATGGCTTATTTGGTTTATGACATCCATTCTCGCAATGGCCATACAGATTGAGGCTATGATGCGTGATCCTGAAATGCAACAAATCCCCCATGGTGGTCTTAATCTGCTGGATGCGCGGATCACAAAACTCAATCACCTTTCCGCATTCGATACAAATGAGATGATCATGTTGTTTGAATCCATATGATTTTTCGTACTGGGTCAGATTTTTTCCAAATTGATGCTTTGTGATCAGGTCGCCATTGACCAAAAGTTCAAGGGTATTGTAGACGGTGGCCCGGCTGACACGGTAATTGGAATTTTTCATGTGGAGATAAAGCGATTCAGCATCAAAATGATCGGTGCGGCTATATATCTCTTCCAGGATGGCATATCGCTCAGGCGTTCTCCGCAGATTATGGGCCTCCAGGTGCCGGGAAAAAATTTCTTTTACTTCTTCGAAAGAAGCGCGGTGCAAAAATGAAGGGATTGTACTTGGCTGGGTCATGCGCTTAATTATCTCTGTATACGGACGAAATGCCCTGGAGGTTTTTTAAAGAACGGATCACCATATTCAATTGATTTTTATTATTCACCACCAAAGTGAGTTTTCCTTCAAAATATCCTTCCTTCCCCTCAATGCTCATTGAGCGGATATTGATGCCCAGGCCTGAACTTATTTTATTCGTGACCCGCTCAATGACGCCAGGTCCATCATCCACTCCGGTGATCCTGAGGTTGACGATGGATTGTGAATTTCCGGTCGTCGACCATTCTGCTTTTTGTACACGATAACCATAGCTCGCCATCAGGTGAGTGGCATTCGGGCAATTGATGCGGTGAATTTTTATTCCGGCATTAGAAGTAACATAAGCAAATATGTCATCACCCACCACCGGATTGCAACAGGTCGCCAATGAATATTTGTATTGCTCGGCATCTTCGCCCCCGATGCTGATACGCACCTGAATGCCTTCTTTGGAAAGGGCCGGCGAAGTGGATGGCTCCGTATCGGTGACGCCGGTTCTTTGTTTGGTGGGAAACTGGATTTTTCCGCCTTCCACTTCAAATTCTTTCAAATGGCCCAGATCAAATTGGCCGATGGCAATATCATAGTAGAGGTCAAGCCGCGAGTTATAGCCAAAGTATCTTGCCAATTGATCAACATTCTCTTCCAGATCCGCTTTTATGCTTTTCAATTTGCGCTCCAGCTTCTCCATTCCATCATCACCCTGCACTTTCTTTGACTCCTTCAGGGCCGTACGAATCTTGGCTCTGGCTTTTCCGGTGACGGCCATGCGCAACCATTCCTCATTGGGCTTTTGATTCCGATTGGTGATGATCTCGACCTGGTCACCATTCTGAAGCTTGTAACCCATAGGGACAAGCTTGTTGTTGATCTTGATGGCACTCGCATGATACCCGATATCGGAGTGAATAGCAAAAGCAAAATCAAGGGCCGTGGCCCCCTTTGGCATTACTTTGAGATCCCCTTTTGGCGTGAAGACATATAATTCTTCCGCGTAAAGATTGGTCCGGAAATCACTCAAGAATTCCAGGGCATCCTTATGCGTATCATCCAGCATATCCCGGATGTTGTCCAGCCAGTTTTCGTAGATATACTGCTGGGTATTTACATTTTTATATTTCCAGTGTGCAGCAAAACCGCGTTCGGCAATTTCATCCATGCGCTCAGTTCGAATTTGTATTTCTACAAATTTCCCTTTCGGTCCGATTACCGTCGTGTGCAAGGATTCATAACCATTGGATTTGGGTGTAGTAATCCAATCTTTCAATCGCTCAGGAATCGGCTGATGGGTTTCCGTCAGGATACTATACACCAGCCAACAGGCTGATTTTTCTTTATCAGGCGGAACATTCAGAATAATACGAATAGCAAA
Source organism: uncultured Saprospiraceae bacterium (assembly GCA_963837505.1). Classification (GTDB taxonomy): domain Bacteria; phylum Bacteroidota; class Bacteroidia; order Chitinophagales; family Saprospiraceae; genus Opimibacter. The sequence goes on along the minus strand of CAWINN010000011.1, from coordinate 82,098 downwards.
GAGATCATAGATTTCTTCAAACGGGACCTGTTTCTTCTTAATCTTATTGTAAATCGAGGCAATCGATTTTGGTCGTCCGACTATCCGGTATTCAAATCCTAATTCATCGAGTTTTTCTTTTAACGGTTTGATAAACTCGCGAATATATCTTTTGCGCTGTTGCTCGCTTTCCGTCAGGTTTTTTTCAATTTCTTCATATACTTCAGGTTCCTGTATTTTCAAAATGATGTCCTGGAGTTCGGATTTGATATTATAGAGTCCCAACCGGTGGGCGAGGGGTGCATAGATGTAATCGGTTTCGGCCGCGATACTTAATTGCTTCTGCCGCGGCATAGGAGCAATCGTCCGCATGTTGTGAAGACGGTCTGCTATTTTGATCAGGACTACGCGCACGTCATCGACCAGGGTGGACAGAACTTTTTTGAAATTTTCAGCCTGTTCGGAGGGTACATTATATAGACCGTCCAATTTGGTGAGGCCATCTACGATATGGCTGATCTTATCACCAAATTCCTTTCGGATATCCTCCATGGTGACCTCCGTATCTTCCACGACATCATGTAGCAGCGCACATACAGCCGCCGTAGGACCGAGGCCTATTTCGCTAACACAAATGCGGGCAACCTCTATAGGATGGAAGAAATAGGGCTCTCCGCTTTTCCTCCGTTGCTTGCTGTGGGCATCCAGACCCATCTCAAAGGCTTTCCTGAGGTTCTTTTTGTCCGTCTCATCGAGCGGGGCAGGCAATGCCTTCATCAGCCTGCGAAACTCTCGTTGCAGGGCTGCCCTTTCGCTTTCAGATATGTCGGACTGGGTATGTGGCATAGCTTACACAATGTAATAACAAAACCGTCCTGACTAAGTTAATGACAAGCAAATGGCTGTTAATCAGGACTTAGCCTGAAAATATTTTCTTTTAATACAAAAAGGGCCAGGCTATCCGGGAAAGCTAATCGAAGAGGCAAATTACTATCCACCAGACTATTAGTCCCAACCACAATCAATAAGCAATCAAAAGTAAAACGCCGATGGCCAATGAACCCCGGGTAAGCCCATAATTGAACCGGATTCAGTCATTTAGGGTAAGAATTCCTACTTTTGCAGCCGCTTTGGATAAAGCGGGTGTGGCGAAATTGGTAGACGCGCTAGACTTAGGATCTAGTGTCGCGAGACTTGGGGGTTCGAGTCCCTCCACCCGCACAATATCAAGGCGTCAACTCTATTCCATCAGGATTGTTTCAGTGATCCTGCCTGGAATATCAAAACCACAGCGAAAGAAGTAATGAAAATCGATTTTACCCGCCTGGACGGTCTTACAGCCAATTTGACTATTGTCCTGGAGTACGCAGACTATGGTCCGTTGATGGAAAAGAATACCAAAGACTATACGAAGAAAATCAACATGAAAGGTTTCAGGGCCGGAAAAACCCCGAAGTCCGTGTTCCGGAAAATGTATGGCAAAGGGATCCTTGAAGAAACGATCAGCAAACTGCTAAATGAGAAACTGTTTGGGTATCTCGATGAACAAAAGATCGGCTACTTCGGCTCACCTTTGATTACTGAAGGATCGCCTGTGAATGACTTTGATCCGAAATCCAGTCACGATTATACTTTTGCTTTTGAACTGGGACTAAAGCCTGAATTTGATCTGCAGTACCAAACGGATTCTTTGCTTCGCATTCCGGTTCCCGAGGTTGATTATAAGGCGATAGATGAAAACATGGCCAGGTACAGAAGGATTTTTGGCGAGGATGAAGATATTACGGTTGGTGCTATCGAAGCAAATGACAGAGTCAGTGTAAGCCTTCAGCGTATTGGAGCAGATGGACAAGTTGATGAAAATGTCAAAGAGACCCTCATCGATCTGGAACAGGCTACGGGAGATGCCTCTGGCAAATTATTGGGCCAAAAAATTGGAGATGTAACGGACGTGGAGTTAGATGCGTTTACAGGCCATGACCGGGAGTTGGTTATTAAAGACATACTGGAACTGGAAGAAGATCCTGCACCCAATGAACCTTTACGCTACAGGATTACTGTCAATGCCATCAAGCGACCGCAAGTAACGCCTTTAACCGGTGAACAAATCACCAAATTTGTTGGCAGGGAAATGAAGGATGAAGAGGAGTTCCGGGAAATGCTCGTGTCCCGGGAATTGGATAACGAGGCGACCCGTCAGGCCGATATAAAGAAAATGGTGATCCGCAAACAACTACAGGAAGCCAATCCATTTGACGTGCCGGAAGATTTTTTGTTGAACTGGCTCAATCACCAGCGCGATCAGCAGGTAGAAAAGGGTTCAAGACAAGCCAGTAATTTCATCCGCGATACGAAGTGGTCCTTGTTGCTGACGCGTATACAGGAGGACAAACAACTGGAGGTTACGGAGAAAGATGTACAGAAACAGGTGACCAGCTGGGTGATTCAAAATGTCAATTACAACCAGGTGGATGTCAGAAAGTATTTGGAAAAACTATACCAGAATGAGTACTTTATGAGCTCCATGAAAGAAAATGCACTGGAAGAGGTCGTATTCAAAGCATTGCTGACGGAATATCAATATGCAGAAAGTCGGGTCAGTGCCGATGAATTTGAAAAAGAGTTTCATGACCTGCACCATGAATTATTTGATCATGGAGATCATCATGATCATGATCACCATCACCATGCTCACGACCATGCTCACGACCATACCCATGATCATGCTCACGACCATACTGATGAACATTCTCATGAACATCATGAACATTAGCATCGGTAATACCATTATTTTAGGGGTTTAAACTAAAAAGGCAATTTAACCATGAGTAATTCAAACGAATTTTATAAATACGCGACCAGGCATGCCGGAATTTCCAGTGCGGATTTGGAGCGATATATGAAGACATCAGTTCCTGACATTCACGGGTTTACGCCCCAGGTCATAGAGGAACGCCAGATGAATGTAGTCGGGATGGATGTTTTCTCCCGGTTGATGATGGACCGGATCATCTTTCTGGGTGTACCGGTCAATGATTACGTGGCCAATGTTATCCAGGCTCAGCTCCTTTTCCTGGAATCCACGGACAATAAACGGGATATCCAAATGTTTATTAATAGTCCGGGAGGATCGGTGATATCCGGATTAGGTATTTATGATACCATGCAATATGTATCTCCTGAGATTGGTACGATCTGTACCGGATTGGCGGCCTCCATGGGGGCGGTGCTGCTGGCTGCCGGGACCAAAGGTAAAAGGACCTGTTTGCCGCATAGCCGGGTGATGATTCACCAACCCAGTGGCGGTATGCAGGGACAATTTTCCGATATGGAAATTTCCTATAAGCTGATCCGGGGCATGCGGAATGAGCTTTACGATATTATGGCCAAGCACACTGGCAAGACTTTTGACGTTATAGAAAAGGATTCTGACCGCGACAATTGGATGACCGCGACAGAGGCCAAAGACTATGGACTGGTCGACGAAGTACTAACCAGGACCAAATAATGAATTTGCAGCCCGGCTGCCATCAACCTTTCCACAGCGATGATTTTTCGGTGTGGAAAGGTTGTAAACCGGATTAATACTAAAAGCATGAAGCCAAGTGATGATCAATTTGGATGTTCCTTCTGCGGACGTGATAAGAAAGAAGCGCTTATCCTGATAGCGGGCATTGAAGGGCATATCTGTGAGCTATGTGTAGAACAGGCCTATGAGATCGTCCGTCAGGAATTGTATGGACAAGATGAAAAAGGTAAGAAGAAGGAGGATAGCTTCGAAATTCCAAAACACCTGACGCCACATCAAATCAAGAAATACCTGGATCAGTATGTGATTGGCCAAAATGAAGCCAAGAAATGCATCAGTGTCGCGGTTTACAACCACTACAAACGCATACGGAACAAGTCGAATGATGATGTTGAGCTGGAAAAATCCAATATTCTGCTGGTGGGTCAAACCGGAACCGGAAAAACCCTTATCGCCAAAACCATTGCAAAAATGCTGGATGTCCCTTTTTCCATAGTGGATGCTACTGTATTTACAGAAGCCGGATACGTGGGCGAAGATGTGGAGAGTATGCTGTCACGATTACTCCAGGCTTGTGATTATAATGTCGAAGCAGCGGAACGAGGCATCGTTTATATTGATGAAATAGATAAGATTGCTCGCAAAAGTGACAATCCCAGCATTACCCGTGATGTTTCCGGTGAAGGTGTGCAGCAGGCTATGTTGAAAATCCTGGAGGGTACTGATGTCCTGGTTCCGCCCCAGGGAGGCCGTAAACATCCGGAGCAAAAAATGGTCAAAGTCAATACACAAAATATTCTGTTCATTGCCGGAGGAGCATTCGATGGCCTCGAAAAGGTTATTGCCCGACGGCTCAATACCCACGTTATCGGGTATGGAAGTTCTGATGAGAAAGCCATTGATGTGGATCATATCTTTCAATATGTTTCGCCACGAGACCTCAGGTCATTTGGACTGATTCCTGAATTAGTAGGCCGCCTTCCCGTGATTGGTTATCTCGAACCTTTGGATAAGGAGACGATGATACGGATTATGACCGAACCGAAAAATGCAATAATCAAGCAATATCAAAAACTGTTTGAACTTGAAGGCATTCAGTTTTCGATCACGGAAGGGGCCATAGATTATATCGCTCAAAAAGCGATCGATTTCAGTCTTGGCGCCCGGGGGCTTCGTTCTATCTGCGAACTGATACTAATGGATGCCATGTTTGAAATGCCCTCCAAGAAAGAGATCAAAGCTTTTGAGGTGGACCTTCGCTACGCGAAGAGCAAGCTGGACAAAGTTCAATTGAAGAAACTTAAGGCTGCTTAAATTTTTACTTCTCCGAAAATTGGAGTTGGTGAGATGAAGGGCATAAAAAAAAGTACAGGCTTATGATTTTAAGCGCATACTTTTTTTATTCCATCTACCTTTGTAGTTCATGCGCTGGAAAATCGAATTGAGTTACCTCGGCACCAATTATGCCGGTTGGCAGCGCCAGGCCGGGGATTTAACCATCCAGCAGATTCTTGAAGAGGCTTTTATTACAGTATTACGGGAACCGATTGAGATCGTTGGTTGCGGCAGGACGGATGCGGGTGTGCATGCCAGGCATTATGTTGCTCACTTTGATGCCGGACCATTTGACAAGGCTAAATGTCTGTACCAGATTAATGCCGTCCTTCCCCGGGATATTGCCGTGAATACAGTGGAAGAAACCACCCCGGCATTTCATGCCCGGTTCGATGCCAAAGAGCGGATGTACAAATATTATTTACATTTTGAAAAGGATCCATTTTTACAAAACACCTCTTTTTACTTTCATCAGGCGCATGATTTGAACATAGAAGTATTGCATAGCAGTGCTGCCTTGCTTTTAAAGTATGATGCCTTTTTACCTTTCTGCAAGACAGGATCAGATGTAGATCATTACAGATGCACGTTAATGAAATCTTCCTGGCAGGTTGAAGATCAGCGAGCGGTTTATACCATTTGTGCTAACCGTTTCCTGCGTGGTATGGTCCGTTTGGTAGTCGGAGCATGCCTCCATGCAGCTTTGGGGAAAATTTCGATTGATCAAGTAAGAGATAGCCTGGATCGGCAACTACCTCTGCCGCACGCATGGAGTGTGCCCGCAGAAGGATTGTTCCTCGAATCCGTTCAATATTAAACCAGGAACAAATAATTAATTCCGGCCCGATTCGTATGGATAGAGCCGAAAAGAGGAAGCGAAATGATTGATCTTGTGATGCAAGGCACTGAGTGCTGTATCATTATTTCGATTAACCAGGGCCTCATCAATCCACTCCACTATTTGAATGCAATCTGCTTTGCTCATTCCCCGCGTAGTGATCGCAGCCGTACCCACCCTGATGCCGGAAGTTACGAAAGGACTTGTCTTATCAAATGGCACCATGTTTTTATTGACTGTAATATCTGCTTTTATTAAAGCTTCTTCTGCTTCTTTTCCGGTAATGCCTTTATTGGAGAGATCAATCAGCATGAGGTGATTGTCAGTGCCGCCGGAAACAATATTATACCCTAATCCGGTAAGTGTTGTTGACATCGCCTGGGCATTTGAAATCACCTGTTTCGAATAGTCTTTGAATTCAGGAGTGGAGGCTTCTAAAAAGGATACTGCTTTCGCGGCAATAACGTGCTCCAGGGGTCCGCCCTGCATACCAGGAAATACACCACTGTTTAAGATGGCCGACATCATTATCGGGTCTCCTTTTTTGGTAGTCCTTCCCCAGGGATTTTCAAAATCACGACCCATCATGATCACCCCGCCTCGCGGACCTCGAAGCGTTTTATGCGTTGTAGAAGTAACAATATGGCAATGAACCAATGGATCATTGAGCAAGCCTGAAGCAATCAAACCTGCCGGGTGTGCAATATCCGCCATAAGGAGGGCTCCCACTTCGTCCGCAATTTCCCGGAAACGCTTATAATCCCAATCCCTTGAATACGCTGAAGCTCCGCAAATAATCAATTTCGGTTTATGTTCCCTGGCCTGGCTATATACCTGGTCCATATCTATGCGACCGGTTTCGGGATGAACATTGTATGGAACGGCATGAAAAGTCAGACCACTGTAGTTCACAGGAGATCCGTGCGTAAGATGACCGCCATGGGCCAGGTTGAGACCCAGTATAGTATCCCCGGGTTTGATGACCGCGAGATAAACGGCTGAATTGGCCTGCGCCCCGGCATGCGGCTGCACATTGGCATATTCCGCTCCAAAGAGGGCTTTTAAGCTATTAATGGCAATGGTTTCAATTTCATCCACCACCTCACAACCGCCGTAATACCGCTTGCCAGGATAACCCTCCGCATATTTATTGGTCAGGCAGGAGCCCATGGCCTCCAATACGGCGAGGGAAGTAAAATTTTCAGAGGCGATGAGCTCAATCCCTTTGCGTTGACGATTTTCTTCTTTACTGATCAGTTCAAATATGGTTTTGGAATTCATGATCTATTTTTTGATGGGAAAGGGTACAAAGATGTAAAATGTTTTTTGTCATGGAGCACAGGACATAGAGCATGGAGAAAATTGAAGAGTTAAATGTAAAATCGAAAAGAAAAAGCAGGTATCATCTGATTAATCTCATTTGGCACTTTGGCAGGGGGTAGCGGGCAGATTGCATTCCCGCTATCATAATGCAGGGGGAGGATTCACCTTTGGATGACAGAGATAATATTTTTTACTGGGGCCAAGCTGAAGAGGTTGCTGCACGAAACTTGACAAGGGCTTTATTTCACCGTTTTTGGTCAGGATCTGGATTTCGTGATCATCTTTTCCATACATGGTATTAATTTCAGCTCCCGACCAAATCATTTGATCCAGCACGTCTTCCGGCCAATGATATTGTGTTTTACATTGGTCCCTGAGTAGCAAAACGGCAGCTTCCGGCAAGGGCATATCCGACCAGATCACCTTATGCAGATTTCGACTGATCAGGTGGGTTGATAAAAATCGAAGGACTTCATTCGGGTGATGCTGCAATTGTTTAAAGGTGTAATCGATGGATACATCATCCAGGTTTTGGAAATGGTGCCAGGTAGTCGGATCATTCGAAGAAAAATGACTCAGGCTGATTTTTTGATCAAAAAAGTAGGCTAATTCGCTGGTTACATATCCCTGACGATCGGCTGAACCCAATTGTTTTAAAGTTTTGATGAGGGCCTGGGCCATAAGTTCTGCTGCCAGCACCGTTTTGTGGAGATAAACCTGCCAGTACATGATCCGCCTGGCCACCAGGAATTTTTCAATGCTGTAAATACCTTTCTCTTCGACGACCAATTGATCATCAATTACTCTCAACATCCGCAGGATACGGTCATGACCAACGACTCCTTCAGCCACGCCGGTGTAAAAACTATCCCGGGACAAATAATCCAGTCGGTCCAGATCCAGCTGACCACTGATGAGTTGATGAAAAAAAGGTCGTTCATATTTTCCGGTGAACATATCCAGGGCAAGTAATAATTGGGGACCAAGTTCAGCTGCCAGGTGAGTGATGATCACTTTGCCAATAGCTTCATGATCTTCCTCAATTATCAATTTTTCCAATGCATGGCTATACGGACTATGCCCGATATCGTGCAGGAGGACTGCAATCAGGGCAGCCTCTTCCTCCCTGGCGGAAATTTCATTTTGTTTAATCCGGAGCTCGTCTATTGCCATGCCCATGAGGTGCATGGCTCCCAGCGCGTGGTGAAAACGGGTATGTTGGGCGCCGGGATATACCAGGTGGGTGAGGCCGGTTTGTTTGATTCTCCGGAGACGTTGAAACAATGGATGCTCAATAATATCAAAGATGAGCGGCGTCCGGATGTGAATCAGGCCGTAGACCGGATCATTTATGAGCTTCATTTTGTTCATATTACAAAGATTGGGAAAATATCAACGGTTCGGGCATCGTTGGATAAGTTCATTGACCCGATCCGAATCAACAAAGGATTGTAATATTAGCCTATGGACAAGATTAAGATACTCTGGGCAGATGATGAAATCGATCTGCTCAAGCCGCAATTGTTTTTCCTTGAAAAAAAAGGATATCATGTAGTCACCGTCTCGAATGGGCATGATGCCATTGATGAATTTGAACGAAATGGCGACATCGATATTATTTTTCTGGATGAAAGCATGCCGGGCCTGTCCGGCCTCGAGACTATGCAACGGCTGAAAGCCCTGAAACCTTCTCTGCCGATCGTCATGATTACCAAAAACGAAGCAGAGAATATCATGGAGGAGGCGCTGGGTTCTCAAATTGATGATTACCTCATCAAACCCGTCAACCCCAACCAGATATTACTTACGCTTAAAAAAATAGTTGACAATAAGCGATTGGTCCGGCAAAAAACGTCATCAGATTACCAGGTGGAATTCCGGAATATCCTGATGGAAATCAACAGTGGCCTGGATACGCAATCCTGGGTGCAGGCATACAAAAAGATTGTCGGCTGGGAATTGAAGATTGATGCATCGCGAAGTGAGGAGATGATGGACATCCTGTCTATGCAGAAATCAGAAGCAAATGCTGAATTTTCCAAGTTTATCACCCGGCACTATCTGCATTGGATCAAGGATAAATCCACGGCTCCGATGATGTCGCCGGACCTTTTGGCGAGTAAGGTTTTTCCACACATCAATGATCAGACACCCGTCGTTTTTTTATTGCTGGACAATCTGCGGTGGGATCAATGGAAAATGATAGAACCGGTCATCTCCGAATTATTTGATATTGAGGAAGAATCCCATTTCTTTAGCATTTTGCCCACGTCCACACAGTATAGTCGAAATGCCATTTTTGCCGGGATGATGCCGGGCGAAATCGCGAAAAATTTTCCGGAGATGTGGCGTGAAGATTTTGAAGACGGAGGTAAGAATATGTTTGAAGATCAGTTGCTCGCCAAACAAATTCAACGCCGGATACGTAAGGAAATCAAATGGCAATACCTCAAGATCACCAATGTGGAAGATGCACGTGATCTCAGTGAGAAAGCCTTGGACCTGTTGCATAATAACTTCGTCGTCATTGTGTATAATTTTATTGACATGCTTTCTCATGCCAGGACGGAAATGGAAGTGCTGAAAGAATTGGCTGGAGATGAAAAAGCATATCGCAGCCTGACGTACAGTTGGTTTGTCAATTCACCGCTTTGGACGGCGCTTCGGAAAATGGCCGGGCAAGGGATCCGCCTGATCATTGGCACCGACCACGGTACTATCCGCGTCAAACAACCATCCAGGGTAGTAGGGGACAGGAATACGACCACCAACCTCCGGTATAAGATGGGCAAGAACCTGCAATTTGAACCAAAGGATGTATTTGAAGTTAAAAAGCCGGAGGAAGCAGGATTGCCAAGACCGAACATCAGTTCCAGTTATATTTTTGCCAAGGAGGATAAATATTTTTTATATCCGAATAATTATAATCATTACAATACATACTACCGGAATACCTTTCAACATGGAGGAATTTCGCTGGAAGAAATGATCTGTCCGATTATACGGTTGATTTCCAGAACCGGAGACAGGAGGTGAACGTGAAAGCCCAGGGGATTGAAAATTATTCTTTTTCCAATTCAGGTTTTTGAAGCAAGGGCTTCATCTGTTCAGGGTGCGTGTCAATATAATCTTTCCAGAGCACCTGGCTGGCGAGGAAATAAATATTTTTTCCAAAACTTCCTTTTGATTTCAGCCGGATGCAATACACTCTTCCGGGCAGGATTTTACTTTCGGTAATGATATTAATATCCTCCAGTTCGTACTTGAAGGTTTTGAAATAGTTGCTGACATAGATATAGCGATCATCCATATCTATACGGTACAGGCGCCACAAAATGAATTTGATAAGGATAAAACCTGTTCCTAAAATCAGTAATAAGCTGATCCAGATAATAGGATTCGCCAGCAAGCCTGCTTTTCCTCTTACCGTCCATCCTAATAAAATGGTGATAGAAAGGATAAGTGTCATCCAGGCGGTGGGAAGCGCGATCCTTAATGCGATGGTCAGTTGAGAAGAAACTCGTTGCATATCAGGAATTCTTTTCAGGGTCTTCCGGCGCATCGTCCTGTACCACCTGTACATGGGTTGCGGCCATGGCGTCCGCTTCTTCTTTTTCTTCCTTACGTTTTTTTTCTTTATCGATCCGTTTGACAACAAACATACTGGCTTCAAACAGCACATAAAGGGGTATGCCCACCATCAACATGGTCAAGGCATCCGGAGGTGTTATCACTGCGGCCACCACGGCGATCACCACGATTGCGTGACGCCTGTACCTGGAGAGAAATTCATAAGTGATCAGGCCAATTTTAGCCAGGAAATACATGATCACAGGAAGTTCGAAAACCAGGCCCATGGGCAAAGTAAACATGGACATGGAATTGACCAGGGCTTCGAGCGTGGTGGTATTAGCTACCTGCGCGCTGACGCTGTAGGTAGATAAAAAAGTAATCGCTATCGGAGCTAAAATGAAAAAACCAAAGAGTACGCCAAGCAGGAAAAGCAAGCTGCAGATCAGGACCATTCCCCGCGCTGCCTTGATTTCATTTTTATAAAGCCCGGGTTTGATAAATTTCCAGAATTCGTAAAACACATAAGGAAAGGCGATAATCAATCCCAGGGACATGGAGACCTGGACATGACTCATGAATTGTTCCTGAATATTCCGGGTAATGATCTGGAGATCACCGGGATAGAAACATAAACTGGGCAAGAGCCGGCAAAAAACGCGATAGGTAATGAAATCAGGTGAGCAGGGGCCTAAAATGACCTCCTTGAATACAAAGTCTTTGGCTAAAAAGACCCCTACAGAAATGACCAGGATGGCAACCAATGACCTGATAATGTGCCAGCGGAGGGCCTCGAGATGCTCGAAGAAACTCATTTCATTGGCTCCCTTACCGGATTTATTATTTGCCATCGATTTTGTACCCTTTTCAGAGACAGGATGCGAATATCGGGAAGTCCGAGAGATTGCAAAGGTTTTGGACGGTATTTAGCAAATCATTACAGGGAAATCGATATGCCTATATTTGCCGCAGGAAAAGCATCGTTTAAGCAGATAGGAGTCTCTTTTTCAATAGCTTTTTGAACATACTGATTTGCAGCCTATGATGATGAACGCGATAAAGACAGTGAGGTGGGGAATATTGGTATTGACCGTATTAGCTAACGTCAATTCACTGATGGCCCAGCCTATGGATGGCCTCCTGGCGTATTACTCCTTTGATGCCTGTGACGCCACTGATGATAGCGGCGGGGGTACCAATGGGATCATAATGGGAAATGCCCTATGTGGATGCGGCGCGCAATCTAATGGATTCCTCTTTGACGGAAATACCACCATTCAGATCCTGGGGAATCCGGATATATTGTTCGGGAATGATTTTACGATTAGCTTTTTTATGCAGCCGGATCCCCAGGTCAATAATATCATGGATATCCTTTCCAAGAGCGAAACCTGTGGGATCGACAGTTCGGCAGAACTCAGATATAACCCGGTGACCAGGGAAGTCAGCCTGACTTTGTCACAACAAGCGAACAATAGTTTCCGAAGCTCTTATATTGTTCCGGCAGATCGATGTTATCACCACATCGTTTTTGTTCGACGTGACAGGGATGTCTATTGCTATTATGACGGAGTTGAGCAATCGAAAATAGGTAGTGTTGCTTTTGTCAAAATACTGAATAACGGAATTCTTACCATTGGTGGCGGTCCCTGCCTGGCCAATGGAGAAGTGCCTTTCAGAGGGACACTGGACGAATTTCGCTTTTACAACAGGGCGTTGACCTCGCTGGAAGTCCAGGAATTAAATTTACCGATTGACAAAATCACCTCCCCGGATACTGTTTTATTTACCGGCACGTCCATGCAGATCCGTTTGCCTGTGACCTGCGCCCCGTCGATTCAATGGAGCCCGACTTTAGGCGTGAGTGTTCCTAACATAGCTGAACCGATCATTTCCCCTCCGGCCACCAATATTTATCATGTCAGTCTCGATTATGGTTTTTGCCAGGCCAGTGATTCGATTCGAATAACTGTTGCAGATTCCACTGAGCTGAATTGCGACAATGTTTTTTTTCCGACCGGATTTACTCCAAATGGTGACAAGATCAATGATGACTGGGGAATGAGTAATGTGGTTTTTCTGGGTGAATTTATTTCCCTGCAGGTGTATGACCGATGGGGTGGAGAAGTATTCAAGGCGCTCTCTCCCGCAGACCGATGGGATGGAACACGGCAAGGTGAGGAGATCATGCCCGGGCAATACATTTATTACTTCAATTACCTCTGCAACGGACAAGAGAAGAGGAAAGTAGGAGCCGTCGTATTGATTCGCTGAGTGAATTCTTCGCGGCGTCAGAAAATTTGTTGTTTATTTAATCAGCGTAATATCTCCGCTGTAGGTGAGGGTGGTTTTGTCGATGAAACTTATTTCAGCCACATAAATATAGACTCCGGGATTAAGCGGATCGCCTTTGAAGGTTCCGTCCCATTTGCCCGCTCCGGCAGCGCTGGGTAATAATCCTTTTTCTTCATGGATAAGATTACCCCAACGGTCATAGATCCTTAGGTAATTGATAGTAGTAACCCCAAGCCCCGTGAAGATTTTAAAATCATCGTTACGTCCATCATTGTTGGGAGAAAAAACATTGGGTATGTATACCGCACGATTATAGTCCACATCCACCAGTATATTGGCTGATCCTGTACAACCATTGATATCCGTCACCGTCCAGGTGTAAAGCGTTGGAAGGGCATTATACACCCAGGTGCCTTGACAGGTTGGGCAACTCATCTTCCCATCAGAAGTCCAAAGTGTGTTATTGATTGGGTTGTCACTCTGGTCTACAGTTCCGCTGATGTAAAGACTATCTCCTAAATGGTTGACAGGTCCGTCCGGTCCTAAGGTTACCAGAATAGGGTTAGGTTCAACGATCATGTAGGTAGTATCATCCGTGCATCCGCGGTCGTCTGAGACATTGATAATATAAATGCCGGCAGGAAGCGAAATCGATTGATTAATATCAAATTGTTGCCCGCCATTTATATTGTATGTGTAATTACCGCTTCCACCTGTAACCGTTGTGATTTGAAACAAGGATTCATCTCCAAAACATAAAGGCGGATCCAATATCGGCCATACGACTTCAACCGGCACGGGGGACACCAATGTATAAGAGGTAGTATCGTTACATCCCCTGGGATCAGAAACGGTTATCTGGTAATGGCCGGCACCCAGGTTAGCCGCCTGGTAGGTGGTAGATACATTAGGATTCCACTGGTAAGTGTAGGCGCCAGCATTACCACCGGATACATTAAGCGTTATCACACCATCATTGCTATTTCCACAAGAAAGTTGAATCGTGCCCGCGACATCGATTTCAGCAATCAATGTGTCTGGTTGACTGACAGAGAAACTATCCTCAGCCATACAGTTTTTGCTGTCCGTGGCTACTACGTGATAAGTGCCTGCCATTATTCCCGGATAGTTGGCATTAAATGGCCCACCTGTCCAGGAATACGTATAGCCCGGTGTTCCACCTGCAGCTGCAACCTGAAGAGCTCCATCACTACTTCCAAAACAACTGGCATCAATGGCATTGACCAGGTTAATCTTTATTGAATCGGGAGCGAGTATCTCAATCGTATCTTTATAAAAACAGATCCCGTCCTGGGAGACATTAAATACGGTGGAACCTGCACACAAATCGGATATATTAAATATCAGGCCCGTATCGGCCATCGGCGTAATAGCATCCCAATAGAGGAAATAATCCAGGTTGGGATCACCATTGCTGGCAATCACTCTGGCCGCTCCATCGCAAGTCTCCGGACAGGAGGTACTGTCAATATTGCTAAAACTAAGATGCAAAGGATTTGGGGCTATAACTTCAAAGCTATCTATGGCTATGGAATCCAATGCATCTGTTACGGTTACATAATATTTGCCCGGCGCAATACCTGTATAAATACCGGTGGTCGTAGTATCAGGGAAGGACCAATACCAGGTAACCGGAGCCACGGCATTAGCAGTGTCGGCAATGACGGTGGCTGTGTAGGGCCCTCCAACAGCACCTTCACCACAAAGGGGTTGCATTACGGTGATATCCAGTTTCAGTTTGACCTCGCAATTGACATGAACGGTATCATTGAGGATACAAAAAATGGGTGCACCTAAAAGTACGTCCACACTTAAAGTATCGGTATTGGTAATGGGAATGGTGTCATTGGTTGAACCATTGCTCCATAACACGCCAACGTTAGGGGGAATAGGCATTCCCTGATAAAGTACGATGAGTTGGCCGCCATCACAAGGTGTGCCATCGATCTGAAAACTGATATCGGCTTCTTCATTTTCATCGCCGGCGGGCACATGAAAAGGAAGAGTGGCTTTACATCCTTTAGCATCAGTTACCGTCAAAATGTAATTACCAGAATTCATATTGAACAGCGTATCCGCATCCTGGAAACCTGCACCTGCATCGAGGGTATAAGGGGCCATGCCGTTGGTAATGCTAAACCAGGCATCTCCTGAAGCAGTGGGAATGCAATTGTCAGGATTTGTTCCCACCAAGGATAATATCATGGCTGGCGGATCATTGATGGTAAAATGAACTGTGTCTGAGACACAGCCATCTATGGTCATCACCACTCCTGCATAATTACCCGGAGCCAGCCCGGTATAGGTATAAAGTCCGCCGACGTTTAATTGCGATGCGACCAGCATAGCACTCGCATCATAGATGAAGTAATCATAAGGAGGCATCGGAGCCCCATTCGTTTTTCCCCTTAAAGAGACAGAGCCATCCATACCGCCATGGCAGGACGGGTCGGCCAGGGTAAGCGTAGCGGTTATTGTGTCCGTGTAACCGATAGTAAAACAAAACACAGTATCGCATTGGGAGACCTCGTCCGATACCGTAATGCAATAATCACCGGGGTTTAGTAATCCAATGGTGATGGCATTAGTATGGATGGTAAAATTCGAACCCTTGATCAGGTAATTGCCATCGATATCCGGTTTCGCCCCAGTGATTTTAAGGTCAATTAAGCCATCCTTAGACCCATTACATGAGGCATTGATAAGATCATTGACCGTAAAGACAAATGGATTGTCAATGAGGGTATCCATGACGATCACTTCGCAACCATTATCATCTTCCACGGTGATGCTGTAGATCCCATCCCGTAAGCTGGTGACCTGTGAGCTGTCCCCGGGGTTGCGAATAAAGCCTGAACCGGCCCGGGAAGGATCCGTTAAACATTCCCAGATATAACTGAAAGGGGCAGATCCATCCTGGGGTTTAATCCAGATGATGCCATTACTGAATTTATAACACGTAGGTTGTTTAAGCCGGGTGATGATACTGAGGCCAAGGACATCAACATCGGCTGTGTAGGTGACATTATCGCCCAAGGCGTCTGTGATCGTTACGTCATAAATGCCTGGTGGAACATTGATCATAGTATTGCCCCCTTCTGCAAAAACCGGAACAGGACCTCCTGGTGTACCCGAAACAGTTTCGACCCAGGTAATGGTATAAGGGGCAGTACCCCCATAAATAGTCACATCAATAGTTCCGTTATTTCCTAAAATGTCGGGACCGCAACTGGTGACGAAACCCACAAGGTTCATGGCGTTATCCACTGTCATACAACAGCTGTCAAAATCAGATGGTATTTCGCCAGTTACATCAGCAGCCTGATATGGGAAATAAGGACTTATGCCAACACAGCTCGTTGAGCCCGGGGTGCCGATGATCCTGAAGCAAATATCAAAAAGGACTGTTCCATCCGGTAAGGATTCACCATTTATAGGAAAGCCAAGTGGAATAAATTTCAAGGCGTTTGGGCCTGAGAGGTTGAAATCGGAATTTACATTGATAAAAGGTGTTCCGGGATTCTGAACTTTGATGTAATCAAGCACATTACTATTCCAGATAATTTCCATCTGGACGATGACAATGTCATTAAAGTTTTCAACTGTAACCGGGATACAAATCGTATCACCAGGTTTACCATCCAGGCAATTAAAAGATAAGTGGAACGGATCAATGCCCATGGAAGAGGAGACAGTCTTGACGGTGACAAGGTCCTGGCTAAAGAGAGTGGGGGTGGAAAATCCGGCGAAAAGGGCTACAAGGAGCAGCCAAAACCTGATTTTCTTCGTCTGATTTTCCATTCAATAAAACTAGTATGATTTTTTTCTATAATATGTTCGCGCAAAAATAGCTTTTCAAACCGTGATTCCGGTCGTGGTTTTCATTTATTTTAGAAAGGGGCTGGGTCTTAAGTAGATTCAGTTTTTGGGGAATTAGCTGCCCATCCGGCTGAGACCCATTAGAACGAAAATGAGATGCTTAATGTTATGCCCTGGAATTAAAGGATAATACTGGCTCAGTTCTTTGGAAAATGGGGCATTTCAAGCCAAAACGCGGATAATTCAGGCGGTATAAGTGGGTGTTTCAGGGAAATACACGCATGTTTAAGGAAAACATGTTTCATTTCAGGCAAATGCGCGCATGTTTAAGGAAAACATGTTTTCAGGAAAACCTAAAGCATTCTTCCCTTCATAATGACCTTGTCAATCCAACTATCACCGTAAGAATACGGCAGGTAATCTATCCCGGAAATCTCCCTGGTGATTATTAAATTGGCTGATTTCGAGGTAGTTATACTTCCATGGGTTGCTTCCAGTTCTATAGCTGCGGCCCCGTTCACGGTTAAAGCGTTTAAAGCCTCCGCCGGCAGCATCTTAAGTTTTATGGCAGCAAGGGATAGCACAAAGGACAGATTTCCACTGGGGGATGTTCCCGGATTGAAGTCCGATGCCAGGGCGACCGGAATATTATTTTCAATCATTTTCCTGGCTGGGGCATAAGGGATTCCCAGGAAAAAGGCGGTGGAAGGCAAAATCGTAGCTATGGTAGCTGAATTCTGAAGAGCTTCTATTTCCGCCTGGCCGGTATATTGCAGATGATCAACTGAAACAGCATGGTGTCTCACTCCTGTCTGTATCCCTCCCGAATAATCAAGTTCATTGGCATGGATCTTAGCTTTTAACCCATACCTGGCCCCGGCGCTAAGGATTTCATCAGTTTCCTCAACAGTGTAGAACCCGTTGTCACAGAATACATCGATATAATCCGCCAGGCCCTCGTCAGCGATTTGAGGAAGCATCTTGTCTATGATGAGATCGATGTATCCCTTTCGATTGAATTTGTATTCCAAAGGCATAGCATGTGCTCCAAGGAAGGTCGCCTTTACCGGGATGATGAGTTGCTCTTTGAGTTTTCGAATCACCCTGAGCATCTTTATTTCGCTTTCCACTGTGAGTCCGTATCCGCTCTTTATTTCAATGGCACCAGTACCCATTCGGGTGACTTCGTGCAATCGCAACACGGCTTGGTCAAACAATTCCTCCTCAGGCATGATCTGAAGCCTGGAAGCAGAATTTAATATTCCGCCACCTCGTTTCGCAATTTCCTCATAGGTGAGTCCCCGGATCCGGTCAACAAATTCACTTTCTCTCCACGAAGCGAAGACAAGATGGGTATGACTATCACAAAAAGCAGGTAAGACCAGTTTGCCGGAACAGTCAACGATTTCATCAGCCCGTTCGGTCTTACAATCCTGGTCTTTTCCAAAAGCGATGATTTTACCGTCTTCCGCCAATAAGTAGGCATCATCAATAGAATTCATTATTCCAAATTCGACGCCCTTCAATACAGTGACACCTGCAGGTTGTATACCGGCAAGGCTTTTGATTCTTCTCAATAAAAGAGATCTGGCCAATCCAAAATTGTTTGCAGGCTAAATGTAGCGAGTTTTAAGCGCTTGCCTGAAGGATCATAATGTACTTTTCACCGTTGCCTTAATGCTGGCTGAAGTGAGTTGCTGAAGGTGAACCTGGGCCTCCTTTTCTGTTGCAAAAACAGAAGACCATACACGATAATATGGAGTGCTGTTTTGTTCGCAGGATTGAATAGAAAAATCTTTGAAGCCTTTTGTTTTTAATTCGGCGACACATTTTTCTGCATTGGACTTTGAACCGAAATAACCAGCCTGAATGACATAGCCTGCCACAGGACTTATCGCTGCCGGTATAGGAATTTCATCCTGAGTGGTTTTTTTTACTGTTGTTTTGATATCAGGTTCTGATGCGGTATTGGAATTGATTGTATTTATTTTTGAATTCGAAGTTGACGAAGTATTTCCGGAAGGGGATGGGGTAGTAACTGCTTTTGAGTTAACTACAGGTTCCGTTTTTTCAGAAGTGGTGGTCAGCGGCATTTCATCAACATACAGGGTTCCTTTGCCATAGGCATCTTTCCAGCCGCCTTGCCATCTTTCTTTGACTTTACCATTGGCATCGAGGACCACCCAAGCCGGAACTGTCCCCGGATCAAAATGCTCATAAAGGATCTGGCCATCGAAATTGTCTGTGGCCACCTGGGTAGAAATATATTTACTTACTGCATTGGCATCATTAGCAAATGCTGTCCAGGCGGCGCTGCAATTATCACAGGATGAAGAAGAAAAGAAAATCAACATATCCTTTTGCGCTTTTGCGGCTTCCGCACGGGCTGTTGGATAGGAACGATAGTAATTTGGAATCTGGGGTGCCGGTAGCAGGAAGGCAAAAAGGCTGACCAATAAGCTGATATTCATAACATTATGATTATTTATTATTTATAAAATGCTGATCTTTATTATTTTATATAGCAATTATTGTACCAATCTGATTCATCCCGCGTTGCTGCCGTAGGATGATCACGCTGCCAATTATCCACGGGGTAATAGAGGAAATACCTACCTTCGCCGTCCTAAAAATTAGTGCTGATGTCACAGATCCGAGCCGCCATCAAAGGCGTTAACGGTTTCGTTCCAAAGGATATTCTGACCAACAAGGATCTTGAATCGATGGTAGACACCAATGATGAATGGATCAAAGCCCGGACCGGGATAGAGGAACGACATATCATGCGTGACCCCAACATTGCCACCTCGGATATGGGTGCTTATGCAGTGGAGGGTTTGCTGAAGAAAACTGGTTTGTCTCCCCTGGATATTGACCTGCTGATATGTGCAACGGTTACTCCGGATTATTTCTTTCCGGACACAGGTACGCTGATATGTCATAAAGTAGGTGCGAAAAATGCGTTTGCATTTGATATCCAGGCAGCCTGCAGCGGATTTCTTTTTTCAGCTACCACCGGTGCAAAATTTATTGAATCCGGTCAGTATAAAAATGTAGTGGTGGTCGGCTCCGACAAGATGAGTACGATAACAGATTATACCGATCGTTCTACCTGTATTTTATTTGGTGATGCTGCTGCGGCTATATTGCTTCAACCCGAAACAAATGGAAATGGTCTGCTGGACAGTTGGATGCGGGTGGATGGAGTCGGGGAAGAATTTTTACATATGAAAGGTGGCGGTTCGAAGAATCCGCCGACCCATGAAACCATTGATAAGAAATGGCACTATCTCTACCAGGATGGAAAACCGGTATTTAAGGCTGCCGTAAAAGGAATGGCGGAGGCCATCAATGAAATTCTGAAAAGGAATCATCTCCAACCTGAAGAGATCAACTTTGTGGTGCCTCACCAGGCTAATCTTCGCATCATCCAGGCGGTGGCGGATATGCTTAAATTCCCCATGGAGAAAGTCATGGTCAATATTCAGAAATATGGTAACACTACTGGGGCTACCCTTCCTTTATGTCTTTGGGAATGGGAAGACAAATTGAAACCGGGAGATAAGATTATCCTTACTGCTTTTGGTGGGGGGTATACCTGGGGAGCCAGCCTTTGGTCATGGGCATATTGATTTGGTGTTGGGTTCGTATATAACTCATCCTGAATCAGGCAGTTAAAATGCCTATATTTGCGCCCTTATTTTTTTAAATTCAAAAAGCTTTATTGCATGGCCACCACAGCAGACATTAAAAAAGGACTCTGCCTTGAATTTAACAATGATATTTATTATATAGTTGATTTTCAGCATGTTAAGCCAGGAAAAGGGAATGCCTTTGTCCGGACGAAACTGAAAAGCCTGACCACCGGTAAAGTCGTGGACAATACTTTCCAGTCAGGACATACTATCAGTGATGTCAGGGTCGAAAGACGCAAATTTCAATTTCTATACAATGACGAGATGGGTTACCATTTTATGAATAACGAGACTTATGAGCAAGTGGCCATTCAGGAGGCTATGATAGAAAATGCTAACCTGATGAAAGAAGGACTTGAAGTAGAGATCCTGATCCATGCCGTTCAGGAAGTGCCATTGTCAGTTGAATTGCCTCAATATGTTATCTTGGAGGTGACATATACGGAGCCCGGTTTGCGGGGTGATACGGCTACCAATACGCTGAAGTTAGCGAAAGTGGAAACCGGGGCCGAGGTGAGGGTTCCGCTTTTTATTGACACCGGAGAGAAGATCAAAATTGATACGGCTACAGGAAATTATATGGAAAGGGCTAAATAATCTTTGCAGATGGACTCAAAAGAAATACAAGAGCTATTAAAGCTGGTCAACCGGTTAGAACTGGCGGAGTTTAAATTCAGAGAAGGCGATTTGGCTTTTTCTGTTAAAACAAAATATTATTCAAAATCAAGACAAGGAGACACCGTGTCTTCCTATATGCCGATGGCTTCGGTCACTCCGGCCTCTCCAGTAACTCACGCTCCTTCTTCTCCGGTAGTTGAGAATAAATCCACAGCAGAATCCGATACGGAAAATGCAGGTGGAAGTTCGTCAGGGGCAGCAAAAGAAAACCTGGTGGAGATCAGATCCCCTATTGTGGGCACATTCTACCGCTCAGCATCCCCGGAAAAAGGTCCTTATGTCAAAGCCCGGAGACAAATTGGAAGTGGGATCGGTGGTGTGTATCGTCGAAGCCATGAAACTTTTTAATGAAATTGAATCTGAAGTTTCGGGCAAAGTGGTGAAGATCATGGTAGAAGATGCCTCACCGGTCGAATACGATCAGTTACTTTTCCTCATTGACCCGAATGGTTGATTCAACATGTTGACAGAATGTCAATGGTTGAAACCATTTCCAGTTAACCCAATCCTTTCGGATGTTTAAGAAAATACTAATTGCCAATAGGGGAGAGATAGCCTTGCGTGTCATTCGCACCTGCAAGGAAATGGGAATTAATACGGTGGCCGTCTATAGTACGGCGGATAAAAACAGCCTGCATGTGCGATTTGCTGACGAGGCAGTTTGCATTGGCCCGCCCAAATCCAGTGATTCATATCTCAGTATTCCAAGGTTGATGGCCGCAGTGGAAATTACCAATGCTGATGCCATTCATCCTGGGTATGGCTTCCTGGCGGAAAACGCTGACTTCGCTGAAGTGTGTAAAGAATATGGTGTTAAATTTATTGGCCCGACTCCCGCTATGATTACTAAAATGGGGGACAAGATCACGGCGAAAGAGACCATGATCAAAGCGGGCGTACCTGTTGTGCCCGGAAGCGGAGGTCTGGTGGCGGATGTCGCTCAGGCAAAAAAGGTGAGTAAAGAAATCGGCTACCCGGTCATTATGAAAGCGACAGCTGGTGGCGGTGGAAAAGGTATGCGGGTGGTACAGAATGAAAATGAACTGGAAGATCTCTGGAACAAAGCGCGACAGGAAGCCAAAGCCTCCTTTGGCAATGATGGCATTTATATTGAAAAATTTATTGAGGAGCCACGTCACATTGAATTTCAGATTATCGGTGATCAGCACGGGCATGTGGTGCATCTTTCAGAACGGGAATGCTCCATACAACGACGCCATCAAAAGTTAGTGGAGGAATCCCCTTCACCTTTTATGGACGAATCCCTCCGGAATAAAATGGGTAAAGCTGCTATCAAAGCCGGCAAATCCATAGATTATGAAGGCGTAGGTACGATCGAATTCTTGGTGGATAAGCACAAGAATTTTTATTTCATGGAAATGAACACCCGGATACAGGTGGAGCATCCGGTAACGGAAGAAGTCATCGACCATGACCTGATCAAGGAACAAATCAAAGTAGCCGCCGGAATTCCCATCTCAGGGAAAAATTATTACCCTAATAATCATGCGATTGAATGCCGCATCAATGCGGAAGATCCTTACCATAATTTCCGGCCGAGCCCGGGAATGATCACCTCATTTCATAGTCCTAAAGGTCATGGAGTCCGTGTAGATACACATGTTTATGCCGGATACACCATCCCGCCATATTACGATAGTCTGATTGCTAAATTATTTGCAAGGCACCTACGCGGGAAGAGTGTATCACTAAAATGCAACGGGCGCTGGATGAATTTATCGTTGAAGGTATTAATACGACCATTCCGTTCCATAAAAAACTGATGCAGGATCCGGCCTTCAGGAGAGGAGATTTCCATACCGGTTTTCTTGAGACTTTCAAGCTGGAAGACTAATGGCCGAATTCAGGGCAGCAGTCCTCCCAAACAATTGATCAGTTATCTCAAGGGATATAAGTTTCCCTTGTTCATGAATATCCTTTGCAATGTGCTGATGGCCATCTGTATGGTGATCAGCATTCCCATTATTATTCCCTTTTTTCAGATTTTATTCGGACGTGTCAAACCTTCACCCGAACCGGTACCCTTTTCCGTCAATAACATCCAGTCGTGGCTGGAATATACTTTCGGTGAACTGGTGGAATTATATTCCCAGGAAGGTGCCCTCATCATCGTCTGTGTCACCTTTGTTTTTATTTTCTTTTTAAAAAATCTGTTCCGTTATTTATCCCTGGTCTTTATGGCCCAGGTGCGGAACGGCATTGTCAAGGATGTCCGCAACAAGATTTACGACAAATACATGGATCTCCCATTGGCCTTTTTTACACGGGGAAAAAAGGGGGACCTGTTGGCCCGGGTCAGTACGGATGTGCAGGAGATAGAGTATTCCATTCTTAATGTTATTGAATCCATATTCAAGGAGCCCATTGTGATCATCGGCAGTATTGCCTTTATGTTGGTGACCAGTGTCCGGTTGACCTTATTTGTTTTTGTTTTGATCCTCGTCACGGTTTTTGTTATTGGCCGGATCAGCCGGAATCTGAAACGCCAGTCCAAGGTGGTCCAGCGTCAATTGGCTGACCTCGTGATTCACGTCGAAGAGAGTCTCAATGGCATGCGCATCGTTCAGGGTTTTAATGCCCAGGAATATCAGAAGCGCAGGTTTTTCGATATCAATGACCGGTACCGTCGTTTGCTGACCCGGATCATGTACAGGCGGGATTTGTCTTCCCCTCTTTCAGAAGTGCTGGGGATAGCCATAGTTGCCGTGTTGTTATGGTATGGCGCCAACCTGGTATTTAAATCGGAAATTAAACCTGAAACTTTTTTCGCTTTCTTATATGCCTTCTTTAATGTCATTGCCCCATCTAAAAATTTTTCGTCAGCATATTATAATATTCAAAAAGGTTTAGCAGCAGTGGATCGGGTAAATGAAATTATTGATAATAAAGAGACTATTCCTGCCCTTCCGGAACCTAAAGAAATACACGCCTTCAATCAGGAGATCACTTTTGAAAATGTGGGTTTCAAATACAGTGAAGACGCGGAATATGTACTGGAAGACATCAATCTTACCATTCCCAAAGGCCAGGTATTGGCTATTGTCGGAGCCAGCGGGACGGGCAAATCCACTTTGGCCGATCTGCTGCCTCGCTTCCATGATGTGTCGTATGGAGCCATTAATATCGATGGAGTGAATATCAAAGAATTGGACTTGAAACAACTGCGAAGTATGATGGGTATTGTCAATCAGGATCCCGTGCTTTTCCATGACACGATTTTTAACAATATCGCTTTTGGCAGACCTAACGCCAGCCGGGAACAAGTCATAGAAGTGGCCAAGGTGGCACAGATTCATGAGTTCATCATGACCACACCAAACGGCTATGATACTGTCGTTGGTGACCGGGGGAGCACGTTGAGTGGAGGTGAACGTCAACGGATGACCCTTGCCCGGGCATTGTTGATCAATCCGCCCATTCTCATCCTCGATGAGGCTACCGCATCGCTCGATTCCAAATCGGAGCGCCAGGTCCAGGAAGCCTTAACCATATTGATGAAGGGCCGAACCTCTATTGTCATAGCCCACCGTCTTTCCACCATACAGCATGCCGACCAGATCATCGTTTTACAGCATGGGCGCGTCGTGGAAAAAGGAGATCATGCTTCTTTAATGGCGCGTCAGGGAGAGTATTATAAATTTGTGGGCTTGCAATGGATGCAATGATTCGTTTACGCTGTCTATTCCTATTGATCCTTACTCATGCGGCACTGCACGCCCAGTACATGAATTGGTCAAGTCTGGCAGAGGATACCATTTATTATGCCCGTGAATATTTTCCGGACCAGGAAATTACGATCCAACCCAGCGCGTCCCAAATCTGGGATTTTCGTTCCCTCCGTGCCCCTTACGCCATCAGCCGAAATATAATGGTGATTGGAGACCGGACCAATGTGACCCATGCCCAACTGATGAATGGATCTCAAGCGGATGACATACTTGACATAGCAGGTAATTCGGCGCAAGTCACCCAGGTCTTACTGGATAATCCGGTTTGTCCTGCTGGCCGGCTCACTTATACACTCTCCCCTGCATACAAACCTTTCTACAAAGGAGTTTTAGGTGAGCATACCAGTTATAAAGGCAGAATGGTGACATCCTTTGCGTGGCCTAAACATCTTAATTGTAATTGGACACCTCCCCAGATTCCCGACACCTGCCGGATCACCTATACAATCAATGAAGATATCGATGTGGACGGAGAGGGTACTTTGTATTTGCCAACAGAAGTTGCTGCGGTCAACCGGCAACATGTGATCAGGAAAACTGCTATTCGGATTGAAATCCGAACCGGTTATCTCTGGAGAGATGTGACTTCATTAGTGCCGGGTATTCACCTGATCACGAATGAAGAGTATTATCGATTTGTTTCAACCGACATCGGCCTGATGATGGCTGAAGTCCAGGTTGGAGAAAATAATGTACCCATCAGGGTTGAATTTAAAACCCATCCGATCGCAACAAGGATAGTAACGGATGAACCCTCCCGGCCGGATGTATATGCTTTTCCAAACCCGAGTTTCGATATCGTGCGATTTCAATTGAACGATCTTGAGCGTGGATATTATAAATTAAAAATTCTCAATATCCTGGGGACGCAGATCAAAGAAGTCGAAGTGTATGTTGATGATCCCAGAAAAACTATTTCGGTGGATTTGGGAGATCTGCAACGCGGCACCTATATCTACAAACTTCAGGACAATTTAGGCCGGACAGTTAAAACCAAAAGAGTTGTTTTAATTCAGGCATAGCTTTTCCCATTCTTTTACCGAATAGAGACTACCCATGGATTGGCATCAGTTTTCACCCGGTGGGATACAAGTTGTTCAAAATTTCTTTCAGGACAGGCCATTACCTATACTTCGGCTGGATCTCCTGAAATCCTGGTCGTCCGGGAATAAATATTATAAGCTGAAATACCCTCTTCAATTTGCTATTGAAAACAACGTGACCAAAGTGGTTAGCAAAGGAGGAATGTTCAGCAATCACCTGGCTGCATTGGCAGAAGCGTGCCATACTTTTCAACTTCATTTCACGGCGGTGGTGAGAGCTTTCGAACCGGATGAACGAAATCCCACTCTCCGAAGATTGAGAGAACTGAATACGCAGATAGTATTTGTTCAACCAGAGGAATACCATCCATTTGATCAGGCGATGGCTTATTCACTTTTTCCGGATGCCTTATTCATTGAAGAAGGGGGATTATCCATGGAAGGTATAAAAGGATCGGCCGAGATAATGAATGAAATACCTGAACAGGGGATCTATCATTTGGCGATTGCAGCAGGTTCGATGTGTACAGCGTGTGGTATCCTCGATGCCATGCCATCGAATTATTTCCTTCATATTGTTCCCGCCTGGAAAGGTTGCGACAGGCAATATGTTCAGTCCCTTCTTTCCCGTTACGATATTGTTCCGGCTGGTGAATGGGATATCTGGCCTGATTATCATTTGGGTGGATTCGGAAAATTCAATCCGGCGTTGATCGACTTTATGACTTCGTTTACCCGGGCTACGCAAGTAGTTTTGGATCCTGTCTATACGGGTAAACTCTTATTCGGTATTGCTGATAAAATGAAAGCGCATTATTTCCATGAGCGGGACCAGGTATTGGCTATTCATACCGGAGGATTGCAGGGGCTCGCCGGATATGCATATAGATTCCCGGACTTATGGGGCGAGTATTATTCCATGGCCAAGGCCTTGCTGGCATCCCATGCCATTCATGATAGTGGACCTAATGTATAGGCTGGCCTAACACCCATTGTTCGATCACCCTTGGGTAATAAGTATGTTCTGCTATCAATACCTTAGCGGCAATCTGGTCAGCGTTGTCTCCCGGTTCCAATCCTACCTCGTGTTGGAAGAGTATAGTTCCCCGGTCATAATGTTCATCAATTGTATGAATGGTAATACCGGAATACCGGTCACCGGATTGCTTTACGGCTTCATGGACGTGATGGCCGTACATACCTTTGCCGCCATATTTGGGGAGCAGGGCAGGATGAATATTAATTATATGGTCAGGGTAAGCCTCGATCAGCCATCGCGGGATAAGTAATAAAAAACCAGCCAGGACGATGTGTGTGATTTGATGAAATTCCAATACCGGGGCCAGAATTGATTTATCGGCCCACATGGGCTTGAGGAATGTATAACATGGCAGATGATGACTTTCCGCCACCTGGACAACGCCGGCGTTTGAATGGTTGGTAAAAACAGCTTCCACAGAAATTAAGTCGTGGCCATCGAAAAAAGAACAGATTTGGTCTGCATTACTGCCGCCACCGGAAGCCAGTATAACGAGACGAGCTTTAATTTCGGAGGGCATTGTATTTCCCGGCACCTGAAGGATCCAGCCTGCGCATAATATCATACACTGTAGCTTTCCTGGTATGATCTGCATTCTTAAAAATATCCACGATCTCATCACTTTTGGCGGTGATAAACATGAGTACACCAAAAGAATTCGGATACGTAGAATTTGTTTTATCCACTTGTTTTAAAGCCTCCAGCATGGAAGTTAACGCCTGCTCCGGATTGGTATACATGATATCAAGGCTCTTGCGGTGATAATTATACCAGGCTTCTTTGAAGGATTTGAAACGCGCATTCAGCATATTTTCAATCATCCAGTACCGGGTGGTTTTTTTGTTCAGGGATTGCCAGCCCTTATCTGCATCCGAAATCTGGGGAGGAACCTGGCTGAGAATATTTTGGGCCAACTGAAACTGTTCATCTCCGCCATTGACAGCAAAACTTTCATCATACAATCCGAGAATGTAATGCACATAAAAAGAAAAGACGGCAGACAGGTTATCTTTAAAAAATAAGGTTCCGTTTTCGATGGGCTGGAATTCCAGGTAATTGAAAACGACATCCCGGTCCACGTGATTGATGAGTACGGTTTTGTATTCGGAACCATACACCGGGCGAATGGCCTTTAAGGCAATATCGGCTTTATACGAATTGCCCCCAAGTTCGCTGGTGATATTCACTGAAAAATTGCAATCGATGCGCTCGTAGGGTTTAAACTCATCGTCGGTCCATCTTTCCTGTTTAAGAAATTCCCCAAGGTCACGCTCCAACGTTTTGAAAACCGCAGGATCGGTTTGCTGGAGTTTGGGTACCGTAACGGTTACCGTCGCATTGATTTCCTGCGCACTGCCGGAATGGTGAATAATCATCAGGGAAGCGGCAAAGAGGATGGAGAGTAAGTTATTGAATCGCATCAGCATGTTTTATTTTGAAGGCGGCTTCCACGATATCGCGGGCCACTTCTTTCTTCGACTTTAACTCCAGGTGCTGTAGTTTATTGTCCGGAAACAGAAAGGTGACTTTATTCGTGTCATGGCCGAATCCCGCGCCTGGATCCAGGGGATTGTTGAGCACGATCATGTCCAGATTTTTCTTCAACAACTTCTCCCTGGCGTTTTTTTCTCCGTCTGTGGTTTCCAAAGCAAAACCTATCAGGATCTGATCCGGTTTTTTTTCTCTGCCAAGGGCGGCAGCTATATCCGCTGTTTTTACCAGGTCCAGCGACAATTGTTCAGCAGTCTTTTTTATTTTTTCAGTGGCTGTACGGACAGGTTTATAATCGGCGACGGCGGCAGCCAGCACCGTGATATGAGCCTGTGGGAAAAACCTGTTGCAGGCATTCTGCATATCCTCTGCTGTCAGGATACGCGTGATCGAAATGCGTTCGTTTTCAGGTTCAACACTACCAGGTCCAAGTACCAACTCAACCTCAGCTCCACGCCTTGCGAATTCCTCTGCTATCGCGACCCCCATTTTACCCGAACTGCGGTTACCAATAAAACGCACTGGATCTATAGCTTCCTGCGTCGGACCTGCGTTGACCAATACCCGTATATCCGTCATGTCCATCCGGTAGTGAAAATATTCCCGCAAATGGGCCACTATGTCTTCAGGTTCCGCCATTCTGCCAGGGCCGGTCAATCCGCTTGCCAATTCGCCAATGCCAACATCCAGGATAAAATTACCGTAGGATTGGAGTCGACTGATGTTTTCAACGGTACTGGGATGCACCCACATATCTAAATCCATGGCGGGAGCAAAAAAAACCGGACAACGTGCGGACAAATAGGTAGCTGTCAGCATATCGTTAGACAGTCCTAAAGCACATCTGGCGATAGTATGAGCGGTGGCCGGTGCCATCACCAGGGCATCAGCCCAAAGTCCCCATTCAACGTGATTGGTCCACTGTTGCTCATCATGTATGTTGGCGGCAACCGGATTTTTACTTAAAGTGGAAAAAGTAAGGGGTGAAACAAAATCCCCGGCAGAAGCAGTCATCATCACCCGAACGGCGCAACCTTCCCTGATAAGTTGGCGGACCAGAAATGCCGCCTTATAGGCCGCAATACTTCCTGAAACACCGACAAGAATATTTTTGCCGTGGAGTGATGACATAGGTAAACTGTGATTTCAGGTAAAGAAGATCACTCCATGTCCTCCGGAAATTCCTCTTCTCTCATAACGGGTTCCGGATAACGCCATTCCAGGTCTCCATTGATGAATTCTTCCGTGGCAAGAATGGTTGGACTCGCCATCTTCTCATACGAGCGGGAAATTTCTATTTGTTCTTTGTTCTCATGGATCTCCTCAATGGTTTCGGTGACCACTACGAATTCTTCGAGTTTGTCATGAAGCTCCTTCTTCATTTCATTAGACAATTGTCTCGCTCTACGGGTAATGATCGAAATCGATTCATAAATGTTGCTGGAGCGGGCTGCCAGGCTTTTAATGTCACGGGCCTTAACATTGGGATCAACCGCAATGGCCAGGTTTTTTATAGTAGTCATTTGGAAAGATTTTTAGATTCAATTTGGATTTGTTTATGAAGGTCTCTGGCTTCATGCATGTTTTTACCAGCCGGGTAATGATTCACATATTCCTGAAAACGCAATTGGGCCTCGTCGTAACGTTCCGCCCGCTTGTCATAGATACTTTTCTGTGCATATAGAAAGGAAGCTTTAAAAATCAGGAACCTTACGAATTCGGCACGGGAAGATTCAGGGTATTCGGTCAGCATGTTTTGAAAGGAATAAACGGCTGCTTCAAATTGACCCAGGTTATAATATAGCATACCTTCAGCAAATGCTTTCTCTTCGAGTTTAGCGCGGAGCTGATCGATGAGCTCATTGCATTTGGGTACCCGGTCACTGTCGGGATACTTGTTGGCAAAATCCTGGAAAGCATTTATAGCTTTTTCTGATGGTTCCTGGTCAAGCCGAAAGGAAGGAGACAATTTGAATTGGGAATAAGCTGCCATGAAATCTGCCTCTTCTATGTATTGGCTGTAAGTAAATGTGGAGGCAAAATTAGTGAAGTAGGTGGACGCCAACTGGTAGTTACCCATGTTATAATGGGTATAAGCGTATTTGAAAAAAAGTTCTTCACCCTCCTTGGTTCCTTTGTACTGGTTCAGGATCAATTCCATCAGGGTCTGGGCGCGGTAAAAATCCCCTCTGTCGTAATACTTCATGGATTCAGACAGGATCCGCTGGGAATCATTGCTGGTCCGGACTTGCTCAAAAGTGCTTTTACAGGCCGATAATGAGCTGGTTATCAGTACGATATAAAGGAAAAACCGCATGAAAGCTTTTTAAAAATAGTGTGCAAAGATATGGATTATTGCTCGAAAAAGGAGAAAACTTCTCCTTGTCAATCAGGAAGTTAGCGTGATTAGGGGTCAGCATTCAGATAGGTTTCAAGTGGGGTGGCTACGGATCGGTCGTTGCATAGTCGGGGCACTTTGTTTTGACCGCCGAGTTTACCTATAGATTGCATATAGGTTTTAAACGAACCTTTAGGCAGTAATCGTACCTGGAGCGGTTGCAGGATTTTTCCATCGATCAGATCGCGATAATAAATATTCTCACTGACCATTGCCTCATTCAGGTCCCTGGCAAAGGCGATGACATCCAATGGCGCCGATCCGAATTCAATCCACCACTCATGAAAAGGTTTTTCGCCTTCCGGCGGATTCACTTGAGGTGCTACAGTAAACTCCTGAACTGAACATGGATGTTTTACCATGGTCTTCCGCAAAGCTTCCTCCACCTCTTTGACAATGACATGTTCACCAAAAGCGGAAATGAAATGCTTTACTCTCCCGGTCACTTTTAACCGGAAGGGATCAAGCGAAACAAAAGACACCGTATCCCCCAGATTATAACCCCATAAACCGGCATTTGAATTTATCACGACTGCATAGTCCTTTCCCAATTGTACCTCCTGGAGGGAAAGCCGGATTGGATTCGCGGAAGAAATTTCTTCCACAGGAATAAATTCAAAGAAAATACCGGAATTGCATTGCAAAGCCAGACCATCATCGGCACTTGCCAGGTCCTGAAAAGCTATAAATCCTTCGGAGGCCGGATAAGTTTCCAAAGAGGGAACCGGCCCGCCGGTAAGCTCTTCTAATTGTGCGCGATATGGTTCAAAATTGACACCTCCATAAATGAAGAGTTGATAATGGGGAAATATTTCACGGATCGTCTGCTTGCCGGAGAGTTCGAGCAAACGTTTATAATACATCTGCACCCAGGGCGGAATGCCGCTGATGAGCCGCATATCCTGCAGCAAAGTCTCCCTGGCTATTCTGTCAACTTTGATTTCCCAGTCTTCAATACAATTAGTAGCATACGAGGGCAACTGATTTCCTTTCAACCAGGAAGGAATCCAGTGATTGACGATGCCGGACAAACGGCCAGTAGGTATGCTGCCTTTTTTTCAAGTACTGGTGAACCCGAAAGGAAAATCATTTTCCCGTCAAACAGGGTCTTGAGTTTCAATACCGTCATCATATTAAACAAGGCATCACGGGCATTGTCGATATGATTAGGAATGCTGTCCTTCGTAATGGGGATATATTTTATACCGCTTGTCGTCCCTGAAGTTTTAGCCAGGTATAGCGGATATCCGGGCCAGAGCACATTTGGCGTTCCGGCGATGATCGCTTCCATATACGGACGGAATCCTTCGTAATCCCGCAATGGCACGCGCTCCACAAAATCTTTATGCGATTTTATTTCCTTGAAACCATGATCTTGTCCAAATGCTGTCTGGGATCCTTTAGCAATTAATTGCCGGAAAGTATGCTTTTGATTTTGGCTGGCTTCCCGGGATTCATTTTCCAGACGCCGGCTTGTTCGCTCAGCAACTGCAGCTATGATTTTTGTCTTTACCCCCATGTCGGGTCAGTCGAGTCTGAGATCTTCAATATGGGCACCCGGGTAAAGAGACTTATTAAACGTAAAGAGTTTCGGATCATCGAAAGCGGCAGGATGAATGATCGTGCCGATATACATTTCCTGCCGCGTCCCGTCTCTGGATATCGCTTTAATACTGCTGAGTAATCCATTCTTCACCAGGATGGTAAACTTGGCATAGTCTTCAAAACGTCCCTTCAAAGGCTTGGCTTCAATAATGGAAGAGCCATCAGCTCTCGTGCCGGCTAAAACAAATACCAGGTCCTGTGCTTTGTGCAGCTGCAGGAAATCTGTCGGGCTGATCCAGTCCTGTCCGTTATCTTCATCGTATATATTGATTTCGTTTTGGGTTTTTAAGTAAACCCATCTTGTCTTTCCATCTGAAATAATGGAATATTCTTCGAGGTCAAGGTGATAGGAAGAACCGCTTTGATATAGAATACCGACTTTCGGTTCCCCTTCCTGACCTGGATAGGAAAGTTTAAGCGAAAACGTGACCTGGGAATTCTTCGAGTTCAGGTTTTCTCCTGCCTTTGTCAATATACTGATGGCCTCCGGATCCGAGTCTTTGGCGGAAGTATATTGTGCATATTGAAGGGTAATAGCAGAAAAGAAGAATAGGACTATTCCGACAATTTTTTTCATGACCTCGATATTCGTTGTGGGTTTACCTGACAACGCAAAAGTAGGCCAAATGTATCAACCTCAACTTGTAAAGAAAGGTTAAATGATGCCCGGGACTTAGTTTCGGGAGCGAATTTTATGAATAAGATTGTCCAGGTCATTTTCGGAGAACATCAGTACATCGCGTGGCTTACTGCCCTCCGCGGGTCCTACTATTCCAACAGCCTCCAATTGATCCATGATGCGACCTGCCCGGTTATAACCAAGTTTGAGCCTGCGTTGAATCATAGAGGTACTGCCATGTTGATTTTGAATGATCAGCCGCGCCGCATCTTCAAACATATCATCCAGCTCTGAATAGGTCATCCCCTCTGCCCCAACTATAGGTTCATCGTCTCCGACAAATTCCGGGAGGAAGTAAGGTTCAGGATAGCCTTGTTGATTGGAAATATGATTGATCACCGATTCCACTTCCGGGGTATCGACAAAAGCGCATTGCAGGCGAATCATATTGCTGCCCACAGATAACAGCATGTCTCCCTGTCCAACCAACTGTTCAGCTCCAGCCATATCCAGGATGGTCCGGCTGTCTACTTTCGAGGCCACTTTATAGGCAAGGCGTGCAGGGAAATTGGCTTTAATTACACCTGTGATAATATTAACTGAAGGACGCTGAGTGGCAATTATTAAGTGAATCCCGACAGCACGAGCAAATTGAGCCAAACGGGCAATGGCATTTCAACTTCTTTACCTGCCGTCATGATCAAGTCGGCAAACTCATCAATGACCAATACTATGAATGGCATGAACCTGTGACCGTTTTCAATGGGTTCAGTTTTCGCTTGACGAATTTCTCATTGTATTCCTTAAGATTTCTGGCATGCGCTTTCTTTAACAGGTCGTAACGGTCATCCATTTCAATACAAAACGAATTGAGTGTATAGATTACTTTTTTGATATCCGTGACTATAGGCTCTAATTGATCGGGCAGAAAAGCCAGAAAATGGTTTTCCAGTTTAGCATAAGGAAACAACTCCACTTTTTTAGGATCGATGAGTACAAATTTCAATTGCGATGGATGCTTTTGATATAGCAGGGACATCAGTACCGTATTGATCCCTACCGATTTTCCCTGGCCCGTTGCACCGGCGATAAGGAGGTGCGGCATTTTGGCCAGGTCAGCCACAAAGACTTCATTGGAAATGGTTTTTCCCAAGGCAATCGGCAGATCCATTTGCCCTGCGTGAACCTTCGGAGTTCAGCACTTCTTTTAAAGAAACAATTTGTTTTCGTTTGTTAGGGACCTCAATACCTATAGTTCCTTTTCCGGGAATAGGGGCAATGATACGAATACCCAATGCAGAAAGACTCAGCGCAATATCATCTTCCAGGTTTTTGATTTTGGATATCCGGATTCCCGGTTTCGGAATGATTTCGTATAGGGTTACAGTAGGACCAATGGTTGCGCGGATTTTGGTGATTTCGATTTTATAATTCAACAAGGTCTCGATGATCTGATCCTTATTCGCTTCCACTTCTGCCCGATCGATCTGTATTTTTTCATCCGGATAGTCCAGCAGTAAATCGAGTTCCGGTGGCCGGTAAGCAGAAAGATCCAGGGTGGGATCATAGGGTTCACTGTGATCCCGATTCTCCTGGTCCATCAGGAAAACTTTGTCTTCAACTCCACTGAAAGTAGGGGGAATATGACCGCCTGAAAAGTTATCTGCTATTTCATTGGGGTCGGGAAGGCCTTCTATTTCGAGCTCAGGGTTATTCGAAGTAACAGGTTTACTATTTTTGTTAATCCGTGAATCCAGTTCAAGTTCCTCGACGTCATCCACTCCATCGTTTTCATCCGGATCATTTGCGTTTTCTGTATTCTTTTCAAGAAACCGGTTTAAAAACCCGGGTTGTAAAGGGCTGTCCTCATCTTCTTCTATGTCATCTACTCCTTCCTCCGGGATTTCGGATTCAGGGAGACTTTCTTCGTTCCTTTTCTTCTTTTTGAAAAAATCCAACCCCAATTCTGCCCAGCTTAATTTCCAGGAAGGCAGTTTAAATTTTGGAAAAGCGAGGAATTCACCTTTCCAGGTTATGGAGGGATTGAATTGAATGACGATAGTAGCAGCGAGAATAAAGAGGAAGGACATCAGCACGCCGAAATAGCCCATAAAGGCGGTGAGCCATACCGTGGTGCTTTCCCCAAAAGCGCCTCCCCAGGGAAAATCGGCCCACGAAAAAATAAAAGCAAGTACCATCGATATTAGACCATTGCCAAAATTGATTTGGCTGCGCGCGGATACCAGGTTTGAAGCCCGGCACCGACAAATTTTCTCAGTCCTAATCCTAAAATCAAAATAGGTAACACCAATGCGGAGATTCCAAATCCCCAATAGATCAATCCATTACCCACTACCGCACCGAGGCGTCCCAGCCAGTTGGCTACACTGTAGTTCTCCTTCACCCAAGGCGCTGAAGGGGTTGTTGAGGATCTTATCCTGATCTTCTTTCCAGGTAAATACGTAGGAAACCCCGGCCACGAGCACGAAGACCCCAATAATGACGAGGGTGAGCCCGATCAGTTTGGGTAGCCTCGGGTCCTTGAAAATAGAAGTCTTGGCAGCTCCTTTCTTGCTCGTGACTTAGCGGCCGGTGCTGGTCTTTTTGTTTTTACGTACAAATATGGACATAAGCAATGAGTGTATTGCTGTCTTGGGATGACGGTCAAATATAGTGTTATATCCACTAATTTAGATAGATATGTATGATTTTTTTATTTAATATGTTTAGGACCATACCCAAAGACCATGGGCCAATACCTATTTTCATTCATTCCTTTGTCTTTGTAACATGGTCTTTAGTGAGCTGATCCAGGGTCTTTAGTCATTCGTCCTTCGTCATTTGCCCTTCTTTTCTACCTTTAATCCCGGATCAACCCCATTAATTCCTTTTCAATATGATGGACAAAATATTTATTGCTGGCGCCGGTGGGATAGGTCGCGCAGCTGCATTACTTATGCTTTATGCGCAGGATTGGGATGTCCTTGTGGTGCTGGGTGATGTTTCTGAGGCCCAGTTGAAAGATGCCCGTCATTGGATTGAAAGAGGAATTGGTCCTAACCAACATCTGGAAACTTTTCTCATGCCCTCGGAGGTGGATGAAGAGGCCTTCGGCCCGGTTCTGGAAGATGCGCATGTGATGCTGGATTGTCTTCCCGGGTCCATGGCACCCTCTATGGCCAGATTATGTATCACCTATGGATTGCATTATGCTAATTTGACTGAACATGTCAGGGAGACCCGGGAAATTCATGAAATGGCGGCAGATGCAGAAACTGGGTTTATTCTTCAAACGGGCCTTGCTCCCGGATACATCAATAACCTGGCTGTGCATCTTATTGAAAATTTTGAAAAAAGATATGGTGTCGAACAGCTGGAGAAGCTTTCCATGCGAGTGGGAGCGCTGACCCAGTTTTCAGAATCGCCGCACTATTATGGATTCACCTGGAGTACGATCGGCGTAGCTACCGAATATATCAAAGACAGCGAAGTGGTGCGCGATCACGACATCGTGAGGTTGCCTTCATTATCGGAGCGTGAAACGATCATCATCAATGGTAAAGTCTATGAAGCTGACCTGACCAGTGGCGGTGCAGCCGATTTACCACAGGCGTATAAAGACCGGATCAAACAGATCGACTATAAGACCATACGCTATCCCGGACATTTTGACTGGATCAAATCCCTCATCGGCCAGGGCAGTGATGATGACGGGAAAATCAAACAGTTGGAAGAGAAAATGATGTCACTAATACCGCATGTAGAAGATGATGTCATTGTCATCTATGCATCGGTCACCGGTTATGATCGGGATGGACATCTGCGATCCTTGCAGCAAGCCTATCATATTTACCCGCTTGAAGTTGGGGGTATCACTATGCGTGCCATTCAGACCTGTACGGCCGCACCTTTGGTGGAGTGCGCGAGGTTACTGGCTTCCGGAGATTACCAGGGAGTGATAACGCAAAGCCAGATAGCACCGGAAGCTATTTTAGAAGGGACCATCGTCCGGCAAGCCTATCATGTGGACATGTCCAATGCTTAGGAAATGATTATTTCGTCTTTATTTTCTTTTGAAAAAAGGCAACAATATTTTCGGGATCTGTCCAAGTAAAAGTTTACACCATCTGCGTGGGATATTCTTTACGGAATTCATATTTCAATACGTCAAAAGAAGTAACTATGCCTTGCAAGTCACCTCCCTTCACAATGGGTACAGCATGAAAGAGATTCTCCAGAAAGAGCTCAGCCGCAGATCCGACTTTGTCATCAGGTTCCAGGGTAGCCACATGGGTGGTCATTATTTCTTTTAAAAATATATCGCCATGCTTCCCATTTTGCAGCTGGTGTTTAAACAAGTCATAGGTGGTCAATATCCCGACCAGCCTCCGACCATCCACGATTGGCAAATGATGTACCCGGTTGTTCATGAAAATATCATGGGCGACACTGAGCCTGTCATTCGGTCCTGCGGTTATAACGTTGCGGGTCATAATCGAGGATAAAGGTTCATTCATCATATTCTTTGAGTGGTTTTAATTTGATGCATAAGATACTAAAATATTGATGCAAGATATCGGGCGCCACTCTAATTTTCTGCGTCCGGCGGCAGGCAAAAAGGAGAATTTAACAATTAGAATCATATTAATAAAATATAATATGTTTAAAAGCCTTATTTATAACATTCTTTTCCTGAATGATGAAATGTCTATTTTGCCTTTCCTATGAAAGTTCCCCTGCTGCAGCAGATCATTTCAGATTTTATAGAATACCAGATTCAGCGTCCGCTTACAGACTGGTATTATCCTCATTCCCTGGTCAGTCGGTTTCACCAGGAATGGCAAAAGCTGGCTGAACGCGGGTTAAAAGAAACTTATGATCAGTGTCTGCGAAGTGAAATCAGTAATCGATGGTGGAAGCGGGAAAATTACCGTCCCAAAGAAATCATGTTGCAATTGATCGATGCGGATCCGGAACTGGCGTCCATAGCCTGGAAAGATCTGCAGCAACCGAATGCCTCCCTGGATGGAAGACTATCCCGTTTTGAGTATTACTGCGAGCAATTGCTTGACCTGCACAGGCAACAACACATCAGGGCTATTGAAACCTATCACCACCAGGATGCATCCATCTTAAGTTTGTACCTCGCAGGCTTGTTTCCGGAAACCTACACGTTGTATCCCGGACTTATCTCATTCCAGCAATTTTGCAGAGCGGTGGGCAGCCCTGACATTCCTAAAGTGGATGACCTGGTGAGATATATGAAAGTGGCCGGCATTGTGTTCAGCTTCCTCCGGAAAAATGAGCAATGGGAGTTGATGTTGGAGAAAAGAACTGATGAGGTCCCATCGATTTCCTGTATTCCTTTTCAGGTTGCCTTCGAAGTGATTTCCTTTGCAGCGGATAATTTTCAATCGTTGCCCAAATGATATACGACCTGGTGGTGATCGGCGGAGGAGCGGGTGGATGTTTTGCTGCTATTCGTCTCGCGGAACTGAGGCAGGGTGCAAAAATCCTGGTCCTGGAAGCGGGGCGGAAACCACTGAGCAAAGTGGAAATATCAGGCGGTGGCCGTTGTAATGTAACGCATGCTTGTTTTGATCCGAACGAATTGATCCATTATTATCCACGCGGCGAGCAGGAATTACTCGGACCCTTTAAAAAATTCCAGCCGAAAGATATGGTGGAGTGGTTCAACTCGAAAGGCGTGAAAATCAAAAAGGAAAATGATGGCAGAATGTTTCCGGCCTCTGATTCTTCGACGACCATCATATCGACGTTCCTGAATACGATGAAACGGCTTGGCATTGAGTTGATGATCTCGACCCGGGCGGTAAGTTGGGAAAAGGACAAAACAAATTCTTTTTGGAACATTAAGCTGATGGATGGCCGTGACCTGGCCGCAAAAAATATATTGATCAGTTCGGGCAGTGATCAACGCACCTGGGACTTTTTGAAAAAAGCGGGACATACCATTATCGAACCGGTTCCCTCTCTGTTCACGTTTCACATAAAAGATAAAACGCTCACCGAATTACAAGGGATCAGTCGACCTTCTGCTAACTTGCAAATACCGGAATTCAATTTAGCATCGGAAGGCCCGTTATTAATCACCCATTGGGGAGTAAGCGGCCCGGCTGTCCTCAAATTGTCAGCCTGGGGCGCGAGAGAATTGTACCAATGCGGATACACCTTTGATTTGCTGATCAATTGGGCCTCGGAAGATAGTGCATCGCTGAAAGGAAAAATCAAAACACTTTGTCAGCAGCAAACCAAAAAAAGGGTGCAGAATCTTACGATCAATGAAATTCCATCCAGGCTTTGGAAGTATCTATGCGCCAAAGCCGGTATATCAGCATTGACTAATGGTTCTGAAATGGGCAATGTCCTGATAGATAATTTAGTCAACACGCTGACCCGGGACAAGTATCGGGTGATCGGCAAGAGTACTTTTAAAGAAGAATTTGTGACAGCAGGAGGAGTGGATTTAAATGAAATCGACATGACTTGTTTTGAGAGTAAGAAGATACCCGGATTATTTCTCGTGGGTGAAGTATTGAATATCGATGCGTTGACGGGTGGTTTCAATTTTCAGGCGGCGTGGACTGGGGCGGAGCTGGTAGCGAGGGCATTGGTGTAGGGAGGAGGGTGTGGCCAGGACCTGCGGGCGATGCTGGTTTAATATATAACTTTATGCCCCAGGAAAGGTGAAATCATACTAAAGGGCGCTTCTATTAACCCATAAATCTATTGAAACAACAAGTTCAATAGACTGATAAACAAAGGGACCCTTTAGTTGAAATGCGGTTATTAGAGGCGCCCTAAAAGCTTTCCTGCAGATGTTAAAACATAAATAAAATCACCATTTAATTCTACTTCATATGGCAAGATTCATATTTGCATTCATCCTTTGCTGTTCTATGACTGCGGTATATTCACAGGGCAATGACATGAGTTTGACTCCTGTTGCACCAGACGCTGTTTTAAAAGCGTTCATCAAAGATTATGGGGATGCCAAAGCCACCTGGAAAGAAACGGATGGCAATTACGAAGCCGACTTTAAATTAATCGGGATGCCAGCCACCGCCTGGTTTGATTCCACCGGCCACCGGGTGAATGTGGTGGTTGAAATTAAGTCGGATCAATTGCCTTCCATCGCGCTGTCTTATATCAAAAGGAATTACCCCAAAGCAAAAATTACCAAAGCACTCAAGTGGACAGATGATAAAAAAGTCAATACGTTTCAGGCGGAAATAAAACTAGGTGCGGATTCAAAAAATCTTCTATTCACCTCAAGAGGGGATTTTATAAAAGAGGTTGGGAAGGAGTGAAGGGTCAATGGACGTCGGCATTGAACCTGTCCCGATAGCTATTAGTTCTCTCCCGCCGCTCGCATTTAGAGCGAGGCGGGATGCGCTAACCGGGCTGCACTGAGATCCACTGCTTAACCCTTTGAGGATCTTTCAGTGATTTCAGCTTTAACTCAAGTTGAACCGCCTCCGTTCGGGTCTCAAAACTTACGGAATACAAGAGCCTCCATGGCCCCTTACCCTTTGTATATCTATTTCGATTTGAATTGTGACGCTCCAACCGGTCCTCCAGGTTGTTGGTTTGGCCGATGTATAAGACACCACTTTTTTCTGATTGAATGATATATGTATGAAAGCTCATATAATAAATAAAGCCATCCAAATGGATGGCTTTATGTCGGGATACCAGGATTTGAACCTGGGACCCCCTGCTCCCAAAGCAGGTGCGCTACCGGGCTGCGCTACATCCCGAATTTTTCTTTTTCATCCACCTTCGTGGATTTGAACCTTGGACCCTCCCGCCGCTTGCTCAAGAGCGTGGCGGGATGCGCTACCGGGCTGCGCTACATCCCGAATTTTTCTTTTTCATCCACCTTCGTGGATTTGAACCTTGGACCCTCCCGCCGCTTGCTCAAGAGCGTGGCGGGATGAGCTACCGGGCTGCGCTACATCCCGAATTTTTCTTTTTCATCCACCTTCGTGGATTTGAACCTTGGACCCTCCCGCCGCTTGCTCAAGAGCGTGGCGGGATGCGCTACCGGGCTGCGCTACATCCCGAATTTTTCTTTTTCATCCACCTTCGTGGATTTGAACCTTGGACCCTCCCGCCGCTTGCTCAAGAGCGTGGCGGGATGCGCTACCGGGCTGCGCTACATCCCGAATTTTTCTTTTTCATCCACCTTCGTGGATTTGAACCTTGGAC
Source organism: uncultured Saprospiraceae bacterium (assembly GCA_963837505.1). GTDB lineage: Bacteria > Bacteroidota > Bacteroidia > Chitinophagales > Saprospiraceae > Opimibacter. The sequence goes on along the minus strand of CAWINN010000011.1, from coordinate 40,840 downwards.
CCTCCCGCCGCTTGCTCAAGAGCGTGGCGGGATGCGCTACCGGGCTGCGCTACATCCCGAATTTTTCTTTTTCATCCACCTTCGTGGATTTGAACCTTGGACCCTCCCGCCGCTTGCTCAAGAGCGTGGCGGGATGCGCTACCGGGCTGCGCTACATCCCGAATTTTTCTTTTTCATCCACCTTCGTGGATTTGAACCTTGGACCCTCCCGCCGCTTGCTCAAGAGCGTGGCGGGATGCGCTACCGGGCTGCGCTACATCCCGAATTTTTCTTTTTCATCCACCTTCGTGGATTTGAACCTTGGACCCTCCCGCCGCTTGCTCAAGAGCGTGGCGGGATGCGCTACCGGGCTGCGCTACATCCCGAATTTTTCTTTTTCATCCACCTTCGTGGATTTGAACCTTGGACCCTCCCGCCGCTTGCTCAAGAGCGTGGCGGGATGCGCTACCGGGCTGCGCTACATCCCGAATTTTTCTTTTTCATCCACCTTCGTGGATTTGAACCTTGGACCCTCCCGCCGCTTGCTCAAGAGCGTGGCGGGATGCGCTACCGGGCTGCGCTACATCCCGAATTTTTCTTTTTCATCCACCTTCGTGGATTTGAACCTTGGACCCTCCCGCCGCTTGCTCAAGAGCGTGGCGGGATGCGCTACCGGGCTGCGCTACATCCCGAATTTTTCTTTTTCATCCACCTTCGTGGATTTGAACCTTGGACCCTCCCGCCGCTTGCTCAAGAGCGTGGCGGGATGCGCTACCGGGCTGCGCTACATCCCGAATTTTTCTTTTTCATCCACCTTCGTGGATTTGAACCTTGGACCCTCCCGCCGCTTGCTCAAGAGCGTGGCGGGATGCGCTACCGGGCTGCGCTACATCCCGAAAAAATTTATCGCGGTGAGGGAGAGATTCGAACTCTCGGTACATGTTTCCCGTACGACGGTTTAGCAAACCGTTGGTTTAAGCCACTCACCCACCTCACCTTGATCAATTTCCTTTGAAAATCAATAGTTTAGGCAGAATAGTTCTATCAAAAAAAATTCCTAATCAGCCATTTCGACTATTAGGAGATGCAAATATAGATATTCCATCTTCAGGAATGGGTTTTATTCCCCTTATCGCGATATTCCAACCCAGGAGTGATCTTTGTGTCATGAACAAAAAGGTATTTCTTCCCCTCTTCCTTCTGTCGCTTTTGGCCTGTAAGCCCACTACTATCCACGAAGAAAAGCCCGAACCGCCAGCACCAACGGCTGCCGTTGCCGATTCTCTCCATGGGCGTAGGGATACCGCCGTGAAAGTCCCTGCTGTCATGGAGAAGAAAGACGAAGTGTCCTCTTCAGCCCATATTTCAGATCGGATTTGTCATCCCAGTTTTACGCTGTTGGCCAAACCGCAAAAAAACCGGCAAATCTTTTATGTCTCCGGGTTTGATCAGCAGGAGTTCAAATGCTGGGAAGAAATCCAGACCCATGCCAAAAAAATCTGCGAAGGCGAGGCCTGCACCATTTACTATGTAGACCTGGCCGATATTAAAATAATACCTACGGCTCCGGACTTTCTTGCACCTGAATTTTTAAAAGAACACGGGGTGGGCAAATTTGAATTCGATGGAAAGTCATGGGAGTTGAAAGGTTCAAGTTTATGGAAGCGAAAGGGGAACGGTTGGTCGTACTATACGACCAACAACCAGTTTGGAGGCTGATGAAATAATGGAGATATTGGATTTATAATTTCATTTTCCGGTTAGCATTAAATCCTGATCACGGGATATTTTTTATACAGTACGGTTAGTGATCCATTCTAAAATTACTAAACCAATCCCAATAGCTATTGGGAAAGCAATCACATCGCAAATTCCGCGGAATTCGAAGTCAGGGTCGCCCTTCATGTTCGAACAGATATAAAAATCCACGGCAACGTAGTCGGCCGCAGATGAGTTCCTTCAGGAAGAGGAAAGATCAGGACGCGTTTCCAATGAATATCACGCTCATTGCGCTCCATCAACCCGGGCAGCCTCGAGCGTATATTGAGCACAATCGATGCCCTCCTGGGTACCAACAGCGGCATCAAAGCGCCAGTGAATTCCTCCATACACACGCGAATCCGCTGCTTCCAGCGCCCAATTGCGGAAGATATCCCCCTCAGCCGGAAAGATGTAGGATAGTACTTCTGCCGCAGCCGCAGAAAAAACACTATGGCCTGAAGTATAGCTAGGGAAATTCGGTGTGCCGGCAATCGTTTTATAACCGTCGATGAGGTTGATCGGGCGCGGATAATAATAATAGTACTTCGCATCCCAGCAACTGATACCCGCATCCATCATGGCCGTGTTGAGATAGGCAAAGACACGTGCCGCGCGGATCGGATTGAGTTTGTATTTGATGATATAATCTTTTGCAAAACGGTTCCAATGCCCTGGAGGTGTGTAGGTCCCAAGTCCGTCCTGCCAGAAATTGGCGATTCGGCGCCATTCAGTCGTCATGTTGTCGGCGTAATTATTTAACTCTTTGACATTGTCCTCAAATTCTGCAGAGCCCGGAGTCGGAGGAACAGGCGGACGCACATCCAGGACTGAGGGTACATACCAGGTTTTCACTTGTCCGAAGAGAGGTGTCAAACCAACGGGACGAGGAGGTACTTCAACATTTTGCCACTTCCATCCGAAACGGGTAAAGGCGGCATTGGCGATAGAGTCAGAAACGGCTTTTGGACATTGCGCTTTGCTCATGCCATCTGTCTTTGCCCTGGCCAAAGCTATTTTAGCGATTTCCACACCGAGGGTCTCGCCTGCATCGATATCACTTTGAACATTGGCTCCTGCCCAGATCAGGCTGTTCTGATTTTCCTGGGCCCTGGCTGCGAGATAATCTTTTTCCAATGGAAACATTGCGGTCAATATATCGCGTGCGATGGCAGCAATGATGGCGCCATCTGCCGGATAGGAAGGTAGGCCATTGTTTCCGTAAGCAGACTGAATACTATGGTCTACTTCCACCGGAGCAGGACGGTTATACAAATATTTATAATGCCATGCGGCGATCATGCCATCAAATTGCGCTACACTCATGTAGGCCAGCGCGCGCACAGCATAAGGTGGGTGCGCAAAAGGGAAATGCGGTATCGCACCGGGATCATTCGGGTTAGGAGCAGGATAGGTGCCATCGGCATTGGGTCCCGGGATGAGATTGTATTTCGCGATGAGTTCGAGTGCGATTTCATTCCAGCGCAGGATCGGATTGTTGGTCCAATAGTTGACAGCTGTTTTCTGATCACCGGTCAGCGCACTGGAGTTCATCTTCACTGCGGCTAGCTCAGCCTGATACTCGGAGGATGTAATATCCGCCGGGGCTGGTATCGCGATTTGATCCGCACTGGCCAGCAGGATAGGTTTCCAGTTGCCGCCGTTTTGATCTATGCTGTTAAAAATATAGGCTTCATAGTCGGCCTGGATCGGAAGGTCCTTGTCGCATCCAGTCATTAAGAAAATGGATACGCTCAGGGAAAAAATGCTGATGAAAAGGAGCTGTTTATTTTTCATGTGGTGGTTTTCTATTGACAGACGGGAGAGGAATGAATGATCAATTATCCAGGGTGTTGCTCTGTTCCATATTTTCATGATGGCCGACGAAGAAAAAATAGGTGAGACCCGCACTGAAGCCGGTGGATTTCCCCACATTTCTTCCTGAGGTGGTTTGATACCAGGAGCCATGAACGGCCAGTCCTGCCGGAATGGGTAGATAATATTCACCAGTGAAACCAATATGGCCGAAGTCGACTTTATTGGTTGGTTGAGCCGCATTGTAAGGTCGGATATCATCTCCAGAGGTGGAAGATTGGGCGACATAGTCAGCTTCCAGCTTTAATGATTCATTGAAGAGCCACCAGCCGACGACACCTTCATACGACCACGCATTCGGCACATCCATCAGGTCCGTATAATAGCTGCCATTGTTGTAATAATAATCACGTTCCGCTTTCGAATCTCCTAGCCAGTTATAGCCTACTGTGCCCCGTACATAAAGTCCGACATTCAGCTTGTATTGAAGGATACCGCGTAGAGTGAATTCATCAGTACCATTCCCAATGCTATACGGACGGTAATCTGAGAGGTAGTTGGACGCTTTGAATGAAAAGGAAGTGCTGGCCAGAAAATTCAGATCGCCTTTCCCGATAGTTTGGGTAAATACTTTGCCTTTCAAGGTTAAAGTAAGGTCCTGAAATCCGTTGACCCCCTGAAACTTTCCGCCATTGGGTTCGCTGGACCAGGTAGAAACATAAGGCAGCCCAACCAGGAAATTGATCCTGGGTAAAATTCCGACAGCTACCATGGGCGTGTAACTATTACGGTATACCGTTTCAATGGTTCCGTTGACCCGCAGCAGGCTGCCTTGGTAATATTGGTCAAACTGGTTGTGATCAAAGAAGACACCGCCGCAGATTTGTTTCGGGACCATCATGATCGCGTCGGAAGGCGTCTGGGCTGATAGGGATATGGAGATCAACATGAATCCAGCCAGACACCAGGTCGCCAGGGCAGAATCCCGGCGACCGTGGAATTCGTTTTGTTTCATCGTGATGTGATTTATGCGGGGCAAATGTATAATAGAGGGATGAAGTAAATCTATTCCTTAGAAAAATCTAATCTGCAAAGGAAATACACAGTGATGCTTTGTATTTCTCTCAGGAGGAAAAAGGAAAGTTGGGCTGGAAACAGGAACAACTATGAAAAATTGTTGGAGATCAGATTTCCCTTTGAAATGAAAATTGACATCTTCACCTATAGTTTGTAAACTAACTATCTATGATTCCCATGTGCGGATTTACATGAACGAAAATGTGGAATCCATGGAAACCGATTTTGATCGTATAGGCATAATAGATGTGCCTCTTCAATATTGTGTCGAAGCCATCACCAACTCCTTCAACAATCGATTAAAATCCGGCTGCTGATGCAAACTATATCCCAGCCGCACTACCACCATGTCCTCCGAAGGCAGGATAAATACCCGCTGGCCCATAAATCCATCCGCATAATACATGTCCCGTGGTACATCGGGAAGATGGCCATCCTGATTGAGCCAGAAATGGCCGCCATATAATCCGTTGGAATTGGGTGCCGGTGTGGACACAAAATCAGTCCACCACTCCGGAAATATCCGGTGCCCGTTCCACATGCCGCGATTCAAATACAATTGTCCGAACCTGGCCCACTCGCGCGCAGTGGTATGACTGTAAGAGGACCCAACGAAATTTCCCGTTTTGTCAACCTCCATGACGAAATGATTCATCCCGATCGGTCCGGCTAAGGCTGCGAAGGGAAAATCATGATAGCGTTGATCGTCGCCGATCACCTGGTGCAGGAGACCGGATAGCATGTTGGTCGTGGCGGAAGAATATTCCCAGTGTGTGCCCGGATCGAATTCACTTCCGAAGCTGGTGGTAAAATCAAAAATATCGCCCTCCATATACAACATGCGTGTTGCATTGGATCGCCAGGAATAGACTTCATTCCAGCACAAGCCTGTATTCATCTGCAGCATATTCTTCCAGGTGATCTTACTGCGCACAGGATCATTTTTCCACGTGTTCACCGGAACAGGATCATCGATATTGATTTTGCCTTGTTCCACCAGTATGCCGATCAGGGTGGCTGTTACACTTTTGGTCATTGACCATCCAATGAACAGGCTGTTGCTGTCGAAGGGTTCAGCATAGTACTCACCTGCGATCTTGCCATGATGGAGTACCAGCAGAGCGCGGGTATGAAATAGCGTGTCCCTGATTTCCTTCGCCAGGATGGCATTGATGGCTGCCTGCTCTTCCGGCGATGCTTTCAGCATTTGATAACGTGATGAATCTGCGATGGTCAGTGTGTCTTCCGTGATCTCGGGCAGCGTGATCTCGTTATAGGTTCCATGATCCAACAGGGTGCAGCCCAGTTTCGAATTTCTGTAGAGAGCCACTTGCGGTTGCAGACCGAAAAAGGTACTGCGCACCGTTTTGTGCTCATAGTCCGCCGTATTGGTGGTCATGCCTACGAGTGAAAAATGAAGATCCTGGCTTTCCGCCAAAGCTTTATCGTACCCGTCCACAAAAAGGCAGGAGCAGAGATTCTTGGCTGCATAGCCCGTCGGAATCGGTAATACAAAGTACCAGACATAGAGGATGGTTATCAGCACGAGAGCGAGCAGGGAGAAGAGGATTTTTTTCAACATAGGCTGGACATGGAAGGAAAAATGAAGTGTAGATAGACAAAAGAAGCAAATAATATTTGAAATTCACAAGTGGGGCACCGGGTATCGGGGGTGCTAATGATGTTTCTCATTAGCGGGCAGGAGGTCTTGCAAGTGCACCAGGCTGGGGTCAGGCTGGTTGGATATGTGTGGGGTCGGCAAAGAGTATATCCGATTCATAATCGCTCAGGCGTTCAACATCTTCTCAGCTAAATTCCTCAAGCGTATAGTCCTGAATATATCTTTTGATGGCATTGCGGGCATCTTCGGACAGGCGACAGATTTCCTTCAGTTATGTTCCCTGTTGATAGTCGCCGAAGATTTGTCTAGCTTTAGGGGAGTATTATAATTTGAGCAGAAAATCCATAGTTTCGTTTCCGGTAGATTTTATACTAAGCCCACAGGAATGTCTGCAACTTCCGGGTGAATCCTGGTGTCAATTCAATAACAATGGATAGGAAATCAACAAATAGTGTCTTACCAACCACCTCAAGTAGATGGTACGCCCTATTCATTAGAACTAGCATGTTGTTCTTTTTCTCCTCCCAAATAATTTCTTGCACACCAGTTATGGAAATTATTTATGGGGTGCATCAACCCAGATATGTTTCAGATACAATTGTTGCCCGTTATGCTGAGAAGATTGACTTGCAAGGTGACATTTATCGATTGAAAGACTACGGTGAAGAAAATCGAAGTAAATATCGATATTTAGGAAAAAGACTCCCTGAAACTTTAATTTTTAACTCTAAGGGGCTGATTACTAAATTTGATATAAATTGCAGTTCTGACCTTTACTCTATGGCAAATTTTACCGTTGGGGCCATTGATAGCCTGGAAACCGGCGAACAATCTTTCCAGAATTTTATTGTTGACAGTTACGTTATTGATAAATTGAAAGCTGATGAAATGACAGCATTTAATACACCAGTTTATGTAATCAAGTTTGCAAAATTTGTAGGTAAAATAAATAAGGATAATGTACCCAGACAAATTAAAATACTCAAGGGTCGTAGCGATGTAAAATACATATTATTGAATATGGACTACACTATTCCAGAATAAAAAATCTTTCTATCTATTTTAAATAAACTGATCTATCTCCTAAAAATAGGACAGTATCTTTAATGTGATTCCTCAAACTAAAAATACTGAAAAATGACAGGAAGGAAGTCTACCTTCAAGTTCAAAAAAATCGTAGTCTTTAAGGCGAAAAAGTAGAGAAAAAGCATGGAGGAGCTCTTTCTGATATTCAATCTGTACATGGATCCGACCACAGCCTAAAAGAAGTAATATTTGAAAACCAGAATTCGTTTTTTCAAAGAAGGGAAAGGGTTTATGATAGGGATAATTTCTAAATTACAATTGCAATGGAATCCGACCTGAGAAGGGAGACTGGCTTGTTTCTACTCACTTTTTTTACCTCAACTATTTTTTTATAATATTTTCGGCAAATAAGCCGGTTTCATTATCTGATCCGCAAAGTCAGTTAAAATATCGTTTAACAAAATCACCTAAATCATCGCCATGCAGATTCTTTGCGAGGATCTTTCCGTCTCCATCCAGTAAATAATTGGCCGGAATCGTAGTGATGCGTAAAGTTTCCATAAAAGGTGTAGAATCTCCGGTCAAATGCGAAGCCTGTTTCCAGTTTGCTCCATCTTTGAGGATGGCAGATTTCCATGCATTTTCATTGGCATCGATGGAATACCCGATAATCTGCAACCCTTTATCCTGAAAGTCATGCCAAAGCGGGGTCAGGACTTCACGGCTTTCTTTTCTGCAAGGTGCGCACCAGGAAGCCCAGATGTCCACCAGGGTCAGTTTTTTTCCAAGCAAGGAAGATAAGGAACAGCGTATCTCCGGTTACCATCGGTAATGGAAAATCGGGCATCATATCTCCTGTCATCGGGGATAGTTTGTCTTTTTCGGCCAGGCGGCATAGATCTTTTGTAAATGGATCTTCGGGGTGTAACGTTGCCCATTTTTGACATTGGCCATAGATAAATTCAGGCATCCGTTCATAATCACCGGTCGGGCTTATCCATCGAATAGCCACCATGGCTGCTTCCATACAAGTGGTGGTGTCCGCGAAGTCCATCATGGATCGATCATACCGTAGATAGATTTTTTCTTTTTCGAGGAGCAAGGAATCTTCTTCATAAGCCGGCAATGCAGCTGATAATTTTTCAAAAGCTGCAGAACGGGTATCCCTTAAAGAGATGAGCACTCGATTCTCATTCGAGGGAAGGATGAACACTATTGTTTTTTGAAAGAAGGAAGCATCTGCTTTTATTTGAACCGGGTTGCCTTTGGTTAATACAAAAGGCATGTAGTTTGACTCAGCAGGAAGGGTATCGATTAAATGGTTGGCAAACCGGCTGGTTGTTTTCTGCATGGCCAATTCAAGCAGTTTGCTTTGTTCAGGGTCAGGTACAGACCTGAAAGCAAAAGTGCCATCATCTGCAATAGCTGCTGAATCAATAACCTGTCCCAGATAATCTGAGGCTATTTCACGGAAATTGCGGGGCTGAAGGAGGTAGACAAAGGGTTTCCAATTCGGGTGCATAGTAATATGCCCTGAGATTTGATGTTCAGGTTGTGCCATGCATCCCATCGTAGTAAGGGCCAGGCAAAAAGCTAAGAGATTGAGTACAGGGAAAATATTTTTCATTTGTTTCCGGGTATTCGTCGTGATTGGTGACCAGACCGCAAAAATACGCCTGCTTAAAGTTATGATTCCCCACCTTTCAAGGTGGGGTAAAGGAACTCCCCTCCCGGATTCCCAGTTGTATTTCCCCTCCCGTAATTCCCCACCTTTCAAGGTGGGGTAAAGCAAAAGCAAAAGCGAAAGCAAAAGCAAAAGCAAAAGCAAAAGCGAAAGCAAAAGCGAAAGCGAAAGCGAAAGCAAAAGCAAAAGCAAAAGCGAAAGCGAAAGCAAAAGCAAAAGCAAAAGCGAAAGCAAAAGCAAAAGCAAAAGCAAAAGCAAAAGCGAAAGCAAAAGCAAAACGAAAATGAAAACGATAACGAAATGAAAAAGCTAATCCACTACCGGACAGCAACATATTCTCCCGGCCGGCTTCTTTTAGAAAATACAATGTGCCAGAGAAAATTTCGCTTGGCCCTGAATCCTCCTGCACAGGCCATCAGGTAGTAGGTCCACATACGGTAAAATGTGTCGTCGTACTGGCCTTTTAATTCGTCCCAATGACTGGTAAAATTTTGATGCCACGCCATAAGCGTTTTATCATAATCAAGTCCGAAATTGTGCAGGTCCTCGATAAAAAATAATTTTTCTATCGCCTTGCCGATATGGGTAATGGACGGAATGGTATAATTGGGGAAGATGTACTTGCTCAGCCAGGGATCAGGATACGTCCGGGTGACCGGGTTACCGACTGTTTGCAATAAAAACAAACCATCATCTTTCAGGCATCGGTTGACGACCTCCATGTAGGCCCGATGATTTTTATGCCCTACATGTTCAAACATACCAAAGCAGGTGATGCGATCAAAGGGTTCATTCATCTCGCGATAATCGGTATGCCGGATGTCAACGGGCAGGCCCGCGCATAATACTTTCGCTAATTGGATCTGTTCATCTGAGATGGAAATACCCACGGCCGTAACGCCATATTTTTCAGCCGCATATTTGGCAAAACTTCCCCAGCCACATCCGATATCCAGAATACGCATGCCAGGTTCAAGTTTTAATTTTCGGCAGGCCAGATCCATTTTGTTTTCCTGCGCTTCATCCAACGTGGTGGCATCCTTCCAGTACGCACAGGTATAGACCATCCGCTTGTCCAGCATTTTGCCGAACAAGTCATTGCCTATATCATAGTGTCTGACGACATTTTTTTTTGCCCGCGATCTGTTTTGAAAATTGATGACTTTGGTGAGGAGAATTTGGGCGACCAGCTTCCCATTTTTGCTGATGATGTTTTCCAGGTCGGAACTCAGCACATGAGAAAAGAATTCGTCCGGCTGCTGGCTGTCCCACCATCTATCCATGTAGGATTCACCCAGGGCTAGAGAACCACCGGCTAAAACCCGTTGATAAAAATTTTCGTTATGTACCTGGATATCCCACGGGGCACTTCCGTTGATTTGTATACCTATGCTGGAGAGAAGATCAGAGACCTGTTTTTTAGCAATAGGTGAGGACACAGGAATGACTTAAGGATAGGACAGATGAATGACCTAAAACCGGATGGTTCCCTTCGACCGGAGGTAATCAGCTACGCGGGCCTCTTTACCACCAACCAGTTCAACTGCATGTTGCAATTGCTCGCGGGTGATGCGCCATTTACTGGTCCAATAAGTAACATCTTCGGGGATATTCATGTTGACTACTTTTCTGGTGACGGCACCAGAGCTATTCGGATTTTCTGACATAATATAAAATGGGAATGTTGAATAGTAAATATACGGTTTTTTAGGCAAACCATCGAATTTAATTTCTTTACATTTCGCACCAGCTTTGAAAAAATTCCTCCTCATCACCTATTATTGGCCGCCTGCCGGAGGTGCCGGGGTCATGCGCTGGGCCAAAATGTCTAAATACATTGCTGCTTTTGGCTGGCAGCCGGTGATCTACACACCTGCTAATGGCGAAACCGGTATGCATGACGAAAGCCTCCTGAAGGAAATTCCCCAGGATATGGAAATTGTCAGAACGCCGATCTGGGAGCCTTACCATCTCTATAAAGCATTTCTCGGAAGATCAAAAAAAGATAAGGTCTATTCCGGTTTTATCAATGAAAAGAAAAAAGCTTCAGTAGCGCAGCGCATATCAGTTTTTATTCGCGGCAATTTTTTTATTCCCGATGCCAGGATGTATTGGATCAAACCTTCCGTAAAATTTTTAAGGGATTATTTACAAACGCATCCCGTGGATGCCATTGTGTCTACGGGACCACCCCACAGTATGCATTTGATTGCTGAACGAATACATCAGATCACACGCATCCCCTGGATTGCTGATTTCAGGGATCCCTGGACCAATATCGATTTCTATAGGGATCTCCGTCTGACCTCCTGGGCCGATCAAATACATCATCGCCTTGAACTGAAGGTGTTGAAAAATGCAACCCGGATTGTAACCGTGACCTGGCGCTCACGCGATGAATTCAAATCGCTGTGTGGACGGGATGATATTGAGGTCGTGCCCAATGGATTTGATGAAGCTGATTTTCCCCGGATCAATGCGGATGAGCTTGATCAGGATTTTACTTTTATTCACGTGGGTTCCATGAACAAGGATCGAAATCCACTCTCTTTTTGGAAAGCCGTGAAGCAAGCTCTTCAGGAAATACCTGAACTGAAGCGGGTATTGAGAATCAAATTAGTGGGGCCTGTCGATTTTTCTGTCAGGGAGTCCGTCGAAACGATGGGATTGCAGGACTTGACAGAATTCATCGAATACGTTCCGCATACCGAGGCGGTCAAAATGCAGCAACGTGCCCAGGTGGTTTTGCTGGTCATCAATAATTCGCCCAACGCGCAAACCATAATTCCGGGCAAACTCTTTGAATACCTGGGGTCGGGGCGGCCTCTGCTGGCCATCGGACCAAAAGACAGTGATTCGGCGAAAGTGATCAACATGACCCGCGGTGGAGTGGTGCACGAGTACGATGATGTCGCCGGATTGACAAAAAGGATAATGGAATATTTCAATCTTTATAAGTCAGGGAACCTGAATGGAAATGCTGAAGGTTTGCAGCAATTCACCCGGAAAAATTTAGCAGGCGAGTTTGCCAGGGTGCTGGATCAATTGGAGTGAGATGCTGGAGCCTTGCGGCAAAGGTTTTTACTTTTTAAGTCCCTTACTTATTGTATCCTTTTCTTTTTCCAAACGCGAAGACGCAATTTTAATTCCTGCCGACTGCCTGATTACCGAATACCGAATACCGAATACCGATACCGATACCGAATACTGAATACCGAATACCGAATACTGCTTACTTGCTCCTTACCCCTTGCTACCCTACAGGCTGCCGTAGCTTCTTCTCGATATCCTTCACGGTGCGCTTAAATTCTGCATCCGTGTCGAGCATGTCATTCACGGCGCGGACACTGTAGATCACGGTGCTGTGATCGCGGCCACCAAAACTATCCCCGATAGCTTTCAGGGAATGATTGGTAATATTTTTGGCGAAGTACATGGAAATCTGGCGTGCCAGGACCACGTTTCTCTTGCGTGTTTGTGATTTGAGTTTCTCGATAGGTACCTCATAGAAATCCGCAACACATTTTTTGATGTGATCGAGGGTGATGACCGATCCGGTATTGATGACCACGTTGTAAATGACTTTCTGTGCGAGCTCCAGATCAATTTCTTTGCGGGTCAACGAAGCATGAGCAATGAGATTGATGATGACTCCCTCGAGTTCTCGGATATTGTGACGGATATTTTCGCAGATATAATGTTTGACTTCAGGAGTAAAATTGATTCCGGCTGCTGAAGATTTGTGTTCAAGGATGGCCATCATGGTTTCATAATCCGGAGCCTGCAGGTCGGCGGAGAGGCCCCATTTGAACCGGCTGATCAGGCGTTCTTCCATGCCTTGCAGATCCTTGGGCGGACGATCGGAGGTGAGCACTATTTGATTTCCGCCCTGATGCAATTGATTAAAAATATGGAAGAAAATTTCCTGTGTTTTTTGTTTTCCGGCCAGGAACTGGATATCATCGATGATCAGGACATTGACCAGTTGATAAAAGTTGGTAAAATCACCTACCGCGTTGTTTTTAATGGCCTCAATGATCTGGTTGGTAAACTTTTCTGAACTGACGTACAGGACAGTTTTGTCTTCGCGAGTTTTTACGACGGCATTGCCGATGGCCTGGGCGAGGTGTGTTTTCCCCAATCCGACGTCGCCAAAAAGAAAGAGGGGATTGAAAGCCGTGCCTCCCGGATTATTGGCAATCGCTTCAGCAGCGCTGCAAGCCAGTTTGTTGCAATCACCAACGATCAGGTTTTCAAAAGTGTAGGAAGTGTTTAATTGCGGATCAATTTTAAGTCGTTTGATACCCGGAATGACAAACGGGTTGCGGATATCCTTTTCAGTTTCAACCGGGACCGAGGAGGTAGGTTGCGGTTGGCGTCCCTTCTTTTGCCACGGATCTTCTTTTACATAGTTGTATTCCAGGTTGCCTTTAGGTCCAAGGGTTTGCTTGATGGATTTGCGCAGCACCGGGAGATAATGTTCTTCCAGCCATTCAAAGAAAAAACGATTAGGCACCTGGAGGGTTAGTGTGTTCTCTTGCAGACGAATAGGACGGATCGGTTCAAACCAGGTTTTGAAACTTTGTTCGCTGATGTCTTCACGAATGACATTCAGACAACCATTCCATACCGCGTTGCAGTCCTGCACCATTAGAGAGACAATCTAAAAAGTTACTGAATAATCCCTAAAGCGTGGCCGGCTGATTGCTCCGGGGGGAGTCCTTGGGTCGGATGAGCTTCTATTTTTATGTTATGTTCTTGCATCACTATTCTTCGGGATCAGACAAAGATTAAAAAAAATTCATTGGATCAATCCACCTTCTTCTCATTTTAACGAAAATGAAAAAATTAAATTCAAGTCACTAACTTACAAATATTTACATATCTTTTTTTAACCCTTTGATAATCGATTGAACCTCAGATAACCACTTCCATTCGCGCATGTATTCTGCGCTTTTGACCGTTGCTGAGTTTTATGTTGTCAGTCGTGAAGCGTGAATTTACGTCAGTCGTCAGTCGTCAATCGTGAGTTGCGGTTGGTGAGCAGTAGCACAAGGCTGAGAAAAAGCAGGTCGAATCATGAGTTGTAAGCGTGGTCCATGGTTCTTCGTCCTTGGTCCTTGGTCCCTCCTCTCACTTCACCCAGATCCCTTCACACGTCACACATTTCCCCGGCTTATTTTTTTCGAAGGTGAGATCGATTTTTCCCAATCGTAATCCCGCCCATCCCACCTGGTTGATCATGACATATTCGCCTTCCTTGTTTTTATAATAATCCGGTTGATCCATAAAGGTGTGCGTGTGCCCGCCGAGAATAATGTCAATGGAACGGCTGTTTTTGGCTAAAATAATATCGCTGACTTTTTCCTTCTCATACCGGTATCCCAGGTGAGACAAACAAATGACGAGATCACATTTTTCATCATGTTTTAAAATATCAGCCTGTTCACTCGCCTTTGCAATCGGATCCAGGTAGCCGGTGTTCCCATATAAATTATCCGGGACCAGCCCGCTCAGTTCAATGCCTACGCCGGTCAAGCCGATTTTAATATTCCCTTTCTGAAGAATGAGCCTCGGCACGTAGCGGTTGTGCATCACCGTATCACTAAAATCATAATTGGAAATCACCAAAGGAAAATTGCCATGCTCCCGCATTTGTTTTTCGAAATTATCGAGGCCGGCATCAAAATCATGATTGCCCATGGTGCAGGCTTCATAGCCCATTTGGGTCATCAGTTTGATGTCCAGTTCACCGAGGAAGAAATTGAAATAGGGTGTACCCTGAAAAATATCTCCGGAATCGACCAGGAGGACATTTTCATTTTCCTTTCTGATCTGATCAATCAGTGCAGCCCGGGGTGCCGCACCCCCATGTCCCGCATTCCTGGAACCATCCATAGGAAAGGGCTCGACCCGGCTGTGCACATCATTCGTGTGAAGTATAATGAGCCGGCTGATCTCTTCTTTGAAAATCGAAGATCCCTTCACCCATCCGGGTACGATCATGGCGGCACCAGCAGCCCCGGTTTTTAATACAAAGTCTCTTCTTGATTTCATGTCAGGTGATTATAGTTTGATGATTCTGCCTTCCAGGAAAACCTGAATATCCATTCCTTTCGCAGCTGTTTCTCTAGCATACTCGATGAGTAAGTCCCGCATGAGCAGTCCGGTTTGCAATCGTTTCAACCCTACAAAGAAACTGGCATCATCTCCGCCATTAGCCACGTAATCGGGCATGGCCACCCGGTAGGTTTTATCCGGATCAACCGATTGTCCATTTACCAGGCAACTCATTACATTTTCATTCTTTATGGTCATACGGATATTCCCGCTGACCGGCCATCCGTTTCTGACAGCGATGTATTGAAAAAAAGTATCCACCATATTTCCAGGTACATCCACGATCATGAGCATGTTGTCAAATGGGGCCAGTTCATAAATTTCCTCAACGGTCAAGGGGCCTGCCGTTATAACCGGTACACGCATGCCACCATAATTATTGATTGCAAAATCTGCGGATAAGCCAGCTCGTTCCACCCCATCCATCAGGGCATCGGTGAACCAATTGCCCATAGTGGATTCTGGTTGTTTCTTGGTGAGTTCTGTCGCGAGATTGGCTACCACCACATTCATTTTCGAATCCAGTTGGGATTTGTAGGGTGCAATCATCTCCTCGATGGCATCGTCAGTAGCCGGATTGGTTTGGGCTGCCGGGACGTCATAACTGACCTCCATTTTGCTGACATGCTGGACAGTGGTACAGCCATAGACGAGCAAGGCAAAAAGGAAGGACAGCAGTTTAAGATTTTTCATAACCAAAGTGATGATTCAGTTTTTATGGCCTTCTTCGCTATTTGAGAAGGAAGTTTTTCTTCTTTGGAAGCCATCTCAAAGAGTCGTTTTACATAGTCATCACCAGATGCATCTTGTGGTAATGATTGGGCGGCCAAGCTCACCAGGTCCATGGTTTTGTTTTTAGCCAGTAAGAGGATTTGCCATAATTCTTCAGATATGTAAAGTTGTTGAGTAAGATTGTGCTCATACTCCTGTTGAATGGCTACCAGTAGGGCCGACTGCAACTCCTGGGCTGAACTTCCCGGTGATTTCAGCCTCAGCATTAAATCTGCCAACTCTATGCGCTCACAAAGCAAAGTCAGGCGCTCATAGGCCTGCAAACGCATCGGAAGGGTGATGTGAACCCTGCTTTTTTTGTTTTGGAGGAGAACGGTCTGCATCTGATGATTAAAGTATTGCCGGAACATCAGGTACACTGCCAGCAGTACGACCAAAGAGGGGATGGTCAGTCCCAATATCAATTGCCAGGTCATGTGACAAAAGTAAGGATTGAACCTTCACTTTAGGCCGTTGTTCCCTATCTTTGCGGTCTAGATTCAGGGACATATGACAGAAACCACCATAGCATCTCCTATTTCCCTTACACCGGGAGCTGTGACTCAATTGATTCGCCTCAGGAATGAACAAGGCGTCCCGGGCCATTATGGGCTCCGAATCGGAGTAAAAGGTGGCGGTTGTTCAGGATTTTCTTACCTCCTCGGATTTGATGAACAAAAAGAGCGGGATACCATCTATGAATATGCCGGTATACGGATTTTTATGGATAAAGCCCACTCTTTGTACCTCCTGGGCATGGAAATTGACTGGACAGAGGGCCTCAACAACCGGGGATTTGTATTTAATAATCCCAACGCCAAAGAAACTTGTGGTTGCGGAACTTCCTTCTCAGCTTGATTAGTCAGATTTTTATAGGTATTTGTATATAAGACACCGGCTTTACAATAAGGCCTAAAGTAATTTTGCTTAACCACTAAATCTCCATACCATTATGCGTTATCTTCTAACTCTTTGTTGCCTGGCGCTTCTCTCCACCACCACCGTGTGGGGGCAGCTCAATAAAATTGAATTTCAGGAGTACGACCTGCCGAATGGCCTGCACG
Organism: uncultured Saprospiraceae bacterium; assembly: GCA_963837505.1. GTDB lineage: Bacteria > Bacteroidota > Bacteroidia > Chitinophagales > Saprospiraceae > Opimibacter. Next base: position 23,925 of record CAWINN010000011.1, on the reverse strand, counting down.
TGATCCTGCACCAGGATAAATCCACTCCCATCGTCGCAGTCTCTGTGATGTATCATGTCGGATCTAAAAATGAAAATCCGGAGCGGACCGGTTTTGCCCACTTCTTTGAGCACCTCATGTTTGAAGGAAGCGACAATATCGGCAGGCATGAATATGACAAATATGTGCAGAATGCAGGCGGTACGCTCAATGCGAATACCACCTTTGATCGTACGTACTATTATGAAGTGCTGCCAAGCAACCAATTACCCCTTGGCCTGTGGCTCGAATCAGAAAGAATGATGCATGCCAAGGTAGACGAAAAGGGGATCGAAACCCAGCGCCAGGTGGTCAAGGAAGAGCGTCGTCAGCGTATTGACAATCAGCCTTATGGAACCATTCTGGAAGAAACATTTAAAAGAGCTTATCACGTCCATCCTTACAAATGGCCGGTGATCGGCTCCATGGCCCACCTGGAGGCTGCGCAAGAATCCGACTACAAGGAATTTTACAAGGAATTTTATGTGCCTAACAATGCGGTCCTGTCCATCGCCGGGGATATTGATTTTGACGAGGCTAAAATGTGGATTGACAAGTACTTTTCCGGTATTCCCAAATCTGCCCAAGCTGTATATCGCCCCCGGGTGGTGGAACCTGCCCTGACGGCGGAAATCAGGGATACTGTTTATGATAATATTCAGTTACCGGCTGTCATTCAGGGTTACCGGATTCCAGCCCAGGGCACTAAGGATTATTATGCCGTAGATATGGTTTCAAGGTTACTCTCCTCCGGAGAAAGCTCAAGGTTGTATAAAGCACTTGTAGATGAGCAGCAAAAAGCGCTCTTCGTTGGAAGTTTTCCATTGGCTCTTGAAGACCCGGGGATTTCACTTTCTTTTGGAATTACCAATATGGGTGTAAATGTATCGGACCTGGAACAGGCTATAGATAAAGAAGTGGAAAAGGTGCAGACTGACCTGATTTCACAAACTGAATTTGAAAAACTTCGCAACCAGATTGAAGCCGAATATGTCACGAGCAATAGTCATGACGCTGGCATAGCAGAAAGTTTGGCCACTTACTATATGTTCTTTGGCGATGCTAACCTGATCAATAATGAAATCGATCGCTATCTCGCCGTTACGCGGGAAGATATTCAGGCAGCCGCCAGAAAGTATTTCGTAAAAACCAATAGGGTAGTGTTGTATTACCTGCCTAAAACCCAGGACGCCAAGTCCTAAGCCCAGAATCAACCAACTTAACAATTCAAAATTAGTCTTGACATGCGTTATATAAAATCTCTTCTCTTACTCACTGTCTTATTTGTGGTGTCCTGTGCACCTAAAGTGGGAAAAGAAACAAGCTCTACGGCATCTGCAGGATCTGGTGATTTCAGAGCTACCGCTCCCAAAGCCGGACCTGCCAGAGCTATTGAGATCGGTAAATCCAGCACCTTCACCCTGGCCAATGGATTAAAAGTAGTGGTTGTTGAAAATCACAAATTACCTGAAATCTCCTACCAGCTGACGATCGACCGGGATCCGGTATTGGAGAAAGAAAAAGCCGGGCTGTCCGACATTGCCGGTAGCTTATTGGCCACAGGGACCACTACAAAGACGAAAGCAGAAATAGATGAGGCCGTAGATTATATCGGGGCCAATTTGTCCACTAATGGAACTGGAGGATTCGCGTCATCACTGACGAAGCATACGGACAAGATCCTCGGTCTGTTTGCCGATGTCATCCTCAAACCTTCTTTTCCGCAAAACGAATTTGATAAGATCAAGACCCAGACCTTGTCCGGATTGCAAACGCAAAAGGATGACCCGAATTCCATTTCACATAACGTGTCCAATGCGTTGACCTTCGGAACCAATCATCCCTATGGTGAGATCACCAACGAGATCACCGTATCCAACATCAATCTGAAAGATTGTGTCGATTATTATCATGCCAACTTTAAGCCCGGTACTGCCTACCTGGTTATCGTTGGAGATATCACCCCGGATGTAGCGAAAGCAAAAGCTGAAAAATATTTCGGAAGCTGGTCCGCCGGAAAAACAACTCCGCAAAGTTATGCTTCACCTAAGCCTGTGGATAAGACCCAGGTTGATTTCGTTGATAAATCAGGAGCCGTACAATCCGTTATCAATATTACCTACGCGGTCGATATGAAACCCGGCAGCGCCGATGTCATACCGGCACGTGTGATGAATACCATTTTAGGTAGCGGCTTTTCAGGCCGCCTGTTTAAGAATTTGAGAGAAGACAAAGCCTATACCTATGGGGCCTATTCCAATTTGAACGCCGATAAACTCGCTGGTACTTTTTCAGCCAACGCGAGTGTACGAAATGCGGTGACCGACAGTGCTATCACTCAGTTTTTAGTGGAACTCAATCGATTGAGAAATGAACCGGTCGCAGATACGGAAGTGGAACTGGCTAAGAGTTTCATCGCCGGTGCCTTTGCGCGCTCCCTGGAGGTCCCTCAGACAGTGGCCACTTTTGCATTAAATAAGATGATGTACAATTTGCCGGATGATTATTACGACACGTACTTGCAAAAACTCGCTGCGGTAACGGTTGATGATGTCTCCCGTGTGGCCAAAAAATATATTACGCCGGATAAAGCGCGTATTGTTGTCGTGGGTAACAAAGATGAGGTTATGGCTAAGCTTACGCCCTTTGACAAGGACGACGGTAAGATCCAATTATATGACATCTATGCCAATCCCAAAAAAGATGACACCGGAATGGTGCCTGATGTGGATGCTAAGCAATTGGTCGATGCGTACTTAAATGCCATCGGAGGACGCGATAAATTGGATGCCGTCAATTCACTGGATCAAACCTATTCCATGGAAATGCAGGGGACGGAGCTGACCACGCGCATGGTACAAAGCGATGGAAAATTTTTCATGTCCATGACAGCTCCCGGAATGAACATCATGAAACAGGTATATGACGGGGAGAAAGGTATGCAGGAACAAATGGGTCAAAGTATGGCCATGGAGGGTGACGAACTGGCCAGTGTAAAGGAACAGGCCTATCTCTTTCCGGAAAGAATGTACAATTCCGAAGGATATAGCCTTGAAGTAAAAGGGGTGGAAGATATCAATGGAAAATCCTGCTACAAATTAATAGTGACCAAACCTTCCGGTGCCAAAAGCACAGAATTCTATGACAAAGAATCTTTCCTGAAAGTGAAAGAAGTTCAGGTGCAGACTTCGGATGGGCAATCCATGACCATCACCTCTGAATTCGGTGATTATAAAACCGTGGATGGCATTACGGTACCTTATACCATTACTATTTCCGGCGAGATGCCGATGCCCATGGTCATGAAAGCCACTTCCATTAAAGTGAATGCGCCGGTTGATCCGATGCTGTTTAAAATTTAATAGAGTAAAGGCAGGAAATGCCTTTTCATTCGTAATGAGAAAATCAATGGAGGGCCGTCAGGCCCTTCTTTGTTTTAGGTTTCTTCTACCTTTGAGCCCATGATCCAGGTATTTGTAACAGGCGGCACCTTTGATAAGGAATACAATTTTATCACAGGTGAACTCTACTTTGAAGACACTCATCTTAAGGAGATGTTTGAGCGCGGCCGGTGTTCATTGGATATCGATGTCAAGACACTCATGATGCTGGACAGCATGCAGATGACGGAAGAAGACAGGGGGATCATCGTGTACAATTGCGTTCGCTGCCAGGATGATAAAATCATCATCACCCATGGTACGGATAAAATGGTGGAAACGGCAAAAGCCCTGGCCGCAGCCCAAATCAATAAGACCATTGTCCTGACCGGGGCCATGGTCCCATATGCCTTTGGCACGTCTTCAGATGGATTCTTCAACCTCGGAAGTGCGTTGGCTTTTGTCCAGTCCCTCGAACCCGGGGTTTATATTGCCATGAATGGTCGATGCTTTTATTGGGATAAAGTCCGGAAAAACAGGAGCACCGGGTTTTTCGAAGCCATTTAACGGCTCGGGTTTTAGTATCTTTCCTATCCCATCCCACCCTTGGGGCCTCTTTAGCCTGATGGCCTCTTTCTTTGAAGATGATATATATGTTAAAAAATCATTATATCTTTATGGGATATTTTAAATTTTCGGTTATGAAAATGCCTATGTATTGCAAGCTTCTGGTAGTCACCCTATTGTTCGCTTTTGGCTCAACGCTTAAAGCCCAAAATGAAATGGGAGTGAGCTTCAAAAGGCTTTTCCTTGATTATCAGACCTTGCAAGGCGGTGATTTCGGGGCCTTCCAGGATTATACCAATGGTTTTGAGGCCGGAGTTCATTTCCCGCTGTCAGATCACTTCATGATCAATGTGCCGGTCAAAATTGGGCTCGGCAGGAAGACCAATGACGCCGTCAATGAAAACATTTATGGTATTGATGCCCAATTGCACTGGTTTTTTCTTTCTCACCCGGACAGGTTCAAACCGTATATCCTGGTTGGAGGCGGAGCAGTGCAACAGGACATTGAAGGATTTAATTTCCAGGCGCCTGCGGGAATTGGTCTCGATATTAAACTCACACCAAATGCGTACTTCAATATCCAGGGCGAATTTCGCTATAGCAGTCTTGAAAACAACAATAATTTCCATTACGGCATAGGCTTCAAATATTTCTTTGCGAAGAAATCAGCTCCAGATACAATTGTGCAGATGTCGGATATGGACGGGGATGGTATTGCTGATGAATTCGATGCCTGTCCTACGGTACCCGGCGTGATGGCCTTTGCCGGATGCCCTGACCGGGATGGTGACGGCGTACAGGATAGTAAGGATGACTGCCCGGATATTGCGGGATTGATTGAATTACACGGATGCCCGGATGCTGATGGGGATGGCGTTCCTGATCAATTGGATGATTGCCCGACTGTGCCCGGTCCGGCTGCCAATAAAGGATGCCCTACGGAAAAAGACACGGATGGAGATGGTGTCATGGATGATGTAGATAAATGTCCGGACGTGCCGGGGGAAGCCAGGTTTTTCGGATGCCCGGACACCGATGGAGATGGTGTTGAAGATGCTATAGACAAGTGTCCGACGATTCCCGGATTGATTGCCTTTATGGGCTGTCCGGATTCAGATAAAGATGGTATTCCGGATAACGAAGATAAATGTCCGAATACCTATGGCCCTATTTCCAATCACGGTTGTCCGGTGCTGGAGAAAGCTGAACGGGAAGTACTCACTTTTGCCATGAAAGCAGTGCAGTTTGAATTAGGAAAAGCAACGCTCAAACCGGAAAGCGATAATGTCCTCAACCAGATTGCCAATATCATGAAGAAATATCCGGATTACAAAATCAGCATAGAAGGCCATACGGATAATACCGGTTCAGCAGATGTCAATCAGAAACTTTCTGAAGCGAGAGCCAAATCCTGCTACGATTACCTCGCCTCCAAAGGGGTACCCACATCACGGATGTCGTACAAGGGATTTGGTCAGACCCGCCCGATAGCTGATAATGGTACATATTCCGGAAGGACGCTGAACCGGAGAGTGGAATTTAATGTGCTGCCGATAAACTGATAAACGGAGTAAAATCCATGGTTTAGCTTCGTGCTGACCGGGGATTGATATAAGAAAATTGTCAGCCGGATCATGGCTGCATGATGTGGCTTTAAATCACCGGCCGACATCAGCCGAACCGGTCAATTGTCTGGCGCAATACGCAGACGCCATGTAGCCTGTATTCTGCGGGTAAGCATCCCGCGGAATAAACGTCCGGGGGTCATTTTTTTCCACAGGTATTTCCAGGAGGTCAAATTTCGGGGATGAATGTTGGCGGCTTTATCTACCCTAAAGCCCATACGATTGAAAAATTGTTCAGCCTCGGCAAAACTTTCGAATTTATTTTCTTCAACCTGATGTTGCTCAAAAAAGGATTTCATTTTGGGGCTTATGTTCAATCTTAATTTTTTCAGTTTATACCTTAAATAAATATCAGCTACGATCCAATATCCACCCCGGGTTTTCAGCACGTCATAAACGGTTTGACACAATTGCTCTTTTTCTTCCAGGTTCAGGTACATCAGCAAGCCCTCATTCATAATGATCAGTTCGCCCTTGTCGAAGCGGTTCACGACCAAATCAAATTGTGACCGGTCAAGCACATTTAACGGGAGTAGTTCCAAATGGCCCAGGGGTGAAATTTGGTTTAGGATATTCGCCACCAGAGCCTTTTTGCCGTCGATAACACCCGGCAGATCCGTATCGATATAATGTACATCAGACCGCCGAATCATTTCCAGCCCACGCAACGAATAACCGGAGGACAATTCCAGAAATTGTTTAGCCGGAAGACCTTCCAGCAATTGATCGATACTCCAATACCGTTGCTCAAAATGAAGGGTCCGTGCCCAAAAAGAAAAATCTTTATGGCTGTAGTCGGGTTGGAAAACTTTGGGGGAAGCGATCCATTCAGCCGCCTGGCGCGCAAAGGGAATATCCGTGTACCCTTTCATCAGGATCAACCACCTGGCGGAGGGGCTGACGGTACTAAAATCTTTTTTACTTGAAAAGGGATCTTCCATTTTAATAGCCTCAATGAAGGAGTCCCAAGGTATCACCTAATCAGGCAACACCGGAAATTGGTCGGCTGAAAAATTTCCTTCTATAGGTGCTATGCATGGTCCGGCACTAATTAGGAACAAGAATATAATTAGACCTCTGCGTATGTATAAACCTTACGATCACCATTCATTCGAAAACAGATACTTTAACTTGAATAGGAAACCATTCCCGTAGACAAAAATCCAATTGGCTTGTACAATGAAATCAGGGTGTATTCCCTCCAATTGAAATGCGATCCTTCTTAAAAGTGGGATACCCCGGTACTCCCTTATGCTGCCGGGTGAACCTTCCTGAAAGCGGTATTCGGTTGAGTGGAACTAAAAGAGGAAGGCAAGATCATTTTATTACCTCAAAGTTACCCCTCATCCTGTTTTGTGCCAACCCGATCTCCACATGATAACTCCCTGCCGACAATGCGCCGGTATTGATCCGGAATTGTTTATTTCCGGAAGTCATCTCATCGTAGACCACCTGGCCATTGGCATCAAAAATCCGGACCGGAGTTTCATGTAACCCTTCTGGCAAGGTGATCGTAATCTCCGAAGAAGCGGGGTTAGGATAGATAAGCAGCGATTTATTTTGTGTCACATCACTTGTAGCCGAAGTCATGTCGGGATCAAACCGGGTGCCGGAATTATAAATTTCTTTGGTGGCCGGATTGATCAGCCAGGCGATGATATAGACCTGGTCAGCCTGCCAGCCAGGATCAAGTGTATATGTATAAGTTTTGCTCGCTGATCCCGAACTCATGTCCACATCCTCTCCACTCACATCGGTCAGAAATTTGCGAAAGACATTTCGATGAATCGTTTCACCATTGGGTGCCGTGTACATAATCTCTTTCTCCACGATGACGGCAAACAATCGACCGGTGGAGATCGAGCCGCCTACGTGATCCTTGAGGTTGATGTTCACTGTTCGGGTGTTTCCCGTGGTTTCATCTACATGAACTTCTAGCCAGGATTCGCCTCCGGTCACTGCGTCGAGAACAGTATTCGTGACTTGTCCGGAATTTTTGAATTGCGTCCCATTGATAGCTACAGTAGGTGTACCTACGATTTGATAGTAATTTTTTCGTGCGAGATTCTCCGCCACATTGGCCTGATAGAAAATGCAACTGGAATAAGGTGTCCCCGGATAAAAGCTGATGAGATGATATTTCCCTTCATAGGCATTCAAACGACTGAAAAAGCCGGGATTCTGTGATCCGCAAATCGGGCACGGAGTATTGGTAAACAACTCCAGGGTGGCATATTTGAGAGGTAAATTCTGGCTTTGGCCGTTATTCCATCCCAGCATGAGATACATAGTGATGAATATACCAGTGAAAAGTCTATGAAATCGTTGCATCTTTTTCGCTATTTATGAGTATGATCGTCCATTCAAATGTTCACTTACTAAACGAATGTAGCACTTCCTTGCCTTAACGACCTGATATAAACACAACAAACCTGTTAAGGAAATGCCAATTGACAAAAATCGGTGCCGCTGTGATTGCGCTGCGCTGCAGCTTTATGGAGAGATGGTCTGGCTTTCTTGTGCTAAGAACATGGTGCCGCTATGCGGCTGAAGTCACCGGATCTTCCTGGTTGCATTTTCATGCTCTCATGCCCTCACCCCGTTGTCCTCTCATTCTCTCACCCTCACATTACCACATTCTCACATTACCACATTACCACATTACCACATTCTCTCATTCTCACATTCTCACATTCTCACATACTCACATTACCACATTCTCACATTACCACATTCTCACATTACCACATTCTCACATTCCACATTCTCACATTACTCACATTCTCACATTACCACATTCTCACATACTCACATACTCACATACTCACATTACTCACATTCTCACATTCTCACATTACCACATTACCACATTCTCACATTACCACATTACCTCATTCTCTCACACTACCTTATTCCTTGCTTATCCAGCCAAGCCTGATAACGTCTTGCATTTTCATTATGCGCCTGCAACGTGATGGCATACGCATGACCGGGTCCATCTTCAACAGGCCTCGCGCAGAAATAGAGATAATCATGAGATTCACGATTCAGTACTGCATCAATCGATGGAATACCAGGCATAAATATAGGCCCTGGGGGTAAGCCCAGATTTTTGTACGTATTATAGGGAGATTCAATTTCAAGATGGCCGAATAACACTCTTCTCAATTCGAAATCACCTAAAGCAAATACAATCGTTGGATCGGCTTGTAGTGGAATTCCTTTGCGCAAACGATTGAGATACACCCCGGCCATACGTGGTTTTTCGGCATTGTAGTTAGTTTCTTTTTCAATGATCGATGCAAGGGTATATACCTCTTCCCTGGTCAATCCGATGGAATCTGCTTTGGCTCTTCGTTCTTCCGTCCAGAATCGATCATATTCTTTCAGCATGCGTTTGCAGAAATCCGCGGGACTGGCTGTCCAGTAAAATTCATAGGTATTTGGAATAAAGCGGGTCAGTCGCGTCTCTTTTACCGTGCCGGCAAGCGTGTCAAAGCTTTGTTCTATAAATTGCAATAAATCAATGGAGTCGAACTCAAATTTGGGCTCCACACGTCCACATAATTGTTCAATGGTTCGTACATTTTGAATGGTCACCTTAATGGGTTCCTGGTTGCCAATTCGCAAAAAGGAGATCAGCATTCGGTTGCTTGCTCCGGATGGAATCTTGTACCGTCCGGGACGGATGGAGGACGAATCATAATGCATCATGGCAGCTGTCCAGCGGAAATTTTTCTCATGGATAATTTGCCCATGAAGGTTCAGGCTATCGAGAATACTTTCAATACTTGCACCGGTAGGAACGAGAAGAATGTTATTTGTCAGCGGATCCGGCGTGTTTGGAGCAAAGGCTTTCAGATAATAGGTATATCCTAAAGTTCCTGCGGCCAGGACAACAAGAAGTCCAATGAGAATGAAAATACGTTTCAACTGGAATGAAATTTATGGACGTCCTTGAAAGAATCAATCAATACTGTTCATTTTCATTCGGAAAATCTCCAGATCGTACATCCTGGATATAACGACCGACAGCGCCTTGAATTTCCTCATAGAGATGCAGATAACGCCTCAAAAACCGGGGATGAAATTCATGGTTGAGTCCCAGCATGTCATGCACGACCAACACTTGTCCATCCGTACCACCTCCGGCCCCGATCCCAATGGTAGGAATGGAAAGAGATTGGCTAACCTCAGTAGCTAATGCAGCAGGAATCTTTTCCAGTACGAGCGAAAAACAACCGAGGTCTTGTAACAACAAAGAATCACGTTTAAGCTTATTGGCTTCTTCTTCTTCTTTTGCCCTCACCACATAAGTGCCAAATTTGTATATCGATTGTGGTGTCAATCCAAGATGCCCCATCACCGGCACCCCTGCAGAAAGTATCCTGGTAATCGACTCACCGATTTCTACCCCACCTTCCAACTTGACAGCATGGGCTCCGGATTCTTTCATAATGCGGACGGAGGATTCTAATGCCAGTTTGCTATTCCCCTGATATGAACCGAATGGCAAATCGACCACCACCAACGCGCGGGAAACAGCCCGGACGACAGAAGATGCGTGATAGATCATTTGGTCCAGGGTGATCGGCAGCGTGGTCTCATGACCGGCCATCACATTGGAGGCACTGTCGCCAACGAGGATGATATCTATTCCCGCATCATCGAGGATCCTGGCCATCGAGAAATCGTACCCGGTGAGCATGGCGATTTTCTCACCGCCTTCCTTCATTTCCTGCAGGATATGGGTAGTGATACGTTTAGCTTTACTGTGTATAGACATAGCAAGGTTGGCTGGAGGTAATTCGATAGACTTTGTCGGCCGCAAAGATAAACGCATACGGATAAAACCGCCAGTACGTCATTTGAAGGCAATTATTGGATTTTGTCCTCCGAAGACCATATAAAGACATATTTTCGCGACATGAAGTTGATTTTAGGACTCTTTTCCCTGGCCATCCTGTTTTCGGCCTGCGACAACGAACTCGTAGTAACTGACAAGTGGAAAGACATCCCGGTGGTTTGGGGCATCATTTCTAAAAGCGATACAGCGCTTTATATCCGGGTGGAGAAGGCCTTTCTCGATCCCACTACCTCAGCTTTATCGATTGCTCAAATACCGGATTCACTCTATTACGATAATGCAGTAGTTCAATTGAAGCGGATCTCTTCCGGCCAGGTCTATACACTCCAAAGAGTAGATGGAGCATCAGAAGGCTATCCAAGAGATACTTTTCAAACCAGCAATCCGGATAGTATGGGGATTTTCGCTTCCAGCCCTAATTATCTTTATAAAATCAGGGGAAATGAAATCAGTCTCGCTATAGGTGAAAAATATCAGTTTATCCTGACGCGCAACGATCACACGGATAAGGTGACAGCTGAAACCATTATTTTGCCCAAGCCGGTGCTGCGTGTTCCTTCCCCAGGCTCACTGTGTTCTTTTAAACAGAATTCATTGTTTACTTTCGATTGGAATCCAATTACGGATGCCGGCATCTTTGATCTCCATGCCATCTTTCATTACAATGAGAAAACACCAGGGACTAACAATATTTTTCAGCCAAAATCTTTTGACTGGGTGGTAGCCCGCAACCTGACTGAAGATATATACAAGGTAGATGGGGTTGAATTCTATAATGCTGTTGCCGCCCATATCGAAGAAGATATCAATGCCACCAGGCGTTTTGATAGCCTTGATATTGTTGTCTGGTGTGCCGGGCAGGAACTCGGTGAGTTCATAAAGATCATGCAGGCAAATAGTGGAATTACTGCTACACAGGATATTCCTTCTTACACCAACCTTTCTGAAGGCATTGGTATTTTCACTTCCCGTAATCTCTCTAATTACACTGGTTTTGGCCTGACCAATGCCACACTGGATTCTCTAAATCACGGAAGTATCACCGGGCACCTCAATTTCCAATAACAATACATTTATGACGATTTGGCAGGTTTTCATTTAGAAGCCTGTCATATGCTCATAACAGGTTCAGGTTTTGGCAGATATCGTGCCCTATATCCGGCATGGCACAACCATTGATTACAGTAGAATGTAATCAAATTGTCAAAGCAAAAATTAAGATCTATATGGGTAAAATAATTGGAATCGACCTCGGGACCACAAACTCATGTGTAGCCGTTATTGAAGGTTCAGAACCTGCTGTCATAGCCAACGATGAAGGTAGAAGGACTACGCCATCCATTGTCGCTTTCCTGGATAATGGAGAGCGTAAGGTGGGTGATCCGGCTAAACGTCAGGCTATCACCAATGCCCGCCGTACAGTGTATTCCATCAAGCGATTTATGGGTCACCGTTTCAGCGAAGTAGGAAAGGAAGCCAGTCGCGTGACCTATGATGTAAAAGCTGGTCCAAATGACACCGTCAAAGTAGAAATTGATGGTCGTCAATACACTCCACAGGAAATCTCTGCTATCATCCTGCAAAAGATGAAAAAGGTAGCTGAAGATTACCTTGGTCAATCTGTAACAGAAGCAGTCATCACTGTTCCTGCCTATTTTAATGATAGTCAGCGCCAGGCCACCAAAGAAGCCGGTGAAATCGCCGGACTTACAGTACGTCGTATCATCAACGAACCGACGGCAGCTGCATTAGCCTACGGCCTGGATAAAAAACACAAGGACATGACCATTGCCGTCTATGACCTTGGTGGGGGTACGTTTGATATTTCCATCCTCGAATTAGGGGACGGTGTATTCGAAGTGAAGTCCACGAACGGAGACACTCACTTAGGAGGTGATGATTTCGACCAGGTATTGATTGATTGGTTAGCAGATGAATTCAAAAAACAGGAAGCTATTGATCTTAGAAAAGATCCAATGGCACTGCAACGTCTCAAAGAAGCAGCAGAACGCGCTAAGATCGAATTGTCAAGTGGAATGGAAACAACCATTACCCTTCCTTATGTCACTGCTGTAGATGGCGTGCCCAAGCACCTGGATACCAAGTTGACCAGAGCAAAATTTGAGCAACTTTCCGCAGATCTTGTAGCTCGCACGTTACGTCCTTGCGAACAGGCCATCAAAGATGCTGGAATTGATAAATCGAAAATCGATGAGATCATTCTGGTAGGAGGGTCTACCCGTATTCCGAAAATCCAATCTGCCGTTGAAGAGTTCTTCGGAAAAAAACCAAGCAAAGGAGTCAACCCGGATGAAGTGGTGGCTATTGGTGCAGCGATTCAGGGTGGTGTGTTAAGTGGTGATGTACAGGATGTACTCTTACTTGATGTGACGCCGCTATCTATGGGAATCGAAACGATGGGTGGAATTTATGATGTGGTGATTGAAGCTAACAGTACGATCCCAACCAAGAAATCGAAAGTATATTCTACAGCTTCGGACAATCAGCCTTCTGTGGAGATTCATATTCTGCAGGGGGAGCGTAAGATGGCCCGGGACAACCGACCAGTAGGAAGATTTATCCTGGATGGTATCCCACCTGCACCGCGCGGAATGCCACAGGTCGAAGTATCCTTTGATATTGATGCAAACGGAATCCTCAATGTATCGGCCCAGGACAAAGGCACAGGAAAACAACAATCGATTCGCATCGAAGCCAGTACCGGTCTGTCGAAAGAAGAGATTGCCCGCATGAAAGCCGAAGCCGAAGCCAATGCAGATGCTGATCGCATTGAAAGGGAGAAAGCGGAGAAAATCAATAATGCAGATGCGCTCATCTTCCAGACCGAAAAGCAATTGAAAGATTACGGCGAAAAAATTCCTGCGGACAAGAAATCAGCCATTGAATCCGCCCTTATTCAATTGAAGAGTGCTCACGAATCCAGGGATGTCAGCCGGATTGATCCGGCGCTGGAAGCCCTCAATGCCGCATGGCAAGCCGCCAGCCAGGAGATTTACCAGGCTCAGCAAGACGCAGGTCAACAAGCCGGCCAAACCGGGCACACGGAAGCCTCTGACAATGGCAAGGGCACTGAAGGAGATGTGACGGACGTCGAGTTTGAGGAGATGGATAATAAGAATTAGACTGAGGCGAAGGCTGAGGTTAAGGAAAGTAAGAAGGGCGAAGCAGAAATGCTTCGCCTCTTTTTTTTCCCCCTGCCCCCTGAAAGGGGGACAGAAGCCTTCCCTTTTCAATTCCCCCTAATCAAGGGGTAGGGGGTATACCCCGAACATAAGGAGCCGTATCCAACCCCGAAAAATTTCCCGCCAGGAACTGATAATGCGCCGCCATAGCAATCATACCTGCATTATCCGTACAGTATGGCATCGCAGGGAAATAAACATTCCAATCTTTTTTCTCACTCAGTTCGAGCAATCGTTTTCGAAGTCCTGAATTAGCAGCTACTCCTCCTGCGATGCCGATCTCACGAATGTCATACATATCAGCAGCATAGGAAATCTTTCGTGTCAGAATTTCAACAATGGTGTGCTGAATGCTGGCACAGATATCACCCAGATTATTTTTTATATAATCAGGGTCTTCTTTTTGATGATCGCGGATGTAATAGAGAATCGCCGTTTTCAACCCACTGAAACTGAAATCAAGGTTTTCAATTTGCGGGATTGGAAAAGGTATAGTTGGAATTCCCTCCTGTGCTAATTTATCAATAAGCGGTCCGGCAGGATAGGGCAGTCCCAAAATTTTTCCTGACTTATCAAAGGCTTCGCCGGCTGCGTCATCGAGTGTGTGCCCGACAACTTCCATCTCGTCAAAATTTTTGACCAACACGATTTGCGTGTGGCCACCTGATACGGTCAGACATAAAAATGGAAAGGTGGGTTTCGGTTCATCAATAAAATGTGAAAGCACATGCGCTCTCATGTGATTGATGGCAATGAAAGGAATACCCAGACTCAGTGCCATGCCTTTAGCAAAACTCAAACCCACGGTGAGTGACCCCATCAATCCGGGGCCTGCTGTACAGGCGATCGCATCTAAATCGTTAAGGGAAATATTGGATCGCTTCATCGCTTCATCCACGACGATGGCGATATTCTCCTGATGAAGCCTGGAAGCCACTTCGGGCACAATTCCGCCATATTTCGCATGAATCGCCTGGCTGGCAATGACATTGCTCAGGATGACACCATCGTGGATGACTGCGGCTGATGTGTCATCACATGAGGACTCAATGGCCAGTATACAAGGCTTTTGTGCCTCCATACCGCAAAAATAGGATTAATGGGATTGGAAACCCTGGATTAGCCGGTTCAATCAGGTTCAGGGGAAAATCTATTATCATTGCTGGCTCGTTTTTTGAAGTAAACTGGCTTTAACTACTGAATAAACTTGCCGGGAACCACCTCACAACCTGAACTGATCATCTCCTTGTCACAGGATAAGGTTAAGGTTCATCTCATGGCCTTACCACACAAGAGACTGAATGACTGGAAAACCTCTTTTCCTATCACCGGTGCTTTTGTCAGTGATCAGGTGTCCCGGGCATTGGATCTCGCGCTCACCGAAAACCCGGACCTCATCGATCATTTTCCATGCGTGTATCTGGTCCTGATGGATCGGCCCAACTTACAAATGCCTGCCTATTTGAGAGAAAATGGAAAACTCGCTGAAGTGGCCTCACGCCATCTGCGGGTACGCATCGGAGACAGTCTTTCTATCGATGAAGCATCTGAAAACAGCCTGATCTGTTACAGCCTGCCAAAGGAAACACTGTATGTATTGCAGGAATATTATCGCTCCATAGGCAGCATTCACATCGTTTCTCTTTTGTGGAAAGCTATACTGGATACGATCGGGGATAGCTCATCAGTACCTGCAGGTATGTATGGCACCCTGATCGGCAACGTATTGTTTGTGTTGGCCAATCGAAACGACAAGTTGATGTTTTCCAAACATTTTACGATCCGCGACCAGGGCGATGTGCAGTATTATACTATTGCCTGCAAAAGATTATTAAAATCTGAGCAATTGTATTGGATTACCATTCGCGATGAATTTTCTTCCTTCCAAGAACCCCGGGATGAATTTATCCGGTTTGATGAACATCTCTCTTTTCCTTCCCTTGCCGAACTCCTGGCCAGCTACAAGCCATGCGTATCATAGGAGGAAAATGGAAAGGGCGTAAACTCAATGTGCCTTCAAAAAACTGGCCTGTCCGGCCTACGACTGATTTTGCTCGCGAGGCACTGTTCAATATCCTGGATAATAGAATTGATTACGAGACGACAACGGCACTGGATCTGTTTGGAGGAACAGGTGTGCATAGCCTTGAATTAGCCTCGAGAGGTTGTCTCGATGTCACCTTTGTCGATCGGTATCGCGAAAGCACAAAATTTATGCAAGGCCTGGTGAAGGAATGGGAACTACCGATCAAAGTGGTCAATAGCGATGTCTTCAAATATATTCAATCGGCTGTACGGAAATGGGATTACCTCTTCGCTGACCCGCCGTATGAGATGAATGGAATTGCTGAGTTCCCCGGATTTATCCTTCAATCCGGTGTTTTGACTGAAAATGGGTTTTTCGTCCTGGAGCATATTTCTACTTTAAACTTTTCCTTCATTCCAGGATTTATGGAAGCCAGGAACTATGGGCAAAGTGTCTTTAGCTTTTTTGGCCAGGGATCGTAACTTTGCCGCCCTTCTATGCAGGATATTATCAATCAAATCGAATCAGCGGCCGGGAAGGCCATTCACGAGCTATACCAGGTGGATATTGCCCCCGGAGATATATTGGTCAACCCGACTAAAAAAGAACACCAGGGTGATTACACGCTGGTCACTTTCCCATTGGCTAAACTGCTCAAACTTTCACCGCCCCAAATCGCCCAGGCGCTGGGTGACCGGTTGAAGAAAAATAATGCCTGGATTGATGGCGTAGAAATCATCCAGGGCTTTCTCAATATCTCCCTGAAATCAGATTTCTGGTTTTCCGCCCTGAAGGATATGAAATCCAATCCTGATTTCTGGAAACCTGATCAAACCCCGGAGCGAATACTCGTTGAATTTTCCTCTCCTAATACCAATAAACCTCTTCACCTCGGACACATCCGGAATATTTTGCTGGGATGGTCAACGGCTAAAATATTTTCAGCCTGCGGTTTTGATGTGAAGCGCGTTCAAATCGTCAATGACCGCGGTATCGCCATTTGCAAAAGCATGGTGGCCTGGCAAAAATTCGGTGAAGGAAAAACACCGGAATCCGAGCATATCAAGAGCGATCATTTTGTCGGCGACTGGTATGTTCGCTTTGAAGCGGAGTTCCAAAAGGAATACAAAGCCTGGCAACAAACGGAAACAGCGGGAATAATTTTTTCTCAACGAAAAGAGACGTCCATTGGCGAGGAAGAATTTTTCAAAAATTATAAGAATCACTATTTCAATACGGCCAGCAGTATGGGTCGCGAAGCCCGGGATATGTTGTTAAAGTGGGAAGCCAACGATTCGGAAACCAAAGCCCTCTGGAAAAAAATGAACGGTTGGGTATATGCCGGATTCAATGAAACGTATGCACGACTTGGGGTCGAGTTTGATAAGCTGTACTATGAAAGCGAAACTTACCTTTTAGGAAAAGACCTGATTGAGGATGGCCTGAAGAAAGGTGTTTTTTATCAAAAAGAGGATGGCTCCGTTTGGGTCGACCTGATGGATGCAGGGTTAGATCACAAACTTTTACTTCGGAGTGATGGCACCTCGGTGTATATGACCCAGGATCTCGGCACAGCACAGATGCGCTATGATGAATTTGGTGCACGGCGCATGGTCTATGTCGTGGCCGATGAACAGAATTATCATTTCCAGGCTTTATTCGCTATCATGGCTAAACTGGGTGCGCCCTACGCGCCAGGCCTTCATCATTTGTCTTATGGCATGGTGGATCTCCCTACAGGGAAAATGAAATCCAGGGAAGGGACCGTGGTCGATGCTGACGACCTGATCGATGATGTGATCAAAGAAGCTACGGAAGCTGCCGTGGACCGGGAAGGAACAGACCAGGAAACCATTAGGAAAATTGCCATGGCCGCCCTGAAATTTTTCATCATTAAAGTGGATCCCCGAAAGCGAATGACATTCGATCCTAAAGCATCAGTGGATCTGCAGGGCCAGACCGGTCCTTATATTCAGAATGCGTATGTCCGCGTTCAATCTATTCTGCGTAAAGCTGAACATGACGCCGGACAATATGGTCAATACGTTCCAAATGGAGATGAGAAGATGCTGCTCAACATGCTTTTGCAATGCAGATCCATTATTGAAAATGCTGCCCGTGAATACAGTCCTGCGCTTGTTGCCAATTATACCTATGCCTTAGCAAAGGAATATCACCGGTATTACCATGAAGTCAAAGTCTTACAGGCAGAGTCTGACGAGGCAAGGAGTTTCCGGCTAGATTTGATCCGGATTATCGCTGAGATCCTGAAACAAACCATGAACTTGCTGGGGATTGAAATGCCGGAAAGGATGTAAGTTCAATTTGTATTTTCACCAAAACTCACTCATTGAAATAAAAATAAGTAAAACCCTCATGATCCCTCCTGTCAGGGGGAAGGGGGCAAATAATATATTCCCTGTCAGGGGGAAGGGGCAAACAACAATTCAAATTATGGAAGAAACACGTTCGCTGAATTTTATAGAAGAATTTATTGAAGAAGATATCGCTAATGGCAAACATGGCGGGCGCGTGCATACTCGTTTTCCGCCTGAGCCCAATGGGTATCTTCACATCGGTCATGCTAAAGCTATCTGTCTGAATTTTGAGATTGCGAAAAAATATGGTGGCCTGACCAATCTTCGCTTTGATGACACCAATCCGGCGACAGAAGAAACAGAATACGTTGAGGCGATCAAGCGCGATATACATTGGCTGGGGTATGACTGGGGCGACCGGGAATATTATGCATCGGATTATTTCGATCAGTTGTATGAATTTGCCCTGGACCTGGTGCGGAAAGGACTTGCTTTCGTGGACGACAGTACAGCTGAAGAGATTGCCGCTCAAAAAGGAACACCTAATGAACCGGGGAAGGACAGTCCTTTCAAGAATAGGTCGATGGAGGAAAATTTGGATCTCTTTATCCGGATGAAGAATGGCGAATTTCCGGATGGATCAAGAGTGTTGCGTGTTAAAGTGGACATGTCCTCTCCGAATATGCACATGCGCGATCCGGTCATTTACCGGATCAAACGCCAGCATCACCACCGGACAGGAGACAAATGGTGCATTTACCCGATGTATGATTTCGCGCACGGACAGAGTGACAGCATTGAGCAGATCACCCATTCGTTGTGTTCATTGGAATTTATTCATCACCGGCCGTTGTATGATTGGTTTATTGAAAAACTGGGCATTTTCCCCAGTCGCCAGATCGAATTTGCCCGGATGAATGTCAATTACATGATCACGTCGAAACGAAAATTATTGCAACTGGTCAACGAAGGATTGGTCACGGGGTGGGATGATGCCCGAATGCCTACGATTTCCGGGGTGCGGAGAAGAGGATATCCGGCGGCGGCTATTCGAACTTTCTGTGATAAAGTGGGTATAGCTAAAAGGGACAACTGGATCGAAATTGAATTTCTTGAATCCTGTGTCAGGGATGAATTGAATCGGACGGCGTTACGTCGGATGGCTGTACTTAATCCGGTGAAAGTTGTGATCACGAATTATCCGGAAGGGCAAACCGAAATGCTTCCTTCGGAAAATAATCCCGAAGATGAAAATACCGGACACCGGGACCTGCCTTTTAGCCGGGAGATTTATATCGAGCGGGAAGACTTCATGGTCGATCCGCCAAAAAAATATTTTCGCTTAGCTCCGGGTGCAACTGTGCGATTAAAAAGTGCCTATATCATCACCTGTGAATCTTTTGTCAAAGATGAAGCCACAGGTGAAATCACTGAAATTCATTGCACCTATTATCCGAATTCAAAAAGTGGAGAAGATACCAGCGGCCTTAAAGCAAAAGGCACTTTGCATTGGGTCAATGCATCTACTTCCATCCAGGGAGAGATCCGCATATATGATCGATTGTTCAAAGTCCCCAATCCATTAGAAGAGGGACTGGAATTTATGAATGAAGTGAATCCGGATTCTATGACTGTACTTGCAGAGGTAAAACTGGAACCAGCATTAGCTGAAGCAAGAGAAGGGGAGGGCTTTCAGTTTATACGGCATGGATATTTTACGATGGACAGGGATTCAAAGCCCGGTCATTTGGTTTTTAATCAGACCGTTTCCCTGAAGGAGGGATGGACACCTAAATGATATTTAGTGGGTGATGCCGCTGATATCACCGATTTGAATACCAATAAACTGAACCTGTTGATCGGCCATAAGATGATCAAAGGTGATTTGATCCGCATGGCCCTGTCCTTCAGGGGTATAGTCGGGAGTTATGAATCGATGGCCGTTACATCCTGTATGATTAATCATGCAATTGAATAATAATTCTTTATCCGTCTCATCCACCTTGCCGTCCTTATTCATATCTGCGGCAATAAACTGGAAAGGGGTAAATGAGTTCGTGCCATTGATATAATCGTCCATCAACGTCAAATCCAGTGCGGATAATCCAACATAAGCAGACTCGCTTGACTCAGGTACGATCGTATAATTTTCACCTTCCTTCAGGGCATTAAATTCAAACTCAGGGGAAGTCGAGGTTTGTATAAGCTGGTCATTTTGATACAACCGAATCACCAGGGGATCAATGTGCTGAACCTGTTGATCGAGGCCGATAAAACCTGTAATGGAATATGTTTTTAATTCAACCGGATCTGAACAACGGAGAATAATCGTAAGTGCGAACAGGAGAAAACCTAACTTTTTCATGGTCCGGGGATTAATTATTTTTAACAAATACGAAAATGAAAAAACAAGGGTAGTAAATATAATAATAAAAAATAATCCGGATCAGGGAAAGTTTAGAAACTTACATATAGCCCCATACGCGTGGGAGCGACCGGGTCATCAAATGATTTAGCGCTGATGTCAAGGGAAAGATCATCACTGATATTGAATTCCTTCAGGTGGGCATCCACGTAGGCATCAATTCCCTGGGCCAGCCATACGAGGGCAAATAATAGAATAGACCTTTGCCGGTAAACATTGGCATTATCGCGCAGAATTCGCAATCTGGCGGGATCGTGGATATTCATTACCTGATCACAGAACTTGCTATTATGAGACGGTTGAAATGGTGTTCCATCAATACTGGCGATATACGCTTCCTTTAGGCAATTGTAATTCTGAATATTATTAACCATGACCCATCCCATACCGCCAACGGCACCATATACAAAAGGCAAACGGAGATAACTTTTATTATAGATCTGGCCGGTGCCTGGAATGATCAGGCTCATGACCATGGCTTTACCAGGTTTACCGGCAAAAATGGAGCCTTTCTTTTCTTTAATTACGGCATCGTTGGAAGAGCTGTCTTGTACAGCCTGAGCCTGCAAAGCAAATACAAACATCATCAGTAGAAAGGTGATGAGGAGATGTTTGTATTGATGATTCATGGGATGAAAATTCAATTCAGGGAAAACTTATGGAATCATTAGTCGCTGTCCAAATCCTGCAAAATATCCAGGATCTCATTCAATTCCCGATCCGAAGTAAAAGGAATCCGGATTTCTCCTTTCCCGCCATCTTTGTACCTGACTTCAACTTTCGTGCCCAACATGGACCGCAATTGATTTTCAATTTGTTTGATCTCAGCCGGTGAATTGGCTGATTTGGACTTTTTACCCGTCTCAGTTTTTTTTGATTTGACCGCGGACCGCTCCTGGTACTGTGTGACCAGCCTTTCCGTTTCCCGCACACTTAATCCTTTAGTGATGATGTCACCCAGCATCATCAATTGCGCACTGACCTCCTCTAAACCAAGCAGGGCTCTCGCGTGTCCCATACTGATTTCTTCATTCCGCACAGCCTGCTGGATGCGGGGAGGTAATTTCAGGAGTCGAAGGAAATTGGTGACGGTACTTCTTTGCTTGCCTATCCTCACCGATAGTTCCTCATGTGTCAATTTGCATTCTTCTAATAATCGCTGAAGGGAAAACGCAACTTCCATAGCATTCAAATCCGCTCGCTGGATATTTTCCACAATGGCCATTTCCAACATACCCTGATCATCTGCGATGCGGATAAAAGCAGGTACAGCTGTAAGGCCGGCTCTTCGGGCAGCCTTTAAGCGTCGTTCGCCGGCGATCAGCTGATATTTGCCCTCATGCAGGCGTCGAAGGGTCAGCGGCTGAATGATTCCATGCACTTTTATGGAATTGGCGAGATCATCGAGGGCCGATTCTTCAAAATCCTGCCTTGGCTGAAAGGGATTTACTTCAATGGCATCAATAGGAATCTCCATGGTCTCCCGACTCAATTCTATTAATTCATCACCTGTAGGAGCGGTTCCTCTCTCCTCAATATTGGTGATCAGGGCCCGGATCCCTTTTCCGAGTTGCATCCGTGGAGTTTCTTTAGCCATGTGATGATTTCCTTTGTTGGATTTTTGTAAGGATATTATGGTGTATTAACGTGTTTCAGAGCGAATCATTTTAACCTTTCCGGGCCGGGGCATCATTATTCATCTGGAGAAATTCGGTAGCCAGTTGCATGAAATTCATACTTCCGGTACTCGCCGCGTCATACATGATGACGGGAGCCTTCATGCTCGGGGACTCGCTGATCTTGCTGTTCCGGTGAATGATGGTATGAAAGAGAGGCTCCGTGATATTTTGCTTTACCTCCTCTAAAATCATATTCGCCAGGCGAAGACGGCTGTCATACATCGTCATCAATATGCCTTCAATCATCAGATGAGGATTAAGGTTTTCTTTGACGAGGGCTATCGTATTTTTCAGTTTCTGCAATCCTTCCAGTGCATAGATTTCAGTCTGCATAGGAATGATCACGGAATCAGCTGCGGTCAGTGCATTGACCGTCAATAAGCCTAATGAGGGCATGCAATCAATCAGGATATAATCAAAATCATGGCGGACGACTTCCAGTGCCTGCTGCAAGACATATTCGCGGCGCATGCGGGAGACCAGTTCCAATTCCGCTCCCACTAAATCAATATGGGATGGAATGATGCTCAGGTTGGGAGTGGCTGTAGGTAGCAGGACTTCCTTTGCTGACTGACCATTAATTATGCAGTTGTAAATGCTGGGTTGACCGGGTTCCAATACAATGCCCAGGCCTGAAGTACTATTGGCCTGGGGGTCTGCATCAACCAATAGTACCTTTTTTTCCAGGACGGCCAGGCAGGCGCCAAGGTTGATGGCAGTGGTGGTTTTTCCCACACCGCCCTTTTGATTTGCTATGGCTACAATTTTGCCCAAGGTTTGTAATGCTCTGTTGTTGGATGTTGAATAGATCAGAAGATGCGGCGAATGGTCTGTGGACTGACTGCGCCGGGGCGCAAAAAATAACGCCGAATGCCCCCAATAAGGTCAGTTTTTGGCTGTTCAGGGTTTTACAGGAAGTACTATTTGGCGATAAACCATGAAGGATAAGGGTGGTTTACACTGATTTTTCCGACCCTTAATTTGGCGATAAAACTTCCGGAACCGGGAGGCGTTATACTTAGAAATCCAAAAAGTAGGGGCTCAGGAATAAGATTTCAAAAAAAAGTAACCTCAAAGGTCAAAAAAGGGAATCCGGGCCATCATAGGGGTTGAAACAGGCTGAGAGCCAGACAATAATGCATTGGGTGAGATTGTAATAGTCTTTTTAAAGCCGCTTTCGGGCGGCTTTTTTTTGTTGCTTTAAAAAAAAGATAAACTTTGCCCTGATAATCAAATTGTTATATTTGCCATCCCCTCTTGTACAAGAGGTTACATCCAAATGAGCATGCTGGCATCGCCTATGAGCAAAGAAGAAGAATTGATTAAGAAGGTTTTATCTACCTATGTAACCCGCAACGGATTTACAGAGGTACAAGCCAATATTGATGGATTCGAATCTCCTACTGCTCTAAACAACAAAGAAACGGAAGACCGGATTGTACCGGATATTTCAGGTATCCGGCGAGGTGGCCGATGGTATATTGAAGTCGTAAGAAAAGATGGTGATGCTGAGAAGACGGTCAGCAAATGGAAACTATTGAGTGTCCTTGGCCGGGCCAGGGAGGAGGCCTGATCTGATTTCACCTCCGGGCAGCTATGCCTTTGCTGAGCGACTTTCGAAAAAGCATGACATCACCGTGACCATTGTCAAATTCTAGATTACACAGGATAAAATTCTTGATCACACAGGATATAGAAAAGGCGGCCAGTGCCGCCTTTTTCATTTTATAATACCTTCAGTAATTCTTCTTCCAGGGTAGTACGTGGATTGACCGCAGCAATTTTTCCCTGCCGATCAATCAGGAAAGTCTTCGGAA
>CAWINN010000010.1:0-333427 GCA_963837505.1 uncultured Saprospiraceae bacterium | reverse complement strand
CTGTGCAGACCCGTTTACCAAACGGTACATGGTACGATGTTCCCGGCGGACCTTTTCAAACGACTGGATCACCATTACCGGATTGAGTCCTAACACTACTTATGAATGGAGGGTTCGTGCGAATTGTGGAAACTGGCAGTATAGTAACTGGACATCGCCGATTTCTTTCACTACAGCAGGCTCCTCTTGCAATACACCGACGTGGCCCACAACTTCAAATATCACACAGACTTCTGCGACGGTTTCATGGGACGCTGTACCCGGCGCACTGAATTATACTGTGCAGACCCGATTACCAAACGGTACATGGTACGATGTTCCCGGTGGACCTTTCTCTAACGACTGGATCACAATTACCGGATTGAGTCCTAACACTACTTATGAATGGAGGGTTCGTGCGAATTGTGGTAATTGGCAATATAGTAACTGGACATCGCCGATTACATTCACTACATCAGGCTATTCTTGCAATACGCCGACGTGGCCAACGACTTCAAATATTACACAGACGTCTGCGACGTTTAGTTGGGACAATGTTCCTGGTGCGCAGAATTATTCTGTTCAGACCCGAATACCAAATGGAACATGGTATGATTTACCTGGCGGACCATTTGTCAATACCACGGTCAGCGTCTATGGACTCAGTCCAAATACGGAATATGAATGGAGAGTCAGGGCGAATTGCGGAAACTGGCAGTATAGCCCATGGACATATCCGATCAGCTTTACAACGAATGGATCAAGTCCGGAAAACGACAATTGTGCTAATGCAATTCTTCTTTCCGTCAATCATACCTGCATGAATACACTTGGTTCAAATATTGGCGCTACACCAAGCAGTCCGGCGCCGTCCGGTGAATGTTCGTTCTATAATTATAAAGACGTTTGGTTCAGGTTCGTGATGCCTGATGTGAATAATCCTACAGTAACCATCCGCACTACTTCCGTCAGCATGATTGATGGCGTCATGGAAGTTTATGTTGGAAATGATTGCGCAAACTTAACCTACCTGACATGTGAAGATGACAATTCAAACGGAAATGGTTCGCCCATGCCGGTTATCAATCTGATCGGTTATCAGAATGCCATGATTTGGGTCCGCGTGTGGGGTTATGGTGGTAGTACGGGAACGTTCAACATATGCATTCTCGATTATCAATCCAATAATTATGTTGGTGATAATAAACTTGCATACGATCCTGCAGTAGGGGAGCCACTTTTCGTGAAGGAATCTGAACAAGTGAAGGGAAACAAGGAGAATCATTTATCGCCTGTAGTCCACATAGCGCCAAATCCTGTCAGTGATGTTCTGAATGTGACTCTTGATCAGACAAAAGAATGCATAGTGTCCGGCATAGTCGTGTCTGATCTTTCGGGTAAGATAGTATTCAGGGAAGAATACAAATCAGATGGTATCAAAGAATTTCAAGAAAAATTGAATGTTGCCGGATGGACGCCAGGCATTTATATCATGCAAATCATAACCACGACCGGTATCATAACCGAAAAAGTATCGGTAGTTGATCACTAATAGATTAGATAGTTTGAATATATTTTTAAAAAGCAGAGATGTACTAAATGACGTCTCTGCTTTTTTTGAAAATTTGCATTCAGTTTAGCTCGATTAAAAAATTTGTTTCATATTTATGCGACCTTTTAAAGAACCAGGTTGATCCGATTGTAGGACGGTACAATATTTAATTTACTGTGAATATTTTAATCCAATTATAAAGCTGAAGAAAATGGAAAACACAGAAAATGTAGTGTTGATGAAGATGGCGAGGGAATCGCTTAAAGGTCAATGGGGAATAGCTATAGTGACCTTTTTGGTGTATAACTTAATCATTGGGTTTGGCGGTATTTCACGTGGATTTGGGAACGGGGTATCCGCATCTTTGAATATTGTGACCCTAATATTAGGAGGACCGCTTGCCCTTGGCGCTGCGATGTTTTCCCTTTCCGTTGCCAGAGGTAAAGAAGGAAAGTTTGAACAATTGTTTGATGGCTTTAAAGACTTCGCCAACGCCATGCTTACGTATTTGCTTATGTTATTAATAGTCTTGCTGTGGACATTACTGCTGATTGTTCCCGGCATCATTGCGGCGCTTTCATACTCGATGACATTTTATGTCCTCGCCGATGACAGATCATTAAAGCCACGCCAGGCTCTCGACAGAAGTAAGGAAATGATGGATGGATATAAATTGAAACTCTTTTATCTGTATATGCGATTTCTTCTTCTGGGTTTACTTTGCATCCTCACTCTGGGTATAGGATTCCTTTGGCTGATCCCCTATATTAATGTCACAGTGGCTACATTTTATGAGGATATAAATGCAAGCCAGTCAGAATTGGTTTAGGGATGATTTCAGAATTACATATGAATATTTTATTATTCCAGTGATGACCCCGAATTTGTTTAATTGAAATATTAATTGTTTTATTGACCCGGTCTCAACTTTGTAAAAGTATCCATTCAATCATTCGCTTCCTTCAAATGGCATGGCCATCAGGAAATATGTCATGAATTTATGTAATCGATTCATGTATTGCATCAAATAGAAATAATCAAGATGCGATCATATGGAAATTTATCAACGCTCTAAGCGAAGTACTTCCCCAGGAGTAGATTTTACCCCGATGGTAGTGATGATGGCAGGGGAGAAGTGGCAATAGAAAATACTATT
The DNA here is from genome assembly GCA_963837505.1 of uncultured Saprospiraceae bacterium. Classification (GTDB taxonomy): domain Bacteria; phylum Bacteroidota; class Bacteroidia; order Chitinophagales; family Saprospiraceae; genus Opimibacter. The sequence continues at coordinate 330,740 of CAWINN010000010.1, read as the reverse complement.
TATCGTCCTGCACACGAATCATGAATGGCTTACATTTTTCACATCAAATACATAGATTATTTTGCCGCAAATTTCGCTGATTTACGCAAATTATTTTTAACCTCTCTGCTCTTAGCCCTCTGCTCTCTGCTCTTAGCCCTTGCTCTTAGCCCTCTGCTCTCTGCTCTTCGCCCTCTGCTCTCTGCTCTTCGCCCTCTGCTCTCTGCTCTCCGCTCTTAGCCCTTTACACTTCCGCCTTTCTGCTCTTCTGGCTTTGATTTTCTACAACTATTGTCACACATTTACCGTTTCTTAGCACGGAGAACAGAATTTAACTTTTTCTAATAAAAATATAAATGATGCATCGATTTCGTGGATTTTTTTTAATACTCAGTATTTGTCTGCCGTTACTTTTCGGATTTAATGCAGCCAACGGACAAAATTTGCCGCCTAAATATGCTACCCTTGAATTGTTTACCAATACGCCCTGTCCGATATGCGGATCGCAGAATCCGGGCATGTTCAGCAGGTTGGTAGCTTATGAAGGAAAGTATCATCTAATAAGTTTTTATCCAGGCGTTCCTTATGCAAGTTGCATTTTCTATCAAGCAAATATGCCCGAGAATCTTATACGCAAGACATATTATTCACAGGTATTCGGTACACCCACGGTAGTAATCAATGGCACTCAGTTCAAGAGTTCTTCCGGGGTTACGAATGCAGTTATGGATGCTGTTACGGGAGGAACAACATGGCTGGAAATTCATGTAGCGGAGTCAACAGGCAGTACAAGAAATGTTGACATCACCCTACAGGACCATGTAGGAGGATCGATCTCTACAGGTAAATTGTTTGCTGTCATCGTCGAACGGGAGATCATGTACACAGCTCCGAATGGAGAAACTATGCACCACAATGTATTTCGCAAATTTCTTACAAATGTCAACGGTGAAGATGTGGATATGAGTTCAGGAGTGACCACCAAATCCTATTCCTACACATTGGATCCTACCTGGGAAGCAAAACAGATTTATGTCATTGCCTGGCTGATCAATCCGGATACCAAGGAAATATATAATTCGGGTACCCGATTTGATGAATCATTGTCGGTGCTTTCTGACATCAACAAAAATAGTATGGTACTTGAAGCATATCCCAATCCTGCGAAAAATCAGGTGTTCATTAAATTGCCAAACCTCATGGATGAAAAAGTCAATGTAAAAATCTTTTCTCCTTCAGGACAGTTGAAGAAAAATTTGAAAGAACAGCTGGTGACTTCATTGCCTTTAAATATTCCGATCAATGACTTGTCATCCGGGCTATATTTTATTGTCGTCGACGGGAAGGACAGATCATATGTCGCTAGAGTAGTGGTAGAATGATGAGTAAACATTTGAAAAAAGGATCAAATGATTTGCATGTTTAAAGGTTAAATCAATAGGCAAGTGCAAAAAAAAATCATTGCACGCCAATTTATTATTTGCCGATCTATCCCCTTTACCGATCTTCGCCATAATTATGATTAATGGGTCATTATGAATTCATCAGACATCGTCAGTGAAATGTCCAATGCCATTCAGCTTGCGTTGGGCCCGGTGTTCTTATTAACTGGTATAGCCGGCATGCTCAATGTTATGTCAGGCCGGTTGTCTCGTATCATCGATCGTGGCAGATCATTGACAGAAAAGCCTGACCTCATTGCATCTTATAATTCGGAAGAGATTCATCGTGAACTGCTGATGCTGGAGCGTAGAAGACATATTACCAGCAGAGCGATTACCATGTTTACTGTTGCGGCATTACTGGTTTGTCTGGTGATCGTCACCCTTTTTCTTGAGGCTATGTTTATAGTACGTGTAAACTGGCTCATTGGTGTGCTTTTTATCCTGGCCACCTTTGGACTTGTGGTCGGGTTGGGTTATTTTTTATTGGAAGTCCAGTTGGCATCGAAAAACGTACGCATTCGTGGGATTCGATGATGGATATTTGAGATAAATCAGAGCAAAACCAGGAAATAGGAATCCTATGGATTAGATCTTTTCTTTTTTATGGAAAATATTGACAGATTAAATTGACCGAAACTGCGGAAACTATATAAAAAATATTTGCATCTGAGTTTGAAACCGCATTATATTTAATCCTGATTTAATAACCAGTTGAAAAATGGCAAAGAAATTCCGAAACCGGTATCGGAAATCCTCATTGCGTGCCCCATGGTGGAATTATGGAAATAACGGTTCATATTTCGTCACAATCTGCACAAAGAACATGGCCCATTTCTTTGGAGAGATCCATGAGGGCATCATGTATAAATCTGACATAGGGTTAATTGCACATACATTGTGGGCCGAAATACCGTATCGATTTCCATACGCCCATTTGGGTGCATTCATTGTTATGCCGAACCATTTTCACGGTATTATTAATATTGATAAAACGAATATTGTTGCACAACGTGGTGATTATATCGGGCGAAAATATTTTTGATGTAGGGGCGCGATTAATCGCACCCCTACATCAAAAATATCCGCCGATAAATCCGCCGATAAATCCGCCAAATGATGCATGGGTAAAACCAACAAAAAATTCACCATCAAATCTCCCATCAAATCCATCGAATACGCATCGCGGTGGCATCACCGGCATTCATAATCCAATGTTGCATCAAAATTTATCCCGGATTATCCGATGGTTTACAGGAAGGGTATCGTATGAATCACATAAGGTAAATCCCCATTTCAAATGGCATCGACGATTTCATGACCGGATAATCCGGAATAAATATGAGTATTATGTGAAATCATGGTACATCAAAAACAATCCGATGAATTGGAAAAGGGACCGGTTTTATTAATTTATTTTCGTGATTGATTATTAATGGTAGGGGCGCGATTAATCGTTTATGGCGGGGTGCAATTATTTTATTATGGTAGGGGCGCGATTAATCGCGCCCCTACCATAATAAAACAATTGAATAATTATTCGATAAATATTTGCCCATTCCTCCATAATCGAAAAGATATACTTTGTCCTTTCCCGGTATTTTGGTATCCGTATGGTATTATTTTATTTTCACCGATCGTTTTCTTATGTGGTAAATACTTAGATGGTTCTGTTTATTTCAAGTGCTGATCGGTACTAACATCTGCTGCGGCCCGCATTGAATTGACTACATCACGCAGATCAGCCAGTGCTTTTTTCTGATCTTCCAACTGATCACGCAGCTCTTGATTTTCCTTTTCTAGATCTTTGAATGCATTGACGAACATATAGATCATGGCAGAGGGGTTGACACCCAGATAGGTGGTGCTATCCTTTTCAAAATCAGTGATCATGTATGGGGCAATCTGTTGTATCTCCTGGGCAATGACGCCGATATGATTTTCATTCGTATCAAAACCGCTCTTTTCGTTGTATTTAAATTGGACCGGGCGGATCTTCAGGACGTCTTTCAGGCCTGCGTCATAGGAACGGATATCATGTTTCAGTCTGATATCTGAGACAGCAGTCCAAAGCGGCCCCGTTGTTTTTGCTGCATCGCCGATGACATGTAGCGGGTAGTCCGGTGATGTAGTACCTATTCCCACTTTCCCGGAACCCTCAACATCGAAGAGGGTTGTGCCATTTGGTTTAAAAATGACAAAGGCAGATTGGGCGTCGCTGGCTCCATTAGCAACTACAACACTAACCCCCGTTTGAGAATCTTCGGTAGATTCAAACGTGGCCACAACATTATCGATGGCACTGGTCCGAACATATAATTGTGATCCACTTGTCCCTGTTATTCCGATACCGACATTTCCATCACTTCGCACCCGAATCCCTTCGTTATCTCCATCATTGGAAATCCAATGATTTCCGGTTCCGATGTTGCCGCTGGGAAAGAGTTTTAGTGGGGTTTGTTTTGAGCCGCCATTTTCTACATCCCAAATATTGAAACTCATTGCATCCGTGGTTCCATTATTGTTATCATCGGTCAATTCGATCGATCCTACAGGACTTGTTGCGGTGACACCCATGATCATGCTATTAGTGACATGCAGCGTGTCTACGACATCCATGTTCTGCATGGCATGCACCGTGCCATCTGAAGTGATATTCAAACCGCTTTCTCCCGGAGCAGTAGAACTGATGCTACTGATCGGAGCAATACGAAACGTACTGTTATTACTAAATCCAATACCTGAATATGCATGGGAAGCATCGAATCTATAGGCAAAGTGATTGGAATAAACAGCACCGCTGGCTCCGGATCGTTCAACAGCGAAAATCGCAGGATCGGTAAATTTTTCTACCTGCAGTTGTACTTGTGGCGCAGCTAATCCAATACCTACACGGTTGTTTACCGGATCTACACCCAGGGTTGTTCCGTCAATCTCAATATCACTTCCCTGAATCAAACCTCCGGATGTAATTCCATGGCCGGCCATATTAAGATCCATAGTAGCTGTATGATTGCCCAGGTTATCGGATATAAGGTTGGACCAATTGACATTTCCTGACCCATCGGTTGCAAGGACTTGCCCATTTGTCCCGGCAGTCAATGGAAAAGTATAATTATTATTGATATTTAAACTCCCGTTGATCCTAAGGAGATCGTTATCAAATTCGCCATAGATCAAAGGTGAGGCTGAATTAGAATTTTCAATATAGAGTTTGTTGCTTCCGGTTTCATTGATACCCGCCAGGTTGCCAAGAAAAATATTGCCGGAACCGGTATTGTTGTCGCCGGCCCAATGTCCAATAATGGTGTTATTGGAACCGGTTTGATTGTTACCTCCGGCCTCCAGACCGATATAGGTATTGTTGCTTCCTGATGTATTACTTCCGCCAGCCGATTCTCCAATAAAGACGCCCGAGTCCCCTGTAGTATTATTTTTTCCGGCCGATTCTCCGACGAATGTATTACTGCTCCCCGTGAGACTGGATAATCCGGCTTCGGAGCCGATAAATGTATTCCCGTTAAACGTTTGATTGCTTCGCCCTGCATGATATCCCAGAAATGTATTCCATAACCCTGTGGTGTTTGCATTTCCGGCTTCAGATCCGATAAAAACATTATGCCGATTGTTTCCATCGTCATTTATTCCCGCATTCTGCCCTATAAAAAGACTATTGCCCGGAGCGTTCAAATGGAAAGTTTTACCATCCATTCTGGCAAACTCATTCCCTGCGATTTTAAATCTGATGTTGTCATCATTCGCCGATTGTTCCACCAGGACTTGCGTATTTTGATCTGCGTCAGATATCTTATTCGGAGTATTCCCTGAAAGATCCTGCCATGTACTTCCGGCATAAAACCAAAACCCACCCGTGTCAGTATCGAACACCAGCAAGCCGGTGGCAGGGTTGCTGATTGAGTTCCGCTGGGCGGTCGTCATTCTCGGAACGAGCATTCCTTTGTTTGAGCTTTGAATATCCAGCATGGCACTGGAGTCAGGATTTGAATTGCTGACGCTTATACTCACCTGAGCAAATGCCGGCAGGCAAGTCAACATCATCGCTATGATCGTCAGGATCGTGTTTTTTTTCAAATAGGCTTGACCGAATTTCATCATGGTATGATTTAAAAATGGAGAAATGAATATTTATTTTTAATGCTACAGTTCCGTATCACTGCTTGATCGCGACAATGCGTGCCTCAGTGATAGTATAGGAATCATCACCATCATTGGCGATTCTGTAATTGAAAGTCATATTCCCGTCACAAGGCGCTACAAAAGTCTCCACGAGTTTCATCGGAATGGGATTTTGATGTTCTGCCAAAGCAATAGGTGGAGTGTATTGGTAGTAGTCTGTGTCGGTGACCGACCCACAGGTTATGGTCGCGGTGATCTGTGCAGTGAAGTTGTCCACTCCGGATCCGCCTATCATTTGCCCTTCGGAGATTCCGTTGACTTCAATCAGGTCCCCTTCTTTGACCGCGAGTGGTGGAGTTGACACTACAGTCCACCAATTGTCGGAGGCATCATGCAGGGCGTAGCTTTTGTAATTCTGGACTAATTTGGTTTTAGGATCAATCCATTCCGCATTTCCATTGGCATCATTTGCGGAGAGCACCGCGTTTTGATCCGGATTTCCTCCTGCAATAGTGACCAGGCCATTCACTATCAGATTATGATCGCCCGGATCTGTAGTACCTCCCACATGTACACCTCCCGTGATTTTCGACCAGCCATCTATAGCGAGATTAGCCGTACCCGGATCCGAGGTACCTCCGATATGCAGACTGTTGAGATCCATATTGAGCCAGGGCATGTTGGCTGTAGACACCAGCGCTCCCCAACCATCCTCGTTCTTGATGCCAAGGCCACCGCCATTGCCATTGAAATGACCACCGCCACTTTCGCCGGTCAAATAATAGTTTTCGTCAAAAATCAGCGTGCCTGAAACGTTCGCCGTATTATTTATTTCAGAATTCGTAAATCGGATTCCTCCGGTATTCAGTTGCAAAACATCTCCGGGAGCATTGGTTCCTATGCCTACATTCCCGATGCTGTTCACAAAAATTCCTTCGTTGTCACCATCTCCGGAGAGATCGTGGCCATTGAGTTTTATGTTTTGAGTAGCGCTATGATTTCCGAGGTTGTCAGAGATGACTATGCTGTCGGCATCGGTCCAGGTCATGACACCATTGGCATCGGATACAGGAATAGAGTTGGCAGCAGCACCGGTCCGCATTCTCATCTGTCCATTGACATCCAGTGTCTGAGAAGGGTTATCTGTATTCACCGACACGTTTCCGCTTCTGACGACCAGACTATTGGTGGTTCCTCCGGTATATACCTGGACAGGTTGATTTTCCGCAGTGACGTCATTCAGCATCCATGAGCTATCCTGAGCCAGTATTTCCCAGGTCTGAGCGCTATAACCCGTTGAGCCATCCTGGTACATCCGGAGGCGTGGCGTGTTACTGGTTTGCAGCATAATACCCGGAACGTTGGCATTACTGGTATGAATGAGTTCTGTTCCGTTCTGATCCAGGGTCATCCCGTACCCTCCGCTGCCGCTGGTGATCCAATGATCATTCAAATGCAAAGTATCCGTGACGATATGATTGCCCAGGTTATCATTATAGTTTTGAGTAGCGGGATCTACCCAGGACATGATACCGCTGGAATCGCAGAGCGGAATGTAACCGGCACCTGCGCCAGTGCGCATCCGGATTTGTCCATTGACATCCAGTGTAGCAGTTGGTGTTGTTCCACCGATGCAAACACTATCACCATAGATCACAATACGATTGTCAGATGAGCCAGGGGTGATCTTGAAGGCTTTTTTGGAAGCATGTGACACATCACGCACGAAGAATATGGATTCATTGCCCGTGATATCCCAGGTTTGAGCAGGATAATTCCCGGTACCATCCTGATAAAGTCGCAGGGCTGGCGTATCCTCATATTTAAGTTCCAGGGCGATGGTGTTAGATGAATTATTGAGCTGAAGTAAACCTGCCCCCGTGTCATCGATTTTCAATCCTGCATTGGCCGTACTGTTGTAAAGGAAGTGATCGTTTAGATTGATGTTGGAAGTAGCCGTGTGATCACCCAGGTCATCCTCGGCGACGCCGGTAAGTCCGGAACCATCTCCGAAAAAGACATTTGATGTGATCGTATCCAGGTTGGTGATATTATTTCCGCTTCCATTATTGGCTACTTGCAATACCTCAGACAATGACTGTAGCTCATTAGTAGGATCAGCATCGGCGTCATCCACGAGATCAACTGGCGTGTGCCAGGAGAGATTTCCCATGCTATCTAAGCGCAAAAGCTGACCAACACTGCCATCGGACAAAGGCAGGGTGTAGGCATTGTTGATATTCAATGAGCCATTGATCCGAAGCAGGTTGGTCTGGAAGTCACCATAGATCAGTGGTGATGTTGTATTGGAATTAGCTATATAGAGTTTGTTGCTTCCGGTTTCCTCATAGCCCGCCTGGTATCCGAGAAACACGTTGCCTGAACCCAGTGTATGATAACCGCTGGAAATCCCGAGCATCACATTATCGGATCCGGTCAAATTGGATGAGCCGCTTTCATTGCCTATATAAATATTGCTATCTCCTGCATCGTTGGTGAATCCGGCATTGGTACCCATAAAGATGTTGTTGATACCGGTAGTATTGAAGAGTCCTGTGCGTGTGCCGAGATATGTATTGGAGTATCCCGTTGTATTCCTAAATCCGGAAGCTGAACCAACAAAAGTATTCTCCCCATGGGTGAGTGAAGCACTGCCGGTCTTGTATCCGATGAAGGTGTTGTCAAGTCCACTTGTGTTGGATAGGCCAGACTGGTAACCGATAAATGTATTGTATCCTTCGTTGTCACCATCATCATGGATACCGGCGCCCAGACCGATGAACAGACTATGACCCGGGGCTCCGATGTCGAATGTTTTTCCATCCATTTTGGCGAACTCGGTACCCTTCACTTCAAAACGAATGGTATCCTCGTCTGGCGATGACTCTACCATCATCCGGGTGTCACTATCTGCATCACTGATCTGATCAGGAGTACTTCCTGAGGACAGATCCTGCCATGCGGTACCATTGTAAAACCAAAACCCATTGGTGTCCATGTCGAATACGAGTAGACCCGTTGCCGGACTGGAGATCATCGTGCGTTGACTACTGGTCATCCGGGGTATGCAGCATTCCTTTTGATGTGCTTTGAATATCCAGCATAGCACTGGAATCCGGAGGTGTACATGGTCGTATTGATACTGATCTGTGCCTGAGCTTGTAGGCAGAACGCAAAGGATACAATGATTGGAAGAATGATATTTTTCATACCCAAAACTTTTGAGGTAGTTAGTATTGAAGTCGTTGAAGATGGAGGTTTGCATAGCTTACGTACATTTTATGTCACTCATTACTGCCTGACCGCAACGATACGTGTCCGGTATACCTCATACGAATCATCTCCTAAATTGGCGACCTTGAAATTGAAGGTCATATACCCATCGCAAGGCGCGACAAAAGTCTGCAGGATGGGCATCACCACTGAATTTTCGTGTTCGGCTACAGCAATAGGTGGATAAAATTCCAGTGGATAAGTGTCTATTGGGTTCCCACAGGTCACATCAGCAGAAATTCCGGCTAAGAACTCGTCAACGCCTGATCCTCCAATCATGTGTCCTTCCGAGATTCCATGGACTGTAATCACGTCTCCTGCTGTTACTGCCAGTTGTGAAGTGGAGACTACGGTCCAGAATTCGTCGCCTGCGTCATGCGTTTTGTGATAGGCATAACCCTGGACGAATTTGGTTTTCGGATCCGTCCATACCGCATTGCCATTGGTATCGACAGCCGTGAGCACAGTGCCTGGTGCAGGACTCCCACCCGCAATGGCAACAGTGCCTTCTACGTTCAAATTATTATCTCCCGGATCTGTAGTCCCTCCCACATTCATGCCTCCTGCGACTGTCGTATAACCGTCCACTACGAGATTATCAGTACCGGGATCCGAGGTCCCGCCGACATGCAGGCTATTCAAATCCATATTGAGCCAGGGCATATTAGTTGTGGAAATCAATGCACCCCAACCATCTTCATTTTTTATGCCCAGACCGCCCCCATTGCCGTTGAAATGACCATCTCCAATTTCACCCGGCCCGTAAAAATTTTCGTCAAACATGAGCACACCTGAGGTGTCTGACGTATTGGCAATCTCTGAATTCGTCAGTCGAATGCCTCCGGTTTTGAGCTGCAACAAATCCCCGGGAGCGTTAGTCCCAATACCAACTTTCCCTGTGCTATTCACATAAATTCCTTCATTGTCACCATCCCCGGAGAGATAATGGTCATTCAGTTTTATGTTTTGTGTTGCGGTGTGATTTCCGAGGTTATCGGCCGTGACGAAGCTGCCGGGATCTGTCCAGGTCATATTTCCTAAGGCATCCGAAACAGGGATATAGCCTGCAGCCGCACCGGTCCGCATTCTCACTTTTCCATTGACGTCCAGCGTCTGAGATGGACTGTCTGTACCGATGCCCACTTTTCCGCTTTTGACCACCAGGCTATTGGTGGTCCCTCCGGTATATACTTTAAAAGGTATGGCACCTCCGGTGATGTCATTGAGGTACCAATAGATCTCGTGTCCTCCCATGTCCCAGGTCTGCGCAGTATAACCTAAGCTACCATCCTGGTACATCCGGATTTTCGGGATGTTGCCGGATTGCAGGGTGATACCCGGAACATTGTTACTACTGGAGTGGATGAGTTGGGTTCCCTGATCATCCAGTGTCATGCCATATCCACTGCTGCCGCTGGTGATCCAGTGATCATTCAAATGCAGTGTATCAGTGACGATATGATTGCCCAGGTTGTCTCCAAAGACTGTGGTATGAGGATCAGCCCAGCTCATGACACCAGTGGCATCAGAGACAGGAATGTAACCGGCAGTTGCACCGGTGCGCATCCGGATTTGTCCATTGACATCCAGCGTGGTGGTTGGCGTAGTTGCGCCAATGCCAACACCATCTCCATTGATCACAATACGATTTTCCGATGAGTTAGGGACGATCTTGAATGGTTTTTTGGAGGCATGGGTCACATCGCGTACAAAGAAATTGGATTCGTTGCCGGTGATATCCCAGATCTGAGCAGCATATTGTGGGGTGCCAGTCTGATTGAACCGGAGGGCAGGTGTGTCATTATTTTTAAGTTCGAGCGCAATATCATCTGGCGAATTATTCAGCTGGATCAACCCTGCGCCCGAGGTGCTGATTTTCAATCCCGAATTTGCCGTCCCGTTCGATAACCAGTGATTGTTGAGGTTGATATCCATGGTGGCGGTGTGATCCCCCAGGTTGTCTCCGGAGATACCGGTAAGTCCTGAACCATCTCCGACAAAAGCATTTGCGGTGACGGTATCGAGATTGCTGATGTTGTTTCCGCCGGCATTGTTACCCACCTGGAGTACTTCAGAGAGTGTTTGTAATTCATTGGTGGGATCGGCATCCGCGTCATTGACCTGGTCAACAAAAGTTTGCCAGGATGTAGTTCCATTTCCATTGGTCTTCAAATATTGATTGGCTGACCCACTGTTCGTTGGCAACGAGTAAGCATTGTTGATATTCAAAGTACCATTGATCCGAAGCAAATTGGACTGAAAGTCACCATAGATCAGTGGTGATATGGTAGTGGAATTGTCTATGTACAGTTTATTGCTCCCTGTTTCGTAATAGCCTGCCTGATTTCCAAGAAAAATATTTCCGGACCCATCGTTAAGGGCACCGCTGCCGGTTCCGATCATCACATTGTCCGAACCATTTGCTGAGGTATGGCCGGTATAATTTCCGATGTAAATATTCTGATCACCGGTAAGGTTTGAATTTCCTGCTCCTTCTCCAATAAAAATTCCATTGCTTCCTGTAGTATTAGCGTTACCGGAATAAGCGCCTAAATAGGTATTGGAATAGCCGGTAGTATTCGCCTTTCCGGAAGAGGATCCGACAAATGTATTTTCACCTTCTGTGAGCGTAGATAACCCAGCCTGATACCCAATAAAAGTATTGTCAAGGCCGCTGGTACTGGATTTGCCTGCCTGGTAGCCGATATAGGTATTGTACCCTTCAAGGTCACCATCATCATTTTGGCCGGCGTCCTTTCCGATGAACAAGCTCAGACCGGGAGCTCCCAGGTGAAGTGTTTTTCCATCCATTTTAGCGAACTCGGTACCGGCTACATCAAAGCGAATCGTATCCTCGTCAGGTGCTGACTCTACCCTCACCCGGGTATTGTCATCCGCATCAGAGATCTTATCGGGAATACCTCCTGTGGAGAGATCCTTCCATGTAGTTCCGTTGTAAAACCAAAACCCATCGGTGTCGGTGTCGAACACGAGAAGTCCTGTCGCAGGGTTGGAAATCAAGTTGCGTTGACTGGTGGTCATACGCGGAACCAGGATTCCTTTTGTGGTGCTTTGTATATCCAGCATGGCACTGGAATCGGGACTGCTGCCATTTGCGCTGATGCCAACCTGTGCATGGATGACTGCCAATGGAAGTAACCCCAACACCAATATAGAAGTGAATTGCAATACCTTTTTCATTTCCTTTTTTTTGAAGAATTAATTAATGTCTGTATCCTAGTAGGGTGTTACAATCAGTATCCTGTCCTTGCTTTCCCAAACGTCATCACCGGTATTCCGGGTTTGTAGCGTAAAGGTTAGTGTTCCCGGGGTACAAGGGATTACATCGGACAGCAACACATCCAGATAGGGTACAACCAGAAAATTGTCGTGATCGGATATACCTTCGGGCGGGGTGAAGGAAGTGACTTCGGAATAGAATGTAGTCCCGCTGCAACTGGCTTTCACCTTAACGCGGATTTCAAAGGGGTCGATTCCGGTCCCTCCGGTCAATCTCAGCGTTTGATTGGCCTCAATTTTATAATTTTTAGACTCGTTCTCGAACGAAAAGGATTTTGTTACTCCATCGGAGACATCGCGCCATAAATCATCATTATTTCCTGAATTGTAGGTATCTGGAATTTTACTCACTTTCAGACTGTCCTCAGTTCCGATCAGCTGGTTCTGCCAGGTTGCATTTCCAGTAGCGTCAGAAGTGAGCACTTTTCCAACACCAGGTGTGCCTCCTGTAATTTTAACTTGTCCGTTTACCTCTAATAGGGCGCCTGGATTATTCGTGCCGATACCGACATTTCCATTTCCCAGGACATAAACGCCTTCATTGCCACCGTCTCCGGAGAGATAATGACCATTCAACTTTATGTTTTGTGTGGCGGTATGATCTCCGAGATTGTCCCCCGGCGCAGTAATACCGGTAAGTCCCGAGCCGTCGCCAACAAAAGCCGCAGCCGTCACGGTGCCACTGTTGTCTATGCTCACCGTTTTAGTCGGCGTGCCGGAGGCATTGATGGCTGTCACAAATCGAAAACCACCGGTAGCGCGTGCGGCGAACTCGTTAGCGGCAGCTGAGTAGAAAAAGATACCTGGATGATAATCTGCGAATAGGATAGAGCCGCTATGTGACGCATTGATATATGAATTAGATCCTGCAGCAAGGCTGTAATCGCTTTCAGCATAGTTACCTAGGCCACCTAAAACGGTAGAACGGAAACCAGAGGCGTGGTTATCGCTGCCGCCTAATACGGCCGCACCAGACCCGTCAGCATAATTAGTATAGCCGCCAGCGACGATTGCTCTAAATCCACTGGCAGCACAATACTCACCCCCCACGACGGTTGCGCTTATACCGCTGGCGACATTACCAACCCCCCCGGCAACCAGTCCAAAATTAGCCTGAACTTGATTTGGGTAATTAGTGTCACCCCCACCGAAAACCGTTGCGCCATATACGCCGCTTGATGCACTGTTGCCACTATAGCCGGCGATGATATTTACCTTGTTGCCACTTTGAGGATATTCCAGACGGAGGGCGGAGGTGTTGTTCACCCGGAAGTCCAACGGTACGTTATCGGTAGTGCCGATGAAGTTCGTACCAAATACGGTACCGGCATTTCCGGTCAGGCTCCAGCCATTCAGTGTGGGTATATTGGTCAATCCCGAGCCATCGCCGACAAAGGCAGATGCCGTCACAGTATCTCCGTTAATAATATTCTGACCGTTGAGATTGAGCGTCTGTGTGGCGATGTGGTTGCCAAGATTATCAGCCGATTCCAATAATGCCAGTCAATCCTGAACCATCGCCCACAAAGGCAGATGCCGTCACAGTATCTCCGTTAATAATATTCTGACCGTTGAGATTGAGCGTCTGTGTGGCGATGTGGTTGCCAAGATTATCAGCCATTCCAATAATGCCAGTCAATCCTGAACCATCACCGACAAAGGCAGGAGCTGTTAAGGTGCCGGTACTGTCAATGGTGACCGTTTTTGTAGGATTACCATTGTTATCGACGGCGGTGACAAAGCGAAAACCGCCCCTGGCCCTGACTGCAAATTCACCTGCCGCCATGGAATTGAACATAAAGCCATCATCAAAATCGTCAAACAGCATAGCGCCGGTATGCCCGGCTGCAATGTCGATAAATGAACCCATGGCCATGCTATAATTGGCATGCGCAGTATTATAATATCCACCCGGAATGGTAGAATATTTCCCATCAACAGAATTTGCGTTGCCACCGCCGATCGTTCCGAAATTTCCATTTTGGCCGATAGTATTATGATAAAGTTGGCCATCCTCAAGACCACCACCACCGGCAATCGTGGCGCCTTTTATCCCGGAGCCCACTTGGTTTAAAGGAGCACCTGCAATGAAGTTCGCGCCATTGTTTCCATCGTCCTCCAAACGCAACAGGCGATTGTTATTGACGCGGAAATCCAGCGGCACATTGTCTGTGTTGCCAATGAAATTTGTGCCATCCACATTGCCGGTGTTGCCGGTTAATTTCCAGTTGTTGAGTACAGGCAAATTGGTCAATCCTGAGCCATCGCCTACAAAGTAGGGCGCTGTTAAGGTGCCGGTATTGTCAATAGTTACAGTTTTTGTCGGATAACCATCGATATCAACGGCGGTGACAAAGCGAAAACCGCCCCTGGCCCTGACTGCAAATTCATTTGCCGCTTCTGATTTGAAGAGGTAATCATCAGAAAAATCCGAAAAAAGTGTCGTGCCGGAATGCCCTGACAAGATAGCAGAACCACTGCCTGCAACAAAGCCGTAATCAGCGGATATAGAATTAAAAAACCCACCCGGAATAGTGGAGTATTTTCCTGAAATAAAATTTGAATTACCACCACCAATTGTTCCGAAATTACCATTTTGGGAAATATGATTATAAAAATCTATCCCATAATCATGACCGCCACCACCTGCAATCGTGGCACCCTGAAGCCCGGTACTCACACTATTGTAAGCTCCGCCTGCAATAATGTTTGCACCACTGGTTCCAGTATACTCAAGACGCAACAGGCGATTGTTATTGACGCGGAAATCCAGCGGCACATCGTCGGTGTTGCCAATGAAATTTGTGCCATCCACATTGCCGGTGTTGCCCTTCAGGCCCCAGCCCTGGCGGCCCACTTTGGCCCAGGCATTTCCTTCATAAAAATAAAAGGACGAATCCGTGGTGACATATACCATCAGGCCATTCGCTGGCATGAAGATGGCATCTCGCTCAGTCGCTGTCATCCGCGGAATGAGCACTCCTTTGTCAGTGCTTTGAATATCCAGCATAGCACTGGAGTCGGGTGTGGTATTGCTGGTGCTGATGCTTACCTGAGCCCATGCTGAAATGCTTATCAGAATGATCATCGTAGTTGTCAGCAAAATGGTTTTCAAAAGGAACGCGCTGCGGGAATTCATAATTGAAAGGTTTGAAGTTGAAGTAGTGGATTAATTAAAATGGTTGTGAGTTTTTGGGGTGAGGGCATCATTTCACGATTTTGGAATTTATTTGCGTTTGATTTAGGTGATGGTATTTCAGGATTTAACAGCACATAACTGAAGAGTCATCGGACCCGATATCATCATTTCAGGACGTCCTGCGAGATGACGCAGTTCTGAAATAATGGCTTCGAGTTCGACCTGCGAGCTCACTCCATTATCGACGATAAAAGAGGTGAGGTATTCCAGGATGAGGGAAGGGAGTTTGCGGTGCTGCGGCTCGAGAAACCTTGGAATCAAACTCTCTACCGATAGCTGCACAAACCGATGTGCACTCGCCAGGTCCCGGATTCCGGATGCCGTCAATTCCAAACCCAGTACTTGCTGATACAAACGCATGTATTCGTTGTACTGATCAAGGGCATACGACCTGGGAAATCCCTGGCTTCCTGAAAAATCAACAAAGTCAAGTATCAGTTTTCCACCCGGCACCAGGCCATCCCACGCCTTTTGAATAGCGGCCTGGTTACTCTCCAGGTTATTCAGAATGGAGGTGCCGATAATCAAATCAACCTGCTGGCCGAAATCCGAAGTTTCAAATCGCTCGGCGTATAAATGGAGTTTACCCTGCAGGTTTATTGCCGCTGCCTTGCTTCGGGTAGTGGCTATATTGACCGGATCAAAATCAAAAGCGTAAACGTTCTGAACAGACTGGAGTGCTAATAACCCGAGGGTACTGGTTCCTGAGCCACAGGTCATATCGATCACCTGTGCGTCTTTCGATGGAATCATATTTTTAATCCTCTCTTGTTGTGCAGGCCAGATTATTTCGCCGAGTATGGACTGGCACTGTCGCCTGGCTGCTGTGCCGATTTCATTTTCCATGCGCGGATATGTTTTGGATTGAGCAATCATTATTTTGTTTTTGAGGGCTAGACAATGGGTAAGCGGTTGCGGAGTAATGCATCCAGGTTATTTCTTTGATTGCGGGACACGGGAATCATTTTTCCATTGGAAAGTTTTACTTCCGCACCCGCCATGACGATTTCATCAAATCGCACGACGTAGGATTTATGCGTCCTGATAAATTCTGCTGCGGGCAGAACGGCAAACACCGTTTTCAGCGGCCTGGAGGCAAGATGAGATTGCTGGTTGCGCAGATGAATGCGGCAATAATTTCCCATCGCTTCGCAATACAGGATATCGGCGAATCGTATGATGACAAATCCTTCAGTTAAATGCAAGGCCATCCTGTCCTGTAGTTTTTGGTGGAGAGGTCTGAGGACTGCTGTTCCTATCCGTTGATGTTTGGTTTGAACTTGCATAAGGATCAGAAATTGATGAGGTTATTTTTTCCGTCCAATGTGTTTTTCATTGGACATGACAAAAGTGAGCGCGTGGGGCGTCCAGGCTTCTTTCTATTTTCCGAAATGGGTGGAGTATCGTCCGGTGGGGGACAAAATATTCGCACTATTGTCCACTTTCCATAGGTGGACAATAGGCTAAGTCATTGAGCGTCTATTACTTGGATGTCCGACTGGGCGGCTCGTTGAATTTCTCGGTATACACCCGTGAAAAGTACTTGGGATCGCTAAATCCTACCGCATAAGAGACCTCGGAGACATTCAGATCACCCTGCTGCAGGAGTTCGCGTGCTTTGGTGAGCCGCACATGTCGGATAAATATCGAAGTGGGCATTCCGGTGAGGGCTTTAATCTTATTGTGGAGTTGACTCCGGCCGAGACCCATTTCCCGACCTAGCTGCAGGACACCAAAATCCTCATCATCCAGGTGTTTCAATATTGCCTGATATAAATCAGCTACAAACGCATCCTGTGGAGTGTCATCTTGTGATTTGGCGATTACGCCAGATGCATAACGCTCCTGTAAAATTTTGCGGCTGGACAGCAAATTCTCCAGGCGGACGCGCAACTCGCGGGGTTCGAAAGGTTTGATGAGATAATCATCAGCGCCTCTTTTCAGGCCACTGAGTTTAGATTCCATATCCGCTTTGGCCGTGAGGAGGACTATCGGAATGTGGTCCGTCCTCGGATCATTTTTTAGTAACGCACAGAGCTCGAAACCATCCATTTCGGGCATCATCACATCACTGACGATCAGATCGGGGACTTCCTCAAAGGCAAGCTCAACACCCGCCTTGCCATCTGATGCAAGGAGTAATGTGTATTCGGATTGAAGGCAGCTTACAATAAATTGGCGCACATCCGGATGATCTTCTACAACGAGTACTGTAGGTCGCTCTACACTTTCCTTTTCGTCAATTTCCAACATAGGTTCCAATGAATCCGAAATCGCTGTAGTAACTGCAATGTCATTTGGGGGGATGGGTCTCGGGATATCATCGAATGTCATCTGCGCATCCCGGGTAACCGGTAATTGGATTATAAATTGGGTTCCGGCGCCAAGCGTACTTTCTACATTGATGTGCCCATGCATCAGGAGTACTAATTCTTTGACCAGGGCCAACCCAATGCCGGACCCTTCCATGTGTGCGCCACTGGTATCACCCTGAAAGAATCGATTAAAGAGTAAGGGTAACTTATCCTCCTCGATGCCGGGTCCATTGTCTTCAATTCTCATCGTAAGCCATTCTTGCTGATCTTGCTGCTCAACAGCGACCCGCACGTGGATGTCCGTACCTGTCTCCGTATATTTTATGGCATTGGCAATCAGGTTGGAGATGATGCGCATGATTTTATCCGGATCATAATCCATGATGCACCGGGTCGCCAGACTTTGAAAGTGGAGCGCTTTCCCTTCCCGAGTGGCATAACTTTTAAATGACTCCACCAGGTAACTGATATACGCAACGATATCTCCCTGTACGAGTTGAAGTTTTAATTCCGACGACTGAAGTTTCCGAAGATCAAGGATCTGATTGACCAGATGCAACAGCGAATTGCTGTTATTCCGGATCATTTCAGCGCCTTTGATCGCCCAGATGCCTGGGTTTTCAAGGATCTGGGCCGCCATGCCAGAGACGATGGTGAGTGGCGTCCGGAATTCATGGGAGATATTGGTAAAGAATTTAGATTTCGCTTTATCTAATTCTTTAAGTTGATCGGCTTGTTGTTCGATGATTTCTTTATCAGCCCGGATGGTGGAGGTGGCTCGATTTACTTCTGATCTCAATCGGGAAATCCATAACACGGAAAGGCTGACGATGAAACCAAAACAAAGGACATAAAACCACCACTGCTCATAGAAAAATGCTTTGGCCAAAAATGGAATCGAAAGCTCATTCCCGGTGGGATTTCCATGCGCATCGATGCCTTTGATGCGAAGGATATAATCGCCGGCCGGCAGATCATCAAAAGCTAATTCGTGTTGATTGCCGATATTTCGCCAGTTGTGGTCACGGCCTTGCAGTTGATAGGTGTATTGATGATGTATAGCATCGAAAATATTGGACAAAGCAAAGGCGACGTGGATTGAACGATCGCTTGCCGGAAGGGTGATCCGATCCTGCATCGAAAGTGCCTGGTTGCCCGTGATGTGGTGTTGAGTTCCGTTGGAGGAGGTATACTCAAGTGAAGTGAGATAAATATGGATTGGTCGGAGGAATGAAGGTAGTCCTTCACTTTCTTTGGGTCGATGATATTTAACCCGGATACAGTTCCAATGAGAAGGCGTCCGTCGCGAAGCACGAGGGAAGCGTAGCGATTGTTTTCATTTTCAACCAGACCGTCATCCACGTCAAGATTGGCGATCAGTTTTCCAGCTGAAGAGATAAGGGATATGCCTCCATAAGTGGCTGCCCATCGAACGCCTTCATCATCTTTGGTTATACTGACTACCGTATTATTGGGAAGCCCCTGGTCACTATCCAGTACGTCAACCTCTCCATGTGATACGATTAAAAATTTGAATGCCACCAGCTATGGTACCCAGCCAAAGCCTGCCATCATCACCCGGATGGATGCAAAGAAATCTTGAATCCGGAAACCCGGTCCGAAGCCCAACACGTCAACAGCTCTTATCCACCAGGTTGATTTTCCATAATCCTGTACTGGAGGCGATCCACAATATCTTGCCGTCATCACAAAACATTTGATGGACAAGTCCTTTCAGGTGCAACTGTTGATGACCCACCATGAATGGGGTGGACTGGAACGTGCGGGGATCTATGATAAAAAGAGCCTGATCATCCGTGAAGGCAATATATTCCTGGTCTGTGCATTTTACAACCAAATTGGTTTTGCCTATTTCCGGACAGATCAACCGGGGTTCACTGAGATCCGGTTGCGTTATATAAATGCCATAAGGTGAGGGTATCCATTTTTCCTTCCCGACAGAAAGAAAACATTTGTTACCAATACGTAGGGTATCCTTCACCGGAATAGCCTTTAGGGTAAGCATATCCAATAGTAAATCCTTATTGCCCTGCGTGGTCACCCAAACTAAATGATCATTGAGCTGAGTCATGGCACGAATTGAAACCCCTTGTAAAGATTTTTCTATGGCTCCCGTTAGAGCGACTTCGCTTAACAGGAGTCCCCCGCTGTAGCAGACGACCAGGTTTTTTCTGAAGGATTCACTCACTGCTCGTTGTATAGCCGAACCAAGCGGAGCAATGAAACTGGAATAATCTATCCATTCCCCTGTTGGGGTCAGTAATCGGGCAAAGGTTTGCATTTGGTTGTCGCGCCACACCAAGAGTGCATTATCTGATTGATCCCCGGAGACTTTGCAATAATTCATGGTTGTTGGGATGCCAGGCGTATGCACAAACGCCTGCTGGCGTTCATCCAGCCAGAATAATTCGGTGCCTTTCGAATCAGCGAAAGTGATGATAAAGAAGCGTGAACCTACTTTGACTAAGTCCGTCGAGGGCCAATATCCGGATTTCGGATCCCGCTGTAATGGAATGCTATATGCTCTTTGTTTTCCGGTTCCTCTTTCCACAACACGGATATGATCCCGTTCGATCCACCAGATCTCCTCCCTGTCAAAAAAAAGTATCTTTCTTTCTACATCGGAATCCGTTATTGTTTCTAACGGTTCTGGAATGTCCATCTTCTGTACCGACATTTCTCCATTCGATATCGTGGCTATGTCCCATTCACCAGGTTCCTCATAGATCGAAGAGATAGTTTGATTATCCAGCGCAAGGGTCAATTTTGGAAGCGAAGTGGAGGAGAGGGGGTAAAAGGTGATTTTCTGTGTTTTTAGATTTACGATAAACAGACTGAATCGGTTATGCCCCTGTGATTGATCTTTTCCGGTGCCAAAGAACTCCATTTCTCTGAGTTTCCCCCGAACCTGGCTGTCGGGCAGGAGGGAATCCATCACGCCCCCGACCAGGCTAAAGGTATATCCATCAAACATGACCAGAAACACTCTGTCCAGACCTACCGGGGCGCAAGTCTTCAGCCACAGGCGGCCGATGGAATCCTGCCACGCATCATCAAAACAAATGAGAGGATTTGTTTTATTATCAAGAAACCGGTCAGCATAGGAAGGGGAATAGATAGGGATATCCTTACCGGGAACCTGCGCCCATAAAGTGCATGCCCAGGCCACCATGACCACGCATAAAATGTTTCTGGTGTTCAATGCCATGAATCGGTCAAATACACATTGGTATCCTCATAGAGTAAAAATAGGATTTAAAACATTAGATGGTTAACTAACCCAGAGGTATGGTATAATTCGCAAAAAAAACCGCCAAACAAGACTGATGATTACTCGCAACTCACGAATCACATTCAAAAAAGCGGACCCGGATTTTCCTATGCTCAGCGGATTATGCGTTTGAATGAGGGTGAAGAAGCATGAAGCGGATTTATACTTTATAAAGATTGCTTGCGGGATAACATACATCAAAATCAATCATCATTCCCTATGCATTACCCCATCAAACCCCCATTACTTCATTCATAAGTTCAGCCACGGGGATAGCCGTTGTCCCTTTTCCGATTGAAAATTTATCCAGACCGGAATAAACTACATACCGGCGGGTAGCCTGGATATCATCTGCCGCTATGTAAAATCCCTTACGGACATCCGGTGTCGATGACCGTTTAATTTCTATAGCCCATTTTTCCGTCGGTGAAAATTCGAGGATGAGATCTATTTCTGCGCCTGCCTGAGATCGGTAATAATAGGACCGGACATGATGAGGTAATACACTGCAAATATTTTCTATGACGAAGCCTTCCCAGCTTCCACCGGAGATGGGGTGGCTCAACAAGGTATTATAATCAGCAATATTGACCAACGCATGGGCTATGCCACTATCACGAACATAGATCTTGGGAGATTTTACCAGCCTTTTCCCCTCATTAGTTTTCCATGGCTGCAGGCGTCTGACCAGTAAAAGATCTACCATGAGATCCAGGTATCGATGGATGGTAGGAGAAGTCACCTCCAGGTTCCTGGCCACCTGCGAGACATTCAAGGTAGTGCCCTGAAGATGGGCCAGCAGGGTCCAAAATCGACTGAGCGTTGCAGCCGGAAGCTTGAGCCCGATTTGGGGTATATCACGCTCCAGATAGGACCGGATAAAATCTTTTCTCCAGGAAAGACTTTCTTTATCCGTTTTGGCAAGTAAACTTTCCGGGAATCCACCCCGTAACCACAATGTATTGATATCAGTCGGAATGATTTGCCTGTATTCCAAGAGATCAATTGGATAAAGTTCCTGGTAGGATATTCGTCCCGCAAGGGATTGAGAAGATTGTCTGAGTAACTCCATCGAGGCAGAACCCAGAAAAAGAAAAAGACCATTTTTATTTCCTTTCCTTCTTTCAAGATCAATGATGCTCCGGATAGGTGAAAAAATGCCAGGTGTCTTCTGAATCTCATCCAGGATGATGAGCCTGTTTCGATTCTC
Source organism: uncultured Saprospiraceae bacterium (assembly GCA_963837505.1). Classification (GTDB taxonomy): domain Bacteria; phylum Bacteroidota; class Bacteroidia; order Chitinophagales; family Saprospiraceae; genus Opimibacter. The sequence goes on along the minus strand of CAWINN010000010.1, from coordinate 308,593 downwards.
CTCATGGAATGATTTGATATCTGAAACCTTCGATTGATCCAAAGGGTCTTCGAGATCCAGATAAACCGAAGGGATACTTTTTGACACCTGGATGGCAAGCGTAGTTTTGCCTATCTGGCGCGGACCGGTGAGGACTACTGCCGGGATACGATGTAGAGCCTCAACTATTTGATTTTCAATCCTTCGGGTTATCATCCATGCAAATTTAATACTTAATATTAAAATTGCTATGTTACAATAATTAATTATATATTATTACCATATAATCAAATTTTTGAAGTTAAAATAACCTGTAATTAGTAAGAATTTTTTGTCGGCAGTTATTATTGCGGGTGAGGACTCACGACTGATAAAAACTCGCGTCTTACGACTGCCGATTCACATTAATAAAGAGAATGCAGATTATTTTAAATCAGCCCGTTGGAAGATTCCGATTTTGCTACCCAACACCCGACCCCGATCAGATAGATGAGATTGTTTTCATGGATTCCCGCTTCATCTTTTTAGTAGTGGTAGCCCTTCCACACCTCCTGCTGTAATCATCACTTCCTTTTCCAAATCAATGACCTTTGCCAAAAAGCACCGGTTCATCGTTGTTATTTGGTAGAATCATGAACTTTTATTTATAAGAACTCTTTCCTTCAGGGAGGACGGTCACATCCATTTTACGGTCCGCTATTCCTCCGCTTTCATAGGACTCTTATTCGCCAACCCTGCGTATTTCAAAAGATTTCAACTATGTCCACAGCACTTAAACGGTCGAGTTATCAAGAGTATGTCCTGGATCGCTATCATATCTACAATAGTATATTCATGACCCTTCCTTTTTCCGAAGTGGAAAAGACAGGCGCATTGCTTCCCCTGTTTCATGAAACCTGTAAGCAGGGTTTCGAAGCCGGTGAAGATCCGGTCACCATCGTCCATCATTTTTTTAAAAAATATCAGACCCGGAGTGATAAAAAAAGCCAGAATGAACTTCTTTTTCAATTCATTCAATACATCGAAAGACAGGTGGTCCTATTTGATGCCATCGAAGACGCTGCATTCCCGCTTGTTCATCACATGGAAGGGATCGGCACCTTGCGGAGCCTCAAAGAAATAACCACAGCGGATCACAAAGAACAATTCCTTAAAAATTACCTGGCCGAAAGTAAAGTGCGCATCGTGCTCACGGCCCATCCGACCCAGTTTTATCCGGGACCTGTATTGGGGATCATAACGGATTTGAAAGAGGCCATCAGGAACAATGAGCTGAATGAAATCCACAACCTCCTGGCCCAACTGGGAAAAACACCTTTCTTTCATCATACCAAGCCGACTCCGTTTGATGAAGCGGTCAGCCTGATGTGGTATCTCGAGCATGTATTTTATGAAGCGATCGGTATCCTATTGGATTATGTACAGGAAAATGTATTGGATGGAGAGGAATTCAACCATGACCTGTTGAATATCGGCTTTTGGCCTGGCGGAGACAGGGATGGTAATCCTTTTGTCAAACCGGAGACTACCCTCCAGGTAGCCCACAGGTTGAAACAAACGATCTTGCGATGTTATTATCTCGACCTGAGAAAGCTCAGACGAAAATTAACTTTCCGCGGCGTGGAAGAAAAGATACAACTGCTGGAAAAGGAATTGTATGAATACTCCATTCATCCTGAAATGGAAGAGGCGATTTCCTGTGATCAATTGCTGAACGATTTGCAAGCGATCAGAGAAACTATTGTTCGACAGCATCAATCGCTTTACTTCCATGAGATCAATAGCCTGATCCATAAAGTAGCTCTTTTCAGGTATCATTTCGCGACCCTGGACATCCGGCAGGATAGCCGGCAACATGAGCGGGTCTTTGAAGATATTGTGCGGGCGTGTATACAGGCTGATGCGAAGTTATTTCCGATAGACTATGCGCAATTAAATGAAAAACAGCAAATCGAAGTGTTAGCCAATGTGCAGGGGTCATTAAACTTCAATTTATTAACGGATCCGTTTTCAATCGAAACGGTGCAGACCATGATGGCCATCCGGGAAATCCAGGCCACCAATGGTGAGAAATCCTGCAACCGCTATATCATCAGCAATACCCAATCTGCCCTGCAGGTCATGCAACTCTATGGCATGTTGAAAATCACAGCCTTCCCGGATAGCTTCCCGCTGGATATCATCCCCTTGTTTGAAACGGTGGATGATCTGGAAAATGCACAGGACATCATGGACACCTTATATTCACTTCCGGCATATCGCCACCATATCACCACGCGAAACAACAGGCAGACGATTATGCTGGGTTTCAGCGACGGCACCAAAGATGGTGGATATCTCATGGCCAACTGGGCCATCTACCGGGCTAAGGAACGTATCACGGCGTTGTCAAGAAAGTATGGGGTGACGGTTATTTTCTTCGACGGTCGCGGAGGTCCTCCGGCAAGAGGCGGAGGCAAGACCCATCGCTTTTATAGTTCACTGGGTCCTACCATAGAAGACAAACAGATTCAGCTCACGATTCAGGGGCAAACGATCAGTGCCAATTTCGGCACTCTGGATTCCGCTCAATATAATCTGGAGCAATTGCTGACGGCGAGCCTACTCAATAAGTTAAACGATTCACAACTTTTGATGAGCGAAGCTGATAAGAAGGTAATGGATGACCTGGCGAGTAAGAGTTATGAAGCGTATAGTCAGTTTAAGCGTCATCCACGATTCCTGTCTTATCTGGAGCAAATGAGTCCATTGAAATATTACGCCATGACCAATATCGGTAGCCGACCGGCGAAGCGGGGGAGTTCGAATGAATTGGTCTTTGCTGATCTCCGGGCGATACCCTTTGTGGGCGCATGGAGCCAGTTAAAACAAAATGTACCGGGATTTTACGGGGTAGGAACCGCATTGAAATATTATGAAGACCACACTTCATTTGATCAGGTGAAGGCGCTATATGATCATTCTGCCTTTTTCCGGGCACTGATAGCGAATAGTATGATGTCACTAACCAAATCTTTTTTTGACCTGACGCGGTATATGTCCGACGATCCTGAGTTCGGGGATTTCTGGCGACTGATTCATGATGAATACCTGATGACCAAACGGCTCATTCTGAAACTCACCGGATACGATGATCTCATGGAAGATGAACCTGCCAGTCGCGAATCCATTCGCATGCGTGAATCCATTGTTCTGCCCCTGCTGACCATTCAGCAATTTGCCCTGATAAAAATCCGTGAATTGATGATGGAAGCAACTTCGGATCCTGGTGGTATGGAAGTGTATGAAAAACTGGTAATCCGCTCCATGTTCGGAAATATTAATGCGAGCCGGAATTCGGCATGAGGACTTCCCTGATTTGGTTGCCCTTAAGGGCGCCTCTATAAACCTGATCTTATAAAAGAACCCCATTTGATAATCAGCCTCTTACTGATATGGTTTACTTATTTAGCTGGTTATTAGATGTGCCCTTAAGTTTTCTTTAAAGTCTTCTTAATATGTCTCGTGCCCTCAGGGAAAGTCTTAGATTTGCACTTTGGATAGCTTTACATACTAATGATGACATCAGCAATGACAAAAATATATCTGTTTTTACTTCTCTGTTTGACAGCACTCCAGGCCTGTTCACAAACGTCAACGACCACGACGGAAAAGCAAACAACTGTTGCGGAAAAACCAAATCCCGCCGCCTACGTATCAGATAAGGAAGGATGGCTCGTGGACCTGGATGAAGCCTACGCGGCCGCTCAGAAAGAAAGCAAGCCCATTATGGCCAATTTCACCGGCAGCGATTGGTGTGGATGGTGCAAGAAGCTGGATGCAGATGTTTTTTCCAAACCGGAATTCAAAGCCTGGGCTAAAAAAAATGTCGTGTTACTAGAGGTGGATTTTCCCAGGCACAAGCAGATTCCCCAGAAAAACCAGCAGCAGAATTACGCCATGCAGAATGCTCTCCAGGTCACCGGTTATCCCACCGTCTGGATCTTCAACCTGGACAAGGATCCCTCCAGCGGCAAATACAATATCAATGAATTGGGACGGACGGGATATACGCCCAGCGTTGGTGAATTTATTGCCACCATGGATAAATTTTTACATCCCTAACCCATTGTTGTAAACCTGGCGTTAGCTCTGCGAATTCACCACACGATAATAAAATTCCCAGGTCGCTCCCGAAGTGGCAATCGTAAACCGGTACCTTATTTCTTCCGCGTGATAAGGATGGTCAAAAGGTAAGGTATCGCCTGAACGGACAGGAATCATGGATAAAACCAAATATCCATTTATATTTAATCAAGCATCACTCAGCCCAATTACTTTGAAAAGAAAACCACACGCTCTCTCTTTTCACAATCTTATGACTAGCCATACCGTGCTTTTATGTCAGCCAGGTGGATACGTCGACCCATTACCCATAGTCCATAACGCAAATGTAGTATTGTCGGTCGCTGCGCAACCATCTATTTTTATGCATCCATCACCCATGTCAAACCTTTAGAAATGAAATATCTATTTTCCTTTTTCTCCTTACTTATTTTATTCCTTTCATCCCTCTCTGCCAGGCAGGTCGACCAGACAACTGCTGAAATCGCAGGTTTAAATTTCATCCGTTATAAAACGGATTCACCGGATATCAATCAGCCCAATGAGCTGAAGCTGGTTTTTCAAGCCACCTCTTCTGACGCATCCACGACCTATTATTATGTCTTCAATTTCACCAACGGCTTCGTCATCGTCTCCGGCGATGATTGCGTACTACCCATCCTGGGTTATTCCAATGAAAAGGCATTCCGCACAACGCCCATGGTGCCATCCATGACTAAATGGCTTGAGACCTATAAAGAACAAATCCGGTTTGCGGTTGTCAATAAACTGCCACCCACGCCTGAAATCACAACAGCCTGGGAAGAACTAAAAGGGAACACCGGCAGTATAAATTCACCCTCATCTCGTAACAGGGCTGCTCCACTCATTCAAACCACTTGGGATCAACCCTATCCCTATAATGAATTATGTCCGGGCGGTTCAGTGACCGGTTGCGTCGCTACGGCTATGGCGCAGATCATGAAATACTGGAATTATCCGACTAAAGGACAGGGATTCCATTCTTTTAATGACAACAACTACGGCACCTTGTCTGCGAATTTCGGAAGCACCACGTATCAGTGGGGAAATATGCCTAATTCCATCACCTCGTCCAACAATGCCATCGCCACCCTTATGTATCATTGCGGCGTCAGTGTCGAAATGGAATATAGTCCGGAAAGCAGCGGTGCGTGGGTGATAGAGGCCAGCCCGGCGCCGGAAGCCAATTCCGAATATGCATTCAAAAATTATTTCGGTTATGACAATTCACTCCACGGCATTCAACGGGAAAATTATTCGGATACGCAGTGGGAAAATATGCTGAAAAGTGAATTGAATGCCAGCAGGCCCATTCTCTATGACGGATTCGGTAATGGCGGCGGACATTGTTTCGTCTGCGACGGATATGATAACAATAATTTTTTCCATTTCAACTGGGGATGGTCAGGCTATTATAATGGATACTTTGAAACTGCAGCATTGAATCCCGGCGGCACTGGTACAGGTGGTGGCACCGGAGGATACAACAGCGGCCAGGAGACAGTGATCGGCATCAAACCGCCGGACGGCAGTGCGGGTGGATATACTTTGGATTTGTATGATGATTTGCATCCATCATCCTCTACGATAAATTATGGAAGCGGCTTTAGCGTCTACACCAATATCTGGAATACCAGCACAACCAATTTCGTTGGCGATTATGGCGCAGCGGTGTTTGATCAGGATTTGAATTTTATTGATTTCATGGAAATCAAAACCGGTTGGTCCCTGGGCCCGGGCAATGTATACATCAATGGGATCACCTTCAGCACCCCTGGCTTGTTGAGCATGTTGCCGGGTGATTATTATATAGCTGTTTTTTCGAGGGCATCCGGTGGCGACTGGAGCATCGTCGGAAATGGAGAGTACCTGAATATTTTGCATGTCACCGTAGTCTATCAAAACGATATTGAATTGTATTCGGATATCCATGTTTCACCAGGTACAACATTGACCCAGGGCATGCCGGCTTCGGTCAATCTGAACATACTCAATGATGGATTCTCCACTTTTTACGGCACGTATTCCGTTGATCTCTATGATCTGAATGGAAACTGGGTGGAAGAGATTGACCAGATCAATGAACCTAACGGACTGCCTGGCGGATATTTGTATTTAGATCCGTTTCTGACCTTTTCAACCACCTCCATTGATGCCGACCCCGGAACTTATTTGTTAGCCCTGACACATCAATGGAGTGGGGGCGACTGGGAATTAACCGGATCGTCTTATTATCAAAATCCGATTTATGTGACGGTTAAAGCAGCTGCGTTGCCGCCGGATATTTATGAAAACAATGACGATGTCGGACATGCTTACACACTGCCTTTGAGTTTCTCAGGTAATGCGGCCAGTAAAAATACTATTGGATCTAATTGCCATACAGGGGAAGATTATGATTTCTATAAAATAAATCTCCCGTCAGGATATAACTATGCCGTTACTGCACGCCTTGACGATTCCTACGATAGCGGAGATGGAAACACCTATACACTGGACGGACAATTTTCTTATTCTTTGGATGGCACTAACTGGTCCGATGCTTTTGACGATGTTTTGCCCGGGGATATTCTGGTTCCGAACGGGGGAACCTTGTATTTCTTTGAAGCACCCTATTTTCCTGGACAGACAGGTACGTATCTTTTAGATCTTCACATTACCCGCACGCCAACCACTGCAACCAACGAATTGGGGACAGAAGAAAACATTCAAATATTTCCGAATCCGGCGTCGGATATTGTCCATATTGATCTTTCGGCAACCAGTACAGAATTCGATCAGGTTAAACTGGTGAATCTTTTAGGACAGGTGGTATCCACTCAGCGCATAGCCAATCAGAAAATGGTGGTGGTTCCGGTGAGTAATTGTACACCTGGAACGTATTCCTTACAGCTGGAATCGCGTGAAGGAATTATTTCGAAGCCAATCATCATCAGCCGATGAGATACCTGGTGATTGTTTTGCTTTTAACGGTGGGTTGCAAAACCAAGCCTCATACTGCGGATGCCGGGAGCATTGATTTTGAACCTGATTTTTCAAAAGGGCCTCCAACGCTGGTGTACAAGACCAAAAAAGATTATCACGACCTGGTGCCTGTGTGGTTGTCGGAGGACAAAAGCAGGATTGTGGCTTATCCGGGCATCAATGATATTCGCACGACATCAGGATTTCCTCTTCCTACGAAATTGCAGCATGGATATTTTCTGGACAATAGGGGGATCACTAAGAATGCCGCCTTTTTGAAATTGACGTATGAAGAATATGCGAAGCTGGATTCTTTGCCTTCTGCCAAAGAAATGTATGGATGGATTATTAATAAAGATCCAATACGTACTTTATGTGATTGTGGTAGCCGACATGTCTTCACCGATATCGAAAGCCAGTTAAATGCCTTGATTGATGCCGGTAGTCTGAAAAAAGTGTGTCATGTGTTAAAGTGAGTAAATTGCAGTGTGGCACACTTAGCTTTGGACGTGCGCAGCGAGTGTGCTGCACTTCAACGCTGTGCCCTAGGGATTCTAAAACGAAATCTTTGGCAGAGGTTGCGGGTGGCGTATGTGCCGGACTTCACTATGATGCTGAAAATTGATAATTTCATCCTGCATTATCTTTTCAATGGTACGTCCACACCATCACTATGGTATCCAGGCCCACTTTGCATTTCCTGTTCTGCCCTCTCCTGATGTGCATGACGGGCTTAGTGCCTGCGCAAAACCTGGTGCCCAATCCCAGTTTTGAGGAAATTGCCAATTGCCCGAGCAACTTCGGTACCGGAGGCGCATTACTCGCTACTCCTTGGGTAAATGGTTTTGGTACGACTGCAGATGTGTTCAATACCTGCGCAACCTTCTGGACGGTGGATGTTCCTGCAAACGCACTTGGTTGGCAGCAACCCCACACGGGTGAAGGTTATATTGGTGCCATATTCAAAGTGTCCAACATCAATTGGCGCGAATATCCCCAGGTCCAGCTTCCTGCTACACTTATTGCAGATCAACTTTACTACGTCGGCATGCATGTGAGCCTTGCCAATTTTAACTGCGGTGTAAAGAATTTAGGGATGCTATTGACTTCCAGTGCTCCTGCTTGGTCTTTGCCTGATGGCATTCTGGCTGATCCTCAGATCTATTGGGAAAACGGATATTTGACAGATACGCTGAACTGGACCGTCATCGATGGGTATTACGTAGCCCAGGGCGATGAACAATGGCTCACCATTGGTAATTTTGAAACAGATGCCAGTACCACCTTCGACCCCAACTGTAACCAGGGTCCAAATAATCAGTCCTACTATTATATTGATGACGTATGGATCACTCCTGCTGTACCGTGCGACATGCTCGATGTTGATTTAGGCGATGATGTCGTAGCTTGTTTTGAATACACTATTGATCCGGGTCTAAGCGATTATCATTTCGTTTGGAGCACCGGCTCAACAGGTCCTACCCTGACCGTGCATGAATCCGGTGACTATGGTCTGACTATAACTGATAGTTGCCGGGTCGGGTTTGATCACATCCACATCGATATCCTGGGTACCAGCCCGGTGGATCTTGGCCCGGATTCAGTGATGCTGTGTGCAGGAGAAACCTATGAGATCAATCTCAATGATGATTTTGGTAGCTATGTCTGGCAGGACGGTTCTACAGACCCCTCTTATTCGATTGGCTCATCAGGTCTGTATAGTGTTTCCTATGATGACGGCTGCGCCCAATCGACGGACGCCATCCTGGTGAATATCCTGGATCCGCCATCCCCCTTCGAACTTGGACCTGACACCTTGCTCTGCGATGATGAGGCCTTGGTTATTTCATTTGATCCCTCCCTGGGCGAATATGAATGGAGCGATGGTTCGACGGAATCTACTTACACCATTGAATCTGCCGGAACGTATGCATTGACCATCAGCAATGCTTGCGGAGAAGAAAGTAATGAAATTGAAATTACCCATGGCGAAAGCCCGGTCGTTGAACTTGGTCCCGATGAAATCCTCATTTGCAATGGTGACATCCTCGATTTTGAACTGGATGATGATCAGGGCAGTTATGTCTGGCAGGACGGCACTATCGGTAATGAATATACAATATCACTTCCGGGTTTGTACAGTGTAACGGTCACCAATAGCTGCGGTTCATACGACGATCAGCTAATGGTATCGCTGACACCACTGCCCCAGGTTGACCTCGGACCAGATATGGTTGTGTGCCCAGCGCAGTTGCCTGACACTTTAGATGTATCTGGAGCTGGCGGCTCTTCCGTGCATTGGATGGATGGTAGCACGCTAACGCAATTCGTTGTAACGGCAGCGGGTACTTACAGTGTGACGGTCTCCAATGTTTGCGGGAACACTGCTGACACTATTCAAGTTGCTGTTGCAGACCTGTTACCCGACGTCATCCTTCCTGTTGATTTGGTGGTTTGCGAAGGCGATAGTGTTTGGTTGTTTAGCACCGGTGATCAGGGTGACTTTATGTGGCAGGATGGTACGAATGGTGATTCGTTACTTGTGAAAACTTCCGGGCAATATATTTTGCAGGTGTCTACGGTATGTGGGGTAGGAAGGGATACCACGGATGTGCTATTTAGCCCGGATACACTTTATCCAAACCTGGGTCCGGATTTCGGATTATGTCCCGGAAATTCGATTACCCTGTCAGCCGGAAATACATTTGAAACATATCTGTGGCAGGACATGAGCACGGCAGATACGTTGGTGGTGTCGTCTCCCGGAATATACATCGTCACCGTTACCAATGCTTGCGGAACCGGAATCGATACCGTGGTGGTGACGGCTAATGGCACTCCGCCTCAGCTCAACCTGGCAGATAGTATGCAGTTATGTGAGGGCGCACAGGTGATACTGGATGCCGGGATCGGTGGCGTAAATTATTTATGGAATGATGGTAGCAATCTCGAATCCCTGGCTGTTATGGCTCCGGGTACCTACAGTTTAACGGTCAGTAATAACTGTGGTACCGACATGGATAGCGTGGTGATTGTGGACGGCGGTCCATTACCTTCTGTCGATCTTGGCAGTGATATACAATTGTGTCAAGGTGATTCACAAATTTTAGCTCCCGATCTCACCAATGCGGATAGCTGGATGTGGCAGGACGGATCAACCGGTCCGACATTTTTGGTCAATGGTACGGATCAAATTTCCATCATAGTTTCAAATGCGTGTGGATCGGCTTATGACACTTTAAATGCTATTGTTTTAGCCGGAATACCGCCGCTCAACCTGGGAAATGACACCGCATTATGTGCATCCGATATGCTGTTGTTGGAAGTAAATATTCCGGATGTCAGCATCACTTGGTTTGATGGATCGCATGGGGATCAGATTACAGTTGCAGGGAGTGGAGTGTATACTGCTGAAATTGCAAACGACTGTGGTGTTTCGGCTGATACATTGATTGTGACTTCTTTGCCCGACACTCCTCAGCTGTCATTAGGACCAGATCAGTTGTTGTGTCCGGGTGAAGTGATCACCATTGATCCGGGTATTCCGAATGTGCAGTATTTGTGGCAGGATGGTAGTACTGCTTCTTCATTTTCGACTACACAAGCCGGACTGATCACGCTCACCATTTCAAATACGTGTGGATCTTCTACAGATTCAGTGCTCGTCACGGAAAGTAATCAAGGGCCTCAATTGAATCTCGGACCTGACGTCACAGCGTGTGAAGGAGATACCATTACCATTCAGGCTGGTGTTGCGGGAGTAGCGTATACCTGGCAGGATGGTTCGACGAATTCATTTTTCAAGGTTTCCCAAGATGCTGTGCTTACACTCCACATTGCCAATGCCTGCGGAGAGGATGACGATACTATTGCCGTTCAGTTTGTGGCGCCACCTGATCCTGATCTCGGTCCGGATACGTTGTTGTGCGATCATTCGGTGCTGACACTCGAGTCGAATGCAGATGCGCATACAACCACTACCTGGCAGGATGGAAGTCACGCTTCCGGTTTTGTAGTGACGGCAGAAGGAATTTACAGTCTTCAACAATCCAATGTATGCGGAGCTAAAACAGATTCGATTTTGGTTTCTTACCAATCATCACCGGCACCATTTTCGCTGGGCCCTGATGTGATTTTATGCCCGGGTGAATCTGTGAGTTTATATGCTCCCGCTACCATGGATCATTTGCAATGGCAGGATGGCAGTGATTCGTCAGCGATTATAGCCAATAAAAATCAGGTGTATTCTCTCACTATTTCCAATGCATGTGGATCTGCGCAGGATGAGGTCAATGTGGCCATTGAGTCGGATATGCCTGTACTGCCATCTGATTCCATGTTGATTTGTCCGGGACAGGTGTTGAACCTGGATGCATCACAAGCATTTGTAGCGCAGTACGCCTGGAGCACGGGTGCAACGAATTCGTCCATTGATGTCGTGTTGCCTGGTGAATATGCGGTGACCATCATGACCGACTGCTATACGGTGTCCGATGTGATCCAGGTTGATTTTGCTGATGACTGCACACCGGTCACTCAATTTTTCATACCCAATGTTTTTAGTCCCAATGGGGATGGGGTGAATGATGTATTCACCATAGAATTCAATGAAGATGCAAAAGTTATTTCCGTCGTTGGCGACATCTTCGATCGCTGGGGCAATCTGGTATTTGGTTCTGATCAGTATCCTTTCTCCTGGGACGGTTCATTCCATGGTGTGCCAATGAATCCGGCGGTCTTCGTCTATCGGTTTACACTAGTGTATTCCAATGGCGTTGATATAGTGACAGAGAAGGTGACAGGAGATGTGACATTGGTGAGATAGGGTGGGGCACACTTAGCTAATCCAGTGTGGCACACTTAGCCTGGTATGAGCATATCGAATTTGTTTTACTTCAAAGAAATTCGTTATTTTTATCATTCAACTTTCAAAACCACCATCATGTCCAAATCCCTCCGCACCATCATCCAAACCATCAGCGGTGTCCTGGCCATAAGTCTGGTCGCTAATCTTCTAGTCCACATTCCATTCTACATCATTGATGGAAACCTTTTAAAATTATTCGATCCGATCTGGATGTATCTGGATGTGATAACGCTGGCGCTGTGCTTGATTTTTGTTTTTATGTGGAAGAAATGGAGGATTGTGCAGCATTAACAATTTTCGCTGCTGTTTGGAGTTTCCTGTGGTGAGCGAAGTCGAATCATCTCCAACAGCCAATGCGATTCTTTATAGCTCATGTTGCACACGCTATCCTCGGCGAAGGTGCCAGACTTCAGTAACACTTCAGAAAAATCATCTGCCTGTTATCCTATGCGAAGACATGATGAGGACGAGCTACCTCACTTAGTAGTACCAGGTAAAAAAAGTTCTGCAGGAAGTTGAAAATAATCACGCAGCTTTTTTGCCATTTGAAGGGTGATCTCTCGCTTTCCGGATAAAATGGAAGATACGTGCCCCTTGCTTCCGATCAGGGGTTCCAGGTCTTTAGCTTTCAGGCCGCTTTCAGTCATCTTTAATTTAATGACCTCAATAGGATCTAAGTCCGGAATAGTGATGTGCCGGTCTTCATAGTCTTTGATTAAAACAAGAAGTAAGGCCAGTTCATCTCCCTCCGGACTCCCTTCACGGGTGTGAAAAATAGCCATTGCCCTTTTAACTGCTTTTTGATACTGAGCTTCAGTTTTTATGACCTTCCAGTTCATTTCTTTTTGCCTTTGTGGTTTAACATACGGATGTTGAAACTAATCGACCCAGCTTTTATTTTATCATATTCCTTATGGGTGCCAAACCAAATAATATAAGCCGCTGTATAGCAATTCCTTCTGGCAGGAAAAATCGGTCTTATATACTTTATTGCCCTCGATCAACAAATAAATATTGCCGGTATTTTGATTTGACCCAAACACCAGTACGGTATCGCCGCAGATTTCACGCTTATGGGAATAGGAGTAAGAAAGAGAGCTGGTATCGCCGATAAATTCATTGTAGGCACTAATATTAAGGCCTGGACGGCTGAAATAATCTTCTACGGTTTGGGTGTAAACGTGGCATGTGGAGATGGTGAACAAACAGACGACTATTGGAATTTTCATTTTACAAATTGGTTGTCATGAATGAACAGGGAATGCCCCGTTTCACTAATATAAGAGATTGCATGCGAATTTGAACGGAGGATCATATTCGCACATCTTTACGGTTTGGACGGTTCATGAACAGAGGGAATAGCAGAAAGCTGGAAGTTTTGTTTCGCCCCTACAGGGCTGGAGAGATTTCCTGTATTCCTTTGCTACCAATAGTAATCCCCGCTGGGGCTAAATATTTCCGATTGCCATTTTGCTGCAAACATGTCTCACTGCTATGGCTGGAGATTTCATATATTCCTTTGCTATCAACGGCGAGCCCCGCCGGGGATGGAATTATGGATTGCTTTTTTGGCACATGGATATCACCCCGAGTTCCTCCGCAGCATAGCTTCGGAGCTTGCGGATGGGGCTGGAGATTTCCGTATGCCCGACAGGGTATTTGCACAGTAAAGAAATTCTCCCTACATTCTCCATAAATTCTCCTTAAATTATACCCCTTTTCCGGTGGCCGGCCACAACTGGTAACCCTACGTATCAAATCTTTTACTAATACCTATCTAACCAAATAAACCTGATTATGAAATCCCCCATTTACTCTTTCTTTACCATTCTCCTCACCGTATTTTCCCTTTTTCAGGCGGATCTGAAAGCCAATCCGGAATACAATTCCAGCCTTTTACCCTATGAATGCTTAGACCTGCTGGATAACCCGGTATCCTCCGCAGATGACAATCCGTGCTATCCGCCGAATTGGTATTATACCAGCAGCATCACCCAGAACTCTGCCATCTTTCAATGGGAAGAGGTCTATGGATGCAGTGGCTATTCCATTCAGTGGCGTTATCCAAATGGTCAGTGGTATGATGTCCCCGGGATCTGCTATCAAACCTGGATCAATGTCGGCAACTTTCAACCCTGCTCCTCTTATGAATGGCGAGTACAAAGCCATTGCGGTGGCGGCTATTCCAGTAACTGGTGCTCACCGGTTTACTTTACCACGTTGTGCTATTCCTGTCCACAACCTTCCAACACATACACTTCAAACATTACGGACCATTCGGCCGACTTGCATTGGTATGAAGTGTGGGGAGCCCAAAGCTATACGGTTCAGATCCGGTGGCCCAGCGGATCATGGACCACCATCGCAGGAAGCCCTTGCCAGGGCACCTGGCTCAATGTCAATGGTCTGCAGCCTGGCACCGGTTATGATTGGCGCGTCCGGGCAGATTGCGGGTACTACAGTTCCAGCGACTGGACCTATGGCTGGTTCGCGACCACCCAGCCCTATTACTGTAATTATCCCGGTTGGATGCAATGCTATAACATCACACAATATACAGCCACATGGAAATGGGAAAGTGTATACGGCGCTGATTGCTACTCCGTCCAATGGCGCTACCCGGGAGGCTCCTGGGTTGATCTTTTTGCCGGACCTTATTATGGCACCTGGTGCAATGTAAATTTCCTTAATCCTTGCACCACGTATGAATGGCGCGTGAAAAGTTATTGTCACTACGGTGGCTGGAGCAGCTGGTGTTACCCGTATACGTTTACCACCTTATGCAACTATTCCTGCCCGGTTCCAACCGGCCTGTACTCGTTCGATATCGGCGATTACAAAGCCACATTGAAATGGGCAGCGGTATATGGGGCTACCAGTTATTCAGTGCAGATAAAGGATCAGTGGGGAAATTGGTATGATGTATCCGGAAGTCCGACGACAGGTGTATGGATTACGGTGAATAATCTGTCCCCATGTAAATCATATGAATGGCGGGTCAAGGCCAATTGCTATTATGATTCTAATAGTTATTGGTCAAAATCATCTCAATTCTCAACCACTTGTGGCAGTGGTTGTCATGCACCGCAATGGGTGTACACCAATGGTATCACCAACATTTCAGCGTCATTGCATTGGGCATCTGTGGATGAAGCAGATTATTACGTAGTGGAATGGCGTTCGGCAGGTGGCACATGGGAAGAATTGGTGGGCGGTCCATGGACAACGACCTGGGCAGACCTGCCCGGCTTGCAACCGAATACCACCTATGAGTGGCACGTAAAAAGTCATTGCAAAAGTGGAAACTATACCGACTGGTCATCGTTGACCTCTTTTACTACAACGGGACTTTCCTGCGGATTTCCATTTTTCCGGTATACGTTACCTATCACGGACTCTACCGCTACCTTCAACTGGTCGGAGGTGGCCGGGGCCCTGAATTATACGGTGCAGATCAGGCCAGTGAATGGAGACTGGAAGGATGTATTGGGCAGCCCAACTACGGCAACCATGATCACGGCACTCGGACTCATGCCAAATACACAGTATGAGTGGCGCATGCAGGTCAATTGCAGCAATGGTGCCTACAGTGAATGGCTGTCAAATATATTGTTCACCACCGGCACCTCTAACGGGTGTCAGATACCCGGATCTCCATTTACGGATCAAATCACATTGAGTTCTGCTGTACTTCATTGGTCAATTGTTCCGGACGCTGGAAGTTATAAGATAGAGTACCGGGAATTGCCGGGTGGTTCGTGGACCCCCGTTCCGGGAAGTCCTGTGGATACCAACTTCATCATGGTGGATGGATTAAATCCCTATACCAGTTACGAATGGCACGTCAGGACGAAATGCAAAGATGATAATTACAGTTTTTGGTCCTATCCGGTACAATTCACCACCGGAAATGTTCCTCCTTGCAATCCACCGGATAGTTTGCTATCCAGTTCGATCACCGAGACTACAGCGACACTAAGTTGGTCCGTGGTTTCCGGAGGGCTGGGCTACCAGGTGCAGACGCGATTACCCAATGGAATGTGGGTGGACCTGCCGGGTGGAGTCATAACGGATCCTATGGTATTAGCCTCTGGCTTTACACCCAATACCACATATGAATGGCATGTACGTACACAATGCGATTCGCTGCAATTTAGTTTGTGGTCAGCAACAGGATTATTTACCACGATTGGGACCACACCTGTAAATGATGAATGCGCCACGGCCACATTACTGACGGTCGAATCCAGTTGCATCTCGACCTTTGCCTCCAACATAGAAGCTACACCCAGTGTTCCGGCGCCGGTAGGCGGATGTTGGGCGAATGGATATAAGGATGTTTGGTTCAGGTTTAATATGCCCGATGTTCCCAATCCTGCAGTGACGATCCGGACTTCCGCAGGTAGCCTGGGGAATGCGGTTATGGAAGTTTATTCCGGTACCGATTGCAGTATTCTTTCCCTGATCACTTGCGAAGATGACAACGATAATGGAAATGGATCCAAGATGCCGGTCATTAACCTCACCGGCACACCTAATGCTACTATATGGGTTCGCGTGTGGGGATTCGATGGCAGTACGGGAACTTTTACCATTTGTGTATTTAATTACATATCGTTCAACTATACGACCATGCTCAATGCCGATGCACCTGATGAAGGAGCGCCTCTTGTTGAATTTGATCAGGCGGTTCCCGTGTCCACTAATATGGATAGTAAAGCTGAACTGCGAGTATCACCTAATCCTGTAAGTGATAGGTTGGATGTCATGGTCTCGCAAACGGAGACATGCCGTGTGATGGGATTACGGATAATGGATCTGTCAGGAAAAATCAGGTTTATTCAGAATGTGGAACCATCTGCATTGAATCGGTTCAGGACTGGTGTTGATGTATCCAATCTCGCGCCAGGTATATATGTGTTGCAAGTGCAAACTACCGATGGAACGATGGCCGAAAAGATATCGGTCATTAAATAAAGCGTGATCCGGATCTTTTAATTTAAGGAATGAAATGAAGAAACCCCTGATGAAGGGGTTTCTTTTTTTTATGTCAGAGGTGGAACGAAGGGAAGTACAGGGATTGAATACATACGAGTAGCTTTATAGGGAAGAAGGGAAGGATTTTTTAGTAGTGTAAATGCTTAGGATCTGGCGAAAGCTATCAATAAACTAAAATTACCTTCGTCTGCGGCTTTAACAGCCTTTAAGTAATCTGCTCTGGTATTGCTTTCCGCAGCAAGGGTGGCAGATCCCCAACTGAACGCTGGTTGTTTGTAAATTTTCTCAATGATGATGTCAGCCATCAGGCGACTATGCCTGCCGTTTCCATTGGAAAAGCAATGAATGCTCACCAACCTGTGTTTGAATCGTACAGCAATCTCATCAGCAGTAAAGATTTGATTATTGTACCAAAACATTGCATCATCAAGGAGTTGCTTTAAGGCCACTGGAATGCCCGGCCAATCAATACCTATATTTTTATTCGAATGTCTGAATTGTCCGGCCCACGCCCACACCGATTTGTACATACGATTATGCAAGTTTCTGACAAAATTTTCTGTGAAGACTTTCTCAGGTTGGAAAGTACGGCCAAGTAACCACTGTATTGCTTTTTCAATATTTTGTTGTTCAAACTCATTCAATTCACCATGTGTGGTGATGGTAGAAATGATTAAGCCATTTTTTTCTTCTTCATCCAGTGGAGTTTGTCCATCCTCATAATCTAAAATTAGTCCCATAGTGTTTTCGGCATTTCTCGAATGATTTCTTCTTTTCTTTCCTGGATAGCTTTTTCAATACGAGCAGTTGAATTTTCCTGGTTTTCAAGCTTCATCGTGTGCGAAGTGCGATTCACAATTTGACGGGCTAATCGATCTGCTTTTCCTGCAATATGATTTTTGAGCGTTCCATCGATAGGAACAAATCCATAAACCAGTTCCATATCCAATGCATGTGCTGCTTCCCTGAGCGATTTAATGGTGACGCTTCCTTCTGCTTCACGGTCTTCAAGCGCTTTAACATTTTGCCTGGTCAATGATAACTTTTTCCCCAATTGTTCAAGGGTCATTCCAAGGGTGGTACGGACTGTATGCACCCATCCTTTATCAGACACTTTGATATATCTGACTTTCCCGAATTCAAGCATTTTTTGATGCAACTGATCTATCTGAAGCTGTCTCATTTGTATCAATATTATGATACAAATATATGGTAAAAGTATCTGTATAATGATACGAAAATTTCAATTTGTAATATTATAGTATTACAAAATGGCCGGAAAAAAAAGGTATAATTAAGTTTAAATATTTGATTTATAATATAATATAAATATAAAAATAACATAATATAGTAATAACGAAACCTTTCAAATGGAAGCCAATTAATACTATTTGCCGATGCAGAAGCGCCCAAAAATATTACCAAGCATACTTCGACACGCTCATCCTATACTCAACCTGCTCAGCACAAGCATCCTTCAAGATTTTATTTACCGATGCAAAAGCGTCCAAAGATGTTACCCAAAACGTCTTCTGTAGATATCTCCCCCGTGATCTCCCCCAAATGATACATCGCCTGCCGGATGTCCTGGGACAACAGTTCAGTATACGGTAGTCGGTAATCGGTATTCGGTAGGTCAGCATCCGCGGACGAATCTGATCCACCTAATGCAATGGCCACTGCATGCAATCGCTCCTCTGCCCGTGTCAGTGCATGATAATGCCTCGCCGAACTAATGATCGTCGCATTGTCCGGTATATCTTTTCTTACCAACTCCGCTAAAGTGTCGATCAAATAGGGAATGTTCATACTCTTCACTGCAGACATCGGCACCACCGTCATGCCATCAATAGCATAAGAAGCCGGATCTGTGTACGGACTCAAATCCATTTTATTCGCCGCTAATATCACTTTCGCATGGGCTGGTTGAATTACGCCCATATCACGCAGCACATCCGAGGGAGTAGTCGAGGTAACATCAAAAACATAAATCAATATGGAGGCCTGCTCAATCTTTTCCATCGTGCGCGCTATCCCGATCGCCTCAATCTCATCATGGGCTTCCCGGATTCCGGCCGTATCAATCAACCTATACTGAATGCCATCGATCACCAGCGCCTCTTCGATCGTATCTCTTGTCGTGCCGGGAATCGCAGAAA
Organism: uncultured Saprospiraceae bacterium; assembly: GCA_963837505.1. Classification (GTDB taxonomy): domain Bacteria; phylum Bacteroidota; class Bacteroidia; order Chitinophagales; family Saprospiraceae; genus Opimibacter. The sequence goes on along the minus strand of CAWINN010000010.1, from coordinate 289,501 downwards.
CAATCGCCCGCTCTTCATTTAATAATTTATTCAACAACGTCGACTTCCCCGCATTCGGCCGACCGGCAATTACGGTTGGGATTCCACTCTTAATAGCATTGCCCAACTCAAACGTTTTTTTCAACTGCACAATCATCGCAATCACTTCTTCCACCAGTGATTTTAATTTTCTGCGGTCAGCAAATTCCACATCCTCTTCACTGAAATCCAGTTCCAGTTCAATGAGACTTACAAAGTCCAGCAACTTCTGTCGCAGGATTTGTATCTCTGTCGATACACCACCTCTCAATTGCTGCACCGCTAATCGATGTGATGCCTTCGTTTGCGATTCAATCAGATCCGCCACCGCCTCCGCCTGCGAGAGATCCATTCGCCCATTCAAAAAAGCACGCAGCGTAAATTCACCCGGATCAGCAGGACGTGCCCCGTGCCGGATCAGCAGTTCCAGTATTTCTTTTACGATGAAGGGCGATCCGTGACAACTGATCTCAACAATATCTTCTGCCGTATACGAATTCGGCGCCCGATAAAGGCCGATCACCACATCATCTATTTGCTCGCCCTCTTCATTTTCTATAAGGCCATAATGCAGGGTATGTGAAGCCGCGTGTTGCAGCAACGCTCCTTTGAAGACATTGTCCGCGATCTCTATGGCCCTGGATCCCGATATACGGATCATGCTGATCGCCGCGATGCCCTGCGCCGTAGAGAGGGCGACGATGGTATCAGATTGAAGATGGGTATTCATGAAGATGCAAAGCTAACCTTTGCCCCTAAATCCCCATTTCGCCAACTCTCCCTCTCGCTGATTAAGCGGTTACGCCTTTACCATAGCCTCCCGATATTTTTGTGGAGGCTATATAAGAGGTATGATGAAGTCCAGTATTCTTTTGTTTTTTACCTGCTATTGCTGGAGTATCCAGGCCCAAATTTCGATTGCCACCATTGATACTCCGCTATTTCAGAATTTCAATTCCCTCGCCATCAGCGGAACGAGCAGCACCTTGCCCACAGGCTGGACTTTCCTCGAAACCGGCGCCGGGTCGAATTCAACCTATACGGCCAATACCGGAAGTTCATCCACTTCGGAAACATATAGTTATGGCGCTTCCTCTGCCAGTGATCGTTCTTTTGGCGAATTAACAGGAACGATTTCATCCACCCTCGGTGCTTCGTTTTCAAACAATACCGGTGTGACGATCACCTCCCTGCTGATTCAATATTTCGGCGAACAATGGCGGCTTGGCCTTCCGGCCGGAGAGTCGATAAACTGGATTTTGAATATAGCCTGGACGCCACCTCTTTGAGTACGGGCACCTGGACCAGTGTCAATAATTTGGATTTTACCGCTCCTGTTACTTCCGGCACCATAGGCGCTTTAGATGGAAATGCAAATGCCAACAGAACAAATGTGGGATATGTGATTACCGGTTTATCCATTTCCAATGCTACCACTTTCTGGATCCGTTGGGTGCCGTTCAATGCCACAGGCAATGATGATGGCCTGGCCATAGATGATTTTGTTATTTCCGCCAATCCGTCTACCCACTACACCATTTTAAATTCCGGCGGCATACTTTCTATTACAGATATCGCCGGCAACAGTGAATCTTTCAACCTGACAGAAGCTGGAAATAATATTCGGTTAGACGCTTTAGGACGAACCTATTCTCTCAATAGCGGATCAGCGACTCCATTTCCACTTGAACTTACGTTGGGAAGTTTAAATTCCATAACAGTCAATACTGCCGAGGGAAATGATACCATCAATACCGGTGCATTTGCCAATTCGTTTCCTGATCTGACCCTGAATGGCGGACAGGGAGATGATGTGGTCTATATCAATGGAGATATCACTTTCCTTACCGATGAATTTTTGAATATTGATTTACAGGATGATGATCCGATACCCGGAGTAGATCAGATATCCATCAGTGCCGATGTGAAAATAAAATTGTCCGGAACGGGCGCAGCTACGCTTAAAGCAAGTCGCAATATCGTTTTTAATACCGGATCCAGTCTGACCACAAGCGATGGCGATTTGATAGTGGAGGCCAATCAACAATCGAGTCCAACGACCGGATCCTTTATCGGTATACAATCGGTGAATGGATCGCTGCAAGTGTCGGGCATCGGTGCTATGTCAATAAAAGGAAAAGGAGGTACATCAGGTGTGAATCAACATGGGATCAGCTTATCATCTGGTGGAGATATCATCGGAGGCACATCAGGAACCATAACGATTGAAGGCAAAGGAGGGTTAACCACATCCGGAATCAATGATGGGGTGATCGTCAGCGGATCAGGTTCGACCATCTCTTCTCAGGGCAGTTCAGTTACGGTCACCGGATATGGTGGTGGCACCGGCGCATCTTCTTTGAGTAATATCGGCGTCCTGGTCACCACTGCGGCTTTGATCACAGCAGGTGGAATGGGAGATGTTAACATCACCGGCACCGGTGGATTGGTCTCCGCCAACAGTAACGATGGTGTGCGTGTGACCGGCGCGAATGCGAAGATTACTTCTTCGGGAGGTAATGTGATGATCACCGGCTTTGGTGGTGGAATAGGATCTTCGGCTACGAATGTAGGGGTGGCCGTCATTTCTGCCGGCGTCATCAGCGCAGGTGGTTCTGGGACCGTATACGTGCAAGGTACCGGAGGCGTGACTACTGGAGTAAATAGTTTTGGCGTATCGGTTCAGGCAGCCGGTTCTGCCATCACCTCCACCAATGGCGATGTAACTATTTTTGGTCAGGGCGGAGGAACAGGTGGTTCAACTTTAAGCTATGGCGTATCACTTTCATCGGGAGGGATCATCACTGCCGGAGGAACAGGAAATGTATCAGTCAATGGAACCGGTGGATCAGGCACTGGTGCAAATAATCATGGCGTTATTATTCAAAATGCAACTTCCCTGATTACTTCTTCCGGAGGCAATGTAAATATCACGGCGCAGGGAGGTGGAAGCGGAACAGCGGGTAATTGCACAGGTCTTAATCTCATTGATGGAACTATTTCATCAGGCGGCTCAGGAACAGTTAACATATCGGGAACCGGAGGTCCCGGATCGGGAGCATCAAATTATGGCGTGTTACTGAATGCAGCTACTTCGAAGATTACTTCTTCATCAGGTGATATATTTATAACAGGCATTGAAGGGGGAGGAACTTCGGGATATGGAATAAATTCAATTTCCCCTTCTTCCATTACTACTTTAACCAATGGAGGTAATATTTCATTAAAAGCAAACAGTATCCTGCTGGGCGGTTCAATCGTTACACCTGCCGCAGATAGTGTATTTATAGAGCCATTTTCCAATGATGTTCAACTCTTATTAGGCATCTCCGGCGATGTGATCGGAGGGCCGCTGCAGATGACGGATGTTGAATTGGATCAGGTGACTACAGGAACCTTGATTCTGGGCAGTAGTGTTTCCGGTCCTGTGTCCGTGGATGGGGATATCACCAGGCCGGCTGCGACTAACATTAGATTGATCAGTGGGGACGACATCATCATTAACACCGGATTGTTAAATGCCAACGGAGGAAATGTGGTAATGGAAGCGGGTTCGTCACCGGCTGCTGTCAGACCATTGAAGACAGGAACCGATGTCAACTGCAATCTACTTTCTTTTGCCGGTGGTCTGGAGAGTGTGATCAACGGACTCGTGGCCGACTTTGATTACTCACAATTGAATGTCATCGGCGCTGTCAACCTGACGGGTACTAACCTGCTGTTCAGTGGTACGCATACGCCTGTACCAGGAGAATCTTTTATCATCATCAGCAATGACGGTAACGATGCCGTGACAGGCACATTTAACGGATTAATTGAAGGGGCCAACATTCCTAATTTCCTGGGAAGTAACTGGCCTGCAAAGATCTCTTACGTGGGTGGAGACGGCAATGATGTGGTCATTACTGTATTATCCCCGGAATATGTCATCAGTAATACTGCCGGCAAGCTGGAGATCACCGACCTGGCAGGTAATGGCGAAACACTCAACATAAGTGAAAGCGGAAGCAATATCAATTTTGCTGTTACGGGCAGACATTATAGTTTGAATGGTGGAGCCATCACTTCTTTCCCCGTAAATTTTCCCCTGGCCGGACTGGATAGTATCATTATCAATGCGCAATCCGGAAATGATTTTATTAATGTAGCTGCATTTACCACTCCACTTCCCAACCTGACCATCAATGGAGGTACCGGAAATGATATTGTGAATATGAATGGTTCCATCAATTTTCTGGTCAATGCCAGTCTCAACCTGGATCTGCAAAATGATGATACCCTGCCCGGATCTGATCAGCTATCAGTCAATCCAAATGCGCACCTGGTCTTAACAGGTTCAGGAAGTGCAATGATCAAAGTCAGTCGTAATATTAATATAGCCTCAAATGCAGTTGTTCAGGTGGAGAACGGCGACCTGGTTGTTGAAGCCAATTACCAGGCGGTGCCCAATACGGACAATTTCAACGGTGTATATATTCAAAACGGCCTCGTCCATGTCACCGGCTCAGGATCATTGATGATCAAAGGAAAGGCGGGACAAACTAATTCAGCGAATAGTGGCGTGTTTATTAATTCAGGCGGGGAGGTGATAGGAGGTACATCTGGTGATGTCATCATAGAAGGCATCGGAGCACTTTCGACCATTCAGGCATGTCACGGAGTGATGATCAATGGTGCCGGATGTTCCATTACTTCGGCAGGGGCAGATGTATTCGTGACCGGGTATGGAGGGGGATCGGGCACTTCAATGAATAACAATGGTGTAGAAATTAGTAATGGTGGAATGATTTCAGCAGGCGCAGCAGGTAATGTGACGGTTAATGGGACGGGAGGAAATGGTGCCGGTTCAAACAACAATGGGATTCGGGTCAATGGGATCAATTCTCAAATTACATCTTCCGGTGGTAATGTGACCGTAAACGGAACCGGAGCCGGTGCATCCAATTCAAGCCTTGGAGGAGGTGTTATTTTATTATCAGGTGGGAAAATTACATCGGGAGGGATTGGAAATGTTGAAGTTACAGGTATTGGTGGGCTGAATACGGGAAATTCAAATGATGGTGTTTCGATAAGTAGTGCAGGCTCCGCTATCACATCGAATGGTGGTAATGTTCAGGTAACCGGATATGGGGGTGGTAGCGGTACATCCGTTGGAAATTATGGTATTACGTTAGCAAATGGAGGAAGTATTTCCGCTGGCGGACAAGGTGAAGTTTCCATAGAAGGAACCGGAGGTGCGGCCAACGGCGACAACAATATCGGAGTGGCAGTGAATGGATCCGGATCCACTGTTTCTTCGTCTGGCGGAAATGTTTTTATCAATGGACAAGGTGGAGGGATTTCAACATCTGGAATGGACTTTGGCGTGAGTGTAGAATCCGGAGCCATGGTTACGTCCGGTGGTTGGGGAGCGGTTACCATAGATGGGGTAGGCGGAAATAGTGGCGGTAATAATAATCATGGGGTGAGAGTAAGAAGTACAGGTTCACTGGTTACTTCCTCAGGAGGAGATATCATCATCACAGGTGAAGGTGGAGGGACCGGCTCTTCACAGTCAGACTTTGGTGTGATGGTTGAGCTGGGTGGTAAGATCATGGCCGGAGGTCAGGGCAATGTCAATATACAAGGTACGGGAGCATTGAACGCAACAGCCAGCGCTCATGGTGTATATGTAAGTGGTGCGAATACTGCGATTACAACTTCCGGAGGTAATACGAATGTAACCGGTTTCGGAATGGGCACGGCCTCATCTTCCCAAAACGTGGGTGTTTGGGTAGTGAATGCGGCATTGATTTCTGCAGGTGGTTTGGGCTCAGTAACCGTCACCGGAACAGGAGGAATGACTGAAGGGAATGCCAATAGTGGCGTAGTGGTCCAACAGGCCAATTCATTGATCACCTCTTCTGGCGGGAATGTAGTGATTCTCGGTCAGGCTGGAGGTACAGGAGCTTCGCAGATCAATCGTGGTGTGCTCGTAACTTTTGGTGGAACTATTTCCGCAGGAGGGGCAGGCGCGGTGATGGTGACGGGCACCGGTGGACTGTCAATGACGGGTAATAATTATGGGGTATCAATCGAGAATTCAAATTCAAAAATCACGTCTGCAGGCGGCGATATCCATATCACAGGTATAGAAGGATCCAACTCCTTTGGCATTACGAATTTTACCTCAGGTGGAATCACGACAAGTGTTGCCGGAGGAAATATTACCCTTACGGCTAACAGTATATACATAGCTGCTGCCATAAGTACGGATTCTGAAGGTGCCGTATCGCTTCAGCCCTATTCCAATGGAAGGAATATTGAAATTACAACCACCAATGATGCCGTCGGAAACCCATTACGTTTGTCTGATACGGAGCTGGACTATATCACCACAGGCCGAATCAAGATAGGTCATTCCCTTTGCGACACCATATTCGTCAGTACCAATATTACACGCTCAGCGGCTACGGATATGCAATTCATCACCGGTGGAGATATCATCCTCAATGGAGGTTCAATAAATACGATGCAGGGCACATTGCATTTGCAGGCAGGTTCATCGCCTAAAGCCATCTATCCTCTGCAAACGGGAAATGATGTCAATGTAGATACGCTCCAAATGGAAGACAACCTGGCCATCCGGATTGATGGAACGACACCAGATGTGCAATTCACCCAATTGAATGTGATTGGAAAAATTAATCTCAATGGAGTCAGCTTGCTACTATCCGGAAATTATGCTCCACTGGCAGGCGACACCTTTATCATCGTCAGCAATGATGATGTGGATATGATGATTGGAAATTTCAATGGGCTGAGTGAAGGAGACACCTTATTTGATTTCCTGGGAAGCGAGATGAACGCCACGATCACTTACATCGGAGGTGATGGTAACGATGCCGTTATACGGGTGGTCAATCCTTGTGACAATCCTGATATACCGGTTATTGTCAGTTCCCAGGATACGATCTGCCATGGCACTTTAGTATCTCTTATGATTACCAATGGTGATCTGGGTGGTGGCACCGAATGGCACTGGTACAGTCAGGGCTGCGGGATTACTCCCGTGGCCACAGGGACATCCATTATGGTCGCTCCGGATACCACGACTACCTATTTCGTTCGGGGAGAAGGCGGTTGTGTGACCAACAGTCAATGTGCTAATCACACGGTTGTAGTCAATGCAATTCCTGATCCGACCATCCAGGTGACGGCCAGTTCAGATTGTTATTTTACAGATAATATTTATCAACCCCTTGCTCCCGAGATTCCTGGCGCAACCTATCAATGGACCTTTGGCGCCAATGCAGTTCCGCCATCGGCCAATGGTTACGGACCGCACTCGGTTAGCTATACCGCGGGAGGCACGAAGACCGTGAAACTGGTCATTTATCCAAATGGCCCGGGTGCACAATGTCCGGATAGCTCATCCATCACCCGCAACATTATCGTTTGTACGACACAAATTCTGGGTCGAGTCAAATCCGTTACGAATAATCCAATTCCCGGTGTCAATGTGAAATTATTTACAGATGTGAATCTGGATGGGGTAGCCGATAACGGCGTAGCTGTTCGAAATGTCAATACCAATGCTACAGGGACTTACGCCATGGCCAATATCACCCCCGGAAGCTATGTCATTGTCGAAACGCAACCTGCCAACTGGCTCTCCTTTGATGATGGTGACACATCAGATGACGGTGACCTGGTGCCCAATATAGATTCGCTTGATAATATAATTCCAGTGACTGTCGTGCCATCTGAAGTGGATTCCATGAATCTTTTTATTGAATCTCCTGCTCCGGGCAGTATCACTGGAAATGTATTTGATGATGTCGACCAGGATATGGCTCCGGATCCGGGAGAAGGTATCGCGGAGGTGACCATACGTCTGTTCCAGGACCTGGATGCCAATGGTATAGCCGATACTGGAACCCCATTGGCAGAAGTGGTCACCGATGCCAATGGACAATTTATTTTCACAGATGTGCCAGTGGGAAATTATGTGATCACCGAAGTGCAGCCGCCAGATTATATTTCAATAAAAGATTTTGATCCTACCAATGATGGGGACATTGTGCCCAATATCAATACCCACAACGATACTATTCCCCTCACGATCACGAATGCGGAAAATGATGCGCAGAATTTTTTTATCGATGGTCCCGCCTGCGGACTGGTAGTCACCAATACCAGTGATGATGGCATCGGTTCGCTGCGCCATAGTATGGCTTGTGCACAGCCCGGGGATACTATAACTTTTCACAACAACCTGGCGGGCAATACCATTTTAATCACTTCATCCATCCTCCTGATCGACAAGAACCTGGTCTTCATGTCCACATTGACTCCCCGGATTTCCATTAACTCTGAGATCGATGGACTCTTTGAAATTTCACCCGGCGTACAGGTCGAATTTATAGACCTGAATATAATAAGTGGATTATCTCCCGGATTGACGGGTGCTGCTTTTGAAAACCAAGGGCATCTGATCCTCCATGACACCAATGTCAAACGAAATCCCTCTTTCCCTTCCGGCGAATACCTCATCCGGAATAATACGGACAGCCAATTCGAAATAAAGGGCTCATGCCAGCTAGAGATGAATTGAGAAAACAGGGCATTGGATAAAAATTCATATCAGGGGAAAAACAAAAAAAATCAAACCTGTGCAATGGGGCCAACCGGATTTTAAAGCAGGTGATATTTCCCTTTGAATTGATGAATGAAATCCCTAATTTTAATATTAATGCTCCTGCAGGTCTCACTCCATTTGATGCTTTTTTACTGACTTTTAAATCAGATGGATCATGAAATCAATAATCCTTAAGATCGTCTCTACGCTAATAGCGGCTTGTTTGCCTCTTATCCTTTTTACCCAGGACCTGAGTCACCTGGTTCCTGTTTGCGATTATACACTCATCAATACCAATGAAGATGCATTAGGGCTTCAGGACACGATCATGCTTTTAAATACGCCTTTCTCCGGTGACCAGGGAGTCTACTGCAATGGCTTGTATCCCGGAGAGCATGCAGATGGCTGCCTCATCCAGACGCCTTTATTTTCGGCCCTGTATGATTCGATTTGGGCGGTGCAGCTTGAATTTAATATTACACAACTGGATGGCCAGGTTCACCCGATTCTGGTTTGTGGCGGTTCTTATCGTTATCTGGGTTTTATGATCGGTTTCGGCAATACTTTTGAATTGCTTTTTAACAATGGCATCACTACCGTTCTCGACAATGTAACTCCGGAAGAAAACCATTGGTATACGCTGACCCTCATTCATCATCGTGATCCTTCTTTATCTGAGTTTTACTTAGATGGAGCATTAATAGCAAGCGACCCTACAGAATTGATCAGGGTCCCGAATGATGGGAATATTCTCAATACACATCCCGGAATTGGAATCACCTTTCTCGGTTATTGGAGAAACCTGCAGGTTTTTGGTTCTGAAGTGATTTCCGGAATAAAAGCGACCATGGCTACGCATCAGCAGAAAATGATATTTCCCAACCCCGCCAGCCAAATCCTGCAACTGGATTTCGGGAAAATACCTGTAGATCAATGGGAAATCACCGATAGTAATGGTATGCCTGTACGCTATGGCAATCCGTCTGCATCCCTCAATCAAATCAATATATCCGATCTGCTTCCCGGCATTTATGTTGTCATTTTAAAGGATCGTGAAGGGACTATTCTAAATAGCCAAATATTTATAAAGGAATGACGAGAGGAGAGACAGAAATAAAAAATTTTGATGTCTCACGCTTTACCACTCACCACTCATGATTCCCGTCTCACAAACTGTTTTGGGGTATAACCGAATTTCTTTTTAAATGCAGAAATAAAATGGGATGGATTTTGATACCCGATCCGGAAAGCGATTTCTTTCACCAGCATTTCCCCGGAGGCCAGCATTTGCATTGCTGATTCTAATTTATGATCCGTGTGAAACTGGTGGAGAGACTTGCCGTATTTATACTTGTATCCCTCTTTCAATGTGTTCCTCGGCAATTCATATAAACGAGCGAGTTGATCGGGATCCGGTACTTCATCTACATTGTCCATAATATGCTGACGAACCCGGTTCAGTTTATGCTCGATGGCCGGACTCATGGCTACCGGACACACTTCACCTTGCTGACCAAAAGCGGATTCCATCAGTAAACTGAATATTTCCAGAAATTTGGCCTGTTCGAAAAGGGAGGAAAAAGGGGGATTAATCTTGTGATATACCAGTTGATCGAAACACATGATCAGGGCAGGAGTCACTGGGATCAACCGCAGGAGATCACGCATATTTATGGTCTGCTCCGGGTTGATTTTTTTCGTTTGGAAAGCCGGGTTCAGTAATTGATGCAGCGTGCCCACATCCATCCGGACAGTGTAAAATGCTGATCCGGCCCCACCTATAATTTTCACCTGCCAGGCATCTCGCGGATTCGCCAAAAAAATAGCTTCTCCTGTGGTCAGTTCAAGCGGATGCGGTATAAAGGAAACATGAAGACCAACCTGCCCTTGCTTAACACAAAAGAGTACCAATTCAAGCGACCCTGCCTGCAGGTCAAATGAAGTTTGCTGATCGAAGAGATAGGACCGGACCATAGCCTTGTCCCGGATTTCCACTTCTGCAGCATGGAAGACTTTTTTATTTGCCTCTATGTTTTCCATGTTGAAAAAAAATATAGGTCTGTCCCTCACCAGGAGCTGTTCGGATAACCAAGTAACGTTAATAAGGTTCTCAAATTGAGTCACTTCCTGCCGAATAGAGCATAAAGGTACCCAATATGGTTTTTTTGGGGTTGATCGGAATTGGCAGCTACCATGAGCTTAATCATCAGTAGAGATCCAAATCCTTTTCATCCGGTCCTGAAAAATCAATTCTCCAAAGCCTTGCTGAATGCATAAAGGCTAAGTTTATCATTGTCCCTGGCTGCCAAAACGCATGGTTTGCCATGCGAGTTGATCGGCTTGAAGGTGCGGATATTTCCTCCGGCATAAAAACCTGTTTCCACCGGTTCATGGGAAACCCAGCCATCAGGAGTCCAGGTCAGAATGACTCCTTTACCCGCATCATAGCGTGTGGTTTCCACTTCGGTATCAAACAAATTTCCTGCAGCTATAACATCAGGTTTTCCATCACCATTCGCATCTTCAACAGCAAATCCAACAATAGGGGACAATTGCGCATCGAAAGGAAATGCTTCCCAACGGTAATCGCCTTCCGGTGTTCCCCAGAATATTCCACTGTTGAATTCAGTTAATTCGTATTTCAGACTTCCTTTCAGTTTTTCTTTTCCAATAATATCCTGCAGGGAAGCCCTGGCAAAACCATCATAGGTGGGATACTCCTTTTTGATGTAAGGCAATTGTTGTGATGAGCATTCCCTTCCACGTACAGGAACCTCTTTGCCATCAAAATGAGTAGCCAAAACAATATCTGAAGTACCGTTCAGGTCGAAGTCACTCGCAAAGACCAGGAACGGTTCATCTTGCGTTGCTTTAAATTTATTGTTGGTGCCCGCATTGCCAGCGAGAATATCGAGGATACCATCACCGTTAATATCGGCCACTTTCACGGTGTTCCACCACCCGGTATGTGCATCCAGGGTCACAGATTTTCCGCGTTTAAATTTTCCTCCGTCATTGATCAGCCAGGTAGGGGCCATCCAGTCGCCGCATAGTAAAAGATCCGGGTCCCCATCCTTGTCTTTATCCACAAACACAGCATCACTGATCATGCCGATCTGAGGAGATTCGGACCATACCTCCTTGGTGACATCCGTAAATTTTCCTCCATCATTCCGCAGGAAATAACTTTTGTCCGGATAAGGATATTTCCGCGGTGTATTCCGGGCACCGATGAAAAGGTCGAGGTCACCATCATGGTCCCAGTCAGCCGCAGCTATGGCCTTCGAACTGACGTACATCACAGGCAAGCCAGTGGAAGCGGTAAAAACTCCTTTTCCATTATTGATGTACAGGAGATCCTGGTAATTAGGATCACCTGCCAGGAACTCACTGCCGCCGGTAGCAATAATTAGATCCAGGTCCTGGTCGCCATCAGCATCAAAAAACAAAGCGCCTAATGCATCGCAGACATCATTCTTTGACCACGGTTGCGCAGCGGCTTTTATGAATTTTCCGTCCGCAGTTTGTAAATAAAGAGCACTGGATTGTCCTTCTGCGCCGCCCACAAAAAAATCTTCCAGGTGATCGCCATTGACATCCCCGACCGCCAATGCCGGACCGAGAGTAGATATCCGGAAAGGCAGCAGCAATTGATCTTTGTAATCATCATATTGATTTTCCTTATGGATAAATCCCGGAACAATCATGTCAGACTGATCAGCAGCCCAATCCCCTTTTTGACGATGTGGGGCAAACTTGCGAACCATCGCGATATGATCCTGGTCAAGGAGATTCCGTTTGTCTGTCGCTGGATTTGCCACCACACTGACGTTCAGATCCGGCCATAACACTACCGCACTGTCAATGGTGGTGATGGAGCCTAAACCAAAATGAACGATCGGCTCACTGGAAGACATGAATCCATGTACCGTATGGAAGTACTGGGTTTGCAAAACTTTGCCATTTACGTATAAAGTGATCCTCGTCCCTTCAATGGGCTTATGCGTCTGGGTGGATGCAGGCTGAAATTGTATGTAATGATTTCCATCTTTGTCTGCTTTGTTTTCATAGACGAAAGCAGGGCTATCCACATTATTGACGATGACATCGAGATCACCATCTTGATCCAAATCGGCGAATGCGCATCCACTGGAAAATCCAGGTTGACCCATGCCCCATGGTGTAGCTTTATCAGTAAAATGAAGCTGCCCGTCATTGTGATACATATAGTTGGACATCGGTGTGCTGGGGATCATTTGCACCAGTTTTATCATTTCAGCAGGTACCGTATGGTTGTCAATCATATCCTTGAATTTCTGCGTGAAATCACTGTTGCGTACATCGCGTTTGATCCCGTTGCTGATATAGATATCCTGGTAACCATCATTGTCGGCATCCATAAACAATACGCCCCAGCTCCAGTCTGTTTTGGAGACCCCGGCCTGGTAAGCGATTTCGCTATAGACTCCATTGCCCCGGTTGAGCTGTAAGGTGTTGTGCATATATTGATAATGTTTGCCGCTGGCGACCAACTTCCAGAATTTAGCGGGGGCCATGGAGGGCATGTTGGTTTTGGAACGAAAATGATTGGCACCGGCCATATCCAGCACAAAGATGTCATCCAGGTCATCATTGTTGAGGTCACCGATATCCATGCCCATGGAAAAATTGGAAAGGTGGTCAAAATATTGATGGATGGAATCAGTAAAAGTGCCATCATGATTGTTGATTAATGCCTGGTCGGCCCAATTGTAGTCACTTGCTACGAACACATCAGGCCAGCCATCCTCATTAAGATCACATATCTTGAGACCGAGCCCATAGATAAAACTGACGACACCGGCTTCCGCACTGACATCTGTGAACTTCATATGACCGTCATTTCGGAACATCCGGTCACTGGTGGTTTCATTGGTAAATTCCTTTTCATTGTCATCCGTATACTTGGTACGTTCACCCCGCGCATTGCTTGGTTGATTCATGACGAATAAATCCAGGTCACCATCCATATCATAATCGAAAAAAGCGGATTGAACCGAATGCCCGGGATTGTCAATCCCCATCTCCTTGGCCATTTCAGTGAACGTTCCGTTCTTATTATTGATGTAACAGCGGTTGCGCTGCGATTCGTAATCCATGCTGGCACCTGATTTCGATACATAGATATCGAGCCAGCCATCACCATTGATATCAGCCATTGTAGCTCCCCAGCTGACCCCTGTGCCGCCACCTACACCCGCTTTTTCGGTGACATCCTCAAAAACAAAATTTCCCTTATTGATATACAGGGCATTTGGTTTCATGGTATTCGTGAAGTACAAATCGGGCAGGCCATCATTATTGACATCCCCGACAGCCACCCCGCCACCATTATAATACGAGTCCCAGATCAGGTGATTGGTCTGTTCTGTTTCCGGTAAATCATTGCTATTAGTAATATGAGTTTGAGAGGAAGGTAAGGCCACAAACCCTGAATATCTATCGGTTGGGGACTTAGAAACAGAATCCTGATGTTGACAGCCTGATCCTAAAGTAGTGATAATCAATACATTGACTATTATCAGGAAAGGGAGAATTTTCATGAAATCGAAATTTTCCACAAAGGTAAATCTTAGGCAATATTATGGTGGAAATGTTGGAAGCCAACCATTCCGCCGGACAGGTGTTTGATGTCTGTTGACGGTGGTAAAGAAAGTCTTCGTGGCGTTTACATCCGGTCTTTTTCTATCTTTCACTTCAAATTAAATGGAAATAATATGCTCGGCGATAAAATGGTCAAAGCTCTGAATGAGCAAATCGCATTTGAAGGATATGCCTCGTTTTTATATCTCTCGATGGCCGGCTGGTTTGAAAATAAATCCATGCTCGGTTGCGCCAATTTTATGTATCGGCAGTCTGAGGAGGAACATGTTCATATGATGAAGATTTTTCATTATCTCATCGAAATGGATGCCGTGGCGATCAGCCCGGCTATCAAGCAGCCGCCGGCTAAATTTAAAGATGTAAAAACCATTTTCTCGGATACCCTGAAACACGAGCAAACCGTCACCCAATCCATCAATGAACTTGTGGAGCTCGCCATAAAGGAAAAGGATCACTCCACGTATACTTTTCTGCAGTGGTATGTCACGGAGCAGCGGGAGGAAGAAAATCTCATGCGCACCATCCTCGATAAAATCAAATTGATCGGCGAAGGCGCGCAGAGTCTTTATTTCATTGATAAGGAAATAGAAGAGATCAATAAAAGCGAGATTGCTGCGGAGAAGGCTGAAGGGGCATAGAGCTAATAGCAAAGAGCAGGAATGCTCTTGTAAAAAATAAGGGAGGGACTCAACATCTTGAGACCTTCCCTTATTTTTTTACTGGAAGGATATTCCTTAGCCTCCGCCTTACATTATTAAATCTTTTCAATCAGGATGGAAGCATTCACATTCAATTGCGTGCCTCCAACGAAACTGGCGAGCCCAACCGCCGCGGCAGAAGAATGATTTCTAAGTGTAAGCACATCCCCCGCTGTTATCGAAAATACGGTTTGTCCGTTATTTTGCTGTGTGCCGGCACCCGAACCATAAGTACTTCCCGGAACTTCAATTCCATTTAAAAACAAAGTGAATTGATTCGGCTCTGTTCCTGTCACAGAAAAGCAAATTCTATAAGTACCGGAAGTAACAACAGTTATAGAACTGCTACCCGGGGTATGGGTATATCCTGATGTCATACTTCCATTGGAATCAAAAGGAATATCTGCTTCTACTGCAATAGTTGTAGCTGTCAAGTTATAAATGTAGGCGATCTCGGTTGCGGCTGGCGATGCTGAGGATTGCCATGTAGCCAAACCGGCAGCATCTGAAGTCAGTACTTTATTTATGCCCGGTGATCCACCAGTAATTTTTACCTGACCGATGACCTCCAGTGTAGTCGTAGGTGTTGGTGTGCCAATACCAACATTTACGGCATCGGCACCTGTACCACCTAACACCAGGCTATTGCTTGTCCCCACTTTAGCGTTATATCCGATAGCGGTAGCATTGGTAAGATTAATAAGCGTTACATCTGCCGAATATCCTATAGCAGTGTTATTATCTCCAATGGTATTTGTAAAAAGTGCATTCCTTCCGACAGCGGTATTAGCAGCACCCGTAGTGTTGGAGTAAAGAGAGCCATCACCGATGGCCGTATTAAAGTTCCCGGTGTTGTTTGCCCCTGCGAGGCTGCCCCAAAAGGAACTGGCTAATGGCAAATCAATTTTCCCCGCCTGCAGATTATTAGCTTTTAACAACAGCGACTGATTATTGATCGTGCCGATAAAGTCAGTACTGCTGGCCATATTTCCTGTCAGTGACCAGCCACTTGTCGATGCCAACAAGTCAACCCACACTGTACTATTGTGGAACCAAAAGGATTGGGTGTTGGTGTCGTACACCAATAGACCATTAGCGGGAGTTTCAATCGCAGTGCGTTGAGCACTGATCATACGGGGTACAAGTATACCCTTGTCCGAAGATTTTACATCGAGTATGGAGCTTCCATCCGGAGCAGAGTTGTCCGTATTGATACTCACAGCCTGCGCGGTACTTTTGGAAGAGTAGAAGAGAAACAATAAAATGAATAGCGTAATACCAGTAAATGATTTCATGAGTCAGGTGAATTAAAATGGTTAATTCAAAAAGAAACTATATACAAATGACATCACTGAAAGGAAGGGATCAGGAAAGCCCTTGAAAGAAGAGATGAAATAGCAGTAATAACCAGATGGAAAATACTTTGGGATGGAATGGTACTCTGGTAATTAACTGAAGATACTGCTTTTTTACTGAAAATTGAGCAAAATCTCAATGCCCATATTGGACGCCTGAGTAGGCCTTTTGCATTTATTCTGCGATATTTGATAAATCATTGTTTGATCAAAATCGCAGTCCATGCAGACCACTGAACTCCAATACCCGGAAACCCGTAATTACATCGGCGGTAAATTTATTCCCATCCCGGATCGAACCCTTGAGGTCATCACGCCGCTGACCGGTGATGTCATGTCCAAAGTGGCCCTGTCCTCCTATCGGGACCTGGATACCGCGGTTCAGGCTGCGCAAAAAGCATTTCCCGAATGGGCTGCGCTACCTATCAAGGAACGAGTGCAGGTTTTTTACAGGTACAAAACGTTGTTGGAAAAAAATCTAAAGGATCTCGCGTGGCTGGTGCATCAGGAAAACGGTAAGACCATCGAAGAAGCTACGGCCGAAGTGGAGAAGAGTATCGAGCTCACGGAATTTGCCTGTTCACTGCCTCAACTTATTGCCGGTGAACTGCTGGAAGTCAGTAAAGGCGTTGAATGCCGGGTAGAGCACAAGCCATTAGGCGTGGTAGCCTCTATTGCTCCCTTTAATTTTCCGAACATGGTGCCCCACTGGACGATTCCGAATGCGATTGCTTTGGGAAATTGCATGATCCTCAAGCCCTCCGAGCAGGTTCCGGTTTCTTCGATCAGGATTTCTGAATTACTCAAAGAAGCAGGTCTTCCGGATGGTGTCTTCAATGTGGTGAATGGAGACCGGGAAATCGTCGAAGCTATATGTGACCACCCAGGTATTGAAGCTGTGTCTTTTGTGGGATCCACGAGGGTGGCTAAAGTGGTGTATCGACGGGCCACGTCGAATCTGAAAAGATGTGTAGCCCTGGGCGGAGCTAAGAATCATCTCATTGTTTTGCCTGACGCGCATCCCGAAATGACGGCTTCTAACATTACCGCCAGTATGAGTGGCTGTGCCGGCCAACGATGCATGGCAGCATCTGCCATGGTGGCCGTGGGGCCGATGGACATCATCATTCAGAAAATTTGTGAAGAAGCAAAGAAAATTATTCCCGGTAAAAATTTAGGGAGCGTGATCAGCAAAGAGGCTAAAGAAAGAATTGAGCGCTATATCACCGAAGCAGAAAAAGCAGGCGCTAAGATCCTGGTGGACGGCAGACACTATAAGGTGGAAGGAAAAGAAAATGGTTTTTATGTCGGTCCTACAGTGATTGATTTTGTCACCCCGGATATGGCGATTGCCAAAGAGGAAGTCTTTGGGCCCGTGCTGGCCATCATCCGGGCAAAAGATATAGAGGAAGCCCTCATTATCGAAAACAGCAGTCAATATGGTAACGCTGCCTCCGTGTTTACCCAAAGTGGCGGCATGGCCCGTCGTGTCATGGAAGGCGCCAGCGCCGGCATGATTGGCGTGAATGTGGGCGTTCCCGTTCCCCGCGAACCCTTCTCTTTCGGCGGTTGGAATGAAAGTAAATTCGGCGTCAATGATATCACTGGAAAAAGTTCCATTGAATTCTGGACCAAACTGAAGAAGACGACCATTAAATGGAATCCCGAATCCAAAACCAACTGGATGAGCTGATGGCGTGACCCGTGACCCGTGACCCGTGAATTGGTGTGAGGTTAATCACGAGTTTACGTTTTAAATTATAGGGTCACCAGTCACACACATTTGTATTCTTTCTTTCTTACAATCTTACTTCTACTAAAGCAATGACTGGAAACCAAACTTCAACCCGAGAGCAAATCCTGCAGGACAACCTCGATTACACTTTGTTCTCCTGGAGCAAACAGAAAGGAATTCATCCTCCTGTCATTAAAAATGCAAAGGGCATTTACCTCTTCGACTACGATGGCAAACGTTACCTGGATTTCTCTTCAGGTCTGATGAATGTCAATATTGGCCATGGTCATCCACGAGTCATGGAAGCGGTCATGCGCCAAATGCAGCAGGTGAGTTTTGTCACGCCATCCTGTGTAACTGAAGTAAGGGGCCAGCTGGGAAAGAAGCTGGAAGAAATTACTCCCGGTAACCTGACTAAAACTTTATTTACGGTCTGCGGAGCCACAGCTATTGACAATGCCATCAAATTGGCAAGGCTCTATACAGGAAAACATAAAATCATTGCCCGCTATCGTGCATTTCATGGAGCCTCGTATGGAGCAATGACGGCCGGCGGTGATCCGCGAAAGCTTCCTTCTGATTCGCAACAGATGCCCAATATGGTGCATGTCGAAGACCCGTATTGCTATCGCTGCCCATGGGGAAAGGAAATAACCTCCTGTAGCCGGGAATGTGTCGACCATGTCGAACGTGTCATTCAATTTGAAGGCCCGGAGAATATTGCGGCGATCTTAATGGAAGGCGAAAGCGGCTCTTCAGGTTGTATTAAATATCCCCCGGATTATCTTCAAAAAATACGCGCCTTGTGTGACAAGTACCATATCTTATTCATTGCCGATGAAGTGATGAGTGGTTTTGGTCGAACGGGTAAATGGTTTGCCGTCGATTATCATGGCGTGGTGCCGGATATGATAGCCACCGCTAAAGGCATTACGGCAGGTTATATTCCCTTAGGTGCCCTGATCGTTACTGATCAAATAGCGGATCATTTCAATGACCGGCCATTGATGATCGGACTGACCTATTCCGCGCACCCGGTGAGTTGCGCAGCCGGGTTGGAGGTATTGCATATCTACGAGGATGAAGGATTAATTGAAAATGCCGCGGTCATGGGGCAATATCTCGAACAGCGCGCTGACGAACTAAAAAAGAAACACAGATGTATAGGCGATTTCCGCACTACCGGTTTGTTAGGTTGTTTTGAGCTCGTTAAGAACAGAGAAACGAAAGAACCTATGGCTCCCTTTAATGCTTCTACTGCACAAATGGAAGTGATGAATAAAGTGGCGGCGAAACTCAAAGAGCTCGGGTTGTACACTTTTGTTCGGTGGAATTACATTTTTACCTGTCCACCTTTATGTATTACCAAAGAGCAGATGGACGAAGGGCTGAACATGATCTCTGAAGCCTTATCTATTGCAGATGAAAATTGCCATTGATTTTGGATTTTAGAGTGCGGATTTTAGATTGATTTTAGATTGCCTATTGTAGATTATGATCTGATATTATTTATATAACTTGGTTTATTGCTTCACCAAATAAACCAGTTGAATAATGGATGAGAAATCACTCAAAGAGCGATTTATGAAATTTGCACTTGACATTGTTCGGTTAACAGAAAGATTTCCGAAGGAGACCGTGTATTTTGTTATTGGTAAACAAATGATACGCAGTGCATCCTCTTCTGCAGCAAATTACAGGGCGGCATGTCGAGGAAGATCCAAGCCGGACTTTATAAATAAGTTGGGTATAGTGGAGGAAGAGTCAGATGAGACACTTTTTTGGCTTGAATTTACAGTTGGGGTTGATTCCATTTGGAAAGAAATTGTTGCGCCCCTTCATAAGGAAGGAGATGAACTGCTGTCCATTATAGTAGCGTCTATTAAAACCTCAAAAAATCGATTGAAGTAACTCCAAACTCCGCAATCCAAACTCAGCACTCCAAACTCCGCAATCCAAACTCCGCAATCCAAAACTCCGCAATCCAAAATCCGCAATCCAAAATCCAAAATCCAACGCAATCCAAAATCCAAAATCCAAAATCCAAAATCCAAAACAATCCAAAGGCAATCCAAAATCCAAAATCCAGATTATGCCTAGCGATAGACTTTATTCCAGGGACTTAGCTCCAGTGCCCGAATCCAAACGTACCTGGGACACCTGGAACTACACCGCCCTCTGGATCAGCATGAGCCTATGCATTCCCACCTACATGCTCGCCAGTTCACTGATCGAAGGAGGGATGAACTGGTGGCAGGCCATCCTCACCATTTTTTTGGGCAATACGATTGTCTTGATTCCGATGATATTGAATGGACATGCCGGCGCGAAATACGGCATTCCATTTCCGGTATTAGCCCGGGCCAGTTTTGGAGTCAGGATGGCCAATGTTCCGGCGATTTTGCGGGCTATTGTGGCATGTGGATGGTTTGGAATTCAAACCTGGATCGGTGGATTCGCCTTATATCAGATGTTAGTATTGTGGTTTCCCGGCTTAGCCACTTTGCCTCAACTATTTCCTGAATCTTTTGGATTAAAAACGGGACCTGCCATTACTTTTTTTCTCTTCTGGCTCCTGAATATGTTTGTCGTGTATCTCGGGGTGGAGAGTATTAGAAAACTGTTGGTTTTTAAAGCGATATTTCTTCCGGTCGCCGCGTTGGCCTTACTCTTTTGGGCGATTCAGGCGGTGCATGGATTAGGACCCATTCTTTCCCAGCCCTCTAAATTTTCAACCAGCGGAGAATTCTGGAAATTCTTTTTTCCGGCGCTGACCGGTATGGTTGGGTTTTGGGCCACGCTTTCGTTGAATATTCCTGATTTCACGCGTTATGCAAAAAGTCAAAAGGCCCAGGTGACCGGGCAGGCGATAGGTTTGCCTACTTCGATGACCTTGTTTTCTTTTATAGGAGTGGTCGTCACATCGGCGACAGTGATTGTCTATGGGGAAACCATTTGGGATCCGGTGGTCCTGGCTGGTAAATTTGATCACAAATTATTAGTTTCGGTAGCGATGATAGCGGTCGCCATTTCCACCTTAGCCACCAACATTGCCGCCAACATTGTCAGCCCTGCCAATGACTTTGCCAATCTGGCTCCTTCAAAAATCAATTTTCGTATCGGTGGATATATAACAGGTGTCGTGGGGATTTTGATTTTTCCATGGAAATTGATCGCAGATCCCAATGGATATATTTTTACGTGGCTGATCGCCTACTCCAGTTTATTGGGTCCGATTGGGGGCATCATGATCGCTGATTATTTTTTCATCCGACACAAGAATTTAATGGCTGAGGATTTGTATGTCTTACAGGGAGCCTACACTTATCAGCGGGGATATAACTACGCAGCATTAATCGCATTGCTGGCGGGAATCGTGCCGAATGTTCCGGGTTTCCTGGTGACTATTAAAATAGTTTCATCAGATATGGTTCCATTTTGGATTTCGAATCTCTATCATTATGCCTGGTTTGTCGGATTTGCTGTATCTTTTATTGTGTATTTGATCTTGATGAAAAACAGGAAACATGGATGATTTTATGCAGGTGGCCATTGAGGAAGCTAAGTTGGGTCTGGCTGAAGGCGGGATTCCGATTGGCTCCGTGTTGGTCAGGGAAGGCGTTATTCTCGGCCGGGGCCACAATAAAAGAGTGCAGGACGGTGATCCCGTGACTCATGCAGAAATCGATTGTCTGCGAAATGCAGGCAGGGTAGGGCATTATAAAAACGCTACATTGTATTCTACACTGATGCCCTGCTATCTCTGCGCGGGAGCTGTCGTGCAGTTCGGGATCAAAAAAGTATTCGCGGGTGAAGACGAAACCTTTTCAGGTGCCCGTTCTTTTATGGAATCGCATGGTGTCGAAGTCATCAATGTCGAATCCGAAGAGTGCAAATCCCTGATGCGGAATTTTATTGCTGAAAATCCGAAATTGTGGTACGAGGATATAGGGGAACTTTGAGCGGTGACTCCCTTGTTCTGCCGAACGATCCCTCGGAATAGAGGATATTAAAATTTCTCTGCACCCATGCGTGAATATATTACCAAATCTCATAACTGAAAACTCACCACCTACCATGAGTATCCTCATTAAAAACGGACGCATCATCACTGCCGCTGAAGATTACATCGCTGATATCTTCATCGAAGGCGAAGAGATTTCTGCCATTGGTAAAAATCTGGGAATCCAGGCAGATGAAATCATCGATGCCACAGGCCACTATATTTTTCCCGGGGGTATCGATCCGCATGTTCACCTCGACATGCCGTTTATGGGTACGTTTAGCAGCGACAGTCATGAGACCGGTACGAGGGCCGCTTTGCATGGAGGCACGACGATGGTGATTGATTTTGTTTTGCAGACGCAAGGAAAATCACTGCATCATGCACTGGACCAATGGCAATCGCGGGCTACGGGAAATTGCTACGGCGACTATTCCTTTCACATGGCCGTTACTGATTTCAATGAGCAGACGCGGCAGGAAATCAGACAAATGGTGGAAGAAGAAGGCATCACTTCCTTTAAAACATTTATGGCCTACAAAGGGGCCCTGATGATCGATGACAGGCAAATGGTCGGCCTCATGCAGGAAGTGAAAAAGTGTGAGGGTATGGTCACGGTCCATGCCACCAATGGGGATATGATTGATTATCTCATTGCGAAACATCGCGCTGAAGGAAAGATGGCGCCGCTCTATCATTATTTATCCCAGCCTGAAATCACCGAAGCTGAAGCCACGGGCCGATTTGCAGATATGGCCCATTATACCGGGGTGACCGCCTATGTGGTACACATGACTTGCGAGGGAGCCTTGAATCATATCCGCGCCATTGAAAAGCGAAATCAAAAAGTGTACGCAGAGACCTGTATTCAATACCTGCTGTTAGATGCCTCCATGTATGAAAAGAATTTTGAAGGAGCAAAATGGGTGATGAGTCCTCCCTTGCGTCAAAAGAAAGATCAGGACACCCTCTGGGCAGGTATCAATCAGGGAACGATCCAGATTGTGGCTACTGATCATTGCCCTTTTATGTGGGAACAAAAGAAATTGGGAGAGCATGATTTTTCTAAAATCCCCAACGGTCATCCGGCGATAGAGCACCGGATGGAATTATTATTTACTGAAGGAGTAGGGAAATCGAAAATTACCTTAAACAAATTTGTTGAGGTGACTTCGACCAATGCTGCAAAAATATTTGGGATGTTTCCCCGCAAAGGATGCATTGCGGTAGGGAGTGATGCTGATCTCGTCATCTTCGATCCCGAAGAGGAGCATACTCTTTCTGCAGCTACACATCATATGCATGTTGACTACAGCGGCTATGAGGGCTGGAAGCTGAAAGGAAAATGCAGGACGACCATCCTCCGCGGCCAGGTCGCTGTGGACCAGGGAGAAGTACACATCCATAAAGGCTATGGCAAGTTTATCCGGAGACACAAGGTGGCGGGTATAATATGAGTGGTGACAATAATTTTTGAACGCTGATTTTCATGGTGATCATGATCATCATGATCACCACTACTTTTTCCAAAATTTTCAAATTATTTCTTGGTGATTTGACAAGATGGGCATATATTTATTATTCACCTTTTAAATTGATTACCAGTGGAAAACAGCTATCTCCATTCAAAAATTACAGGGGCTATTTTGAGCGCCTACTTCAAAGTCTATAACACTTTAGGCTACGGTTTTCTTGAGAAAGTATATCAAAATGCTATGCGCATTGAATTGAGAAAGTCAGGTATGGAGTGTATAGCAGGTTCCAATATTTGGGTATATTATGAAGATGAAGAAGTTGGCTATTATGTAGCAGACCTAATCATTGACAGGTCAGTGATTGTGGAATTGAAAGCTGCGGAATCACTAAGGGAAGAACACGAAGCCCAACTAACCAATTATCTAAAAGCAACGGATATTGAAGTCGGCTTGCTGTTAAATTTCGGCAAGCGTCCCGAATATAAAAGGAAAGTATTTTCCAGGGAATATAAAACACATCGGCCAGGCAGAGATCTTTGGGCCTCCGCAGATGATCATGATTTTTCATGACCATCATGAAGATCTGCGTTCCCATTCGAATTCTACTTGTTATCTTATTGCCTTAAAACTTACTTATGTCCCGTAAGATCAAATCCGGCCTCATCCAGATGTCCCTGCCGCTCACCGAAGGAGAAGGCACCATACAGGAGATCGTCGACGCCATGGTGCAGAAACACATTCCCTTCATCGAAGATGCGGGTAAACAAGGCGTGCAAATCCTCTGCCTTCAGGAAATATTCAATACCCCGTATTTCTGCCCGGGTCAGGACAAAGACTGGTACGCCAGTGCTGAGCCGGTGCCCGGTCCCACGACCGAGCTCATGCAGCAATACGCGAAAAAGTACAACATGGTGATGATCGTTCCGGTGTATGAACGCGAACAAGCCGGCGTGCTCTACAATACCGCTGCCGTCATCGATGCAGACGGCACCTATCTCGGAAAGTATCGCAAAAATCACATCCCGCACACTTCAGGTTTTTGGGAAAAATATTTTTTCAAGCCCGGAAATCTCGGCTATCCTGTTTTCCAAACTAAGTATGCCAGGGTTGGCGTGTACATCTGTTATGATCGCCACTTCCCGGATGGCGCACGCATCCTCGGCCTCAATGGCGCTGAGATTGTGTACAATCCATCAGCCACGGTCGCCGGTCTCTCTCAATATCTTTGGAAACTGGAGCAGCCCGCACATGCTGTCGCCAACGGATATTTCATGGGCTGTATCAATCGCGTTGGTTATGAAAAACCATGGAACGTCGGGAAATTCTATGGAACATCTTATTTCGTGGATCCGCGTGGACAAATATTTGCCCAGGCCTCCGAAGACAAAGATGAACTTCTCGTGGCCGAATTTGATCTCGACATGATTGAGGAAGTACGCAACGTTTGGCAATTCTTCCGTGACCGTCGACCAGAGACCTATGGAAAATTGGTTGAGTTATGATGCATGAAGAAGAATAGGGGAGTGGCGCAATAAAATCTATTAGTCAACCGTAAGAACAATCTGTATGCATGATTTTAATAATCTCATTATATGGAAAATTTTATGAAGCCATGAGAAACCTCACCAATCGCTTATCGAATGTCTGAATACAAACCACCCGTCACCGAAGCAGCATTTAGTTCGAATTTTGCGCCGATAAAACCACTCATGACAGCGACGGAAGCCTATTATGAGAGTTCTCGTTGTCTGTTCTGTTATGATGCCCCTTGTGTCCATGCTTGTCCTACAGCAATTGATATTCCCTTGTTCATTCGGCAGATCAATTCCAAAAATGACCAAGGTGCCGCAAAGACCATCTACGATTCCAATTATTTCGGACATGCCTGTGGCCAGGTTTGTCCCACGGAAGTCCTGTGCGAAGGAGCCTGTGTCTATAATCATTCAGACGTAAAACCCATTGAAATCGGAAGATTGCAATCTTACGCCACCTATAAAGCCATTACTAATAATACACCCTTATATAAAGCCACCACGACCCGGAAAGAAAAGGTAGCCATCATAGGAGCCGGGCCGGCCGGAATAGGATGTGCATGTGAACTGAGATTGAATGGCTATGCCGTAGATATTTTTGAAGCCAAAGCGCATCCCTCGGGATTGACGGTGCATGGAGTAGCCCCTTATAAAATCACCAATGATGAGGTGTTGACGGAGATGGATTACCTGCAAAAACAATTCGGATATTCAGTATATTATGAAAAGCCCATTACAACAAAAGCGGACGTGGAAAAACTGGAAAGCGAATATGATGCGATTTTCATAGGCATCGGTTTAGGCGAAACAGCAGATCTCAACATCCGGGGAGAAGAGTTGGAAAATGTAATAGGGGCTGTTGAATTGGCTGAGAAAATCAGGATGAAGCATCATCTGGTTGAGTTGCCGGCAAGTGTTATAGTGCTCGGCGGAGGCAATACCGCCATGGATGCAGCTAGTGAAAGTGCCAGGATGGGAGCCGCGTCCGTGATCCTGGCCTATCGACGAAGCAGGGAAGAGATGGGAGCATATTCTTTTGAGTATGACCTGGCAAAAAGTGTCGGAGTCACGGGTTTGTTTAATGTGTCTCCCGTTGAAATAATGGGCGAGACCCAGGTGACAGGGGTGAAATTTGTCAATACGCAAACAGTGAATGGCAAACTCGAAATCATGGAGGGCAGCGAATTTGTCTTGCCCTGTGATTGGGTAATCAAAGCGACTGGTCAATCTAAGCAAATAGGTTTTATCTCTTTGATCAGTGGACTGAACACAACTCGGAAGGGAACCATTGAGGTAAAGGCCAACTTTCAAACCTCTAACGCCAAATATTTTGCAGCCGGTGATGCCGTCAGCGGTGGACAGGAAGTCGTGAATGCGGTAGCAGACGGAAAGAAAGCCGCCAAAGGAATCATTAACCATTTAACCACCTAACCATTTAATCACTTAGCCAATTAACCAGTTACCCACTTAAACATTGAAACCATCATCTCTTCTCTAATTCACTAAAACCTGGCATAGTAAATGGCAGATCTGAACATAAATTTCGCAGGTATAAAATCACCGAATCCCTTTTGGCTCGCCTCTGCACCTCCGACTAACAGCGGCTACCAGGTCATGAAAGCTTTCGATGCCGGTTGGGGTGGTGCAGTATGGAAAACACTCGGGATTCCCGTAGTCAATGTATCGTCGCGCTATGGCTCCGTCAATTATCGCGACAGCCGGATGATCGGTTTTAATAATATCGAATTGATCACCGATCGACCCCTGAGTCATAACCTCAGGGAAATCGAACAAGTCAAAAAACGATTCCCGGATCATGCCGTGATTGCTTCTTTAATGGTGGAGACCAAAGAAGAATGGCATCAGATTATGAAAGATGTGACTAATGCGGGGGCAGATGGCGTCGAACTAAATTTTGGTTGTCCGCATGGCATGTGCGAACGCGGCATGGGTAGTGCTGTAGGGCAGGAACCCAAAGTCCTGAAGACCATTGTGAGTTGGGTTAAAGAAGTGGCAACTATCCCGGTGATTGTAAAACTCACACCGAATATCACCGATATCACAAGACCCGCAGTGGCTACGGTGGAAGGCGGCGGAGACGGAATCTCCCTGATCAATACTATTCAAAGCCTCGTCGGTGTGGATATTGATCAATTCGTTCCCTATCCCATCGTGGATGGCAAGAGTACGAATGGAGGTTATTGCGGTCCTGCCGTAAAACCCATTGCCTTGAACATGACCAAAAATTGCGCGCAGCATCCCCAGGTCACTATACCGATATCGGGCATTGGGGGTATTGAAAACTGGCGTGATGCGGTCGAATTTATTTTGCTTGGCGCCACTTCTGTCCAGGTGTGCACGGCGGTGATGCACTATGGGTTTGGCATTATCCGGGAGATGGTAGCCGGATTGAACCAGTATATGGATGAAAAAGGTTTTGCCAGCCTCGATCAGATGCGAGGCAAAGCACTACCAAATATCAAACACTGGGAAGATCTCAATCTGGAATATAAAGTTGTCGCCAGCATCAATCCGGAAAAATGCATTGGTTGTCAGTTGTGCTACACGGCTTGTGAAGACGGAGCTCACCAGGCGATTGGACTTTCTGATGATAGGGCCGATCGCAAGCCTCATATTTTGGAAGAGAATTGTGTGGGTTGTAATCTTTGTTCACTGGTATGCCCGGTGGAAGAATGTATCACCATGGAAAGAAGGGATGCCGGAAATAAAACGGAAACCTGGGCTGAACGCACCATGGCCGGAAATATTCCGGATGATTTTGAAGATGAGTTGGCCGGTGGATTGCATCATTGGGTGCCGGATCCGGAAGAGGCGTTGACCAGGGAAAAGCCATTGCATTACAGGGCCTGAAGCATTAAAGAGTAGTAAAGAATTTTCTGTTTTTCTTACTCCCACTCCGCATTTGTTCACCATCGATCGGCATCAATCTTATCGGGAGATGTGTATCACATTGTCCGGTCAGTTTGGCCGGAAAGTGTATTCAAATCATTTTTCGAATATGATAATGATTCCAGTTACCTTAGCCTCGTCAAAAGGATTGTATTTCATTGTTGTGTCCAATGGAAAAATTATGTGATTAAGAAGGGTAGTGATCAATAATAATAATGGAATCTAAAATCTAAAATCGGCAATCTAAAATCGGCAATCTAAAATCTAAAATCTAAAATCTAAAATCTAAAATCTAAAATCTAAAATCCAAAATCCAAAATCTAAAATCTAAAATCGGCAATCCAAAATCCAAAATCCAAAATCTAATATCCACTGAAGTTTCTCATCATTCAAACGGCCTTCATCGGTGACGTAGTATTAGCTACTCCGCTGGTAGAAAAGCTTAAGCTTTTTTATCCCAATGCGACTATTGATTTCCTGTTGCGCAAAGGAAATGAATCCCTGCTTGAACATCATCCCCTGATACGACAGGTCATCCTCTTTGATAAAAAGAAAGGGAAATACCAAAATCTGCGCAAGCTCATTGCTGTCATTCGACAACACAAGTATGATTACGTCATCAATGTGCAGCGCTTTTTTGCTTCCGGGCTGATGACCGTCTTTTCAGGGGCAAAGGAAACCATCGGGTTTGATAAAAATCCGTTATCCGGATTCTTTTCCGTAAAAGTGCCCCATCAAATATCAGCTTCCGCCCATGGCGACCACGAAGTCAAACGCAATCTCAGCCTGATTGCCCATTTGACGGATAATTTTTTCATTAAACCTAAACTCTATCCATCGAAAGCAGACTTTGAAAAAGTTAAAACGTCAGACCCTTATATCTGCATTGCTCCCGCCTCGGTCTGGTTTACCAAACAATTTCCAAAAGAACGCTGGATCGATTTTATCAACCAAATACCTCCGGATTTCACCATTTATCTCATGGGTGCGAAATCCGATTATGCTTTGTGTACAGAAATCGGGTCACAGGTCACCGACCACGGGTCTCGAGTAATCAATCTCGCCGGTCAGCTTTCCTTCCTCGAATCCGCAGCATTGATGAAGAACGCCGACATGAATTATGTCAATGATTCCGCTCCGTTACATTTTGCTTCTGCGGTCAATGCACCGGTGACAGCCATCTTTTGTTCGACCGTCCCCGCCTTTGGTTTCGGGCCTTTGTCTGATACTTCTTTTGTAGTAGAAACCAAGTTGGAATTGTCCTGCCGGCCTTGTGGATTGCATGGAAGAAAAGAATGCCCGTTGGGACATTTTCATTGTTCACAGATTGAAACCATGGAGCTTCTGTCTACGATTGACAAACCTTAGGTCTGGGTTAACTATTTTCTAAAGCTCTTTCGCCGTTGTTGTAGTTTTCTCCAACGACCAGTCTGAAGAGTATTCGCCGTTGTTGGAGTTTTCTCCCACAACCAGTCTGAAGTGTATTTGCCGTTGTTGTAGTTTTCTCCAACGACCAGTGGAAGAGACCATATTTTCCTCACGCAAAGACGCAATTGGTTTCTTTTTTCTGCTTCCTCCTTTTCTTCCCCACCTTTAAAGGTGGGGTAACACGAATGCCTCTTTAATTTTCCGTCTTTTTTCCTTTGCTCCCTTCTTCTTGCCTTAACCAATAAAATTTCCTATTATTCGCACAGCCAAGCTCAACCTTCAATTCAAAGTCAATGAACCATTCACTCCAGACCCAGGACTATATTGTTTTTATCATCTACTTCCTTGTCGTGGCAGGATATGGAATTTGGGTCTATCGAAGAAAGAAAGCAGGGCCTACCAATTCCACCCAATTCTTTTTAGCCGAAGGTCAGCTGACCTGGTGGGCGATAGGAGCTTCCCTGATAGCTTCCAATATTTCAGCCGAACAATTTATCGGCATGAGTGGCAATGGATTCCGGCTGGGATTGGCGATTTCCAGTTATGAATGGCTGGCCGCGGTATCCCTGATCATTGTAGCCGTGTTTTTTATGCCGGTGTATTTGAAGAACCGCATTTTTACCATGCCGCAATTCCTGAAAACGCGGTATAATGAAACTGTAGCTATGATCATGGCCATCTTCTGGCTATTCCTGTACATTTTTGTCAACCTCACTTCTATACTTTACCTCGGCACATTGGCCATCAACAACCTGACCGGTGGGTCGGGTTTTCATATTATTATGATTGGCCTGGCCGTATTTGCCTTGATTATTACCCTGGGCGGGATGAAGGTCATCGGCTACACCGATGTCATCCAGGTTCTGGTATTGCTGGCTGGAGGATTGATCACCTCCTATATAGCCCTGACCGTGGTCAGTGAAAAGTTTGGTTTGGGTTCAGATGCGCTGGCTGGTTTCAACCAGTTACTCCGATCTGCTCCGGATCACTTTGATATGATTTTTAGCAAACCGAATGCTTCCTCGACGCCGGAACAGATCAATCATTACTCCAGCCTGCCAGGTCTGGCCATGCTGGCCGCCGGTATGTGGGTAGCCAATCTCAATTACTGGGGATGTAATCAATACATTACGCAAAGAGCATTAGGTGCCGATTTGAAAACAGCGAGGACAGGAATTCTTTTTGCCGCCTTTCTCAAAGTCCTGATGCCCGTGTTGGTGGTATTGCCTGGTATTGCCGCCTTTGTATTGCACCAGCACGGCGAACTCCAGCAGCAAATGCTGACGAATGGTGAATTCCGTGAAGACAATGCCTATTCTGCCGTACTCGGATTTCTACCGACCGGTTTGCGCGGATTGTCCATGGCCGCTTTGACAGCTGCTATTGTAGCCTCATTGGCCGGAAAAGCGAATAGTATCTCTACCATATTCACATTGGATATTTATAAAAAATATTTCAACAAAGAATCCACGGAGACAAGAATGGTGTGGATCGGCAGGGCAATGGTCATTGCCGCCTTGCTGATTGCGATAGGGGTCAATTGGAATGATGCATTGGGGATTGGCGGCAAAGGCGGATTTGAATTTATTCAAAAATATACCGGCTATATTTCACCTGCGATCTTCCCGGTTTTCATCTTTGGATTTTTCTGGAAGAAGACCACTTCCAGTGCTGCCATCTCAGGCATCATCGGTGGTCTGTTGCTTTCGGTTTTGTTTGACAAGTTCCTGGTAGGCATGACCGGGCCTGAAACCTGGTTATTTACCGCTTATCCGAATGCTGATGGTGTATTCGAAATACCTTTCCTGGTGCAGATGGGCTGGGTATTCTTCTTCACGACACTGTTGATCATTACCGTGAGCCTGCTCGATAAGAAAGGAAGGGAATTTGTTCATGCGCTGAAAGTGGATACCTCCATGTACAAAGTATCCAAAACCCATTGGGCTATGATCATTATCGTACTGTTGCTGGTCACTGCTATTTATGTGAGGTTCTGGTAGGACTCTTCTGCCCCTAAATCCCCTGAAGGGGACTTTTATCTCATTTCATGAGATTGATTTTATACACTTTGCAATTTCGTAGAAGTTGCTGAGGTCCCCTTTAGGGGATTTAGGGGCAAAACATCATTCAATCCACACATTCTTAATAAACACATCCACCTGTTTTCTCAAATCCGCTTTCGGAATACCCGGGCCAATGGAAATTTCTACGCTTTCGATTTGTGTAAGATCAAGAGCAGTTCCTTGCTGAACAGCAGAATAATAGGGCAGGAAGGAAGGGAAGGGGCGTGGCATCAGCACCACCGGCACAGGCTCCAAATCATCCAGTAATACATAATAAGCTGTATCATAATCGTTGACATCAAATGTATAACCAAAGCCCTGGCCATTTTTTTGCACCAACGTCACCTGAACCGGACAATGTGTGTACTCCGCTGCATTTGCATTTAAGACAAGAACCTTATCGTTGGCGATTACTTTTTCATGTCCCTTTATCATGTCCCCGAAATAATGACGGATCGTGTAATCGTGAATAATCGGGCCATGGAGATTTTCATTATCCCATTGCCCGATCGAATCCAGTTGAATATGAACATTTCTCCGGATCGGAGGTAATTCAGGCAGGAGCGTGTCATAAGATTTTTCATCCCTGAGAGATGGTATCCATTTAAGATTGGACCGCACCATATCCGTCGCCGTGAAAAGATAAAAGGGTTTATTGCTTTCCGTGGCAGCTATACCCATTCCAAGCTGAAGCAATTCGCCCTGGGGTGAGGTGAACGTTTTGTTCCATGGGGCGTAATAGAAGGTTGAATCATACGCAAGTTCAAAGTAATATTCATAGAGCATTTCACCTTTGTGAATGAATTTTCCAGGCACCAGCGCCTTATACGTGTAGGTTCCGGTTTTGATCATGGGGAAACGTTTGTAATCATTCAACGGGCAATTGAAATAATGCAGGATCACCTTTTTGGGTTCGACAGGGGCGACGATGGTTGCTTCGATCAGGTGGTTAATACCAGGATACCATTTTTCCAGATAATCATGCACAATGAAGATGGAATCAGGTGACGGCGGATAGGGCAAAAAGTTTTCGAGCTCTATCGGTTTCTTTGCTTCCAGCAGCAACGAATCATCCTGGATATATTTCCAGCCCATCAGCAAATAAACGCCTGGTTTCAAAGCCACCGTTTTATCCTTCGTCTCCCGGTAAATAATGGAGTCCCGCCAATCCACACTCTCCACCGAAAATCCATCTTCGAAACCCGGAAGATTGAATTTCATTTTTCTTCGTTCCTGTTTGACCACGGCCACCACTTTATCCAGACTATTTCTGCCAAACAAATTATTCACCTGCACCGCATCCGGCATGACCTCTAAGCGCCAGATCTGATCACCAACTTTGTCGAGGAAATAAGCGCCTGTGCCCTCATATTCAACTAATGGCGAATTGCCCCAACCTGCAATGAGTTCCAGTTTTTCCGGATGGGGCGGGCGTGAGTCGGTGTTATTGGTGTAAATAAATTTTTCATCCGACACCATCTCAGCCAGGTTGTCTTCATAGCTCACATGAAAGGGGCCGAAGGTGGTATTGTCAGGATACACCCCATAATCGGTATACAGTGGCAACGTAT
Source organism: uncultured Saprospiraceae bacterium (assembly GCA_963837505.1). GTDB lineage: Bacteria > Bacteroidota > Bacteroidia > Chitinophagales > Saprospiraceae > Opimibacter. The sequence continues at coordinate 256,450 of CAWINN010000010.1, read as the reverse complement.
GAAATATTTCTCCGCAGATCATCAGGCTCAATGCTTTTTGAGGCGCATAGAGCAAATTCATGAAGTGCGTGTTGTATTCAGTATTATATGGAGCAGTGAAAGTGGGATCCCAGGCAAACTGAGTAGCGAGTTGAATGCCGGCCGTTCGGAAACTTCGCGCCATCGCCGGATACAAATAATTTTTCGCCATATCCGCGGCATCAAATTCGTATACGATCCGGGCCAAATGATTTTTCTTCAACACCGTATCGAAGGGAATGGTATAGCGATCCACATTGGGCAGCATATTTCCACCTTCTTCTTTTTGAAAGGTCAGCCCGGTCGGATACCATTGAAAAGTACCTCCATCAATGCCGGCTGCACAATACGCTTCTGCCAGATGAATTTTATGGCTGACATTATAAAAGACAGGTTTCGTGCATCCGGTTTGCCGGATTGCGTCCTTCATTCTTTTAATAAATGCAGTGACTTCCTCTGGTGCACCTTCATGATGCGGTTCATTGCAAATTTCAAATGCCAGGATCATGGGCTCCTCCCTATAAGCTTTGCCGAGATAGGGATTGACATGGTTGACAAACTGATGGAGATAATTGACCTGCGCCCGGATAGCGTCGGGATTCACCAGGCACTGTGCCTTTCCATATTTATGGGAAAAGCCTGGCGTGTCCTCATCCTTTTCGGGCCAGCCATTACCCCAATACGCGATGGGCGTGATGATGGCATTGATGTGATGCTTTTTTAACTGCGCCAGCAAATAATCAAAGAGATCAAGATGTTCATTGTTGAGCAGGTTGCCCAGGGTATCACTGATTTCACAGTCCCAGACATGCACCCGGAACAAATCGAATCCAAGCCGCGCAAATTGGTAAACATCCTGGTCAATAGCCGCCTTGAGGTCCACCCCCATTTTTTTACCTGTACGGTAAGCATAAGCAAACGGAACGGTATAATTGACACCAAAGCCTGTGACTTCACTGCTGTCGTGCGTCCATCGCATGATCCCATCATCGCCAATGGTAATTTGATCCTGCGCATAAAGGTTATGGCCAAAACCTAAACACAGTGTGCAGATCAAAAGAGAGATCAAAATTCGAAGATGCAACCCAGCCAGTCTGATCTTTCTTTTAAGGTTTGGCGTCCTGAAAAATAATTTCATGGAAGAAAGTCGAACTACTGCCTGATCACTTTTCCAATGAAATACTGATCGTGGGTCTGCACCATAATTATATACATGCCGCCCGGTAATCCTGCTGGCAATTGAAGGCGGAATCCACCATCTGCTTTGATTTCATAAGTAGTATTAAATGACCTGCCTGTGAGGTCGGTCAGTCCGATGGAAGTAATCTTATTGCCGGTTGGCAGATCTCCGTAGATGAAATTATCATTCGTTACAAGATTGGGATAAATTCTGACTTGCTGTACAACTATATTATGAGTTTCCGTGATATACCCACCGGGAGGCTCGATGCGTTTTGAAGTATAGATATGGTATTCTCCAGGGCCAAAGGTGATGCGATTTTCCGTATCCGTAACCACGATACTGTCTCCACTGAAGTAATCATACCACGTTCCGGGATACTGAAATTGGGGAATGACATCCGAATTGATTACCCTGAAATTGGAAACAACCAAAGCATCCATTTCGGGGTCATTCAATTGGAGGTTCTTCACGTAATGGTTTCCATCATTAAACATGAAATTGGCCGTAGAAAAAGCAGGATAGTTGGCTTTTAAATAAAGTAAATCCGTTATCACCTGATGAAGTCTGTTCCGGTTAGCATCCTCCAGGTAGTCCCATCGGATAGGCTTCGGGTCCAGGCGACAGTCGGTCGAGATGGTGCCATTCTCACATCGGTTGATCGGGAAGTCATAACCGAGCTCGCCGAACTCCCACAGCATTTTAGGCCCGGGAACAGAATAAAATATAGCACTTGCCGCTTCCATTCGTTTTAACGCAGTAGGCAATAGCCGGGTATTGTAATCACCCTCACTGCCTCCTTCATTCAATACCCGGTACATCATCCGCTCTTCATCATGACTTTCCATGTATCCTACCAGATGAGGATCATTCCATCCATGAGTGGTATAATCCAAAGCGTTCAGATATGAACTGGCCCCTTTTGCCGCCTGGCTAAAATTGTAATTGATATTGCCCCACAACATCATCCCATAATTGGACAATACGGTTTCCTCATCATTATCAGCAAAATGTTCAAGTATTACATAAGAAGTAGGATCAATACTCCAGATATGTTGTGCATAATCTTCCAGTATGGCAATGCGACCGGCATCATAGTGCGCCATCAGACCGGCATCATTGCCTGAATTGAATTGGGTGAAACCTTTCGACAGGTCAAAACGGAATCCATCAAATTTAAAATCAGTAATCCAATAGGTCAGGATTCGTTTTACCCATGTTTTGGTTGCCGGGCTTTCATGATTCATATCATAGCCCACATTGAAAGGATGCTTGGGAATGGGATTGAGATAGGGACTATTGGCCGCAGGTCTTGAATTGACAGGATCCCAATATAGCTGAGCGAGCGGACTCTGGCCAAAGACATGATTGAAAACTACATCCAGAATCACGGCAATACCTTTTTGATGTGCGGCGTCAATAAATGCCTTCAATTGTTCCCTCGTGCCATAATATTTATCTACGGCCATGGGGAATGAAGGATTGTAGCCCCAACTGCTATTCCCTTCAAATTCACCTACAGGCATAAGTTCAATAGCATTGACCCCGAGCTTGCTGAAGTAATCAAGCGTATCTAACAGCGTGGAAAATCTATGGGTAGCTAAAAAATCGCGAATCAATAATTCATAAATGACGAGTTTGGTTTTCTCCGGTTTCTTATAATCGGTCGCCTGAAAATCGTAAGGATCATCCGACTCATCAAAAGCAGTGACAATACCATCTGTCATGCCTGCCGGATAAGGAGGCAAGGTGGCCATGACATCCGGATCGATCCAGGCATCATTGGCCGGATCCAATACGACGGTTGAAAGCGGATCGGCTACCCGGAGACCATCCACCAGGTATTGATAAGTCCTCTTTCCATCCGCAAACCATGACCTTGGCAGTTCAATCCAATACGTGCTTTCGTCTTCAGCCAAATGGAGCTGATAAGCGGTGTCCGGTTCATACTGATTTTGCGGACACAGTAGGAATACATACTGCTTCAAAGGGGCGTAGATTTGAAAAAGATAAGTGGAATCGCTGAAATAATTCAACCCGTTAACGGACCCATCAGGAGGATTTATTTTGTCAGGATGGTTCAGAATAACGAAATATGTCTTTTCGACCTGAACGGTGGTATCTGTTGTGGCCTCAAATTGTAAAACATGTTTTCCCAGGGTAGAAGGATGATAATAAAACAGGGCGCGGTCGACCGTATCCGAAAAAATCTGGTTTCCATTGTCCAATATGGTTAGCGAAGCCGTATCACTTACCAGCACATCGATCAACAGGCTGTCTCCTTGAAAAAGAATTGCATCATTGTTTTCGGGTTTGCGTACAGAAATTACTAAATTATCATTGGAAGTATAAACATCCGTATAGATATCTGACCCATCCGCATTACGGCCGACTATCGATCCACTGACATTTCTGAACACAAAAGCTAATTGCAAAACATCTTCATTGGAAGGCACGCCGTAAAAAGCGGAGATATTGTAACTCAGGGAATAGATATTTTCTTCCTCCCTGGTCATCAGCACTCTTGCATCTGCAGTGCCCCAGTTGCCAATAACATGTTTCCAGTCACTTCCGCTGGAACTCTCACTTGTGATCACTCCGGTATGAGCATAGACATCGCCCTGGAAACCTTTAAGTGCTGCATTTCCCTGTGAAGCATCATAATACACCGTGACGTCATCATACTTGGTCGGGAATGCGGGTACAGTCCACACTACAGCACCGTTGGCCAATATACTTTTACCCTCTGTTACCTGGTATCGCTGATTGATGGGCAGATGTCCCGATTTCTGCCTCAAACCAGATGGCCAATAGATAACTACACTGTCAATGGAAGTACGGTTTCCCAGACCAAACTGAACAGTTAATGAGTTCTCGGAGGCATATCCGGAGCCCGCGACGACATATTGTGTTTGCGTTTTATCCTGGTTATACAGAACGACACGACTTCCAATAGCCTGTAGATTGGAGGCTGTTCCTTCCAATTGGAAAGCGATATAATTTCCTGTGGTGTTCGTATTCCTGAAGAGTTGATCTCCGTCTACAGGACTTTCATTGGCTATGGCTAAATCTGTCTTGCCATCGAGATCAAAATCCGCATAGGCGACTCCATAGGATCCGAATTCATTTTGAATGCTCCCGGAGATATCTTCGGAAGTGAAGGTCAGATTGCCCTGATTGACGAAAAGCCGGTTTCTTAATTTGCCTTGCCCAATGATGCTAAAATAACTGTCGTTGCAGAGATAGATATCCTGCAGGGAATTGTTGTCAAAATCAAAAAAGCATGCTCCCCATCCCATACCGATATCAGCAACTCCTGCACTGGTGGAGATCTCATGATATAAACCAGGGCCATAGCTGATATAGAGTTTGTTGGAATCCAGGTTCTCCACATAAATATCCGCAAAACCATCTCCATTGATATCGTTGATTGTCGCGCCCATACAATACCCGGCGAAAGTCAACCCGGTTTCGACAGATACATCAGTAAACGTGCCATCGCCATTATTTCTATACAGGAAATTTCCATCAAAACCATCCTGTCCCTGGTAAAGGTCCTGGTCCCCATCATTGTCATAATCAAAGAACACCGCACCTAAGGATCTGCCGGTGATATCAATTCCTGTTTCTGCGATAACATTGGTAAATACTCCGCCATCATTTCGCCAAAAGATATTTTGCTCCAACACCTGGGCCACATAAATATCCAGATCTCCATCATTATCATAATCCACTGCATTCAGGGAGCGGACATTTCCTGAAGTCTGGATACCATAGGCTGCACTCACATCGGTAAAGTGATCTCCATCATTCCGGTAGAGAATATTGTTTTCAAATTGGTTTCCCAGAAACAAATCCAGGTCACCATCCTGGTCGATGTCCACCCATAAACTGACATTGGTATTCCCGGAATAATCCACGCCATAGGCTGCACCAACCTCCATGAATTGAAAGTTACCCAGATTAACATATAACAGATTCGGTCCCTCTGCCCGACTCACATAAATGTCATCCAGTCCGTCATGGTTGAAATCGCCAATGGCAATGCCATGATTCTTTCCGGTGGCATTGAAACCGGTCTGAACGGACATATCTGAGAAACCAAAATCCTGAGCTACCGCAGGTGACAGAAGCCATAGGGTAAAAGAGGAGATAATCGTAATAATGGACAGTAATTTCATGTCATTCAGGAGTTAAATCAAAGACTTATAAAGATAAGCTATCGACCATTAACTGAAACGTCTGACTAAAACTAAAATAACCGGAAGTCTGCCATGCGATATTGTCCGGACCTGACCTGGTGCTTATCCAATAAGATCCGCTTACCGCCAGATAAAAAGGGTTTCCTGATGTCAGGAAACCCTTTTTTAAAATAAGATCGTTGTGCTTATTTCAGGATCACAAATTTCTTTCCGATAATATGTTTGCCATCGCTGATGTTTAAGGTATAATATCCATCCTGTAAGGAGGCTACATTCAGCTTCATTTGAGGATTGGATTGTTGCTTATCAGAAAACAATTGTTTTCCGGTAAAATCGTATACCGTCAAAGTGACATCGCCTCTCAGATCCACGGCGCTCACATCAATATTGAGTATATCCTTAGTTGGATTGGGAAATACCGTTACGCTGCCTGGATCCAGCAGATCATGAGTACTTGTCAGCGGATCTCCAAAAGCATATTCACCGGAAGATGAATTGAATGTCACACCATAAGTTCCTGCCAGGACCATGATATTAGGTCCATCCTGGGTTCCGGTTCCGTTAGGGAAATCAACAGCTCCCCAGTTGGTGGTCCAGGCACCCTCGGCCCTGAATTTAGCTTCGCCATCCACCATGTTGACCGAAGGAATCTTCCATACATTTTCATCATTGGCATCTTTATCCATAGCCACATCAGTTGCCCAATCTGCAAAAGGTGTTGCCGTTCCGATCAAACCCATGCTGCTAAATACTCGGATTTCAATAAACCCATAATAGCCGTACAACGAACTGAAATAGATGTTATATTCTCCCGCCGTTATTGGGAAATTGGGACCATCTCTGAGGGCGGTTCCTTGTAATGTCGTATCTCCATCCCAACCCCAGTTAACTGCCCAGTCATGGTTGGCTCTGAATTTTAACTCACCATCATTAAGAACGATTCTCAATTTCCAGTCTGATGGATCTGGACCATTGTGCTCCATGTCGAAGTCAGTAGCCCAGTCACCTACTGGCGGAGCGCTACCAATAATGCTTACAAAATCATATATCGGTACAGAGAGAAAATGGTATTGCCCTGTCCCGGTATTGAAATCTACGATATATAATCCTGCCGGAACAGGAATCGTGTCGCCACCTACCGTGGCGATACCATCAGGGAAGTCAGAACCACCAAAAATAACAGAACCATTATCTCCGCTGAATTGAACACCTCCATCGACAAGATCCAGTGTAGCGGTCCATTGTTTCGGCCCCGATGAAGTCATTTCAGTAGGTGTATCCCAGCCACCAGGTGTAGCGTCACCAATCAAACCAACCGATGAAAAGCTGACAATCTGGAAGTTATAGTCGCCGGTACTCTTATTAAAGGTGATGATGTATTCGCCACCTACGGCTATAGGGATATTTGGGCCATCCTGAACCCCTGTTCCGGATGGGAAATCTACAGCGCCCCAATTGACTGCCCAGTCATCATTCTGGCGAAATTTCACATCTCCCACGCCGAGTTCAACATCCAAAGTGTATTGATTTGTGTCCACAGCATCGCGGAACATATTGACATCTTCGTTCCAGCCAAATGGAGCCGCAGATCCAATGATCCCGATATCTGAATGTACAGAAAAGTAGTAAGCACCTGTATTCGAATTGAAGGTGACATCAAAAGTACCTGCAGCAGGAATCGGAATATTCGGACCATTCAGGGTGCCCACTCCTAATGGGTAAGTAACATCTCCCCAATTGACGGCCCAATCATCATCTGCTCTGAATTTGGCCTCACCAGCTATCAGATCGATTGTCAGCGTCCATAGATTAGCACTGTCGGGATTTTGCACCATGTTTGTGTCCACGTTCCACCCTCCGGGAGTGGCCGAGCCGATCAAGCCTACAGATGTAATCTGAGCTTTTACACTGACCAGACAGAGTAGAGCAAAAACAGAAAAAAGTAAACGTAATTTCATTGCAGTTAATTTTAAGTGAATATATCTTTGATTTCTCGTAAACTTACGAAGTTTATGGAAATCCTAAATAAAAAAATCTGCAAAAAGCCAGCATCATATTTAAATAAATGTCTACCTAAAACCTAATTGATAATGCGTAAGTTATTGATATCCGTTTCGTTCGTGCTGACGGTCTTCTCGACACTGGTTGGCCAAAGAACGATCCATGGAACAGTCAAAGATCCGGAAACCGGGGAAGGCCTGATCGGAGCCAACGTCGTGGTGAAGGGTGCCACCGTGGGCACGGTCACTGATTTTGACGGTTCATATTCCCTGGTGGTACCTGCCGGTTACGATGTCCTTTCCTTTAGTTATACAGGATATACCACCGTGGATGCCAAACTGGGAGACACTGACGTGTTAGATGTAATTCTGGGACAGGGGAAAGCGCTGGAGGAAGTTGTACTGGTGGGTTATGGTACGGTCAAACGGCAAGATGCCACCGGTTCCATACAATCGGTGTCTTCCACCGATTTTAATCATGGAGCCATTACCGGTCCTCAGGAATTACTGGCAGGAAAAATTCCCGGAGTTGTGATCACAACGGCTGATGGAGCACCCGGATCAGGAGCGACCATCAGGATCAGAGGCGAGTCGTCCCTCAGCGCTTCCAATGATCCACTCATTGTCATTGATGGCGTACCTGTTGATAACGGCGGAATTAGTGGGGGAAGGAATCCATTGAATATGATCAACCCCAATGACATAGAGACTTTTACCGTGCTTAAGGACGCTTCTGCCGCTGCCATCTATGGAAACAGGGCTGCCGCAGGGGTCATCCTGATCACCACAAAAAAAGGTGCGATCGGTAAAAAAATAACCATTGGATACAATGGAAGTGTATCCACGGGCCATAGAGAAAACCTGGTCGATGCCCTTCATGCGGATGCATACAGGCAGCTGATATACATGCGCTATGATTCTACCAAACCGGCACGCGGACTGCTTGGCGATGCCGATACCTACTGGCAAGATGAAATTTATCAAAACGCCATAGGACAAGACCATAATCTCTATGCATCAGGCGGCATAGGTATTCTTCCATTTCGGGTTTCCTTAGGCTACACCAATAAAGATGGAATACTGAAGACCGATAATTTTGAACGTATTTCCACGGCAGTCAACCTGACTCCAGGTTTTTTTGACAACACCCTTCAAATCAATGCTCATTTCAAAAGCACATTTACCAACAACCGGTTTGCTGATCGAGGTGCCATTGGGAACGCTCTGAATTTTGACCCCACTCAATCTGTTTACGATTCCCTAAGTCCATACGGTGGGTTTACCACGTGGACCCTGGTCAATGGAAACCCCAACTCCCTCGGTCCTACCAATCCCATTGCTCTCCTTAACCTGAAAGATGACGAATCAAATGAAACCAGGTATCTGACTAATCTGGTAGCCGACTACCGGATACCTTTTTTTCCTGATCTAAGGGCCAATCTTAACCTTGGCTATGATTTTGCGAAAGGAGAAGGAACAGTGAATGTAGATACCAGCGCTGCTTTCGCCTTTAATGCCCTCACCGGTGGGGGAACGCACAATGTATATAGCCAGACCAAAAAGAACAGCCTTTTGGAATTCTATTTAAATTATAAAAAGGTATTTGGAGATCACAGCGTGGATCTTATGGCTGGATACTCATGGCAGCATTTTGAGGTGGACAATTCCTATACGAATTCCGATGTGGCAGGAACCCCCTCCCAGACATCGACCGGATCCGATCCTGCGGAATACTTCCTGCTGTCCGAATATGGACGCCTGAATTATGGCTATAAGGATCGTTATTTGCTGACACTTACTTTGCGCAGAGATGGAACATCCCGCTTTGCTCCGGAAAATCGGTGGGGCCTGTTCCCGGCGGCTGCCCTGGGTATTAAAGTGATTGAAAATAACAATACCCATTTTAATAACCTGAAAGTAAGAGCAGGGTGGGGCATTACCGGACAACAGGATATCGGTGACTATTATGCCTATCTCGCCCGTTACCAGTATGGTACGCCCAATGCGCAGTATCAGTTTGGTGATGAGTTTATTACTACCCTGCGGCCCAATGGCTATGATGAAAACATTAAATGGGAAGAAACCAAAACATATAACCTGGGATTTGACTTCTCCATTATTAATCAAAGGTTGTCAGGATCACTCGATATATATAAACGCGAAACCAAGGATTTGTTAAACAGGATCCCGGTTCCCGCCGGAACTAACCTGTCCAATTTCGTAACCACGAATGTCGGTAGCATGGAGAACAAAGGCGTTGAACTTGCCTTCACGATTACCCCGATACTGACCAAGAAGGTTACCTGGGATTTTGGAATCAATGGTGCCTATAATCACAATGAGATCACAAAATTGACGGCTACTGATGATCCCAGTTACCAGGGGGTGCTCACCGGAGGCATTGCAGGAGGAGTGGGCAGCAACATTCAGATTCATACTGTTGGTTATGCCCCAAGTTCATTTTTTGTCTACAAACAATTGTATGATGAAAACGGACAAATTATTGAAGGCTCCTTTGCGGATTTGAACAATGACGGCATCATCAATGGACTTGATAAATACAGGTATAAAAAACCTGCTCCGGATTATACTATCGGTTTTACCAGCCGGCTGGCCATCGGTCATTTTGATCTTAGTTTTGCCGGCCGCTCCAGCATCGGCAACTATGTATATAATAATGTACAAACCGATATGGGTTACCTCAATCGTTTGTATGGAAGTTCCGGAGTGCTTTGGAATGTCAATCAATCCGCAGTGGATCTGAATGTTGTCGACCAGGCCAACCTGACCTTCAGCGATCATTTTGTAAAGAAAGCAGACTTCCTGAAAGTGGACCACATCACGCTGGGTTATAATTTCGATAAGGTGATCGGGGATTTTCTTAGAATCTATGTTACGGCTCAGAATCCTTTTGTCATTACTTCCTATGACGGCCTGGATCCGGAAGTGTTCGATGGCATTGATAATAATATCTATCCACGTCCCCGCACTTTTATTTTTGGTGTAAATGTTGAATTTTAAATACTCGAATGGCATGAAATCATCACTCATTATACGATCGACTTTGTTATGGCCCTGTTGGCTGTCTTGGGCATTGCCTGCGTAAAGGATCTGGATACCGTACCCTTGGACAAGGATGTTATTACTTCCAGTGTGGTATATGATAATCCCGCATCTTACGTCCAGGTATTGGCGAAATTATATGCCGGGCTCGCCTTAACCGGCCAGCAAGGACCTGCCGGACAACCCGATATTGAAGGCATCGATGAAGGATTCGGCCAATATCTTCGGATGTATTGGTATCATCAGGAACTCACCACAGATGAAGTCCGTGATCGCCTGGAACGACCAGACGATTAAAAATTTTCATGGTCAAAATTGGGACCGCTGATGATGGCTTTATTTTCGCACTTTACAGCCGGATATTCTACCAGGTTTCGATTTGCAATGAATTCATCAGAGAAACTACGGATGAAAAACTTACCGGACGCGGCGTGGATGATGCACTAAGTCAACAAATTCATGGCTATCGTGCAGAAGCTCGATTTCTGAGAGCACTGAGTTATTGGCATGCACTTGATTTATTCAGGAATGTTCCTTTTGTCACGGAGGCAGATGCTGTTGGAGCCTTTTTCCCGGAACAAATTAAGGCACCTGATTTATTTAACTACATCGAATCTGAACTTCTTAGATATCGAGAATAAAATAGCTCCTCCACATACAAATCCATACGGCCGGGCTGACCAGGCAGCCGTCTGGACTTTATTGGCCAAATTGTATCTCAATGCTGAAGTTTATACCGGTACTCCTAGGTACACTCATTGCCTTACCTATTGCACCAAAATTATTAATGCAGGATATTCCCTTGAACCTGACTATAAGAATTTATTTCTGGCCGACAATGACAAGTCAAAGGAGATTATTTTCCCCATCACTTTTGATGGAGTCAAAACCAGGACCTATGGCGGAACTACCTTCATCATCCGCGCTGCCATAGGCGGTAGTATGAATCCGACAGATTATGGAGTGGACGGGGCCTGGGCCGGAACGAGAACCACCAGACAGTTTGTTGAGAAATTTCCGGTGGCTACAGATGTTGTCGTTGAGCCCAATGAAGGAAAAACAGCAACCTATACCAAGATTTATGTCCCGGGCGCCTACCAGGGATGGAATGCAAGTAATACAAACACTTCCTTATCCTCGGAGCATAATGATAAAATATATGAAGGCCATGTGTATTTTCCTAACGACAATAGTCCGTTTCTTTTTACGCGGGTTCCATCTTTTGCGCTACGTCTTGGTGATAATGGTGCTGATGGTACATTGGAAATGAATGGCGATACGATATGCCGGCATAGCCGGACTCTATTATATACATGTCAATCTCAATAACAATACATATACCATGGAGCGACGCACCTGGAGTATCATCGGAGATGCCACCGGTGGTAACGATCGTGATCTCACCTGGAATGATACCACCCAGGCGTTGGAGATCAATACTCCCCTCACTGCCGGGACAATTTAAATTCAGAGCTAATCATGATGCAGTAAATCTTGGGGATAACCTCGCCGATGGCATCCTCACTCAGGATGGCGCTGACATCCATATTGGCAATGGCGGTTTTCTTGATCCGGCTTTTTTCCGGAAAACCTGATTATACGTATGAAATCAGGCTAAACAGTTTTGACAGAAGAGGTATGTTTTATACCAAAGGACAAAATATTGATATCAATGATCTTACCTTATTTACTGATGGTTTTGCCATAACGAAATTCAAAAATGTGACCTCCACAGGAGCAGACTACTTCGGATCCTTATTATACGGATACGGATTTCCCTATGTTCAGACTGGGCGATGTATTGCTGATGGCTAGTGAAGCACTTCTACGCAGTGGGGGTGACCGCAGTCTGGCACTCGATTATTTCAATCAGGTCAGGACAAGAGCTTACAAATCCACCGGCGGAGATATTACAGATGCCGATCTTACCTTACCTATGATACTCGATGAACGTGGCCGGGAATTGTATTGGGAATGTCATCGGCGCACGGACCTCATCCGCTTCGGCAAATTCAGTCAGACAGATTATGTCTGGGCCTGGAAAGGAGGAGTGCCGGAAGGTAAATCCGTTGAAGCCTTCAGGGACGTCTATCCGATCCCTACTTCCGACCTGGGAGCTAACCCCCATCTGGTACAGAATCCCGGATATTAATAGTGCTAAAAGAACTTAAAAGGCGATGACGAAAGTGATCGCCTTTTTTTTATTGCTTATCACAAGAATATTTGGAGAAGATAAGCGCGGTGACTATCAAGAACCATTTCCCGTTCTAGTCAATTGTAACAAACAATCGGTTTACTGGTAGCTGATCTTTTGTGACGAGGGAAACCATGAAACATCCGGGGGTAAGTTCAGGAACGGGGAGATGAAGAATATTTTTTTGCCAGGCAGGATGGATTGTTTGGCGTAGTATTCTTTTTCCGTCAAGGGAATAAAATGAAATATTCATGACTCCTTCAAATTGAAGTTCATTTTCCCGCTGAATAATAATCTCGTGACCGGCCTGGTATATCTGAAGTGAATCGGTTGCCGGATGGATTTCCGTGGTCGCCGATGTAAAGTCATAGGGATGGGCCATCCATCCGACGCCACCCGATTCCTGTAGGTTGGCATTAAAATCGAAAAAGGTAGCATTATCCCAGTTGGAGCCATGTCCGTATTGTGTCCAGCAGCCTGTGCTGACCCATCCCGGTTCCCAATAGATCACTCCACTGCCACCGTGATCAATGACGGTTTGTGTCATATCTGTCAACCACTGTTTTTGACGGGCAGGGGTGAATGGAGAATATCCGGGATAAGTAGTACTCAGTATATTATTGGCTCCATCGCTATTGCTACTGGTCCATGGGTAGGCCGTTTCGAAAATCATGACTGCTTTACCAGGATAGTTATTCTTCAGATCAGAAATAGCATTTCCCAATTCTTCAAATAGGACATTGTGGAATTGCCAGTAATACGAAATTCCAATCACGTCAAAATCCTGGACGCCATGATCCCAAAATCCCTGCATCAGCCATCCGGCATCTGCAGGATTGGCGATATGGATCGCTACTTTTACGTGAGCATTCTGATTGCGTTTCAATATCCCGGACAGCAGCTATCGCGGAATTAAAAAGGGCACTATTACGTGGCCAATCCAGGGACCATCCCGCGTCATTAGCGGCCTGGGACTGCAGAATGCCCTTATTGGTTTCATTCCCGATCTGGACCATGTCGGGTAAAATATCAGCTGCAGCCAGTATAGCCAGCGTACCATAGATATAATTGTAGAGAGAATCCTGCAACACGGGTAAATTGTCCACTACATCAGCCCAGGCGGCCGGCACAACCTGGTGACCGGGATCGGCCCAGGTATCCGAGAGATGAAAGTCCAGCAACACTTGCATACCATAACTCTTCGCCCGATAAATGGAAAGGATCACATCATTTAAATCGCTGTACCTTTTTCCCTGGTTCAGGGCATCATACCACGACGGCGTATGCCACAACCTTAGACGAACCAGATTGCATCCATGATCTTTAAGCATGGCATAAGGATCGCCTAAGGTATCGTTCTCTTTATATTGGGCACCGCAGTCTTCCATCTCATGGATGTAAGACAGATCATTGCCAAAGTAAAAGTCTTGCGCGCTGATTGGAACACCGGCTGCTACCAGCAACATGAGTATTAAAGTCGTGCGGAGTAACAAGTGATGATCAGGTTATAAGTGGTATAAAAATTACAAGGCATAGGATAGTCCCACTATCCAGTAGGTTTGCAATGGATTGTCGGAGAGTCCGGCGGCCTGGGCTTCCTGCTTATTGCCTCTTAATCCGAAATCAAATCCTAATCCAAAACCCTTGACGGACGTTGTCAACCCATTGGTCCAGGTCCAGTTGGAGAAATCGGTGCCTTTGTAGCTGGCAAAGGCAGATAAGTTGGATTTCCAGGCCAGGTTTTTAGTAATTTCCTTTTTATAATCCGCCACAATCTTACAGCCAAAAGTAGATTGATAATCAAAAGCCCCAGTGGAAAATACGAAATTGTAATCTAACGGATGAACAACCACGATGAGATCCTGTATCGGGGTCCATGTCATACCCGCTCCCAGGTCAAGATAGCCGGGTTCATTGAATTTTTTATCTAACAGCGATGTTCGATATTCGGCCATAGCTGAAAGCGCCAATTTCTCACTGAGTTTGTACCCAAATAAGGAGTTTAGCGTGGCTGCATCTGCGGTAACTTTGAAATCTTTACTGTCGTTGGGATCATCACGGTCATCAAACTTCTGCCAGCCTAAGGTCAGATTAAGTGTGTTTCGCCAGAAATATTTCTTTTGCAGATAATTGAAAAAACCATTGCCGGCAAAGGCGATATTAAAAGCGGTTGTATTGGGTTGGGACTTAGACAGCCAGTCATTGAAACTGGAGAAATTGAATCCAAGGTTACCGGTGGCTCCAAGTTCGTGCCTGGGATAAGGTGTTATTTTTTCTGTCAGGTCAGCCACCTCCGATGTCAATGTTTCTACCTGTCCCTTCAGGGCTTCCAGTTGCGGCTGTAGTGCGGCCAATTCAGTTGCCTTGGCTTCTTTCATAGCCATCATTTCCTGCAAGGACTGTGCATGCACAGAGATCAACATGACTGTCAAGGCCAATAGGGTAATGAATACTTTTTTCATATGGTGTTTTTTATTTGTTTCGTGGCGGCAAATCTAAATAATATTAGGATAAGGCTGCGGAGGAGACTGAGCCCGGGTTAGAAGAGAAGAGCAGCAGGATTATGGGCCTGAAGTCGACTGACTGGCCACATACAAAAGTTAATTTAAAAACCGGTAAGACACCTTTACCAGGAAGATGTTATGCGGTTTCTCATCAAATACATTCGCAAATAAGCTCTTCAACAGTGGGGTGTCAAAATCGCTATAGGCATTGGGTATAATCCCCTGTGACCAGACAAGGTAAAGTTCAGAACCGGGCACATATTCCCAGCGCAATACCAGGTTTGACCGGAATTGAATGTAGTTAAGATCCGGTGTGGAAAAGGAATAATCTGCTTGCCCATCTCCATTTTCATCAATCGACGCCACACTTCCATTGATCTGAATTTCATTTTCAGTAAAGACATGGAACCGGTCAACATAGGAATTGTTCAACGGGTCTTTCACATAACCATAGTTTTTATAAGTCGCCCTGAAAATAAAAGGCTCGCCATAATATTGGAGCGATAAATCCGGGGTGATATAATAGTTAAGCCTCGTCACCAACGAAAAACTTTGATTATCGACATGGCTAACAATGGATCTCGTCTGTCCATCGTAGGAAACGTTATCCACAAATTGATCTTGTTTTCGCCTCATTCGGTTATATCCCGGAGTAAAAGAGAATTGCAGCGCATCAGAAGGTTGAAACCTAAGGGTAGTGGATAAACTTTGAAATTGAACCGTCTTTTGATACCCCTGACCAAAGGAACCGTTGACACCAGCTACCATCTTGCCTCTTTCATCGGATTGAACATTCGCAGAAATTCCGTACCCGGGTGGTTTTCGCATCGCTGATGCCCCGCGCAAAGCATTGTTGGATATTTCAACAGGATTATAATCAAAGCCCGCACCTGCCATCCAGTTATTTTTAAACCAGCCATTAACATTGGTGTTGAATTGGAGATACGTAAACCGGCCGCCGAAATCCCAGCGTCCCCAATGGTTGTAATTTATCTGAGCATTACGGAATACAGAAAATGGCTTTTGCAGTTGATAGCCGATCCAGGTAAAATGGTTGATCTCATCAGTCGTCTGAAGAAATCCGACATCATTCAATTCAAGTTCCGGAGAACGCCAGGTCAAACCGGATTCAAATTTTAAGACACCTCCGGCAGCAGATGGTTCCCCGCCAAATTTTCCGATTTTGAGGGTGCCGCCTGTTCCCATCAATGAGGTTCGGGTGGAATCAAAGACTACGTAATCGGCATCTGAGCGTTGAAACAAATGCACGAAGTCCTGTTGTGTGTTGCTGATGGCTTCCGGCGATCCTTCTACCCGGCTTAACATCAGTTTAGCATTAAAAAACCACCACCGGTTTTTCCAGAAATGCAGATAATCGAGTGCCCCGCTATACGCGGCATCGTGCAATTGCGGCAGTCCTTCTTTTCGATTGACGGCTGTGAAGATGCCACCTACAACGGTGTTGCCTTCCTTATAATCTTTGATTCCCCTGGCTACGAAGTAATTGGTCAGCGGTTCTACGAGTACTTTTTGGTTATTGACCCCATCTGATATTTCAGCCTCTTCATTTCTTGTCAGACATTCCATCAATCCGATCGATAACCCTTTTTTGGTTTTCCCGCTGAATTTTCCGGCACCGGCAATGGAGGTAAAGGCCGGAACTTTCGAATATTCCCCATCCATGGTTTCCGGTTCGATATGGGGCGTACCGCCAATTCGCCTGGAATAAAATAATTGATCAAGATCATACTGGCCACCGGCTTGGGATCCGGTCATCTGGTAATCAAAAAGATTCCGGTTTTCAATAAAGAAAGGTCTGCGTTCATCAAAAAATATTTCATACCCATCAAGTCGCAATGCACCGGGATCCGCCTCCACCTGCCCAAAATCCGGATTAATCGTGAAATCTAAAATCATGTCCCGGGTAACCGCAATTTTCCCGTCAAGACCAATGCTGGCTTTACTGTCTGTGCCATCGGCAAACGGATTGCCTGCTTCCGGTTCATAGCGTTCGGTCTGCGCCAGGACATAAGGTGCCAATTCAATCTGCTTTTTATCAGGCAATGATTGCAGGCCCCTTAATTCACCGAATTCACTTACCCATCCTCCCGAATTTCGTGGAATAGATTGCCAGGTGGATCGTTCTTCTTTCCTGAATATTCGTCGTTGTACCTGGATGCCCCAGACCGGATCAGCCTGGTTGCCATAACGTAATTGACTAAATGGAATCCGGACCTCTGCTGTCCAGCCCAAACTGTCAATGTGGGTGACAAGATCCCAGATAGGGTTCCAGCTATCGTCCCAATGATTTCCATTTTCACTAATAAACTCATCGCCTTTCACACCACTGACGGATGAGGTAAAAGAAAAAGCAGAACGCAGATCATGGTAGCTGTCTATATTGATTTCAATCCAGTCCCCTGGAAATTCATCTCTGCGGCTTAACCGTTCAACAATGCTGTCCGGCTCATTGTCGAATGCACGAGCGGCGAAATAGAGATACTTGTCATCATGCAGAATCTTGAACTGGGTCGCCAGATAAGGAGCTTTTCCTTCATCGGGCTCATATTGGATGAAATCGCCTGACCATTCTACGGTGTTCCAGGCCGTTTCATCAATAATACCGTCCAGTTTAATAGAGCCATCATCCACCTTATTGGTGATGTATTGCCGCCTGACCTGTCCGGAACTGTTGAGTCCATCTTTTCCGTGCTGGGCGGAGACCCGGCAAGGTATATAACAGCCAACCAAAAGTATTGCCCATGAAACGGCCTTTACTCTGAGAATGGATTTTATTATTTTGCGAAAGGTTAAGACTCGGACAGGCATGGTTGCAAATTTCGAAAGTCGAGTGAGGAATTTTTGAAAATTAGCCTGAGCAGTGAATATCATAGATGAATTCGCGGGATCAGGGGATACAAAAATTGGTCGGGCGAATGTATTTAAAAATTAATCCCATTGTGCGCCAGGCTGAGCATCGACGACCCTCCTGTTTTCATCTGACAAGCGGTCTATGGATTTCATTTCCATCTCCGTCAGGGTAAAATCAAAGACCTCCAGATTTTCCTGAAGATGCTTCGGGGAAGATGCTTTCGGGATGGCAATGATATTGTCTTTTTGCATCATCCATCGGAGTATAATCTGGGCCGGGTGGCGTTGATGTTCCCTGGCTATCGTAGCAATTATTTTATCCTGGTTCATCATGCCACGCCCCAGCGGAGTATAAGCAATGACGGGCATCTGGTGCGTTTGCATCCAATGGGTGATCTTCCTTTGATCGATCCAGGGATGGTATTCGATTTCATTGGTTACGATGGAGACACCAGCTTGCCGGACAGCTTCCAGTTGCGCGATATTATAATTGCTGACGCCGATTTCTTTCGCCAAACCTTCCGCTTGTGCCTGGGCTAAAAAATGAACGTATTGCGATACCTTCAATTGGTGATGCGGCCAGTGAATCAGCAGTAGATCGACATAGTTTGTTTTTAGCTTTTTTAAACTCTCTTTAACCGAAGGAATAAACCGGTCCTCTGAAAAATTGGTGGGCCACACCTTGGTGATGAGGTTGATCTCCTCGCGCTGAAGGCCAGATTGCCGGATGGCAGTTCCCACTTCTTCTTCATTGTGATAAAGCTGGGCGGTATCGATGAGGCGGTAGCCGATGCTGAAGGCCGCTAACATAATATCGATAGCTCCTTTGCCCGTTAGTTTATAGGTGCCCAGTCCAATAGCTGGAACCTGAAGTGTTCTGAGTTTGATTATTTTCATTCCCGTTCAAAAGTAAATCAATGCGGACAATTGTTGAATGATGATTTCCCTAACAGGATGGCTTTGAAGAATCTGGTAAATATTGTAAATTGAGTCGTTCTCCTCTATGGTTTCCTTTTGCATGCATCAAAATCATATGAAATATCTGGTTGTTACTATATGGCTCATGGCCTCGATCCATTTGAATGCACAATTCGGACAGTATCTCTATGGAGGCCAAGGCGATGATTTTATTTATGATCTGGTACCAACGCCCGATGGAAATTTTTATGCCATTGGCAGCAAACAAAATGTAATGCGGGAAATTTGGCTGATGAAATTAAAACCTTCCGGCCAAAAAATTTGGGAAAAAACGATTCCGCCGGAAGATTCTTTATTTCATGAAAATGCTTATGGAATCCATATTAATACTGATGGTTCGCTGTTTTTGATTGGTGAACAAATGAAAAACAGTGGCATACCAAAGCGATATGCTTTGCTCGTAAAAACGGATGAAAACGGTAATCAACTCTGGCGGAAAAAATATACCAATGTTTCGTACATCCACGATCTTGAGATTTCGAACGATACCCTCTTTATGGTTGGATTTTACCAACCTATTGGTGCTTCCAATAGTGGAATATTTCTGATGACCGATGAGGAGGGCAATGTATTGCAGCGACAGGTGATGGACTATCAAAATCTAAATCAGCTGCAGGTTATATTGCCGACATCAGACCATCAATTTATTCTGACAGGAAGATCAGAGGAGATCGGAGTGGGCTTTGCCGGGATCGTATTGAGGAAGATCAATCATAAGGGACAAGTCCTTTGGACAAAAATCAAAGACACCGGACTCAAACTGAGTGCCAGTTCTTTTGACGGAGATTATTATCCATTTAAACAGGCTGCCATGCTGGGGCAAGGCGATTCTGTTTTTATAGCTGAATCGTATGGTAATGACAACGTATTTGGATTTATGAAATTTTCGCCACAAGGTGACTTTGCCTGGGATAAAAAATTTGGTCTGCAAACCCGCAAGGAATTGCCACAAGTCCTGATGAAGCTGGATGACAACCAATTTCTGATTGCCGGACTTACTGATGATGATAGATCTTTTGCTTACAAAGTGAATGCTTCAGGTGTGCTCCAGTGGAAATATTATTTTGATTCCCCTTATAGGAATTACACCATATTGACTGCGGTGAGTACAGAAAATCAAATCCTTTTAGGGGGCCATGTGATTAAAGGATCCGGAGGTGGTAATGATTTGCAGGGCTGGATTAAAGGGATTGGGGTGGATGGTACTATTTACGGATACACGGCAAGGGTTAAAGTCTTGCTGGATATCAACAACAATTGTGTAGCGGATCAGGGAGACCTGCCTGTGCCAAATATGTTTGTCACCATAAAAAATTATAATGTTATCTATGACAGGATAACGGATGCTGATGGATATTTTGATCTCAATGTGTATGATGGATCCTATCAATTCATCTTGCATAATCCTGACACAACCGTCTGGAACATTTGTGCCAATAATTTAATTACCGTGATGGGGGATCAAAATGTGGACACCCTCCTTTATTTTCTCATGCAGCAACCGAAAGCTTGTGCGAAGCTTGAACTGGGATTGACGCAACCTGATTTTGTTAGTTGTGATACTTCCTGTATGACGGCGATGATCACCAATACGGGTAACCAGGTTTCAGAAGCGATGACCCTGACCTTGCAAAACGATCCTGAGCTAACGCTTACCTCTGCTTCCCGGCCTTTTACAGAAACCAACTATGGATATGAATTACAAGTTCCTGAGGTAGGCCTCTTCCAGGAAGACCGTATACAAATTTGTTATGCCCTGGATTGTGATGTGCAATTAGGGTCCACGCATAATATTGAAGGATCCATCAGGTCAGGGGCATGCGATGAGCCATACTCCGGGCCATATTATACCGTTGCATCGCGGTGTGAAAATGAAAAGGTGGTTTTTTCGATGCAGAATAAGGGAGGTGGGGGCTCGGGTGTAGGTACTTTTTATAACATTTACCTGAATGATCAATTGGTTGCTGATCATCAATGGATCGCCCTGCCGGAGGGAGCGCCAGCTACTGAATTCCGATTTGATGCAAATGGAAAAACCTGGAGGATGGAATTGGAACAGGATCCAAATGCTCCGGGAATTGATCATCCAAGTACCACATTAGAAAGTTGCGGCAAACTCATCACCAACTTACATACCATTGGATTTCGAAATGCCTATCGACCCAATGACCAATCTAAATCTGTTTCTATCATCCAGGCACCCAATACCACGGGCATTACAAATCGGATTGCTGAAGCCTACAAAGGTTACGGATATTACAATATTGTTGATACGCTTCTTCCGCTTGAATACTCTGTTATGGGCACCAATCTTACAAATGCTGAAGTAAACACGGCAGTTTTCGATTTAACGCTTTGGCCCACTTTTAATTTGTTTTCGTTCAGATTGGTTTCATCGGACTATCCGGCTGAGATTGAGTTAATCGATAATGAGATCATCCGGGTTACGATGCATAACCTTCATCTATTACCGGGTGAAATCGTAATGTTTCGTTTTGCCCTTGAACCTTTTCCGGGTACGCCACATGATGCAGGAAATCAGGGTCACTTCAGAGTAGAAGGAACAATTTCATTTGATGATGCTGAGCCATTGACATTGGTTCCTGCATATCAAAATTATTCGACCCGCTCCCATACTGAAGCTTTAGATTACTATGTATATCCCGAGGAGGTCGCCGTTTATGGCGGACAGTATTTTGATTTTGGATCATTCATGATTCCGGCTGAAACCGGTAAAATATTTCTTGGAGGTTTGTCTTTTAATATCACATCCAGGGTAGGTGGTAATGCTTATATAATAAAAGCAGATTATAACGGAAAAGTCGATTGGTACACGCCCCTTCCACAGGCCAGGCAGGGAAATAACGGATTGGGTGGAATTGCCAATTATGTCAATGATGGTTGCTTTTATGTTTCCAGGTTTTACAAATTTGGAGTGGACACTTTTACTTATCGCATCGGGGCTATAGATAGTGGAGGTCATGCAGTTTTCGATAAGGAGATCCAGGACCCCACGCATCAACATAAATTAAATGGATTTTCACTCTTACAAACGGCGGATAAAAATTATGTGATCTATGGCATTGTAGAAGATACGGCGGTGAGACCCTATTTTATGAAAGTGAATGCAGCGGGAGATATGCTTTGGTTTTACAAGGATTATACGGCTGGTTATCATATTATCCCCTATGCCGCCCTGGCAACAAAAGATGGTGGATTTATCATGAGTGGCATGGAGTATTTAGGACAGGATTACATACTAATGAAGGTCGATCAGGATGGAAATGTGCTTTGGAAGAAAAAAATTTATAGTGCTGATTATCCGGTACTGGAAAATTTAGTAGAAGCGGACAATGGGGATATTATAATTGCAGGAGAAGCACAAGTGCCGGATGATACATTAATCGCGATAACCGGCGTGAACGTGATTCGTTGCAATGCCAATGGCGATGAGCTTTGGGAGAAAAGACATGTGTTGCAGCCTTTTGGCTGGGCGTCCACTTCTATCCAAAGGATCATTAAATATCATGACGGATATTTATTGACAGGAGATGTATTTGCAGATACAACAAACCGGTTTTCCGATATGCTGTTAATGTACGTTGATGAAGATGGAAATGATTATTGGTATAAACATTATGGGATAAAAAATGATGAATCAGGAAATAGCCTGTTTAGTCCGGATACCAATACAATTCTCATTTTTGGAAATAACCAATCCCGTTCAGTATTCGGTTCGATACAAGCTCTATTAGTCAGGGTAGATAAGGATGGTATTGCAACAAATACGAAAGATGTGGCGGAAGAAAATAAATCCTCATGCTGGGTGTTTCCTAATCCTGCAACTGATGAAATTCAGGTGTTATTTGATCCCGCACCTCAAAAAGAAATGACATGGTGGATTGTGGATGTGATGGGAAGAAAGTTAATGTCAGGTAAAAATGACCAGGCTTCTCCTATTCAGATTGAAACTACCCAACTTGAAGCAGGCACCTATTTTCTTTGCTTCCCGGATGCTGCATATCCATGTAAATCCTTTGTGGTGATCAGGTGAGGCTTTTATGGCAGATAGAACTAAATGTCCTGATGGTAATCTAAATGAACAGGACATTGCAGGGAAACGATGACTACCTTTAAGCCATGTCTGAAACAGAATTTTCGTTTGAACAGCTCATCCAGGGCCTTCTCCGGGATGGCTATGGCACAATGGATAACTTTCTGTCCAATGATCTTCAATTGAGGCTCCGAAATATCTTATTGGATCACCTGGCCAGGGGGAATATGCAAGCTGCCGGAATAGGGCCGCGACAAACGTTACATAATAATGAGGAGATTCGAAGTGACTGCATCCGATGGATCGAACCTAATGATCACAACAAGGTAGAGCAGGAATGGCTGGACCAGGTCTGGTTGTTTATAGAATACCTTAATCTGACTTGTTACACTGGATTGAATGCTTTCGAGAGTCATTATGCCTGGTATGATACCAGTAGTTTTTATAAAAAACATAAGGATCAATTTAAAAGTGATTCGGGCCGCAAATATTCAATCGTAATGTATCTCAATGAGGCGTGGAAAGAAGGGGATGGAGGTCAATTGAATTTATATATACCAGGCAACACCATTAGCATCGATCCGGTCGGAGGGCGAGTTGTGTTTTTTGAGAGCGATAAAATCGAACACGAAGTGCTGCCAACCCGCTTTCCCAGGTTAAGCCTGACGGGGTGGATGAAGAGGGCCTAAACCACAAGAGCGAAAGAAGAACAATACATTAAATAATAACAATATTTGTTTACCTTAATTTTACATTGCAAACAAAAGAAAGACCTCTTTTTAAGTGTTTAAGAATTAATTGACTGTCTTTCAATGTAAATTTTTTCCATTTTGTTAATTTATTGTAAGCTCCTTAAACATATATCCCCATATTTGTCCCTCCAAATCTTAAAAAATGAAGACTCAACCTTATTATAGTGTCCGTGTTTCGAAAATTCATGGCAGAGGAGTTTTTGCCAGGCGGCCTATTCGCAAAGGGATTCGCGTGATCGAATACACCGGACCTATCATTTCTACCAAGGAGGCAGACAAAGTGGGCAACACCGTTGACGAGAACGGTCATTCTCACACTATGCTCTTCACGGTCGATGACGATCGCGTGATCGACGGCACGAGGGGAGGGAATGCTAAATATATCAACCATAGTTGTTCTCCAAATTGTGAAGCCGTTCAGGATGGCGATCAGATTTTTATCGAATCACTTCGTTCCATCAAGCAGGGGGAAGAAATAACGTATGATTACCATCTGGTCGTCGATGGTAAAATCACGGATAAGGTTAAAAAGGAATATGCCTGTTTCTGTGGTTCACCTGATTGCAGGGGGACCCAGATTGATTCCAAAATAATAGCTAAACAGGTGAAGAAGGATAAGATGAAAGCAGCGGAGAAAAAGGCTAAAGAGGAAAAGAAAAGACTGAAGACCGAAAATAAAAAAGCAAAGGCGGAAGCTAAAGCAAAAGCTAAAGCGGAAGCCAAAGCACTGGCTAAAAGCAAAGGCGAAGGCAAAACCGGGAAGAATAAGAAAAGCAATAAGAAGGATAAGAAGAAAAAATCGAAGAAAAAAAGCAAGAAGTAATCCGTTACTTCATTGACTGTAATTCTTTGGTCAGGGTGCGAAAATTGATTTTTCCGCCGTTGTTTTTTAAATGATCAGCTACGATGACGGATCTGTGAATCCGCAAGTCCGTATTCTTTGCCTGTCCCACTATATAAATCAAATTGCGCTGCTTGCCGGGGGTAAGTTGTTGAAAAAAGGTATTCGCCTTTTTATCCTGCAGTAATACTTCTCTGAATTCATCGGGGAAAGGCAACCCGAATTCGCTGGTATCTTTTTCCAGCCGTACCTTTATTTTACTTCCTTCTTTTAGATCTAAAGTTGTCCGGATCTTTTTATTGATGTTGATGAAATACACACCTTCTCCGGCAGACATGATGGCACATTGAAATTCAAATGCATTATTCAGGTGACAAACCACCCGTTTGTCCCCCATATCCAAAAAGTGGCGGGCGATAACCTTTGGCACCTTGACATGAAAGGTCCAAAGTTTCGTGTTGAAATTTTCTAACCTGGCCGTAAATTCCATCCTATTTCAAAGCAAATCAAAAATTGTTGAAAATTACTTACTGCTGCCTAAAATAATATCAACGAAATTAGCACTCCAAATAACTGAATAGCTACATGAAATCGCTCTCCTGGACCGGGGTTTATCCTGCCGTGACTACTAAATTTACTCAGTCAGGCCAACTTGACCTGGAGCACTTTATCGACAATATCCGTTTGCAAGTGGATGCGGGAGTAGCAGGTATCATCATTGGAGGCTCGCTTGGAGAAAGCAGCACGATCACGCACGAGGAAAGAATCACCATGCTGTCGGCGGTTTTGCAAGTATTTCAAATGAACGTGCCGGTGCTGATCAACATTGCGGAAGGATCAACTGCAGGAGCCATTGCCCTTGCCCAGCTGGCTGAAGCCTCAGGGGCATCCGGATTGATGGTTCTCCCGCCGATGATGTATAAACCTACGGATACGGAAGTGGTGGATTTCTTCAGGGATATTGCCACCTCTACCAGCTTACCCATTCTCGTTTATAACAACCCGGTTGATTACAAAATCGAAGTGTCACCAAACATGTTTGATCTCCTGCTCAAATCGGAAAATATTCAGGCCGTGAAAGAGAGTACCCGCGACCTGGCTAATGTAACCCGATTGATCAACCGGTTTGGGGATAGGTTGAAGGTGTTGACCGGTGTGGATACCATAGCTACGGAGGCATTAATTATGGGTGCGCATGGTTGGGTGGCCGGTTTGGTAAACGCATTCCCAGCGGAGACGGTTACGATTTATAAATTGGTCAAAGCAGGTCGGCTTGAAGAGGCTTTGCAAATTCATCGTTGGTTTCTGCCATTACTTGAGTTAGATATTCTTCCACAACTGGTGCAGAATATCAAGCTTGCTGAATCCATGACCGGCATGGGGACGGAATTTGTCAGGCCACCCAGGCAGATACTGGCCGGAGAAGAAAGAGCGAGGGTGGTACAGATTATCAGGGAAAGAATACAAAGCAGGCCGGTATTGCCCACTCATTTTTCTTAACCTCAAATAGCATGATTTCACGAAATATTATAGGGTTCGAACTATCCGGTGCATCTGGTCGACAGATACATTCGTTCAATCCTTCCACTCAGCAACCAATCGAATTTGGATTTGATGTAGCTACCCTCGGGGAAGTAAATCATGCGTTAGAAAAGGCTATGCGGGCCTGGCGCATATACCGGAATATGCCTGGCACGGGAAAGGCTGAGTTTCTTCGTGAAATTGCAATCGGGATTGAAGGACTTGGAGCGGATTTAGTACAAACCATCGCTGCAGAAACAGCCTATCCCGAAGCAAGAATTATCACCGAACGGAACCGTACGTGTGCACAGCTGAGGATGTTTGCCGACCTAACAGAAGCTGAAGGCTGGCGGGAAATTATCATTGATAAAGCGTTGCCTGCTCGTTTACCTGTACCAAGGCCGGAGCTCAGACGAATGATGATGCCGATAGGGCCGGTGGTCGTGTTTGGTGCAAGTAATTTTCCGTTGGCGTATTCTACCATGGGAGGTGATGCGGCTTCAGCTTTGGCGGTGGGTTGTCCGGTGATCATCAAGGCGCACGAATCACATTTATGTACGAATGCCTTGGTTGCAGAAGTTGTTATGAAGGCGGCCCGGAAAACGAACATGCCGGACGGTGTGTTTTCATCGCTCCATGGTGACGGGTTGGAAACGGGAAAACAATTAGTATTGCACCCATACACGGCGGCCATAGGATTTACAGGGTCCTTCAAGGGTGGAAAAGCATTATTTGATTTGGGGGCTACCCGTGAAAAGCCTATACCGGTATTTGCTGAGATGGGAAGCGTCAATCCTGTTTTCATTTTACCAAAAACCATTCATGAAAAAGGTGAAGGTCTCGTGGACCAGCTTGTCACGTCGATGACCCTGACCGTTGGTCAATTTTGTACCCAGCCGGGAATACTGGTGATACAAAAAGAGAAAGAGACAGAATGGTGGTTGGGAACGCTGAAAACAGCGTTGGAAAAAATTGAACCCTCGACCATGTTAAACGCAGGTATTGCAAAAAATTTTCATGACCGGACGCAAGTAATGAGGGATGATCCACTGGTCAATTTATTACTGAGTGATAATATTGGTGGTCAAAAGGCTGCCCCGGTGTTAGCGACAGTAGAAGCTGATACTTTTTTACGAAACCCCAAATTGCATCTGGAAATTTTTGGCCCGTATTCCATTGTGGTCATGTGTGCAGATGAAAATGAATTCCTGATGGTTGCTCAAATTATGGAGGGCCAGTTGACTTCATCGATCTTTTTTCATGCTGATGAAACCGATCAGGTAGGGCCTTTGATTGAAATCCTGGTAGAAAAAGCAGGCCGTATCATTTTCAATGGGGTACCTACAGGCGTAGAGGTTTGTGCCGCCATGACGCATGGAGGTCCTTTTCCCGCTACTACCGATGCACGTTTTACGGCAGTTGGTCAAACTTCCGTACGGCGTTGGTTGAGACCGGTTACTTTTCAGAATGCAGGCAAAGAAGTTCTTCCGGACGTATTACAGGATAGAAATTAGTGGTTGGTTCTTATGGCCCGGTTTTGACATATCAATCCAAGGCTTTATCTATGCAATCCCTAATGCCGACACCCGAATATCCAAATCTGAATTTTATGTTTAAATATTTAGCCTCCCTTTGTTTTTTGACTTATATGGCCACGGGACTGTTTGGCCAGGTGGATACAGTAGCTGGAAAAATGATGTTCAATCATATCGAAACAGATCGACCCGGCCAGTCAAAGAGTGCTGCTCTCATTCCCAAAGGATATTTCCAGATGGAGCATGGTTTTTCCATTGAAGACACTGACCCGGGATTTGTTTATTCCTATCCTTCCTCCTTATGGGCATATGGGGTGAATGAAAATTTTGAGATACGATTGATCACCGATTACATCACCATACAAAAACAACCTGATCCTGACGTGAAGGGATTTCTTCCTGTTGCAGCAGGATTTAAGGCAAAGCTGACGGATCAACATGGGGTCCTTCCTCAAATTGCCTTCATCGGCCAAATGGCGTTCCCTGGTATTGTCTCGGCTGATTTTGAGACTACCTATTTTGCGCCGACCTTGATATTGGCTTTTCAGCACCGTGTTTCTGATTTCATGAGTATCGCCTACAGTGGAGGAGCTGTTTGGGACGGGGAGACGGGAGAGCCTAATTTCCTGTATAGCCTTGAACCGAGTATCCATATATTCAAACGTTTTGGTCTATTTGCTGAGGTATACGGAAGTACACCCCAACGTGAAGCGGGAGATATTGAACTGAGAGCGGATGCCGGTATTTCATTTCTGATCGGACATGACCTCCTGCTTGATTTCTCTGCAGGACAGGGCCTGACCAAGGATGCAAAAGAGAGTTTTATTGAATTCGGATTATCGTACAGGTTTAAGGTCTGATATACCATCCTTTCGGTACACGTTATACCGAATCGGATGGTATAGAATATTTTACATAATAAATGCTCCTGATATGTTATGGTTTACTATATAATACATTGATATTCATATTGTTAAATTTTTAGATAGAGGACTGGATTTTACAGTAAAATTTCTTTCAAAAAGCAAAAAAGTTGTGGCACACCTAGGTGTGGCACAACTTTTTTGCTTTTCCTTCGCTGAAAAAGGGGCTTTTTTTTGCAACCAAGTTCAAGCATAACTAAAAGAAAATTAATCATTTAACCTTTCAGTATCTCCATTTTATTCGTAAATAAAGGTGCTATTTTTTTGGGGAACCCTGGTCTCCTATCTGGGTCTGCTAAACTTTGATTCCAAAACTGATGTAAAAGGTACGCCCATCACCGGGCAGGATTCCGGGTCCGGGATAGGTGTTGATACGACGCGTGAAATAGGTCTTGTCAGTTAAATTATTGATACCCCCACTCAGATTAAATTTTCCGAATTCGATGACTCCACTCAAGTCAAGAACTCCATACGAGGGAACGATTCCTGTAATTCCGGAAGCAGAGAACGCTGTATTTCCTGCATCACTGTAAAACTTGCTGGTATAACTATACAATAGAGTGGCGGATACTTTTTTGTAACTAAAGGTGATGCCATTACGGGAAATCAGGTCAGGTGCATTTTCCAGTTTATTCCCGGTGATGTCTACATTCTCTCCAGCATGGATGATGGTACTTCCATTCACGTACAAGGCGTGATCGGTGGAGGTGGAAGAGAAAAGGCTGATATCTCCATCCCCATGGTCAGTAAACAAATTGAGTGGATGGAATTCAAAATACACTTCAACTCCTTTTGCTTCAGAATGACCAGTATTTGTTTTATAGTTATAGCTCATCCCATTTTGATCTTGCAGTGTAATGGCACCGATGCGATCTGCATAAGACAAAAAATAAAGTCCGGCATCAAAACGGAGAACGTCCTGTATGCTGCCCCGAATTCCAAGGTCAGCCTGGTAACCATGTGCATCCTTCATATCGGGATCGATCTGGTCAAGGGAGCCCAGGGGTATCAGATCATTGTACTGCACGGGCCGGTAGGCTTCAGAGATGTTAGCATATACATTCACCAGGTTGGAGAGTGTATACTGAGCCCCACACCCAACAAGAGGAATGGTTCTATTTTTATCAATGATCAGTTCCGTCGGCAGGTAATCGACTGTGCCTGTAGAAGTGGTGTTGACTATGTCAAGCCGGGCGCCAGGTGTAAGTGAAAATTTACCGCCCACGTGAAAAATATTTTCAGCGAAAATGGCATAGTTGATCGTGGTAAAGCGGAGATCAGTAAGATAAGGTCCCGAAACGTTGAGATCAAAATCAGTGCCGGTAGTCCCGGGTCCGCGCTGTGCCCGGTGGGTTTTGCTGTCCGAATATCGTATGCCGAAAGACAAGACCTCTGCGCTGTGAAGAAAGTTGTACTTCTGCAACAATCTCAATTCATTGGACCAGCTGTGGTACCAGTCACGATCAACCTGGCGTGGGGCATACTCGAGGGTCATGGGGTCTATGGCATCATTGACTCCTGGTGGCTGGATAAACATGACACTGTTTCGTTGACCGAGCAGGTAATTGGTGACATAGGACAGAGAGGTATTTTCAGATAAATGGAGGTGTATAGTCAGTGCCGGAATATTGAAATGAGGCTGAAAATAATTTCTTGTCCGGGTGCTTTGATAGGGATCGGCATAAAACATGGAATCATTGAGCCCTCCGGCCAGTTGGTCCACATAATCCAGGAAGGAGTATTCGAACTTGGCAGATAACCTGGAAGAGAATTGATATCCAAGAGAGGCGTAAGCAGAATAGTTATGGTAAGCACTGTTCGGCCGATATCCGGTGGAGGTGCGCGCATTGAAATAAGCGTAATAGTTCCACCGGCCTATCGTGCCGCCGATGGAATTGAAAGAGGATATCAGTTTTTCTGATCCCAGGGTTTGTTGTGCCTGGTAGGTGAATTTACTATGTGGATCGCCCTCCCGCATGATATAATTCACCAATCCGCCGAATTGGGCGCCATATTGCAGCGCGGCACTGCCTCTGATTACTTCAATTTTTTTTACTCCTTCCATGGCAGGGGCATAATGCGCTTCCGGGTATCCAAATAAATCTGAATTGATCACATATCCATCTTGTCGGACATTCATTTCAATACTCCGGTGAGGATACAAGCCGCGGGTACCGATACTGACCTGGTTTCCGGATCCATCAAATTCCCAAAGATTCATGCCCGGGACTTTGGAAAAAATCTGTCGCTGCACCACCTGGGCCGTGTTGCTATTCTGACGATCCATCTGAATGACATCATTTCGTTTGGCTGCATAAATCATGGTGCCTTCCGTTTCCGGCATTCGTTTTACGGCATTGACTTCTTTTTGTGCGATGATGATAGCTTCATTCAGCGTCTGAGGGTCCGGGGCGAGAATGATTTTTAGTCCTTGGGTCGCCGATTCCGATACGGTGATCTCCTGTTCATATAAGTGATATCCGAGGTAGGAACAAATTAAATGATAGGTTCCGGGGACTACGTCTTTAAATAGAAATCCTCCGTCCGGATTGGTCAGTACTTTGTAATCCGTATCTTTTAATAGAACCAGGGCAGCATCCAGTTTTTCACCGGTGGCGTTGGTTACGGTGCCTTTTATGGAAACAAGGGTGGATTGTGCTTCTGCGCTCGAACATGAAATAAAGGTCAGGAAACCAATGAGCCATAGAAGACGAGAAGGAATAGTGAGCTGTCGATTGAGCATCCTTATTATTTTGCATTTCAAAGTTAGAAACTGAAAAACCAATACCGGGTAATCGAAGCCTTTTAACCTTTGCTTAACACCCAGTAGTGGGGAATTGAAAAATGAGTTTTAACCTGCAGTCTTATAAGTAAAAATATTTTTCTTATCGGATTCCATATGGCTTCGATACTTTTACTTTCAGATGAGAACTGTATTCGAATGCGTTGACGGGCATACCTGCGGGAATCCGGTACGTGTAGTGAAGACTTCCAGGCCTGAACTGGAAGGAGCCACGATGAGTGAACGGAGACAGTATTTTGTTAAACATTATGATTGGATCCGTCGTGGCCTCATGTTTGAGCCTCGAGGACACGATATGATGAGTGGTGGATTTATTTACGCACCCATCCATCCGGAACATGATGCCTCCATACTTTTTATGGAATCCAGTGGTTGTCTCCCCATGTGCGGACATGGTACTATAGGTATGGTCACGATTGCCATTGAAGAAGAACTGATCATTCCCAAAGTAATAGGTCAGCTTGCGCTGGAAGTGCCGGCTGGTTTGATCAAAGTAGAATATCATTCATCTGAAGACAAAGTCAAATCTGTCAAACTCACTAATGTGCCATCCTATCTCGCCGCTGCGGAGCTTAATGCATTTTGTTCCGGACTTGGCGAGCTTAAAGTGGATATAGCTTATGGTGGAAATTTTTATGCGATTGTGGATATACAGGATCATTTCGGAGGAATTGATCAATATACCGCAAGTCAATTGATCGAATATGGGCGGGCATTGCGTGCGGATATCAACAATAGATATACGTTTGTCCATCCGGTGGATCCGAGTATCAGGGGTTGCTCTCATATTCTTTGGGCGGGTCCGGTTAAGGATGATAGTTCAACGGCACGTGGCGCTGTCATTTATGGAGAGAACGCCATCGATCGGTCACCTTGCGGTACCGGCACATCTGCCCGCATGGCGCAATGGGTGGTCGAAGGGAAAATTGAAAGTTGGAGATACCTTCATTCACGAAAGCATCATAGGAAGCAAGTTTACGGGAAGAGTAGAAGCATTGGATCGGGTAGGGGACTTTCCGGCTATCATTCCCTCCATCGAAGGATGGGCGCGCATCACCGGTTATAACACGATCATCATTGATGATGAAGATGATCCCTATGCTCATGGATTCCAGGTGATATGAAGGATGTGATCATTATTGGCGGGGGTGTAGTTGGTCTCTGCTGTGCATGGCATTTGCAGGAAGAGGGTCTCCAGGTTACGATCATCGATGATGGTGATTTCACGGAGGTTGTTCTTTCGGCAATGCAGGCATGGTTGTGCCCAGCCATTTTCTTCCACTCGCCTCACCAGGCATGTTGAGTCAAGGCATACGATGGATGTTTAAAAAGAAAAGTCCGTTTTTTATCAGGCCCAGGCTGAACCTCGAATTGATGCAATGGCTGTGGAAGTTTATACAGGCATCCAATCAAAAACATGTTGATGCCTGCGCACCAGTCTTAAGAGATCTGCACCAGGAAAGTAAATCGATATACAAAGCCTGGAGTGAACTTCCGGCATTTTCGTTCGATTGGCAGCAGAAAGGTATACTGATGTTATATCATTCTCTCAAAGCAGAGAAGAGTGAAATGGAAACTGCTGAGAAAGCACATGCCTTGGGTATTGATGCACAGGTGTTGAATCCAGGGCAGCTTGGGCGGATTGATCCGGGCACTTCGTTTTCCGTTCGCGGTGGCGTGCATTATACAGATGATGCCACATTTTCTCCTGACCTGTTTATGAATCAGATGATAAGTTGGTTGAAGCATAAGGGAGTTGAATTTATTGCAAAAACCGGGATAACAGTTGCAAACGATTTGGGAAATGAAGGTGGCGAACTGAAATCAAGAAATGGACAATTATTTAAAGCCAGGAATATAATAGTGGCGGCAGGCGCCTGGTCTGGTAAATTGATACAGCCCCTGGGACTTAAATTGCAAATGCAAGGTGGCAAAGGGTATTCTATGACTATCGATAGGCCAAAAGTATCTCCTTCGATGCCTTCATTATTGCACGAAGCTCGCGTATCACTTACCCCTATGGGAAATCGCTTGCGCATTGGCGGTACGCTGGAAATCAGTGGATGGGAGAACAAAATCCGGGAGGATAAAATCAAATGGATCCTGGAATCATTACCGCGCTATTATCCTGAATTGAAAATTTCAAGACCGGAAAGTGTTTGGTACGGATTTCGTCCTTGTACGCCGGATGGGATGCCTTATATCGGGAGATGGAAGCTACATTCTTCTATCATTTTAGCTA
This sequence comes from uncultured Saprospiraceae bacterium, assembly GCA_963837505.1. Classification (GTDB taxonomy): domain Bacteria; phylum Bacteroidota; class Bacteroidia; order Chitinophagales; family Saprospiraceae; genus Opimibacter. The sequence continues at coordinate 222,769 of CAWINN010000010.1, read as the reverse complement.
CGGGTCATTCGATGATGGGGATGAGCCTGGCCCCTGCGACGGGACGCTGGGTGAAGGATATCATTGTAAAAAATGAAGAAGTTCCTCGCGTTATTGACCCTCAAAGAACATGAAATAGCCGGTAATTGGTTAAGATCAAGTTAATTACTAAGCTGCCGTCGGAAACCTTGCATTTTCCTGCGTTATTAGTGTCATGAATACAAATAGGCTATTGAAAGCACCCCTTTTACTTTTACTCATCACCGCCATAGGCACCTTTCCGGTGTCCGGCCAATCCGATCTGAATAAACTTTTTAACAAGGCTAAAGGCGCCGTTGCTCCCGGCGAAGGCGAAGTCGGATCTGGCCTGAAAGAGGCACTTAAGTTTGGTGTTAATGAAGCCGTCGAAAAACTTTCCGCCGAAAACGGCTACCTCGACAGTCCGTATAAGATCCTCATTCCTGACGAAGCCCGCACGATAGTTTCAAAAGTAAAAGCGGTGCCGGGTTTCCAGGACGTGGAATCCCAACTCATCAGCAAGATGAATAAAGCAGCTGAACTGGCAGCTAAAAAGGCCACTCCCATATTTGTGGACGCCATCACTTCCCTGACTATCAAAGACGCCATGAATATATTGATGGGAGAAAAAGATGCTGCAACCCGTTACCTGGAGACCGAAACCAAGACTCCTCTGTACAACGCCTTTCTACCCGTGATCCAATCCGCATTGGATGAAGTCAACGCCAGGGAATACTGGCACTCTGTCATTAATGCTTACAACAATATTCCTTTTATCAAAAAAGTCAATCCCAACCTCGACGATTACGTGAATCAAAAAGCGCTGGATGGCTTATTCAGTTTGATCGAAGTGAAGGAAGCAAAAATCCGCAGTGACCAGTCGCAACGTACCACCGATCTGTTAAAGAAAGTCTTTGCGCAGCAGGATAAGAAGTAAGGTCAAGGCTGAGGTTGGGGCTAAGGCTGAGGCTAAGGCTAAGGCTAAGGCTGAGGCTGAGGCTGGGGCTAAGGCTAAGGCTGAGGCTGAGGCTAAGGCTAAGGAAGAGGCAGATGTTTTTATTTCCTTATCCTCAGCCTTCGCCTTAGCCTCATTCTATTTCTTTTAAAACAAATTCCTTCCACTTCATGCTATCCTGGTAAATGATCACACTGCCGGGAGGAAATTGTTTGAAAGTGACCTGGTAAGGATAGTCCAGGACCTCCGCCTTATAATATTCATTTTCGTAAGGAGTGGCGCCGATACCATATAGATGCCACCAGTTCCCCCATTGATTAAAAGTGACTTTTAATTGCATCGGACCGGTCTGTTCGACCTTGACTCCATCATTGGGCGAATTCATGTTGAACTGATAGATGTCGTACATGATCCCTTTATTTTCCCGGTTAGTCTGGTGATCGATGAGCTCATCGATGCCGCTATTGATCCTGATCATCGTGGTCATCCAAACCCCTTTATAATTGTCCGGACTATTCAGCACAAAAACATGAGAGGCATCCCGCCAGCGATAATCAGTTTTCAGGCTGTGGAGCACTATGGTCGATTCATGCCAGTAATGAATTATTTTTTGTTGCCAAAATAGCTGCAGAACAAGGAGCATACTGAAAGCGGGAATCACCGCTTTTTTTGCAACATCGGCAATCAGTGCTGCAACGAATACCCAGGCAAACACCAGGGGCACATAACTAAACCGGTCATTGGCCCCGACATCCAGGTGGTAAAAAAATAAATTGGAAACCGGAAGTGTATAGATCAGGGAGGCGGCCAGTGCAAAAAAAACCAAATGCCATTTTCTCTTCCAACTTTTTGATCTGAACAAATACAGGCTGATCACGAGCAGGCCTGTGAACAGAAATAAAGAGGTGGCCATCGTATTCGAAAGAAGTTGATCAAATAGAAAGTTTTTAATGCTGAAAGAGAACATCCTGGCATCCGTGAGATGTTTGACCAGGTATTTCGTCTCAGTGGAAATCATACCCATCGGATCAAAATTGAAATGCACTGCCGTACCGTAGTGGCCTACCCAGGCACCTAAGGTGAATTTATTGATCAGCAAACAAAGAAATAACAACAGCCACACTGAAATCACAACCTGAATGGCTCTTGGTTTTGAAAAATAGTTAGCTGGTGGAATCCGACTATACATCCACAGGTAAAGAGAAAGGACGATCGGGGTGACATACGAAATTTCGATGGCAAACAGGGACAAGAAGTAAATCCCGACACTCATCCATAGATAGCGGACCTCTCCTTTTATGATGTATCGAGGAACAAGAATTAACAAGCCCAGAATAGCCGATAAGGAAATTAAATATTGAACGCAGGCTTTATAAGCCACAGGCTCCACGCAATAGGGGTGAATAAGGAAAACGAGAATAGTGAGCAGGATAAAAACAAAGGGTATTGAAATTCCCCAATCATGAGTTACTTGCCGCATCCAGACAAACAGTAACCAGCCATTGAAGGCATGAAGAGCACAAAAGACAAAATACCAGGGCAGTCCTTTAAGATGGAAAAAGTAATAAATGGTGTAAAAGAATAAATGATAAACCTGCTGATTCCCTTTATAACCAAAACAGTTGATAATATCAGTGAAAGATCCCTGGTCGTAAAGGCGCTGCCAACCCACAAAATCAAATACGAATCCTGAGCCAATCGTAGGAAAGTAGGTGATCAGGGTAATCAACAGAAACGCAGGAAAAATAAAGCGCCCCGGTTTCATGTTCAGGATTTCGAATCAACAGCGAAGGACGAGTCCTCGATTTTCCCACCATCCATGATCAAAATCTTTCCTGTTTCCTTCTTCAGGCTTTCCAAAATAATACCGTCCCATCGTTGTCCGCAGGAGTTGTGAATTTTGCCGGTTGGCAATACTATCAATTTCCCACCTGGCTTGATCGTGATGGTGGCATGTTCGGGCAAACTGATGCGACATCCGATTTCCAGCTTACCACCGCGATCAATGATGATATTGCCCTCGAGGTCGGCACTCCCCCGCCATCTCACACTATCTTTTATAGTGATGGTAGCCGAGGAATCCAGATGGCACCAACGGTGTTCAAGCAAATTGCGCTGCATGGAGCCTTCCCTGGCCATATTCATCAGGATCTTTCCTATCTGGCAGGGTGTCACAGCCGCTTCATAGGCATTATAGTCCATCATGTTATTCGAATACATCGTATCGCATGGCGGATTATCGGAAACATTCCAGCAATTTGGATTTGTAGGCGTATCGTCACATCCATCGGATCCACTCCAGGTGTGGGCGAGACCCAGGGTATGACCAATTTCATGGTTGAATATGCCTCGGTAATCCCAGACGCTGGGCTCCTTAAACCATTGTCCAAATACTTTTACCGAACTACCCAGGGAAATACCCGATCCATCCGGCTTGTAAGTGGGTGACTTAATGCTATCCAGTTGATGTGTCATAATAAATACGTTCAAAACCGAATCATCCCGGACCGCATATTTATTAATCACTCTTTTGTCACTGATGTTGCGCTCTCTGCCGGTTTTCACAGCATAACACAATTCATCATCCACATGATAATAAACTCCCTGGTCTCCCGGTTTGGAGGGATCAGGAGTGATGACATAGCGGTAGGGAATGGGCAAAACCGGAGTTGAATTGCCCGGAGGTAAAAACATTTTCATGTTTTTACTGAGGTTATCATTGACGGCAAAGATCCAGTCTTTGGCATATTGCAGCACATCACTTTCAGGCATGTTGTAACGCCCGTCGGTGGAATTCATAAAATGAAGGTTGAGGCGGATATATTTCATGGGCATCAGCTCAGGATGCTCCACGTAGGCCTGAGGATCATAACAGCCGGAGTTCAGTGCTTTGATGTCTCCGGTATAGGCTTCCTGGTGCACATCATCGAGGGTAGCTTTGTGAAGATGAATTGTAGGACTGCACGACTGTAACAGGACTATAGAAATGAACAGAGGTAGAAACTCCCGCATGATTATGTATTAAGTCCACCGCAAATGGAGACTACCTGTCCGGTGATATAGCCAGACCTGTCGGAAGCCAGGAACACAGCCAGTTCCGCCACTTCACTGGCCTGCCCCCACCGGCCTAATGGAACGTTGGCCAGGAAAGCTTTGCGGGTATTGTCATCCAGCTCTCCGGTCATATCTGATTCGATAAATCCGGGAGCAATGACATTACTCCGGATATTCCTTGAACCGACTTCTTTAGCTATGGATTTACTGAAACCGATAATACCTGCTTTAGAGGCGGCGTAATTTCCCTGGCCGGCATTTCCAAAAATCCCTACTACAGAACTCATATGAATCAGGGAACCAGAGCGCTGGCGAATCATCACTTTGATGCATTGCTTCGTCATGTTGAATACCGATTTGAGATTGGTATCAATCACACTGTCCCATTGTTCTTCATCCATGCGCAGTAATAAAGTATCATTGGTGATACCTGCATTGTTAACCAGTATGTCAATCCTTCCAAATTGCTCGAGTACGGAGGGAATCAATGATTCGGCATGTACATACGAACTCGCATCTGAATAACAGGCGATCACGTTACTTCCCTTGGCCTGCCATTCGGCAGCCAGCGCTTCAGCTTTTTCACGTGAGGACAGATACGTGAAGGCTACTGACGCACCTTCACTGGCAAATGCATCCACAATCGCTTTCCCGATTCCCCTTGAACCGCCGGTGACAATCGCAACTTTTCCTTCCAGTAACCCCATAAAACGATAATTTAAAAAATCAATATTTTTTTCGTGACCCATGACCCGCGACCCGTCATCCGCTGAATCGGAAATTGCAATTGATGTAATCCGAATTCCCTCCATTCAGAAGAGATCGTCGACAGTCGAGGGAGGTTGACGTCACAAAATTACTGTTAATTTACTGACCACTGAAGTTTCGGCACTTCGAATGATCGCAGTCTGTTGTTTTTTTACTTTTCACTTTTCATTTAATCGGGACTTTCCCTAACTCACTTTTCAAATAATCAATCACGTCAACCTCCAATGCATCCATGCCTCTCAACCGGGCCAGATACCACGACACCCAGTCTCCCAAATGGACGAGGTATAGTGCCCGCTCTATCATGTTATTTCCCTTTGAATGCAGCTCTATAATTTTATCCGCATAAGGTTTGATAATAGCTTGATTGATATCCATACGCAAGGTATTCCGGGGGTAATCATCTTCATTGCGAAAGTAGAGTACTGCCAGGTTGGGGTTCTTTTCTCTCCATCCGACTAATTCATTATGGTTCATTTCAGGAATCACATGATGCCAGCAGAGTGCTTTGCTGTTTTCATTGATTTGCTGTCTGAATCGAACCGCCACAGGCTCCATTCTGTCCTCAGCGTAGAGGATCGGAATGTGATGATGAAGTTCATTAGCTGTTTTTTCAGCAATAGCCTTGATATTGGTTTCTTCTTTTCGTAAAAGTTTTGCTGCAGATCCTATTTCATGAATGCTGCGATCACTGATTAATCCGGCTTTATGCAGGATCCAAAGTTGCACCGTCATCGAATAACCAAGGCAGGCCCTTGGGGAGGGCCAGTCACCAGGAACCTGCACGAATTCGAAACCATCGGCTTTGGTCTTTTCTATAAGTTTACCGCCGGAAGCCACGGCGACGATCCTCGCGCCGGATGATTTGATTTGATCATAGGAGATTAGCGTCTCCTCCGTGTTACCACTATAGGAACTGGCAATGGCCAGCGTATTTTTTCCAACAAAAGCCGGAACGTGGTAGCCCTTTCGCACCAGGAAAGGAAGGGGACATTCATCCCGGATGAAAGAGGAAACAAAATCGGCTCCGATACCGGATCCGCCCAGGCCGGCGACATAGATATGTGTGATATCTTTTGAAGCAGGTTGGATGGTGGCTTTTCTCCCAATTTCTACAGCCTCCTCCAGCTGATCCATAAACCGTGCAATAAGTTGGTCCATCATAAGGGTAAAAGTTTGGTTTGGTAATTGGTGGGGAAAGGAAGTATATTAAAGTGTAAAACAAGATAATTTTTAGGAAACCTGATCTATCCGGCTTTCCTTTACGCTCCGTCAGCGAGTTGATTTTCTGCTTTGCAAAGCACCAGTATAGAAAACAAAATGAGCCTTCAACAGGATAACGGACGTTGGGGAGAAAATTTGGCCGAAAATTACCTTATCCGGCAGGGGTTTCAAATTCTGCATCGGAACTGGAGGTACAAACGGGCCGAAGTGGACATCATCGCCATGGAGGGAGACATCCTCGTATTTGTAGAAGTCAAATCCCGGGCCAGTGATGCCTTTGGCCGACCGGAAGAGATGGTGGATTATAAAAAGAAACGCCTGCTCTACAGCGCCGCCTCAGCCTATATGTACCGCGCTGGCTTTGAGGGCGAACTGAGGTTCGATATCATCGCTATAATCGGCCAACCCGGACTTTTAAAGGAAATCCTCCATTTCAGGGATGCCTTCTATCCGGGGATGGGTGGAAGAGATATGTGCTGAGCTCACCTCCCTGCCCCTAAATCCCCTGAAGGTGACTTCTTTTCCGCCTCTTCTGCCCTTTCCGCCCGTTCCGTCTTGCTCCCTGATACCCCTTCCCCACCTTTAAAGGTGGGGTAAGACGATTCCCTATTTCATTTCCGCCCTTTCTGCCCTTTCCGCCTTTTCCGCCCTATACCAATTTGAGTTTTCAAAACATTTTCTTTAAATTTCTCCTTGTACACAAAGGCAAATAAGCATACCTTTGCGGTCCAATATTAAAAACGTCATGAAAAAAGATATTCATCCGGCCAATTACAGGTTTGTGGTTTTCAAGGATTTCTCCTGTGATTTCGCTTTTCTGACCAAATCCTGCGCCCCTACCCGGGATACCATCAAGTGGGAAGACGGAAAGGAATATCCCCTGATCAAACTGGAGATTTCCAGCCAGTCACATCCGTTTTTTACCGGAAAGATGAAGTTTATCGACACCGCCGGACGTATTGATAAATTCCACAAGAAATTCGCCAATTCGAAATACGCGAAAAAAGAAACTGAATAAATCAAAAGCCCCGGTAATTTTATCGGGGCTTTTTGTTACCCCAAATCCCATGATGCGGAATATCATTCTCTTCGATGACGAATCCCGGGAGCAAATGCTTCCGTTAAGCTACACCCGGCCGGTGGCGGAGATCCGCACAGGCATATACACCATCCGGGAGCGATGGGAGAAATTACTGAAAGGAAGAGCATCCTACATCACCTCAGAGTACCTGACGGACCGTTTTCCCATGCACATTGAGGATGACAACATTGTCATCAATGGAGCACTTATGCCCAATGACCGCCTCGTGAGGTTGATAGAACAACTGGCGCCCAATGAAGCCCTCATGGATCAGGGTACGCTTATCGCCGCGCGCTTAAACAACCGGCAATTTGAGTACCTGCTCCATGATGAAGCCATTGAAGAGATTTCGGGTCTTGAATTAGTAGATACGCCATTCATTCGGCTGGCCTATCCCTGGGACCTGTTTTTATTCCTTCGGGCCACTATTGAATATGACTTTGACCTCGTGACCCATGGGCGCAGCAGTCAAAGTATTCCTTCCAACAACCAGGTGATCTCTTCTGACGCCATATTTCTTGAGGAAGGAGCCCAGGTAACCTGTGCCGTCCTCAATGCCCAATCCGGACCCATTTATATTGGAAAAGATGCCCAGGTAATGGAAGGCAGCATCATTCGAGGTCCCGTGACTATTGGAGAAGGTAGCATTGTCAAGATGGGTTCTAAAATTTATGGCCCTACTGCCATTGGACCAAATTGCCGTGTAGGCGGAGAGTTAAAAGAAGTGGTCATGCTCGGATATTCTAATAAAGCGCATGATGGGTTCCTGGGCAATTCCATTATCGGAGAATGGTGCAACCTGGGAGCAGGAACTACTGTCTCCAATCTTAAAAACAATTACTCCAATGTCCGGATGTGGGACCATTCCACCCAGGATATGCGTGATACGGGTCTCCAGTTTCTTGGTATGGTGATGGGAGATCATAGTAAAGCGGGCATTCAAAGCATGTTTAACACCGGGACCCTGGTCGGGGTGGCCTGCAATATATTTGGAGATGGATTTCCTCCTAAGTTTATTCCTTCCTTTTCCTGGGGAGGTGCTTCGGGCCTGGTTACCCATCGGCTGGAAGAAGCTATGGAGACCGCTAACCGGGTAATGGCAAGACGCCATATAACCTTCAGCGAAACTGATGAAAAGATATTCCGCAATGTCTATAATCTTTCTGCCGTATACCGATAGTTTTGAAGCAGCCCTCTTTACTCAAAATTTTGTTGAGCCACTTTTTTGAATGGCCCGTCATACATACCAGTTCTTCGTTAAATCCGGAGCTCAATGTCGTATTGCACAGGGGTCGTTATAAGTTGCTGACGCAGGGAGCAATATACAGTTATGGTGACTTGTATTCCAATTATCGCAGGACGTTCGAGCGTTTGCGTTGGGAAAAACATCATATCCATTCCTGCCTCATACTCGGTCTTGGTCTGGCTAGTATCCCTGACATGCTGACCAATCGATTTAAAAAGCAGATTCGATTTACGGCTGTTGAAATTGATGAAGTGGTTACTAAACTTGCCTATGATTACGTCTTAAACCCAAAAGGCATGCAAATCGAAGTCTTCACTGCGGATGCGATTTCTTTTCTCCAGTGGCATCATGGGAAATATGATATGATCTGCTCCGATGTTTTTGTCGGGGACGCCATACCGGCAGGATTGCAGACTGAGGCGGCCCTTCAGTCGATGAAGGAGATGTTGCTTCCCGGAGGATTAATCTTGTACAACCGGCTGAGCCGGTACCGGCCGGATATGGATAAAAGCCTGAAATTCAGGGATGAAGTCTTCCTTAAGGTGTTTCCGGAGGGAGGGTATCTGGATGTGGAGGGCAACTGGATGTTTGTTAATAAGATGTCATCCTTTCGTTAGGTAGTGATTCTTCGGAATGGTATTCGGGCTGGTGGCGTTATGACAGAGAGCCGGATTAAAGACATTTGGCTGAAAAATGGACTCTGGATGAGGCTTGATTTTCCTATCTTTACCTATTAATTGCGAAGGCCAACTCCAGCCATATTTTTACCTTAAACTTAAGACCCTGCGAATGCAAAAACTCACTTACCTCTTCGCTGTTCTTTTATTTTCTTCTCTGCTTTCCTGTTATCCTACTGATCACGATCCTTTTAAGGGAGAAGAAGGAGAAAATGATGCTTCCAAAAAAGAAGACATCCAGGGCGCCATTGATTACTACAAGAGTACGGCTTCTGATATTGAGACCGGCGAAATCCCCTATGATAAACTTTTCAAAGCCATCGATATTGGTCGTGAGCGTATTGCTAAGAGAGCGAATATGCGTAATCTGCGTGGTGGCATTTCCAATCCGGTTTGGCGTGAACGGGGACCTGATAACCGGGGTGGACGCACCAGGGCCATTATGATCGATTCGCTCAATCATAATCGAATCTGGACAGGCGGTGTCTCCGGCGGATTGTGGCGGACAGAAGATATTACCCAGGCGGATGTGAAATGGGAAAAGCTGGGTATCTATTTTGAGAGTTTATCCATTTCAGATATCTGCCAGGATCCAAACAACCTATCCACCTATTACGTCTCTACCGGAGAAAGTTATACCGGTGATGTCCAGGGTGCCGGTATTTTCAAGTCTACGGACGATGGGGCGACATGGACCTTGTTACCTTCGACCACGGGGTCCCTGAATTCCCTGAGTGAAATCAATGAGATTTACATTCATACTAATGGAGATATTTATGCAGCCACTTCAAAGGGAGGTTTGCTAAGAAGCCATGACGGAGGTAATGTTTGGGAAAAAGTAGCGGGTTCAAGTCTCAATGGTCAAAGCAGCAACAATTTCCATGATTTCTATTACATAGCGGCTAACCAAACTTTTTATACCTGCAACGACTTTGATATCATGAAGTCCACCACCGGAAATCGCGGAGATTGGACAAGTATCGGTAGAAATGGAACTGGATTCATGAACAATGTGACCCGTGTCGAATTCGCCATATGTCCTTCTGATCCCGATATATTATATGCCATTGGTAATGTCAATTCATTTTCTTCCAACACTTTTGTAACTAATGATGGTGGAATAACCTGGACATCCCATGCGGCCCCTGATATTTTTGGAGGGTATGGCCAGGCCTGGTATGATCTCGATATAGCTGCTGATCCATTTAATTGCTTCCGAATTATTGCCGGTGGAGTAACCTTATCCGAATCGACCTTCCAGGGATTTAGTTGGAAGTCCATTGCTGAGAATGTCCATTCAGATCATCATAATATCACCTTTGATCCTAAAATACAGGGCAGGGTTTTATTCAGTAATGACGGGGGAATTTGGTTCAGTGAAGATGGTGGAAAGACCACGGTGGACAAGAGTTTGGGTTATGTTACTACCCAATTTTATGCCTGTTCCATTCATCCTGATGCCGGTTCTTTTTATTGCATGGGAGGTACACAGGATAACAATTCACTCATCATTGAAGAGCCAGGACTTTCTCCTTCGCGCGTAGCCATTGGTGGGGATGGCATGTTCTGTTTCATCGATCAGAATGATCCCAGCATTCAAATTGCTTCCTCTCAGGGCGGAAATTATAATCTGTCACGCAATGGCGGGCAAACTTTTGGATTTGGAGCCAATGTGAATGGAGACTTTGTCAATCGTTCAGGATATGACAGTGATGCCCATATTCTTTATGGACAAACGGGCAATTCGGATTTCTTTAGGTGGAATATCAATACCACTGCAGTTGATTTTGTCGATATCAATAGTTTTACCATAAATGTGTCTGCCGTGCTGGCTGATCCTAACGTTCCTAACAGGGTCTATTTTGGTGGTAGTGGGGGAAGAGTGATTCGCGTGGACAACGCTGATCAAGGGACAAACGTGTCGGGTGTTTACTTTGCTAAACTGCCTGTCTCTGCCGACGTGTCCTGCATCTATATGGATAAACAGACCTCTAATGATGCCCTGATCAGTCTATTCAACTTTGGCGCCAGCCTTAAAAATATCTGGATGACCACAGATGGTGGTGTGGAATGGAATTCTATCGAAGGCGATCTTCCGGATCTGCCTGTGCGTTGGGCCATTTTTGATCCTGCGGATCATGACCGGGCCATGATTGCTACTGATGCCGGTGTCTGGACAACGGATGATATTAATGGCGACCTTACACACTGGGAGCCTACCGATCCGGATAATGGAATGCCATTCGTGCGGGTTGATATGCTGGTCATGCGCAACAGTGATAAAGTAGTACTCGCAGGCACATACGGAAGAGGCTTGATGACCACAGATGTGTTCGCCATTCCGTCACCGGTTATCCTGACTCAGCCAATTGCATATGAAGGTCAGAATGTACTGATTGATGGTTCATCTTCTGTCAATGCCCAAACCTATGCCTGGGACTTTGGTGATTTTACTACTTCTACAGCGGCTAAGGTCAACCATGTTTATACATCTCCCGGGATTTATAATATTACGCTTACGATTAATGGAAGTCTTGCCGAAACCAAAAAGATAAATATCCTTCCCTATTTGCCGGCCCCTTATGAACCGGGAGACGCTGATTACGCAGGTGATTTCGAAACCAAGCCTGAACATTTTGCTGCCTATTCACCTGCCGGAAGTACATTTTCTTTAGGTGTATCGGATAAAGCAGGAAAGGATGGAACCCATTCTGGTACTAAGGCGTGGGTATTGGATATCAATAGTGCCTTATATCAAAATAATTCGCGCGCAGAATTATACTCCCCGATGTATGATCTTTCCTCACCGGGATTATATGAATTGAAATTCTGGTCCAAATACGCAGTTCAAAACCGGAATGATGGATTTCAAGTAGAGTACTCCACAGATGGTGGTGCTTCCTGGACCCAGTTGGGTAGTAAGGATGATACCGGCTGGTACAATTATCACAACACTAATCTGGCGGATGGGGCCTTCCCGATTGGTAAATCCTATTTCACCAATGCCCAACTCAACTGGACCCAATATATCAAAGATGTTAGTTTTCTGGTCGGTCAATCGCACGTGAGCTTCCGTTTTGTTTTCCGTTCGGATGAATCTGATCCGGCACAAGGGCTGGCCATTGATGATTTTACCATTAGCAAATTTGAAGGCGAACTGGAGACCACAGTAACTATTTTCAATGGGGACTACACCAGTGACCAGGAAGTCACCCTCAACTGGACTACCGGAGTCGAATATCAATGCCAGAAGATTTACCTGGAACGGTCCTTTACCGGTCTCGGGTTTTCGCAGGTAGCTACCTTAAACGCGAAAGGAGTGGTGAGCACTTTTCCTCATACCTATACGGCAACTGATCAGAGTTTACGCAATGTCATTTATTATCGTTTGCATGTGGTCAATGAAAACACGTCTATTCCGTATTTCTATGAATTCTATTCGGATACGATTATTGTTCGACGGAATACAGAACCAGACATAGTGCAAAATGTACTGACCAATCCTTTTAAGGATAACATATTTGTGAGTTTCAGCAGCTCGGTCACTAAACCGGTGACGGCGAGGTTGTTTGACATGTCCGGCAAACTGGTTCGTAAAGAAGTGACGACGCCCTACAGCATTTCCTACACGATGCAGGATCTTCACTTGCCCCAGGGAGTGTATATGTTAAGTATCCAGGTGGGCGACGGCGAGATAAAATCATATAAGTTGTTTACGCAAGGATATTAAAGAGAACGTAATATTATTGATAAATAGAAATGGCTCTTCATTTTGAAGGGCCATTTTTAGTACAGGAAATTTTTTTTAAAAAAAACAGGCGGAAATGGTAACGTTTTGGGGAGCTCGGGACACTTACGAGCAGGATAAAACAGTTTTCGCTTAAATCTTCTGGATCATTTGGCGCAATAGAGCTTTGTCCGGGATGAGTTTTACTTGTAATAAAACACCCATCCAAAACCAAAAGGATTTCGACGAAATCTTATTCGGAGCATCGTCCCGGCCATGCTTTGCCTCTCCTCAGCCTCATCATCCCACCCTCCAACCTACACCTTGGCCTTGACCTCATCCTTCTCCTAAGTCCCTGATTTTTCTATCTTTACCGCTATTGCATAAAGAAACAGGTTATTCCAACAATGCTCAATCTCATTTTATTCGGCCCTCCGGGAAGCGGTAAGGGCACACAGGCAGAAAAACTCGTAGCTCAATACCATCTGGTTCACATTTCAACAGGAAACCTGTTTCGTGAAGAGATTGAAGCCGGATCGGACCTCGGGAAAAAAGCAAGCACCTATATGTCCAAAGGTGAACTCGTACCGGACGAAGTCACCATCGGTATGCTCCGCAATAAAATGAAATCGCACGCCGAAGCCAGTGGTTTTATCTTTGACGGTTTCCCACGTACGGCGCCACAGGCCGAAGCATTGGATACGCTGTTGGAGGGTATGGGCCAGTCCATCGATGCCCTCATCATGCTGGATGTGCCGGAAGATGAAATTGTAAAACGATTGTTGTTGCGTGGAAAGGATTCTAATCGCCCCGATGATCGCGATGAAGAAGTGATCCGGGTTCGTTTCCAGGTGTATCAGTCAAAAACAGCGCCCATCTACGATTATTACGATCAGATGGACAAAGCCTATATCGTACCGGGTCTTGGTTCGATCGATCAAATCTTTAAAAATCTTTGTGAGACCATCGACCGTCTCCATCCTTAATGTCTACTGATCAGAACTTTGTTGACTACGTCAAGATTCATTGCAAGTCCGGTGCGGGCGGTGCGGGTTCAGTGCATTTTCATCGGGATAAGATCAGTGCTTTCGGGGGCCCGGATGGTGGCGATGGGGGTCATGGTGGTGATATTATTTGCAAGGGAAATTCCCAATTGTGGACTTTGCTTCATCTTAAATACAGAAAACATGTCATTGCGAAAGGAGGAGAATCTGGTTCGGGAAACTTATGCACAGGAGCCGATGGTGAAGATGTTATTCTCGAAGTTCCTTTAGGTACCGTAGCTAAGGATCCCGATACCAATGAAATTCTTTTTGAGATCACCAAGGACGGGGAAGAATATGTTTTAATGCCGGGAGGAAGAGGGGGCCAGGGCAATAATCATTTCAAATCCGCCACCAATCAAACTCCGCGTTTTGCTCAACCTGGTGAGCCCTTACAGGAAGGCTGGAGAATCCTGGAATTAAAAATCCTGGCTGATGTTGGTTTGGTCGGATTTCCCAATGCTGGCAAATCCACCTTGCTCGCCGCTATTTCGGCTGCGAAACCGAAAATAGCGTCTTATGCTTTTACCACGCTCACACCCAATCTTGGTTTCATCGCCTATCGCGACAATCGATCCTTCGTCATGGCTGACATCCCGGGTATTATTGAAGATGCGCATTTAGGAAAAGGATTGGGCCATCGTTTTCTCCGTCATATCGAACGCAATGCCGTTTTACTCTTTATGATTTCCTGCGAGAGTAATGATATCAACCAGGATTTTCAAATTCTCCTCCACGAACTGGAAATGTATAACCCGGAATTGCTGGATAAGCCCCGCTTACTGGCCATTACTAAATGCGATCTTATTGATGATGAGATGCAGGAACTGCTTCGCCCCAATTTACCGGAAGGCATAGAGGCCATCTTCATATCTGCAGTAACCGAATACCACCTGATGGAGTTGAAGGATAAGCTCTGGAATCTGCTGGCAGGATCATAGATCACAGGCAAGGTCCTGCATTGTTTTCGCCTGCCGGGTCTCCAGCAGGAAAGGTAAGTTTGATCTTCCATGCCTGAATAATACTGAATATCCTCGCCTTTTGGCATAGGAGTAAAGGATTAAGATTTCATTGGGCTTTAGCCCTGCATGGAGGGTTTCTATATTCCCTAATTTGGTCGAGTGAAAACCGGGCATCGTTTTTATGTTTTATTCTTCAGCCTCCTCGCTTTACTATTCGCTTGTCAGGAAAGGGAGACTGAATTAGTCAATGGTGACCTGTCTATCATTCCGCTTCCGGCCGAATTGCAGGAGCAAACCGGGTATTTCATAATTGATAAAGACACCTGGATTCAATCGGATAGTTTCAACGGGGCCACCTTTAATCCCTTGGAAGTTTTCAATGACATTTTTGAGAAAAAGAGCGGATATGCCATACTAACGCAACATGAAAAATTTCACAAGAATGATGAGAAACACCTCATTCTGATCATTCATTCCGGCGAACATAAACACAAAGAAAACTACACCCTGCACATATCTCCCGTTGGCATCATCATTAATGCCAATAGCGAAGTTGGCGTGTTCTACGCTTTTCAAACGTTACGCCAAATCATGCGCCTGGACGCGATGGCTGATGCGCATGGCCAGCTTCGGGTATGGAAGATCCCTTCAGTAGATATCCGTGATGAACCGCTTTTCCCTTATCGGGGCCTCCACCTGGATGTCAGCCGCCACTTCATGCCGATTGAATTTGTCAAAAAATATATTGATCTCCTGGCCTATTATAAAATGAACCGGTTTCACTGGCACCTGACCGATGACCAGGGATGGAGAATAGAAATAAAACGATATCCTAAACTGCAGGAGATAGCGGCATGGCGTGATCAGACCCAGGCAGGACGTGCGGGGGACACGTCTGCTGTTTATGACGGAAAGCGCTATGGAGGATATTATACCCAGGCACAAATAAAAGAGGTGGTTCGATACGCGATGGATCGGGGTGTCATGGTCATCCCTGAAATTGAGATGCCCGGACATTCCCTTGCTGCCTTAGCTGCCTACCCGGAATTGAGTTGTACCGCAGGACCTTTTAAGGTAGGCCAGACCTGGGGAGTATTTGATGATGTATATTGCCCGAAGGAGGAGACATTTACTTTTTTGCAAAATGTACTGGATGAAGTTATTGCTCTTTTTCCTTCACCCTACATCCACATCGGGGGGGATGAATGTCCAAAGAAAAGATGGAAAGAAAGCCAATTTTGTCAGTCCCTGATGCAACAGGAAGGATTAAAAAATGAAATGGAACTCCAGAGTTATTTCATTCAGCGCATTGAAAAATATCTGAACAGTAAGGGCAAATCCATAATTGGCTGGGATGAGATCCTGGAAGGCGGCCTCGCCGCCAATGCCACCGTCATGTCGTGGAGAGGAACTGATGGTGGTATTGCTGCAGCTAAAGCAGGACACGATGTTATCATGACACCGGGAGACTATTGTTATTTTGATCATTACCAGGCTGACCCAAAAAACGAGCCTCTGGCCATTGGCGGTTTTACGCCTCTGGATACCGTTTATGCTTTCAACCCGGTGCCAGGTGTATTGAATAAAGAAGAGGCAAAGCATATCCTTGGCGCTCAAGGCAATCTCTGGACCGAATATATATCCACGCCTGAACAAGCGGAATACATGGCTTTTCCCAGGGCCATTGCCCTGGCGGAAGTGCTTTGGACCCCGCCCGAGCGCAGAGCATGGCCATCCTTCCTCGAACGACTCCATCATCAGATCGACCGCCTGGATGGAATGAAAGTGCATTATGCCAGGCACTTTATCAAGGCTGAGCCCCGGCAATAACGATTAGTTTCCTTCTTCCGCACCTTTTATTTTCCTATTCCCCAGCTTTAAAGCTGGGGTAAGTCTGGACCCCGGGGAAGCCCGGATCCTGACAATTCCCAAAATTATTTTCCTATTCCCCAGCTTTAAAGCTGGGGTAAGACTGGATCCCGTGGCAATCCGGAAATCCCGGCCCTGCAAGGACCCTATCCTTTATTTCCAGGTAGAGACCCAACCTTTTTCCTTGAATTATTGGTCTATTGGGGAAATAAATCAACACAGATGAAATCAGTTTTCTCTTTTACATTCTTACTATTGCTGGCCGCATCCTTTTTGGTCACAGGTTGCCAGCAGGATACCTGCACCCGCACCCAGGAATACACCGCTTTTGAGCCTGTCTACAAACTCCTGGAGGATATGCGGGTCCCCGTGAAATATGAAAGCCCGACAGCACTGACCAATACGGGTAAGATCTTCTACTATAACGGATACCTTTTTGTCAATGAGCTGAATACAGGAATACACATTTTTGACAACACAGATCCTTCCAATCCTAAAAACATTGGATTCCTCAATATTCCTGGCAACCTCGATATGGCGGTTCATGACCATTATCTCTATGCGGATAGCTACCTGGATCTTGTCACCATTGATATTGCCAATCCGCAAGCTCCGGTGGAAGCTGAGCGCGTCAATGATGTATTTCAAAGTTTTTATGCCTATTCTGATCATATCGGATACCTGGTGGAGTACCGGCCTACTACTGTTAAGCAGACCATTGATTGCAACAGTGCCAGGTGGGGCGCCGGAATATGGTATGAAGGAAATGTCCTCTATGCAGCGGATGCCACTTTTGGCGGAGAGTTTAAAGCCAACAACACTTCGTCTGTTAGTCCGAGTGTCGTATCCGGGGGATCAATGGCGAGATTTACCGTTGAAAATAATTACCTCTATACGATCGACATGCTGTCCCTTAAAGTATTCAATGTGGAGCAGGCGAAACCAGTACTAAAAAATGATGTGTCAGTACAATGGGGCATTGAAACGTTGTTTCCGATGGATGGAAACCTGTTTATCGGTTCTTCCAATGGCATGCTGATCTATGATATTTCCAATCCTGAATTACCCGTATACAGATCCAACTTTACCCACGCCTCGGCATGTGATCCGGTGGTCGTATCCGACAAGGTGGCCTATGTCACTCTACGTGATGGAACCAATTGTAACGGATACACCAATCAATTAGAGGTATTAGATGTATCCGATCTGAACAATCCTTCGCTGATCCGTTCCTATCCAATGGATAATCCTCATGGACTATCTGTAGTGGGCAATACGCTTTATTTGTGTGAGGGCAAATTTGGCCTGAAAACATTTGATATTTCCAATACACAGAAAATTGATGAACACTTATTGGATCATGTGTCAGGTCTGACTGCTTATGATGTCATCGTGCTTCCTCCCGGAGATCAGGTTATTGTGATCGGGGAAAATGGAGTATACCAGTATGATGCTTCTGATCGAAGTGATCTGAAGCAGTTGAGTATGATTGAAATCGGAAAGTAGTAAATGTGTGATAATGCCCCACGTTTAAAGGTGCGGAAAGATAGTGTACACCTCTTTACTCACAACTCACAACTCATAAAGTGAAAATACGTAGACAAAACATATTACTTCTGTTCATGGTGATCGGGCTCAACATGTATCTCACCGCCCAGGCTGATACTGCCACCAGAGGTGACCTGGTGGATGTCGTGTGGCTGAAGGGAGGAAGCCGCCTGACAGGTACGATTGTTAAATGGGAACTGGCTCGTGGTATGGAATTCAGGCTGGCTACAGGGGCAGTTATGGAGATACCACGCAATGAAATTGAAAAGGTATATCAGGATGTACAGCAGAATTCAATTTTCTCATCAGGTCCCTCCCTGCCAAGATTACCTCATCCATATGCATTTAAAGAACATGGCTTGTATCAGTCCTTTTCTGTTTTTCTCAATTTTTCTGATCCCGGAGGGGCGGGCCTGCATTATTCTATTGGACATCGATTCAGCCGGTTGGTAGGCGTTGGGGGAGGAATTGGAATTGAGTCCAATGATTTCTTTAACGATCGAGGCCTGGTTCCGGTATTTGCGGAAGCGAGAGGATATTTCAGGGCAGACAAAATATCGCCTTACTATGCCTTTAAGATGGGATATGGATTTGCCATTAAGAATAGCTCATTTGAACAGGTGGATGCCAGGGGTGGTTTTTATATGAGTCCTGAAGTCGGGGTGCGTTTTGGCGGCAGTACAGTGAATTATTACCTCGGGATAGAATATAAATTGCAAAGCGCGATCTATGTCAATTATTTTGACTGGCAGGGCACCTCTACGGATAAGATTACTTACAAACGAGTGGAAATGAGGACAGGGATTGTGTTTTAAGGTGCCGGATGTAAGATGCTAGATGTTAGTTGTTAAACTCACAACCCACCATTCACAACTCACGATGAATAAAATGAAAATATCACTTTGGTCGGCCGGTATGCTTCTTGGACTGTCATTTGTGTTTTCATCCTGTGACAAGGACAAGGGGCAAAACCCTGCAGGGGATACTCATTACTTCATCTTTGGCCATTTCTATGGCGAATGTGCCGGCGAGGGCTGTATTGAGACGTACAAACTGGAAAATGGTCGACTTTATGAAGATGACCTCGATAACTATCCTAATTTTACGAAGCCGATTGAGGCGCATTGGAACGAGCTTTCTCAGACTAAATTTGAAGCGGTAAAGGATATTGAAGATGAAATCCCTTCCGAATTGTATCAATTACCTGATCATGTCCTGGGGATGCCGGATGCGGGCGACTGGGGAGGCATTTATGTAGAGGTGCATAATGAAGCGGATTTCGCCTATCCGTCCGGTTTCTGGCTGCTGGATAAAGATGAATACAATATGCCGCAACTCTATAATGATTTTGTGGATAAGATTGAAGTGAAGATCGCGTTGATACAATAGAAATAAGTCAGCAGTCGGCGGTAGTCAGTATGCAGAAAATAGTAATTGGATGGCAACTTAGGATTGACTAATGATAAATAAAAAACACATACAACCAATTGCGTCTTTGCGTGAGGATAATTAATATAGATTCATGAATGACGACTTACGAATGACGACTCGCGATTACTCACTACTCACTACTCACTACTCACTACTCACTGCTTGACTGACCTCGATCTCATACAAGGCTGTATCCGGAACGACCGGAGAAGTCAGGAAAGGCTGTACAAGAAGTACTTCCCGACCATGATGTCCATGTGTATGAAGTATACGAAAGATGAGGATAAAGCCTTGTTGATTCTGAATGATGGTTTTTTAAAAGTGTTTCAAAAATTAGGATCATTCCGTCATGAAGGATCACTGGAGGGTTGGATTCGAAGGCTGGTCTATCATACGCTGGCCGATTTTTATAAAAAAGAAAACAGTTATATCCGTTTTATACAATTTGACATGCCTGATCATCTCGAAGTGGAGGCTTCGCCGACCGATGACCTGGAGTTTCAGGACCTGATCGGCCTGCTGGATAAGATCCCCGGACGGTCAGCCGAAGTGTTTCGACTCTTTGCGATCGAAGGGTATTCACACGATGAGATCAGCAGCATGATGCAAATCAGCACAGGGACTTCTAAATGGCATCTGTCCAATGCCCGCGAACGATTACGTCTTATTTTAGTCAATGAAAGTCATGCAAGAACAAAATCAGTATAATATTACTCCGGAACAGGGCTGGTCACGGATGAATTCTATCCTCGACCGGGAAATGCCGGTGGAAAGAAAATCCCGTAGGATGATCGTATTCTGGTGGTCACTGGCGAGTCTGGTACTCCTCGGACTGGCAGGCCTGTTTTTACTCCGATCGGAAATGCATTCTTCCAGGACCAATACTCTGACTCCCGATCAACAAGTTGCTCCATTACCGGTTCAACCAAATAATGAACTGCAAAAAGAAGAAGAAACGAATACGATTAATAATGATTTCACACAGAATACAACTTCGGAGTCAACTTACGGGTCAAATACCATGAGGTCAAATAGTGCGACGACCATCCCAAATGAAACGGTCCACACCGCGGACCTGAAAAGCAATAATCAAAAAGCTGTTGCTGAAGGGAAAATTAAATTAAAAACGGATGTCGAATCCATGGCGGTAAATCAGTCTGGTGAAACTATTGCTACCATGCATTCAGCACTACCTGAAGAGGAAGCGTATGCTATGGTTATTCAAGGCGGAAACGTCAATGCTAATGATGATAAACTTTCTGCCCGGGCTTTTATCAATGTGGGTATTGCAGAGCCTTTGCCCTCTCTGGATATGGCTTACTTTACCATTCCTGAAAATGAATTGAGTCCTGTTCATGTTAGTAAATTTTCTAAATCGAATTCGCCTACCCATGCTATACGTCCGTGTGTCGAAGCGAATGTATTGTCCGGATTTCAGGGTGGGACAGGATATTATGCAGGTGCCGGAGCTGATGTTGAACTTGGTTCCCGGCTCAGCCTTTCTGGCAGCCTGGGTTTCCGGTCTTTTCATCCCGGGGGCGGCTTGTTTGGGGCAAACAAAGCGAAAGTCCCATCTGCCGATGTGAACACCGGCCTGGTCAAAAGCGATACTATTTTTGACGGATACTATGTGCCTGGTGAATCCATTAATAATGCCACCTATGCAGAACTGGATCCGGTTATTGAATCGTTGCAACAATGGCAGGCCCAATTAGGGGCGGACTGGAAAATTTCAAGACGGTTTTCGGTGGAGGGAGGATTTGGATTGGCTTTTCACACCAGGGCCAACAGTGAGTATCCAATTGTTCCTTTTAGTTATTCCTTCAACCCGACATATACCCGATTCAGTAATTCGCTGGATGGGTATGATGTCATCCGGAATACCATGACTTCCGTTTATGCCGGAATGGCATATCACTTAGGCAAACACGTCGCTCTCGAATTGCATTGTCTGCATACCTTTCAGCCCTACCTGAATACCCCGCAAAGTACCGGCTCCTATGTTCCCGCAAAACAACGTGATGATTTTATTCGAGGCATTACGATGGGGATGAAATATTCCTTTTTGTAAATACTTTTTTGGTTAACGGAAGAAGTATACCAGTTTGACTTTTTTATAAGGAAAGACCGCACCAACTACCAGATTGGAAGTAAGCGTGTACTTGTTGCCAGACAACAATAGAAAATTTACTATTCAAATGAAATGGAACAGAATCATTCTAAGCATCCCTATGGGATTCATGCTGATGATGTCTTGCGATAAAGGGCAAAATAATGACAATACTTCCGGCCCTTATTTTCCGGAAGTCAAAGCGATCATGGAGACCAATTGTCTTTCCTGTCATAGTTCGGCCGGTAACTGGGAGGGTCGCCCCACGGCTTTTGATAATGATTCGGCCATTAGTCAGCAGCATGAAGCCATAAAGGCCGCCGTGGCTGATCCCATTTCCCCGGTCAATAAGCGAATGCCGAAGGACGGTATGCTGTCGCAACATGACATTGATGTCATTGTCAAGTGGTTTGACAAGGGAGGGAAAATAACAGACTGATAGTAAGAGAGTGAGACGGCTTAAAGGATAGAGGAAATACTTTCGAAGAGCCTGTTTGCAGGAAAGAAAGATTTTTCTTGATAAATTCAATGGATCCCGTTTCAAACGTCAATTTTTCCGGTTGAATATATTTCTCATTTAAATTGTGTTAAAGTTTCCCTACCCGCTCTTTGATTACCCTATATTTGGTCTATCCAAAATTGAATTAGTTGAAAGTTTGAGTCTTAGTTCTTTATTTTTTAATTTGGCAGAAGTTTTTTTTCTCCTCGTGTTTTGAGTTTACATATCAAGGCATTTTTAATTTCTGTCCATTATTGATTTGAGGATACATTACCGGTATTCATTGGGATTTTTTTGCATAATGCCCACCTCAAAGCATTTTTTAACTTTTTAATTATTTTCATTATGACAAACTATTTTACACCGAGGATTGGCGATTCCAGGAATTGCCCCCCCCCCCCCCAAATTGCTGTAAATGAGGCAGTTAGAAGATCAGTTTTCAATATTGGGAAACAGGTTTTCCTTTTTACACTGATGTTACTGAGCTGTTTATCTGCCAGACCTTTGATTGCGGAGACTACTTCTCCATGTGAATGCTCCTCTTTTCTTACAATTGGAACGACAGGTGGAACAACCGACTATAGGGATATAGACGCTTTCGGAAGTGCCAGATGCTATTTTGTAAAGGGAAAACTGGTTGTCACTGATGCGACATGGTCAGGTATTCGTGTAAAGATGGAGGAAGGAGCCCAGATCTTTGTTACAAGTGGAGCCGGGCTCACGTTGGTGGATTGCTATATTTCCGGATGTGGTGAAATGTGGAGAGGCATTAATGTTGATTATACGACCAATATTAATGTATACAATAGTGTAATTGAAGATGCAGAGATTGGAATACGCCTACGTTCTTATGATGGAGTTCACTGTGAATACACAAGTTTCATTAATGATTATATAGGTATTGGCGTGGGTACTCCCCTGGAAGAGGATGAATATGATGCTCAAATTCAACAGAAAGGAGATATCATTGGTTGTGAATTCTACACGGACGGATCACTTCCTGACCCCTATCCAGCGCAGTCTCCTTTTCCAGCTCAATATTATTACCCCTCCTGGCCAACCACACCTGCTGAAATACCTTATAACCAGGGTTATGCTGCGATATATATTTTCGGGGCTACTGGTATGCATCTTGGCAGAGTAGATGCAGAAACTGAAGAGCGAAATGATATCCATGATATGCGGAATGGAATTATCGTCCGATATTCAGATTTCGATATAGCAGGTACTGATATTCACGACCTTGAAGGGACCCAACCAAACCGTCCTCCCGATCCGGTTCTGGATCTCAATCAATATGGTATATATGAGTTCGATGCAGGATCAACCATTACTGAAAATGTTTTAGATAATCTCCTCGTAGGTATTTTCACTGACGAATCGTTTTCAACCATCGTTGATAATGACATTACTCTAGTCAATACCGGTCCCGCGATTACTAAAACCAGAGGCGTCTTTGCTTATCGTCCCCAGTCGCTGGGAGTCAAGCTCAATTCAATCACGGATGGATACTTTGGCATATTTGTAGCCAATGCCAACACCCCTTTTGATATCGTAAACAATACCTTACAACGCGATGTGTTAAGTGGCGGGAACGCTGGAATAAATGCTATAGGTGTGTTACAAGCCGGACCTAATCTGGGCAAAATCAGGAGCAACGTGATTAATATTGAAGATGGACACAATGCATATGGCATTTATCTTAACAATAATCAATATACCTCAGCAGGTCCCAACTATATTTATTTCCTGGATGATGTATCTGTGGGAGATAAGAATACAGGTTTTGAAGTCTCGGGAAGTACATATTCGTCAATTCGAAAAAATCATGTATATGCAGATGGGGTTTATCAGGATAATGATGATAATTTCGGAATCAATTTGGAGGGGAGTCAGCTGAATACATACTTTTGTAATGACATTTACAATTTTAATATTGATATAAGAGTATTTGGTCCCAATATGCTGACTCAACTAATGTCAAATCAAATTTATGATGGAGATTATGGACTTGATTTAGTTGGATATGTTAGCATGGGTAAGCAATTTCAAAATAATAATTTGTGGATTGGGGATTACGATGTTTGCGGAGCAAACATCAATTACGATGGTGATCCTACCGATATAGCCCTACTTAATCCATTTTATTATGACCCAGATGTTACATTTTCATTGCCTCCATCAATATGCCCGGAAAGTGTTGATATGGGGAATTGGTTTATTTCTAATGAGTATGAAGGTCCTGCTCCTGTGGATTGTTTTTCTGATATTGATAACCCTGTTGCAGACCCGGATACCATAGCCAAAATTGTCCGGACCCCACTTGATTTTGAAGAGTTCAATGACGAACTCACCTGGATGATGAAAGCGGATATCTATGAATTGATGTTGCTGGACACAGATCTCCATGATAACACAGTACTGGACAGTTTTTTTGATGCCGAAGAATCAAATCCGCTTGGTAAATTAGTGACCTGGCAATTGCAATTGTCTTCCCGATTCGGAACAGATGATGTCGAAAAATCCCTGACCCAGGATACCATAGACTTATTATCAACAGATTTAGCAGATATAGATGGATATCTGTCGACTAGTCCTTCAGATTCTACTACCTGGATGGCTTTAAGAGCATTAAAAGTCGATACCTTAAGTGATAAACTGGGATATTGGCTGGATTTACTGGATGATGAAAACGATGAATCACTGTCAGCGTTCGCTGATATTTCGGATAGTCTTGACAACCTGACGGCTTCGAATGATATAGAGGAGTATCTGAGGGAGGCGTTGTACTTCAAAGCTCAGTATCTGCTGGGAGAAGAATTGTCAAGTGGAGATTCCTCTGATATTTTTGACTTAACACAGTTATGTCCCTGGGAAGGAGGCCGGGCTGTATATATAGCACAGGAGCTGTACGCCCTTATCGCAGATACGATAGTGAGTGTCACGCTGGATAATTGTTCCTCACCTGAACCATTCCAGGTTAATCCGGGAAATGATTCATTAACTGATGGTTGGAATGTAACTTCCTTTCCCAATCCTACAAACGATCATGTACAAATAAGTTCGGTTGAGGACATCAAAAGAGTTATCGTCTCCAATACATCCAGAAAACAACTCTATTCACTTGAGCCAAAGAAACAAAACTGCACGGTCGATCTCTCTAGTTACCCTGATGGTATTTATATAATCAGTGTTTTTACGGATTCAGGCCTTACTGCAAAACGAATTCTGCTTGTCCGATGAAACTAACGAAAATCTTCATGCTGTTTGTTCAGTGCTTCTTATTCATTATGGTGAATGCTCAAAGGGAAGGCGATACCTGGGTGTTGGGGTATTCCACCTCCGAAAGTCACAATTATAGTGTTATGCATATTGATTTCAAGCAATTAAGACCGCATATCGAGTATCACTTTAATGAAAAACTTTGGATATCGGAAACTTGCGCCAATATTTGCGACGTAAATGGCAATGCCATACTCTGGACAAACGGCATGGAAATTTTCGGAAAAGAAGGAGAAGTTATTGCTGATCAAATTTCTTATGATCCTGACCCAGGGAGCTTTTGGAATTGGTGGAATACTGAAACCGAAGGCCCTCTGGGTTTTCCTTATCATGATGGAGCCTTGGTGCTTCCAATTCCGGAAAGTGATCAGGAATATTCAATTATTTATTTTTTTGCGGAACCTCATCCAACTTGGATTTTTCAGATCTCCGGATTTATGGAAGCGAGAGTAAAAGTAAATATGGATTCAAGTTATGCCTTGTTATCAAAAGATCAATTCATTACTCCCCATCACTATTGGTATACAACAAGGGTAAATGCATGCCGTCATGCCAATGGAAGGGACTGGTGGTTATTAGTCAGTGAATTTGATTCACCAATTTACTATTCTTATATTCTTGATCCAAGTGGTATACATCTGGATCATCAGGGCGATGCAGGTTCAACGATTGAGTATGGATATGGACAATCAATTTTTTCCAATAATGGCAATTATATGGTCAGGGTAGACGCCATTCAACAATCAGATGAGCAAAACATTTCATTATTTTCATTTGATCGATGCAGTGGTGATTTAAATTTAATAGATGTATTTCATACAAAAAAAGCTTTTTTACCCGGTGCAGCATTCTCACCTTCAGAACGATATTTATACGCAGATGACAATACTCACCTCTGGCAATGGGATCTTTTAGTGGAGGACATTGCGGCATCAAAGACTCTTGTTGATTCCTTCGACGGATTTATAGAGCCTGGTCCCGGTGGGTTTGAAACCAGCTTTGCACCAATGGCACTTGCACCTGATGGACGAATTTACATAGCACCTTCCAGTGGTAGTAGTAAAAGATTTCATGTAATCGACAGACCCGATCTTCCTGCACCAGACTGTCGAT
Organism: uncultured Saprospiraceae bacterium; assembly: GCA_963837505.1. GTDB lineage: Bacteria > Bacteroidota > Bacteroidia > Chitinophagales > Saprospiraceae > Opimibacter. The sequence goes on along the minus strand of CAWINN010000010.1, from coordinate 196,183 downwards.
TTCTTCAACATTATCTTAACCTCGTTAAATGGAATGCAAGATCAATGCCCAATATTCCAAACTTTCGTTTGGGTCCGATAGATGGCAGCCCTTGTGATACACTTGGTATTAACAACCTGCCGGTATCCAGATGGCGATGGGAGCCAGATCAGCCGGATATTGATCAGTTGATCCGATTTACCGATTTATCCTTCTACGATCCGCATGAGTGGCATTGGGATTTTGATGAAGGAAGCACCAGTGATACGGCGAGTCCGCTGCATACATTTGAACCAGGACTTTATCATGTATGCCTGACCGTAAGTAATGATTATGGAACAGACAGCACCTGCCAGTGGATTGCAATTTTTCCGACGGGTATACAGGAGGTTGCAGATAAAAACGCACCAGATATTTCAATACTTCCTAATCCATTTACGGATCAAATCATCGTTGAATCCAAAAGCGGAACATTCCGAAGTGCGCAGATTCAGCTTTATGATATGCATGGGCGGAATGTTTTCAATCAGGAGTTGGTGATTCCATCGAAAATCTTCCTGCCTGACTTTCCTCCGGGAATCTATCTATGCACCATCAAAGATGAGGATGGCAGTGTGCGGAGTGTGAAGTTGATGAAGGAGTGATTGGACGACGGACGCTGGACGACAGACCATGAACATCTATTTGCTGCCAACCTTGTGCCGCGATGCGGCGAAGGATTTTTCTTGTGTCTTTATTTGCTAAGAACCTTGTGCCGCGATGCGGCGAAAGTATCCTGCATTCTCACGCTCTCACCCTCTCACGCTCTCACCCTCTCACGCTCTCATGCTCTCACGCTCTCACGCTCTCACGTTCTCATGCTCTCACGCTCTCACGTTCTCACAAATGAAGCCTAGCCTTGCGACCCAGCAATAAATCATCCGACTCCACGTGATCAGGATCGGGAAGACAGCAATCCACCGGGCATACAGCTGCACACTGTGGTTCATCATGAAATCCCTTGCATTCTGTACACTTGTCCGGCACGATATAATAGAAATCCGGGGAGACCGGTTCTAAAGAATCAGCAGCGTCCACCACGGTCCCATCCTCCAAAGTATAAGGCCCGGTCAGGGTGGTTCCATCTTTCATGGCCCAATTGACCCCTCCTTCATAAATGGCATTATTAGGGCATTCGGGTTCGCAAGCGCCGCAATTGATACAATCGTCTGTGATATATATAGCCATGTTCCTTTTCTGGTTTGGTAGAGGAACAAAGGTAAGACATGAGAAGTTGTCGGGCGGAAGAGGCTGAAGAGGCGGAAGGGGCAGAAAAGGCGGAAAAGGCGGAGAAGGCGGAAGAGGCGGAAGAGGTGGAAGAGAAGGAAGAGGCGGAAGAGGTAGCCTTCGCTAAATCTTTGACAACCAAAGGCAGAAGGTAAAGAGGAATTCGTATTACCCCACCTTTAAAGGTGGGGAAGGAGCGGAAAAGGAAGTCCCCTTCAGGGGATTTAGGGGCCATGGGGGCAGGAAACACCCAACCTGTTGATAATCCGGTCAATATGGGCGCTCCAGGCCCTCACAGGAAACAGCAGTGCTATCAGGAATGGAAAGTTGAAACTATTATGCTATGCAATAAGACATTCGTGAAGAAGGCCGGGATAGGTGCACCGATACATTTGAAGAAAAAACAGCATCATGAAAAATTACGCATCCAAAACAAAAATGAACCGTGGGATTTTCCACCTGTGTCTGATCACTTTTATTGGTTTATTATCCTTCCATACCTTATCAGGTCAGGATAAGAAAGTATATGATCACGATTATTTAATGCCGCAAAAAGGCAAGTCCCAGGTTGAGCTCTATAGTGGCATACCCTATGTAGCTATTGGTCTATATTCTTATGGATTCAGTGATCGGTTTTCAGCAGGTCTTATTTATGGTTACACACCATTTGCAAAAGGATACGGATTCAGAATTAAATCCGTGCTTGCTCAACCATCAACAAATTTTCGCATTAATTTGAAATCCCCGTTTATTTATTATCCGCATATGAAATCTGGAGAAGGAGATCCCTGGGTATTAGCCTGGCCTGCTGTGAATGCGGAATGGAAATTGAAAAATGGCGCCAGGATCTGGACCGGTGTTGGTCTTGTTGGTGCAGGATGTCTTGATTATTTAATGACCTCCATAAGCGGGAAGGAAAAGAAAATGATGCCGGATGGTCCGGTTATGGAAAAAGAGGGAGTCATGGCCGGACTGTGGAATACCTTCCAGTTTGGCTATAGCAAACCCGTCTCCAATCATTTATCGTATGTGATTGAAGTGGCTCCGGTGATGGAAGGATTCAAACTGAAATCAAAAAGCGGATTTCTAGATGCCATTCCGGTTATTGCAACTGTAGGTCTATCCTATTCTTTTTGATTCAAATGGAAAGCAAGGAAAGGATACGTGTACCATTGCTACGCAAGGCAGTCAGCAGTACTCAGTCGCCAGTAGGTAGCTCACAGTATTCATACTGCTTACCGCTTACCGCTTACCGCTTACCGCTTACTGCTTACCGCTTACTGCCGCTTACCGCTTACCGCTTACCGATTACCGCTTACTGCTTACCGCTTACCGCTTACTGCTTACCGCTTACCGCTTACCGCTTACTGCTTACTGCTTACTGCTTACTGCTTACCGATTACCGCTTACTGCTTACCGCTTACCGCTTACTGCTTACGCTTACCGCTTACTGCTTACCGCTTACCGCTTACCGCTTACCGATTACCGCTTACTGATTACCGCTTACCGCTTACCGCTTACCGCTTACTGCTTACCGCTTACCGCTTACCGCTTACCGCTTACCGCTTACCGCTTACCGCTTACCGCTTACCGCTTACTGCTTACCGCTTACCGCTTACTGCTTACTGCTTACTGCTTACCGCTTACCGCTTACCGCTTACCGCTTACCGCTTACCGCTTACCGCTTACCGCTTACCGCTTACCGCTTACCGCTTACCGCTTACCGTTACCGCTTACCGCTTACCGCTTACCGATTACCGCTTACTGCCAACTTGATCCTACTATCTTTGCCCTCCCGTGAAAAATCGCATCGCTCATTTCGTCCATTTGTTCAGGCTGGCCATCAGTGGTAGTGAAAAGGACTTCACCACCGGGAGCATTGACCGGGCCATCTTTCTGCTTTCCATACCGATGGTACTCGAAATGTTGATGGAAGGCCTTTTCGCTGTCGTGGATATTTTTTTTGTTTCCAAATTAGGTAAAGAGGCTACTGCTACTATCGGCCTGACGGAAGTGGTCCTCACCCAGGTGATTGCATTGGCGATGGGATTGTCAATGGCGACAACCGCGATGGTCGCGCGAAGGATAGGAGAAAAGGATCGGGAGGATGCCAGCATTGCGGCATTCCAGGCGATCCTGATCGGACTCGTTACTTGCATGATCATTGCAGTGATCTTTTTCTTTACCGCCAGTGATATCCTTCGGGCTATGGGTGGCTCTGAAGAATTGGTGGCCAAAGGGAATGGCTACACCCGCATCATGTTGACGGGAAGTGCCAGTGTATTCTTCCTCTTCCTCAACAATGCCATATTTCGGGGAGCAGGAGATGCGGCTATCGCCATGCGTACTTTATGGATCGCTAACGGAATAAACATTCTGCTGGATCCTTTTTTAATTTTTGGTATCGGTCCTTTCCCGGAACTGGGGGTAATGGGCGCAGCGATAGCCACTACCACGGGCAGGAGCATTGGCGTGTGCTACCAGGTCTATTACCTCGTCAATGGAAAGAGTCTGATACGAATCGGGCGAAGGCACTTGGTTTGGGTGAAGGAGATCATTGTTAAACTCCTGAAAGTATCCTCCACGGGTGTTTTGCAATTTATGATGGCTACGGCCAGTTGGTTATTTATTGTCCGGATTCTTGCCTTCTTCGGGGACGCTGTGGTAGCCGGGTATGTGATAGGAATCCGAATTGTCATTTTTACTATACTTCCGTCCTGGGGAATGGCTTCCGCGACGGCCACGTTGGTAGGTCAGAATCTCGGTGCCTTACAACCCGAAAGAGCTGAAAAATCAGTCTGGCGGTCCGCCTTTATCAACATGATTTTTCTGACGTCGATTTCTGTTTTGTTTTTGATTTTCGCCCCGTTGATCATCCCCATATTTACTCCGGATCCGGTGGTGGTGGAAGAGGGAATCCGATGTCTCCGTATTATTTGCCTTGGCTACGTCTTCTATGCGTATGGCATGGTGATCGGGCAGGCGTTTAATGGAGCAGGCGATACGGTAACACCCACGCGGATCAATTTCATCGCCTTCTGGCTGATGCAGATTCCACTTTCATATTTATTGTCTAAAATGCTTCACTGGGGACCCGTGGGCGTCTATTGGGCCATTGCCATCAGTGAATCTTCCCTGGCGCTGATAGCCATTTATATTTTTAGAAAAGGGAAATGGAAGACGGTGAAAATTTAAGTGGAAAAATAAAAGTGAAGAGTGAAAAGTGGATATTCTTGATTTCTCACATTCTCACTTTCTCACGTTCCGCCCTCAAATTCAATGAAGGGGACTTTTGTTTTTACTTTGTAAAAAATTATTTTCAGATACATTTTTTCTTTTTGAAAAAAAGAAGTCCCCTTCAGGGGATTTAGGGGCGGAAGGGTATACCCTCTCACATCCGGATTAAACGGTATTTTTGCCCACTTATGAATCCGACCGACGAAAGGATAAAAGACATCATCAACAGGGAAGTCGAAGGAATACGCAATATCCCTGTGAATGAGTCAATTATGAACGCAATCGAATTCATCCACGAGGCTGTACATATGCAGGGCGGAAAGGTCGTGGTGTCTGGCTTGGGAAAAGCAGGTCAAATAGGTCATAACATCGCCACAACGCTGAGTTCTACGGGAACTCCTTCTGTCTTTTTGCATCCAACAGAAGCTCAACACGGTGATCTGGGTATCCTTCAGGAAAATGATCTCTTATTTCTGATCTCTAATTCGGGAAAAACGAAAGAGATCCTGGAATTGCTTCCATTGGCGAAACGACTTTTTCCAAATCTGAAATCGATTGCTTTGACAGGTCATCCGGAAAATGAATTAGGTACCCTGGTAGATATTTGCCTCAGCACGGGATATCCCAAAGAAGTCTGTCCTCATGGCCTGACGCCAACCACCAGCACCACAGTGATGACCGTGTTGGGTGACATCCTGGTCGTATTGATGATGGAGAAAATAAATTTTACCAAATCAGAGTACGCATTGAGGCATCATAGCGGTTACCTGGGTCAAAAGAGCAGGGGAGATGAATAAATTGTTTTTAATATCAGGTCCTTGTGTAGTGGAAAATGACACCACGCCCAGGTTAATTGCCAAAGAAGTGAAAGCGATGTGCGACACCCTGGATATTGATTATATTTTCAAAGCCAGTTATCGCAAGGCTAACCGGACGAAAGAAGACAGTTTCAGCGGTATTGGCGATGAGCGCGCACTGAATATCATTAAAAGCACAGGCCTGGAATTTGGCATTCGCACATTGACCGACATTCATGAGAGCCATGAAGCGGACATGGTGGCGGAATATGTTGATGTATTGCAAATCCCCGCCTTCCTTTGTCGCCAGACGGAACTCCTTCACGCTGCCGGTAAAACGGGAAAAACGATCAATATCAAGAAAGGGCAATTCGTGAGTCCTGAGGCCATGAAGTATCCTGTACAAAAAGTACAGGCAACCGGAAACCATAAAGTATGGTTATGCGAACGTGGATTTACCTTCGGCTATGAAGACCTGATTGTTGATGCTACGTCGATCCCCCGGTTAAAACAACACGGAGTCCCGGTCGTGATGGATTGCACGCATTCTGTTCAGGCGCCCAATAAGAGCTCAGGTGTCAGCGGAGGACATCCTCAATTTATTGAAACCATGGCCCGATATGCAGCTGTTACAGAAGCCGATGGACTTTTTATTGAAACCCATCCGGATCCTGAAAATGCCTTAAGTGATTCCTCCACCATGTTGCAGCTTGATCGTCTCTATGCCATATTGGAGAAGGTCATCCGTATACGAAAAGCTGTCCTCGCATGAGCGATCAGACCCTTAAACAAAAAGCCTCTCTTATCCGCCTGTTAGTGCTGGATGTTGACGGAACCCTTACCGATGGCGGCGTTTACATAGATTCCAATGGTGTGCAGTCCAGGAAGTTCAATATCAAAGACGGCATGGGCATCACCCAGTTGCGCGAGAAAGGAATTCACGTCGGGATGATCAGCCATAGCCGGGCCAAATCCATTTTGGAAGAAAGGGCGAGGATGTTAGGCATTGAGCTGATGTATTCGGGCAAAGAACTCAAATTCCAGGTATTGGAACGATGGCTTCAGGAATTAAAATTATCATTGGAACAGGTGGCTTATATAGGGGATGATGTCAATGACCTGGAAGTTATTAATCGGGTTGGACTTTCGGCATGTCCCCATGATGCCCATTACTCGGTGGTAAAAGAAGTTGATGTCGTGCTGCAACGCAATGGCGGAGATGGATGTGTCAGAGAATTTATAGACCGGTTTTTACTTTCTCTTTAAATACCTACATTGAGCGGGTTACTTTAACCGAAACATTACAATTTTTTGCTATTTGAAATGCGCGTTTCGACGGATATCCTGCTGAAATTTGCCGGATGAATTACGCTATTCGCATCGCGCCCGAATCAGTATACCCGGACGTGCATATGGAACCCATCGGCCCCCCACCAGACCCAGCAGTGCTTTTAGCAGAGATCGATTCGCTAAAGACAGCCCATGTCATTCTCAGGACCTCTCCGTACATGTTGATCGTCTGCAAACTTGATGGCTACCCGGCGCTAAGACAGGAATTGGGACGACAGCGGGAAATTACTTTCCGCTCCGTTGGAGAAAGCACCGGCAAAGCTTTTGATTCGGATAAATTTGATGATTATTATGAGCAACTCATTATTTGGGATGAGGTGGCGCACATGCTGGTCGGCGGTTATCGGTTTGGTTGCGGAGACAAGATTTTTTCCCAATATGGTCGTTCAGGTTTTTATATCAATAGTTTCTTTGAAATTGATCCTGCTTTTGATGCCTATCTTCCGCAATGCCTGGAATTAGGCCGTTCATTTATTATTCCACTTTATCAACGGAAAAACCTTCCCTTATATCTTTTGTGGAAGGGGATACTGGCCTATATGATCAGACATCCGCAGTATAAATATTTAATCGGCCCGGTCAGTATCAGCCGGTATTACTCTGATTTTTCGAGGAAGTTGCTCATGCTGTATGCCAGGCGGCATTTTTATCATCCACATTTTGGACAATGGTTCACCCCTAAAACCCCGTTCCATCCGATTATTTCCCTGGCGGAGAAAAGGGAAATGGAAGAAATACATTCCACCACTTTTGATCTCGATGAAGTGCTGGATCAGCTCCAACCCGAGCATATTCAATTTCCGATTTTGATGAAACAATACATTCGCCAGAATGCGCGCTTCCTGGGATTTAACCTTGATCCCAATTTCAACAATGCGCTGGATGGGCTCATGATCCTTGATATTGCCGATGTCCCGGATACCACGATTGAGCTGCTGCAACGGGAAGAAAAATAAGGAGGCTAACCAACGCTTGTCCTTTTCATACGAGATGGTCAGGACTTTATAAAAATGAAAAAGCCGGTTTGGGAGTACCGGCTTCTTCATAATGGTTAAAAACTATATGTTGTCTCCCATTATTTTATTTACTGACCAGGAATCCGGTGCTGCCGAGATAACCATTATCGGCATAGACCATCAGGTTATACGTCCCGGGAGTCAGGTTGTCCGAAGGCTCGAAAGACATCGTCATTGACTGGCGGCCTTTAAGATTTACTTTCTCCAGATCGGCAGCGTGCACCTTCACCGGTTGCTCTCCGAATTTCAGATTCACATCTTTTCCGGGAACAGCTTCGACAGGATTTCCATTGAATTGAGTCAATACGAGATAGATCTCGCGATTGCCCTGGTATTCTTCAGGAATATTATTCAGATCGAAACTTACGGTGATCTCATCGATCTTCTTACCTTTTGACGTGATCTTATTATTTTTTGTCTCGGACGTAACCGTAAAATTATCGGCACGGAATCCTGCAGGTGCCACGGTAGTAAGTCTGCTCGTCAGTTTCTCATTAGCCGAAGTCAGCGACATTACTTGTTTGTTCAGTGTGTTGACCTGATCTTTAGTTTGAGATAGTTCCATGTTGAGGTCAGCATTGCCTTCAGCCAGGGATTGATTTTCTGTTTTCAGATTCTCAATATCTTTTTCCAGGGCAACTTTCAGATCTTCCATTTGGGCCAGCCTGTTCTTGATTTCTTCATTGTCGGCCTTGCTGATTTTCAGTTCCTTTCTGGCCTTCGCAATGCGACCTTTAAGATCTTCGACTTCAGCTACCTTCGTTTTGAGATCAGAAGACAAAGTGTCATTGACCGAAATCTGATCGGCGTACTGCGTATTGAGTGAAGCCAATTCTCCCTGCAATTGGGTCCGCGTATTCTCCAGTTCAGTGCCAAGGTCATTGGCATGATGAATGGATTGACTGTATTTGCTGTAGAATACACCACCAATAACAGCAGCTACTAAAAATAAGATTCCGAACACGGCAGCTGCAATTTTCCAATTATTGCTTCCTTCCTGAACGGTTTGATTTGACTTATCCATGGTTTCCATATGATAGATTGTTTTAAAAATGATTGAATGAAATAGTAGAGTTGTGTAATAGTCCAGGACATTAATGGATTAAAAAATGGTGTCTCAGGGTGTGTGCTTGTTCTATGATATATTAACGGAGCAGGTATAAAAATGATTACACTTTTATTAATATGATTTTATAATATTCTGACTATCAGTAAGATATATTTGTAAAATCAGTGTTTCCCGGTTTTGACCATCCAGGTTTTCGGGCACGGAGGTCAGTGTTTCCCCGAATGAATTTCCAGTCAGCGTAATGGTATTACAGGAAAGATTTTTGTCAGCGCTTACCGGACCAGGTGGCAGAAGCCATGGGAGAAAAAAAATATCCCGGAATGCCCCTTTTGAGTATCAGTGAGTTCCTGTTACTTTGTTTGATGCAGGGATGGTTACGGGCGATCTGGCGCTTTTTATATTTTGCTTTTTCTACGTTGTGGAGTCTGATCTCTTTTTTCTTCCTATTCCTTATTGGGGTAGATAAAAAGAAGGCTGGTCTTCGGGTGAGAAGAAAATGGCTGAACCATATTCCCGGTGCGATGGGTTTGCAAATGGAGTTGAAAGGTCAGCCGGCGACCTGCCCTTGCCTGTATGTCGGAAATCATATCTCTTACCTGGATCCTATCTGTGTGTTAATGTATATAGATGCCAACGTGGTGGCAAAAGCAGAGGTTAAACGCTGGCCATTAATAGGCTATGGTGCGTACCTCGTCGGAACTTTATTTGTCCGGCGGGATGAAAAATCGAGCCGGCATGAAACGGCCATGGCCATTCGGCAAGCCTTGGAGAATAAAGAATCCATATTGGTTTTTCCTGAAGGCACCACCACAGCAGGTCCGGGGACCTTGCCTTTTAAACCGAGGTCATTTTTGGCAGCCGGGCAGGCAGGCGTTCCCGTGCAGCCGGTCGCTATCATCTATGATAGTCCAAAGGCTGCCTTCATCGGGAAGGACAATTTTTTACCCCATTTTTTCAAATTGTTTCGCCTGAAACGCATTACAGGACAAATAGCTTTCGGACCTTTGCTATACGGAGAAGAAACTGTCGTGCAGGCGGAGGAGTGGATCAATCAAAAACAATCTTCGTATCACGCTTCAATCCTGGTGAATGGCCATTAGTAAATTGAAAAAAATCCGGAGATGGTTTATTCGGATCCTTCTTTTCCTGATCTTGTTTCCCATAGGTACTTTGTTTATTGTGCGCTTAGCCGGACTGTTTAACATGCGAAAAGGAGATGTTGAAATCAGGAGTTTCCTGAAGCAGCATCAGGTGAGTGGGGTCATAGATACCCTGGTCTTCCGCGGGAGACCAGTGGTCTATCTCACGTCAACCAAAGGAGAAGAAAAGAAAGATGCCATTCTTTTTGTACATGGATCACCGGGTTCCCTGGATGCTTTCCTGGACTATATGGTAGACACTGTATTGTTGGCGCAAGCGGACTTGATTACCTACGACCGGCCGGGATTTGGAAATTCAGGATTTGGCAAATCGATGCCATCCCTTACCATGCAGGCTGAAACTTTGGCAACGCTAATGGACTCCCTGGGTTATGAACGCTATTGGCTGGTCGGGCATAGTTATGGAGGCCCGATCATCGTACAAGCAGCCATGGATCATCCGCGGCTTGTTGCGGGTATTTGCATTATTGCAGGATCGGTGAGTCCTGAACTTGAGCCTAAATCTTCATGGAGAAAATGGATTGACCTTCCTCTTGTCCGTCAACTGCTTCCAACTTCGATGCGGGTCAGCAATGAAGAATTGATGCCGTTGAAGGAGGACCTGACCATGATCGAAGATGATTGGGGAAAAATTAAAGTGCCGGTATCGCTGATTCACGGTACCAGGGATATATTGGTGCCGTTTGGAAACCTGGAATATGCCAAAGAGAAATTAACGCAATCGGATACTGTCCTGGTCAAAATATTTGAAGGGAAAAGTCATTTTATTCTTTGGACCGACAAGGCGGTCATTGTGGAAGAGCTGATGAAACTTATGCAGGCTACGTCCCATACTCCCAAGGGCAAATAAATTTCTCCACAGCCTCTAGGAGAGTCCTGTTATTTTTCCATCATTATTAATATCCATTCCTTCTGCTGCCGGAACAACAGGTAAACCGGGCATGCGCATCATTTCTCCCAGTATCGGAATGACAAAACCAGCTCCCGTGGCGACTTCAAATTCACGAATGGTTACATTAAAGTGAGTTGGTCGTCCAATTTTCCGTTCATCATCAGAAAGAGATTTTTGAGTTTTTGCCATACAGATTGGCAGTTTGTCGAATCCCAGTTTCTGGTATTCTTTTAGCTGAGATTTAGCCTTGGAGGAATACAGGACTTCATCAGCTCCATAAATTTCTGTGGCGATAATCTTGATTTTTTCTTCAATGGAAAGTTGCCAGTCATATAACGGATGGTAATTATTATTTCCATGCTCAATACTATCCACGACAGCCCGGGCAAGGTCCTGCGTACCGTTTCCGCCGAGGGCCCAGCCTTTGGAAAGCACTGCCTCCACGCCGAGGGTTTTACATTTATCTTTCACAAAATTCAACTCTTCATCACTGTCCGCCGGAAAATAATTGAGTGCGACAATCGGTGTGATTCCGAATTTTTTACAATTTTCAATATGCTTCTGCAGGTTTTCAAATCCCTTTTCTACCAATGATAAATTTGGTGTATTGTATTCTGCTTTTTTTGCTCCCCCGTGGTGGCGTAAAGCACGTATGGTGGCCACCAGCACGATGGCTTTGGGCTTTATCCCGGCCACCGGGCATTTCAGGTCCAGGAATTTTTCGGCTCCGAGATCGGCGCCAAATCCGGCTTCTGTCACTACGTAGGGAGAAAGTGACATGGCCGTTTTGGTAGCAATGATCGAATTGGTACCCTGGGCTATATTGGCAAATGGACCGCCGTGAATAATCGCAGGATTGCCTTCCAGTGTTTGTACGAGGTTGGGTTTGATAGCATCCTTCAGCAGCAAAGCCATGGGTCCTTGTGTCTTGAGATCGCGGGCATAAACGGGTTGCCCCTCATAGGTGTAGCCAATGAAAATATTTCCCAGTCTTTTTTTCAAATCTTCAAAATCTTTGGCCAGGCAAATGATGGCCATGACCTCAGATGCTGCGGTGATGTTAAACCCGTCTTCACGAGGAACACCATTGGCGGTACCTCCCAGCCCGATGACTATATGGCGCAAAGCCCGGTCATTCATGTCCATCACCCGTTTCCATACAATGGTTCGCGGATCAATTTGTAAAGTATGGTTACGATGATGAAGTGAATTGTCGATAATGGCAGACAACAGGTTATTGGCTTTTTCAATGGCCGCAAAATCTCCTGTAAAGTGCAGGTTGATGTCCACCATTGGGATGACCTGGGAATATCCTCCCCCTGCAGCACCACCCTTCATGCCGAAAACCGGGCCGAGGGAAGGCTCCCGCAAAACCACCATAGCTTTTTTGCCGATCTTATTCAGGCCATCGGTAAGCCCAATGGAGACGGTAGTTTTTCCTTCTCCGGCAGGAGTGGGGTTGATGGCAGAAACGAGGATGAGATTGCTGGCTGCTATTTTCTGCTCATTGATCAATGAAAGCGGGAGTTTGGACTTGTATTTCCCGTAATATTCCAGGTCATCGGCGTCGATATTGAGTTTGGCCGCAATTTCACGGATATGGACTATGGGGGCATTTTCGGCGATGACAAGGTCAATATTTTCTTCAACGGGCTGAGTAGCTGGATTCATAAGGATGATTTTGATCGGGCTGTAAAGAAAATGATTTCGGGCGGAAGGGAGGTAAGGGGAGGGAGGCTTATTCTTATTTCAAAGAATTACAAATTCACCCTTTTATCCCTAAAAGAAAAAGCAAAGGTATCGCCAACCGCCTCCCCCAAGCCCTCTCAGAATGATCCTCCCCTTCAAATACCCTGGTCATCCATTGGCCGACCTGGTAGCCTTTGGCCTTCATGATCACATTAATTGAATTTTGAGCAGGGGCATACAGCGAATCCAGGGCCACGGTTCCGTGATCGAAATAAATAAGATGGCTTTCGGGATCCGGCAAATGAGCCACCAGGTATTTTTGAAAGTAGCCAGGTACCTCCACCATCAATTCCTCTTCATCAGGCAACGGATGGAGCAATGGCCAATGAGTCGAAAGACACGCCACTCCATGGAATAATTGTGGATACCTGCAAATGGCATACAGGGAAATTAATCCACCCATACTGGCTCCCATCATATAGGTATGATCCCGATCCGGAAAGGTTGAATAGTTTTTGTCTATAAATGGTTTGAGTTCACCGGTGATAAACTTCAGATAATGGTCGGCTTGCGGATTGTCGTTTAACCAATCGTGTATTATCCTCGTACGAAGATGCTCAGGCATGTAATCCAGGATCGCCTGCGGAAAATATTCTGCACTTCTCCGGAGGCCGTTATTTGGGATGCCCACAACAATTACATCCCGGATGGATTTTTCCGCCCGTAACCGGGTTATTATTTTATCCACCTCCCAATGCTGATCGTTACCAGTCTTTGTATCATCAAATAGCATCTGTCCGTCATGTATATAAAGAACTGCATATCGTTTGGCAACTTCATACCCGGGTGGAAGCCAGATGAATATAGGTCGGGCATTTATCCATGCAGAGTGAAAAGCTTCCACAGTGATTAGTTTTCCTTCGGTCATGGCCACGGATTTGTTTGTACTACTTATTATGAAGCAAGGGATAGTAACCATTCACCGGGGATGATCATGGAATTCATTAGATCAGGCTTCATTTAAGGACATTGGATAGGCATTATCCTCTGCCTCTTCCCCCTCCTCTGCTGCCTCCGCCAGAGGGTCTGGAACCGCCACCTGCTGAACCTCTGTAACCGGATGATTGATAATTTGATGTACGCATGTTCGATCTGTCCCGCATTTGTATATCGCGATTGATATTGTTTGAAGGTTGAGTTGAAGGCCGGGTTGGGCCATTAGGTGATGTGCCTGCATGGGCTGGTTGTGAGGCGCCAGACTTCCAGCTATTAGAAGCATTATCTCGTTGATTGACCACTCCATTTTGGTTGTGTTGAAAAACATTTCCGTTTTTGTCAGCAAAGATGTCATTCGAGCCTTTACCCGGTGAGGCAGTAGGTCTGTTTGATGTGCCAACACCAGGTTTAGTGTTACCACCGGCATTCGGGGATTTGGTATTATTTTTTGTCTTGCTGTCTGAATTTGAAGTCATCGGTCTATCCCTGGTACTGACACCGGCCTTGTTATTATTATAGAGATTGTTACGATTGCCATTGTATTGATTGTTTCCATGATGGGTGACACGATCATGGCCATTGTGATGACCGGGATGATGGCCATGTCCGTAATAGCCCCCGCCATATGGTGGCCGATAATAGGGCGGACGATACATTGGCGGACCATACCAACCTCCACCCCAACCATATCCATAACCATAGCCGTAGCCAAAACTGAAGCCGACATGCATATAGCCAACGTTATAACCACAGCACATGCCCCAGCCAATCCAAGGGTTGTATGCAAATCCAAATCCCCACGTCAATGGTGCAGGATAATAAAAAGCACCATACCAGGGACGATAATAGAAGCCTGTTCCAAAAATGATGACCGGATCTCCCTGAACATAACTCCCAAGATATCCTCCGGTATATCCCTGAATTGTATAGTCTTCGGCAACTTCATAGATATACACAAACCTGGCATTGTAAGCTGAACATTGAGGAGGTATTTTTTCTACATCTACCGGCCTGGTGATAGCTACACTCCATGGACCAGCGGAGGATGTTGATGTAAACCAAACACCATTATCAAGGGCAAAACATTTTCCGCTTACTTCTTCTTTGAGTACGGTCAGGTTTGAATTTTCAGCTAATAAGAGAGCAGTGCCTGCTATTGTGGAAAATTTTGGTGTACCATCATATTCCACTTTCACTGTGGCGGTTTTTCGATCCACTTTCGCCGTCTGTGGTATTTCTGACTCCATGATAGCTTCCATGGCGGCAGGCGTTCCGGAGACACTTACCAGTACGCCATCTTTCTCAGAACCTTCCGGAATTTTTGAAAAATCGGCGGGCAATTTATCCGATTCATTAAAGGTCCAGGGTCCCTGCAGGGAAGAGGAGGAGTACCAACGTCCGGCTAACAAGACATAGATTTTCTGATTAGAATTGTCCCTGAAAATATTATCTGAAGAATTAGATACATAGGATAAGGAGGTGCTATCAATGTCTTTATAAATACACTCCCCATTGGATTGTAAAAGTTCTGCCGGGATCGTAGTGACGAGGATGTCGGTTACCTTCGGTTCTTCCAGGACTTCATCACTATCATTGTTTTCTTTTTCCTGTTTTTTGATCTGTTCATTGATGGATTTGACTTTTGCAGATAGCGTTGTTTCAACCGACCATCCGGTAGTGACGGAATCGGATTTGTACCATATGCCACCATTGTACATGTTCCATTGATCATCTTCTCTGAAAATCAGGAAAGGAGTGTTCAATACTCTTTCAGCATCGAGATCTTTATCCTTTTTAATAATCGGTTCACCATCTAATATTACGAGTGAAGTCGGTTTGGTCCGATAGTAAATCCTGGGAGGATCATTATTATATAGCTCAGCCGACGGATTGTTCTTGATCGTGGCGACTAAAGCATCGAGTGAAATTTCCATATTCCATTTCGGAATTTCGGTTTCCAGCAGGGTGACTAATTGACTCAGCTTCTCCTGGTCATCGAGGCCGGAAATTTTGACATCGGTGATCTGGATGGAATCCAGGGAAGCTGTCCGGTTGGCTTTATCGGTGGAGATATAAGCTATGTAAAATATAGCGCCATAAACAGGATCGCTTTTACTGGTTTCCCGGGCAGCAATAGCGGAATGGCCTTTGATTTTATTTCCGTCTAAACTTTCAGGTTGAGGTTGATAAATGGTCACCGTACCGCCATTTTTAATTGGAATGACTTTGGGCCATTCGATTTGCGCATGACTGCGAAAACCAAAGAAGCTTAAGGCTAAAATCAAGGTAAAGGGGAAAGCTGTTCTCATGATTAAGTTTGTTTATGCGAGCTGAACGGAATCAGTCAGGGCAAATTTCTGATTTATTGTTTTTTAAATATTGATTAAAAACACGCCTTATGAAAACAAGCCTCACCTGGGTCATCAATTGCGTAGCAGGCCATTAGGACAGAAGTGGATGCAGTACAAAATCGACTGGAGGACAGAAAGAATGTTCACAGGATTTGCCCATATGTCGTTTCAACAACACAGGAATCTCCAGGAAGGTTGCGCTGTCGTCAACAATCAAATGGTTGCCTCTGTTCAGGGATTGGGATTAAAATGTACCTGGCCCGGGTTAATTGGATTTTAGATTGCCCAGGGCATTTCGCACCTTACTCACTGCCGTTTTTTTAATCAGGGCAAGCAGAATAATAGCTATTCCGGTTAGTAAAACGGAGATCCCGAGCAAACTACTGATGCCAATAGCTCCTGATTTGATATTGAAAATCATTCCCAATCCGCCCAGGGCGGCCAGAAGTCCGGCAACTACAGCCCCCCATCCAAGAGAAGACTGTTTTCTTGAATTCCAGCCGCTGCCAAAGATGGCCAGGCCGGCAAACAGCATCCAGCCACCGAAAAATATAGTCAGGACTTTCATCATCGCCAAAACATTCATAAGCATCAGTAATCCCATCACGGTAGTCACCAGGCTCCACAACATGGACAAGCTTTCCTTTTCTTCCTTGCTGGCAATTGACCAACTGATCAGGCCAATGGTCCCGGAAGCCAGGACGACAATACCTACCCACAGCGAAAGACTGCCCAATACGGCAATAGGATTGCCGAAAATGTAAATACTGAAAATGACCAGCAGAATGCCTTGTACGAGGGTCACCCACCATTTTCTTTTAAGTAAACGTAACATGATCTCAGCGTTTTATTTTTTTAATCAATATCAAACTCCAATCTATTTGCTTCTCCTCTGCGACCACGGATTTTATAAATGTTGCTTTTCCTTACCACCAATACCTGATGGCCTGGCTGATAGCAATGACAATAAAGATAATACCAACGATCTTGCTGGCATACCGGCTCATGCGCTCACTTTTTTTGCTGATGTATTGACCGAGTTTGGCGTAAAGGAAAAAGACCATAAAAGATCCTACCACCACCCCGGTCGAAAAAGCGGCGATAAACTGGGGCCGGAGATTGATGTAATTGGACGAAGCGAGATAGCCGCCTAAAAAAACATAATAGGGTATGGCGATCAGATTAAAAGCACTCAACATAAATCCTTTGGCAGCTCCGATGGCATTAGATGCTTTGGAGGTAGGGGTTGGCATGGAGGAGCTTTTCTTAAACAGATAGTAAATACCGATCGTGAGGAAGATAGGAATACAAAAGAGGATGATCGTACGTTCCACTTTTGGGTTGGTAGACAGAATATTGAAAAAGGCCAGCGCAACATAAGACTGAAAAAATTCTACAAATGAGGCGCCGAATCCCATGAAGAGGCCCACTTTCACCCCTTTTTTGATCGCGGCTTCCGTGATGGAGACATTGATCGTTCCGAAAGGAATCGTTCCTAAAAAGCTGCATAACCAGCCCCATGCAAAGTGTATTAGAAATCCCAAATATGCTAATTAGTTCTTTTGTACCGAAAATATAGGATTAAAGCTGATATTATTTTTTTAAATCTGACCGGAGGATAGCCATTGTGCCTGTTTTGCTGGGCTATTTTTCTCATAATCTTCCAGTGAAAGGCCATTTCCCGGTAGGCCTTGAGTAGCGAATAACCAGGTTGGTAAATGTGGGCAGGATCACTGCCGGTGCCATTGAATTCCAGCACACGTATATTTTTTCCTTTGCGCAGATCTTCCCAGGAAGCTACCCGCATGTCAAATCGTCCATAATAAACATCAGGCATGGTTTTCAATAAACGGACCATCACCCGGGTAATATCATCATCGATACAGTCATTCCTGTTTAGAAACATCGTTCCGCGACAATGATTTCCGACCTCTTCCAGGATGAGCACCTGGCCCGGTTCCAATATCTCGTCCCACCGATGTCCAAACCGGTCGATTAATTTTTCCAATTGTAAAACGGCACGGTCCTGCTGCAGAATAAGCTGGCCAATCGTTGCCAGGCCATCACCGGATATCTGCAAAAAATATTTTTCACAGATCGAAGTGATTTTTGCCTCGCTCCCATCCGGCATGATATACAAAAGGATGCTCAGTTCCAGTGGGAAATCCACATAAGTTTGTAAAAGCGTATCAATGGGATGTTGATGAATATAAGATTTGAGTTCATCGGCAGTATTGATCCTGGCGATGAGCCATCCGCGCTCACCAATTTCAGGTTTAGCGATGACCGGATAGTGAAGCCCGGATTCGGAAAAGAGATGATCCAGGTTATCAGTCTCTACCGGCGCACGCAACAGATAGGTGAGGGGTTTGAATCCATCAGGAATATGCTGCAGAATATTGGATTTTGATTCACCAAAAAATCCTCCTGTATCAATGCCCGGATTTGTTAAAGTAAAATAAAACAGATCACGTGACCGAAGGGCATTCCATAACCATATAAATACGATGGGAATATTGAACACGTACACAGGCCAGTATTCCCAGCTTTTCAGCCGGATAAAAAATCTGCGCCACCAGAGATTCCTGGGAGGAAAAACGGGTGGCGATAAGGTCAGGTCTAAAGCGCGTTCATTATTCATATTCGATCCTCACTTCTTCCCGCGTATTTTTTTCCAGGTTCAGATGGAGAAGTGATCCTTTATGTTTTTCTAATTGTATTCCTGTGACGGATAATGTTTTCACCACATCGTTTCGGTTCATGATGAAATCATTGACCTGATCTCCTTTTTTAAGGCAATGAAAAGCCATAATGGATTCCCGGTCATACAATTGGTGCTCTTTTACCCATTCATCAAAGATCTCCTTCCGCCAGGCCCGCACTTCCGGAGGATATAGCGTCACTGACGACCATAATTGAGGTCGATCCTGCGGCAGTTCAACAATATGCCGTTTGAAACCGTCCCATACCGTTTGGATGAATAATTTTTTTTCATAGATCAGTAGCGTAAAAGGGGCAATGCCTTCCAGGTTAAAATTTTCAACAAAAGGCATGACTTCCCCGGCTCCGGCGGCTTCCATCACGACCTGGCCACGACTCAACCGGTAAGGCGGATCCGGGACAAAGGGTATAAAACCACCATTGAGCAGGCAGACGGATCTGCCGGTATCCGTCAATGCGATCCAACTGCCACTGGAGGCTTCATCCAATGGAAAGTAAATGGCGGGTCCGTCCATCGAATGTTGTGAACTGAGTCCGCTGGCCTGCCGGCTGGGGCTTTCATCCCGGTTAGAGGTAATAAAAACAGTTTTTTCAGTCGGGATAAAGGTTACTGTGCACATGCCTCCTGCCGATGGCGAATCGTCGAAGGCGCCACACCAAAATGTTCTGGCAATACTATTTCCGGCATTGTTGATTTAAGCGCAATTTTGACGATCGCGAGGTGATGTATCGTATGCTCAATATTGTAGATCAGTTCTCTGCCGATAGTGGAGTTGACGATCAAATCTTCCTGGCCGTGTTCGGCGCAGTTGAGATGGCAGTAAGTATCCACTTCCAGGTCTTTTAATTTTTCGCCGATCTGATCTACCAATGCCAGGGCATGGTCGGGTTCCGATTCGATCCGGTGATCGCGCCGGCGATTGGCATAGTTGATCAGAGGGACTTCCTGTTCACGGGATTGCTCGAGCAGGCAATTGTAAAACTCGATGATATGCCTTGTGTGCTGGCCGATGGTAGATCCGGATAGAATGTCTAAAGGAGCCTGGTAGATAGCGGGTTGGATGACTGTCAGATAGTGCCTGAGATCATCAAGTACAGTGCCTGCAATAGCAGGAAGAGAGTTTGGCTGGTGGGTCACCATAAGATTTCGAAAGATAGAATATAAAACTAAGAGTGAAAAACGTAAAGCAAAAATGGAAATTCGACCATAATAAGGGGTGAAACGGATTATTGTTCAGGACAGTTTATCCTTTCTTCACTTTTCATTTTCATCACATATTCCCTATAATCTCGTCCCCGAATTCGGAACACTTCAATAGCGTGGCCCCTTCCATTAACCTGTGGAAATCATAAGTCACGCGTTTCTTTTCAATTGCCATTTCAAGTCCTTTTTCAATGAGGTTCGAAACTTCCGGCCAGCCCAGGTAATCAAACATCATGACGCCGGAAAGAATGACGGAACTCGGGTTGACTTTATCCTGGCCGGCATATTTAGGTGCTGTACCATGAGTAGCTTCAAAAATAGCGGCCCCGTTTTCAAAATTGATATTGGCTCCGGGAGCGATCCCAATTCCACCGACCATGGCGGCGAGGGCATCTGAAATATAATCACCATTAAGATTGAGCGTAGCGATAACGTCATAATCTTCCGGGCGCAGGAGAATTTGTTGCAGAAAAGCATCTGCAATCACATCTTTGATCAGGAGAGCTCCCCCGGCCAGTGCAGCTTTTTGAGATTCGTCTGCGGCTGCCTGTCCTTCTGCTGCTGCCATGCGATCATATTGGGCCCAGGTCCAGACTTTGGAACCAAATTCACGCTCTGCCAATGCATAGCCCCATTCTTTGAATTTACCTTCCGTAAATTTCATGATGTTACCCTTGTGCACCAGCGTCATGCTTTTCTTTCCCTTTCGAAGAGCGAACTCAATAGCCGCCCTGACCAATCGCTCGGTGCCTTCGAGAGATACCGGTTTAATGCCAAAGGAAGAGGTATCCGGGAAGCGGATATTTTTTACTCCCATTTCTTCGATGAGAAATCTTTTTAATCTTTCATTTTCAGGGGTACCTGACAGGTATTCGATACCGGCGTAGATATCTTCTGTGTTTTCACGAAAGATGACCATGTCCACTTTCTGGGGTTCTTTCACCGGGGAGGGAACGCCTTTATACCAACGTACAGGCCGTACGCAGGCATAGAGGTCCAGTTTTTGACGAAGGGCCACATTCAGCGACCGGATGCCACCTCCAACCGGGGTGGTCAATGGCCCTTTTATGGCGACCAGGTGAGAAGATATGGTATCCAAAGTTTCCAGGGGAAGCCAGTCTCCGGACAGCTTAAAAGCCTTCTCCCCGGCCAGGACTTCCTTCCAATGGATGTGACGTGCTCCTTTATAGGCTTTGTGAACAGCGGCATCGAAAACCCGGACAGCGGCAGCCCAGATATCTGGTCCTGTTCCATCTCCTTCAATAAAGGGAATTATGGGTTCGAAGGGAACCTGGATTCCGCTTTTTGACATCGTGATTTTTGATCCGTCCATGGGTCCGTTTGGCTTTGAAATGAGGGGCAAAATTAGAAATTATGGGGTTAGAAGTACCTTCCTATTTTTCAATACCTTCGCTGATGATGCGCAACCCGGTCCTGGATATGGCGGATGATGACTTAACCCCGCAGGAAAAACAGTTAGAGAAAGCCTTGAGACCCAAGGGACTAGCTGAATTTTCAGGCCAGGTAGAAATCGTTGAAAATCTTTTTGTCTTCATCCAGGCAGCCCGTCAACGAAAAGAAGCCCTGGACCATGTCCTGCTTCATGGACCTCCCGGACTGGGTAAAACTACCTTGTCCCATATCATAGCTACCGAACTTGGAGCTAATCTCCGGTTGAGCTCAGGTCCGGTGATTGAGAAACCCGGTGACCTGGCGGGGTTGTTGACCAACCTGCAGGAAGGAGATGTCCTCTTTATCGATGAGATACACCGGATGAACACCGTCGTGGAGGAATATCTCTATTCCGCTATGGAGGATTACCGGATCGATATCATGATTGATAGTGGTCCAAGTGCCCGTTCGGTTCAAATCACCCTTCAGCCTTTTACACTGGTTGGAGCAACTACAAGACTTGGGCTTATATCTGCCCCGATGCGCGCACGGTTCGGCATCAATTTTCATTTGGATTATTACGATGTCGCAACGCTTGAAAAAATTATTACCCGCTCTGCTTCTATTCTGGATGTTCCCATCACAGATGCAGGAAGACATGCGATTGCATCGCGGTCGAGAGGTACACCCAGAATAGCTAATGCCTTGTTGCGAAGGGTTAGGGATTTTGCCCAGATTAAAGGCAGTGGAACCATCGATGAGGAAATAGCCATGCATGGATTGACTGCTTTGCGCGTTGATGAATTCGGACTGGATGAAATGGACAACCGCATTCTTTCTACTATAATACATAAATTCAATGGCGGGCCAGTGGGCATCACTACGATTGCCACAGCGGTGGGTGAGGACCCCGGTACCATAGAGGAAGTCTATGAACCGTTCCTGGTGATGGAAGGATTTATCCAGCGTACGCCACGTGGCCGGGAGGCAACTCCAAAAGCCTTTAAACATCTGGGTGTTCCGCAGGGCCCTTTGCAAAGGGATTTATTTACGTGAGATATACGCTTATTTTGCGCCTCAATTACATTTGTTGATTCCCATTTAGCATGGACCAGGAAAAAGGAAAGCCCAGGAAGGAAGGCAGATCGAGAGAAACTCTCTTTCGAGTAGCCTATCAGCACCAGGGACAACTTATCCAGATGGCTGATTATAAAGCAAATCTCATCATCAGTATCAGCACGATGATCATTTCCGGTATCATTGCCCTGATTGGATTTGGATTTGCTTCCGGTACCGGCGTTAAGTATCAATACCTCCTCGCTGCACCGGTCATTGTCATCGTCCTCGCTTGCCTGATTGCTTTGATATATGCGATCCAGGCGGCAAAGCCCAAATTCGTTTATCCCCATATTTCCAAAATATCGGAAAACAGATCCAGTTTATTATTTTTCAGATCGATAGCTTCTTTTACACAAAAGGAGTATATCTCCCGTATGAAAAGCCTCCTGGAAAGTGAAGAGGAAATCTTTGAACAAATGACCATAGATCTATACAACCAGGGTATAGTTTTAAAACGTAAGTATAATTTATTACGGAACGCTTACACCATATTCATGCTTGGGTTTGTGGCCAGTGTAATTGCTTTCCTGGTGATGCTGGCAGTGGAATGGAGAGCCATTTGATATAAGTTGATGAACCTGGAAATGGTCCAGGTCCATAAGCCTATTCCGATTTCGCCCTTAATTTTTTTTAAATACTTACCTGATCAGGGTAATATCTCCATACCTGTCTTCGATGAATCCATCGATGTATACAGCCTGCAATTGATAAACAAAAACACCGGGATTGAGGAATTTGCCGTCCTTTTTACCATCCCAGGCATATTGAGGATCATTCGCTTTGAAGTGGGCTGCCCGGTACACCATGTTTCCCCACCGATCGAAAATAGTCAGTAAAGCAATCTCGTCAAGCGAAGGACCGGCTCCTATCAAAAACAAATCATTGATATGGTCATCATCAGAAGAAAAGATATTAGGGATAAACAAGTCCCGGTCGATGTGCACGTATATATGAAGATCATCTTCGCTGACGCACCCGTTTTCATCCTGGGCCGTAATCGTCAGGGTCGTGGATGACAATGGTGAAACTGTTCTGGAAAAACAATTATCACATAGGCCGTCCGACCAGGAAATCTGAAGAGTGCCCTGCGGATCGCCGCTGAGTACAGGGAGAATGTTCATTGATGTTCCATAGGTAATGGTCGTATCCGGTCCAAGAGTAATACTCCACGAGTCAGGTTCTGCAAGAAAGACACTGTCTTGACTTTCACACCCATTTTGATCTATTACACTAATTGTGTATGGTCCTGCAGCAAGATTTGGATATCCTATCGTATTGCTCAATGGCAAACCCTGCAAGGAGGTCATTAAAGGAGCTACACCTCCTGCCAGATTCGAAAGCTGTATAAGGCCATCCTGCGAATGGAAGCAACTTAAATCCTTTTTGGCCAGATTAAAGGCCAAAGGAGGGGGTTCGGTGATCTCGATCGAATCACTCTTTTCGCAACCCTGACTATCCGTCACGGTAACTGTATACATACCGGCAGGCAAATGAATGGCAATTTGATTTGTATTTCCATTTGACCACAGCGTTTCCAATGGCGGAGTACCCGTTTGATAAATTCTGACTTCAGCCTGACCCAGGCTATCTCCATAACAAGGCACATCAAATCCATGGAAATCCACAGCGGAAATGGCGTCGATGATCAATTGATGAGGATAGGGAATGGTGGTGGAATCATATCGCTCGATTCCGTTTGGAGAACTAAAAATGAGATAAGCTGAAGGAAAGCCTACCCAGGGAACATCGTAATGCCCCAGGGAATCAAACAGCATTTGTCCGACTTCATCCAGGTGTGCTATGATCAATAATATCGGCCCTTCTCCTGCTAATAAATCAAGATGCAGGTAAACATCATCACCTTCACACGCGGGCGTATCGATAGTAAATGCATATTCAAGATGACAGGCATTGTAATCGTCTAGCAACATATGGAGCAGGACCGTACTGTCACACCCAAAATGATTAAGGAAATGGGAAAAGAAAACGCCGGTATCCTGAACCAAACAGGTAGTATCTGTCAGCCAGGTGGAATCACTGGGTAAAAGAGAATGATAGGCGGCAATGATACTGTCACAACCAAAATGATTATGGAGCAATAGGAATTGCCAGCCGGAATCCTGTGCCGAACAGGTAGTAGTATTGATATACGTGGTGTCCGATCCGCCGTAAATGGCATGGTTGATCACCAGGCTATCACAGCCATTTTGGTTGACGAGGAGTTGAGTCACTGTGCCCGTATCTGCCCGCGTGCAGACGATTCTGTGAATCAGTGTAGTGTCGGACAAGGAAAACAACGTGGTGAGGATAACCGTACTGTCACACCCGTTCTTATTGGTTAAATGAGTAGCCGTAACTCCAACCATGGCAGGGTCACAAGAGGAATTGTACAAAAGGGTAGTGTCAGATGGTAAAAAACTGATGTCCGTAATCACTATGCTGTCGCAGCCAAATCGATTCAGATAATAAACAACCGTATGCAGCGTGTCTTCCGGGATACAGGTCGCGGAAACAAAAAACGTGGTGTCAGGCGGTACATAGGTGATTTGTTCAATCACTGTGCTATCACAATTACCGTGTACATATTGTGAGATAAAGATTCCGTCCGCCATGGAATCGCAGGTAATAGAATAAATCCAGGTCGTATCAAACGGTGTAATAAGCAAGTGCGTAATGATAATACTGTCACAACCGGATATCGTAAGAAAGGAATCCACGTAGGTGCCGGTTTGATTTTGATAACTGCCCTGCAGAAAGATGGAATCACCCGGACACAGATTCTCCGTCACGAGGAAAGTTAATTCACTCGCTTCTGTAACGTTTACTTCAACTATACTGTCGCAACCGTTCGTGGTCACCAAATATTCTGTACCACTCAGGATCCCATTGCCATACATGTGCCCATGGATGAAGAAAGTGGAGCCCGCACAAATGGTTGTATCAAACAGGACGTCATAATTGGGATACATATTCAGGATCGTGCAATTGTCATTCGTGCCGCAGGCATTGGTTACCTCTACACAGATTTCTGCTTCACCGGGCGCAGACCAGGCAATTTCAATTTCATTAGTACCTGCCCCGCTGAGCAAGGTCACATTGGAAGGAATGGTCCAATCATAAGTGTCTTCCGGATCTTGTTCAGGAGTGTATAAGTTGGTTGATTCACCCGGGCAGAGTGTTGTTCCGCCTGCGATTAAAGGTAGCAGCGGAATCGTTCCCACCGTCACCTCGAAACAGCCCTCATTCATATCACAACGTGTTTGAATACTAAGGCAGATGGAAGTTTCCTGCGGACTGTTCCACAGAACGGTTATTTCGTCGGTTCCTTGTCCGCTGAGAATGGAGGCACCCCCCGGAATATTCCAATGATAATTGTAAATCGGTGGAACGGGTGGAAAAGATGCCGTATAGATGCCAACATCACCGGCACACAAAAAGGCCGGACCATCAATGACAGGCATTGGCGCTTGCTCCTGATAAAGGGTTATTTCTACTTCATCTGAAACAGAGCATAATCCTACCATCGAAATATCATCAAGAGCGAAATCATTTCCTCCCTGGGCTGTATTTAAATTGAGGATACAGATAGTAGCAGTCGTGTTGGAGCCTGAACTCCAAATGGCGTTGAAGGGTACCCATGCGCATGGAGTAGGGAGCGCGTTGACAACGTTGCCAATAGGAGTACCATTAATAGAAAATTGAAGTTGCGCGGGTGAAGCAGGATTTACGGAGGCTACCCATGCGCTCACATTGTAATAACTGTTGGGCAATACGGATACAGTTTGGCACCAGATATCTTCGAAATTGGGTGCGCCATTGATGACCATCATATTTCCTGTACCGGTGGTGTGATCTGTGCAGGCACTGAATCCATTGTGGACCAGATTTGGATTGTTGATTACCGTGTAAGTGCCTTCCGGGTACATTTCCATCTGGCTGCCCGGGATATCCACCACATAGTTGTAATCGGAATTGAATCCTGTATTGCCGGCGGAAAAATCGCCATTCACGATAAGTTCGGGACTCCCCGGATCAACCGTCCATCCGGTAAGGGTGTAGGTGATCGGACCCGTGATATTGGCGATTGGATTTAAGATGTATGGGTTGTTCAGTCCGGTGGCCGGTGACCACAGAAAAAATACATCCCCGCCGGTGATGGAGCCCATTAATCCTATCAAGCCTCCGGGAAAGCAAACGTTGGTATCCGGGCCGGCATCCACCACGAGATTACAACTGGATAACGTCAGCTCGTGATTTGGCGTATGGGCGGATAGAAACTCCACCCTGACAATACAACAGGCCAAAATCATCACAACATATGCTTTCCAGTGGAGCATAATTGAAGTTGGTCTGTTGGGTGAGTGGTGCCACTAAGATAAGAAAGGTGTAGTTATCAGTGGGCAGTCGGCAATCAGGAGTTGATAGGAACAAGATAGCAGTTCTTACTCCTTACTCTAAGCTCTTGTGGCTGAGCGGTAGCACCTGAATGAGCATTGCAGGTCGAAGCATGTTCTAAGCCTGTGCCTTAGGCGTATTGAAATTCATCGGTGGAAAAGAAACATTCTGATCGGTTTCATCGATGACACCAAACTGGCCTTCGAATTTTTTGATATTATCGGCAAGGGCACGCATCAATCGTTTGGCATGTTGGGGAGTCAGGATCACCCTGGCTTTTACTTTTGCCTTGGGGATATTAGGCATCATGCGAATGAAATCCACGACAAATTCGCTATGCGAATGGGAGATAATCGCCAGGTTCGCATAGATGCCTTCCGCGATTTCTTCCGGCAATTCAATATTGAGTTGATTGGGTTGATTCTTGTCTTCAGCCATGATTATGGATAGTAGTTTGTTAATTGCAAAGGTATTAACCAAAAAGAGAAAGAAGGGTTTAGAAATAAAAAAACCGGGACCCATGGGGTGCCCGGCTTCGTTTTGTATTGATAAAGAATTATTGCCGGTCTGCGGCGATGATCTTGGGAGAGAGGCCACTGAGATCTTCCCGGTATTCCCATATTTCGGATTCCAGGCCTTTAACCTGTGCATTCCAATCGGCCATAAAGGGTTTCCAGGAATCTTTTCCATAGACTTCCTCAAATTTTTTATCGAAACCATTGTCGATGCCCATCCAGGCGTATTTATCGAAGAAGAAACCCATGACCACGTCTTTTCCTTCACTGGAACTGGGAAGTTCATCCCGATAGATGCCAAAAATGTCATCAGGGAGTTTGTCCGTATAGACCTTGTGCACTTTGTCGAGCATGGCATTCACTTTATCCCAGTCCGCATTGGGCACCATGTCCCAATAATAGAAAAAGATTTTGCTGATATCGAAATCATGAGCGAAGTGGCTGTGCCTGGCGTCAAAGCTCAAATACAAGGTATTGGTTTCAGGTGTCAGGTTAGGGAGTACATTGGATACCCAATCCAGGTTGTGGTTGTCGGCATCATCTGGCCGCGTGTCCAGGTCACCCCAATGTCCGGGTCCCATCACCCATTCATATTTTCCGGCATTTTTACCACTGATGACTTCATAAACGCGAACACCATGAGGCCCCGAAGCATGATATTTTTTATCGTGGGCAGCGACGGCAGTTTCAAACTGCAATACCTTTCCGGGATCGGCGGTAAGCACTGTGCTTTCAAAAATCAATGGATTATCCTGAGCTGACACCAACCAGGGGCTGGCCAACAGCAAAATAAAAAATAAACGTTTCATACTATCTGCATTTGTTTGATGACAAAAATGTACTACCCATGCTGAAGCACAGGATAAAATTTTGGTGTACATAGGATTGACTGACGAAAAAGTGGTGCGGAAATCAGAGTTTAAAAGTTCTGAGGAGAAAAAGTACAGTCAATAATGGAAAGATAACAAATACATTGGTTTCGGTTCATGTATTCAAAAAATAATTCTGTCACAAAAGCGCTTATTGCAATGGCGTGAACTGAAAAATATTGCCGTCAAAAAGACCTTTATCACTTAATTTTAAAGCAGGAATAACCAATAACGCCATAAAAGAAAGGGTCATGTATGGTGCGCTTAAAGTGGATCCTAATTTTTGTTTGGCAAACTGATCCAGCTCTTCATAGGCCGCTCCCACCGTGACCGCATCCTGCCCGCTCATCAAGCCGCCTACCGGAAGCGGCAAAATATGATGGATGGAATCCTTTGCTGCAGCAATACCTCCTTTCGATGCAATGATGAGGTTGATGCAGGTCAGCAGATCATCATCATTGGTACCTACCGCCACTATATTGTGTGAATCATGAGCTACACTGGAAGCAATGGCTCCGTTTTTCATTCCAAACCCTGTTATTAAAGCTTTGGCCACCGGTGCTGCCCGGTATCGGTTGACCACCACCATTTTTAATATATCACGTGATGGTTCACCACTGAAAAACCCCTCCTCGATGTCCGCCACTACCGATTCTGTAATTAAAGCACCATCAACAGCAACAATGATTTTGGCCATTCCTTTTTTAACCTGCAAGGCCAGGTCTTTTTTCTCTATGGCTTCTACTTGAAAATGATTAATCACAGGAATTTTTATTTCTGGCAGATGTACCTGATCGCCATCGTACACATTCACACCCGCTATCCAGGTAGAGAGCACCCCGAAATCCTGCAGGTCATTGACCAATATCATGTCCGCCGGATCACCTGGCTGAAGGGCGCCCACATTTAATTGATAGTGCCGGATAGGGTTGAGGCAGGCTGCACGAAGAATGGCAAAAAGATCATATCCTTTTTTTAACGAGCGGATGACAATTTGATTGATGTGGCCTCGCAGCAGATCATCCGGATGTTTATCATCTGAACAAAACATGATGCTGCCCGGATGAGACCCTATCAGAGAGTGTAATGCTTCATAATTTTTAGCAGCGCTTCCTTCGCGGATGATAATTTTCATCCCGGCATTTAATTTGTCCAGCGCTTCTTCGAGCGTAAAACATTCATGATCCGTAGTGATGCCTGCTGATGCATATTGCATTGCTTTTTCTCCTTTTAAGCCGGGAGCATGTCCATCTACCGGCAGATGGAATTCATGAGCAAGTCTGATTTTATCCATCACCAGGGGATCCCTGGCCAATACGGCAGGATAATTCATCATCTCCGCGAGATAATGCACTTGTTTTTCTTCGAACAGGACCCGGAGGTCATTAGCGGTAAGGGTGGCACCTGCAGTTTCAAAAGAAGTGGCCGGAACACAGGAGGGAGCACCGAAAAAGAATTTGAAACCCGATTTTTTTCCCAGGTCAACCATGTAACGAACACCTTCAAGTCCGCATACATTAGCTATCTCATGAGGATCGGAGACGGTGGCAACGGTACCATGTTTCACTGCGATGCCGGCAAAGGCGGGAGGAGTGAGCATGCTGCTTTCAATGTGTATGTGCGCGTCAATGAAGCCGGGCATAAGGTAAGGTTCGCCGCTCTTCTCTTCGCCTAACTCCTGCATGTTGGCTACGTGACCATTAAGAACCTGGACCCTGCCAAAATAAATTCTTCTTTGGTGCAGGTCTACAATGTTAGCGGTGATGGAGAAGGGAGTGTTCATAGGGCAAAAATACATAAGACCACGGACCACGGATTGTAGTTGACAATATTCTTGTAAAGCCTTATTTTTAGCGCTTCCATTCTAAAACCTCGTGAAGTTTATGCGGCACATTGAACATCTTCTTGACTCTAACCGTCATTTCCTGGAGAAATCTGCCTTCGGCGTATGCCAACGAATAGGGGAGTTGTTGAAAATCAATCCGGCCCGGATACGGTTATATTTTATATACCTGTCCTTCATCACTTTTGGTTCTCCCCTGGTGATTTATCTCATCATGGCCTTCTGGATGAATATCCGGAAATATATTTCGTCAGGGACGGTGCTGTCTGAATAAAAGTCGCGCTGCGCTCTTCGGGCGATGTAGCCAATTGGTGAAGAAAAGGAGTATGCTCAACAAAAGTGATAAGTCACAAGTGGTGTTTCATGTCGTGCAGTAAATGAATATTGGCGCAAGCGGTGATCACGGCAGTTTCCACTCTTAGCCGGTGTGGCCCTAAGGAGGTCATCAGGACACCTGCTGATTTCAAATCCGTGATTTCTTTCGGGTCGAATCCGCCTTCTGGTCCGATCAGCACGAGCACATCATCTTCCCCATGGTAATTAGTATACAAGGGAAGGACTTCTGTATCAAGATGGCAACAGAGGACGATGGATGTTGGGTGTTGCGACATCCATTGTTGAACAATAACCTGAGGAGTCATGAAAGATTGAATGTGCGGCAAAACAGTTTTTCGGGATTGTTTGGCTGCACCGATCATAATCTTATTTGTCCGGTCCATCCGCATACGGGTTCGTTCTCCATTCAGGCAATCCAGAAAAGCGATGCTTTCAACGCCTAATTCAACCATCTTTTCGATGGCCATTTCGGACCGGTCCGGACTTTTAGTGGGTGCAAATGCAATGTTAATGCGGCATGTCGAAGACACCTGAAAATCTGTACTGAGGTCACTAACCAATTCAATTTCTCCCTGTGCCCGCGTAGCTTTTCGGATGATACCTTCGAAAGCATGACCCTCGCCATCAAATAAAATAAGGGAATCTCCAGGTTGCATCCGCATCACATGCCGGCAATGATGCCATTCTTCGCCGGTCAGCAAAACGAGGTCGTGAAGACCGCCGGGATCGGGGGTGTGATACCAGGGAAAGGAATTAACGCCCATAATTAGTTAATTTTGCCTCACAACAATGGAACATAAGGGCCAAAACTATCGTTTTGATCTTCATTCTAGCCTTGAATTCTATAAAATAATCTAACCCGATGGGTGTATTGACGATGATTGCTCAGTTGATCCTGAGCCTTTCGATATTAGTGATCCTGCATGAAATGGGCCATTTTATTCCTGCCAAATGGTTCAAAACCCGCGTTGAAAAATTCTATCTGTTTTTCGATGTCAAGTTTTCACTTTTTAAAAAGAAAATCGGGGAAACCGAATATGGCATTGGCTGGCTGCCCCTGGGCGGCTATGTCAAGATCGCCGGCATGATCGATGAGAGCATGGATAAGGAGCAGATGCTGCTTCCACCTCAGCCCTGGGAATTCAGGTCGAAACCGGCCTGGCAGCGATTGATCATCATGCTCGGGGGTGTCACCGTTAATTTTCTTCTGGGTTTTTTCATATTCAGCATGATGCTTTGGGGATATGGTAAAGAGTATCTCCGCAATGACAAGCTTGAGTATGGCATGTATGCCGATTCTTTAGGGCAGGCGATGGGTTTCCTGGATGGAGACAGAATATATTCCATCGGGGGCAAGACGGTAGTTGATTTTTCTTCCGCCATGCTGAGAAAAGAGATTGTCTTGAACGATGCCAAACAAATTTATGTAATCCGGGATGGGAAGCAGGTTAGAATGGACATCGATCCGAAATTTGTGCAATTGCTTTCTTCCAATGAATATAAAGATTATGTAGTGGTGGATTACCGGATTCCTTTTGTGGTTGGTTCGGTAGCGAAAGGAAGTCCCGCAGCAGAAGCAGATTTACATAAAGGGGATAGTATTGTTTATGTGGCTAATCGACCCACTCCTTTTTTCAATGATGCAGTTAAACGATTGCAGGAAAATAAAGGTGTGGCTACGCGTATCGGCTTTTATCGGCTTGGGGATGAGTTCGAGCGAACAGTCAATGTGGACAAACAAGGTCACATCGGCGTTGGATTGAGAGGACCATTTGAGTTGGGCTGGACAGGCGTTCAGAAATATTCATTGGCTAAGGCCATTCCTGCCGGAGTATCCGAGGGCATAAGCTTTATGGGCGATTGGTTTAAAGGAATTGCCCAGTTGTTCAGAGGGCATGTGAAAGCCAAAGACAGCCTGGGCGGCTTTATTACCATTACTAAACTTTTCAATACGTACTGGGATTGGGAATCTTTCTGGCGGATTACGGCAATCCTGTCCTTTATCCTGGCGATCATGAATTTGCTGCCCATTCCCGCTTTGGATGGAGGGCATGTGATGTTCCTGTTATGGGAAGTGGTGACGGGTAAGAAACCCAGTGATAAGTTTATGGAATATGCGACCTATATAGGATTTGCGCTGGTGCTTGGTTTGCTCGTGTTTGCAAATGGGTTGGACATCATGCGGCTTTTTGGCAAATAATCCTGTTTTTGAAAAAATCTTAGTTTTGTAGCCCTCTAAAGGGAGGTGTTGAAAAATAATTGGCCAGAGTGGCGGAATTGGTAGACGCGCTGGACTCAAAATCCAGTGTTCGCAAGGATGTGCGGGTTCGAGTCCCGCCTCTGGTACGGATTAAAGTGAAGAGTGAAGAGTGAAGAGTGTGTCATTATAGAATCATGACATTTTTCACGTTTCTCTATTCACTTTTCACTTTCAATTGCCGAAGTGGTGGAATTGGTAGACACGCACGTTTCAGGGGCGTGTGTTCGTAAGGACATGGGGGTTCGAGTCCCCCCTTCGGCACTTTCTAAGTGAAGAGTGAAGAGTGAAGAGTGAAAAGAGAAAAGTGAGTATCGTAAAGTTTGGATTGAAAAGTAAATTAAGAAGAGTTGCAGCGCAACTCTTCTTTTTTTATTTTACTGATTACCGATTACCGATTACCGATTACTGATTACACGATTACCGATTACTGATTACCGATTACCGATTACCGATTACCGATTACCGATTACCGATTACCGATTACTGATTACCGATTACTGATTACTGATTACTGATTACTGATTACTGATTACTTCTGAATATTTTCCCGAACATCTTCTTTTCAAATTCCCAGAAGAAGCGGAACTGTCCGAACAGAAATCCATAGAAAAGGAGAAGCACGTTATAAAACGGAAGCACCAGTATCCAATACACTACATGGAACCAGGTGCCCCCGCCTTCATCAAAAAAGAGATGATGGATCCAGGGCTTGATAAACGTCACAGTGAGTCCGGTGCAGGCGAATACACAGAGTACGAGGATCACTTGTGTAATACTTTTTAGATTCCAGCGGGACCGGAGTTTTTCCAGCCATTGTGGTGTGGTCAAGCGAGGTGATTTTTGGGGTTAAAACTTAATTCACCCAATCCGCGACAAAGAGGTTGGTGTCATGCGTGCCTCCATTAAATCGATTAGAAGAAAAAGCGATCTTTTTACCATCAGGACTAAACATAGGAAAAGAAGCAAATACGGCGTCATACGTGATTTGTTCCAATCCCGTTCCATCCAATTTGATCGTGTAGAGGTTGAATTGATATCCTTTCGGTGCGGCATAATTGGAAGAAAAAATAATTCTGTCCCCGGAGGGTAAAAAATAAGGGGCCCAATTGGCCTTGCCCAGGTGCGTAATTTGGTGAAGGTCTGATCCATCCACATTGCAGACGAACAATTCCATGGCTACCGGCTGCACCAGGTTTTGCGCCAACAGCGATTTATAATCAGCAATCTCTTCCGGCGAGGTCGGTCGCGATGCTCTGAACACCAGTTTCTTTCCATCCGGTGAAAAAAATGCTCCACCATCATAGCCTAATGTATTCGTTACCTGGTGTACGTGGCTGCCATCCAGATCCATCGTATACAGTTCAAGATCGCCACTACGAATGCTGGTGAAAACGATTTTATCTCCTTTAGGTGAAACCGTGGCTTCAGCATCGTAGCCGGGTGAGTCAGTCAATTTCTTTAAAATGTGTCCTTTCAAATCCGCAATATAGATGTCAAAGGAGGGAAAGATGGGCCATACATATTTTCCACCCACAAATCGATCCGGTGCGGGTGGACAGGCATCTCCGGCTTCATGGGTACTGGCATACAGGATGGTCGTATCCCCCGGCAGGAAATAAGAACAGGTGGTTCGTCCTTTCCCTGTCGATATCAGTTGAGGTGCCCTTGAGGTGTCTAAAGGTTGCGTGAGATCAATCATAAAAATCTGGTCACAACTCGTATGCCATGCAGCCCTGGTCGCCTGGAAAGTCAGTTTGTGGCTATCGAAACTCCAATACGCTTCCGCATTATCCCCACCAAAGGTCAGTTGTCGCAAATTCTTCAGGTGCTTTTCCTGGGGATATTTTAAGGTATCCTGGTAAGCAACATTAGCAGGTACAGGAGCGGGAGAAAGGGGAGTGCTCAATAGCGTAAAACAGGCTGAAAAAGCAAGCAGGAGAGTTTGAAGCATCATTCGTACTTTAGTCCGTACAAATATAAATGCAGATGCTACCTTCCTTCATACCTGATCACAAGAAATTAATACCTAAGCAACGTATGTTAAGGATGACCCTGCTTTTGCTGGTCATTTCTTTTTTCAATGCGTGCTCGACCACGAAATGGTCCACTAAAGAGTCAGATAAAGAGCAGATGGTGAGTGACATAGCTTTCCTGGCCTCGGATAAATTGAAAGGAAGGACTTTTGGTTCTAAAGGAGAAATCCAGGCCGGCAACTACATTGCGCACCGGTTTAAATTATTGGGTCTTCAACCCATGGGGGACAATGGCACCTATTTCCAGGCCCTGACCGTAAAGAATAACAATCCGCACGAAGTTGAATTTGCGGAAAACGGACAACCGGGTTATCTCAGTGGAAGAAATGTAATCGGTTACCTCGACCATGGAGCGCCTTATACTATAATCGTGGGAGCGCATTATGATCATCTCGGTATGGGGTTGTTCGGTTCCTTATACACGGGTCCTCCGGCTATTCACAACGGGGCGGATGATAATGCGAGCGGCACCTCCACGATCATGGAATTGGCGCAACGATTGTTGCCGTATAAAGAGCACAATTATCTTTTCATTGCTTTTACCGGGGAAGAAAACGGGTTGTGGGGTTCCAATTACTTCACCAAACATCCCACTATTGATATGTCCAAAGTCATTGCCATGGTCAATTTTGATATGGTGGGCAGGATGAGTGGGAATAAAATTGCCATCAATGGTACCGGGACATCCCCTGCCTGGCCGGATCTCATCAAGGCAGCCAATGTAGACAGTCTTGATATTACTATGGGGGAATCGGGAGTTGGTCCTTCGGATCATACTTCGTTTTATCTCATTAATATTCCTTCGATTCATTTTTTCACCGGGGCGCATGAAGATTATCACAAGCCCAGCGATGATGTGGAAAAAATAAATGCAGATGGCATGCAGGAAGTGGCGGATATGGCTGAACGCATTCTCCGGAGCACAGGAAATAATGGAAAGGATACCATTGAATTTACCAGGACGAAAGACGATGATAACGAATCGGCACCCAAGCTGGAAGTGACACTCGGGGTAGTGCCGGATTATTTATATGACGAAACCGGTTTGCGGCTCGATGGTATCCGCGAAGGGCATCCGGCAGCGAATGCCGGATTGCAAAAAGGCGATATCATCATTAAGATGGGTGGAGAAGATATCAAAGATATTTATGCCTATATGAAGGTGTTGAGTCAATATCATGCGGGTGATAAAACCAATGTGGTGGTATTGCGGAATGGAAAGGAAATGCCCTTTGATATTCAGTTTTAAATGGTAAAGAGCAGAGAGCTATAGGGGGCAAGGGGCCAACTGTAGAATTTATGACTTAATGGTAATTTTTAGGAAAGCCAGGATTTCTTGGTGTCTCCGTGTAAAAAAATAGTTTCTTCGTCCACTGTATCCTGCCGCCAGCCGGCAGCCAATAAATTCAATTTGTGTTAATCCTGCCATAAAGGTTGGATTGATTTGTTTTATTGATTATTATTGGGGAATTTATTAATAAAGAATAAAATCAACTATAAAATGAAAAAGAGTATTTGCTTAATGGCTTTATTATTTAGCACTGTCGCCATTTTCGCGCAGGATCCGATTGGGGATAAATTCAGGAAAGATTTATTATCGAAAGACCGCGACAACTACCATTCCAGGAATGCAGGTGATCTCCTGGATAGTAACATCCACTGGACCTGGAATGAAATTGATCAGTCCTGGGATTATTTTAACCGTGAGCAGTATCAGTATGATGATAAGGGTAATAACACTGTTGATGTGTCATCGTATTGGGAGGGAATGGCCTGGCAGTTGACGCATAAAAGCGAGTTTACTTACAATGATAATGGAAAATTCATTACCTGGTTTGAACAGGAATGGGATGGTACAATGTGGGTCAATAGCGATTCGACCACCTACGAGCTCAATGAATATGATAATTCCACATTAACTCTTTTACAATCCTGGAATGGGTCAGGGTGGGACAATTACTATCGATTCCTGTATACCTACAATGCAAATAATTTGAGGGATTCGTCCCTGTATCAAAGTTGGAATGGCAGTAATTGGGTGAACTCCAAATTGATCACGAATACCTATGAAAATGATAAGATCAAAACCGCTGTGACCCAAAACTGGGATATGACAGACGGTTGGGTTAATTACAGTCAGAAGATTTATACATATGGGGCGAATGGTCTGACGCAGGAATTGTTGAATCAACTTTGGGATGAAACCGATTGGGTGGACAATAATCATGTTGAATATGAATATGACGGGCATGGAAATAATACGTTAACGCTTACCCAAATAAGTTTGGGTGCGGGGATGTGGCAAAATAGTGATCAGCATGTATATACGTATACTGCAGCAGACGAGCTGGCCAGCGATCTTCGACAAAAATGGGTAAATAACGATTGGGAAAATGACTATTATTATACAGAAGTCTACGATGATCGTCACAACCTGATTGATGGAGTTATTCAGTTTTGGTCTGATGCCTGGATCAACTCTGATTCTACGCACTATTATTATACCCTGTCCAGTGGCCTGGCGGATAGTCCCACACCTTCCAGTTTGTCGGTTTATCCTAACCCTGCATCCTCCATGCTAATGGTTGATGAACCAGGAAACTGGACTATTTATTCCAATACAGGACAAGTCACTATGAAATCGAATAAGACGGGTCAAAATGTTCAGCAAATTGACATTAGCAGGTTGGTCCCTGGAATTTATACCCTGGTGATACGGCAGGGAAACGGGACCGCAGTAAAACAGTTTTTGAAATTATGAGGGAAGGAATAGAAATAATAGACGAATGGTCAATGATTTTTCTGTGTCTCTTCACCTCCTGCGGTTAGTAGTTAGGCAATTCGCGGGATCCAGGCTGCGCTTCCATCTGTGGGATAAAAGTTAGTGAGTGAACCTGTAATAGCCAGTCAGCAGTTGGCAGTCAGCAGTACCGAGTCAGCAGTATCGAGTCTGCAGTATCCAGTCAGCAGTTGGCAGTCTGCATTTGGCAGGAGTAGAATTGAATTCGTGTACATTCGTGTAATTCGTGGCTGCTATTTTAATAAATAATTTATGAAACTGAAAATCTTCAGTTCGTTCTTCTTTTTCAAAATTGGCCTGGGCTTGTCTTGTTTTGGCCAGGAAGCAATAAGGACCACTCATTTGGGATTTTCGGTGACACCGCAATTGAATACAGCCATATTTAAAAATAAGGAAGAAGTAGATTGGCAGAACACCTTGGGCCTGGCTGCGGCAGGCAATATCCATTTGGATTTAGGGGCCAAAACACAATTCATCACCGGACTTGAATTTCAATATATTAAATATTATTACCAGGATTATTCAGGTACGTGGCCGAATGAAATAGATAGTAACGGCGTTATTCACCCTGACAAAAACTATTTTGATTATCAATATTCCCTTCTTTTTATTGGCCTTCCGGTTCAAATAAAGCTAAAACTCAATGCTGCCGAAAAGCCTAATCACCTTTTCCTGTCAGCTGGCTTTACTTTACGATATAGATTCGCGACAGGAGGTGATGTGTCATTAGTTGAAGATGGAACCACCACGATAAACAGGGATATCGACTCCTACTTCTGGACGCCAGATAAACTCTGGTGGTTGGGAACAATCGGTATCGGCTACGAAATGAAATGGGGAAATCATAAACTATCCATTGCCCCTTCTTTTGAATATTCACCCGGCCAGCTCTACAATGATCAGGGTTCATCCGCTATTGCAGACGCACATGCGGCTTTCCTGGGTATTTGTTTTTCATACTATTAAGGATTCTCCACCTGTTCGTCCGGGTTCTCCTGTTCGTGTAATCAACATTCTTGCTTAACTTGGTATTCATATCCCCAATCATATGAAATCATCGCTCCTTTTTTTCGGATTCTCTTTGACAGCCCTGAATGCCTTCAGTCAGCAGGCCCCTGATCCTATCCTTCCACAGGGTCGATCGAACATTTTTCTCCAGGACAGTTTTTACCATTGGGGATGGGACACCCTTTCGATGAACTGGAACCTCATGGATAGGACACTGTATACCTACGATGCCGATCAGAATGTGACCAGTAAAATCTATATCGAACGGGATAGCATGGGGCAATGGGTCAACCAGGATCGATCAATTTACACGTATGATGACCAGCATCAGGTGTTGAATGAACTACAGCAGCAGTGGGATGGGACAGAGTGGAAAAACAATACGCAAACCGTGTACAGCTATGATGGGAACCTGGATCAGATCAGCATCACTTACCAGAACTGGAACGATCCTGTTTGGTCCAATAGTTTTCAGTTATTGTTCACCTATGACGGTCACCATAACATCCTGACCCGAATCTCCCAGGTATGGTTGGGTACGGATTGGAGCAATGGCACCAGGCAGGTCAATACGTATGACGCCGGCGATCACATCACCCTGCGTCTCTATCAAAACTGGAACGTGGTGTGGAGTGATGTTGCGCGCTCCATATATAAATATGATGTCAACCAGGACCTGGATACCCTGATCTACCAGCGCTGGATGTTCAATGACTGGAATGATGACTACCGCAATCTCTATGATTTTGATGCGCATCACAACCGCGTCTACATCCTGGAGCAGTTAGCCGTCGGGATAAATGTATGGGTGGACCAGGACAGATACCGGTATATGTTTGACCAGTACGATCATATAACCCACCTGGTCTATGATAGTTACCTCAATAATATCTGGACGAATGTATATCAATACAATATCATCAATGATGATGATCAGAATCGTGCCACTGAAGTATTTCAAACCTGGGAAAATGACTGGGTGAACGCTGATTCCACTCAATATTATTATACCGGGATCACCGCGGTCCATGAATTATGGGAGCAGGAATTGATAACCATCACCCCGAATCCGGCTAATGATTTCATTTTTGTTCAATATCCGCAACCTGTTAACGGAACCGTTGCGATCTATTCGGTGCAGGGTACCAGGCTTCTTCAGTTCAAAACCAGGAATGAGAATGCGTTTAGGATCAATGTAGCATCCTTACTGCCCGGAATTTATTTTGTGGCGTTGCAGGTGGGGAATCATATCCAGACCCGGACCTTCGAAAAATTTTAATAAAAACGGCGTACCAAAGGATACACCGTTATTCCACCATTGATCACTGCAATTTTGTTCTTCCCGTTTAAAGGTGTTCCTATTCCACGTCTTTTAAGGTGGGGTAAGATTATTCAGGTTCCTGGCTATAATTGAATCGTTTTACTTCATTGAAAAATTTGGGTTTCATCGCTTTGAAAGCATCCATGATCATGGCCAGGTCCGTAGGGTAGGGGATAGGCTCCACCCGGTCTTTCTGATTATTGTCCAGTGCCCTTTCATCTCCGAATATATTTCTGGCGGTGTGCTCGAAATGATTTTCCACTTCCAGGGGCTGAGAGTATACGCTGGAACCGGAATGTTCATTAGTGATATCCATGCGGGCGTGAATCAATGCATTTTTGCTTTGAACTGTTTCCACCACGGTTGCGGTTACGGTAGTGAATTTATCTTTTTTGACATCGTTGCCCAGGGAATCCTTTTTCACATTACCTCGTTCGTCCAATATATATTCCCAGCCATCTTTGACTTCGCGGGAATAATGGTGTTGATTCTCCTTCAGGCCTTCGGGTGAGGTAGCAATGTCCTGGATGTGCAGCACGACTTCATAGTCGATCGGGGTGTCTTCATTGATTTCAGTATAGAAACGGTCCCAGTTGCCGCCTGCATTCCGGAAGTCAACAGACAGCAATTCTTCTTCATAATAAGCGGGAAGCAGGGCGCCGCTGTTGTTTTCAATACGAACCAGGATCTTGTTGATCCCCAGGTTCCACATCTCATCCCGGGTCTCCGGAAAAGCATCATCCGGGCTCAAGGCATCAATGCGATCAATCAATTGGTAGGCATCGCGGGCTGAGCTTTTACTACCCTTGCGGGCTGCGGCCACGAGATCCTCCAATCGCTTTTCATATAGTAATACCGCATTCGTTTTGGCTTCCGGGATGATAGTGTTGGTATGGACAAAAGTAAATTTGGCCTGGTATCCAGTTTCGCTGACTAAGGGAAGAAAGGGTTCGATCTTATCCTGGCGATGTTGGATTTCATTGGCGATGTTGATGATGTCTTCCCAGTCTTCTGCAGTATTGGAGGCTTTGAGGGCCTCGATCTGGGCCATGTCCCGGCGGGTGAGTTTCTCAAAACCTTCTTCCAGCGCTTTCACGTAGACATCTTTTTTCTTTTTGCCGGAAAGTTTCTTAGTGGTCAGCCAGATCAGGCTGTCATAGTCGCCTTTGTCCATCATTTTTTCAGTTGAGGTACAGGCGGAAATCGAAAGGGCAAGGGCAATGAAGAATAGCAGATTTTTCATGGCAGGGTGTGTTGGTTATGGGGATGACGCCAGGCTTACGATTAGGTTTCTTAAAAAAGAGTTAAGTGAAAATAAAAAAGCCCCGCTTTTCAGCGAGGCTTACTCATTTCACTTTGCAAAAGAAATTAACTCTGTATAATTAGGCTCTTTTGACATTCACCGCATTGAGTCCCTTCTTGCCCTCGATCAGGTCAAAAGTGACTTCATCGTTTTCTTTGACTTTATCAGTCAGACCACTGGCGTGTACGAAGTACTCTTTTCCAGTGCTCTCGTCTTTAATGAATCCGAATCTTTTGGACTCATTATAGAATTTGACAATACCTTTGTTCATTGTGTTAAATTGTTTTATTAAGGGGCAAAGATATTGAATTTCAAAGAATTGCGCACGTATTAACGAAT
The DNA here is from genome assembly GCA_963837505.1 of uncultured Saprospiraceae bacterium. GTDB lineage: Bacteria > Bacteroidota > Bacteroidia > Chitinophagales > Saprospiraceae > Opimibacter. The sequence goes on along the minus strand of CAWINN010000010.1, from coordinate 154,923 downwards.
CCTTTGAAAACCAGCCGTCTAAACCGGGTTTTCGCCTGTCTCCCAATTATACCTGTTTGCCCTGCGATTCCCGAGGCTGTACTATAAAATACCTTCAGGCACTGGCATTATAGCCCCGTATCACCTCCCCTTCAGCACGTAATAACTACCTTTGTTGCCAGATATAATTGAATTATAAGTCATTTACTTCTGCTTACTTAATTAAACCCATGCTCAGAGATATCGCGATCAGCCAACTCAAACTGCAGAAAACCAGTTCGAAAGAAGAGGAATTCATCAGGGAAGTCATTTCAGATTTCTGGATCTGTTGTGTCAGCCGCGAAGCCAGCCTGTTGGGAAGAAAAGAAGTGATGAGTGGTAAAGCCAAATTTGGCATAGTAGGGGACGGTAAAGAAGTGCCACAAGTGGCTTTGGCCCGGTATTTTAAAAAAGGCGACTGGCGCTCGGGCTATTATCGCGATCAGACCTGGATGTTTGCCTCCGGAATATCCACCGTGGAGGATTTCTTTGCCCAGTTATATGCCGATACAGCGCATGATCCTTTCTCCGGTGGAAGACAAATGAATTGTCATTTTGCTACTGCGCTGATTGATGAGAACGGTCACTGGCTACCCCAGGATGATCGATTTAATGTCTCCGCTGATGTTTCTTCCACCGGTGGTCAAATGGCCAGGGCAGTCGGTCTCGCACAAGCTTCGACCTGGTATCGTCATCACGCCGATCTCGGAAGGGAAATGCAGATGAGCGAAGATGGAAATGAAGTCTGCTTTGTGGCTATCGGAGATGCCAGTACCTCGGAAGGTGTGTTTTGGGAAGCTATTAACGCCGCTACCGTGATCAAAGCCCCAATGGCGGTTTCCGTGTGGGATGACGGATATGGAATTTCCGTTCCTACGATCCTGCAAACGGCGAAGCAAAGTATCTCACGTCTGCTCGAAGGTTTTCACATTGATGAAAACGGAGAAGGTCTCTATCTCTACACAGCCAAAGGGTGGGACTATCCCGGCCTGTGTGAAATGTATGAAAGAGGAATTCAAAAAGTGCGCAAGAATCATCTCCCCGCAGTTTTTCACATTCAGGATGTAACACAACCTACGGGGCACTCTACTTCCGGTAGCCATGAACGATATAAATCACCGGAACGTCTGAAATGGGAAACGGATAATGATTGCATCCTGAAGATGGGCCAGTGGATGGTGGAAGCCGGCATCACCACGCAAAAAGCCCTGGATGAAATTCGCCAGAATGCAATTCAGTATACCCGCGAGTGCAAGCAGCGCGCATGGGCGGCTTTTATTCAACCGGTCAGGGAAAAGAAACAAGAATTGTTGTCGATTTTCCAGGCGTTGCCGCCAGAAGTCAGACAAGCGCAGGCCATGGTTTCTGTTTCAGCCGAAATTAACAGCAGCCTGGAAGTTGTATTTTCTGAAGTGTTGGCTATGGCTTCGAAATTGAAATTTGTTTTAGCCGCTTCTTTTCAAACCCGGGTTGATGAACTGGAAAACCGGATTGCAGAATGGAATGAGGAAGGCAGCCGGGATTTCAATACTCACCTGTATGCAAAGGGAAAGGGAAGCGTGTTGGAAGTGCCTGTTGTGGCAGCCCATTACGGTCCGTCTTCTGAAGTTATGAATGGTTTCCAGGTGCTCAATCATTTCTTTGATCAATTGCTGGCCCGTGATCCACGGGTAGTTGCTTTTGGAGAAGATGTGGGCAAGATCGGAGATGTGAACCAGGGCTTTGCCGGTTTGCAGGAAAAATATGGAAAGGAACGAGTGTGGGATACCGGCATTCGTGAATGGACTATTATGGGACAGGCAATCGGGCTCGCGTTGAGAGGACTGCGTCCTATTGCAGAAATTCAATATCTCGATTACCTGATTTACGGGATCACTGCCCTGTCTGATGATCTCGCCACTTTGCGTTACCGCACCAATGGCAAGCAAGCAGCCCCCGCGATTATTCGGACCCGTGGACATCGCCTGGAAGGTATATGGCATGCGGGATCTCCGATGGGCATGCTCCTGAGTACGCTGAGAGGATTGCAGATTTGTGTACCACGCAATATGGTGCAGGCAGCAGGGATGTACAATACCCTGATGCAAAGCAATGAGCCGGGACTGGTGATCGAGTGTCTGAATGGCTATCGATTGAAAGAAAAATGCCCGGACAACCTGGATACGTTTACCGTTCCGATGGGCATGCCGGAGATCTTGCAGGAAGGAACCGATATTACGTTGGTGACTTACGGTTCGTGTGTTCGTATAGCCCAGGAAGCGCTTTCGATCCTGGATACTTTTGATGTGTCGGTGGAATTGATCGATGTACAGACCTTGTTACCTTTTGACCTGGAACATATCATCAGTCATTCGCTGCGCAAGACCAATAAAATTTTATTCCTGGACGAAGATGTTCCGGGAGGCGCTACAGCTTATATGATGCGGGAAGTGATGGAAGTTCAAAACGGATATTTCTTCCTGGATGAAAAGCCACGTTGCCTGACGGCCAAAGCGCATCGCCCGGCATATGGATCTGATGGCGATTATTTTTCAAAGCCGAATGTGGCGGAGGTAGTGGATGTGGTTCTCGAAATCGTGAGGCGTGAGGCGTGATTTCTCTGCCCCTAAATCCCCTGAAGGGGACTTCCTATAGCATTTCGAAATGCTTTCGCCGCGTTGCAGCTAAATGTTGGTAGGCAACGAAATGAAAAAAAATCCTGCCATAGCCGCAACGCCTTCGCTACAGGTTTCGGCGTTAAAAGAGCGCGGTACGACTCTCACATTTCTGTGCGTTTCGGAGCAGTATAGTTTGCCGGATAGCGGGTATTTAGTTTAAAATCCTGGATTAAGGTGGATATTTACTTCTTATTTCTCTGTTCCTTATTCCTGATTACTTATTTTTCTTTCCCACGGTTCTTCCATCTCCTCCCTTGGATGGAAATGCTTCATCGGAAGCATCAGCCTCCCATGAGCTTTTCTGCTATATTTGCCCTTCAAGCAGAGCGCATTGTCCGATAAGCTGGTCATCATTCCCACCTATAAGGAAAGGGAAAATATAGGTCCCATGATCGATGCCGTAATGGCATTGGAGGGGCAGTTTCATCTCCTGGTGATGGATGACGGTTCACCCGATGGTACTGCAGATGTCGTCAGGGAGCGAATGGATCATTATGGCCCCCATATCTTCCTCATCGAAAGAGATAAAAAAATGGGTCTTGGCACCGCCTATATCTATGGATTCAAGTGGGGCCTGGAGCGCGATTACCAGTATTTTTTTGAAATGGATGCCGATTTTTCCCATCCGCCGAAAGATCTGTTACGACTATATGCGGCTTGTGAACAAGATGGGGCCGATGTAGCGATTGGTTCGCGCTATGTAGAAGGCGGAGGAGTAGAAAATTGGCCGAAAAACAGGTTGTTCCTTTCTAAAGGAGCATCGGCTTATACGCGACTGGTGACCGGCATGCCCATCAAAGATCCCACTGCGGGATTTGTCTGTTACCGGAGAGAGGTGTTGGAAAATATTAATCTGGACAGAGTCAGATTTGTCGGTTATGCTTTTCAGATTGGCATGAAATATCTTGCGTATAAACTGGGATTCAAACTGAAGGAAGTACCTATCATGTTTGCCGAACGAAAATATGGCGTCAGCAAAATGCATTTGGGCATTATCCGGGAAGCGATATTAGGTGTGTTGCGTTTGAGAGTGAGTTCTTTTTTCAGAGTGAAGCCGGTGAGGAAAGAGGGAGTGTCGTGAATCGCGGTTGCTGAGCTGTCGGACAAGGTTGAGTATAAGCAGGTCGAAGCATGAATCGTGAGTTTCGTGAATCGTGAGTTTCGTGAATCGTCATTCGTGAATGATGGTTAAGTGGTTACCTGGCGACTTCCTTATTCGTCCTTCCTTAGCCTAATGATTACCTTTGTTTTTATGCGCACCCGAATAACCACTACAGTTTTCTTTCTCAGCATTTTAATAATTCAACAAGTCTGCGCTCAGGGTCTTGACGAGGCCAAAGCAAGACTGGCAGCCATACACCAGCAGCCGGCATCGATAGAAAAGGATTCCGCGCTGTCGTATGAATACAATTACCTCGCTGAAGCTTACAGCAATCAACAGGATAGCACCGCCCTGTTGTATATCGATTCCCTGAAGAGGTTGAATGCAGTTTCATCCTGGAAGAAAACAGAAGGTCTGTATCTCCGGGCCCAGGGAAAATATCATGACCGCAGAGGTGAATTTCAGCAGGCACTCGAAAAGTATACGCAGGCCATAGAGTCATTGGAAAAGAATGGGGACAAATCAGATTTTGTGGCGTATGCCTACATATTGAAAGCCTTTGTGCTCAGTAACAATGGGCTGGTGGAAGATTGCAAAAAGACATTAGAACAAATTCGTCCCCTTGCGGAAAAGCTGCCGAACAAAAATTTCCTGGCCTGGATCATTGACTGGTACGGTGACTCTTATTTCTATCCGAGTTTTGGCCACCAGGATATTAAAAAGGCATTGGGCTATTATCTGCAGGTCGAGCAATTGCTTCCCGAAGTAAAAAACCTGATGATCAAAGCCGACAATGCCCATTGCCTGGCAGGTTGTTATATTCGATTAGGAGATCAGGAGAATGCCTTAAAATACCGCAATCTCGCCCTGGATATTTCGAAAGCAAATCATTTTGACTCCGTCATCTTTGCAGTATACGGAGATATGGCCGATGTATATGAAGGGAAAGGGGATTTTGATGAAGCCATCAAATACCGGTTACTGAGCCTGGACTATGCCAGGCAGACCCACTGGATTGAAATGGAAGCCCGGGCGGAAAGTAATGCAGCGTATACCTATAAATCAGCCGGCGATTTTAAAAATGCCTTGCTGCATCTGGAACAAATGAAAACGATCGAAGACAGCCTGGCCCGGTTTAACGTACAATCCAAATATCACGAACTGGAAATAAAATATGAATCCGGGAAAAAAGATCTGGAGATACAGCAACTCAAAGCGCGTAATCTTCAGCTTTATCTGTACATAGCTTTAGCCTTGCTGGCCGGCGGGGTGCTTTTCCTTTTCTATTATTTCAAGACGAATAAGAAGCTGGTAGCTCAAAACCTGGAGTTACTTCATAAGAACCAGGAGATTCAGTTGGCCCTGACGGAAGGCCAGAATATTGAAAGAAAAAGAATGGCCATAGAACTCCATGACAATATCAATGCAAAAATAGCGGCAGCCAAATGGGTGCTGGAAACAATCAATACCCCGGATAAAACGGAAGATGAAAAAAAAGTCATCGACCGGCTGGTGGAAACGATGAGTGACATCTATGAAGACGTGAGGTTTATTTCTCATAATCTGGTGCCGAAGGAGCTGGAAACGAAAAACCTCAGTGAAATCATCCGGCAGCTGGTGCAAAATCTGAACCAGAATCAAAAAATATCTTTTCAATTAGAGGTAGAAGGAAATGATGACAATCTTGACGTCGGTCTTAAATTGCAATGTTATGCCATGACTATGGAATTGATCAATAACATTATAAAGCATTCGGGGTGCAGGCATGCCCTGATCCGGATGCAATTCCACCCGGATGAATTGATGATCCAGGTGGAAGATGATGGAAAAGGGTTTGACCCCGAGACGATTGCCACAGGGGTGGGTCTAAAAAACATTACGACCCGCATTCATAGTTTAAGAGGTAAGCTTTCTTTCGGTAATACGCCGGGAAAGGGTTCTGCCATTTCTATTTTCATTCCGCTCAAGGCTGCCAAAACAACGGCATTCCGAAATAAAAACTAGATATATCCCTGGAGGGACTGGCTGAAATAATGATTGCCGCTCATAATCGTCCGGATAGCGGTACTGAGTTCGTCCTTGTTGGCTTTTTTCAGAATATATCCCTCGACCCCGATACGGACTGCGGCTTTCACTTGCTCTTCAGATTCCGATACGGTGAGCATCAGAATTTTGATTTCCGGATATCCTGAACGCACGATTTCAGCCAGCTGAAGCCCATCGAGATGCGGCATGCTGATGTCCGTGATCATCAGATCAGCAGGATGCTGCTTCAGAAAATGGATGACCTCGCGGGGATCATTGATTTTGCCCGCCACTTCCATATCATGGAAGGTGCTCATCATCATGGAGAGGCTGTCCAGAATAATCTGGTGATCATCCACCAGTAATATCTTATGTCGACCGGTCATGGTCGAAGGAGGAGCGGTAAGTGTGCCTTGCATTAGTCGTATGGCTTGTGCCTTTGAGGAAATGTGGAGTTTTTCGTAGATGTTCGAAATGTGTTTGCGTACTGTATGGGGACTGATGTGCAGTCGTTCGCTGATGTCGCGATATTCAAGACCGTCGACCAATAAATAGAGGACATCTTTTTCACGGGAACTCAGATCGCGCAATTCGACGATCTGCGTTCCGGGTATAGGTTTAGCGGAAGCAGCCAAAAGATCAAGTGTCTTCCGGGCAATCCGGGGACTCATCGGTGCACTTCCGTCTTCCATCAGCGTTTCGATATGACTCAGGATGACACTGGATCGTTCATCTTTTAGCAGATAACCGCTGGCACCGGCCCGGATGGCATCAAATAAGGTATCCTCATCGTCAAAGACCGTGAGCATGAGAAATTTTACTTCTGGATACAGCAATTTGCCTTGCCGTACGGCCTCGATCCCATTCATGCCGGGCATGTTGACATCCATGATGACGACATCCGGGAAATGATCTGCGGGGATAGTTTTTATTTTTTCCAGAAATTCTTCTCCGGACCTGGCGATAAAAGCCACGCCGGTTTTCGCGTGATAGGTGAGGACTTCATTCAGGGACTGAATGGTGCTCTTGTTATCATCGACTAGAGCCACCCTGATGGTGTGTTCCTGTTTTTTTTGCGTCATTGCTTTCGCCGCAACGGGTGGATTAATCATACAAGATACCTATTCTCAGAAATCCTAACTTTTTCGTGGATACAAATTAACCCTTTAATTGAGGCGTATTAAATAACGCATTTGCGTTATTCTCACTGAGGGTAAAACAGGATCATCATGTTGCCTCCGGGAAAACTGCTCTCCGGGTATATAAAATGCAACAATTCCTGTTTTGTTTCAGCCTGTTCAGCCGCGATGCGGCGAGGGTACAGGAGAGGGATGCATCGAATGGCTACCAACATTAAACCGCGATGCGGTTAAAATCTGACGTTTTCACCCTTTCACCCTTGCTCCTGATATTTTGCCTTTTCCACCTTCCCCACCTTTAAAGGTGGGATAATAGGTTCATTCTCTTTTCCTTTTTTTTGCGACTTCACCACCTTTAAAGGAGGGGTAATACGTTCCCCTTCCCTTTTTAAAATACAGCATATGTAGTATTGATCATGGTGGTCTGGATTTGGAATTTTGGGATTGATATTTATATCGTTTTTGCGTCTCGACCCAAATGATGACCAGAACCATGATTGCTATTCACCCTAAGAACCCCAGCTGGCCGGCTTATCTGTTCCTTGTACTGGTAAGCCTTTGTCCGGGCATCATGCATGGCCAATCCTACACCCTTTCCCAAACCGGAACCTATAACCTGGAATTCGATTCTCCTATTGATTTTGATCTGGAACAGGATGCGGTAACGGAAATTCCGATCGGGTTTAATTTTACTTTTTTCGGGAACAGCTATTCGAGTTGCTTTGTAGGCGGAGATGGGTTTATCACCTTCGGTAGTGATCCGGGTTATGGGTACTGCTGTGGTCAGGAATTGCCTGATCCGGATCCGGTCAATAACCTGATAGCGGTGGCCTGGTCCAATATGGATTATACTTCCGGAACGTATGAGGTATTTGGGACGGCGCCTTTCCGTCGGCTGGTGATTACATTCGATTTGGCTAACCCGTGTGATGAAGCTTATTATGGCCAGGTCAAACTTTTTGAAACCACCAACGTGATAGAGATCCACACGGAGGAATGGGATCAGAATCAATGCCAGGGTTGGACAGCAACACAGGGACTGGAAAATATTGATGGGACCGTGGCCATTACCGTTCCGGGCAGGAATTATGATGATACGTGGCATGTCAATTATGGTGATGATGACTTCGTTTCTTTTACGCCGGTGGCCTCAACGGGGGTAGCGTATGCAGTCACACATGATGGTACGTACAATATTGAAATCAACGATCCGACTTACGTTTATTTTAATGAAGATGACTCTTACCAGATTCCTATAGGATTTAATTTTGATTTCTTTGGGCAGACGTATACGGATTGCTGGGTAGGTTCAGATGGGTTTGTGGCGTTTGGTGATTATCCCGGTGGTGGATGTTGTGGTCAGGATATACCGGATTCGGATCCACTCAATAATTTGATAGCGGTAGCCTGGACCAATATGGACTCACATTCTATCCATTATGAATTATTTGGGGATGCACCTTATCGGCGACTGGTCATCACTTTTGATTTGAGGGACGTTTGCGACCTGACCTATTATGGGCAGGTCAAGCTCTATGAAACCACGAATCAGATCGAATTGCATACGCAGGAATGGAGCGAAGGTGATACCCCTTGTAATAACACCACGCAGGGCCTGGAGAACCAGGATGGCACTGAGGCGTATTATTGGGCAGGCAGAAATTTCAACACGGATTGGACCGTATCGCAGGATGATGAGGATGTAGTTACGTTTACACCCTTTACGATGCCGGCCAACTTTGTATATGTGGTGGACAGACCGAATGACTACAACCTGGAATTTGAATCTCCAATTGACGTGACCGTAACTACCGATTCTGCAGTCAATGTTCCGATTGGATTCGATTTCGATTTTTTTGGCACGACGTATTCCAACTGTTATCTCTATTTCAGGGGGTTTCTTTCCTTTTCTCCGACTACGGACGGATGTTGCGAAGGGGGAAGTATTCCCGATCCGGCGGGGCCGAATAATATCATTGCACCGGGATGGATAGCGGCGACCAATGATGAATGCTGTTATAATGGGTATGGGTATAATAATTTTAGTTATGAAACTATTGGTACTGCTCCGGATAGAAGGTTTGTAGCCTACTTTCTGTTGCCCGAAATCGTGCGGCCAATATTACCGGGGCGAAGTCAAATTGTTTGAAGGATCTAATATCATTGAAATTCATACCGACGCCTTGGGCCGAATACAACACTCCATGTTATAATGCCACCCAGGGTATTGAAAATGCCAATGGTACCCAGGCTTATTTTGATGACCGGTAGAAATGCCAATACGGATTGGTATGTGCAGGAAGGGGATCTAATGATGTGGTTCGGTTTACTCCTTCTTTCGGTCCTGAATATGATGCGGGAGTTTCCTATATCTATCAGAACCAATTCTGTGAAGGGCCCAATCTCATGCAGCTTTCCATTCAAAATTTCGGCCTTCAGGGGATCGATTCCGTTCAGGTCAACTGGACATGGGATGGCGTACTACAGGATTCCGTCATGGCATATTATTCCATGCCTGTTGGCAATGACACTTACCTGGTCAACCTGGATTCACAAAACCTGGTAGTGGGTCAAAATTATGAATTAAAAGCATGGACGAGCCTGCCTAATGGAACGGAAGACAGCAATCATGCAAATGATACCATGACGACCTATATCCATGCCGCTCTCCATGGTAATTATACGATCGGTGGTACTAATCCCGATTATAACACGTTTGCTGATGCTATTGCCGATCTTCAGAGTATTGGCATTTGTGATACGGTGACCTTTAATGTCCGGCCAGGAACGTACAATGAACAAATCATCCTCAATCACGTTGATGGTTCATTTGGAAAGCAAATTATTTTCCAGGCCGAGAATGGAGACAGCTCTTCAGTCATACTTCAGTTCAACGCCACATCACCTACCGCAAATTATACCGTCCGCTTTAATAACGGCCACAATTACCTCCTGCAGCATCTTACCCTAAATGCATTGGGTTCGACCTATGCCCGGGTCATTGAAATGCAAACCATATGCTTCGATAATATTATTCAGCACTGCGCAATTAATGGTAAGGATGTGACCAGCACCTCCAATCAGTACTACTGCATTTATTCCTATTCCAAAAACACGTACAATACCTTTTATCATAACACGATACGGTATGGATCGGCAGGATTTTACCATTTTATTCCTTCGCCCGGAAGTACCGACCAGGCAGACGGAATAAAATTAATAGACAATACATTCCTTGATTTTTATTCTCGCGGCGCCTACGCTAAGTTGACAACAGGAATTCAAATTCACGGCAATATCTTCCAGTCGGCCAAAACAGGAGCCGGGGCCATTCAGGTCGATACGGATATGGATACGGTTTCCATCTATGACAATTCGATCTATTTGTCTGCCGGAAGTTATGGAGTGCAATTATCGAATATCGATGCGCCCACCGGGTTTCATTCGAAGGTGTATAACAATATGATCAATATACCGGGTACCAGTTGTTTTGCGGGTATCTCCATTGACAATAGTGACCGCATGGCCGTATACGACAATACGGTTAGGATATCAACTGCTATCTCCGGCCATAATGCTTTCTTTGGAAATTATGCACAACGGGATACCGTTTATAATAATATTTTCGCCAACTTTGGAGGAGGCACAACGATCTACGCCCTGAACCTGACCTTGTCCGATATCGACTACAATGATTTGTATGTAACCGGTAGCCTGTTCGGTCAAACCAATACTACTATTCCCAGCCTGGCGACCTGGCAACTGGCGACGGGATATGATGAACACTCTTTTAACTCGAACCCATTATTTGTCTCTTCGACCGATTTGCATGTGGCCAACTCTTTCCTTAATGGAACAGGATCGCCGGCTTATTTTCCTGCTCTTGATTTTGATGGTGAGCCCCGGGACCCGGTACACCCGGATATAGGTGCTGATGAATTTGTTCCGGTGGCCACGGATGCGGCGATCACAGCCTTATTGTCTCCATTGATAATATGTGAAAGTGAGCAAAATATTGAAATTGTGCTGGCTAACCTGGGAGCCGACACACTGCAGCAAGTGACGATCCAATGGGAACTCAATGGCGTGCCTCAGCCAGATACTTTATTGTCATTAACCTTGTTGCCTGAAGGAGATACAGCGCATGTCATCCTGAGTAACCACACCTTTACAGGACAAGCGGACAGTTTGCGGATTTGGACCAGTATGCCCAATGGAATGACTGATTTGCAAAATCAAAATGACACACTCGCGACGCGATTCCGCCTTCCTTTAAATGGCATCTATACCATAGGAGGGACTACACCTGATTTTGCAACTATCGGGGATGCTGTAAAAGATTTGAACCGTTATTTCACTTGTGGCCCGGTGACCTTTAGAATCCGCGATGGAGTCTACAATGAATATGTAGAAGTGGATTCGATCCCAACCGTTTCAGCAGTGAATACGATCACTTTTGAATCTGAGAGTCTGGATAGCAGTGCTGTCACCATTCAACATGCTGCAACAATCGGGGATCATCCCGCTGTCTTCATGCTGAAAGGGACTGATTATGTTACTATCCGATACCTGGGATTCAAATCCCTGGCCTCTACCTGGGCAGATGATATTGAGGTGCGGTATAATTCGAAACATATCATGGTATCTCACTGCTACCTCGAAGCTTATGAATTCGGCAGTTCCGGTGTGGGATTCAAATCCCTTTGTTATGGCAGTCCAACCAATGAATACATCACCCTGGACCATAATTATTTTTATAAGGGACAACAAGCCATCTATCTCTACAATTGCGGTAATTGGGATCATGAAATTCATATAGAAAACAACACTTTTGTCAACCAGAAATACACCTGCATGAGCCTGGCTTTCATTACGGGTCTGTACATTCAAAACAATACCATTTCTACGAATACCACCTATACTTCCTTTAAGGGAATTGATCTTTCTTCTTCAGATATGATCACTGAAATTTCAGGGAATACCATCACGCTCGATAATAGTGGGGATGGCATGTTCCTCAATAGCATGAATTTCAGTACCCACCTGGGAACAGCCCGCGTATTCAATAATATGGTTAAATCCGCAGGGACTGGTGGCGGAATCAGGGTTTGGAATTCAGAGACCACCACGGTAGCTTTTAATTCCTGCAATATGACGGGCAGCGGACCGGCCTTTGAATTGACAGGAGGGGATACCATAACGGTGCTGAATAATATATTCGTGTCCAATACCGGACAGGCTTTTGGGTCTTTTTCCTGGACCCCGCATGTCGATATTGATTACAACGATTTACTTTCTTTATCCGGTAACCTTGGATATTGGCACGACACCTTGTATCCCACCTTCCTGGAGTGGCAGACCGGAACTCATTTTGATTCTAATTCGATGAGTATTACACCCCAGTTTGTTTCTGCTACTGATCTTCATGTTTTGGCGGATACGCTGGATGGCGCTGGAATTCCCGTGGCCGGGATTACTGTAGATATAGATAATAACCCGAGGAACGCGAATACACCTGACATTGGGGCTGATGAAATCGGTGCCAATGATAATGATGCGGGCGTCTTTGCCATCCTTCCGGAGATGCCTTTCGCCAGGGGAATGCAACCGGTGAAGGCGGTAATCAGAAATTATGGCGGGAATACACTAACATCGATGGACGTACACTGGCAGCTTAATGCCATCGATCAGACCCCGTATGCGTATTCCGGTTCTCTGCCCACGCTGCAGCAGGATACGGTGATATTAGGTATGGTGGATTTTGATTTGAGTACGCCTTACGTTTTCAAATCCTGGACTGCATTGCCCAATGGTTTGGTGGATTATTATAATAGTAATGATACACTGACTACCGCTTCCAGGTATGCGGCGGTTTCAGATACGCTGACCATTGCTGGTACCGCTCCTGACTTTGCGGATCTGACTGCCGCACTCACCGCTTTGTCCCTGGGGGGAGTTTTGGATTCTGTGCATTTCCAAATGCGCAGTGGTACGTATCATATGAACTTCACCGTGCCGCAAACGCTCGGCATGACCTGTGGTACACCAATCATATTTGAATCTGAAACCGGAAATGCAGGCGATCTGATATGGGATAATATGGGACTGATGGCCACCACGCTATTGTTGAATGGCGCGGACGGAGTAGAGTTCAGGAACCTCACCATACGCACGGTCGTGTCCAATTACCATGCCGTTGAATTTGAAAACAACGCCATGTGCAATGCTTTTATCGGATGTCATATTGATGGAGTAACAACAACCTCCAGTTCAACCACGCAAGCCACTGTCTACAGTAACAGTGGTGGAAATAACGGCAATCAGTTTATTGATAACACCATTACGAAAGGTTCGTATAATATTTACTGGGCCGGCGATGGCCAGACTACCGGAAGCGTGGTTGTGGATAACCAATTGCAGAACGCGTATTATAATGCCGTTCAATTTAATCAGCTGAGTGCCCCGGTATTATCCGGAAATATTATTTCCGTTGGTAATACGGGCAATTATTTTTATGGCATTGTCGTGACGAGTTGTGATCTTGATACGAAGGTGACGGCAAACCAGGTACTGATGACCGGGAAAAGAGGCATCGGTATTCTCGTAAATTATTGCCGTGGCAATACCTCACACCGATTTCTACTGGCCAATAATTTTGTTGTGATGGGCAGCGGAAATTATGGTGTGGGCATCCAGGAGACCTATTTTGAGTATATCAATACGTATTACAACACGGTTCGTATGACCGGAGGGGATGCTACCAATTCCTGTTTCAATCGTGTATACGGCACAAACTTTGACATAAAGAATAACATTTTTGACAACCGGGTCGGTGGTCTTACCCTGGCCTTTAATGGAATTGAAGGGCCTTTGACCTGCGACTATAATGATTTATTTACCACGGGAAGTACATTGGTATCTTACGGTGGAACAGGATATACGGATTTGCCAGCCTGGCAGGCTACTGATTTTGATACCAGCAGTGTATCCACTGATCCGATGTACGTGTCAGCGGATGGTTATGCCATTACGAGTGCTGCCTTGAACGAGGTGGGAACTCCAGTTCCCGGTGTGCTGACGGATATTGAAGGTGACCTTCGGGATACGCTGACTCCCGATATAGGATGTGATGAAATATTCCTTGCGACAAATGATGTCGGACTATTATCTATTAATTATCCCAAAGAACCATTTCCATCCGGGGTGAACACCGTCTTTATCAAATTTGTCAACAACGGACAAGACACACTTACTACCATGCAGGTGGACTGGGAAGTGGATGGGAATCCTCAGTCGACCTATATGTGGACCGGGTTATTGCCTTCAGCAGGTACTTACGATTCACTGGATATTGGTACTTATGATTTTGCTCCGTACCAATATCACCAGATCAAAGTTTGGGTGAGCCTGCCCAATGGATTTACCGATGGTCTGGCCTCCAATGATACCCTGGTAGCGAATAATCTTTACCCGGGACTCATGGGGACGTATACGATTGGAGGCGTGAATCCTGATTTTGATTCCATCAGCATAGCTACCTATCATTTGAATACCGGAGGCGCTGTAGGACCTGTTACATTTAATATCAGGACCGGAACCTACCTCGAGACGATCAACCTGGTAGAATATCCCGGTTCGGATTGTGACCGACCGGTCATCTTTCAGTCGGAAACGGGAGACAGTTCAAATGTTATCATCAACAATTTGGGAATTGATGACAATATTGTTTCCCTGGACGGGACGGATGGGGTGATATTCCAGCATCTCACTTTACAAAGTGTCAATCCTGCCTACCGCAATGTGATCAGTTATAATAACGGGGCAAATTGTAACCAGTTTTTGAATGACAGAATCATAGGCTATAATGGAGCTTCTTCGAGTTTCAGTGATGGTGTTATCATTTCTTCATCATCGCTGGATACCGCCAATGTTTTTGAAAACAATCTGATCCAATACGGATCTATGGGATTCTACCTTGTTGGCAATGGGGCTGCAACCCATACGAGAATTGAAAATAATTTTCTCGATCACAATTATTATCAGGGAATTTACGCTTCTTCGGAATCCGCTATCCGGATACGGCATAATATTTTTCAAAGTGGCGGGCAGTCCAGTTACACCGGAATCTATCTTGAATATTGTCATGGGGATAATCAAATCATCCAAAATGATGTACAGGGCATCCTCGGTGCTCATATGCTTGACATCGAAACCTGTTACGCTTCGAATGGCGCACGGGCTACAGTCGCCAATAATTTTTTCAGTGCACTGCCTTCTTTTGGTATCAATGGCATCGTCATCGATAATTCAAGGTATTACGATTTTATATTTAACAATATTAATGTCAAGTCCAATTCGCCCTCCACTGCATTGTATTTCCACAGTGATTCATCGCTCTATATCGCCAACAATGTTATCATGAATTCAGGTGCCGGACAGGCGATTTATGGAAACAATCAGGCGGTGTTCAATAGTGATTACAATGATATTTATGGGACAGCAGGTTTTGGCCAGTGGAATGGGGGAGGCATTGCGGATCTTAGTGCATGGCAATCGGCCACCGGTCAGGATAATCATTCTCTTTCCCTCAACCCGCAATACATGTCAGAGTCAAATCTGCACATCAGTAATATCCTGCTCAATGGTGCCGGAGTTACGATTGCTTCCATTACCACAGACATCGAAGGGGACTTAAGAAATAATCCACCGGATGTCGGTGCGGATGAATTTGATCCTTCGATTGCCAATGATGCCGGGATATTCAGTTATATCGGGCCAGTGGCTCCTTTCGCTTCAGGTTCCCGACCCGTGACAGTTACAGTTAAAAATTATGGTTACAATCTGCTGACCAGTGCAGATGTACGATGGGTGATCAACGGAATTGAACAACCTGTATATCATTGGACCGGATCCCTGAATTCAGCCATCTGCGATACCGTCATTGTGGGATATTATAATTTCCCGGAGCATACTGGCCATACCATGATTTTCTGGAGTGAAGACCCCAATGGGGTGCCGGATAGTACGCACATCAATGACACCCTCATGATAGAGCATGTATATCCGGCAATGAACGGAACGTATACAGTTGGGGGCGTACTGCCTGATTTTAACCTGTTTTCTGAATTGGAAGATGCATTGCAATATGGGGGTATACTTGGAAATGTGAATTTTGAGATCCGGAATGGAACGTATTCCACCCAGTTTAAAATTAATAATTTTCCACGATCCAGTTATGCGGATCACGTTGTATTTGAATCGGAATCCGGGGACAGCAACCTGGTGGATATCAAACGGGATTTTTATCATCCCTTCAATAATTATACTGTCTTATTGTCCGATGCCCACAATATTGAATTCAGACACCTGACCTTATCGTCTACACAAGGACGCATTTTGGAATTAGCCAATGGCTCGAGTAATATCAATATCAATCATAACCGGTTTCTCGGCGTGGCGATCACTTATGTCAGCGGATCCCATCAGCTCATCTATAGCAATACAACCACAGAAGACACGGTGACCATTGATCATAACCGCTTTGAACACGGGGATACGGGTATTCTGCTGCAAGGCAGTAGCGGCAACCTGGAAAAGGAAGTGACCATCACCAATAATGATCTCATCAATGCCCGTTACCGATCCATTGATACCTATAACGACGATGGGTTGAAAATCTCAGGCAATACAGTGCTGAGTACTGAATATCCTCATCAAGGAATTGCGGTCACCGCCTCCTCCAATACGAGGGAAATTTCCAACAATGACATACGCATGTATGCCGGAGGATATTATGGCTTGTATATGCATTATGTCTCGGGTACAGTCGCCACCCCGGCTGTAATCGCCAATAACTATGTGTTGATCAAGAGCTGGCCTTACCCATCAAGCGGAATTTATCATAGCCTCGGCAATTACAATAATTTTTATTATAACACCATCCGGATAGAGAATGCAAATTCCGTCGCCTTCAATGATTACCAATCGTATCAACATATTAATATCCGGAATTGTATTTTTTCCAATTCCGCCGGAGGACTGACTATAAGTAATAGCTGGACTTCGGGATTTTCCTCCAATACAATGGACTATTGCGATCTATACACCACCGGAACCAATCTGACCTATTATGGTAACAGTTATTATACTGATCTTACGGCACTGCAGGCCGGGAATCCGCAAAATCAGCATAGTGTCAGTGCCGAGCCTCTTTTTGCCGATGATAATCCCGATATATTCCAGGCCATGTGCGATGGCCATGCAACGCCGGTGGCCAGTGTGACCACAGATATCAATGGAACAGTACGAGATGGTTCTACGCCTGATATCGGGGCTGTGGAATTTACCTTACTGCCGCATGATATCGGAACTAAATTATTGGTAGCCCCTATGACCTATTGCGGCCTGAGTAATGCTGAAGATGTAACGATCCGCATTCAGAATTATGGAGCCAGCACGGAGACCGGATTTGATGTGGCCTATTCATTTAATGGATCCGGATGGCACGTGGAAAATGTAGGCGGACTGACCGTCACTCCAGGCGGAACTGCAGACTACACCTTTAGTACTTCCGAAGATTTGAGCCAGGTAGGTACCTATGCATTTCAGTTATATACGGATTTGAACACGGACCTTAATCCTTCGAATGACACGCTATGGAATATTGAAGTAGAGCATATTCCAGCACTGGTGGACCCGGTGAGCAACATGATACCTTCCAACGGCGAGACCGGCCTGGAAAAAACAGTTTCATTGTCCTGGGCGCCGGCTCCTCATGCCACTCGCTATGACATCTATATCTGGCCGGATGGTCAAAGCCAGCCATCACAACCGCAAGTCAGCGATATCACACAAATCAATACGTTGTATTCCGACCTGAGCTATGGTACCACCTTTAATTGGATGGTTGCCGCACAAAATGTTTGTGATCAGACTGTCAACGGACCGGTACAGCAATTCAGCGTCAGAAAACTTCCGGACATCGTCATCGATACGGTGATTGCTCCGTCGACTGCTTTCAGCGGCCAAACCATTCAAATCGAATGGCAGGTAAAAAATCTGGGTCCGGGAAAAACGCAGTCCCAGCTATGGTCGGATGCCGTTTTCTTGTCTACCGATGCAACCTTGAATACAAGTTTTGATACCTATTTGGGAGCTGTACAGAATCTGACAGCACTGGACAGCGGAGTGGCTTACACGAATACGGGATTATTCACGATACCCAACGGCTACACTGGAAATTATTATGTATTTGTTTATGCGGACCGATGGAATAATCTGATTGAATCGCAAAACAACAACAACTGGGACCGCACACCGGGAACCATGATGATCAATCTTTCTCCATCCCCGGACCTTAAAGTGATATCGGTGACCACGCCAACGACGACTTTCTCCGGCCAGACCATCCCTATCACAGCCGTCATAAAAAATATTGGTACCGGACCTACGACAGTATCTACCTGGCATGACCGGGTTTATTACGGATCTGATCCGCTCAACTTTGGCACGGGTGTATATCTGACCACGTTGACACACAATGGCGCTTTGCCTGTAGATAGTTCCTACACGATCAACAGCTCTGTCACCATACCTGTCGGGGATTTTGGACAACGCTACGTCTACGTGGTGACGGACTTCAACGGCGAGGTTTTTGAAAATGCGGCAGAATCGAATAATGTAGGTATCAGCGATACCATTGATGTCATTCTCACCCCTCCGCCGGATTTGGTGGCCTATAATCTTCAATTTCCGGATACCATAAATAACAATCAGGTCACGACACTCAATTACACCGAAGAAAACCAGGGCGGTTCAACCGTGCCGAATAGTTCGTGGTATGATCGAATATATATTTCACCTGCCCCGGTATTTAATGTCAACTTCCTGACAACTATTGGACAGGTGAACAATTACGGTCCCTTAGCCGTCTCAGATCCTAGTGGGAAAAGCCTAGCCTACACCATGCCGCTCTGGACTTCCGGGACCTACTACTACTATATACAGCTGGATAAAGGGAACCAGGTCTTCGAATATAATTTTGAATCCAACAATACGGTCAGGTCAACCGGAACCTTTATCGTGGTCAACCCCGACCTGCGCGTGAACGGGATCGTTCATCCGGATACAGCGACTGCCGGAACAAATGTGAATCTTAGCTGGCAGATCATCAATGACGGCCCGGGTAAAATATATAGCCGTTATTGGATAAACAAGATATACATCTCTAACCAGGCTGTATTTAATGTGAATAATGCTACATTGGTCAAAACCACGACCACCAGTGTCAGCTACCAGGGCGTCGGTGATACCTTAAATCAAAGCACATCGGTGACGATACCGAATGGTATTTCCGGAATGTGGTATTTCCATGTGGTGGCAGATGCGACCAACACGATATTTGAGAATGACCAGGAAGCAAATAATACAGGGTCTTCTTCAGGAGCCATGATTATCAATCTTCCTCCCTATCCGGATCTCGTGGCAAGGAAAATCGTCATTCCGGATACGATTACAGCCGGTGATTTGTTCACACTCAATTTTGAAGCGGCGAATGTCGGCACCGCCGCTGCCGGCAGTACATCGATCGACAGCCTTTACCTGTCTTTCAGCCCTACCTGGAATCCAATCTCCAACAAGGTGCTGGGCAGGTTGATCGGAATACCGGCCCTTGGGATAGGTGACAGCTTGGCATACACACCTACATTGCCCGTATCCACACAACAAACCAGCAACGTGTATTATGTCTACATCAAAACTGATGCGGCAAATAACGTCTATGAATATCTGGGAGAAAACAATAATATTCAGCGGAGTGATCCTTTCTTTATCAAGCCGGCTCCTCCGGTAGATCTCCATATGGACACCGTGATCACTTCCGCCTCTGTTGTCAATTCCGGCACTACCCTGACCGTAACATGGAAAGTTAAAAACAATAGTGCATCAGCGGCCTCTACAGCAGGTTGGCAGGATGCGCTTTACCTCTCCGTAGATTCGATATTGGATAAGGACCTTGATCTTCGGTTTTTTGAAACGGCTGCTGGTGCCGGAGGTTTGGTTCCGGGTGCGAGTTACACCAAATCTGCAAACGTTCAGATTCCAAATGGGCTTTCCGGCAATTACTACCTCCTGGCCGTGACGGATTATCATAATATCAATAAGGATATTGATTCCCTGGACAATTACAACACGCGTCGATTAAATCATGTGGCTTCGCCCATCAATATCATCTTGTCTCCATCTCCGGATTTGACACCGGTTCTCTTCAGTGCTCCCACTACAGCTTTCTCCGGGCAAATGTTTACCATCATTTGGTCTATTCACAATGGCGGGAATGCCACAGCTCAAAACTGGGCCGATAAAATTTATCTCTCCACAGATAATATCATTTCGCAAGGCGATGTGCTCCTGGCGAATATCAATCATTCGACAGCCAACCTGGCGGCCGGCAATGATCTTTTGGATACGATAGATGTATTTGTGACCAGTCAGACGCAAGGCAATTACATCCTGATCCTGAAGACGGATGCCGATAATGCTATCTATGAATACCTCGGCGAAAATAATAACCAGATATCCCGAAGTATCTCTTTCACTCCTCCTCCGCCTTCGGACCTGGTCGTAGCTAATATCCTGGTGCCGGACAGCACCTTCGCCGGTAATACGGTTTCTATCAGCTGGAATACGTTGAACAACGGTTCCAATCCAACGAATGGTTTGATGCGCGAAATCGTCTATTTGTCAGAAGATAATTTGCTGGACGTCGATGATCAGTTGTTTGGATTGATTGATCAAAATCTGTATATCCCGCCGGGTGGATCCATTCCACGATCGATCACGGCTCCTGTTTCCGGGGTGAAGAACGGCGATTATCATGCCCTGGTGCAGACGGATGCACGTGATAACATCGTAGAAAGTAATGACACCAATAACATCGGCTCGTCTATCGACCTGATGAATGTGGCCATCAAACAGCTCTTCCTGGACAGCCTTACCGTCGACAGCCTGTATAATGGAAGAGAAAATTATTTCAGACTCGAGATCCCATTGGCTTACCAGGGACAGAACCTGCGCATTACCGTGGATGGGGACAGTACTGGTCTTTATACAGAGTTGTATTTGAAATATGGTGCAGTACCGACTTTGTCTGATTTTGATCAGAAAAATTTATATCCTTTCCAACAGGATCAGGAGCTCCTGTATCAGGGATTGCAGGCCGGGGATTATTACATCATGCTGAAAGGGCAAACAGCCAGCGCATCCGGCCAGCAGATAACTATTTTGGCCAAGGTGGTTGATTTTGAATTATTGTCCGTTTCACCGAATAGAGGGTCCAATATTGGTCAAACAACGATCCAATTGGTCGGCACTCAGATGGATACCATGCGCAAAGTTTATCTCGTCCGGGATACTTCGTATGTCGTACCTGCGAATGCGGGAAATCCGAATTATCCTAAAATCTACGTTCCAGGTTCTTACCAGGGATGGAATCCTGCAGATGGAAGTACCATATTGACTTCGTCCAATTCCAATGGCGTGTATGAAGGATACCTGTATTTCCCTGAGGACACGAATTATTTCCTGCTGACCACTTCTCCGGATTGGACAACCATTTATGGTGACACGGGTGGAGATGGTTCGCTCGAATTGAATGGAGATACCATCATCGTGATGCAATCAGGATACTACAAGCTCAGTGTGGATCTCAATTCATCCACTTATTCCCTGTTACTGGCCAACTGGGATATTACCGGTTCAGCTGTAAAGAATGGCTCACTGGACGAGATGACCTATGACATTGAGGGGCGCTACTGGTATATTCAATCGGACATGATCGCCGGAGGTTTTAGATTTATTGGAAATCACGATGCCGGGTTTACTTTCGGGGATACAGGTGCCGATGGTCTTCTGGAAAGTGGAGGAACAGATATTAATATTCCCGGAGACGGGAAGTATAAGATTAAATTATTCCTGTCTCATCCGGATTATACCTACTCGATTGAGCGGACTGATTTCAACCTGATTGAAGCCACCAGCATCACTGATATTAATTCTTACAAAGCTTATGCGACATTCAATCTGGATGGGGTCGATCCGGGAATGTATACGGTGCGCGCCGAGAGGTGGGATGGCAAACTGGCCGAGCTGATAGATGGATTTGAAGTGATACAAGGCGGAGAAGAGCCGGATCTGCAGGTGACCATGGATTATCCGGGCGAAGTAAGCAAACGAAACGTGCCGATGAAAATCACGGTTTATTTCCAAAACTCCGGTGACCATGACCTGGTTAATAAATCCTTCCGGTTTGAAGCACCATGGGGAAATGAACTGGCCAGGACATATGAGGATCTGATTTCCGGCAATACTTACCCGCTGATTGAGATTCCTGTCGAAGGTGCATTTGGTCCGCCAGGTATACTTCCTCCCAAAGCCGGAAATGTAATTGAAATATTTGCCTGGTCACGGCCTCATCCTACGTTTACCCTCACTCCTAATAATGACTAAAAAAATGAAAGGATTTACAGGTGTGAAACTGATTTGGCTCTTCGCTGGTCTCCTCATCCATTTTTCATTGAGGGCGCAGGAATGGGCTGGTCCTGATGTCACTACATGTCAAACTGCCGGGGCAATGCTTGGACTTGCTTCCGCACCAAATGACTATTGTTATAATTGGTCGCCGGCTGCCGGGCTGAGCAGTACAACAGATAAACAACCGATGGCTCATCCGGATAAAACGACGATATATACGCTAACTGCCGTGGGTCCTAATTTTTCAAACAAAGTGGTGGACCAGGTAAAAGTAACCGTTTCCACCGGAGGTGTTGTCTTAACACCAACGTATACCGAGCCTGACAGCGAGGATGTACAGGCTCATGCACACCTGACTTCAAAGGAGGCGGGGGTGATGTACAGATGGAGTATTGATGGAGACTCACATGGGTGTCGGATTGATTCCATTACAGGGGTTGTTGGTCATTGTAATCAAGTTGGTGAAGTAACGATTAAGGTTAAGGATAAAGACAATCCTTCATGTTCTGCTACCGGGCCATTCAGAATCAATGTCGGAGTGAAAGACGTAATGGCTATAGATGAAACTAATCCAACACGCATCGCCTCCACGGGTGATACCCTGCATCTGGTGGGTATCAATGCGGTGCGCCTGAAAGCTATTCCCAATAGCGGAGAGACATTCAATGAGGATCAGCCCGACTGGACAGGAAGTACTGTTCTGCCACCCAATCCGAATGATGCCGAGTGGGTCAATAATCAGGGCGAACCTTCCTCGCTGACCATTACAGCCGGTCAAAAAACGGTATATGTCTCGCGCGAAGGTGCGGGTGAAATATCCCTTGGAGGAATACCCCAATTTTTTAAAACTGTCGTCACAGCCATCACAGAATTTGTGAAACCTTCAGCGGAACTTACCAAAGGCCATTCCTTTATGGACTTTCAGGCCGCTTCCGCCTGTCTGCCTCCTGCACCTCCATTACCAGGTATAAATATTTCCCTGAAAGCAGCTCCGGTGAACAAAAAAGATTCACCCCAAAGAGGATATATATATACCGCAGAGGGAGAACTCGGTGCAACTCTCTCAGGAAAAATTTGTTTTCCGCCACCTTATTCTTCCGTGCCCAATCCGGTCCTGGTGTGGAGTACTTATATAGAATTGAGCGGCACTGCTAAGGCTGTGATGAACTTTACGCTGGATGAATCGAAAGCCGTACCGGCGAAATGGGAATCTAATCTCTTCAATTTTACTACTGAATTTAAATTAGGAGTTGGAACGCAGCTCGGACTACTTCTTCCCGATGATATATTTGGCATCACTGGTTCTGTCTTTGGCGGCATTAAAATTGGTTTGGATCCCGATGTGGATTTGACAACCAAGCTTATCAGCGTAACGGCGTCGATTGAACCATTGGTCCTGGAGGGGGGATTAAAAGTCTGGTATTTCAATCCGAATAATACTGTCGTTGATTTGCAAGGCAAATACAATATTCTGGACCCGTTTACATACGGACCTACACCGATCTTAACTCTTCCTAGCTTTTAATCAGATGAGAAAAAAGATATTCTGTTTATTGTGTTTTGTGTTTGGGATCAGTTCCCATTCCTGTTGGGCCGCAGGCGGATTTACCATTCAATTCACGGACGGGGTGATCCTGCATATCCATCATGTCGATGTTGTGGGCGATCCTTTTTCAGACTGGAAGAATAATAGTCAATCTCTTCAGGCACTTTTCTACGCTTATAATTATCCGGAAAATATTGGGGCATATAAAAATCTTTTTTTCCAAAACAACTATCCTTCCCACATTGACGAAGTGTACACGGATTGGCAATCCAAAATGAATCAGGTAAGCATCCATCCGCAAGCCATTTTTTATGGTGAACTGGACCATGTGGAGATGGCTTGCATACAATATTATTATTCCGAAAATGGCAACAATATTCAGATGAGTTTTTTGGCGAAACAAATGGAAGGAAAATGGTATCCGTTTGAAACCAAACAAAACGCCATGTACCAGGATGTCATGGGCCTGATGGCGGTCCTGACACCCGAAATGGCGGAAAGCCTCATCGATGATCATGCCCTCAGTCCTGTTACCGGAGCAGCAATGGCGCTGCTTCAGTCTTGCGGCACGGATCATCAAACCATTACGGAGGCCTGTCTTTACGATATGGCGGAGGAATGGGGCACCAGTGAAGATGGAAAAGAACAGATGCAGGAAAAAATGATGTTCCGTAACCGGATGACGCAGCCAAAAACCACAGCAGAATTACAAGCCATGCAAGACGCTTTACGGTCTTATGTACAAACCCTCTCGCTGCCTGACGAGGCTGCACGAAAGGTGATGTATTATTTTTCAAAAAATGAAGGGATGAAAGCCATTTCCACCATGTATGCCAATGGGGTGGCTAAAGACAATAAGGAATTATTCGCCGATTTGAACAGGATACAGCATACCACCCAGTATAAGTCGATGCAATATGATGTACCGGAAAAACCTAAATCAAACTGACATGAGACGGTTTAGAACGACATTCATCATTTTAGTTTGGGGTTTGGTGATGAACTCCGGTATGGCACAAATCACGCTCGCCAAGAAAGATGTAAAATGCCATGGCGATAATAACGGCAAAGTATCAGTAATCAGTGTCCAAAATGCCACCTATCCATTAAAATATTATTCATGGAGTAATGGGATTAATGGTACGCATAATCAATCGATAGATAAATTGGGTGCTGGTACGTACAAGGTGACAGTGACAGATGCCAACAATTGCACCGGTTCAGCCCAGATCACCGTCAATGGTCCGGAATCCGATCTTAACCTGGATATCAGCAGTCAGTCAGGTGAATTTTATTTATGCGGATTGAGTTCCATCATTGTTGTCGCTACACCGTCGGGTGGATCGCCTCCCTATACGACCAATGGAAGTTCAGGAGCATTTGCGAAACGGGTCTCTCTGAGCACTTTTGGCAATGGACCAAAGTACCTGGATTTTCAAACTTCCGATTCGCATGGATGCACGAAAAAGCACCGGCAGTACTTTGCTTTTTCAGCGATCACCTGCGCCGCCGATCCAAATGACATCACCGGTCCGCTGGGCATACATCCCTCCCACTGGGTAGCGGCAAAGGACAGGATGAATTACAGCATCCTCTTTGAAAATGATCCGGATAATGCCACCGCACCCGCCCAGGTGGTGAAAGTCACCATGCCGGTAGATCCTAAAGTCAATCCTTTTTCGATTCAGCTTGGCGATTTTGGGTGGGGACCATTTCAATTTACTATTCCGGAAGGCAGTACGTATTATCAGAAACGTCTTGATCTCAGGGACAGCCTGAATCTTTATGTGGATGTGACCGCCGGATACAATATTAATACCAATGAATACTTCTGGTTGTTTGAATCCATAGATCCAGCTACTGGGCAATTGCCTGTAGATCCGCAAAAAGGATTCTTGCCCATTAATGATACCACTTCCGGCAATGGGGAAGGATTTATTCATTTCTCCATCCTGCCGAAGACAACGACAATGACCGGAGATTCTATTTCTGCAAAAGCTAAAATTATTTTTGATGTCAATGATCCGATCTACACGAATACCTGGGGGAATAAGCTCGATGCTGTGGCCCCGGTAAGTCATTTGAATGAAGTTGAAGATTCGTCTGAAAATAATAATGTACTCCTGACCTGGTCTGCAACGGACGATCCGGGCGGAGTTGGGGTGAGTGATTTTGATCTTTTCGTTTCCAGGGATCACGGGCCTTTTATTTTAGTGGAAGACCAGATTGAGGATACCTCTTATCTCTATGAAGCAGAACCGGGATTTGATTATGGTTTTGCCATCATTGCCACTGACAGTGTTGGCAACCGGGAGCCCATGAAAACCCATGCAGAAGATTCCATTTATATTATTCCTGTCCGGCATATCGATCTTCTTTCGCCGGCCGGACATGATTTGTGCGCCATGGATACTCTCATCATCCGGTGGGCCAAGGTAACCACCGATACGGTGCTACTGGAGATGTCGTTGGATAGTGGAGAAATGTATTTTACGCTTGCTGCCTCTACCACCGCCGATAGCTTTTCGCTTTACCTGGATACGAACCTGATTTCAAATCATGTATTTCTCCGGTTTACTGATCTGAGGGATACCAGTGTTCATCTTTTGTCTCAACCTTTGTCTATACATCCGAGACCGGTGGTGGATGCCGGGGATAGCCTTAATGTTTGCTTCGGCGATTATGTTATCCTGGATGCCATCGGAGCTAATGATTTTGTTTGGGATTCCAGTAATACTTTAAATCTATTTGATGTATACAATCCCAGGGCAACCCCCGTGATGGATACAAAATATTATGTCACGGGGTACGACGTATTTGGATGTACGGACAGGGATTCTATACCATTGCATGTGTTGCCTGTATTTCTTGATTCCATAACGTATACCATGTGCAACGAAGACAGTGTCTTCCTGTCTGGCGCGTATCAGACCCAGGAAGGATTTTATACAGACAGTCTTTCGGCTTCCACCGGATGCGATAGTACGGTCATTACGCAGGTTATACTCACCGGTCCATGCCCGTTCCCGAGCCCGCAGGTGTATGTTGATAAAGATGCCGTTGGCCTGAATAATGGAACTTCATGGGCCAATGCATTCAATGATCTGCAGGATGCATTGACAGCCGTGGACTATTATAATAATATACGGGAAGTATGGATTGCAGAAGGGGATTATTATCCTTCTGCTACGGTTGATCGCAATGCCAGTTATCACCTGAGAGATAGCGTAACCATCTATGGCGGATTCCTCGGTGTGGAAACGGAAAGGAGTGAACGCGTGTTAGATCCGTCCCTGGTCCGGCTTTCAGGCGACCTGGGAGTTCCAAATGACAGTACAGATAACGCCTATCATGTGATCACTGTAGATTCACTATGCGGGGATTGTGTTCTCGACGGACTTACGGTTTCCTTCGGAGATGCTAATGGGGTTCCCCTTGATGCCACTATTGGTGCAGGCCTTTTAGTGAAAGGAAAAATTTTATTGAACAACCTGGTGATTGAACGGAATACGACCACCATGGATGGAGCTGCTATTTATAATTCTGGCCTGAATGCCATATTGACGATCAAGGATTGTCTGTTCAGATTGAATACCTCCGGCCTGGAGCGGGATATTCTCAATGGAAATGGCGCGCAGATCGAATTCCAGGGGATTAATACTATTCAGCACTAGGGAGCAAGGGAGAAAGGGCGGAAAGGGCGGAAAAGGCGGAAAAGGCGGAAGAGGCGGAAAAGGCGGAAAAGGAGAATTCAATTTCGTCATTGCGTCATTGCGTGAGGATAAGAAATGAATGGAGTAATGGAGTTATGGAGGAGGCGTAAGCATGACCTGAAATTAGTAGTTTGTTGTTGTTGGAGTTATCTCCTACAACCAACTGGATCCAAAAAACGAAAGTTGGAGTTCTCTCCGCCAACCAACGTGATCCAACAAAACGGATTGCCGTTGGCTGGAGTTCCGGAGTTGGGGAGCCTAACAATATCCTCCTGTCAAAGTGTTGAAAATGATTAATCCCCTGAGGGACAACCATCTTTTAAAAGTATATAATATGTATCGCAAGTCGGTTGCTAATTTCGCAGAAGAAAAAGAAAAATACGTACTATTCAAAGGGGGTTCATTAGCTAGAAGAATACAACCTTTATTCTTGCAAGTTAGGATAACTTTAAACACCAAATCATTTTCCACTTCAATGTCTTGGATTCCGACTTTACAGTGATTGAAAATAAATCTTTCATTTTCATAGGACAAAGTGTTTTCGGGTTTTTCGATATATTCAATTGATAGATCTTCGCTAATGGAAAGTTCTGCATGCTGAACGTTGTATTTCATAATTTCTGGCAACTCTTTTAATTTAGCTTTTGATTGATATTGAGGTGTGCCTATTGTCCAAGCAAACATGGCTGATAAAATTAGGATAGTTTTCATAATATTTTTATTTTTTCATTTGTAATGGCAAGGAGTGATTCATATATATCTCTATCTACAAAATTTTGTATTTCTAAGTCTTTTAATATGTCGTTTCCAATTTCGATCGCCTTCAAGGGATAGATTGGACTCACATATTTGAGTCTAGTTATTTCACTTTCAATTTGCTTTGCTAAAGTTATAATAGAAGATTTAGAGTCGTTGGCCTTAAGGTACAGAACTAAATTATTAATATAATTCAATAACTCACCACTTTTTAAATTTGATATAATGTTTTCCGGGATACTAGATAAGATTTTATTTTGTTCCAGTAAAGCATCTCTTAGTTTATTTTTTATGGTAGTCACTATAATATCATCTTTTGAATTTGGATGCAATATGGTTGAGTGGTTTTTTGAATAGTCAACTATGTCTTCATTATCAAGAATAATACCACAAGCCGAATAACCGCTAACAACATCATCACTTTTTCCAACACAATAGCATCGGTAAGGAAGCTTTTCTTTGTAATTGACCCAATTTTGGGTTAATAAATGAATAAAATCACTTGAAGGTTGTAAGTCCCGGATTTGTTTGTTTCGAAGAAAAATATGAAAAATATTAGCTAGGGTACTTCCTTCATGAGGGGTCGCCAAAGTAATTAAATAGTTTATATTAAATTTTTCTTTTGGGTTTTTTAGAAAATCCAATATTGTCCACTGGGCCACTAATCCACCAATACTATGAGTAATAAGCGTGATTGATTTGTAATCACGAAAATTTTGTTCGATTTGACTGTGAAGCACTCCAGCAATTTCCGCTATTGAATTATTGATTCTTGTATCAGCATGCGTTCGATATAGTATAAGCCTAATAAATTTTGGTATTGAAATATGCGTACTGTAATTTGAGTAAAAGACTCTGTCATATTCGTCATTTAAGTCAGAATCCTTAAATACGTATGAGATTAGTTCTTTCGGTTGACCATCTTCTCGGACCCATGTTTTACTGCTGCCAAAAAGACCATGAACGAAAATAACAAGACGACGTTTCTTACGATCTTCAGAAGACCTGTCTTTTCCTTCTAGCCATGTAATTTCATCCTCATATTTCATAATTATCCAGTTAAACAACAATTAATTATCCATCAGCTGATGGCGATAAGTGTGAGATAACGCCTAAGTATTATATTTTCACTTACTGGCTATCATTTACTCTCCGAAACAAGGAGGTATAGAAAAGATAAAATTTCTAAAACTTACCTCAATTCTAAAAATTTAATACCTAGTAATTAACAACTTCAAATCACAGAGTCCGATGACAGTGTACTTTTTTTGCGATAAAAATAATAAAAAATTTATATAAAGGTAAGTTTACAGATCCTTTATTAATTTTAAACCTCAATTATTCCTCAAATTATGTCCCTTTTCCAAACATCTGTCTTTAAAAAATACATAGTCGATCTCCCAGCCGATGAGCTCCAATTGGCTTGGGAGAGATTTAGGACTCATTTTCTTAGAAAAGATGTAAGCCTATTTTCGCGCCCAAATCAGTCAACGTTTATCCGGCTTAACAAGGAGAAAAAATAACTAGCATTTCATGTAGAACCATCTCGTTATTTGCTATACACTGCCAACTGCCAACTGCTTACTGCTTACTGCTTACTGCCGACTGCCGACTGCTTACTGCCGACTGCTTACTGCCGACTGCTTACTGCTTACTGCTTACTGCATACTGCATACTGCCGACTGCCGACTGCTTACTGCCGACTGCTTACTGCTTACTGCTTACTGCTTACTGCCGACTGCTTACTGCATACTGCCGACTGCTTACTGCCGACTGCTTACTGCCGACTGCTTACTGCTTACTGCTTACTGCCGACTGCTTACTGCCGACTGCTTACTGCCGACTGCTTACTGCCGACTGCTTACTGCTTACTGCATACTGCCGACTGCCGACTGCTTACTGCTTACTGCTTACTGCTTACTGCCGACTGCTTACTACTTACTGCCGACTGCTTACTGCCGACTGCATACTTACCGACTGCCGACTGCATTCGACTGCCGACTGCATCACTGCCGACTGCTACTGCTTACTGCTTACTAAGCCTCAGCATTCGCGTTATCCTGTTATTAATTTTTCTCCAATTGTTTCCAATTTCCATTAAAATCCGTCCCCGGATTCCATCCCGCAGTATTCGTTAAAATATATTCGCCTCGATCATTGATCCAGGCGTGATCATAGCCGGAGGGCAGTTGAACTTCAGACCCGCCATCAGTATAGCGATCAACGCCGCGCATGTAGTCGCTGAATTGATTATTGCTTTGATCAGCAGCAGCCTGGGTTTGTTTATAGGAGGCATCGATATTCGCGATCATCTGATCATTGGTCTGGCTGATGATCCGGCTGAGCTGTCCTGCGGCATAGATCTGGGCATACACCTGGTCAGATAATAATTGGATGATCTGCAAGAGCCGGTTGTAAAAGGGTTTGGTGACCCTGGATGACGTAGTCACCGTCTCCGCTATTTTTCGGCAGTCTTCCAGTTTTCCTTTTTCCGCTTTGCAGGCAAACAAACCACTGGCGGCCCATACCACGCTGGTCATATTGCCATAGGCGCCGGGCATGACGGCAGACGTCACGTCGAGTTTTCCATAAAATTCCTCTTCTATGGGATGACCGTTTTCCTCATATTCAATTCGAATCACGCCAGCCTGGTAGGTTTGTCTTCCCTGTGCCGTGTTTTGATTGGCATTGTTGATTATTTTCTGACTGACATATTGAATGTTTTTTCCTTTTCGTTCCGCCGTGATAAGATCTTTCATGCCAGAAATAATATCAGCAGGAGGCCGATAGCCTGAAGTTCCTGTTGGGCCGCTGCTCCATACGGCCCGAACATCAGGAAATACCTGAATCCCCATGTCACCGGTACCATTTTGCATGACCGCTTTGAAGCGAATAGGCAAGGTAGCATCATTGTATTCCCAATACAGGCGGTCCTGCACGGACCAGTCAACGGGCAGAAGATAGGTGGAGGCTACCAGGCCGGTCCCTTCCTTGTCGACCACTTCATGTTTAACCAGTTTCAGGATATCATGGGGTTGACTCGTTTTGTTGCTCTTCATGTTCGAGGCTTCGTATGAATTTGAGGGTGGAGTGGAAGTGTTATTCCCTTGTGATTGGCTGCAGGACGACAGGAGCAGGAGGCAAAGCAGGAGGAGAAGTGAATGCTTCATGAAGGCGGGTTGTTTGTGCGGACTAAAATAGAGAAGAAGCATGGGAGTTCAAAGGGAGGCTAAGGCTGAGATTGAGGCTTAGGCTTAGGAGAAGAGAGTATACATATATATTACACAGATGAATGAAGCCGGAATTATCTTTTTGGTGTCCACGGGCTAAAGGCTATGGCAATTAAGGCCTTAGGTTGCCAAACCCCTAAAATTCTACTCTTGCCCACCTTTAAAGGTGGGGTAATACGATTCCCCCTTTGTCTTCCTCCTTTTTTGCCCCTAAATCCCCTCATGGTTCGGTTCCCCTCACCAACCGAGTGGACTTCCTTTCCGCCTTTACTCCTTTTTACCTTATATATTATTACATTCTTATATTTAATTTCCTTATAAACTATACTTAATTTATTTTCATATATATTTGCATTATATAAAATTGTTATATATTTACATTATTGAAATATAGGATGTTCATTTAATAAGTACACAGTATCACTAATTTGTGAATACCTGCCACCCGAGATGAAGTTTTCCGGTGGTTTTTTAAAAAATAATGGTGGGAGAAAGTGGTAGAAAGTGGGAGGTATTTTTACATTTGAGTCATTACAAGACTGAGAATGGACAAAATGACCAACTTCTTTGGGGAATATGAATGCAAACTGGACGAGAAAGGCCGCCTTAAGCTGCCCTCGGCCATCCTCAATCAGTTGGGCCAGGACCAATCCCGTGAATTTGTGGCTAACAGAGGTTTTGAACGATGCCTCTATCTTTTTCCAAAAGATGTCTGGAACATTAAGCTTAATGAAGTCCAGGGCCTGAACGAATATCTACCCGAAGTCAGACAATTTAAACGCTACTTCTACAGAGGGGCGACTGCCTTCACTCCGGACAAAGCTGACCGGATACTCTTACCTAAGATTTTACTTGAATTTGCCGGGATCGATAAAACGATCATCATCACCGCAGTTGGGGATTACCTCGAAATGTGGAATGAGAAGGCATACCAGGCATTGATCCAGACCGAACCCGGCGATATATCCAGCCTGGCGGAAAAGATCGCCCATCTCAGGACCAAAGGGCCCAATGAGTGAATACCATGTGCCGGTTCTTCTGCAACCTTCCCTTGAAGGATTGCAAATTCAACCGGACGGCCTATATGTAGATGCCACCTTCGGCGGAGGTGGACATGCAAAGGAAATCACCCGCCGAATGGATGACAAAGGTCACCTGTTTGTTTTTGACCAGGATACCGACGCTGCCACTAATCTCTGGGGCGATGATCGCGTGACATTGATTGCTTCCAACTTTCGTCATCTGAAACAATGGATGAAATATTATCAGACAGAAGGAAAAATCAATGGCATCCTCGCTGATCTCGGTGTGAGTTCGCATCAGTTTGATGATCCCGAAAGAGGATTCTCTTACCGGTACGACGAAGCACTGGACATGCGCATGAACCGATCCCAGCCACTGACCGCTGCAGATGTTTTGAATACTTACTCTGCGGACCAGTTGCAATCGATGTTTTCCCGATATGGAGAAATCACTAATGCCAAAACATTAGCCCACCATATTATTAAGACGAGAACATCAAAGGCCATCACCACTACAGGCCAGCTCGTCAGTCTCACCGAAGAAGTATGGAGAGGACAAAAGATGAGATATCTCTCCCAGCTCTTCCAGGCGCTGCGAATCGAAATCAATGATGAGATCAATGCACTGAAAGATTTGTTGCGTGCGGCTGAAGAAATACTAAGCCCGGGAGGAAGAATGGTAGTCATTTCTTACCACAGCCTGGAAGACCGTTTAGTCAAACGGTTTTTCAAATCAGGCAATTTCGAAGGGGAAGCAGAGACTGATTTTTTCGGCAGAAAAGAAATCAGCTGGAAAGTGATCACCAAAAATCCGGTTGAACCTGACGTAGAAGAGCAAATGCGGAATCCGAGATCGAGGAGTGCTAAGATGAGAGTGGCGGAGAAAACTCCATTCAACGGTCAGGTTCCTTTGGACGCTAAATAGAAACAGGCATACATCTTATGCCACTTACAATAACCAAACACTATGCCAATTCAATAAACTAAAAATTAAAACTAAAAGTTAAAAAATCTAAAATCTAAAATCTAAAATCTAAAATCTAAAATCTAAAATCTAAAATCTAAAATCTAAAATCTAAAATCTAAAATGGCGATAAAGAATTCACTCTACCGTTTACTAGGCACAAGGATGATCTACAAGAATCTTCCTTTCCTGTACTTCCTGACGGGGCTGGGTGTGATCTATATTGCGAATGTACATTTTGCGGAACGCAATGTGCGGAAAGTGCAGGTACTGCAACATGAATTGAGAGAAGAACGATGGAGGTATATGACGATCCAGTCCGATCTCATGTATCAATCCACCCCTACTATGATCGAACGAAGTGTGAAGGACCAGGATTTACATTTTCTCACTCAAAATCCCGTGGTCATCAAGTAAGACCTCCACTGTCCCCCACAGATGAAAGAGATAAAGAAAGAATTACTGATCCGGGTTTACATCGTCGCACTGGCGATGGTGGGGGTGGCCGGTATGCTCTTTTATAAAGCAGCTAAAATCTCCATTGTCGAAGGTCCGCAATGGCGGAGTTTAGGGGATAGCTTGTATCTCAAATATGTACCCCTGGTAGCCGACCGGGGTGATATACTGGCCGCTGACGGCAGTTTGCTTACCACCTCGCTGCCTTATTTTGATTTGCATGTCGATTTCAAAGCAGATGGCCTCCAGGAGGATATTTTCAGATCTAATGTCGACAGCCTGGCTTACTACCTGACCGCCTATGTGAATACGTCAGTGAGCAAGTCACAGATGCGCGATTGGCTGATTCAAAAAAGAAGAACCGGTGACCGGTATGCTCTCCTTGCCCGCAACGTAAGCATCCGTGATCTCGAACGGATTAAAACTTTTCCGATTTTCCGTCTGGGAAAAAATAAAGGGGGCCTCATTGTAGATCGTCAGCATGTGCGGGTCAAGCCGTATAAATTATTGGCAAGCCGAACCCTTGGCCTTGACCGTGACAATGCGCAGTCGATCGGATTGGAAAGAACCTTTGATCAATACCTCAAGGGTGAAGAAGGAAAACGATTGATGCAACGCGTCACCGGCGGGGCATGGATTCCGGTGACGGATCTTTCAGATCTCGAAGGTCAACGGGGTGCAGATGTGGTGACGACTATCAATCCTGATATACAGGACATTGCTGAATATGCTTTGCTGGAAGGCCTGGAAAAGAGCGCAGCGGAAAAAGGAACTGCTATTGTCATGGATGTTGAAACAGGAGCTATTCTCGCCATGGCTAATCTTGGCGGAGATCCTGCTACAGGATATGATGAGGATTACAATTATGCGGTGGCTTTTTCTTCCGAACCCGGTTCTACTTTCAAGCTCGCCAGTGTAATGGCCTTATTTGAAGATAATGGAGCTGATCTTGACAGCCCCGTAGATCTCGGTGGCGGAACAGGAAAATTTTTCGATCGCACCATGCATGATTCTAAAGAACATGGAATCCATGAAAGCAATCTTCGCCAGGCTTTTGAGAATTCTTCCAATGTCGGCATTGCGAAACTTGTTCAGAATTACTACGGACATGATGGACTTGCCAGCCAGTATATTAAACGCATACGTCAGTTCCATTTAAATGAACCTACGGGCATAGAGCTCGATGGAGAAGGTGCCCCGATGATCAAAGATCCTTCCAGGAAGGAAGATCAATGGAGCGGCACCACCTTGCCGTGGATGTCGACCGGGTATGAATGCAGACTTACCCCTTTACAGATACTTCGCTTGTATAATGCCGTGGCCAACAATGGTCGCATGATGAAACCATACATCGTGTCTGAAATTTCACGTGAAGGAAGAGCCATCAAAAGATTCCGGCCGCAAGTGGTGGACAGCAGGATTGTTTCTGCCAGCACGCTAAAAAAAGTAAAAGATTTATTGCAGGGAGTTGTTGAGCGCGGAACTGCCAAAGGATATAAACCGGACTATTACATGTTTTGTGGAAAGACCGGAACAGCGAGAACGGATTATTATGATCCGACCAGTTCACGGAAACAATACATGGCTTCCTTCGCCGGATACTTTCCAATGGAAAAACCAAAATACAGTTGCATAGTGATGGTATATGATCCGGTAGTGGGTGGATTTTATGGAGCGTCACAGGCCTTGCCCATTTTCAGAAAAATAGCTGACCGGTGCATGGGCATTGACCGGAATCTTTTGACCAGGGTAGAATTGCCAGACACCATGGCGTACAAGGATGGGATGCGCCTTGCGGGTTGGGGTCAGAAAGAGGAAGTCAGTGAAATCGTGGATGAGCTGTCGCTGAATACCAAAGTGGATGGACAAGGTGATTGGGCCAGGCTCGCTGAAGGAAAGGAAATTGGCATGGAAGTAAAAAACATCCTGGATAAAAACCTGATCCCCGAATTATTTGGAATGGGTATCCGGGATGCTGTTTACCTGTTGGAGAATCGCGGCTTGCATGTATTGTACAGTGGAGTTGGAAGAATAAAGAATCAATCCATACAAAGTGGTCAGCCGATCATTAAAGGCTCAACCATTTATCTGACCCTGGGGTGATATGACTATCAAAGAGTTGATCGTCAACCTCAGCGTAATAAAAATAAGTGGGGACGTGAACCAGGAAGTGAAGAGTATACACTTCGATTCACGCAGGGTAGAGGAAGGCGCCGTTTTCGTAGCCGTCAAAGGCAAAACGTACGACGGACATGAGTTCATTGACAAGGCGGTAGATCGTGGAGCTATATGTGTGATTACGGATCAGGAGGTCAAAGTGAAGAGTGGAGTAAGTGTGGTTCAGGTCAGTCATTCAGGCGAAGCATTAGGGAAGGTGGCCAGCACTTTTTATGGTGAACCTTCCGGTAAGCTGACCATGGTGGGCGTGACAGGAACCAATGGAAAGACAACGATTGCTACATTATTGTACAGGTTGTTTACAGCCCTTGACTATAAATGTGGTTTGTTGTCGACCGTGGAAAACCGGATAGGCTCTGAAGTGGAGGTGGCCGGTTATACCACACCGGATGCAGTGACAGTCCAGGTGGCGCTGGCCAAAATGGTGGATGCAGGTTGCACCCATGCTTTTATGGAGGTCAGCAGTCATGCCCTGGATCAACACCGGGTAGATGGTATTGAATGGGACGTGGCCATATTCACCAATCTCACGCATGATCATCTTGATTATCACGGCGATTTCCAATCATACATAAAGGCTAAAAAATTATTCTTCGATGGATTGAGTGCTCAGGCACATGCGCTCATCAATGCGGACGACAAACACGGGGAAGTCATGGTTCAGAATACTGTTGCTAAGGTCTCAAATTACAGTCTGACCAAAATAACTGACTTCCGCGCGAAGGTTATTGAAAACCGCATTGATGGGTTGCAATTGGAATTCAACGGAATTCCTGTGCATGTGCGGCTGGTAGGCAAATTTAATGCGTACAACCTGCTGGCTATTTATGGTACGGCGATACTGTTGGGTGAAAACAGGGAAGAGGTACTGACGATCCTGAGTCAGTTGCCTCCTGCAGAAGGCCGCTTTGATGTAGTGACCGGCCGCAAGCCCCTTTTTGCTGTAGTGGATTATGCACATACGCCCGATGCACTTCAAAATGTACTGAGCACGCTGATCCAGATTCGACCACCAGGTTCGCGCATCATATGCGTGGTGGGTTGCGGGGGAGATCGTGATCGAAAGAAACGTCCTGAGATGGCGCGCATTGCTTCGACCCTTTCGGAACAAGTGGTCCTCACCTCTGACAATCCAAGGACTGAAAACCCGGAGGACATACTTGATGATATGTGGACCGGCATAACCGGAGAGCAGGCGGATCACGTATTGAGAATTGCAGATCGAAGAGAAGCTATACGGACTGGTGTCATGATGGCTAAACCCGGAGACATCTTATTGGTGGCCGGAAAGGGGCATGAGAAATACCAGGAAATAAACGGTCACCGCTTTCCTTTTGACGATAAAAAAGTGCTGGCAGAAGCGCTGGCATAGAAGATATATAAGATAGGTTCTATTATCATTCTCAGGTTGGTTTTAGCAGTTGCAGCGGGTGGAAACTTGCATGATAAAGATCATGGGCCCACCCGCTAGCATCTGCACTTTCGGGATGACGAATAGAACAAAAAGATGAGCATTTCGCATGTTGTACCACCTCTTTGAATACCTGGATCGCCAATTTGACCTGCCCGGAGCGGGGCTGTTCAGGTATATCTCATTCAGAGCCGGCCTTGCGATTATGCTTTCGCTGACTATTTCGCTCCTGCTGGGGAGCAGGATCATACGTTCTTTGAAACGTCTTCAAATTGGAGAGACCGTACGCGATCTCGGGTTGGAAGGACAAAAACAGAAGGAAGGAACACCTACCATGGGAGGATTGATTATCCTGTTGGCCATTCTGGTTCCCTGTCTCCTGCTGGCCCGGCTGGATAATGTCTACATCATCTTGATGCTATTGACCACGGTGTGGATGGGTGTGATTGGATTTATTGATGATTACATCAAGATATTCAAGAAGAATAAGCAAGGATTAAAGGCCAAGTTTAAATTGTTTGGCCAGGTCGTATTGGGACTGATCGTTGGATTGACCATGCTTTATCATCAGGATGTAGTGGTTCGTTTATCACCTGAAGTTGCCGCGCGGCATGGATATGAAATAGTTAATTATGTTCAGATCCAGGACAAGAGTGTTCCCGGAGAATGGAAGAATATGGTGTATTGCAAAACCGCACTGACCAACGTTCCTTTTCTCAAAGGCAATCAGCTCGATTATGAATCCCTCATCGGTTTCCTGGGACGAAATGCCAGGAACTGGGTTTGGATCATATTCATTCCGCTGGTGATCCTTATCGTTACGGCGGTCAGTAATGGTGCAAACCTTACGGATGGACTCGATGGATTGGCTACCGGAATTTCTGCCATCATTGCCCTGGCGTTAGCTATCCTGGCTTATGTCAGTGGCAACACGATCATCGCTGACTATCTCAATATTTTTTACATCCCTTACTCGGGCGAATTGGTGGTCTTCAGTGCCTGTTTCCTGGGAGCTTGTATAGGTTTTCTCTGGTACAATTCTTATCCGGCAAAAGTATTTATGGGGGATACCGGAAGCCTTGCGTTGGGAGCCATCATTGCGGTGATGGCGATTGTCCTGCGAAAAGAATTATTGATTCCTTTTTTGTGCGGCATTTTCCTGATCGAGATTTTGTCCGTCATGATCCAGGTTTATTATTTCAAATACACGAGAAGAAAATATGGCGAAGGCCGGCGGGTATTCAGGATGTCACCCCTGCATCATCATTTTCAAAAACTGGGAATGCATGAAGCCAAAATCGTAACGCGGTTTTGGATCGTGGGCGTGATGCTGGCCGTGATCACCCTCATCACCTTAAAAGTAAGATGAGATGGAGATGCGCGTCGGCATCCTGGGAGCAGGAATCAGTGGAATGGGGGCGGCTTTGCTGGCCAAATCCAGAGGATATGACGTGTGGGTCAGCGATGACAGTGAAATCATTGATGACCGGAAACAAACACTTATAGAACAACATATCCCTTTTGAAGAAAAGGGACATCATATTGAAAAGCTATTGACATGCGATGTGATCGTCAAGAGTCCGGGGATACCGAATGACAGCAGCGTGATGCAAGCCCTTATCCAGTCACACAAAGAAGTGATCGGAGAAATTGAATGGGCCTACCGTCATGCAGAAGGAAAAATCATCGGGATCACCGGAAGCAATGGCAAGACCACCACTACGGGCTTGTGCCACCATCTTCTGCAGGAAGCAGGGATCCGGGCAGCAAAAGTGGGGAATGTGGGTGAAGGGTTTTGTCATTTTCTTGCCCAGGGCAGTGCAGATTGGTATGTCTGTGAGTTGAGCAGTTTTCAACTCGAAGATGTCATCACCTTCAGACCGAATGTGGCTATTCTGCTCAATATCACACCGGACCATTTGGACCGGTATGAATATAGTCTGGACAAATATGCAGAAGCGAAAATGAAGATTGTGAGTGCGATGACAGAAGAGGACACCCTGATCTATAATGCCATGGATCCGGTGACCGTGGCAAAAGTGATCTCCACGCCAATGGAATCGAGGCTTTGGTCGATACGGGAAACGGATTTGCTGGGTGAGGATAAGGTGTATGCCAGGGAAGATCTCATACTGGATATGTCCACTTCGCGGTTGATGGGGAGACATAACCAGGTGAATTTGCTGGCTGCTGCACGTGCTGCTTTGCTGGCCGGATGTCCGCCGGAGAGTTTGCAGGCTTCGCTTGAAAGCTTCATCAATGAAGCGCATCGAATGGAGATCGTGGGGGAAAAGAAAGGTGTGCGTTACATCAATGACAGTAAAGCCACCAATGTCGATGCGGTATATTATGCATTGGGTGCGGTGAAAGGGAAGGTGATCTGGATTGCGGGTGGTTTAGATAAAGGAAATAATTACGGACCGGTAATGCAGTTGGTCAGCAATAAAGTCAAGGCATTGATTTGTCTTGGAGTGGATAATAAAAAACTATATGAAACTTTTTCGACAGAGGTCTATCAAATTTCGGAAACTACATCGATGCGCGAAGCAGTCCGTCGAGCTGCTTCGCTTGCATCTTCCGGGGACACCGTTTTATTGTCACCGGCTTGTGCCAGCTTCGATCTCTTCAAGGATTACAGGGACCGGGGCAATCAGTTTAAAGCCTTCGTCAACGAATTAGCAGATGTATAGAGCCATCCATATTGCCAAGAATCTGAAGGGGGACCGGGGCATCTGGGTCATCGTGGCCTTGCTTACGCTGGCTTCGGTGCTGGCCGTCTATAGTTCTACCGGCACGATTGCGTTTAGATATAATGGGGGTCATGCGGAAATCTACATGATCAAACATGTGGTGATCGCCATGCTCGGACTTTTCCTTTGTTATCTCTGTTACAACACCCATTATACCGTCTATTCGAAACTGGCTCCAATCATTTTCATCCTGTCGATCCCCTTGTTGCTCTATACCATGTTATTTGGACCGGAGATCAATGATGCGCATCGCTGGATCTCCATTCCGGGTATCGGCCTGAGTTTTCAGACTTCGGATATTGCTTCCATAGGGCTCATCATGTATGTAGCCAGGTCCATTTCCATGAAGCAGGAAGTCATCAAAGATTTCAGGAGTGCTTTTCTGCCGCTCATGATGCCCATCATTCTCGTATGCGGTCTCATCGCTCCGAATAATCTCAGCACCGCCTTACTCTTATTTGTCACCTGTATGATCCTGATGTTCATCGGGCGTGTTCATTTGAAATATATCGGTTTATTGATCCTGTTGGGCGCCGGATTTCTTGGAGGGCTGGTCCTGCTCGGAATGGCTTTTCCGGGTGCGATTCGCGTAGAGACCTGGGTCAGTCGTTTCGGTGAATTTTTCAATAATTCAGATGGCGGATATCAGATTCAACAAGCGAAGATTGCCATTGCAGATGGCGGATGGTTTGGGGTGGGGCCGGGGTTAAGTACACAACGCAATTACCTGCCTTATTCCTATGCTGATTTTATCTATGCAATTATATGTGAGGAATACGGCCTTTTTGGAGGCCTGATCATTATCCTTTTATTTCTGCTGCTTTTTCTCAAATGCACATCCATTGTCACGAGGAGCCCAAAAACATTTGGTGCACTGCTGGCGATGGGTTTGTGTCTGAATATTGTCATCCAGGCTTTCGCCAATATAGCTGTATCAGTCAATCTCGTTCCCGTGACAGGATTGACCCTGCCCCTGGTAAGTAAAGGCGGAACGTCCATGTTATTGACCTGCATTGCGTTTGGAATGATATTGAGTGTCAGCCGCTTCATTGAACAGTCGGCAGGCGATGTAGGTAAAGTTGAAATTAAGCCGCTGACGGAATGAGGGTGATCATCAGTGGCGGAGGAACAGGAGGCCATATTTATCCGGCTATAGCGATAGCCGATGCGTTGAAAAAACGTGAACCGTTCATTGATATATTGTTTGTAGGTGCGAGGAAAAGAATGGAAATGGAAAAAGTGCCGGCAGCCGGTTATCCCATCAAAGGATTATGGATCAGTGGCCTGCAGCGCAGACTTACTTTATCCAATCTCTCTTTTCCTTTAAAAGTGATCCATAGCCTGATCCGATGTGAAAGAGATCATAAAATCATTTCATCCGGATGTGGTCGTGGGCGTGGGCGGCTATGCATCAGGACCATTGGTGCGCGTAGCTAGTCGAATGAAAATCCCGGGTGTATTGCAGGAACAAAACAGTTATCCCGGAATCACGAATAAGCTACTCGCTAAAAAAGCCCATACGATTTGTGTTGCTTATCCGGGAATGGAAAAATTTTTTCCAAAAGAAAAAATCATCCTTACCGGAAATCCGATGCGAAGCCAGCTGGGAAAAGAAATTCCTGTACCAGCGGCAGCTTCACTTTTTGGACTTGATCCGGGCAAGAAAACCATTCTTGCTTTCGGAGGGAGCCTGGGTGCCCGAACAATAAATGAAACCATAATACAATCACATGATCTGATCGCAGGTCGGAATGATATACAAGTTCTTTGGCAGATTGGGAAGCTTTACGCCGAAAAATACCTGGACACACCGGTAGCGCGACTGGGTAATGTGAAGGCCTTTGTTTTCATCGATCGGATGGACATGGCGTATGCCATTGCCGATGTCGTGATCGCACGGGCAGGCGCCATTACCATCAGTGAACTTTGCCTGACCGGCAAAGCAGCGATACTGGTTCCATCGCCATACGTAGCGGAGGATCATCAGACGCACAACGCCAGATCACTAACCCATCTGGGTGCTGCGGTGATGATCCCTGATGCAGTGGCCACTAAGCAGGCATTTGGAGAAGCTGTACGATTGCTGGATCATCCGGGGGAAATACAAAACCTCGAAACCAACATCCGGAAACTGGGAAGACCAAATGCAGCTGATGAGATTGCGGACATCATCATCCGGATTGCTAAAACTGGAAAGCGATGAAGGAGTTGAGGGAATATCAGCACATCTACTTTCTTGGCATAGGTGGAATCGGGATGAGCGCATTGGCGAAATGTTGCCTGCTTTGGGGAATACAAGTCAGCGGATATGATAGGCAATCCACTTCCATTACCGATGCATTGAGGGAAGCAGGTGCCTTGATTCAATTCGATGATGATCCTGAAGACCTTGATGGTTATCCGGACCTGGTGATTTATACACCCGCCATACCGGAATCAAGTCGATTGAAGCATCATTTTATCCGCTTCAATGTGCCGATGATCAAGCGATCAATGGCCCTGGAGATGGTCACCAAAGGCGTGGATACTATTGCAGTAGCCGGTACACATGGAAAAACAACAACGTCTTCCATGATCAGTTATCTGCTGACAGCAACAGGACATCGCCACACGGCTTTATTGGGAGGAATAGCAGCAAACTATAATTCTAATTTTTATTCAGAAAGCCTGGACCTGATGGTAGTAGAAGCAGATGAGTATGACCGGTCATTTTTGCGATTATTTCCGAAATGGGCTGTGGTTACCGCGATGGATGCAGATCATCTTGATATATATGGTACCTACGATGCGATGCTTCTTGGGTACCGGCAATTTATCCGGCAGATTGAAACAGGAGGATTGTTATTGTATAAAAATGATCTTAAGGATTTGATCGGCAAGGAGGTGATGGATGAATTAATCAGCAAGCAAGTGACCATCAGATCGTATGGCATTGATCAGGGCGATTATCACACGTCGTCCTTGCGGGTGGAGAAAAGTGTCTGGCATTGGGATTTGCACACGCCGAAGGGAGTGGTGAAAGATCTGGCTTTGCTGATGCCGGGAAGACATAATGTGTTGAATGCAACAGCAGCCGGTGCCATGCTGGTGGAAATCGATGGCAGCGGGGAGGGACTTTCAAAAACATTGCCCGGTTATAAAGGAGTATCGAGGCGATTTGAGATTCGTTACCAAGATGATGAGCATGTATTGATTGATGATTATGCTCACCATCCTGAAGAATTAAAAGCCGCCATCACCGCGGCGATTGAAACTTTTGGCGGACCGGTGCTGGGGGTGTTTCAGCCTCACCTGTATTCGAGAACGAAGGATCTCGCCCAGGGTTTTGCTGAAGCATTGGATTTGCTGGACGTGCCTGTGCTCATTGATATCTATCCGGCACGCGAAGAACCTATACCCGGAGTAAGCTCCCAAACAATTTTTGATCTTATGAAAAACCCAAATAAGAAATGGATCCGTGGTGAGGGTTGGGTGTCGTGGGTGATAGAACAGCATCCCAAAGTATTAATCACTTTAGGAGCAGGTGACCTGGATAAACATATTCCTGAATTGATCAGGCAATTATATACAAAATGAAACTGAATAAATCCCGTATCAAAGCCTTTGCGTGGGTGGTGTTGCTCATCATCCTGGCAGGCGTGACGCTGACGGCAGCGAGGTACAGGGAAAAAAATCTTATTCAGGAAGTAAAGGCTGAAGTGGTATTGCTGGATAAAGGCAACAACCTGATACAGCCGGAGGAATTTGAGAACATGGTGACCAGGAAGTTTGGGCCACTAAAGGGTTTGCCCATTGAGATGGTGAACATGCGGGAGATCGAAGATTTTCTGGCGACCAATCCGTACATCCGTAAAGCGGATGTCTTTTTAGGAGCATCGGGGAGATTGGTGTTGAATCTTCATCAGCGTATCCCGCTGATGCGGATTGTGGACAATAGCGGACGGCATTGGTACATCGATACGGATACAGTACGCATGCCGGTATCAACGCATTTCACCGCGCGGGTGCCTTTGGTGAATGGAAACTTCCCGGTGACAGCGGATGTCAGGCAGTGGCCGATGCAAGACTTATTCAGGATTGCGACGATGTTGCGGGAAGATGATTTCATGGGGCCGCTGATTGATCAGATCTATGTGGAATCCCCGCAGAA
This sequence comes from uncultured Saprospiraceae bacterium, assembly GCA_963837505.1. Lineage (GTDB taxonomy): Bacteria > Bacteroidota > Bacteroidia > Chitinophagales > Saprospiraceae > Opimibacter. The sequence goes on along the minus strand of CAWINN010000010.1, from coordinate 110,278 downwards.
AATCTGGCTGGTGCCAAGATTGGGTCCATCGAGGATCCTTTTAGGAACGACGGAGGATCTGGATAGCAAGGTGGAAAGGATCACCAGGTTTTATAAAAAAGCATTACCGGCTGAAGGGTGGGATGCTTATGCTTATATCGATACACGGTTTGCAGGGCAAATCGTCGCCAAAAGAAGATTAAACCAATAAATTTTTTACCTCATGAGATACAGAGAAATTCAAAAGTCCAAGACCGTCGTTGCGCTTGATATCGGGACAACGAAAATATGCGTCATGGTCGGACGTCGCAACGAATACGGTAGCATCGAAATCCTGGGCGTTGGCAAAGTGGCTTCTGAGGGGGTTCGTCGCGGCGTAGTCGCCAATATTGATAAAACGGTACGTTCTATTGAAGAAGCAGTGATCCAGGCGGAGAAAAGTGCCGGACTTGAAATCCTGGAAGTATATGCCGGGATTGCAGGTCAGCATATCAAGAGCCTTCAGCACCAGGGTATACTCACGCTGGCCGATGCAGACAAAGAGATTGCCAAATCCGATCTGCAGACGTTGCTGGATGATATGTACCGGCTTGCTTTGCCTCCCGGTGACAAGATCCTTCACATCCTTCCACAGGAATATACGGTGGATGATGAAGAGGGGATTCTTGACCCGGTGGGTATGTGCGGGCATCGCCTTATTGGAAATTTCCATGTAGTCACCGGACAATTGTCAGCACATAAAAATATTGAGCGATGTGTCGAGAAAGCCGGACTCAAAGTGGAGGACTTCGTGTTGGAGCCTATCGCTTCTGCCGCCGCCGTGTTGAGTGATGAAGAGAAAGAAGCCGGAGTGGCCCTGGTGGATATCGGAGGAGGAACAACGGACATCACTATTTTCCAGGAAGGGATCATACGCCATACTGCCGTGGTGCCATTTGGAGGTGATGTCATCACTGCGGATATCAAGGAAGGATGTACAGTGATGTACGAGCAGGCGGAGAAACTGAAAAAGAAATTTGGTTCTGCGCTGGCAGAGTGCATAGTGGATAATCGCATCATCACGATCCCCAGTTTTAATGGCAGGGATTATAAAGAGATCTCTGAAAAAAATCTTGCCCTGATCATCCAGGCGAGAATGGAGGAGATCCTGGAACTGGTGCGTGTGGAAATTAAAAAATCAGGATATGAGCGCAAACTCATCGGGGGCATTGTGTTGACTGGTGGGGGTGCGCTGCTGAATAAAGTGGACCTGCTCGCTGAATACCGCACCGGCATGAGCGCGAGGGTGGGATTGCCTATCGAACATATCGCTTCCCGCCAGCGTGATGATGTATCCAGTCCGATATATGCCACAGCGATAGGGTTGATCATACATGGCCTGTCCACACCGGATAACCCGGATGAAACGGATATGCTGGTCAACACCAAAAACCCTGAGACCACCAAACCGGTGGCTGAAGTGCCGAAGCCTTCCGAAGGAGTTCAAAAAGAATCCATGGATGACCATAACCGGCCAAAATGGTATGAAGGTTTACTCAATAAAACAAAAGAGTTTTTTGAAGCCACACCGGACCAGGATTTCCTGTAGACCGTCAACATATCCGCATCAAATTATAATACCTAATCTAAAAATTCAGTCATCATGTTATTTGATATACCAAAATTGGAAAAAAGCATCATCAAGGTACTTGGTGTTGGTGGAGGTGGAAGCAATGCTGTAACCTATATGTACAAGCAGGGCATCAATGGCGTTGATTTCGCTATCTGTAATACCGACAACCAGGCGATGGAAGGAAGTCCTGTTCCGGTGAAAATCAGATTGGGTCCTGAACTTACGGGTGGCCGTGGTGCAGGGTCCCGGCCTCAAATGGGTAAGCAGGCCTGCATTGAATCCATCGATGTGATTCGTGATTTTATCATGGATGGTACGAAGATGTTGTTTGTCACGGCAGGCATGGGTGGAGGTACCGGAACTGGTGCGGCGCCTATCATCGCTAAGGCCGCCCGCGAAGCCGATATCCTTACGGTGGGTATCGTAACCCTGCCGTTTACCTTCGAAGGAAGCCGTCGTAAACGACAAGCCCTGGAAGGCCTGGAGGAAATGAAAAACAATGTGGATGCCCTCATCGTCATATCCAACGATAAGTTGAGGGAATTGCATGGTGACCTTAAATTATCAGATGCATTTTCAAAAGCGGATAATATTCTCACCACGGCTGCCCGTGGCATTGCAGAGATCATCACGATGGAAGGCTATGTGAATGTGGATTTTGAAGATGTCAACACCGTTATGCGGGAAAGCGGAGTGGCGATAATGGGAACGGCTACCTATGAAGGTGAAGGTCGGGCCCGCAAGGCTGTTCAGTCAGCACTCAATTCACCTTTGCTGGAGGATAATGATATTCGGGGAGCACAACATATCCTGCTCAATATTTCTTCCGGCCGCGTCGAGGTGACAATGGATGAAGTCTTTGAGATTACGGAATATGTACAGGCGGAGGCCGGTTTCGGTACAGATCTCATTTGGGGCAATTGTTTTGATGAATCTTTGGGTGAAAAACTTTCCGTGACCATCATCGCCACCGGTTTCGAAAACAACATGCTGAAAAATGATAAGTCAGAGGCGCAGAAAATTATGGTGGGCATCGATGAAGATATGGGTATTGCCATCAAAGACAATATCGAGGAAGAAGAATTTGAAATCACGAATGAACGCAGCCTGGATCTTGAGCCTGTGATAAAGGCACCTGAACCGGTAGCTGAAAAACCCAAGCACACCTATAGTGAACCTTATGTCCGGCCGGAAGAAAACGAAAAGCGGGAAGAGATAAGGCGAACACTCAGAGAGAAAGAAGCTTCGCGTAAGGGTGAGGAGGCCGTACCTGCATTGAATGTTAATCCAAGCCGAATGCAGAATTCAGAATGGATAGCCGAGATGACGAAGGTGCCGGCTTTTGCACGGCGCAAAGTTCAGCTGGATGATGTCGCTCCATCGTCGGAGATGAAGATGTCCCGCCTTTCCGTATCCGATGATGAAGGCGATGATATGATCAAGGGCAATACCTTTTTATATGACAAGCCCTGTTGATCGGGCAACATAAGAATAAGAATTTCTTAATAATTCATTTCAAGAGGTTGGTTTTGAGGTCCGGGCGCAAGCCCGGACCTTTTCGTGACGGGTAAACCCCGTCAATTAGGATGTTACATCCCTTCGGGATGTTGGTATGACCCCTTCCGGGGTCAGGAGTTCTCCTCCCTGTTCGGGATGATTACTACCCCTGTTCGGGATGATGATATGAGCCCTTCCGGGGTCGGGGTTTCTCCTCCTTCTTCGGGATGATGATTGATCCTGCCGGGGTCGAATTTTTTTTTAAAAAAAATCCCTGATTTAGCGGTAACATTTTGATTGCTCGAGACACTTACATGATGTAATCAATTTATTATGGGCTCACATACCTTCCTTTTGTATCAAATCGTCTTTGCCCCAAAACATCGATGTCCCTGTATGGTGAAAGAAACAAGACAGCAGGTCTTTGCCTATATGACCGGGATTTTGAAGAAAAAAAATTGCAAGTCTTTCATCATCAACGGGGTGGAAGATCACTTACACATCCTGACGCATATACATCAATCGATGTCGTTAGCGAAAGTAGTGGCAGAGATAAAAAAATCAAGTCATCACTATATTGATGACTATGGGCTATTCCCAAAATTCACCAATTGGCAAGAGGGATATGGAGCTTTTACCTATGCCAGGGAAGCCTTTCCCAACCTGATAAGATATATACAAAACCAGGAGCAACATCACCGACGGGTAGATTATAAAACCGAGTATATCGGCCTGTTGGATGAGCATGGCGTCGAATATGATGAAAGATATCTTTTCGATTAAACTTTCCAAGGCCATAGAGTTGGATTTAGTTTTCAGTTTTTTGGAGAAGTAGCCCGGGGAATGCTCCGGGCTTTTCCTTGAGGAGCAAGCAAGAAAAATGGTGTGGGCAGGTCATAAGTCCTATTTTTGTGCCCTTATGAGCACACGCCGCAGACAAGAATCATTGAATGGAGAAGAAAAGGCTAAGCGCCTCACCATGCAGCAGTTACGAGAGGCCAGGAGCATGCTGGCCTTCATCCGGCCCTATCGCACGTATTTCATTGGCGGCCTGATCCTGTTGTTTTTCGGGAGCCTTATGTTTATGGTGTTCCCTTTCCTGGCGGGTGAACTCGCCGATGTGGCCACCGGTAAAAGTAAGTTGGGCCTCAACCTGAATCAAATCGGGTTAATACTGATCGTGATTCTCATTTTACAGGGCATCATGAGTTATTTCCGCGTGATCTGGTTTGCCATCGTGAGCGAAAAAGGAATGGCGGATGTGCGAAGCAGTATTTATCAGCGACTCATCGGTTTGCCGATTTATTTCTTTGAAAAGAACCGGGTCGGTGATCTGACCAGCCGGATCTCGGAGGATGTCAACCGGTTGTCTTCCGTGTTTTCCACCACGCTGGCTGAATTGATCAGGCAGATTTTGATTCTGCTGACCGGTATAGTGTTTTTGTTGGTGACTACACCGAAGTTAAGTTTAACTATGCTGGCTACTTTTCCTGTGATAGTGGTTGGAGCCATGATCTTCGGTCGATTTGTACGCACCTTGTCCAAAAGTCGCCAGAAATCTTTAGCCATTACTAATACGGTCGTGGAGGAAACGTTGCAAAACATACAAACCGTCAAAGCCTTCACGAATGAATCATTGGAATACAACCGGTATAAATCGGAAATGGGCAATGTGGTGACAACGGCACTGAAGCTTTCAAGGTATCGCGCCGCTTTTGCCAGTTTTATTATTATCGTATTGTTTGGCGTCATCTTCTTCATCCTGTGGTTTGGTGCCACGATGGTGCAACGCCAGGAAATGACGATTGGTCAATTGGTATCCTTTATTAGTTATACTGCCATTATCGGAGGGGCTATCGGCAGCCTGGGTAATTTTTATACGGAAGTCATAGCCGCATTAGGGGGTACGGAAAGAATACGGGAGATTTTGAATGAGCCCTCAGAAGTGAAAGTACCTTCGACAGTCCGTCGTCTGAAAGTGGAAGGTCATATCAGGTTTGAAAGTGTTTATTTCGAATATCCTTCAAGACCTGATGTAGGTGTGCTGAAAGGGATTGACATGGATATCATGCCCGGGCAAAAGATTGCATTGGTGGGTCAAAGCGGTTCGGGAAAATCTACTATTGCCGCCCTGCTCATGCGGTTGTATAGCTGGCAAAAAGGACAAATATTGTTGGATGGAAAGGACATACAGGCTATGGATCTTTCCACCTACAGATCGGTGTTTGCCCTGGTGCCGCAGGAAGTGTTGCTTTTTGGCGGGACCATCCGGGAGAATATTCTGTATGGCCGTCCTGAAGCTACTGAAGAGGAATTGATTCATGCGGCGAAGACCTCGAATAGTTATGATTTCATTCAGACCTTTCCGGATGGATTCAATACCATTGTAGGGGAGCGGGGAATCAAACTTTCCGGAGGGCAGCGTCAGCGTATAGCCATTGCGAGGGCGGTGTTGCGCAATCCTGATATCCTCATTTTGGATGAGGCTACTTCATCGCTGGATGCAGAATCGGAAAAGGTGGTGCAGGAAGCCCTGGAACGTTTGCTGGAAGGCAGGACGGCGATCATTATTGCGCATCGTCTCGCCACCATCCGGAATGTAGATTGTATCTATGTGCTCGAGCATGGAAAAGTGGTGGAGAAGGGAACCCATGATGAATTGAGTTTAAATGATGAGGGGATCTATAGTGCGTTAGCGAAATTGCAGTTTGATATTTAGTATAGGACCTAGCGCATATACCAATGAATAGAGAATCATGAATTACGAATTAAGATGTGATATTTAATTGAAATAAGTGTCATTCACTACTCACCACTCACAACTGACAACTCACCTTTTTGGACTTAATTAATAATGCATCTCTAAAACCATTCGTCACTTTCGGTGTGGAAGCGACCTGTGATCATCTCTATCGCGTTGAAGAAATCGATGAATTGAGATTGGCCGCCCAATACCTGGAGAGCCCCTTAGTGTTGGGTGGCGGAAGTAATGTCCTTCCCATCGGAAACATCCACCAGAGCGTGTTGAAGATGGAGCTGAAGGGAATTGAAATCGTTAAAGAAGAGGATGCTGATATATTAATACAGGTCGCTGCCGGGGAGATCTGGCATGAGGTGGTCATGTGGGCCGTGAACCTGGAATTTGGCGGAATTGAAAATTTGTCCCTGATACCCGGGACGATGGGAGCATCGCCCATTCAAAATATCGGTGCGTATGGAGTGGAGCTCGTTTCAGCTTTTGAAAGTCTTGAGGCGATAGAAATCGGAACAGGAGAGATTAAAGTATTCTCCAAAGAGGAATGCAAATTCGGATACCGGGATAGTATTTTCAAGAGTGAAGAAAGAGGAAAATATATCATCACTTCTGTAACCCTCCGGTTGAAACGGGAATATGAAGTAAACACCACTTATGGTTCCATTCAGGCTCTCTTGCGGGAAAAAGGAATTGACCGGCCTTCCATCCGGGACATCAGTGATGTAGTCATAGAAATCCGGCAAAGCAAATTGCCCGATCCGAAGGTGATAGGCAATGCAGGTAGTTTTTTTAAAAACCCAATGATCCCTTCCGGCCAGTTTGAATCGATAAAAGAAAAGTTTCCTGATCTGCCGGGTTATCCGGATCCGTCAGGCCATACCAAGATACCTGCAGGGTGGTTGATTGAAAAAGCCGGATGGAAAGGAAAGCGATTTGGGGATGCAGGTTCCTATGAGAAGCAATCCTTAGTCCTGGTCAATTATGGGAACGCGAGCGGGGAGGAAATATGGGATCTCGCACAAAAAATTATAACATCGGTGAAGGATCTGTTTGATATTGCTCTTCACCCGGAGGTGAATCTTTGGAGATAATATTCTTTTGAGGCCGAAAGCGTCCTATGCAGGGGCATGGGTCATTTTCAGATTTTTTAAAAAAAATCCTTCAATGACGGTAACAAATGGAGGTCTCGAGACACTTACATGTTGGTAGGGGATTTCGACGAAATCTAATTCAATGTTCGTCGCAGACCTTCTGTGCCCGGAATTAAAGGGTCTCCAGACTTTGATTATCCCTTTTTTTTGAATATTTTAAAAAGAATGCTTCAAAAGGGGTAACAAATGGGAGGTTCGAGACACTTACACTTGGTAGGGGATTTCGACGAAATCTTAAATTTCAGTCGAGGTGAGCTACGTATGCCCGGTTGAGACAGAAAGGGATAAAACCGTTTTTGCCGAAAACTATTTGATGTTCCGGTGCAGGGGACCTATGCCCAATGTAAATATATGCCATCCCTATGTACATATCCTGGTCCACAAGTAAGTGGTCCATGTTGTCCCGGCCTCGCACATTACTCGATGTCCACCGTCAGGCGATGCTGTCCACAATGAAGACATTGAAATAAATAGCCCTGCATGCCTGAATTGTTGATGAGCTTTTCCCGTAATTGTTCTTCCGTATAACCGAAATCATCCATGATCTCCTCAATATCATCGTCAAGCTCTTCCCGGAAAGCCTTGATTTCACTCCAGCCTACATATCCTTTGAAGGCACAATAATCATCGCAATGGCTTAACCATTTTTCCTGCTGCCATCCCGTATAGCAGGGTGTTCGTTCAGTGAGTTCTTCCAATTTTTCTTCATCATCTACCTCTTCTGCGGAAGCGGCATCAATGAACTCACCATTATATTTCTTTGCAGCACGGCCATCATGAATGCACCACGGACATATGCCTTCGACGGTTTCTTCAGCGAAAAAAGGACCATCATAGACATATTCCCGCGTTTCCTGGCAAACAGGACAGAGGTTCGTTTGCATTCTGATGATGTCATGTTTGATTGCATCCGGGTTGTATTTAAAATGCGGCAGATCAGACATTCTTCAGTTGGCTTACGGTAATGAAACAATGAGAACGGAATTTACGCCAATTATTTAGTTGACCAAATTTTGAAGAAAATTTTTCAAGGTCATGGAGATCATTTTAGATTCCATTTACATGGATAGGCAGGTCGATGTTGTCCGGTTGTTTTACAATGGTTAGCCGGCACTCTTTTTATTTCAAAGGTTTCGCTTAACGATATGCCAGCCTGCAAATGGCTTGATGGTACCGCAGTTTGGGCCGTTGTCCCTGGCTACACCCGGAGCCCTCGTTTCAAAAATTAAATGGGGATCTGCCAGCACTTTTTCAGTCATTTCTTTTGAAATACCCGTTATAGGGATTTTAAGTCTGCGTTCCCAGATGGAATCCTTTTGCCCTGCATAGGTTCCGATGTCGATGTATACAAATCTTTCATTGGGAGTACCCTGTACTAACGGACCCAGGAACCGGACTGCACCATCTTTACTATCCCCGATGCGAATCTCAAATTCAAAGACAAGCGATTCGCCGGAAGAGCGTTGTTTCTGGATGGTTTGATAGACAGATCCTGATCCTTCCTGGATGCCATAGTCTACTCCCGCAGGTGGAGAGATCATGGTGATTCGAAATGGAATAGTGTTCCTCATATTACCCATAACCCCTGAAGGGAATATAATTTTATAATCAATCTCCACTATGCGCTACACTCCCTTCCTTTTATTTCACATACTTTGGCTGATAGAGCTGTACCCAAATATCTCCAGGCATTTCGAAATGGATGACCAATCCATAACCATGATCTTCGACTTCACCATTAAATTTTACTCCTTTGGCCTTTAGCTCCTTAACTGTAGCATGAATGTCGTCGCAATAGAAAGAAATATCAGCAGTTCCGGATGGTGCTCCATGCGCTTCGTCAGCCGGATGACAGCCCATGTCCGCTTCAGGGAGTTCGAAAATGAGCCAGCCACCACCAACGTCAGTAGCTTTGAATCCAAGTTTGTCATGAATAAACTTCCGAAGCCCGTCTGCATCTGAAGAATAGAACATGGTGTGTACGCCCTTGATCATGGTGGTATGGAGGGTTGAAGAGATGAAAGAATAAAAGGAATAAAAGGGTAAATGGTTTAAATGGTTAAATGATCCATCATACATTGTCCATGACCCTTAGCCCTTAGTCCTTAGTTTCTAGTTTTTAGTCTTTTGTTTTTAGTCCTCGGTCTTTAGTTTTTGTTCCCCAAAAAAGGCCAAGTTAATAACGGCAGGCTTTGCAGGTAGGTCCTGATCCTATCGTCATTATTATTTTTAAATCCTTGGTGAATTTAAAAAATGATCGGAAATTCAAAGGGGGAAACCTGATAAAGACCAGTTCCATTGACTTGTTCTTTTGCTTCAATAAGCTATTCAAACATGAAAACCAAAACACTGCGCCAGACCATCACCTTTGCGGCTCCACCTGCCACCATCTACAACCTTTTGCTGGATTCCAGGATATTAACCAAACTGCATAACGGCAAAACTTCTATGACCAGAAAACCAAAGGGAAAGTTTACGGTATTCGGTGGATACTGCCACGGTTACAACCTGGAATTGAAAGAGAATAAATCCATTGAACAAGCCTGGCATTTTAATGAAGAGGGCTGGCCTGCGGAGCATTTTTCAACCTGCTTATTTGGACTTGAAAAAGCAGGGAAGGGCACCAGGCTTTCTTTTGTCCAAAAAGGCATACCTGAACCTGCCTATCCGGGGTTAAAAGATGGATGGCACCAATATTATTGGGATCCAATCAAGAACTACCTGGAATCCCTGACATCCTAATTGTCCGGCATCTGGCAGTTCCTTCCTTGCTATATGGGTTTTCGCAGGCGCAATGTCTATATTTGACGTCGATGAAATTGTATTCCAATGTAATAGCGGCCCGGTGGTTGGCTTTATTCTTGTTTTTTTGCAGCCTCCTTGCGCTTTCACCCACATCCCGAATCCGGGAAGTAAAGGTGAATGAATCCCCGAATGCTACCGCAGCTGAGAAAGAAGTACGTAGGGATGAACCTGGTCCGAATGAACTCTTTTATTACTATCACAACTACCCGGACTATAACCTGCATTACGATACGTATCGTTATCTCTTAACTGCATCCATGGCTCATGATAAAGCAGCCAAAGTTTCAAAACGGGGGCTGGATTTTCCATGGAAGGTGGAAGGACCAGGAAACATTGGTGGCCGGGTAAATACGATTGCCGTTAATCCTGTGGACACCCAGATGATCTTCATAGGTTATGCACAAGGCGGGATTTATCGTTCGGCTGATGGTGGGCAGTCCTGGGCGTCGGTGTTTGATGATAAGGCCTCTCTTTCGATCAGTGATATCGAGTTTGATCCGCAAAACCCGGCACACCTATGGGCCACTACCGGGGATGTCAATATTTCCGGGTATTATTTTATTGGTGCCGGTATTTACGAATCCAATGACAGCGGTATCAACTGGCATTACCAGGGACTAGGCAATACCGGCATACTTTCAAAAGTGGCCATTGATATAAATCCGCAATACCTGTATGTGGGTTCCATGGGATTTCCCGCTAAGAAAGGGAATGAAAAAGGAATCTTTCGGTCAACCAATGGAGGATTGTCCTGGGAAAAAACATTGACCATAGATGACAGCACAGGCATCATTGACCTGGTAGCTGATCGAACAAAAACAGGAAGGGTGTTCGCCACAGCATGGACCAGGATTCGTTCGAATACGATTGGGTCTACCAGGGGTCCCGGAACAGGCGTTTATCGAAGTGATGATTTTGGAGCCACCTGGCAAAACGTTAAGAATGGATTGCCGGAAGGCATGCACTCCAGAACCAGTGTGGAAATCACCAATGATGGCACTTTGTTTGTCAGCTATGTCGGCAACAAGGTTGATGGGTACTGTGTAGGATCAACAGAAGATTTGTTGAATATTTATAAATCCACGGATGCCGGCGAGACCTGGGATACCATTCCAACCGCACCTATTTTCGATTTGCCCTGCGATGTCCTGGGTGATTTTGGTTGGTACTTTGATGCCATCAGGGTTAATCCACAGGATCCGGATGATATTTTTATACTTGGTGTTGACCTGTACCGTACGAAAAATGGAGGATTCTATTGGGATTTGGCAGCGCCTGAATGGTTTACGTATGAGGTTCATGCCGACAAGCATGTACTTGCTTTTTCACAGGATCATATTTATCTGGGAACGGATGGCGGAGCATACGAAGCTGAAACGAATAACACGGAAATTTGGCGGGATATTGAAAATATTCCTTCTACGCAGTTTTATAGAACATCCTGGAATCCTCATACACCTGACCTTTATTATGGAGGAGCACAGGACAACGGCACCTCAGGGGGGAATGAATCCACTTTCAATGAATGGACCAGGATCTTAGGTGGAGATGGTTTTCAACCGCTTTTCGATCCTGAAGAACCGGATTGGATTTATGCACTTACGCAATATGGCGATATATACTTCAGTGATAATGACGGGATAAATTTTAAAAGGCTGACTAAAGGCCTGGATGGTACAAGATTTTGGGACATGCCGTTCATAGCGAGTCCGTTTGAACCGAAAATATTGTTTTGCGCTTCTGACCAGGTATATAAACTCAACATGAATGATTCATTGAGAACATGGACTCCGATTAGTCCTGATCTCACCAAGGGCATATTGGTGTTGGGCAACAATTATCCAGCAGTGACTGCGATTGCACAATCCCCTTTGGATGAATCCCGGTTGTATGCAGGTACACAGGATGGATTGATCTGGACTACGGCAAATGGTGGTGAGCTTTGGACAAATATTTCAGAAGGTACGCCGGGAGCCTTCGTGACTTCGATAGTGTGCTCAACCATCAATCCGCAACGAGTGATAGCCACCTTTTCAGGATACCGGGACAATGATCAGCAACCTTACATATACCGCAGCGATGATGCCGGTTTGCATTGGGATCCTATAGGCTCGGACATCCCTATGATGGCAGTGAATAATATTTATATTCTTCCGGCCACCGAAGATTCCATTTTGATTGTGGGCACGGATGGTGGAGTGTACGTAAGTTTTAATTCGGGGAAGAATTGGGACAGGGTGGGTTCGAACATGCCCTATTTCCCGGTGTATGATATTGATTATGATCCGTATGGGAATAAAATCATCGCGGCGACTTTTGCGAGAGGTATTATGACTTTTCCGATGGATGAACTGGAACTGGAAACAACTATACAGGAACCTTCTTCTGTAGTTTTAAATTCAATAAAAATATATCCAACGGTTGCTTCTGAATTTATCAATATAGAAATTGATCAACCCGATGCTTTACGCTGGCCACTTTATGTTTCTTTAATAGACACGAAAGGAGCGGTAGTAATAAGGAAAACTTTGTCAAAGACAGATTTACAGCGATTAGCATTTAATCAATACTTACCAGCGGGAGTATATATTGTGAGGATTCAATCCGATCAATTGGCAGTTGGCCGGCAAATCATTATCCAATAAATGGTTATATTCAGGATGTGAAAAACACTATTATTTTTTTATTTTTCTCCTGAGTTTTTTGGCCTGCCATGATTCAGGTTCTGATCCTATAGTTAATCCTGATGATCCGATAGATTCATTTTTACTACACATCCAGGAGAAGTGGTTAGGGGATTATATCGGCACCACAATTTATAAGGATGAGTATAAATCATCAATAGCCTTTGATACAATCTATAACGATGTTTTGACAGTAAGGGGAATCGTTCCGGATACAGCCTATCCGGGTAGTTTGCTTATTTTATTTAGAAGAGGTGGCTCTGATTTATGGCCTTATCATGCCAGTGAGAGTGGGTTCCATGACGATAGTATCAGCGTCACGTATGTGCTAAGTAGTTATTATTTTCATTTTATCATGGACGGATTAAATAATACAATTACAAACGAAGGAGCCTATACTCCATTCAGTCCATTTCCGGACAACCATTACAATTGGGGCTTTTGTCACAAGGTTGAATAGAGAGTCCGTGACTGAAATAGATTGACCCGCAAACCGGATCATTAACCATCTAAAGTGATTAATAGGTGCCCTTAGATCTTGACGATTCGATGACAAGTCATTTTCTCACCGGTTTTTATAATCAACAGATATATTCCTCCGGATAAATTTTTTAAATCTATCCTGGGTTCATTGGCAACACCACGCAGGAAAAGACGGCCAATATCATCATAGAGTAAATATTGAAAAGGGGAAAGTGGCATCCCGCTTATTTCAATCCATTGTGCGGTGGGATTTGGAGAGACATGAATGGTCGCTGTGGATTCAGGATCATCAGCAGCCACCATGCAGGAGGCGATGATTTCATCGCTGGTGTTACATCCCGGGCTATTTCCGTCAATAGTACTCATGCCTCCTTGTTCGAGATCAGCGCAAATACATTCCGTATTGCAAACAGAAAGATTTGGATTGTCTTCAATAATCAGTTCATATAATGCGGTTTCGCACAGATGATCTAGTCCATGGAGATTTTGCAACCTGTTATTACCTGAAATCCATAAGCGGCTCCCCAGGCCGTACGTATCGTTCAAAGCAGATAGATCTTGCAGCATTGGGTTATTTAGGATGCGGATTTCCTGTTCTATGGTTTTTAATCCATTTAATCCTTCGAGAGATACGAGGGAATCGTTGCCATCCAGTATAAGGCCAAATATTTCTTCAAGTTGTTCGAGACCCTTCAGACTGTCCAGTTGGTTATTATGATAGAAGTACAGATAGGATCCTATTTGACGCAGTAAGGGCATACCCTCCAGGGATTCCAGTTGCTGGTTTTTTCCGATTTCCAGACCACCACTGCCGATGAGAGCCAACTGATTGAATCCAGCCAGGTTGCTGGCGGGCGATTTATAAATTTCCAGGCCATACGTTTCTTGCAGTGCACCGAATCCGGTAAAATCCACCGCCATCGGATTGCTTTCAATGAACATGTAACTCCTTTGTATGCGTAAATTGTCAAATCCATGATAATCGAGGAGGGAATCATTATTTGAAATTTTAATAGTACCGAGATGGAAAGTGATACCTTCTAATCCATACAGATGCTTTAGCCTTCTATTGGAGAGAATATCAATTTGGTCCACCACGGATTGGAGATCCTGGAGTTTGTCAAGACTCAATAATTCCGGGTTGGAGGCGATGATAAGCCCGCCCTTAATTTGTTTTACAGAATCCAGGCCGGTTAATTCAGTAAGCTGATTATTCAGACTGATATGTAAATCGCCGATAATTGTTTTTATGGAAGAAAATGCGGAAAGATCGGTTAGGATTTGGTTTTCCTGGATATTCAGGCTACCGCCAAGGCTATCCAGGTTGTCAAGACCACGAAGTGAAATAAGCTGACTGGTTTTTTGAATACTCAAATCGCCTTTTACAGAAGTCAGAACCGCCAGGCTGTCAAGATGAAGAATGTCTGTTCCGTCGATAATCAGAGAGCCTTCTATGGAGTGGCACCCCGGATAATAAGTTGGGAAACTATCAATGGCTTTCTGCGTTTCAAAAATAATACCATTAGGCAGGCAGCCTTGAGCAGCTATATAGTATACAGATAACTGACCCAATAGTAAAAGTGCAATAATATTTTTCATCTAAAATTGGTTTTAAGAGAATCCTAATTTACAAATAAATTATAGGTTGTCGGCAGGATATTGAATCAGATGGTGCATCCATGTAGGCGGTATTAAATTTGAAATAAGGATTTCAAGTAATAATGCCAGCTTTGCAGTCTATGAAAATCGATTACCAGTCCGTTTTAGAAGAAATAAGCAAAGAAGTATTGGCCATTGCCGATGATGGTATCGTCGCAGGTTACATTCCTGAACTCGCTTTGATTTCCTCATCGAAATTTGGCGTCCATCTGTGTACAATCGATGGCAATGAATATGGAGTGGGGGATAACGAAGAAAAATTTTCCATACAAAGCATTGTAAAAGTGTTGTCCCTCACTTTGGCTTTTCAGCAGATGGGTGAAACATTGTGGAACAGGGTAGGGGTAGAACCTTCCGGGAGTGCTTTCAATTCACTTTGGCAATTGGAATATGAAAAAGGAATCCCCCGCAATCCGCTGATCAATTCCGGAGCTATTGTCATCTGTGATATTCTTTGTTCGCTTTATGCGGACCCATGGAAAGCCTTTTTGGAATTCGTTCATGCTGTTTCTGGTGACTCCACTATTACTTACAATAAAGCAGTCGCTTCATCGGAATCAAAACTCGGATTTCGAAATGCCGCCCTCATCAACATGATGGCTTCGTGCGGTAATATTCACCATCCGATTGATCGGGTTCTTGACTTGTATTATAAACAATGTTCCATCGAAATGTCCTGCAAGGAACTGGCCGGGACTTTTTTGTTATACGCCAATCATGGCCGATCTGCCAGGAATGGCGAATCCATTATCACAGCCAGCATGGCCAAACGCATCAATGCTATCATGCAGACTTGCGGTTTTTACGATGAAGCCGGGGAATATACTTTTAAAGTCGGCCTTCCCGGAAAGAGCGGGATCGGAGGAGGTATTGCCGCCGTGCTTCCGGGTAAATTTGCAGTGGCAGTGTGGAGTCCGCTACTGAACAAAAAGGGAAACTCGGTCAAAGGCATGCGATTATTGGAAATGCTCACGACTTCAACAGGTTTTTCTATATTCTAAGTGGTAAATCCAATAATTTTGCCAGGATGCTAGTCTCACACTAACATCCTTTTAGCATGAAATCCCGAACGTATCGAGACTTTAATTCTTGTATTGCAAGGAATTAGATTCCAAACATGATCCGTAAAAAACGGTATTTGTTCTTCATTTTTTCATCCAATAAGTCGTGGCACACCTAGGTGTGGCACATCCTCGGTTCACTATCGGAAAATCCGATAATGGCCAGGGCATTGCCCCAAAAAATTCTATTTTACTCGCCGAAAACCCAAAGTCCATTTAAATCACTTCTTCCATGCGATCCGGAAAAGAACCTATGCCATCCCTGTCCGAAGTCAATGCCTCCGTGGATGTCAATAAGGCTGCTTCCAATCGCAGGAAGTTGTTCAGCTTTTTGGGGCCGGCGTATCTGATCAGCGTGGGATATATGGATCCGGGCAACTGGGCCACTGACATCGCCGGTGGAAGCCAATTTGGCTACAAGCTGATCTGGGTACTCCTCATGTCCAACCTGATCGCCTTGCTGCTGCAAAGCCTGAGCGCGAGACTGGGCCTCGTCAGAAAACGCGATCTCGCGCAGGCCTCACGTGAAACGTATCCAAGGTTTGTCAACACCTATCTGTACATCCTGGCGGAGATCGCCATAGCCGCCTGCGACCTGGCCGAAGTACTGGGGATGGCGATCGGACTGCAATTACTTTTCGGATTGCCTTTGATGTGGGGCGTGAGTGTTACGGTGCTGGATACGGTCTTTGTTTTGTTCCTGTTTAATTATGGGATGCGGAAACTGGAAGTATTTATTCTTTCCCTGATCGCCATCATCGGGTTGAGCTTCCTGGCGCAAATGTTTTTCGCGGCTCCGCAATTGGGGGAGATCGTCGCCGGTTTTATTCCGGGCATTCCTAATGATGCTGCGTTGTATATCGCGATCGGTATCATCGGAGCTACCGTGATGCCGCACAATTTGTATCTCCATTCGTCCATCGTGCAAACCCGGAAATTTGACCGGAGTTCTTCCGAAATCAGAAAAGCCATTAAGTTCAACATCATTGATTCCACCATTGCTTTGAATCTTGCCTTCTTTGTCAATGCCGCCATTTTGATATTGGCAGCTGCGGTCTTTTTCAAAAACGGATTATTCGATGTAGCGGAAATACAGGATGCGTACAGAATGCTTCAGCCATTGTTGGGCACGCATTGGGCTCCGATTCTGTTTGCCGTGGCATTGATTGCAGCCGGTCAAAGTTCAACCATCACTGGTACGTTGGCGGGACAGGTAGTGATGGAGGGCTATCTGAATCTGCGGATAGCTCCCTGGGTGCGCAGGCTGATCACCCGGTTGCTCGCCGTGGTTCCGGCATTGATTGTCATTCATATATTAGGAGAAGGGGCGACGGGAGATTTATTAGTGCTTAGCCAGGTCATCCTGAGTCTGCAGTTAGGATTTGCGGTTATTCCATTGATTCATTTTGTCAGTGATAAAAACAAGATGAAGGAATTCGTAATCAAACCCTACATAAAATTTTTAGCCTGGATATCGGCCGCAGTGATTGTTGGCCTGAATGCTAAACTGGTATTCGATTCCTTAACGGAGTGGGTGGCCAATCCTGATGGACAGGCCTGGTGGCTTCGTATTACGGTTTTATTGGTTACAGCCCTGACCGGCGTTATACTGGTATACATAACCATTGCTCCATGGATCGTGAGAAAGAAAAGTTTCAGGGAGCCTCTTCCCCACGGGACCTTTGAAGAGATTTCCAAAGAAGTACCTGAACCTTACAAACGGATCGCCCTCGCCATTGACTTCACTAAAACGGACCATAGTATTATCAGCCATGCCATTTTTCAGGGTGGGAAGGAAGCGGAGTATTTATTGATCCACATTGTCGAATCCGCAGGAGCGCTGATGCTGGGTAAGGATATCCGGGATTATGAAACGGAAGAGGATGAAAAGAATCTCCGCAGGTATGCGGAAAGCATGGCCAACATGGGCTACAAGAATGCTATTGCCATCGGTTATGGTCGGCCGGCAATAGGTATTGTCGGAAAGGTCAGAGAATTTGAAGCGGATCTGTTAGTGATGGGTGCGCATGGTCACTCGGGGCTGAAGGATATACTATTCGGGACAACAGTTGATGCGGTCAGGCATGCCCTGGACATTCCGGTACTGATCGTGCGGTAACATGGAAACGGAAAACAATTCCCTCCTCACCTGGCATGAATTGTGGTTGTCTTCGCGGGCGAGAGGCGTCATCTTGTTCACGGCCCTGGCGTTACTTGTCATTATTTTTTATCTGCCTGTTTTTTATAAAGAGGTTATTGGTCCAAAGCCAGGCATGGTCATACATGATGTGGTGTTGAATCAATTGGTGCCCTTCGATTGGTCCGTGGCCACTTTTAGCATTATTTACCTGTCCATTCTTCAGACGTTCCTGTCCATCGTGCGGAAACCGTATGAGGTTCTCCTGGCGCTTTCCAGTTATTTGACGATTTCCCTTTTGCGCATGGTCGCCATGTATATACTGACCTTTGATCCACCGGCAGACATGATCATGCTGGTGGACCCGGTGACCTCTCATTTCTACCCATCCGGTGGTTTTGCCAAGGACCTGTTTTTCTCCGGCCATGTAAGTACCATGACCCTGATGGTTTTATTGGAAAGGAAGCGTTGGTTACGATTCCTTAAAATAGCGGGGACATTATTGGTAGCCCTTTTCCTGGCCTGGCAGCATGTTCATTATACCCTGGACATCCTGGTCGCCCCCCTGGCTGCTCTGGGGGTTTACCGTTCCGTCAGGCAGATCCTTAAACCGGTCCTAAAGGGGTAAAAAGGAGGAAAAGTGCCTGTTTCTGTACAACGGATTGTTAATGAAAAGTAATACCGATATTGCGATGGTTATAATTGAAGTAATTTTCCGTTTACATATCCAAAGCACAAATTATGTCTCAACAAGCCATCTTAGCAGGAACCAATTTTACCCTTAAAACATATCCTGTTTTTACATTAGGAACGGCCCTCACCTCTGAACAAAAGGAATTTTTTCATAAGAACGGATTTATACAATTTAAGAATTTTGTCAGCCGGGAAGTGGTGGACAAAATGATTAAGGAATCCGAACGGATCCAGGACGAATGGATCAGGGAGGATCGAAAACTGGTCAATGGGACCCCAATAAAGTACGGCAAGGATGTCGACGGAAAAACCATCGTCCAGCGGTTTGCATTTTTAAATCAATTCGGTGAAATTTTCCAGGACTTTATTGGTGATCCCCGCCTGCAAGCTTTATTCGAACTCAACGGGAATATGGAATCCCGCCTCGGCGTCAATGAGAAAGACGGTTTGGTATTTAATCATTATGTCAACACGGCCGACAGCAATTACAGTCAATTGGCCTGGCATACCGACGTGCTACGGGATATCTTTTATGGCAACCGGGTCATGCCGATGCTCAACCTGGGATTGCACATGGATTATTCTTCGCCTGAAAACGGAGGCCTGCGGTTGTTACCGGGTACGCATAATAAAGGATTAGCCACGCTGCTCTTCAGGAAAATGTATTACCTGGATTACAAAGAGGATAAAGAGGAAATCGGTATGACGGTAGAGCCAGGTGACCTCACTATCCATGACGGCCGGCTTTGGCACCGTGTGGCGCAGTCACCATTGGTGGGCGAAAGGAGCCGTAGGAGAGTCATGTACATCCCCATCATCTGCGGGAAGTATGAACCGAGAACCAAAAACAGCAAACCGCTATTGTATCAGCGATTTATGTCCGTGACGAATAAATAGCATGGCATATTCAATCATCACTGGCGCAAGCGGAGGGATCGGCTGGGCCATGGCCAAGGAGCTGGCTGCCCGAAAACACGACATTCTCTTACTCGCCAGGTCCGAAGAAAAACTCAAACAGAATACCGAAGAAATCCACACCACGTTTGGGGTGAAAGCCGATTATCTTTCTATCGATCTGTCCGTCCCGGATGCCGCCCTGGCTATTAAGGCCTGGCTGGAGAAAAATAATTACAGCATAGACATCCTGATCAATAATGCGGGTTATGCCTTGTGGGGCCAGGTGGCTGAACTGGACCGGGATGAACTGAACCACATGATGCAGGTCAACATGATCGCTGTGGCGGATAACTGCAAAGTTCTACTTCCTCTTCTTCAACAACAACCCAAGGCTTATATCCTCAATGTGGCGAGTACCTCAGCCTATCAGGCTGTTCCTACTTTATCGACCTATGCGGCCACCAAAGCCTTTGTCCTGCTTTTCACCCGGGGGCTGCACATGGAATTAAATGGAAGTTCCGTTTCGGTCAGTTGCCTGAGTCCGGGCACAACATCCACGGGTTTTATGGATAGGGCACAAATGGATGCCCTCAAAGCCACGGCGGAGAAATTCACCATGTCGCCCGAAGTCGTCGCCACCAAAGCGATCAATGGAATGTTTGCCGGTAAGGCGGAGATCATCCCCGGTTTCACCAATTGGATCGGTGCGAAGATGGCAGAGATTCTCCCAAAGGCCATTCCCGAAAAAATCGCGAAGGGGATTTACAACGTAGAAAAATAAGTCGAGGCAATAGGAAATCCCGAATGCTGTTTAGAGAAGAACGGACTTTCGATGAACCGACTTTTCCATTTGCGGTTGTGGAACGCTGCAAACTTCCTTTTAATGTGATCGTGCATTTGGATGCGCATTCATGCTGCAAAGCACCGCTTTGATGTCACCCGAATGTCGGTTAACCGACGCTCAACATTTATTGTTACTTGGGGGAATACCCATTGCGCCGCGCTGCGGCTACGCGTTTTTTTTGGCTTCTTTCTGCTAAGAACATTGTGCCGCTAAGCGGCGAGGGCATATCATTTCCATTCCCCTGTCAATTGCTCTACGCCCTATGCCCTCTGCTCCTAACTGGTATAATATTTGAAGTCAATCCAGGGATGCGCCCCGTCAGATTTCAGTTTTTCCTATGGTGCAATGCACTGGTCTTCGCTTTTTACCTGGCGGGTCACCTCTTCGATATATTTATACTCGTACCCAACTGGAAATCCGGCAGCCTGCAGGATATTGAAGTGTACAATACGTTTTTTCACTTCACCAACCCGTTTGATTATTATCAAGTGATCATGCCGGTATCCACTGCCCTGTCAATCATCTGCCTGGCGGTCTTTTTCAGGCGAGGCAATCCGATCGCCGGCCTCCTGGTGGTTTCCCTGCTGATCGACCTGGGCATTGATGCGGTCACGCTCCATTTCTTCGTGCCGATCAATAAATATTTATTTTTTGAACAGGGTGGGGTACTGACCGCGGACCGGGTGCACGACTATGTCAAAAGCTGGATCACCGCCGATTACCTGCGCGTCGGGCTGATCATGATTGGCTTTTATGCCTCTGTAGCGGCGCTCCACTTTTCTTATCCCAGGGTAAGGAAGTAGTTTGGTGAGTGATCGTGAATCGTGAGGCGTGAATCGTGAGTGATCGTGAGGCGTGAATCGTCAGTCGTGAGTGATCGTGAATCGGGAGTCGTGAATCGTGAGTAGGATTTCTGGCTTCTGGCATCTATCATCTCCTATCTCCCCCTTTTTTCCTATCTTCCAACCACGTTTCACCCCGCTAAGCTTATATTGCTTTAGTTTCAAACGAACATCTTCCCTGGAGCAGGCATCGACTCCTTGCCTTTCAGGATCTGTGTTTAATAGATATTCAACAAGGCTTGTGATACGGTTTGCTGCATTTTACCTGGTGTTACTTGGACTTGGCATGGCCTCATGCTCGAAGGACCTCGTCGTCATTGACGGCAATACACCGTATTCGACCTTTAATATTTCCGATATCAAGATTGAAAATTATGTCAATCGTCTCTATATCGACATCGTCGGCCGGGAACCCCTGGATGTTGAACTGGAAGCCGTAGTCAATAGCCTGAAAACCGGTGCTTTGAAACGAGAGGTGCGCGACAGCATTATTTACAACCTGATGACCGACACCACGTATCGCGAAAATGAATATTCCTATAAAGCCGCTTACGTCCAGAACCTCTACAACCTCGCCAAGGTGCGATGTCTGGAAGGAGCCGCAGATGCAGATGTCGAACTGTCCATCAGCACCCTGAAAAACAATGCTCTCATCGATTCACTGAATGGCAACTGGGACGACTATTATCACAAACAATTTGAAATTAAAAGAAATGAAGCTGTCCTGGAAAGCCAACAGGCCCTATATGACGGACTGATCCCCTATCACCAGATGTATGCTTTCATGGTCAACAACAGTGTGTATGACCTCATCAATATGAATACGTTCAATTTTGTCCGCGCCACCTTCGATGAACTGTTGTGGCGTTTGCCGACCGGGGAGGAATTTGATCACAGCTTTAACATGATCGAATACAACCAGACAGAAACCCTTTTTGGAACATCGGGTTCAGATAAAAATGACTACATCAATGTCCTCACGCAATCCGATGAAATGCTTGAAGGCATGGTGATCTGGGCCTTCCGGGTTTTCATGAGCCGGGAACCCAAACCGGAAGAAATCGTGACCCTGCTTCCGGTGTATATCCAGACACATGATATCAATTGGGTCATCGCACAAATACTCGTCACAGATGAATATGCCAATTTCAGATAACGCCTTTCTCCGGAAATTCAGCCTGCTGGCCGTATGCACCCTGGTGCTGTTCAGCTCCTGTCAAACCGGGTACTATGTCTATGGGATCGATGACATTGACATCACGCCCGTCAATTCAGAGAAAACCAAAGCTAAAACGGATGAGCAATATATTTCCATCCTGTATACCAATCTTTTTCAAAAAGCGATCGGGCCCAACCAGATGCTCGATGCCCTGAAAGCGATCGAGTCCATCGGGGACAAACAGATCGCCTATGACATGCTGGTCAGCAAATACATGAATGATCCGCAAGTGAAACTGCCGAGCGTCGAATCAATGCGCGAAGATCCCGAAGCGTTTGTACGGGATACCTACAAGCGGTTTTTAGTGCGTCAACCTACCGAAGCTGAACTGCAATGGATGATCAATTATATCCAGAGCCGGCCCGCGCTCACGCCTGAACTCGTATACTTTTCTTTTGCCACCTGCAATGAACATTATCACTACTAAACCTTGCGATCATGAAACGGAGAAAATTTATAGGCACTTCTGCTCTTGCTTCTGCAGGTACCATCAGCATGCCTTATATATTACCATCAGGTATATTAGGTGCATTGACCAAGCCCCCGTTGTCGGAGTATGTGGTCTTTGTGCTTTTCGCGGGCGGAGTGCGACAACAGGAATCTGTTTTGCAACGGTACCTGGCGGAAGGTCAAAATGAAAATATAGAGGGGAATATCCTCTACAACATGCTGACCGGCGCGCCACCGGTCGACAAAATAGCGTATGGCCAGGACGATACCGTCAATAATATCATCGGCGGCATTCCGATCAATCCTTTGCTCCAGACCCCGTTAGATCAGCTCGGCACCTTGTTTCCGGAGGTACGTTTCTCAAAAGGTGGAGCAGGACATTTCAGCGGCCTGAGCACCGGTGTGTCCGGCAATTATTATTTCACGCAGGGACTGAAGAATCGCCCGCTATCTCCCACCATCTTTGAATATCTCCGTCGGTACGGTGGATTTAAAGCCACAGATTGCTGGTTTGTCAGTGTGGGCATCACGGGATCAAGGCCATTACTCAATTATTCAGCGCATGAAGATTATGGCCGCCGCTGGGGAGGAAATTTCATCGCCCCGACAGTAACGTTCGGCACTCCCGGCATGAATAATTACAAAGACTTCAAAAATTATCATCCCGATACCGAATGGGAAACGATCCTCGAGATGAGAGCCTTCCTCAATGAAAACTTCGCGCAACCGGGACTGGAAATAGCCCATCTCTACAATGATGTCAGTGAGGCGGACAGTATCAAACAATTTGTAAAAAGTACTTTTGAAAAATTAGATGCCAGCGGTGTAACCCTTCCCCCGGTCAATGATAATACCGATTTGAAAACCATCGGGTACGCCGTTGAAGTGCTCAATTGGTTTAAACCCAAACTATTGGTGGTGGACATGACCAATATCGATATCTGTCATGGCGATTACACTTCCTATCTGAAAAACCTGCACCGCGCTGATCATGGCGTTGGATTTTTATGGCGGGAAATTCAGCGCATACCCGAAATGGCAGGGAATACCACCATGATCGTCATGCCCGAACACGGCCGCGACCTCGATCACAATCCGATCCAGGATGACAATGACTGGTATGCTTATGATCACTCGGGCAACAATGAAAATGTGCGACGCATCTTCAGCCTGATGGTGGGTCCGGGCATCGATGGCGGATTGCGCATAGGAGCACCGGATAATCCCATCGGAGATGCATCAGATATCGTACCCACCATCGCCGATCTTTTTGGATTAAAAGACGTGGTGGCCAGCAAAGGATTACTTGATCCGACAGCACGTTCACTTTTTGACAGAATGTAAATGATGCGTAAGATTTGGTTTGCACTCTTCGGATTTATGTTGCTGCTGGCGGATGCCTGCCAGGAGGACACACCGGCCAATCCATTTGACGGCCAGGTCAGTCACCAGGATACGGTAGGTATTGTCATTACCAATCCTGAACCCACTTCCATCGCCGGGATTTATCAAAACATTCTCAAACCCACGTGCGCCAATGTAGGTTGTCACGATGGTACGTTTGAACCTGACTACAGAACCCTGGGCAGTGCATACAATACATTGGTGTATCAAACGCCGATTAAAAATGATGGCAACTACACCTATCGCGTAGAACCGTATTACCCTGATCGTTCAGTGATCATGGGACGACTGAAAAACATGCTCCAGCCCGGCATGCCTTTCCAGATCGAACCGGATTCGGACTGGCCACAGAAAAAGGACGAGTATATCCATGATATTGAAACCTGGATCAACAACGGCGCGCCGGATATCATGGGCAATATCGCGCACATCAATTATCCCGCACCGGTGTTGCTCGGTGCAGGGGCAACTGTGAATGACCAATGGATCTCGCGCAGTGGCGGAACAGGCCCACTCATCATGCCGCGCAGTGCCCCCACAGTGCGATTGTATTTTGCTTTCCATCATGAAGTATTAATGCCGGAGCAATTGACCTATAATCAGATCAAATTTGCCACCGAACCCAATTCGATCGGTGGAGCAGTTGAACAACCTTTACAAATCCTCGCGAGCCCGCGTTTTGAGCGTGGATTTTATGGTGATATAGTCGCCTATACACACTATATCGATATACATCCTGAAAATGATTTTGACATGGGGCAGCAACAATGGTACTTCAGGGTCTATGTACAGGACGATCAGAACCCGGTCACGGAAATTCCTACAGATAATGGTATTTACTACATCAAAAGTTATATGTCGTTCCGCTGGGAGGAATAGCCTGCTGATCATCCTTGGCCTGCTCGGCATCATGAGCTGCAAAAAGGATGATATCATGGAGTATTCAACCACCCCGGAGATTAGTCTGATCAGTATCTCGCAGGACACCATCCGCCAATACCAGGATGTGCTTTATATCCGGATCGGGTATAAGGACGGCGATGGCGATCTCGGATTTGAAAATCCCGCAGACTATGCCCTCTTTGTCCGCGATATACGGCTGGAGAATTTTGACGGGTTTTATGTCGGGCCGTTAACCCCACCTGATGCGAATGTGCCCATACAAGGTGAGCTCAACATTGAATTTCCCAGTCTTTTTCTTTTTGGAAACGGCGATGTGGAGCTGACCCGGTTTGAGATCAAGATGGTCGATCGCGCCGGGCATGAAAGCAATTTATTACAAACCGATAACGTAGCTATCGTCAGAGAATAATGCGAATACTTACTGATCAACACAGGCGAGGAATGGGCAGGATTTTTTTTCTGCTGATGATCAGTTTTGCCTGCACGTATTCGGGCACTTCCTGTTTTGGCCAGGCAATGTATGAAATGCAAAATGCCCTGGTTCACGATTGCAATGGCATACTGACCGATAGCAACAACGGCCCCGAAGACGGACAATATGATCACCTCGAAGACTACACCTTTACCATTTGCGTGCCTAACGCAACCGAAATCATCATTGCCTTTCAATTCTTTTCTACGGAAGAAACCTATGATGTCCTGAATGTGTATGATGGACCCGATTCAGGTTCGCCGTTATTAGCCATGCTTACGGGGAGCCTTCAACCTCCACCGGTATTGGTGGCGACGAGTGGATGTGTCACCTTTCATTTCACCAGTGATGATAATATCGTAGCCAACGGATGGTTGCTCAATTGGTCGGTGATGATCGATGATCCGGTTCCACCGCAGCTCCAGTTACTGAGTGTGCTCGATTGCCCGATGGCATCGATGGAGTTCCAGTTTGATTTTCCGGTGGATTGTGATATGCTGAGTGCTTCCAACTTTACTTTGTTGGGACCCGGCAGTCCGTCGATTGCGCAGATCATTCCACTGGATTGTGTGTCTGGCGGATTGGGACAACATTTCCAGGTCGTCTTTTCATCGCCATTGGTTAGGCCGGGAACGTATAGGTTATTGTTCAGTGGTGCAATCCAGGATGCCTGCGGCGAATGGCACGATGTGAATGCCAATATTGTCTTCGATCTCACGAATTGTCCGTTCGATGTCGAGATCGATCTGGAGCAGGAGGCCTGTGAAGGTGATTGCGGTTCGGTCAGTGCGATGATCATCGGTGATGCCGGTGTGGCGTATCAATATATGTGGAACATCACGCCATTGAACCAGGCTACGATCGATGTATGCACGGACATACCGGAGTTGATTTCCGTCACAGTTACTGATCCCGTCAGTCATCAGATGGTAACAGCAACCTACAATTATATTCCACTCCCGAATCCGATCATACTTAATCCGGTCGCGGATACGGTATGTTCGAGCATGGGCGATCATTTCTATCAATCCAATCTCCCGGGAGGCAATTGGTACTCCACCATCATTCCTGATAATCTTCAACAGGAGGGACGATACCAGTATTGGCGATGGAACGGGGAAGTGAATCTCAACCAGGACATCGTCACGTATGTCGCACCCAATGGATGCATGGCTTATGACACGGTATATATATGGCCGGTCTATCCCGGTGGTATTGAAGCGGCCTGCCTCAACAGCCCGGATTTTATGATCAGTGGCGGCACGCCAACGGGAGGCACCTGGCAAGGTCCTCATATCACACCGGGTGGTATGTTCAGTCCTGTGCAGGCGGGAACTTTTACTATCATTTATACTGCTCCGAATGGTTGCGCCTCGAGCAAAAAAGTAAATGTGCAGGACGCGATCACCATGCCGGACGTGGATACGCTGTGTAGCTCGCAGGAATTTAACCTCACGGCGGATCCGTATGGAGGCAGATGGTCCGGACCAGGTATAGTGAACACGACGGTCGGAACGGTCCGTCCGTGGCTCGTCGCTCCGAATCAAACCTACAGATATATATACACCCTACATGGATGTATGGATACGATCTACATCTATATACAGGAACTTTGGGCAGGACCTGATCTTACCGTTTGCGATGCGGATACTATGCTCATGCTTACACAAACGGGTGACTGGACAGGACCGGCTCCGTATCTGCCGGCAGTGAATGCATTTGACATCAGCATGCTTGGCGAAGGCCAATATGACTTCACCCTGAATGCCTTTGGTTGCAGTGATGCCTTCCGCTTGTATGTGATCAATCCGCACGTGGATCTGCACGAACCGATATCACTCTGTCTCGAAGATCAATGGATCGATCTCAGTGATTACCTGGATTACGCACCGGACTGGGGTACGTTCAGTGGTCCTTCGATCGTGGAAAATAATGATATATGGTATTTCAATCCGATGATGGCCGGAGCGGGCGTGCATACCATCGTATTTGATGCGGTGGGATGCCAGGATAGTTTTTTGGTTACGGTCGAACCGTATGCCGTCATACCTGAATATAGTTTTTGCGAAAAAAGTTCTGCTCAGTTACTGACTGCGAATCCACCGGGTGGTACATGGTCTGGACCGGGATTTCTTGATGGAGCGAGTGGCTTATTTGATCCGCAATTGCTCACGCCCGGATCGTATCCGATCACTTACCAGGCGCCTTCCGGATGTATCACTTATGATACGATTGATATCATATTATATGAACAGGTCAATATCACTGGCGTCACGCAGCAATATTGCTTTGCTGACACCACGATCAATGTAAATATCACTCCGGCCGGAGGAACCTTTTATATTGATGGCAATCCGTCGATGCCCTTGTTTAATCCGTCGATGCTCGGCACGGGAAATCATGAATTGTTTTATACGCGCGGCACAGGTCCATGTGGATCCACCAAGCGTGTATTCATCAGTGTCACGGCACCGATCAATGGAGCAGTGAGTGCGCCGGATTCGATTTGCCGCGGAGAGAATGCAGTCGTGGAAGTACATGCTTCCGGTGGAACAGGAACGCTCACGTCCAACTGGGACCAGGGACTTGGATTTGGATCAAGCCATATCGTCAATCCGGCATTCACTACAGATTATACCGTGACGGTGACGGATGGTTGTTCCGATCCCTTAACGGTGATGACATCTGTATATGTGTATCAGCCGTTTGACATCGATGTGGAGCAGGGGCCTGCTGTATGTTATGATGATACCAGTTATGTAGAGATCATTCCTCCCGATCCTAATCAATATGCTGTGTACTGGCAGCTCGACACGATATTCGAAAGCAATTATTTATCAGGACAGCCGGGTGTGTATGAAGCGGAAGTGTTGGAATTGTTCAGCGGTTGCAGGCAATCCTATGACATCTATATTCCAGGACCGCCGCCACTCAGTGCCAATTTTACCGTCATCCCCAATCAAACCTGCATCGACATCATCGACAATACCGTGCAGGTCATTGATCTGTCGACCGGGGCCACGGGCGGATGGATTGATTTTGGTGACGGATCACCATCAGTACCTTATGTATCGGGAGATTTCATTGATCATGATTATGATTCGGTGGGGGATTTCCGTATCCGGTTTTCCCTGACCAATGATCTCGGTTGTACGGACACCTTCTCACGCCCGATCTGTGTAGAGAACAAGGTCCTCCTCTACATCCCGAATGTCTTTTCCCCCAATGGCGACGGCACCAATGATGTCTTCAGTATCCAGGCTTTCGGTCTGGGGGAGATCAGATGGACGATATATTCGAGATGGGGCGAAAAGATCTTTGAAGCTTCCTCCCTCGATGCTTCCTGGGACGGTACTTTCCATGGAACCTCGCTGGACCCTGGAGTCTTTGTGGTGCAGGTGGATTATACGGATCGGGTGACGGGAGCGGAAAGGGAGAAGATATCCAGTGTGACGCTCGTGAGGTAGGCTCTGCTTAAAAAGCCGAGTTTCGCCGTTGTTGGAGTTGTCTCTAACGACCAACGAGATACCGCTGTGAGCCAAACTATTTCGCCGTTGTTGGAGTTGTCTCCAACGACCAACGAGATGCCGCCGTGAGCCAAACTAGTTGGTTTCGCCGTTGTTGGAGTTGTCTCCAACGACCAACGCGATGCCGCTGTGAGCCAAACTATTTCGCCGTTGTTGGAGTGGTTACTGAGCTGCGGCACAGGGGTGAGAAATATTTCGCCGTTGTTGGAGTTGTCTCCAACGACCAACGAGATGCCGCCGTATGCAATACTCGCTGGGGGAGGATGAGTTATAGGAATGTGACACACTAGATATGCCGGGGCGGAGAATTCTTTACCGGTTTGGGAATTTCGATCTATTTGTTATCTTTCAGCAGAAAATGTTTGTTACAGGCAAGTACAAGTTTTGAGGTCGAAATCAGGCGTTTAAGAAGACTGGAAAATTATTATTAGGCGTAGGGAGAAATGGGGAAGCTAATGGTATAAACAAGTTGGCGTCAATATCAAATCGAAATGCAAAATTACCACGTTGTAAAATCTACCAAGAGTGTTGGAATTGGGATTCTGCTTACATTTTTGATAGGCCCCATTGGATTGTTTTATTCCACCGTCTGGGGAGGAATTATCATGACATTTAGTCCTATAGTGTTACTAGTCTTTTTATTCCTGGGAATGTCCATTGAGAGTGAGTTTATTCAGGCAATTAGTGGGGTAACGATTATAGTCTACTTGGTATTTTGGTGGTTGATTTGCATGATTTGGTCAGCAATTGCTATTAAGCAGTACAATAAGAGAATAATGAATCAGTCAAAATACAATATTTCGTATCATCCAGTTAACACAACCACAGGTTCACCATCTTATTTGGAAAATAATACTAAGCAACTAGCTTTCCGAGAAACCAACCTGTTACCGGTAGAAAACCTGAACAGTGATGTACCAAATATTCAGGATTGGTTGAAAGCGAATCCAAATAAAGGTATTAATGATTATTATATGAAGTTTAGAAAATAATATTTCCGCCAATCCAGGCTATGCACCATAGCTACATAAAAGCCACCCGAGATAGCGGCCACGGCGCATAGTCCTGAACACTTAGTGATTTGATAATTCGTTTTGAAAAATTATGAAGCTTGAAAAAATACTCGACAACCTGAACTCCTTTGAGAAAAATGCTTTTCTCAAAATAATAGACAGTATCCTTGCCCGGAGACCGAAGAATGCTCAGGCTGTTGATAAAATTTTGTCGGATTCAAGCAAGGACTTGAAGAATATGGACAATATCAATGTCGCCAAAGTTTTCGAGCTTGTAGAGGACGAGTTTGCTGATCATATTAAGGATGAATTCGTAAACACGACGTCTCAACTTGACATCCTGGCTGATATTATTTCCAGGGATGGAAACTGTATTATGAAACAGGACTGGTTTGCCAGACTTTATGAAACGGAGTTATCCAATCTCGATAAGAAACTCAAGGAATTTCAAAAATCGATGGATTCCGAAAAGTCCGAAGTGACCGAACAAAGGCAAAGGGATTACAAAATGTATCGGGCATGCTTGCAAACCGCCTATCAAAATGATGATGCCAATAATCAGGAGCGGAAAGTCACTTCTGATGAACAGACTATCCTGGTGACGCTTGCCAGTCACCTAGGTCTTTCCCAGGAAGAAGTGAAATTGATTAATTACCTGGTTATTCCAGTGCAGAAACTGGATATTGATAGTGTAATAAATGAGCTTAAATCCATTGGGGTTGTTTTCTATGCTAAGAAGACTAGTACCATTTATGTTGCGGATGAAATTGTGAGACTGCTCCGGAAAGTGAGAGGTAAGGAAGTCGCTGATAAGTTTTTCAGGCGCGTGTTACGATTGTTGCGGGAGCCCCAGGTAAATTTAATCTGTAAAAAACACCATATTGACTGGCGACTTCCTTTAGAAAGTAAAATCAAAAAAATTATTACAGAAGGCATTTCCTTTTCAAGCCTGTTGATGGAGGATGTATACAAGGAAGGAACAAACGTTAGTGAAAAGAAGAAGTTTATTAATGACCTTTGTGACAATGGGTTGAAAATTTCCCCATCGTTAAAGGGATCAGTTATAGAGGAGAAAACGGCTAACCTAATTAAATACTTTGAAGACATTGAAAGGGATGAAAAGGTGGGTATCTCATTTGATGGTTATGAAAAGCTATTGGGAGAATTGGGGAATGTTTTGCCCGGACTAAATCAATTGCTAAAAGAGGAATTCGAGTTGCAGGAAGAAAATGTCCTGAAGAGCAGCTATCTGTTAGATTACAACATTAAGCCCCGGGATGTCCTGGAAATTGTAACAGAGAAGGAACTTGAGAAATTTTGTCTGGACAAGCAAATCAAGACGAGAGGTGATCTGGTGGCAAATATCCTTAATGCCTATAAGGATGCCGAGAATCTATATTTGGAAAATTACGAGAACATTGGTTTCAGGAACCTGGCTGCCTTAAAAGAGAATGGTATTACCATCAAGGAAGTCGACCTCGGTGTAAAATTTGAGGACCTATCGAAAAAGATATTCGGCCTTCTTGGATTTAACGTGGATGAGGGGCTACGAAAGAAACTGAATACAGCTAAGGACAAAATTGACGTAGTCATAAATCTAGGCAACAATGACCTGATCTTAGTTGAGTGTAAGACCGTTAAAGAGAGCGGGTATAATAAATTTAGTTCTGTTTCAAGGCAGCTTAGAGCCTATGCTGATCTGGCAAAGCACAATGGGTTCAAAGTGATCAAATCGCTACTGGTTGCCCCTGACTTCTCCGACGAATTTGTAAAAGACTGTGGTCTGGAATACGAATTAAATTTATCTTTGATTACGGCTTCTGCTTTAGTGAATATATTAGAGGGCTTTAAGAATTCGAAGCTTAAGGAGTTCCCTCACAATTTACTTATGCGGGATGTTTTGATACAAGAGGATAGGGTGTTGAAGGCAATTGGTAGATAGGATAGCAATATATAAAAATGGAGGAAGGTCAAATTAATCTATTAAATCTAAAAGTTGCACTTAATAATTGAACATGGCTATTATCATCTTTTAATATGTCAGACATAAATAATAAATACTATTTCGCTTACAAATCTTCCCATAGGATAAAGAATATTACATTTTTTGATTTACATTTTTCACCAAGAAAATTAAATGAACAAGATTATTTGGAATTAAAAAATAAATTATTTATAAATAATGATTTTATCTTTTATTCTAAAAATGATTTCTTTCTATTTTACAACCAAGAATTAATATTATTTGGTATTTGCATACTTTTGTTAGGATTAATAAAAATCGTACATGCTCAATGGCTTTTTGAAATAGCTTTATTGGTAAATTTATTTGGCGTATACGTCTTATTTTTATTTACAGCCGATATTAAAGAATATATTGAATATTCTGATTTAAAAAGTAAATATATTTCAGATTTGAAAGAAGATTTATTTAATTCTATTGATTTTGACGAATTTGTAATAAGGCAAAGAGAAAGAAATCCATATTTGTATAAATGAAATAATATTAAAATATTACTTCAATAATACCAACACCTCGCTTTCATCCTATCCATGCAGAGATTCCATTTAGTTTAGCCAACATATTTCTGGGCATTTATTTTAAAATGATTTAGCATAGATCCTCGCTTTGCTTGCTCGGTTTTCTACTATCTTCAGGGGAAGACACAGTTAAGTAATCTGGAAATGAAAGCGGAAACAATTCGCAAAGAAAAGATAAAAGGCATCTGGCCGGAACATAGTGCCTTTTATGTTTTGCCAGTTCTTCTGATTTGCTGGACCTTTTCAGCTTGTGTGCAGCGTGATCCAATAGAATCCCATGCGGAGATTATTCAGCATATAACGGATGCATAAGTGGGCATGACTCCTGCCACTACCAGGTCCTGGAGCGATTTGAAACTTTTGGAGCAGACACGTTTACCAACCGGAATTTAAGTGTTAGCTATAGAACGGATACCAACAATCTGCTGTATGGGTATGACTGGGAGATTGCTGAGAAGATCGATTCGGGCTATACCTATACCTGGATGGCCCTGCCGGATGCCTGGTACGTCATTTTTGATGGGAACAAGACTATGGGACGGCAGGACCTGCCTGAGAAACTACAGCCTGGCGCTTATTCAGAATACCTCAGGGGTTCTTTTATCCTGCATGAAGTATTGTCCCCCTTTACTGATATTACTCCTGGTGACATGACAGTGCTCGATTCAGGAAATTACTTTTATCTTACCTTGCCCGGCACTGACCCGGACTCACGTCAATTAAAAGTCGATAAGGATTCGTATTTGCCTGTTCAGGCTGTGACCACTTACAAGGACAAGGAACTTGACCTGGCACAAATTCAGGAGGTAAGTTTTTATTATGATGTGCCTGTTGATATTTTGCCGGACCCGGCTTTTACACCTGATCATTATTTGTCCCTGGGCTATACGCTTACTAACCATAAGGAAGGTGATACCGCGGGCCTGGAGGAAGCAGATACCTTATCCAGTGCACAGACTGAATTACTCTTGCACTATCCTTTTATCACGGCTGAAGGGGATACTATTGCTCTGGCCAATTATACGGCGGGGTACATCGTCCTGGATTTCTGGTATTCCTCCTGCGAACCTTGCCTGAAGGCATTGCCCGTCATCAATCAATTGGCGGAAGACTATGCCACGGCCGATCTCCGGGTGATCGGCATCAATGGTTTCAATATGCACATCCGCGCTTCCCTCACCTCAAAATTGCGAGCGAAAAATATCACCATACCTTTGTTGTATGGTTCACAGGATCTCATTCAGACCTTAGGGATCAGGGCCTTTCCAACCTATATCCTCATCACACCTGATCGTCAAGTTCAGATTATTCCCGGTAGTGCGCATGACGTGCGGAAGATCGTTCAAAAGATATTTGACAGGTAGTTATTACATAGCCCTCCAACCAACCTCATCTCGATTTACCGTTTTGACTCAATCTGTCTTTGGCACTTCTGCAAGTTTATGGTCTCCTATCAGTGTAAGTAAATTCATAGATCACCTGCCGTTCTACCGTCAGATACAGCGATGCAAAAGGGATTTTTACCGTGATGTAGCCCATAGTATAATCAATGAATGGTTGGAGGCCGTATGTTCTTTAATCCGGAATTGAACACCTTGCGGCTTTCTTTGTTGTACAAATAATCTGTAAAATGGAATACGAAGTAGTCCACCTCGTTCCCGCGATTTAATCGCACAAATCGATAGCAGTCATGTTGGCAACAGGGACAAAAGCACCGGATTTCGAACTATATGCCACTCCGGATCACCAGGTTAGGCTGAGTGATTGGAAAGGGAAGAAGATCATTCTTGTATTTTATCCCGCAGACTGGAGTCCCGTATGCAGCGATGAGATGACGTTGTATAATGAGATGGGGAGATTCTTTTCCAAACACAATGCACAGGTCGTGGGCATTTCAATCGACAGCAGGTGGTTTTTATCATAGGTGAAACCGAGCATTTCGATCTGATTCCGCTAATTCGATGTGACATACAGGGTAGATCTGGAGAATTGAAAAGGGGGGCGGGTGTAAGAAATTGAACTTTTTCTTCAAAAGCCTTTATCTTAGAAGGGTAGTCTCAAACCCTGTCCCGCATGACACGCCTGACCCTTTTCCTTGCCCTGGGCATTTTCTGCCTTCCCTTCTTTTTAGATATTGGATTTTCAACTGTTGACCGTTTGATTCAAAGAGACAGGGCTGATTCTTTACAGTTCAGTCCGCCTCCGGATTCCCTGGTCAACTATTGCACCCTGGTGCGCGCAGCCTTTTTCTATGGGCAAAAATCAGTAACGGTCACTGGCCCTCTTGCTGAATCAGATGTCAAATACTTCAACGACCTCTGGAGACAGGTATTTGATATTGCCTATTACCAGACCGGGATCACCAATACGGAATTCACAGGCATTGGCCGTTTCCGCGATGGGGATAAAGATCCATTTCCTCCATCGGTCTTATACCATCCTGACAATCCGGATTGCTACCAGCTCTTTCATGTGGCCGTGGAAGTCGGAAAGATCAACAGCGGTGCCTTTAATAAATGCCCCGAAATGCATCGCACAATCGATAACAAAGATCAATGCGCTCTTTAAGGGAACAAAACTCCAATCTCAGATTGCTCAAATATGGCTGGGCAATAGCACACTGAAAGAAATCAAGTCAACCCAGGATGTAACGGATATGTGGAACTGGCTGAAATGCCTCACGATAGATGACCGCATCAATCCAAAATCAGCGGGATTGTTCGTCAGCCTGCCCCCCGTAGTGACATGTCCTGATACCACAACCATTACATGCAAGGATGAAATCAAACCAAAAGTCATCGTCGGGTACCGGCATTGTGAGATCGGCGGGAAGGTCGATACGATCGGTCCCTTGCTGGTGAAAGGAAAAGACAATTGTCCGGCGCAATCTACCGCTACAAATTTGTCGCCCATGACTTCTGCCTCAAAGCGGATAGTGCCTTCCAATATTTTAAAATTAAGAATGATCAGCCTGATATCACGTGCTTAGCGGGATACCGTATTGGATCGTATTAAAACCTGGTGATCCATAAAAAAGTGAAAGTGACAACCAGTTGTTCGCTTCGATACCGGATGGAACACACGGACCAAAACTGATCAGCGGACTATCACGATTGCCCTGGCGCGAGATATGAATTGCAATACGTGATCCGGGATACGTGTGTCAAGCCGAACATGTCATTCAGCATATTACGATAGATAATGACCCGCCCACTATCAAGTGTCCCCCTGACCGAACGGTGGAATGCGTCAGGGATATCCGGAAAGAAAAAGCGGATTACACGACAAGTCGTAATCATCATCCTGACCTGGATGTGGAAGGCCCGACACTGACTTCAGGAAGCGCTAACTGCAATGGCGCCATCTATGAAATAAAATATTCATCACAGATTTATGTGAAAGAAGCGCGTCCTGCATTCAAAAATTTACCCTTCAAAATAAGGGCCCGAAAATCGTCTGTCCACCCAACCAGGAAGTCCAATGCGAGGATGATATTAACGTCGGTGTGCCAAAGGAAGTGAAGGTGGCCTGTGATCTTCATTATGATGTCAAAATATCAGACCCGGTGTTGATTATCGGGAAGAAAAATTGCCAGGGTGCTGTTTATCAGGTCACATACACCGTCACCGATGAGTGTGGCCGCACCGATGAATGCGAGCAACTCTTCACCATCCTCAGCGACGATATCAATATTACTTGTCCGCCGGATCTGACGGTGGCTTGCAAGAAGCGATATTGCCCCATCGACAGCCATCGTGAAGACGGCCTGCCAGAATGCCTTCAACGTAACGACATCGCCGCCAAAGCTGATGAGTGGCAAGGAAAACTGTGCCGGTGCCCGCTATCAAATCCTGTATCATGTCGAGGATGTCTGTGGTCGCACCAAAGACTGTCTTCAGACATTTACGATCGACAATCGGCCGCCTGAAATCGTGTGCTATCCGGATATGACGGTCCAATGCGAAGATGATATCGAGTTTTAATCCTCCGGTGCCCGTAGTGGATTGTGATCTCCGGTACACGATCGATACTTCAACCGTCCTGATCAAAGGCACTGGCGAATGTGATGGTGATGTGGTGGGTCTTCACTACACAGTTACAGATGCATGCGGCCGCTCCGCCAGCTGCGTGCAAAAAGTTACACTCCGCATTCCATTGCCGGAAGTGCAATGCCCGGAGGATGCCACAGTTGAATGTGACGAAGATATTAAGCCAGGGACACCATCTGTGAAAACGTATTGTAATCAAACCTATACCATAACCCATGCCGGTCCGGCATTGAGTAAGGGTAGGCCTAATTGTCCAGGTGCAGCATATACAATTACATATACGGTGAAGGATGATTGTGATCGCAAGGTGAGTTGCACACAGCATTTCGTCATCAATAATGCTGCGCCAACCATTAAATGCCCTCCGGATCGCACGGTAGAATGCAAAGAAGATATCAGGGAAGAAATGCCACAAGGAGAAGTAGCCTGTGGAGGCGGCGATGTCACTTTTGATGGGCCTCACCTGGAATCAGGAAAGGACAATTGTCCGAATGCAGTATACACCATAACCTATACGATCGAAGACACTTGCGCGCGATCCGCCTCGTGTGTACAGCGGTGGCGCCTCTCAGGGGATGATCTGGTGGTGAAGTGTCCCGATGACACGATAGTGCGGTCGAAAGAGGATATTGTACCCTCTGCAGTTTATGCCACGACCAGTTGCGATGTCGAAGCTTATGTAGAGCATGATCCACCGTCTGATATCCGGCACGGATGGCAAACCCGGTGCAGTATATACATATTACTACAAAATCACCGATGCCGGTGATTAGCATGAGACCTGCGTGCAGCGATTTACACTTTTGGGGCTGTCTGAAGATCGCCGTCAATCTGTGCGATTGCTATAACCAATTAAAAAATATTCCACCCGAACTCGTTCAAAGTGATTACGATCGTTTAAACCGGGACCTGGCCGCATTGATCAAAAAATATGGGTGTAAAAAATTGAAGAGCTGGGCCCAAAGCGGCGTTTCGGCATTATGGGATGCATGGGCCACTTCGGAGTTCCTGGGCAGTGAATCCGGGACTCGGCTTCCGACATTGCCCGGAGGGGCAATATCGGGGAAGTCCTCAAAAATCTCGGCAATATCACCAAGGCCATTGAGATCCTGGAAGAAGCCATCAATGGCGATCCGAAAAACCATGCAGATCATTGAGAGTGGGGACTGACCGATGGCGTCACCTACCTGACGGGGAGCGGTACACGGGCATTGGTCTTCACTTCCATCAAATCATTAGGTGAATTTGCAGGATACCTGAACAAAGAATCGTTGCTTATCAATATCAAGACCTTGTCCGGATATGCCGATAGTGATCCATGTTTATTTGACCCGGACCACTTCCTCCTGGAGTATGCCAAGATCCGGGAACTCAAGCCGGGTGACAAGCCCACGTGGAATGATTTACGCAATAGATTCCGCACCATGATCTATGATTATGCCCAATATAACCAGGGCATCAAATTGCCGGCCATGAATGAGATCTGGAAGAGCCAGGAAAACTTAAATCTTCTGCACACGGTTACCTATACGATGCTGAAAGAAACCTGCAAGTTTTGGTGTTATAAAATGTCACTGAAACAAAACCTCAACAAGCTCATCCAGGAACAGAGTCTCTTGCTTCGTTTTCAGGACATCCTGAAGTATATCAATACACATGACTGCAATGGTGATGAAAATCCCTGCACGGTGGATCACGCCAAATTGGTCGAAGTGAACGAGGAATATCAATGCCAGTGCGATGATGGATATAAATGGGATCCGGGCAAGATCCGCTGTATTCCATATCAGGATTGTTCCGGTATTTCTAATTCACAGGAAGTGTACAATGGCGATCATTATGAATGTGATTGTTTGGTTGGTTATGAATGGAACGCTGACCACACAGGTTGTGTACTGAGCCAACCTGATTGCCAGTCTTATTATGCCCATTCACATGCGGTGTTTAATCAACAGACCAACAAGTATGAATGTTGGTGTGATGATGGATATGAATGGAATGCCGATCGCACGACCTGCATTCAAAAGGTACCCGACTGCCCGTCTTATTATGCTCACTCACATGCTCAGTTAAATCCCCAGACCAATGTGTATGAGTGCTGGTGCGATCAGGGTTATGCATGGAATACGGACCGTACGGCTTGTGTTCCGCAAGTTCCGGATTGTCCCACGTATTATGCGCATTCACATGCTCAGTTAAATCCCCAGACCAATGTGTATGAGTGTTGGTGCGATCAGGGTTATGCATGGAATACGGACCGTACGGCTTGTGTTCCGCAAGTTCCGGATTGTCCTACGTATTATGCGCATTCACATGCTCAGTTAAATCCCCAGACTAATGTGTATGAGTGCTGGTGCGATCAGGGTTATGCATGGAATACGGACCGCACCGCGTGTGTCTCCCAACTACCGGATTGCAATTCATATTATCCTAATACAGTGGCCTCGTGGAATGCGGCCACCAATCAATATGAATGCAATTGTATCCAGGGCTATGTCTGGAATGCGACACGCACAGGTTGTGTTTCTCAACTTCCGGATTGCAATGCATATTATCCCAATACGGTGGCGGTATGGGATGCGCCTACCAATCAATATCTGTGTAATTGTATCCAAGGGTTTGAGTGGAATGCGACGAGGACAGGTTGTGTAGCCAGTACGAATCGTGATAATCCCCCCGTTAATCCTGCCCAGCAAAAGACAGGAGAATGCAATGTCTCTTACGCCAGCGGAGCAAATGAGCCGGAACAGTACACGATTGATGTCCATGCCGTCCGCGGCACCCTCGACTTCATGTACAATACCTATACCGTAAAGGATCGGATACATGTCTATTATGGCAACGCCAAAATCTTTGACAGTGGATGCGTAGGGGAGAGTGGCGGCAAAAGTTTTACCCTTGACGGAGTCAATAGTGTATTCCGGATCATTGTGGATCCGCAATGTGAAGCGACCCAGGATGATACACAATGGGATTTTACCCTGGGCTGTCCGCACTGATTTAGGTTATGAACCTGGGCTGGGGGTAAAGGGTAAGTTTTGAATCCGGGTTGTACATTCTGCCCCCTTCGAAATCTTCAGTTGGTCAAGGATAAGCTCATTGTACAGTCATGGCGGGCTAAGGGCTGGAAAGAAAGTGATGTCGATTCCACGTTTATCATTCACCTGGAGCCAAGAGGAAAACAGGTGACCTTACATGCCATTCACGCGAACCTGCCGGATGAGCATGCGGGTCACATTGCTCAGGGCTGGCATGATCATTATTGGAATCCATGGAAACAATATTTGGCGGGAGAGGAGATTACGAGGCCGCAGATGTGAAGACATAGAAGCAGTTGACGTGGTGAGTGGTGAGTCGTCAATCGTTAGTTTAAGCCACCCTAGCCCCTTCGGGGCGTCATGTCTGTAGCAATAAAAAACGAAATCATGGTCAGCTCCTTAGGGGCGATAGGTGCGGAGATCTTCCGGATGACTTCGTAAGGCATATTCCATGACATATCGCGCCTACGGAGCTCTTGAATATTTCACTTGAACAATGGAAAAAACGCGCGTTGATCATTCGCGAAATTCTATCAGGTCCATTTACTGCTCTCGAAAGTCTACAAAGGGATGGACAAGATTGCACAAAGTTTCCTCTACTATGAACTATTCCATGAGCTGCGTGAGAAAGTTCAGGAAGAAGATAGCGCGCTTGAAGGGTGCCTGTTATGCAGGCTTGTCTTGAAGAAAAGAAAACATACACAGGAAAAAGCCCGAAACAACTCGCTGGATAATGAAAAGGCCATTACCGCCTGAAAACAGCTGATGGTTGGAGGCCGTATGTTCTTTAATCCGGAATTGAACACCTTGCGGCTTTCTTTGTTGTACAAATAATCTGTAAAATGGAATACGAAGTAGTCCACCTCGTTCCCGCGATTTAATCGCACAAATCGATAACAGTCATGTTGGCAACAGGGACAAAAGCACCGGATTTCGAACTATATGCCACTCCGGACCACCAGGTAAGGCTAAGTGATTGGAAAGGCAAGAAGATCATTCTTGTATTTTAATTGAATAGCCATGGACGTGCGCCTTTGGGATTTTGAGGTGATCCATGAGTTCCAGCACGTCCTTGGCCATCTGTCCGCCATACTGGCGGGGTCGTGCGGCTTTTCGCTTTCGCCATGCCCCGCGACAGTCGATGGCGACCACGCGGTGGTTTTTGGCAAGTGCTTCTGCGACGCCGTTCAAAAACCAATTGCCGTGGGCCGAACCGGTGTAGCCGTGCACGAGGACCACCGGGGAACCCTGCCCCATTTCCAGGTAGTGGATTTTCACGCCATCGGATGCGGTAAAGGTGCCATCGGTCGGTTCGGCCGCGCAAGCGGAAACCAGCTGGGCACACAGCCATGCCGCCAGGATTGCCGAATGGGTCGTCATGCGTCGCATCGTTGGGTCTCCTCGCCTGCGAGAGCCGCGGTTCTGCCACTAGCCCGCGATTTTTACCTGGGGAAACGCCGGAAGCAAGCAGTTTGGCCTGGTTCAGGATTTCACGCCGGGCGTAATTGCGAGTTGTCCCAGCGCGGCGTAGAATCGTTGCTTTCTACGCGACAGCCCCGATCCTTGCGGCGCAGACAGGCAACATGGCCAAGATGACGAAGTACACGTATCTGGACTTGAAGGATGCCGGCGAAGTGCTGGTGGTGAGCTTCAAGCAAGCGTCGATTCTCGACCAGGCCGTGATCGATCAGATCGGTCAGGAGCTCAATCAGGCGGGCTTGGAAGCATCTGGCAATCGCAAGATGCTCGTCGACTTTCATGCCGTGGAATACATGTCGTCGGCCATGCTGGGCAAGATCGTCCAGCTTCACAAGAAGTGCAAGGCGGACAAGATCAAGCTGAAGTTTTGCGGTATCGCGGCCAATCCGCTCGAGGTCTTCAAGATCACACGCCTCGACCGGCTGTTCGAGATCCACAAGGACGCGCCGACTTCGCTGCCCACGTTTTAACGAGCAAGCGTGTGCGCCGATTTCGTCCCACGGCCTATCTCGTCACGTACAGCTCGGCGTCGTCCACGATCCACGGCGTGGACCATTGGCCGTTGTTGCCGCTGACCACGTTGAAGAACAGCGTGTCCATGCGCTCGCAGTTGTAGCTATACGGATACTGCGTGGAGATGTGGTCGGCCGCGGTCAGGCGTTCGACGCCTTCGTGGGCGAAGTATTGCACCCGGCCGTCGCGCGTGAACGACATGCCCAAGGTCCACCAGCCGGACTCGGTGATCTTTGGCCCGTGCAGGTCCTGTCCGTACGATCCGGCGCGAACGGTGAAGAAGGCGTGGTCCTTTTTTTCCTTGCCGTCTCCGGGCACGAAGTGGATGAAGAAGCCCGGCCAGTACGTTTCTGGCTTGACACTACGGCTGACGCTGCCGAACTTGCCGCGTTTGGACTCGGTCTTGTGCGTTTGGCAGGCGGTGCGAAAGCCGAAGGATGGTCCGTTGCGGCGCTCCCAGTGCTCGAACGGCGGAATGTGCACGCGAACCACAACGCTCGGTTGCCGCCAGATGGGAATGCCGCCGCCGAGGGCGAGCTGACGTTGCAAATGAAGTCATCCTGTTCGAACTTGCCTGTGTAGTAGCCGGGGACACCGGTTTGCTTCGAGCGCATCGATCATCGCGCCGCTGCTGCCTGGAAGGCCATCGGGAGGTGTGGGGACGCGCAGATCTGGTCGGGCTGGCCGCGCATGGCGCCCTCGAACCAACGCGAGTTTTTGGAAAAGCCGCCGGGAAGTCGCTGGCGCTTGTCGTTTTCCTCGCTGCTCTTGGGCAGGTTATAGACGTAGTCCCATTTTTCGTCTTCGAAGTCATCGCCCACGTTGGTGAGCTTCTGACCCGTGCCTGGGACGAGCACCTGCGCCCTGGCGCTTGCCGGCATGCTGGCGACGACGGTTGCCATTGCGCAACTGACGGCAAGTTTCTTGAACACGGATAGCAATAGGCAACCGTGGAAGTGGCGCATAAGAGCCTCGCATTCCGTTGCGAAAATTCGGCAGGGTTTGGGTGCTTGTGTACAGCGCGGGGAGAGCCGGTTATGGCCGGCACATCAAGTTCTATCGGAACCGTCCCGGCGATTCATCCACCGGATTTGCCAGCCGCGGCGTGGGCTAAACAAATTGTAAGCTGCCCGGATTGCCGCTCGAGAAGAAGTGACTCATCGCGCGTGAGAAGGAGGGCAAGCGGCGTGTACTTTGCCGCGTTGCTAGCAGTTATTTGTGCGCCGTGCCTTTTAGCCGATGCGGATTGAACGTGCTGTCGGGCAGGCCCACGTTGACCTTGAGATTGGTGTACGTGTATTCGGCAATCAAGGGCGCCTCGCCGCCCGGCTTGCGCGGCCAGTCCATGTAGTCCACGCGCACCGGCACGTGCAATTCGTCGTCGACGAAGACGTTGACCCGATGGAACTCCAATCCTTGCTGTGGCGTGGGATGGCTGATGCAAATGACGTCGCAGCGGCGCTGGTTGAGCTTGGCGCCTTTGATCTGTTGGACTTCGGTATTCGGCGCCGAGGGGTCGATCGCCACGTGGCGTTCGAGCACTGCGATCATCTGCGTCAGTATCTGGTTGAAGCCGCTTTGGGTGACCGGCACCAGGCTTTCATCCATCGCTGTTTCGCCATGCGGATCGATTTCGACGACGACATAGTCGAAATGTTTGCCGCCGTTGCGCACCAGCATCTTGTTGTCGTGGTGGCCGTCGACAAAGAGCACGCGCCGGCCGGCCACGTTCTTGGGAGCGAGGAATTGCATGTAGATCGACAAGGGCGTGGAAATGCCCCGCTCGTTACGCTGTTCTTCGCGCACCCACATATCGATGTAGTTGTGATCCTGCAAGATGCCGTGGATCCGCTCGCGCTTGGTCAGCCGACAAGTGAAGTCGCGCACGGTGCCGCGCAGATAGGCCTGTTCCTTGCGGGCGTACTCGATCACTGGCTTGAGCGCGTGGTCCGCCGCCGCCTTCGACAAGTCGGGTGCCGCTGGAACGTTGGATGTGAGCACGGTGGGGGGGGCCGCGGTCGACTGAGCCGGCTTCGCGGGATCGGCCAGCGCGACACTTGCAGAACAACCCAACGACAAAGCCAGACCGAGCAAGCGAGGAGCCGAACTACGTTCGTTTGAGGCGGACATGCAATGCCTTCTGGACTTGTGCGGCGAGCGCCGTGAATGGAAACCACGAGTTCAATTATGCAGCGTGGTTCGCAACAGGCAAATCGGAGTTCGCAGCACCTGGCCGGTATTAGCCGGATCCGGCCGGGTGGTCCGGTTGGCGCGACACGAGCAATTTGCCCAGACGCTCGTTCATGATCTCGTTGGTACCATCGGTAAAACACGCAATCTTTGCCGCCAGCATGTGCCGCACTAGCGGATGCTCTGCTGCCAGCCCGTTGGCCCCATTGCTTGCACGCAAGCTGCCAGGTGCCTCAACGTTCGCTCGCCAGCAAACTTTTTGCGCCGTGCCGCGTCGATTTCGGCATCTTCGCCGGCG
This sequence comes from uncultured Saprospiraceae bacterium, assembly GCA_963837505.1. Lineage (GTDB taxonomy): Bacteria > Bacteroidota > Bacteroidia > Chitinophagales > Saprospiraceae > Opimibacter. The sequence goes on along the minus strand of CAWINN010000010.1, from coordinate 66,083 downwards.
TCGATGCGCCGCGAGGCTCGATAGACCAGCAGCCGCAATGCCGCCAGATCGGTCTGGGCGTCGACGAGCGACCAGCGCAGTCCCTGGAACTCGAGCAAGTTCTTGCCGAACGCACTGCGGTGTGTCGCCGTACTCGACGGCCAGCTTGATCGCCGACTCCAGCATGCCGGCGACATGGCGGCGACATACGTGCGGGCGCCGTTGATGCCCGCGATCGCATGCCGGAACGCTTCGCCTGGCGGATCCAGCAGGGCTTTGTCGGGTGCAACGTAGTTATCCAAACGAAACCCGCCGGCGCCGATGGTGTGGCAGCCATCGAGCTCGATCGCCGGCTCGCGCGTGAAGCCTGGGCGACGGGCTTCGACCAGGAAGGAGGCCATGCCTTGCGAGCGTTTGGCGGCGTCGGTCTGGGCCAGCGTGATGAACACGTCGGCCACCGCGGCGTTGGTGATCCAGCGTTTCGATCCATTGAGCGTCCAGCCGCCAGCGATTTTAGTTGCCGTGGTGACGATTCCCGAAAGATCGCTGCCGTGCCCGGGCTCGGTGTATGCCGAACAACCGAAAAGCTCGCCGGCGAGCATGCGCGGCACAAGTGATTGGGCGGTTGAACCCTGCGAACGTGCGACGCGCACCAGAGCGTTGTGATGATTCACCAGCGCAAAGGGAAACGCGAAGTCGAATTGCGACAGCTCTTCGAGCATTCGCAGCTTGGCCGAGAATCGCAGCCCTAAGCCGCCCAGGTCTTTCGGTAGCTCGACCGCCGTCAGTCCGGCATCGCAGGCGCCGCGGAGAGCTTCGAGCGGACGCGTCGCTCGCGCTCCCACCGCACGGCGTTTGGCGCGATGGTTCTCCCGCCGAATTCGACGGCCCGAGCAACGAGTTCGCGCTCCGACGGCGTGAGATACTCGTCGAACTCAAGAACGATGGGGTCGCAGCTTCATGATCTAAAAATCGCCATTCGGCTCGTTGCCGGCGAGGGTGGCGGCAGCGCGCCAGAGATCGCGGTCGACCGAGTCCAGCACGAAACGCACGCTGCTGTCGCAGAATAGCACGTTCACGCCGCTGACGTGCCGGCTGCGGGCGGCGAAGAGTCCCTTCTGTTGCGGCAGGTTCATGCAATCCCAGTTCGCCGCGTTGGGCGTGTAATAATGGTTATAGATCGTGTTGCCATAGTTGCCCAGAATCCACTTCGCGACACGTTCGCTATACATGCCGCCTGAGCTGATGGCGGCGCAATTCGCATCGTTGATGGTGATGCCGTTGTTGACTTCGAGGATGTAATCACCTTCTTGACCTGAAGGTGGCGCGGCCAAATTGTCGCCCGTGCCCAGGTGCCGTTCGCTGATGGCGGCGGTATGGGACGAACCGTCGGTGATGTGTTTGAACGCGACGGCCGAGCCCAGGAAGAAGCGCCATCGGCTCCCGAACCGATCGTACCCTCGAGAGTACGCCGCTGCCCGAATTCGCAGCGTAGTTCGTGGCGGCGAACTCGGAGCCAAAGACGCGGCCATCGCCGGTATCGCTGGGGCACAGCAGCAGCGGCAAAGGGCTGGTGGCGGCCAGCTTGTTGGCATCACCCGAATAAGGCACGCCGGCCACGACCACGAATACGGGCGCTTGCGAGAAATCGACCAGGCCTTCGAGCGACTGCTCTTCGACGTAGGGTAGCAAATACGCCAGCGCCGAAAAATCTTCGGCGGCGGCGCCCCGCGGCCGGACGGAAAGCCTCGCTTCACGTCGTGAATATTCTGCAGTGCCACGCCCAGTTGCCGCAGGTTGTTGGTGCAACTGCTGCGGCGACTCGACTCGCGTGCCGCTTGAATCGCCGGCAACAGAATGGCAACGAGCACGCCAACGATCGCGATGACGACCAGCAACTCCACGAGCGTGAAGCCGGCTCGACGCACACGCGGAGATTCTTGGATGCTGCCCATCGTTCGGCGAGTCCGGTGGAAGCCCCCGGCGTGGGCCGCCAGGGAGTGGACGGGCCGATACGCCGCAAGAGCGAGTCTTATTGTCGATGCCGCGAGGGGGGCCGTCAACGCGGTTGGTCTGCGCCGTTTATTCGCCAGTCGCGGGCCGATCTTGGCCGTCAGCGGCCGCCCAGTTGGCTTGGTACAATCGGCGGCTATGAAACCTCGACAATGGTTGCTTCCGCTGTGCCTGCTGATGTGTACGGTTCCGACCTGGTCGGCCGCCCAACCGACGGCGGACTTGATACGTCTCGAATGTGCGTGTATGGACAGTCGAACCGGAGCAACCAACGGCCGAATCGATCGCAATCTGGCACGACCGCATCGTGGCCGTTGGTTCCAATGACGAAATCGCTCGCTGGCGAGGCGAAAAGACTCGGCTCGTCGACGCACAAGGCCGCACGGTGTTGCCGGGTTTCAACAACTCGCACGTACACTTTCTCTGGGGTGGCCAGCAACTCGACGACGTTCAATATGAAAGAATTGCCGACGCCAGCCGGAGTTTGCCGGGGCATTGCCGCGCATGCCAGGACGCTGCCGGCAGGCGAGTGGGTCACTGGCGGCAGTTGGGACGATCAGCGTGGCCGGAGGCAAAGTTGCCCAACAAGCAACTGATCGATTCTTTGACGCGCGAGGTGCCCGTCTTCGTGCGGCTACTCGACGGTCATATGGCGCTGGCCAACTCGCGAGCACTCGCAGCTAGCCGGCATTACGGCCGCGACCCCCGACCCGCCAGGTGGATTGATCGAAACGGCGCGCAAGGCGCGCCCACCGGCATCTTGAAAGACGCTGCCATGCCGCTGGTCGAATCCGCAAGATTCCGCCGCTTACGCCAGTGCAGCGCCACCCGCATCGTCAAGCGCGCCATGCAGCATGCCGCTAAACTGGGCGTGACCAGCGTGCAGCATATGAATTGCACCGGAGCGGAGTTCGCGACGTACACCGAACTGGCAGAGCAGGGCGGAGCTGGTCACGCGCATCTACGCGGCTCGTCCGAACGTGATTGGCAAGAGCAGGCTAAGCTGGGAATCCGGCACGGTTTTGGATCGACTTTCTGCGGGCTTGGCGCCTCAAGGGCTATGCCGATGGTTCGCTGGGCTCGACGACCGCTTATTTTTTCGAGCCGTACAGCGACAACCCCCAGAACCGTGGTTTGCTGTCCGACGAAATGCAGCCGATCTCGAACATGCTCGACCGCATGACGCGTGCCGACGCGGCCGGCTTGCAACTCTGCATTCACGGCATCGGCGATCAGGCCATCTCGACGTCCTCGATCTGTTTACTGAGTCGAAAAAGCGAATGGCGCGCGCGATCGGCGCTTCCGCATCGAGCACGCGCAGCACCTCGCGCGCAAGGACTTCCAGCGTTTCCTTCCGCGCACGTCATCGCCTCGATGCAGCCGTACCACGCGATCGACGACGGACGCTGGGCCGAGCAGCGCATCGGACCCGAGCGCATCAAGACCTCGTACGCGTTCCGCTCGTTGCTCGACGCCGGCGCGGTGCTCGCGTTCGGCACCGATTGGACGGTCGCGCCGATCGATCCGCTGCACAGGATCCACGCTGCCGTGACCCGCGCCGACGCTCGACGGCAAGAACCCGACGGCTGGGTGCCCGAGCAGAAGATCACGCTCGACGAAGCCGTCGAGGCCTACACGCAGGGTTCCGCGTACGCCGAGTTCCAGGAAGACGAGAAGGGCACGCTCGCGCTCGGCAAGCTGGCCGATCTGATCCTGCTCGACGCGACTTGTTTGCGACTAAGCCGGAAGATCTGCGTGACGTGAAAGTGGAATTGACCGTCGTTGGGGCAAGGTCGTGTGGGAGGCGAAGTTAGCCGTAGCTAACCCGTAGCTGAATTCGCAAGAATTCAGCAGCGATGTCATTTGGCTGAATTCTTGCGAATTCAAGCTACGACCTAATCGTGCGGATGCTTATGCCCGTGCGACGGCTTGAAGCCCGGCTCCAGACGGCAGCGGCAGGCCCAGCATGTCGCCGTTGGGCTTGAAGCCGTCGCCGTCGACGTCGACGAAGATCGGGTTGGCGACCGCCGCCGGCATGTCCTTGGCGTGGTCGGGCCCCATCACCGGGCCCAACTGCTTGCCTTCGCCGGCGCAGGCCACGACCAGGTGCGCGTCGCGCGTCGAGCGTCGACGGGCAATCTCCTCGTCGAACACCACGGTCGCCTGCGTGAAACTTGTCGGAGTGCGTGCGGCGCGTGAAGTTCAACTTCGGCTCGGGCTTGCCGTTGACGAACACCTGCACGCGGTTGACCTCCAACCAGTTGGGGCATTGCACGCGGACTTGCAGCGTCAGCTTGCCGCCGGGCGCCGCCAGATCGTCGCCCACGTCGGCCGTGTCGCCTCCCTGGTCGGCCGGGCCGCGACCTCCAGGAACGGGCCGTTGGTCATCACGATGTTGCCGTGCTCGCAGGCGTGCACCAGGTCGGCGACCGTGGCCTGCGGCGGGATCGTCGGTCGACGTCTTGATGTAGTTGCGCAGCCAGCCCGAGCCGTGAAAGTTCCAGTGCGCGTCGGTGTTGACCACGCCGGGCATGCGATAGCCCAGGTTCAGCAGCTGCAGCCAGTGGAAGATCGTGTTGCCTCTGCTCGCGCTCGCTGGGCAGCGCCTCGGGCTGCGCGAAGATGCTGTGCAGCGGGTGGACCTCGATCACGTCCATGAAGCCGAACATCTTCTCGAAGCCGCCGTCGGGCGAGCCGTTCGCGGTCGCGGTCGCCGACCATCTGCGCGAATGTTCGGATGGTTGATCTGCACCAGCTTGTCCGAGCCGTCGTCCCACATCGCCAGCCGCTCGATCTGCACGACCGGGTCGACGTCGGGCTGCGGCCCGCCGCCGTCCTGCGTGCGCGGCTCGGGCACGAGCGGAAACGCGTTCTGGTGGTTGATCGGCAGCGGACTGCCCGGTCAGCTCCATGCCCGGACAGGTCAGCATCCGCTTCGGACGCCGAAGTGCTCCAGGTGCGGGTCGTAGACCGTGAGGCGGTTGTGCTCGGTGCAGGGGGCGAACTCGATGTGCTCGGCCAGCAGGTTGAGCACGCGGCCGCGCTGGCTGGACGTGTTGTCGCCCGAGGGGGTCGAATGGCTGTGAAAATCGGCGCTGAGCCAGCCGCGCGTGTCGACCGTCGCGCTTGCAGCTTGCGCCGCGAGCGGCGTCTCCTTGCCGCGCTGCACCGTCGATCGTGGTGAACACGGCGTCGTACTCCGGACCGTGGCTGACGATCACGTCGTACTCGCCGGGCGCCAGCGGCGACGCGAAACTTGCCGTCTGCGGTGTAGTAGACGTTGCGCACGCCGTGGATCGCGCTGTCGGGGCCGAAGTTCGGGTCGGGCGTGTCGCCGCGGCCGCGTGAACTGCACCTTGCAGGCGGATCGGCCTGCCGTCGGCGTCGGTGATCTTGGCCACGACGTAGCCCGGCGCGGGCAGTTCGACCGTCGGCGGCTCGGCCTGCGTTGCAGCTCGACTGCGATCGACTTTTCGCCGCGGCCCTGGGCGCGTGACGACGGCCTGGTAGCTGCCCGCGGGCAGCCTGCGCCGTCAGGCTGCCCGTCGTGGCTCGGTGCGGCCATGGCGCAATCGCTTCGCCGTCGGCTCTTCAATTGTCACGTCGGCGCCGTCGATCGGCCCGTCGGGATCGCTGCACGTGCAGCTCGACCTCGCCAGCGACTTCGCCGCGCAGCTCGCTGCGCCAGCGCCGACCGCGTCGATCGTATTGGCGGCCGGAAACAGATAGCGAACGATCTCCATGCGTTTCGCCCGGCGCGATTGTCAGCTGCTTCGCGTCTCTTGGCGGTGCATCTTCGAGCTCGGGGCGGACGCCGCGCTTGAGCTCGCTGCGGCGACAAGTCGCACGCCGGCGATCCTCGAACAGCGCGCCGTACGCCTGCCGCCAATAAGGGTCGTAGGCCCAGAACAGTCCCGAGTTCGGCCGCCGTGGCCGAATTCGAATCTCGCCGTCGGCGCGCATCGCGTCGACGGCGCTCGAGCTCCAGCGGCCTCGCTGGTGTTCGTGACTGCGCGTCGTGATCTTCAGCCAGCGGGCATCGTCGGCCAGCGTGTAGGCGACCTCGGCCGTCGAGTCGCTCGTCGGCGGCCGGGCCGCGGAAGACCAGCGTCGCAGTCGTCGCCTTGGCCGGCCCGTCCGCGGCTGTCTCGACCGGGCCGCTCAGCTCGTAAGTTGCCCAGCGGATAGTAGGCGCTGAGTTGGTCGCTTTGCGCGTTGCGCTGCGGTCAGATCGATCACCGCCCCGCCCACGTTGCGCACGGTCATGTTGGCGTTGCGGCCTGCGATCGCGTCGGCGATCACGGCCACGATGTGGTCGTTGCGCAGCACCCAATCGCCGTAGATGCATCGACTTCCTTGCCCTCGGGCACGGCGTCGTCCCAGTTGGCCTCGGTGAGTTGCAGAACTTCGACGCCGTGGGCGTGCGAGCCGAACGCAATCACTCCGAGTGTCAACAATGCCGCCCACGACAACGGATGAACGAAGGATCGAGGTCGCATGGCCGATTCTCCCGGAGACGTTTGAGCGGGCTAACCAAGAACGGGCCAGCTTAGCCCGGTTGGGTTAGCGAATTATGAACGACCCCGAATACGACCGCAAATTGACAGCCGCTATGTGTCGATTGCGGAGCTAGAACCGAGCCCGGCCGCTCGCGTTGACCACGCGGCGCGTTCCTGTTAAAAACAAAGGCTTCCCGCTCGCGGAAATCGGGCGTGGGATGGCCTCATTCTTTCGGAGACTTGCACGTGGGTGGGATTAGCGAACGCGGCAAAGAGATCAAACGGCGCCGTCATCGACGCAAGAAGCTCACGCAACTTTCCAAGCGGCTGGGCAAAGCCACGGTTTCGGAAAAAGGCATGATCGCCAGCAAGCTGCGACGGTTAACGCCCGGCGCCGAAGTGCTGATCGACCGGTACGAGCTGCGCGAGAGCGATCGGTAGTTGGAGTCTCATTCTAGCCCGAGCGCGAGCGATGGCGGCGGATGGCGATGCCTGGTATGTGACGCCTCTTGTGCCTTCGGCACCCAGACAACAAGTTGTCTGGGCCACCCGCGGACAGGGCGACCTGGCCGCCTCTTGTGCCTGCGGCACCCCGACAACGAGTTGTCCGGGCCACCCGAGAGTTACCGCGATTGTGCCGGCTCGGGCGATTCCTGCTCGATGCGCTCGAACGTGAATTCGTCGTCGCGCCAATCGATGCGGACGGTCACGCCCTCTCCAAAACGGCCTTTGAGAATCTCGGTCGCCAGCGGATTCTGCATCTGCTGCTGAATCACGCGCTTAAGCGGCCGTGCGCCGTACGTCGGGTCGTAACCTTGGTTGGCGATTGCGTCGACGGCCGCGTCGGTCACTTCCAGCTGCATGCCGTTTGCTTCGAGTTGCGTCTGCAGATGCGTCGACCTGAAGCTCGACGATCTTGCGAATCTGCTTCGCGATCGAGCGGATGGAACACGATCGTCTCGTCGATGCGATTCAGAAACTCGGGCAGGAACTGCGCCTGCAGCATCTCTTTGACCGCCTCGCGAATCTGCTCCTCGCTGCCCCCTTCCTGTGTGATCTGCTGGATCGCCTGGCTGCCGATGTTCGAGGTCATGACGATGATCGTGTTCGTGAAGTCGACCGTGCGGCCTTGGCTGTCGGTCAATCGGCCATCGTCGAGCACCTGCAGCAGGACTTGAACACGTCGCGATGGGCCTTTTCGATTTCGTCCAGCAGCACCACGCTATAGGGACGGCGGCGCACGGCTTCGGTCAGCCGGCCGCCTTCTTCGTAGCCGACGTAGCCTGGAGGCGCGCCGATCAATCGGCTGACGGTGTGCTTCTCCATGAACTCGCTCATGTCGACGCGGACCATCGCGTTCTCGTCGTCGAACAGCACTTCGGCCAGGGCCTTGCAAAGTTCGGTTTTGCCGACGCCCGTCGGCCCGAGGAAAATGAACGAGCCGATCGGCCGATTCGGGATCTTGCAAGCCGCTAGCGGCTGCGGCGAACGGCGTTCGACACGGCTTCGACCGCTTCGTCCTGACCGACGACGCGCTGGTGCAGGCGCTCTTCCAGCACCAGCAGCTTGTGCCGTTCGGTTTCCATCATGCGCGTGACCGGAATGCCGGTCCAGGCGCTGACGACTTCGGCGATTTCTTCCGGCCCGACTTCCTGCCGCAGCAGTCGGCGGCCGGTCGTTGGTTCCGGCGTCGGCTCCGACTGTCTCGACCTTCTGCGCGAGCTGCTTGCGGCGTTGGTTGTCGAGCTCGAACAGCTTTTGATAGTCTTCTTCGCCAACGAGCTGGCCGCGCGGCTTGCTTCTCTTTGATCGCGGTTCTGCAGTTGCTCGATATTCGAGCTCCACTTGGTCGAGCTTGCTGCGCACATCTGCGCACGTTGCCGACGCCCAGCTTTTCGGCTTCCCATTGTTCGCGCAGGCTGGCGAGCTTGTGTCTGAAGCTCGGCCATTTCGTCTTGGATTTCGGCCAGTCGGTCCTGGGCGTGCTCCTCGGTTTCTTCGGCCAGTTGCCGGGCGGCCAGTTCCAGCTGCGTCAGCCGGCGCTGCACCTCGTCGATCTCGCCCGGCACGCTTTCCAGTTCCATCGCCAGCCGGCTGGTCGCTTCGTCCATCAGGTCGATCGCCTTGTCGGGCAGAAAGCGATCGGTGATGTAGCGATGCGAAAGCTTGGCGGCGGCCACGAGTGCCGAGTCCTTGATCTTCACGCCCTTGTGATGCGCTTCGTAGCGCGGCTTGAGGCCGCGCAGAATGGCGATCGTGTCTTCGACAGACGGCTCGCCGACAAAGACCGGTTGAAACCGCCGCTCGAGCGCCGCGTCTTTTTCGATGTGCTTGCGATACTCGTCGAGCGTCGTCGCGCCGATGCAGCGCAGCTCGCCGCGGGCCAGCGCCGGCTTGAGCAGGTTCGCCGCGTCGCTGCCACCTTCGGCCGCGCCCGCGCCGACGACGGTGTGCAGTTCGTCGATGAACAGAATGATCGCCGCCGTCGGACGACTTGCACTTCCGCAGCACGGCCTTCAGTCGCTCTTCGAATTCGCCGCGAAACTTGGTGCCGGCGATCAGCGCACCCATATCGAGCGCAATCACCCGCTTGTTTTTCAGGCTTTGCGGCACGTCGCCCTGCACGATGCGCAGCGCCAGCCCTTCGGCGATGGCCGTCTTGCCGACGCCCGGCTCGCCGATCAGCACCGGGTTGTTCTTCGTGCGCCGCGAGAGCACCTGAATGACGCGGCGGATTTCCTGATCGCGGCCGATCACCGGATCGAGCTTGCCCTTGCTGGCCCGCTCGACCAGATCGATGCCGTATTTTTCCAGTGCCTGGAACTTTCCTTCGGGATTCTGATCGGTACTCGAGCGCTGCCGCGCACGCTTGCAGGGCCTTGAGGATTGCCTGCTCGTCGATCGCGTTGAGCTTCAGGACGTTCTTGGCTTTGGTATCGACCTTGCGTCAGCGCCAGCAGCAGATGCTCGGTCGAGACGAACTCGTCCTTCATGTTGGCCGCTTGCTTTGCGGCGCCTCGAAGACCTTGCTCAGACTTTCGCCAACTCGCGGGCTGTGCTCCGCCGGAGACCTTGGGCAAGTGGCCGATCTCAGCTTGAACGATTTTTTCGAACTGCGCTCGATTGGCGCCGATCTTCTCGAGGATCGGGCGCAACGACCCTTCGGTTTCGGCGACAAGCGCGCCAAGCAGGTGCAGCGGCTCGATCTGCGGATTGCCACGTTCGGCCGCCAGCTTGCTGCGCCGCTTGCACGGCCTCTTGGGCTTTGATCGTGAGTTTGTCGAATCGAAATGCCATGACGTTTAGCTCGCTACGATAAAGAAATGCCGCGGCCGGTGGGCATCAACCGGGAGCTGCGCGAAGCATCTTTGCCAGCAGCTCGACCGGTTCGCGAGCGATTATTCGCGTTCACCTCAAACTCGGCAGTCGATGGCCTCATCGTCTTTGACTTCGAACTCGGCGTCGACGACCTCGTCGTCACCGGCTCTGCCGTCGGCAGCCTGCCGGCGCCGTCCGCGGCCGCCGCTTGGCCGGCGCTTCGTACAGCATCTTGCTGACGGCGTGCGAGGCTTGCTCCAGCTCGCTGATGGCCGACTTGATGGCGTCGACGTCGTCGCCCTTGGCCGCTTCGCGAGCCTTGGTGATCGCGGCTTCCAGCGGAGCCTTGTCGCGCTCCTTGATCTTGTCGCCATGCTCCTTGATCAGCTTTTCCAGCTGGAAGCACATGCGACTCGGCCTGGTTGCGAGCTTCGGCCAATTCGCGCTTCTTCTTGTCTTCGTCGGCATGCTGCTTCGGCATCGCGCCGCATCTTTTCGATCTCGTCCTTCGGCAAGCCGCTCGATTGCTCGATCCGGACCTTGTGCTCCTTGCCGGTGCCAAGATCCTTGGCCGAGACGTTGAGAATGCCGTTGGCGTCGATGTCGAACTTGACTTCGATCTGCGGCATGCCGCGCGGAGCTGGCGGAATTCCTTCCAGGTTGAACTGGCCGAGCAGCCGGTTGTCGGCCGCCATTTCGCGTTCGCCCTGGAAGACGCGTACCGTCACGGCCGTCTGATTGTCGTCGGCCGTGCTGAAGGTCTGCTTGCGTTCGGTCGGAATCGTGGTGTTGCGTTCGACGAGCTTCGTCATCACGCCGCCCATCGGTTTCGATGCCCAGCGACAGCGGAGTCACGTCGAGCAACAGCACGTCCTGCACTTCGCCGGCCAGCACGCCACCCTGAATCGCGGCGCCAATGGCCACGACTTCGTCGGGATTCACGCCCTTGTGCGGCTCTTTGCCGAACATCTTGTGTGACCATCTCCTGCACCTTGGGGATGCGGGTCGAACCGCCGACCAGCACGACTTCGTCGATGTCGCTTGGCTCGAGCTTGGCATCCTTCATGGCCTGCTCAAGCGGCCCGCGGCAGCGCTCGATCAGCGTGATCGACCAGTTGCTCGAACTTCGCAGCGGGTGATGTTCATCTGCAAGTGCTTCGGACCATTGGCATCGGCCGTGATAAACGGCAGATTGATGTCGGTGCTGGACTGGCCGAGCTGAGTTCCTTCTTGGCCTTTTCGCACGCCTCTTGCAAACGCTGCAAGGCCATCGTGTCTTTGCGCAGATCGATGCCTTGCTCTTTCTTGAATTCGTCGGCGACGTAGTTGATCAGCACTTCGTCGAAGTCGTCGCCACCCAGGTGCGTATCGCCGTTGGTGCTGATCACGCGAAACACGCCGTCGGCAACTTCCAGCACCGAGACGTCGAACGTACCGCCGCCCAAGTCGAACACGACGATCTTTTCGTGTTCTTTCTTGTCCAGTCCATAAGCCAACGCGGCGGCGGTCGGCTCGTTGATGATGCGCGCGACTTCCAGGCCGGCAATCTGGCCGGCATCTTTCGTGGCTTGCCGCTGGGCGTCGTTGAAGTAAGCCGGGCACCGTGATGACGGCCTTGTTCACCTTGTGACCCAGATACGCTTCGGCGGCCTCTTTCAGCTTGCGCAGAATCTTGGCCGAGATCTCCGGCGGAGTGTATTCCTTGTCGCCGATCTTCACCTTGACGTAGTCGTCCGGCCCGCCGACGACTTCGTAGGGCACCATCTTCTCTTCGCTGCACTTCGTTGTGCCGACGGCCCATGAAGCGCTTGATCGAGTAGACCGTCGTGTGGATTGGTCACGGCCTGACGGCGCAGGATCGCCGACCAGAACATCGCCCTTGTCGGTAAACGCCACCACGCTGGGCGTCAGCCGATTGCCTTCTTGATTGGGAATGACTTTGGCTTCTTTGCCTTCCATCACGGCGACGACCGAGTTGGTCGTGCCGAGGTCGATGCCGATGATTTTTTCTCCACCTCGAGCCATGCGGTGCTCCTTTTTAACGCGGTTTCGCAGTGGCGCCGGCTCCTAACCGAAAGGTTGGCATGCGCTTGTTGTGTACTGTGATGTTTCAGCGGATTGAGTTTTGATGAATTCGATTGACGAAGAATTGATCTGCCCGGCGAGCGTTGCCGCATGCGTCGGTGCGCGGCTCGGCCGGGCTCGACTGGTTACTTGCTGAGAGCAAAGGATATGCCGCGAGATTGCGTGCGGCGAGGCACGATTGCAACTGCCTTTGGAATCTTAGCTTTACGAAGTGGCGCGGAAGCAAACTCCAAACCGCTCGGCCAGAGCGCGCTCCAAAAATTTCTGCCTTTTTGGCATCGAGCAAGCAGTCCCCATGCGGACCCCTGCCAGAATGGCAGGGTAGCCTGTGCGGCGCAGGTTTAGTGGGGCAAATCCGGGCCATTTCCGGGCAGGCGTGGACGCTGCGATCGTCTCAATCGTCGCCTATACTTGGACGTGGCGCGGTCGCTTGACAATCTGATTTGACCCAAGTACAAGGTGGGTCAAGTCTTTACCGCTCGTGCTGTCACTCCTGCGTGATGGCTTATGGCCCGCGACGTCTGACGTCGCGCAATTTCCGCGGATCGGCAACCCATGAGCAACCAGAAGGCGGCCAAGAAGAGGGCCGTCGCGGGCTCGAAGACCCCCGGCGTAGCGCTGCGGGCAAAGATCGACCGGCTCGACCAGCAGTTGGTCAAGCTGATGAACGAGCGGGCGAAAGTGGCGTTGGAGATCGGCAAGCTCAAAGACGCCAACGGCATCTCGGCCTATGCACCCGCGCGGAGAACCGAAGTGCTCAATCGCGTGGCCGCGATGAACAAAGGCCCGCTTGCCGAGCGCTGCCGTGCGGGCCGTTTTTCGCGAACTGATCAGCGGCTCGCGTTCGCTGGAGAAGCGGTCTGCGCGATTGCCTATCTGGGCCCCGCCTACAGCTACAGCCATCTGGCCGCGATTCATCGCTTTGGGCAAAGTGTCGAATTGGTGCCCGTGGGCACCATCGCCGCCGTCTTCGAGGAGGTCAATCGCGGGCAGGCCGATTTTGGCCTCGTGCCGATCGAAAACTCCACCGATGGCCGCGTGGCCGACACGCTGGACATGTTCACGCGGCTGCCGGTGCGCATCTGCGGCGAAGTGCAACTGCGGATCCATCACAATGCTGCTGGGCAAGTGCCGCCGCTCGGAAGTGAAGGAGGTCTACAGCAAGCCGCAGGCGCTGTCGCAGTGCCGCAACTGGCTGGCCAAGCATCTGCCGACGGCCCGCACGGTCGAGGTGACCAGCACGTCGACGGCCGCCCAATTGGCCCAGGAGAAGCCCGGCGCCGCGGCCATCGCCAGCCTGCAGGCGGGCATTCAATATGGCCTGGACGTGCTGGCGGCCGACATCGAGGACAACCCCGGCAATTTGACGCGGTTCGCCGTGATCGGCGATCAGCCGCGCCGCGCACCGGCAACGACAAGACGGCCATGATGTTCGAGATCGCGCATCAGCCCGGCAGCGCTGGCCGACGCCATGACGATTTTCAAACGCAACCGCTTGAACATGACCTGGATCGAATCGTTTCCGATTCCCGGCCCGAGGGCGGATACTTGTTCTTCGTGGAAATGGAAGGCCACGAGGCCGACATCCGGGTACGTAAAGCCATCCGAGCGCTGGAGCGCAAGACCATTCGCCTGGAAGTGCTGGGTTCCTACGCCAAATTGGCCCCGGTCGAATAGCCGGGCACACGGGCCCGCCCGGATTCATTTGCCAACGCCCCCCACCCTTTGGTATATTCCCTCCGCAAAGGGAGGGTGGATGAGATCCAAAGGTCTTCACTGCCACGGCTTTCACGTCGCAAGCCTGCGCGCTGTCGCGTTTTTTCTTGCTCCGGTCCGGGCTAATGTACCGCGCGGCACCAGCGATCGTCCTGTTCGTTGCCGCGGCGCAAAAAGGGATATCAGGCTGCAACGCAGACAGGTTTTCTTTGGTACCCTGCTTGCGTTGCTGTAATTGAGTGTTTTCTGGCCATTTGGCTGATGAGTGGCATCGCTCCAAAGAGTAGTCGAATTACCGGAATAGGTACATTTTTCGTATTCGGCTGTTATTCGACCTACATGGGGCTTTCAGGGGCCGATTCCTGCGGTTGCTTCGGGCGCATGCAGGTCACGCCCTGGTGGTCTCTTGCGATTGACGTCACTCGGCGCTAGTGTCGCTTTCGCGATGGGAAACCTGATCAATTGGGCAACAACCGAACTGCTTCGCAACCAGGTTTAGCTTTTGCATCACTCGCGATGGTGGGAGGGATCGCACTCATAATCGCGTCAAGTATTGGCTTCGAGAGTTTGACCAATACGGTTGAAGTGTTGGAGCCAGAGAAATGGGTAGGAAAACGATTTGATTTGGCAGATGAGATTTCAGAGGGCTACCGACTAATGTCCGGCAGTTGGCTGGTCGTTTTTTATCGTCACGGATGCACGCGGTGTCGCAATTCCCTGCTGGAATGACCAGTGCACTAGCTCTGAAGTCTCAGGACAATCGTGATGCCCCGGGCATTGCGGTGATCGAAGTCCTCCATACGGCGAAGGAGTTAACCGGCGGTTTCAGAGCTATCGACGGTAACGATCACAAATCTTGGTTCGTTGTAACGCCCGACGGAAATTCGAATTAACAAGTGGGCGAGTTACAGCTGTTTCTACTGGCATGACCGACATCTCTCAGTTCCATCGATGAATCGGTGCCTCGGGGTGGCAAATGATATTCGTAGTGCGCGATGTGGCTCGCCCCGACGAAATCCAGGTGCGGCATAACGTTGATCGAGGTCTTAGGCTCTATCTTCGTGCTTTCACTTCTATTTGCAGTATTGCTGCCTAGTATTATGGCGGCTCGCGAGTCATCCCGAAGAGCGTAATGCACGAACAATTTGCGTCAGATTGGGATTGGCTTGGCATCCTATGAGGCAGCAAACGGTCGTTTCCGTGCGGTGCCATTGCCGGAAACGGTGAATCACTCGCGAAGCTCTTGGCATCGGTCCGACGAAATGGATTTCCGAACGAACGATTCGCACCTGTTGGCTCATTTGGGCGAGGGAGCTGCCGCAAATTACGATTTTGCGAAGGGCTGGGACGATGAACCGCAGCAGGTAGTCGATCAGGTAGTTCCTGTATTGGTTTGTCCGTCAGCAACACATGTCAATCCTTACACGGAGCCGCTATTGCATGGATTACTGAAGGGTGAAAATACCGACTTTCGGCATTCGGACTACGCGTTTTGCAAGGGGGTGTTGACGGATGGTGCGCTTTCCACGTAATGTCAGGGACGATGAACGGGGGATGTTTGACATTTCCTTTCTAAGCGTGCGCCACAGGGTTTGCCGTATGTGCGAGCGAAAAACCGATGGCCTAAGCAGGACGATTGGAATAGGAGAAGCCACTTGCGGGCCTGATTGGCCAGTGTGCCAGGGACCCCGCAATGCAGCGAGCCTATACCAGGATCCCTGCTATGAATGCATGGGCTGCACAGCCTAATTTCCGGCCTTTCGCATCGGCCGGGCTCGCGTTAACCAGTACCTTCGCTTCGACAATCGACATGATCAACAAAACGCCGGTAACGAAACGGTAGTCTGGAGCGCTTCCAGCAGCTTGAAGAATCGATGTTGTGTCGATCGAGCACTGACTGGAAAGGAGACGGTCGCCCGAATAGGTGATAGTCATACAAGCGGCTTTCGTAGCGACCATCCACAAGCGCGTCATTCCTGTACGCGGACGGGTCAGTTCATTTTGTTCCAATGGTCGATAGACAGCGGGCTTTACCGCCGCTTGTTGCATCTATCCGAGGTGCTGAAAACTAGGCCCTCAAACAGATCAGCAACAGCCACGCGGGTGCGCGAGTAACCTGTCAAGTGAATGCAATAAGATGAGTGGCACAAATCGATCATTGGATACGGAGAGTGCAGTCGTTGTGAAGTGGTCGCAACGGCAGCGAGTGCTGGCGTGGGTACGAATCGTAATCCTTCCACTACTGGTGGCGGGTTCGCTGTGTGCGGTCTTTGCCGCATGGAGTATTTGGCGATTCGGATCGTGGTCGGACGGAATAGCGTATCTCAGCGGTGGCGTGGTGACAGCAGAACAGCCAGTATTGCAATTGGGAGAAGTTTGGGTTGGCGAGCCAGCCAAGGCTGCATTTGTGCTAAACAACTTGCACGATGAGGCGATAACAATTCTTGCGCACAACCAGATTGCCAGTGCGTGGAGATTTTGGGGCTTCCGATCGAGATCGCACCGGGAGCGCACGGTATTTTCGAAGTGCGACTAACGCCAGTCCCAAACCAGGCTAACACCACGGTTGAGCACCGGATTTTAGTTCATCCGAGCGTTGATGCGCCAGCGGTAATTCTTCAAGTTGTTGCGCACATCTATCCGGCTGAATCTCGATCAGTAGAATGAGAAGGAATTGGGCTGTCGCATTTGGCTATTTCATGCGTCACTGTGGACGACCGTTTAATCTGTTTTCTGCCATCAAGGAGATCAGCGATGCGATTGTGCAAGCTATTGTCTTCACTATGCTTCGGTGCCGCGATGTCGCTTTTTGTTGTTGCAATCTCAACGGAAGTGTACGCAGGTGGCTGTACCCAAGCGTTTGGCTGCACCGGTACTTGCGTGGAATTCGCCAATGGGCAATGCAACGCGACTGATCAGGACAATACGTGCATTGGGACAGGGGTGCGGTATGTCATTGCGCGTCAACGCTTACATATGTTGCCGGCCAACCTAACTGGAATTGCAACTGCGCACTGGGCGGAGGAGCGTGCTCTGGTAGTTAGACTGTTGGCACGTTGGAGGCATGGGTGCGTGGAAAAAATAACGGGTAAGAATCGCAGTTGGTTGACCGTGTAGTGCGCTACAATTCTCATGGCAGCGCAGCTTTGCCTGCACGCCCATGCTCACGATCAGGCAGTCAGCAATGCCACCGATAGCGAATTCGCTGGAGCCACATTTTCGAAGTTGTCTCCCGAAGAGAAATCGCTTCTCGCCGAATACCGGAAGTACTATCAACGTCTAAAGCAGTTTTACGACAATGTGACGATGGAATCGCGGGAAGAGCGTTACGCCGTTCCGCGTTCTGTTGGCGGAATTGTACCTCCGGCACCAGCGGCAGGTCTGGAGCTCGCGCAGAAGCGGCACATCGTGTATCGAGCAAATGATGGTATGTACTATAGAGTGGATGATACTGTGTATGACGTTTCTGACCCAGCGAAAGTGAAGGAGCTTCGTACTGGAATTGTTACTCCCACGGACTCATTCCTGTTCAGGCGCAATTCTCCCGGCGGCCCGTTTTTTCTGGTGGCGCATCCTGAAGACAAGAGCGAGTCACTTGCCACGTTGTCCACATATTGGTTCCGTAATGCCGCAATCGCCGATGGGCCGATGCAGCTCGAACACATGTTGTTTCGCGACACGCCGAATTATGTGATCGAGAGCATATCGCGAGCAAGACGGGGGTCGCGACATTGTTTCTATTTCGCTGCTTTTCGACAACCGGCGCGGTGGTTGGGTTCGCAAGGTCTTTCGATTTGATCGCGATCGTTGCTGGGCCCTCTTGGACGTACATATGACGGCGCCTCATAAGCGAGGTTCCGATCGCCTGGCTTTCATTGACCAGCATTGTATTTATGAGGGCACCTCGAGTGATATTCCGCTGCTAAAGGAATGTACCTTGGAGGCCGCATACGAGGAGAGTCGAGGCGGTTCCAAACGCGTGATGCAGCGAGAGGTCATCAGAATTGACAAGATTACACCCGGTGCCCCAGCGCTGACTCACTTCGACGCCAAGGCAATAATCGGGACTGTTGGACGGAAAGCGCCGCGCTCATATGTGTCTGTTGTACTTGCGATCGCTGGATTGCTGACTTTCGCGGCAGGTGTCTGGTTGTGGCGTCGTCAGCACGCGACACGATGACGCCGGAGAGCGATGCGAGATGTTAATTTGGCGCGGTAGGCAAATGGGGCCAAGTCTCGCTCGCCTCCGCCGTTCAATCGTAGATCGGACACTTTTCATTGCGATCCTGTCTGCGGTTCTCTATTGGGCCGCGTTCCCTCCCATTAGTTGGAGTTGGGCTGCCTGGCTAGTAGCGGCACTGTGGACGGCTTTGATAAAGCGCCACACGATCGCGCGGCCAGACTCGACGGCCAGCAGTCGCGGTCAAATTCCTGACGCAAAGACCAATGTGCGCAATTCACGCTGGTCCGTCGTTCTTTTCTACGCGAAAATCTGGATTGCGGGCACGTTGTTTTGGCTCTTGTCGTTCCACTGGATGTCGCATCTGACGCCCGTCTGGACAAAGGTCGTATGGGTCTTGTTCGCTTCTGGGTTGGCGATGACGTGGGTTGCCTTCATAGGATTGAGTCGGACGGCAATTTGGTTCAACGTGCCAGTCGTCGTTGCCGCCCCACTCATCTGGTGCGGTATTGAGTGGCTACGAAAGAACATCTTTTTCGGTGGCTTCTCGTATGCGTCGCTCGAGCATACGCAATATCGCAGCCCACTGGTTATTCAAACGGCAGATATCGCTGGAGAGTACTTCGTCGGCATGATCATAGTGTTCGTCGGAGCTTGCATTGGGCACTTGATGACGTGGAACGCATCTAACGAGGGCCCCCAGACTCGCCGCGTTGCCTTTCACAATTTGCGCGGCTTTGCAATTGCCGGCGCGATCGGCATCCCCATGCTTGCCATCGCGTATGGATACTTGCGCATGTCATGGTTGGAGAAGGACGGCGCACAGGATACCGCGGGTTCGGCCGTCAAAGTTGCGCTTCTTCAGGGCAGCATCGACAATTCGGTGGATACGCCGGCAGTGTTGAGCGAGCGCCGTTTCGCGCAATATCAACGGCTCGCCGACTGCGCTGCCTCGGGAATGGATCTTGTTGTTTGGCCAGAGAATTCATGTCCGCTTCCGCTTTATCAATTTGAAAGTAACTTCGTTCCCGATGGCTGGGAGGGTCAGCCGCGCGAGCGTGTTGACGACATCCTCGCGAGTACGCTCGACGAGAATCATCGCCAGCTCGTTGCGCTTGCAAAAACTTCAGGTGCCAATCTGCTTTTGGGTTTAGATACGACCGTGTTTCAGCGTGGGTTGCCAATCGAACGGCGAAACTCGGCAATTGCCATCGATAGGAAGGGCGGCGTCGGTCCGCGATACGACAAGGTGATGCTTGTCCCATTTCTCGAGTATATGCCGTTCTCTCGATGGAACCCCTTGCGCGAGGCCGACAGTTCGCACTATACGAATGGCCAGTCCTGTGTTGCGTTTCCGCTCGTCCACGTTTCTAGTGAAGCAGTGGAGTCGCCAACAATCACGACTTCGGACAATCCGTCAATGAAAGGCGAGGTACTTTGGGCGGCAGTCAACATCTGTTTTGAGAGTTCGTTTCCGCATTTCATTCGCAATCGAGTGGTGACGTTGAGTTCTCAAGGAAAGAAACCAGATGTGCTTATCAACATCTCAAACGATGGATCATGGCGCTATCCGTCAATGGCGGAAATGCATCTCGCGACGCACGTTTTTCGGGCGGTCGAGAACCGTACACAGTATTTGACTGCGACAAATGCAGGGTATTCTGCGTGGATCGATCGAGATGGCAGAATCATCAGACAGGGGCGCCGGAGAAGTCTACTTACTTACTCGCCGACATTCATCACGGAACGACGATAGCGCCCTACCACTTCTTGGGGGACGCCCTGCCTATCGCTTGCGTGTTTTATATCTTGTATTTGATTGGCCGGTCGCTCCACCGCCGATCACGCGGGTGGGCAGTATCGCCGTGATTCTCAATCGAGCGGCGATGCCGCAATTCATGGCGTCGTTGGGGGACCGCTAGACGTACGGCGAGCGACCCGCTGGAACGCGTCACAAAATGCCCGAGGTCGATTCCGTGCCAAAGCTGAGGAGCCCCGAGGCACCAGAAACCGATGCTCGAGTGCGTAACGCGATCCGTTCGCTCGAGCGCACGACCAGTCCGGGCTCCTACGCCAAACTGTCCCCCGTCGAATAGCAGCCGCTTGCGACCGCGTTCTGCCCTCCTCGCGTCCAAACGGGCCTGCCCCTCGTGCCCGTCCCGCATTACACTAAGTCGCTTACGATCTTCGTGTATTCCCTATCCCCTAACCCGGATCCCCTCCTCCCGTGATCATCATTCTCAAATCCGGTGCACCGACGAACAAATCGACCATGTGGTCAAGCGCGTCGAGGCGCTGGGCCTGAAGGCCCATCTGAGCCGCGGCACGTATCGCACGATCATCGGCGTCATCGGCGACGAGTCGAAAGATCAGGCCGAGCAGCTTGCAGGCGCATCCCGGGCGTGGCCGAGGTGATGCCCGTGCTGCCGCCGTACAAGCTGGCCAGCATCGAAGCCCATCCCGAGCCGAGCGTCGTCGACGTCGGCGGCGTGAAGATCGGCGGCGGCTACCTGGGCATGATCGCCGGCCGTGCGCCGTCGAAAGCCCCGAGCGGATGGACGCGATCGCCGGCGCCGTCGAAGCGGCCGGGGCCAACATCCTCCGCGGCGGCGCCTTCAAGCCGCGCACCAGCCCCTATGCCTTTCAAGGCATGGGCGAAGAAGGGCTGAAGATCCTCCGCGACACCGGCGACAAGCACGGCATGCCGGTCGTGACCGAAGTCATGGACCCGCGCCGCGTCGAGCTGGTCGATCGCTACACCGACATGATCCAGATCGGCGCCCGCAACATGCAGAACTTCAAGCTGCTCACCGAGGTGGGCCAGACGCGCAAGCCGGTGCTGCTGAAGCGCGGCATGAGCGCCACGATCAAAGACCTGCTGATGAGCGCCGAGTACATCCTTTCGCAGGGCAACTCCGCAACGTCGTGCTCTGCGAGCGCGGCATCAAGAGCTTCGACAGCGCCGACGCGCAACTTGTTCGACGTCGCCGCCGTGCCGCTGTCAAGACGCTGTCGCACTTGCCGATCATCGTCGATCCCAGCCACGCCACCGGCCGGCCCGATCTGATTCCGGCCTGCGCCCTGGCCGGCGTGGCCGCGGGCGCCGACGGCGTGCACATCGAAGTTCACAACTGCCCCGAAGAGGCCCTGTCCGACGGGCCGCAGGCGCTGCTGCCCGATCAATACGCCGAGCTGGCCGAACAGATGCGGCAACTGGCCGACTTGCTCGGCAAGACGATTCTCGCAATCCGGTCAGGAGCCAGACGGTCATGAGACGACCGCTGATCGCGGGCAATTGGAAGATGAATCTCGATCGGGCCGGCGCCGTGGCGCTGGCGCAGGCGGTCGTGCGAACAGGCGGGGTCGATCCGAGCGTCGGATCTGCTGGTCTGCCCGCCGTTTGTCTATCTCGACGCCGTGCGCGCACGTGCTGCACGGCAGCTCGCGTGGCGCTGGGCGCCCAGAACATGTACCACGAGCCCAACGGCGCCTTCACCGGCGAGATCAGCGCCGCGATGCTCGTGGACCTGGGCTGCCGCTATGTGATCCTCGGGCATAGCGAACGGCGGCACATTCTGGGCGAGACCGACGAGCAGGTGCGGGCAAGACGGTCGCGGCGCTGGCCGCCGGGCTGACGCCGATCGTCTGCGTCGGCGAACTGCTGGCCGAGCGCGAGGCGGGCCAGACCGGCGAGCGTCATCCGCCGCCAGTTCGACGGCTCGCTGGCAGGGCTTCTCGGCCGAGCAGATGCGCGAAGATGGTGATCGCCTACGAGCCGGTTTGGGCCATTGGCACCGGCAAAGTCGCCACGCCCGAGCAGGCCGAAGAGGTCCATCTGGACCTTCGCAGAATCCTGGCCGAGCGTTACAATGCGGCCACGGCCGAGCGGGTTCGCATCCTCTACGGCGGCAGCGTCAAGCCCAGCAATGCCGCCGAGTTGTTGGCCCAGCCGGATATCGACGGGGCGCTGGTCGGCGGGGCCAGCCTGAAGGCGGACGACTTTCTGGGCAATCGCGGCGGCGGTCTAAGCAGGCCAGCGGTTCGGACTGCACAGCCGAGCGATCGAGCGTCGACCGTCGGGTCGAGGCGGTCAGCGTCGCGATGTCCTTCGCATTTACGGCACATTGTGAGCGGAGGCGAGTCATGTTTGGCGGCATCGCTGATGGTGGTGTGTTCCTGGTCGCGGTGTTCCTGATCCTGCTGGTGCTCGTGCAGCGCGGTCGCGGCGGCGGTCTGACCGGCGCCTTGGGCGGCATGGGAGGCCAGAGCGCGTTCGGCACCAAGGCCGGCGACCTGTTCACCCGGATCACGATCGTCGCGGCCGCGGTCTGGATCTGCTCTGCGTCGCTGGCGGTCAAGATGCTACAACACGCGGCGAGCAGCTCGATCATTCAGCTCGGGACGTGCGGCAGACCGGCGCCGGCGCTGCCTGGCCAAAGCGGGCTACCGAGCGCCGGCGCGAGCCACCGGACCAGCAAGGCGGAGCCGACTGCCCCGGCGATGCGACGGGCCGCCGACGGGCGCGGCCGAGTCGGCCAAGCAGCCCCGGCGCAAAGACGCCCGACGCGCGACGCGGTCAGCGCATCCGTCCGCGGCGACTGAGACGCTGGCGCGGTCGTACTCGATGCGACGCCGAGCCGTGACGAGCCCCGTAGTCGAGCACGCGTTCGTTCCGCTGGTGCACGTTTTCGATTTGCCACAGCGGAGTTGTCCCCGTGCTGTTGAGCATGACCGGTTACGGCGAGGCCCAGATCGCAAGGACGGCGTCACGCGTGGCGCGTGGAAGTGCGCACGATCAACAGCCGCTACTTCAAGCTCTCGTTGCGCTGCGGCGAGGGCTACAACTCGCTCGAGCCCGAGATCGAAACGCTCATCCGCCAGCAGATTCGCGCGGCGCCG
This sequence comes from uncultured Saprospiraceae bacterium, assembly GCA_963837505.1. Lineage (GTDB taxonomy): Bacteria > Bacteroidota > Bacteroidia > Chitinophagales > Saprospiraceae > Opimibacter. Next base: position 43,394 of record CAWINN010000010.1, on the reverse strand, counting down.
TGCAGATGGTGCTGCGGATCGACCGTCCGCTACCAGCCGACAGCTATCACGCTCAATAAGGCCGCTGCTGAGCAGCTATCGCGCAGCAGTTCCTGGAACTGATGACCGAGTGGAAGCTCAACACGCCGCTGCCGGTCGAAGCGCTGTTGACGCTGCCGGGCGTGGCGAATGAGCAAGCCAGAGTCTCGGTGCGACGTCGCCGAGACTGGCCGCACATCGAAGATACGCTGCTGGCCGCCTGCGGCGATATGGCCCACATGCGGGCCGACGAAGGCCGGGCGATGGCCGCCGACCTGGCCGCCGAACTGCGCCGCGGTCGCCCAGCGAACTGGACCGAGATCGAAGCCCGCGCGCCGCTGGTGGTCGATGGCTATCGGACCCGCCTGACGGAGCGGCTGGAGAAGACGCTGGCCGAATATCAGATCACGCTCAACGCGTCGGACCTGATCAAAGAAGTCAGCATCTTTGCCGAGCGGAGCGATATCTCGGAAGAGATCGTCCGGCTGCGCAGCCATATGGAGCAGTTCGCAAGACGCTGCTGACGCCCGACGAAAGCTCCGGCCGCAAGCTGGAGTTCCTCACGCAGGAAATGTTCCGCGAGACCAATACGATCGGCTCGAAGGCCAACGACGTGCCGATCTCGCGACACGTGATCGAGATCAAGGCGGCGATCGAGCGCATCCGCGAGATGATTCAGAACGTGGAGTGACGCCGACTTGATGAGGCGATGACTGCGGCCGATCGAGCTGCCGATGCATACGGCGTGCCAGCATCCGTAGCGACCATGAGCACGGCCAACAGTGGCAAACTGGTGGTCATTTCCGGGCCCTCCGGAGCCGGCAAGACCACGCTCTTGCAGCGGATCTTTCAGGACTGCCCCTGCCGCTGGTGGCTAGCGTTTCGGCCACCACGCGGGCTCCGCGCCCCGGCGAGCAGCGACGGGCGGGACTACCATTTTCTCAGCCGGGAAGAATTCGCCCGGCGGCGCGCGAGCGGGAGATTTCCTGGAATGTTGCGAGGTTTTCGGCCAGGGGGACTGGTATGGCACGCTGCGGTCGAAGTGACCCCTAGCCTGGCAGCGGGCAAGTGGGTAGTCTTGGAGATTGACGTTCAAGGGACCATGGCCGTGTTACGGCAGTTTCCCGAGGCCGTCACGATCTTTGTCCAGCCCGGCTCGCTCGAGAATTGGAGCGTCGGCTGCGCGAACGGGGGACCGAGAGCGCGGCAGCCGTTGCCGCGGCGGCTGGACGTCGCCCGCCACGAGTTGGAATCGACGTCGTTGTATCGGCACCAGGTGATCAACGATAACGTCGAGCGCGCGGCGCAGGAGATTTGCGAGATTCTGAACCAAGAATGCCGGAACCGAGGCAGGAGACCAGACGGAATGATCGACGAACTTGCGCGAAGAGCGGATCGTGAACAAGGTGGGCGGCCGCTTCAAGCTGTCGACCCTGATTCAAAAGCGACTGGTGGCGCTCAACGCCGGCAGCCGGCCGCTGGTGAATCTCGACACGCACGACAAGCTGGAGATCGTGATCCAGGAGATCATGCAGGACAAGATCTTCCTCGATTCGTCGAGCCAATCTGCAGCGATCACCGGCGCGAGCCCGAGGCCGGCGGCGGTCCCCCGGAGACTCGACCTGACCAACCTATGATCGCTGTATGACCGGACGCGAGCTGGTCGTCGGCGTCACGGCGGGATCGCGGCCTATAAGACCGCGGCGCTGGTCAGCCAATTGGTGCAGGCCGGGGCCGGCGTTTCGGTGGTGATGACCGCCAGCGCCGCGAGTTCATCGGCGCCGCCACGTTCGAGGCCCTCACCGGCCGCCGGCGTGCCGCAGGGCGTCTTCCACGAGGCCGAGCATCCGCTGGGCGCGCACATCGAGCTGGCCGAGCGGGGCGAATTGCTGTGCGTCGCGCCGGCCACGGCCAACTTCATGGCCAAGCTGCCCACGGCTGGCCGACGATCTGCTCAGCACGCTGGCTGCTGGCGTTCACCGGGCCGGTCCTGCTTGGCGCCGGCCATGAACTGCGAGATGTGGGAAAAGCCGTCCGTGCAGCGCAACGTCGAGCAATTGCGCGCCGACGGCGTCGTATCGTCGACCCGGAAGAAGGCTGGCTGAGCTGCCGGCAACGCGGCGTGGGACGGATGGCCGCGCCGGAGAAGATCTTCGCGGCGATCGCCAGTCTGCTCGACAAGCCGCACGATCGTGCGAATCGTCACGTCGTCACCGAGAACCAGCTGAATCGCCCGATGGCCCGCATTCTCATCACTTCCGGCCCCACGCGGCAGTATCTCGATCCGGTGCGCTATCTGACCAACGCCTCGAGCGGGCGGATGGGCGCGGCGCTGGCCGCAGCGCCGCTGGCGGCGCGGGCACCAGGTGGTCGTCGTCAGCGGGCCGGTCGAAGTCGCGTATCCGGCCGGCGCGGAAGTCGTTCCGGTCGTCTCGACCGAAGAGATGCTGGCCGCGGCCCAGCGGATCTTTCCCGACTGCGACGGCCTGATCGGCGTGGCCGCGCCCTGCGACTATCGCCCCGTGAAGGTGGCCGAAGAGCAAGATCAACAAGACCGGGCAGCCGCTGGTGCTGCAACTGATCGAAACGCCCGACGTCGTGGCCACGCTCGGGCGCCAGAAAACGCAGCAGTGGTGCGTCGGCTTTGCGCTCGAGACCGACGATCACCGGCTGCGGGCACTGGCCAAGCTGGAAAAGAAGAGCTGCGACCTGATGGTCCTCAACGGGCCCGAGGCGATGAACGCGCTCGACAACCAGCGTCGAGATTATCGACCGCCAGGGCAATGTGCTGAGCACCTTGGCCGGTCCGAAAGAGGAAGTCGCCCGCGGCATCTTCGCGGTGATCGAAGAGCGATTGATCGCGAAATCGCCGGCGAAGTGAAGATCTTGCGACTATCCCGCGACCTGCAGCGACCCCCGCTGCGAACTATCGTGCGATAGTTGAGCGATCTTTGCGCACTGTGCGGGCGTAAAACGATTCAACTCGTCCTGCCCTAGGTCGGTATAGCCCCCGATGAATAGGGTATAGAGCAGTTCTGCCGGAATGCTGCGACGATCCGTTGCTTCCAGGACGATCTTCTCCGCCAAAGCCAGGTGGGCCAGGTGAAGCGGTCGGATGCGATCAAGGTCGGCCCGGCACAGCGTCAGGCGATTGGTTAGCGCCAGTGCGAAAAGCTGGTCGGGCGAGAGGCGGCTGGCGCTCGGAGTGTACCAGTTCGATTTCCTCTCGAGCGGCCAGCCGAAATAACTCACTCGGCGTGGCTGAATTCTTCAAGTCGGTTTCCATCGATGTTCCCTCATGGACTCGTCGATGCGGGCCAACGATCGGATTGGCCGTTTTGCAATCGAGTTGCTCCGCCTCGCGTCAGTGTCGTTGCACTTTTTTCCAGCAGTTCTTGAGCGGGTGCGACTCAACAGCATTTCCGATACCACTCTCCGTCGCGTCGCCTCCGATTGACAAGAACGTGCAGCCGCGAGGCTTGCTCCGGCGAATTCCTCTGCCCGTTTCTGAGCAAAGATGGACGGTGAGGCGGGCTTTGCTATCCTGCTGTGCGTTGGCACGTTCGGAATTAGCGAACCTAAACATCCCCTCGCCGGAGAGTATCCCCATGACGACAACCGACCAAGGTTCTTGCGCGATCCCATGCCTGATGTATCGTGACGCGCCGACGGCCATTCGCTGGCTTTGCGACGCGTTCGGATTCGAGCAGCAGATGGTGGTGCCCAATCCCGATGGAACGATTGCCCACGCGGAGTTGCGCTTGGGCGGCGGCATGGTGATGCTGGGCTCGGTCAAACCGACCGAATACGGCCGATTAATCAAACAGCCGGACGAGATTGGCGGCTTCGAGACGCAAGCCGTCTACCTGGTTGTGAAGGAGCCCGACGCCATTTACGAGCACGTCAAGAAAATGGGTGGGCAGATCGTTCTTGAACTCAAGGATCAAGACTACGGTAGCCGCGATTTCACGTGCCGCGACCCCGAAGGGCATCTGTGGAACCTGGGCACCTACGATCCGTGGGCATCGTAGTGCCGCGCCCCATCCGACGGCACAATTGATGCGATCCACACCGGTTATTTCGCGGGTGCGCCTTATGACGGCCTGCGCACTCAGGGCACATGTGTCCGGGCCGCGCGCTCTCGGCGCACAGGCAAATCGTCGACACCTCGCACCCCAAAGCGAGCTACATTCTGAAGGGCAGCGACCGACGCTTTCGTGGAAACTAGCACAGGATCGCGGCCCCATGGCTACCGAGTTCATCGACGAATTGTCGCCCGGCAGGGCCCTCTTCGAGCTTGTGATCGAGGCGGAACGCGAGCTCAAGCAAGGCGAAGAGCGCCGTGCAACGCCCCGGTTCCCTTTCTTTCGGCCTGTTTGGCTGCGATCACAGCGCGGCATTCGGCAGGCGCATTCAGCCGCGAGATCAGCACCGATGGCATCGGCCTGATGCACAATTTTCCGCTGGAGAGCGGGGATGTCGAACTCAGCATCGTGTTGCGCGGCGGCGATTTGGTCTGCGTCGTCACGCGCATCGAATGGTGCAGTTCGTGTGGCGACGACTGGTATATCAGCGGCGGGCGGTTCTTGCGATTGGGCGGTGTCGGCGTCTAGAAAGAACGGCAACAGCACTGGCAAGATGCCAGTGCCACACCCATCCAGAGAACTTAGCAACGTTACTCGGGCTTGCCCGTGGGTAGTGGCACATTGCGAAACGTCAGCTCGACGTTGCGGCGCGAGCGGATGCGCGGATAGTGCAGCTTGATGAGCACTGGCTCGCTGTTGGGCGACTCGCCGACCAGCGCCAATTTGAGCTGCACGCCCGTGTCCGACAGCGAGGGCGATTGGCTTTGCACGCGAAACTTTCGGCCGTCGCCGTCCATCACTTCGACGGTGTACTCCTGAAAGATCACCTCCCGCGGATCGGGCATCGCCAGGTCTCGGGTAACCGAGAGTGTGAGCGAGAGCTTGCCGCCGGGGCCGCGCTCGATGGCGGTGATGGAAGCGGCCACGTCGTCCTGTGCGAAAGTCTTGGCGGTTCGCACCTCTTTGATCTCCAGCACCGCAGGCTCGCCCACCGCGATCAGTCCCCAGCGCACCGTGAACATGTCGAACGACTGGGCCGTGACCGGCACCGGATTGAGCTTTAGATGCTGGCCGTGACTTGCCGCAATCCGCGCGTAGTGGCGTTCCAGGCACTTCCCGAGGGTTGCGCGGACGAGCAGCACCACGTGGTTATCCGTGACCGCCTCGACCAGTTCTGGCTGGCCCGCGTAGCCGACGATTTGAAACCGGTCTTCCCAGGTGAATTTCAAATTGACCTGAAAGCCGTGCGTCAGTTCGGACTTTTGCTCTTCGTAGTTGAGCTCTTCGATGAACACGCGGCGAGCACTGGTGATCTCGCCGCGCACCGGTCCGCCGTAGGCGCTTGCGGATACTTGACGGTCGTGCCGGCGCTGACCACGATGCCCGGCGTGTGCATGTCGTAGTGCGGGCGGATGCGGTTGCCAGCGAGATCGCAGATTTCGATCCACGGCCTGCCAGTAGTCTGCGGGGCCGATGGTCGACGTCCAGCTTGACTTTCGGCGAAATTTCCGTAGGGATCGCCGATGTGAACGTGGTTGCCCGTGTGCGTCGGCCAGTTGCGCAACACTGCTTCCGCGGCCGATTTGCCTGGGGCCTGGAGTTCGACGCTGCGAAGCGTTCCACAGTTGGTCGATTTTCAATTCGCTCCAAAAGTCGCCGCGCTGCAGACGCACTTCCAGGTCTTCGTGCTCAAGCGCGGCCTCGAGGTCGGCGCGACGATTGCTGGCCGAACTTCAGAGAGCTGTTTCTCGGCGCGAGCCCGTTTGGAATACTCGGGCGATCCGAATTCGCTGGATCAGCCGCGCCACGCGGGGTTCGGCCGGATCGGTGGCGGGCGCCGCGGGTTCTTGGGCGGACGCATTCGCGCTGCATGCGAACAGAATGAAGACGACGATCAACAGCGCGCGGCGCAGCCGCCATTGGCAACAGCGCGGCGCGCGGCGCGCATTGGGCCTTGGGTTCCATCCATGGAACTTCTCCCACGTTCGACGCACGAATAAGGAAGCCGCTGGGCATCCTGCCTGGGCTCGGTCGTCGGTCGCGATTGCCCGCAGGTTTCTGGGCATGGGCAAAGGCCGGCGCGGCGTGTTATCCTAGCCGGATTGCAGTGGGCCCCAACCTTGGGCCGACACTGAGGTGATGTCGTCGTGTTAGAGCAACGTGAGATTGGGCACTGGCGGTGATATCACCATGGCAACAGCAAGCCGGCGATAGCGTGGACTGCCTGAGTGTCGGCATCCTCGTGGCCGACCATTTGTGCGACCCGATCGACCACTGCCCGACGGCCGGCGAACTGGTCATTTCGCCCGCGTTTGCCGCTGGCGATCGGCGGCTGTGCGCTCGAACGTCGCCATCGATCTGAAACGGTTGGGCGTCAACGTAGGCGTGGTGGGCTGCGTGGGGCAGGATTACTTTGGCCGCTTTGTCATCGACGAACTCCAAGCGGCCGGCGTCGACGCGCGCGGCATTCGCACGCCGGCCGATGCCGAGACCTCAGGCACGCTGATTATCAATGTCCGCGGCGAAGACCGCCGCTTCATCCATACGCCCGGCGCCAACGCCGACTGACCGTCGATGACATTCCGCTCGAACGAGTGTTGCACGGCGAAGGTCTTGTATGTCGGCGGCTACCTGCTCATGCCGGCGCTGGAAGGGCGAGCCGCTGGCGTCGCTGTTTCGCCAGGCCCGAGCGGCCGGCGTGAAGACCGTGCTGGACATTGTCCTGCCCGGACCGGGCGATCACTGGCCAAGCTCGCGCGCGTGCTGGCCGAGACCGATGTTTTCATGCCCAACACCGACGAAGCGGCGCTGATCACCGGCCTGTCCGACCCGGTGACGCAGGCCGAACGGTTTGTCGCCGCCGGGCGCCGGCGCCGCGGTCATCACGTGCGGCGACGCAGGCAGCGTGCTCATTTCGCACAAGACGCGGCTGCGCGCGGCGGCTCTATGCGATTGGACTATCAAGGCGGCACCGGCGCCGGCGACGCGTTCGAGGCCGGCTCGATTGCCGGGCTGCTCGCCGGCGACGATCTGGCCGGCTGCCTTGCGATGGGGCAGCGCCGTCGGGCGCCAGTTGCGTCCGCTCGATCAGCGCCACCGACAGCGTGTTCACGCGGGCCGAGGCCGAGCAGTTCTTGCAGGCGAACCCACTTGCCGTGGAAACCATCTGACCGGTACGCCTGGACGCGGAAAATGCCGAGGCGGGGGCTATTGCATCCCGTAGGCGGCGGGCGTGCCACTTTGGCCGGAGATTCCACGCTGCCGGACTTGCCGCCGATGGTGTGCTAGGTTTGCATTATCCTGGGGAAACTCCATCGGTAACCGGCCAACAGCGGCGGCGACTTCGCCTGGCTGTTGCTTGGAATCGCTTTTTGGAATGCACCGTGCAGCGTTTGGCAATCACTATTCGATACTTCGTTCGCTCGGACGACGGCATGTCGTTGTCGGAGTACGCGGGGATGCTCGACCTTGATTATCTGTCTGCATGGCCCCATCCAGACCTCGGCTCCTGCGAATCAGCGTTTACCAATGCACAAATTCATGCGGCAATGCCGGCGTTTCCTGAAGGCCGAAGACGGCCCATCCGCTGTCGAATATGCGGTCGTGTTGGCGTTGATCCTGTTGGTCTGCCTGGCGGCGATTCAGCACGGTTGGCAGCAGCACCCGCACCTCATTGCAGAACTCCGCCAAGTCGATTGCCAGCTAAAGCACCCGATCGGCCGAGGTCGACTTCCGGGCCAGTTGACAGCCGCTCCAGGGGCTGCCTATGTTGAATGGCGTTCCAAAACCAACGATCTCTCCGATGTTTGCCCCCGTTCGCATTACCGATGTCGCTCCCGCTCGCCCGAGCCGCGATTATTGGCATTATTATTCGGGAGGTGCGGCCTTAAGGGCGAACCGGTTCATACCGATTCAAACCAGCCCTGAGGCCGCTAAGGCCTTGGGGCTTTTTTCGTTGTCATTCACAGATTTCGAAACAACTGCTCCTCCCTCGTTCGATCGGAAATCCACCCATGCGACGCATTCAGATCTACGACACGACCCTGCGCGACGGCAGTCAGGGCGAAGGCGTCAACTTTTCGCTGCAGGACAAGCTGCTGATCACCGAACGGCTCGACAGCCTGGGTTTCGACTACGTCGAAGGCGGCTTTCCGGCCTCGAACGAAAAAGACACCCAATACTTTCAGCGCGTTGCCGGCCCTCAACCTGCGAGCACGCCAAGGTGTGTGCCTTTGGCATGACACGGCCGCCGCGGCGTGACGGCCGAGGACGACCCCGGCCTGCAGGCTTTGCTCGGCGGCCGAACACCGAGTGATCACCCTGGTCGGCAAGACCTCGGACTTTCACGTGACCGAAGTGCTGCGGGTGTCGCTGGAAGAAAACCTGGCCATGATCGCCGACAGTGTCCGCTACCTGCGCGAAGCCGGTCGCGACGTGATCTACGACGCCGAGCATTTCTTCGACGGCTGGAAGCTCGAACCCGGAGTACGCCCTGAAAACGGTCCGCGCGGCCGCCGAAGCCGGCGCCAGCCTGATCGTGATGTGCGACACCAACGGCGGCACGCATGCCCGAGGAAATCGCCGAACCGACGCGAGACAGTCATCTCGAAGCTCTCCGTGCCGGTGGGCATCCACTGCCACAACGATTGCGAACTGGCCGTGGCCAACTCGCTGGCCTCGGTCGATGCCGGCGCCGTGCAGGTGCAGGGCACCATCAACGGCCTGGGCGAACGCTGCGGCAACGTCGATCTGATCTCGGTGGTCGCCAACCTGGCGGTCAAGAAGCAAGGGCTATAGCGTCCTGGTGCCCGACGCGCATCGAACATCTGACCGAGCTGTCGCGATTCGTTTATGAAACGGCCAACCTGAGCTGCGGCCGAGCCAGCCGTTCGTCGGCCAGAGCGCGTTTGCTCACAAGGGCGGCATGCACGTCGCATGCCGTCGCCCGGGCCACGGCCAGCTACGAACACATCGCCCCGGAAGTTGTCGGCAACGAACGCCGCGTGCTGGTCAGCGAGCTTGTCGGGCCGGTCGAACATCAAGGCCGTGGTCGGCGACAAGTCTCGGCCGACGACGCCAAGCTGATGGACCAGATTCTGGCCCGCGTGGTCGAACTGGAAAACCAGGGCTACCAGTTCGAGGCGGCCCAGGGTTCGTTCGACCTGCTGGTCAAGAAATGCGCCGGCACGTACCGCCCGCACTTCGAGCGGATTGCACTTCCACGTGAATGTCGAAGCCGACCAGCCGGCACGGTGGTGACCGAGGCCACGGTCAAGCTGCGGATCGCGGCGAGGTCCGGCACGAAGTGGCCGAAGGCGACGGCCCGGTCAACGCGCTGGACGCCGCCCTGCGAAAGGCCCTGCACGTCCATTTCCCGAACCTCGCCCAGATGCAGCTTGTCGACTACAAGGTGCGGGTGATCAACTCCGAAGCCGGCACGGCCGCCGGCGTGCGGGTGGTGATCGAAAGCCGCGACGACGACGAAGTCTGGGGCACCGTGGGCGTGAGCGAAAACGTGATCGAAGCCAGTTGGATCGCCCTGGTCGACAGCTTGGAATACAAGCTCTACAAGGACGAGGCCGCAGAAACGTAGCCAGCGAAGGCGGCGGTAGCAAGCGGTTGACAGTCCCGATACTAGCCCGAAGCGCGAGCGAGGGAGAATCGGCTTAGGCCGGTTGCTGTGCCCTAACCGGCGCTTCGAGCTGGTATTCGGCATGCTCACGCGAGCGTGAGCATGGCACCCCCATGTTTGTCCAGCAGGAATCTGCTCAGTTTCCACCGGGCGAACTTCGCTTTGGCCGCACGCTTCTCTTCAGTAGAATCAGCGGTTTGCCGCGTTCCTCCCCGACCCGTTAGACGACTGCGACTATCGACCGACGCCGCTGGCTGCCCAGGAACTGCCCAAGCAATACGACCACGAGGCCGCGCAAGATCGCTGGTACGCGTTCTGGAAGGAGCGGGGCTACTTTCACAGCGAGCCCGACCCGAGCGCAAGCCGTACACGATCGTCATTCCGCCGCCCAACGTCACCGGCGCCTTGCATCTGGGGCATGCGCTGAATAACACGCTGCAAGACATGCTGATCCGCTGGCGACAGGATGCAGGGCTACAACGCCCTGTGGATGCCGGGCACCGACCATGCGGGCATCGCCACGCAGGCCGTGGTCGAGCGGCGGTTGTTCGAGGAAGAAAAGAAGACCCGGCACGACCTGGGACGCGCAGGCGCTGGTCGAACGCATCTGGGAATGGAAGAACGAATACGAAACGCGCATTCTCGGCCAGCTCGGGCAGATTGGGTTGCAGTTGCGATTGGGAGCGCACGCGGTTCACGCTCGACGACAGTGTGCCCGCGCCGTCCGGCACACGTTCTTCGGCCTGTTCAAAGACAGGCTGATCTATCGCGGCAAGCGGCTGGTCAACTGGGACACGTTCCTGCAAACGGCCGTCAGCGACGACGAAGTGATTCACGAAACCGTCGCCGGGCACTTCTGGCACCTGCAGCTATCCGGTCATCGATCCCCAGCCGGGCGAGCCGGAGTTCGTGAGCATCGCCACCACGCGGCCCGAAACGATGCTGGGCGACACGGCTGTTGCCGTTCATCCCGATCCTGCAGCGGCGCTCGACAAGGCCGAAGCGGAGCTGCAGCAAAAACTGGCCGAAGCCGCCGCCAAAGAGAAGGCCGACCGTTCAAGCGCAGCTCGACGCATTGGCCGAGCGTCGCACGCACGCATGCTTGCCGCGGCTTGATCAAGCTGCGCGACATGGCCCTGGCCGGCCGCAAGGTGATGCTGCCGCTGTTGGATCGCGAGATTCCGCTGGTGGCCGACGAATGGGCCAAGCCCGAGCTGGGCAGCGGCTGCGTCAAGATCACGCCGGCCCACGATCCCAACGACTACGAAGTCGGCAAGCGGCAGAAGCTGCCGATGATCAACATCCTGAACCCCGATGGCACGCTCAACGACAACGCCGGCGACTACCAGGGGCTGACGATCAAGCAGGCCCGCGAGCAGGTCGTCGCCGATCTGGAAGCGCTGGGTCTGCTCGAGGAGGTCGAAGATCGCGAAATCGATCTGGCGCATTCGGACCGCTCGAAGACGCCGATCGAGCCGTATCTGGCCGATCAATGGTTCGTGAAGATGGACCAGCTGGCGCAGATCGGCCATGGACGCCGTGACCGACGGCCGCGTGAAGATCTTGCCCGAGCGCTACGCGCGCGGCTATCTCGACTGGCTGGGCGAAAAGCGCGATTGGCCCGTCAGCCGTCAGTTGTGGTGGGGGCACCAGATTCCGATCTGGTACGCGCCGACCGCCAGCGAAGCGGACTTGAAGAAAGCCTTTGCCGGCCGCGACGACGTCGTCTGGCAGCGCGACGACGAGCACGACCAGTGGCTGATCTGCGCCAAGAAGTCGATCTGGCGGAAGACGCCGATGCCCGGCCACAAGCTGACGCGCGAAGTCGACGTGCTCGATACCTGGTTCAGTTCCGGCCCTTGGCCGCATTCCACGCTGGGCTGGCCGGAGAAACGCCGGAGCTCGAGTACTACTATCCCACCAGCACGCTCGATCACCAGTCGCGACATCATCACGCTGTGGGTGGCGCGGATGGTGCTCACCGGGCTTGTACAACGTCGGCGACGTGCCGTTTCGCGAGGTTTACATCCATCCGAAGATTCTCGACGGCTATGGCGAGGCATGTCGAAGTCGAAGGGCAACGGCGTCGACCCGTTGGACGTCATCGACAAGTTCGGCGCCGATTCGCTGCGATTCAGCCTGGCGTATCTGACCACCGAGACGCAGGACGTGCGGATGCCGGTGGAGTTCGAATGCCCGCACTGCCAGACGCGGATCGAGCAGACGAAAAAGAACCGCGTGCTGCCGCGCATCGACTGCAAGAAGTGCGGACAAGCATTTTCCACACAATGGGCCAGCAAGCCCGAAGACTTGGCGCTGCCGCGCGGGGCGGTGGTCAGCGAGCGCTTCGAGCTGGGCCGCAACTTCTGCAACAAGCTGTGGAATGCGGCGCGATTCGCGCTGATGAATCTGGAAGGCTACACACCCGGGCCGGTCGCCGACAAGGATCTGGCCGTCGAAGACCGCTGGATCCTCAGCCGGCTGGCGACCGTCACGCAGCAAACGACCGACGCGCTCGGAGAGTATCGCTATGCCGACGCGGCGCGCGTGCTGTACGACTTTGCCTGGAATGAGTTCTGCAGCTTCTATGTGGAGATGGTCAAAGGCCGGCTGCAGGACGACGCAGCCCGCGCCATGGCCCAGCGCGTGCTGGCCCACACGCTCGATACGCTGTTGCGGTTGCTGCACCCGCATGATTCCGTTCATCACGGAAGAAGTCTGGCAATTGCTTGGTCGAGGCGGCCGGCGAACGCGGACTGCCGCGGCCAGCGACAGCGGCCGAGAGCATCATGATCGCCGCCCTGGCCCGAGGCAGACGCCACGCGACACGACGCCGAGATCGAGGCCCGATTTGCGCACTTTCAGGACGTGCTCAGGGCGCTGCGCGAAGTGCGCAGCCGGCAGAACATTCCGCCCAAGGCGACGTCTCAGTTTTCCGTCCGTTCGAGTGTCGACGTTGCGTCGCTCTTGCGAGCCGATGGAACCGTATTTCCGTTCGATGGCCGGGGCCGAAGCCACGGCGTGGGGCCGGACGTCACGGCTCCGCCAACGGCGCCAGTGACGTCATCGCCGCGGCGCGGAGGTCTTCGTCGATCTGGCAGAACACATCGACGTCGAGGCCGAAACCGCCCGCAAGACCAAGGAGTTGGAGAAGCTGGCCGGGGCGATCGCGGGCAAAGAGCGGCAACTCTCCAACGCCAACTTTGTCGATCCGCGCCCGGCGGAAGTCATCGAAAAGGAACGTGCGGCGCTCGCGCAGCTTCACGAGCAGAAGTGCCGCTACCGAACGCAGCACTGCCGCCTTGAAATTGGCACAGAAATAGCGTGCCGCGGCGATTGTTTCCGGCCGGCAAGCCTGGGGGAACCTAGGCCGTCAAGATGGGCGAGAAAGCAATCTTTGCCCGGCTCTAGCCGCGGCCACTCGCGCGCACGTATAATCGGGCTTGCGCCGCGCTTTCGAGCGAGCGTTCACGTCGTTGCGTTTCGGAATCCCCTCACGAGCGCACGAAGGGCCACGTCATGCCGGTCCATATGGAGTTGTCGCGGATCATCATCAGCGAGATCAACGACCAGCAAGTGATCTATCTCAAGGAAGTCGAAGGCGAGCGTACGTTTCCGATCTTGATTGGCATCTTTGAAGCCACGAGCATCGATCGCCGCGTCAAGCAGTATCCATCGCCGCGTCCGCTGACGCACGATTTGCTGGTGAGCATTGTTGAGAACCTGGGGGCCGAGCTGCAGGACGTGGTGATCAGCGAACTACGCGAGCACACCTATTTTGCGAAGCTGCGGATGCGTCACGAGGGCGAGCTGATCGAAATCGACGCCCGCCCCTCCGACGCCATCGCCGTGGCCGTGACCTGCGATCCGCTGTTGCCGATTTACGTCTCCGAGGAAGTGCTCAACGACGTGCTCGGCGAGCAGGATACGTAGTCCGCGGCGGGCGAGTGGACGCTGCGAAGGCCCTCGTTTTTGCTGCAAAAATCGCGATAAAACGACCATAAAGCCCCCGGTGACGGACGGTCTTTGAGCTATCTTTTAAGAACGCCGCGGCAAGAGCTCGGCATTTTGCCTCAGTGATTGTCAACCGCGAAAGGGAGATATCGCCAGCATGCGCCTTCGAGGAATTCTGTGCTGCCTAGTCGTCGCCAGTTGTTGCGCGCCGTTTCTTGCCGAAGAGCTGTGCGCTCAAACGGTCGATCGCGCAGGACGAGCAAGCGATTCGCGCCGCGGCGAAAGGTTACGTCGAGGCCCTAGGTCGCGGCGACGCCGAGGCGCTGGCCAGTTTCTGGACGGCCGACGGCGACGTCGTTGACGAACTGGGCCAGTCGCATCCGGCGAGCGAGTTGCTCAAACAATTGACGCCGCCTGAAGCCGGCGCCGCGCGGCCTGAAATCACGATGCACGAATCCAAGGTTCGATTTCTCAGCAATGACGTGGCGATCGAAGACGGCACGTCGGAAGTGACCGCCGGTGACGGACGCGGCGGCGCCAAGGGCCGCTTTAGCGCCATCTGGGTCAAGCAAGAGGGCCGCTGGCGTTTGGCGAGTTTGCGCGAAGCGCGCATCCCCAGCGTGGATCGCCCGGCACGGCTGGCCGACTTGGGTTGGCTGGTGGGCCAATGGTCGGCCGAGAGCGGGGATACGAAGCTCGAAGTTTCGGTCCGCTGGAACGCGAATGAAACCTTCCTCTTGCGCGACCTGAAAGTCACCCGCGAGCAGAAGACCGTCTTTCAAGGCTCGCAGCGCGTGGGCCGGGATCCGCCACAGGACAACTCAAAGCCTGGACATTCGATTCCGATGGCGGCTACGGCGAAGGCAACTGGACGCGCGACGGTGATCGGTGGGTGATTCGCATCGCCGGCGTGTTGCCCGACGGGCGGCCGATGCTGACCACAACCGTCGTCACGCCCGAGGGACCGGATCATTTTCAACTGAGCTCCACCCGGTCGCCCGGCGCGGGCGCCGCCGAGGGGAACATGCAAATCGAATTCACACGCGTCAAAGCAAGTCAATAAACATCGTTCATACTCGCGATCTGGTGCTCTATGAATCGATCCATGTTTAAGCACACCACTGCCGTGCGGATGGTGTTCGGCATTTTGGCGATTGCGATCGGCGTCGCCGTCCCATGCCTGGCGGCCCAGTGCCGCAGGCTCGAAGGCGAAAGCCAAGCCTCCCGCCCAACCGCCGGCTTCCGCGGCGCCCTCTACGGCCGACGACGCGGCGCGCAAGGCCGAAATCATCAACAGCCCGCGCTGGCGCCGCGCCATGTTCGAACTCAACGAGTGGCTCTCCGGCCAGCAGATTTATTCGCCCGAGCAGGTGATCAAGTTGAAGCAAGAGTTCACCGCCCACGTGAATCGCATGAACGCCAACCAACTGGAACTGACGTTGGCCGATATGGAAGCGAAATTCCAGATCATGCAGTCGCCCGAGGCCCAGGATGCCCGCGCGGTGGTTGGCGCGATACCTTTCGATCCTCTCTGACAAGAAACGCGAGGAAGTGCTTAGCAAATTGCCGAATTTGGAAACGATGACGGCCGGTCAATTGCAACAGGTCATCGGCCAGATTGAAGGACGCAAAGCGGCCGACCAGTCGCAAGCGCAACAGGTGGAGCAACTGCGAGATTCGTCGCAGAATCCCTGGACGCAATATACGCGGATGGCCGAACAGGCCTATGTCGCCGATCATGCGCCGGGCGCTGGCGGATACTCGTCGCCCTATAGCCCCGGAGTGGGCAAGCGGCCGTTCGAGGGCGTGAAGACCGGGCCATCCATGGGCTTCTACACCACGCCCTACGGCGGCGTCGGAATGACGTTCGGCATGGGCGGCTGGTAAGCCTTACGGGGCTATTGCCGGGCGTCGGCGAAGGCTTGTTCCAGCGCTCCGAGCGCTCGCGGTCCGTGGCTGCCGTCGACGACGACGTTCACGCGCACTTCGCTGGTGTTGATCATCTCGACGTTGATGCCGGCCTCGGCCAGGCACGGAACATGCGAATGGCCACGCCGGTGTGGCTGCGCATGCCGATGCCGGAGACCGAGAGCTTGGCGACCTGTGGCGCTGGCTGGTGACGGGGCCGCACTGAGCTCGCCGAGCCAGCTTGTTGACGATGGCCAGGCAGTCCTGATACTGCCCGCGCGGCACGGTGAAGCTGAGGTTCGCTTTGCCCTCGCGGCCGTAGCTTTGCACGATCATGTCGACGAAGATGCCGCCAGCGGCGACGGCGTCGAACACTGGCGGCGATGCCCGGCCGATCGGGCACGCCGCTGATGGTCACGCGGGCCTGCGACTCGTCGAGCGTGATGTCGTCGATCGTCAGGTCTTCCATGCTTTTGCAGCCGCGTGACCACTGCCACGGCGTCGCTAGCCTGCGTGGGCAGCGATTTGAGGTCGGCGGCTGGCGACCACGCCCGCGGGCTCCTTGTCGAGTCGCAAACGCCTGATGCACGGCCCGCAGCGCCGCGACGCGCTTGCGAGCGTGTCGACGAGCACCGAGATCTTGATTTCGCTGGTGGTGATCATCTGGATGTTGACGCCCGCGTCGGCCAGCGCGCGGAACATCTCGTCGGCGACGCCGGTTTGCTGGGCCATGCCCAGGCCGACGACCGAGACCTTGGCGACGTCGTCGTCGTGCGTGACGCCTTCGGCCCCGAGTTCGTGCGGCGGCTTCGTGCACGGCTTCGAGCGTGGCGCGCAGTTCGTCGCGCAGCACGGTGAACGAGATGTCGGCTCTGCCGTCGGCGCCGACGTTCTGCACGATCATGTCGACCGGAGATTGCTTGGCGGCGATCTTGCGAGAAGATCGCCAGGCTCGTGCCGGGCCGATCGGGCACGCCCAGAATCGTGACGCGGGCTTCGTTCTTGGTCAAGCGCCGCGCCGCCGACCGGCTGATCGGGCGCCTCGGGCTGCGCGACGATCATCGTGCCGGGCATGTCGGTGAAGCTGCTGCGGACGTGAATCGGCACGGCGAACTTCTTGGCGAACTCGATCGAGCGGCTGTGCATCACGCCGGCGCCCAGGCTGGCCAGCTCGAGCATTTCGTCGTAGCTGACTCGGCTGACATGCGGCGGGCTTCGGGCAGCACGCGCGGATCGGTCGTGTAGACGCCGTCGACGTCGGTGTAGATCTCGCAGGCGTCGGCCCGCAGCACGGCGGCCAGCGCCACGGCCGTGGTGTCGCTGCCGCCGCGGCCCAGCGTGGTGATGTTGAAATCCTCGTCGATCCCCTGGAAGCCGGCGGCGATGACGATCTTGCCTTCGTCCAAGCAGCTTGCGCATCCGCTCGGTCGAGATCGACTGGATGCGGGCCTTGGTGTGCGTGCTGTCGGTCCTGATGCCGATCTGCGCGCCGGTCAGGCTGACCGCCTTGTGGCCCAGCGAATGGATGGCCATCGCCATCAGCGCCACGCTCACTTGCTCGCCGGTCGAGAGCAGCATGTCCATTTCGCGGGCCGGCGGCTGATCGGTGATCTCGTTGGCCAGGTCGACCAGCACGTCGGTGTTGTTGCCCATGGCGCTGACGACCATCACCACCTGGTTGCCTTCCTGCTGGGCGCGGATCGCCTTGCGGGCCGCGGCCAGAATCTTTTGGCTGTCGGCGACGCTGGTGCCGCCGAACTTCTGCACGATCAGAGGCATGGACGAAAGGTTCTGAAAGAAGCTAACTGCGAGGCATGCTGGTCGCCAGCTTAGGTGCCCAGAAAGTAACGCATCAACTTCCAGCCTTCGGCGAAGGCGAGCTCCGACTGGCCGGCTGCGACTTCGTCGTAGGTGCGAAGCCGTCGGCGCGCGATGCCGGTGCCGGCCAATGGCAAAGGGCACGAAGCCGTGGCTGTGCGTTTTGGTTCGCAGCGGCGTGGGATGGTCGGGCGTGACGAGAATGCGATAGTCGCCTTGCGCTTGCAAGCGCCGCGTGCAGCGGGGCGACGATGTGCTGGTCGATTTCTTCCAGGGCCTTGATCTTGGCGTCGACGTTGCCCTTCGTGCGAGGCTTCGTCGGTGGCTTCGACGTGCACGCAGATCATGTCGGTGTCGGCGAGCGCCTCGATGGCGTAGCGCCCCTTGGCGGCATAGTCGGTATCGAGATAGCCGGTGGCGCCGGGCACTTCGATCCGCTGCCAGCCGATCAGCGCGGCCAGGCCGCGCAGCAGATCGACCGCCGTGATCATCGCGCCCTGCTTGCCGTAGCAGCTCGGCGAACGGCGTGCAAGCGCGGCGTGCGGCCCTAGCCCCCACAGCCAGACGTTCGTGGCCGGCGGCTTGCCCGTCGCACGTCGGGCTTCGATTCACCGGATGATCGGCGAACAGATCGCCACGCTGTCGCTCATCAAGTTGATTCGAGCAAGTCGCTGCCGGGCCCGCGGGGATAGTCGTCGAGCACCGACTTGTCGGTCAGGTCGTGCGGCGGCGTGGTGCGCGTGTCGTCGGTGAAACGGCGCCGGCTGCTTGCCGCCGCGATAGATCAGCAGGTTGCGATAGCTGACGCCGGGCACGAACTGAAGCTCGTCGCCGCCCAAGTTCTGCCTGGCAGTCGGCCAGCAGCTGCGGTCGCTTCCTCGGTCGAAATGTGGCCGGCGGTGAAGTCGCGCATCATCTGGTCTTCGATGGTCACCAGATTGCAGCGGATGGCCCAATCGTCCGGGCCCAGTTCGATGCCTTGGGCGGCGGCTTCCAGCGGTGCGCGGCCGGTGAAGTATTCGTTGCGGGTCGTAGCCCAACAGGCTCAGGTTGGCGACGTCGGAACCGGCCGGCAGGTGGGCGGGCACGTGGTTGGCGCGGCCGACCACGCCCGCGGCGGCGATGGCGTCCATGGCCGGCGTTGCGGCGGCCTGAGCGGCGTTTTGCCGCCGAGCGACTCCTGCGGCTCGTCGGCACAGCCGTCGGGAATGATGATCGCGTATTTCATAGGTTCTTGCCATCGAACGTACGGACTTACCAGCGCTCTGCGATCGCGCACTTGCACGCTGCGCACGCCGGCACCGCACGACGACAGTCGCTCGATCTCGTCCACGATTGCGCCGCACGGCGCCCTTCGGTCGTATCGTGCGTCATGATCACCAGCGGCACCACGGCCCGGTTGCTCGTCTTCGGCTCGGTTCGTGCTGAATGACCGAGGCGATCGAAATGTTCATGCTTGCCCAAGCACGCCGGTGATTTCGGCCATCACGCCGGGCTGATCCTCAACGTTGAACCGCAAGTAGTAGCGGCCGCGACACGTCGCGTGAGTCGCTGGCGCGCCACGCGCGGCTCGTGCTTTGCGACCAGAGTTCCAGCGTGCGAAACGTGATCGCCGTGCGGCCGACGACCGTGTCGATCAGGTCGGCCACCACGGCCGAGGCGGTCGGCATCTGCCCGGCCCCCAGGCCGTGAGAAGAACACGCGGCCCACGGCGTCGCCGACGACGCTGATGGCGTTGTAGGCGCCGCGCACTTCGGCCAGCGGCGTGCCGATCTTGCACCAGCGTCGGCGAGACGTGCAGTTCCAGCCGCCTCGGCATCAGCTGCGCCACGGCCAGCAGCTTGATGCGATAGCCGAGTTCCTTGGCATAGCGCATGTCGGCCACTTCGAGCGTGTCGATGCCCTGCCGCGGAATGTCGCTCCAATGCACGCGTGCGCCAAAGGCCAGATGGGCCAGGATCGCCAGCTTTTGGGCGGCGTCGCTGCCGTCGACGTCCATCGCCGGATCGGCCTCGGCATAGCCCAGTCGTTGGGCCTCGGCGCACGGCCTCGGCATAGGCCGCAGCCGCGCTCTTCCATCTGCGTGAGGATGAAGTTGCTGGTGCCGTTGAGGATCGCCGTGCAGCGACTGAATCTGATTGGCCGACAGGCACTGGCTGATGTTGGCGATGATCGGAATGCCGCCGGCGACGGACGCCTCGAAGGCGATCGACCGGCCCAGCTCGCGGGCGCGATCGAACAACTCCGGGCCATGCTCGGCCAGCAGCGCCTTGTTGGCGGTGACCACGTCCTTGCCGCTTTCCAGCATTTCGAGCATGATCGTCCGGGCCGGCTCCAGCCCGCCGATCAGCTGCGCGACCACCTTGATGTCCGGATCGCCGGTGATCGGCCAGATATCCGTCGAGAGCATGCCAGGCGGTAGCTTCAGGCCGCGATCCTTATCCAGCGTCGCGAACGACGACTTGCTCAGCCCCAGCCGGCGGCCAGCATGCCGGGCGATCCGATCGCCGTGATCCAGCAGCAACCGGGCGACGCCCGAGCCGACGGTTCCCATGCCGACGATGGCGACTTTGGTGGTGGTGGACATAACGAGTCCGTGTCGTAAATCGAAGGAATCGCCCAATTTAGGATAGCCCCCAAAGGGGCGTCAAGGTTCGGGGGGAGAACGAGAAGAGGGCTTTAAGAAACGGACTTGGGGACTCGGAGAATAGACCCTTACCCCCCGATCGGACATTTATTTCGATATTTTTTCTGAGAAACACTTGCCATTCGGTCCGTGAATATGCATTCTAATCCCGTGACGTTAGCGGAGCCCCAAGCGGCCAGCGTCTCCCAGACGCTGAGACTCGACTGCCTTTTACGGAGCGGCTAGTGATGTCAAACACCAGGCTAATTGCATTTTCGCGACTGCTGCTGGTTGCATGCATCGCTTTTCTCTTGAGCGCACCGACTGCGTCGGGCGCTGCGGTTGCGACCGCTGTCCTCTCCATGCAGATTGAATCGGGCGGAAACACCGCCGAATGGTCGACGCAGTGGGAGATCACGGAGGACACGGCGACCTGGACGTTGCCAGCCCCGTTGAGCATTTATAGCTCGACGAACCCGGAATTGCTTTTGGCGACCGTCAATGGCTTGTCTCTCTCGTACGATACCGACCCGTTCGTCTCCCTGGGATTTAACGTCGTATCCGGCGGACTGCCCACGAACTTTTCCATCAATTCGGCCGTGGTGCCTTTGGTGCCGACGATCACCAACGGCACGGCCTTCGCCACCGCGGGCGTCACGGTTACGGAGAATCCGCCCTTTGACGGTGCAAGCATGACGGGCTTGTTCGCGGGATCCAAAGCCTACGAAGCGCGATTTAATGGCGGCGGTTCGATCTTTGCCGACCTCGTTTCGCCCGTGATCGTCGTTCCATTTGGCATCACCGGAACGGGCACCGAGAAGTTTCCGCCCGGCATCGGCACCAACGTGGTGATTCCCGGCCTGGTGTTTAACATCGAATCGCAGTTCAACTTTACGCTGTCGGCCAACGATCAGGCTAGCGGCACGAGCATCTTTAACATCGTGCCCGAGCCCTCCAGCGTTGTGCTGGCTGTCTGCGGATTGATGGGGCTGGCGTGCCACGTCGCGCGGCGACGTCGCAAGTAGTCGCACCGCACTATCTGAAGACACGAATCGCCGACTCACTGGGTCGGCGTTTTTTTTCGCCTCGGTCGGCATCTTCGGCCCGAGCGCTTTCGGTTCTCTTGCCCGCACGGTCGCTGGCGCGATACAGTGCCGGGCGACGTGTCACAGCCGCTGAACTTCCCCGTAGGCCATTTTCTGCATGAACGCTGACGCTCTGGATTTCTTGCGACGCATTCTGGAAACCCCCAGCCCCTCAGGCTATGAGCAGCCAGTTCAGGAACTGGTGCGCGCAGTACGTGGCCAGTTTCGCCGACAGCGTGACGACCGACGCCCACGGCAATGTGATCGTGTCCCGCAACCCCAAGGCGCCGCTGCGCGTGATGCTGGCCGGGCACTGCGACCAGATCGGCTTTCGTCGTGCAATACATCGACGACGACGGCTTTATGTACGTGCAGCCGATCGGCGGCTGGGATCCGCAGTCGTGCTGGTCGGGCAGACGGCTGACTGTCTGGACCGAGGGCGGGCCGATCTTCGGCGTGATCGCCCGCAAGCCGATTCATTTGCTCACCGACGAAGAGCGCAAGCAGGTGCCCAAGATCAAAGACCTGTGGCTCGACATCGGCGCGCACGACAAGGCCGAGGCGGCAGAGCTCGTGAGCGTCGGCGATCCGGTCACCGTGGCAACTTGGGATTCACTCAGATGCGCAATCGATTGGCCAGCTCGCCCGCGCATGGACGACAAGGCCGGCCTGTGGGTGGCGATCGAAGCGCTGCGCCGCACAGGCCAAGAAGCTGAACTGCGCGCTGTTCGCCGTTTCGACCGTGCAGGAAGAGATCGGGCTGCGGGGAGCCACCACCAGCACGTTCACGGTCGACCCGCACGTGGGCATCGCCGTCGACGTGACGCACGCCACGGATTGCCCCACGATTGACAAGAAGCAGGAAGGCGACATCGCACTAGGCAAGGGGCCGGTCATTTATCGCGGGCCGAACATGAATCCCGTGGTCGTCGACCGAGCTGCTGCGAAACGGCCGCGGCCGGCAACGATGCCCTATCAAGTGGCCGCCAGCGGCCGCGCCACCGGCACCGACGCCAATACGATGCAAACCAGCCGCGGCGGCGTGGCCACCGGCCTGGTCAGCATTCCCAACCGCTACATGCACAGCCCTGTGGAAATGATCTCGCTGGACGATATCGATCACGCGGCCGATCTGTTGGCCGGCTTTGCATTGCGGCTGGCGGGCGACGAGAAGTTCATTCCGTGAACAAGCCGTCAACGAGCGGGAGTCGAACCGTGCCGGCGTCGCTGGAGATAACAACGCCCCGTTTGCTGCTGCGTTCGTTTCGCGAAGACGACCTGGACGATTTGACGCACTTCAACGCGGATCCGGCAGTCATGCGTTATTTGGGCAACGGCAAGCCGATGACGCGTGCCGAAAGCTGGCGACAGATCGCGACTTTCCTCGGTCACCAGCAAATACGCGGATATTCGGTCCTGGCGATCGAAGAACGCGCCACAGGAAAGTTTCTGGGACGCAGTGGCCGTGGTATCCCGAGGATTGGCCCATGCTGGAAGTGGGATGGGGCGTGGTGCCCGAACGACAGGGCGAAGGGATCGCCACCGAGGCCGGCCGCGCTTCGCTCGATTGGTGCTTTACGAACCTCGACGTCGACCGCGTCTGCAGCCTGATCCGCAGCCAGAATGCGTCGTCGATCTGCGTGGCGGAGAAGCTGGGCGCCAAGCTCGACCACCAGCTCGAAGAGTTCCTGGGGGAGCCAGCCGACGTATGGATTCACACACGGGCAGCGCGTTAGGCGGTCCAAGTCAGTCAATCACAATCACACATCCCACGGCCAGGTGGTCGGACGTGCCGTCTTTGTGGAAGTTGTCCTTGGTGTAGCTGCGATTTGGACGGGGGATCGCCGGCGGGCGCGGATGAAACAACAGGAAGTCCGGCTTGAGCGTCTGGGTCGAATCCTCTTTCCACGCGAAACCTTCCGAATTTAGCATGCCCGGCGACACGATGATGTGATCCAGGGCTTGCCACTGATCGTTGTAGACGTTGGTGCCTTCCCCCGCGGCGTGAATCGGCCACATCGTGTCGAACAGGAAGCCTTGCTTCAGGCATTCTTCCTCCGTGCCGGTTCGCAGGGAAAACTTGAGCGAGCGATCCGGCGGCGTGTCATTGAAGTCGCCCGCCATGATGACGTCGGCGTTTTTGTCCTGAGCAGTGATGGCATCGACGCGTACTCGCAACACGCGGGCCGCCTCCATGCGCTGTTGCTCGTCGTTGTAGCGCGACGGCCAGTGATTCACAAAGAAGTACAAGTCGTGCTCGCCGCGCTTCAATTGCACTTCGAGAATGTCGCGGCTAGGGCGTTCCAAGGCACGCGGTGAAAACTTCTTGTCGACCAGTTGGAACAGCTTCGCATCGTAGATCAATGCGCAATCGATACCGCGTTCGCTGGGCGAATCCTGGTGAACGATCTGGTAGTCGCGTCCGAGCGATTTGAGCGAATGCACGAGCTGCTCGACGACTGCGACGTTTTCCACTTCTTCCAGTCCCAGGATGGCCGGCCCTTTGCCTTCGCCCATGGCCGAGATCGCGGCGAGCCAAATTAGCCAGCTTGCGGTCAAGCTTTTGCTGGTCCCATTGCTTCGGCGCGGAGGCAAGATACTCCTCGTCCCCTTCCACGGCCGGATCGTCCTCCAGATCGAAGAGGTTTTCGACGTTATAGGCGCCGACGAAGAACTCCTCGGCCAGTGCCGGAGAGCCCGCGAAATTCGATATGAACAACCATACCCAACACGCGCGAACCATGCTGAATCTCTCCCGCACAAGCGAACGACTTCCGAGCGGATGTTACGATGACGAGCCGATTCTATCCGCGCCGGCCGTCGTTGTTTGTTAGAAGCATGTGAATTGGACCGAGAACCTGGCGGGGCGACGCCGTGTCAGACTCACTCAACTGCACTGTCTGGGCTCGACACCATGCAACTGCTCACCATCGAAACGCCGCGGCTGCGTTTGCGTCCCTTCCGCGAGGATGATCTCGACGCCTTGGCGGCCCTGTATGCCGATGCTGATGTGATGCGGCATATTGGCGATGGCCAGACGATGGATCGCGTTGCTACCTGGCGGGCGATTGCGCAGTTCCTCGGCCATCAGCAACTGCGCGGCTATTCCACGCTGGCGATCGAGGATCGTACGACGGGTGAGTTCCTGGGCGAGTGCGGGCCGTGGTTTCCCGCAGGCTGGCCGATGCTCGAAGTCGGATGGCTCGTCGCACCAGGTTGGCAAGGGAAAGGAATCGCCACCGAGGCGGGCCGCGCCGTCCTGGATTGGTGCTTTGCCAACTTGCAGGTCGAGCAGATTTGCAGCCTGATTCGGCCGGGCAATCAGGCTTCGGCGCGTCGCCGAGAAGTTAGGGCGCGGCACGAACGAAGCATTGAAGATTTCTTCGGCGGCCCCACCGACATGTGGCTGCACCGCAGGCCAGGCTGACGAACGAGTCGTCAAGCGACGCGAGACTTTACTGTGATGCTGTCGCACTCAGTCCAATCTTGGACGGCGACCTGAGACGAGTGCGATCACGAACAACACCAGGAAGACGACGAACAGGATCCAGGCGATTTGCATCGCCAGACCTTCCAAGCCCGCAAAGCCGAGGACGCCGGCGATCAGGGCGATGATCAGGAAGGTCAGTGCCCAGCGCAACATGGATGACTCCCCATAAACAGGGACCGAGGGGTTAATTGCCTACTTGTAAGTGTAGCCCTGGGAATTGGGCCCCAGCTGCCATATTGGCAATTCATCCGCACGGTGAGCCACACCCTCCTGCAGTTGCCGGATCGCGACCGACCCCTTAAAGGTTGTGTGGTCAGCACCTTACGTCGCAGAGTTCCGGCTTGGCACAGCCCTTGCTTTACGAGAGGGCAGATTGGGCCCGAGGCTGCCATTTCGTGGTGCGTGAGGCTCCAAGCCCTTACCGAACAATCGATTTCGCGCGGCCCTGCATATCGGCGTCGCCCACCGCGGGCGATGCGATTTTTGGCCGTCGAGTTCCTAAATGCTCCAGGAGGATTTCCGCGTGGCAAAACAAATGGTCTTTGACGAAGAGGCACGCCAGGCGCTGGCCGCCGGCGTCAGCAAGTTGGCCCGTGCCGTTCGCAGCACGTTGGGCCCGCGCGGTCGCAACGCCGTGCTCGACAAAGGCTGGGGTTCGCCCAAGGTGACCAAAGACGGCGTGACCGTGGCGGAGAACATCGAACTCGACGACCCGTTCGAAAACCTGGGCGCCCAATTGGTCAAGGAAGCCGCCAGCAAGACCAACGACGTCGCCGGCGACGGCACCACCACCGCCACGGTGCTGGCCGAAGCGATCTTCCGCGAAGGCCTGAAGATGATTGCCGCCGGCGCCGATCCGATGGCTCTGTCGCGCGGCATCGCCAAGGCCGACGACGCCGTGAGTGCGGCCATCGCCAAGATGGCCACGCCGATCGACGAGAAGAGCAAAAAAGAGATCATGCAAGTCGCCACGATCGCGGGCAACAACGATCCGACGATCGGCAGCGTGCTGGCCGAAGCCTTTTTGAAGGTCGGCAAGGACGGCGTGATCACCGTCGAAGAAGGCACGCCAGTCCGAAACCTACGTCGAAGTGGTCGAAGGCATGCAGTTCGATCGCGGCTATCTGTCGCCGCACTTCGTCACCAACCAGGACGAGTCAAACGGTCGAGCTCGAAAACGCCTTACGTCCTGATCTACGAAGAAAAGATCTCCAGCGCCAAGAGCCTGGTGCCGCTGCTCGAAGCCGTCAGCAAGGCCAACAAGCCGCTGCTGATCATCGCCGAAGACGTCGAAGGCGAAGCGCTGGCGACGCTGGTCGTCAACAAGATGCGCGGCATTCTGAACGTCTGTGCCGTCAAGGCTCCGGGCTACGGCGACCGCCGCAAGGCGATGCTGGGCGACCTGGCCGTGCTGACCGGCGGCACGGCCATCTTCAAGGATCTGGGCATCAAGCTCGACAGCGTCAAGCTCACCGATCTGGGCAAGGCTCAAGAAGATCACGCATCGACGCCGAGAACACGACGATCGTGGGTGGGGCCGGCAAGAAAGAGGCCATCGACGGCCGCGCCGATCAGATTCGCCGCGAAATCGAAAGTACCGACAGCGAATACGATCGCGAAAAGCTGCAAGAGCGATTGGCCAAGCTGGCCGGTGGCGTGGCCCAGATCAATGTCGGTGCCGCGACCGAAACCGAAATGAAGGAACGCAAGGCCCTGATCGAAGACGCCAAGGCAGCCACGCAGGCGGCGCTGGAAGAAGGCATCGTTCCCGGCGGTGGCGTGGCGCTGATTCGTTGCGAGTCGGCGCTTGTCAAGCTGAAGCTCGAAGGGTGATGAGAAGCATCGGTGCCGAGATCATTCGCAACGTGCTCGATTATCCGCTGCGAGCCATCGCCGAGAACGCGGGCCTCGACGGCGCCGTGGTGGTCAATCGCGTGCGTCAGCTCAAGGGCAAGAACGAAGGCTACGACGCCGACAAGGACACCTACAGCGATCTGGTCGCCGCCGGCGTCATCGATCCGGCCAAGGTCGTTCGCACCGCCCTGCAGAACGCGGCCAGCGTCGCCGCCTGTTGCTGACCACCGAATCGCTGATCACCGAATGCCGGCCGAAGAAGAAGCCGGTGGCGACCACGATCACCACGACCACGGCATGGGTGGCATGGGAGGAATGGGTGGCATGGGCATGGGTGGCATGGGCGGCATGGGTGGCATGGGCCGGCATGATGTAGTCCGCTCGACGGCACCTGCCGCGGCATTCTTCGCAAATTCAACCAGACAACTTCCAATACAAAACATGCACACAACTTAAATCCAATTGAAGGAATATCGAATCATGGCAAAGCTGAAGCTTGCGTCCGCTCGATGATCGCGTTGTGGTCGAACCCGAGGAAGCCGAAGAGCGCACCGCCGGCGGCATCGTGCTGCCCGACACCGCCAAGGAAAAGCCGCAGCGCGGCACGGTCGTCTCGGTCGGCCCCGGCAAGTTGCTCGACAGCGGCAACCGCGGTCGCGCTGTCGGTCGGCGTGGGCGACGTAGTGATCTACGGCAAGTACTCCGGCACCGACATCGAAGTCGCCGGCAAGGACGTCAAGATCCTCCGCGAGACCGACATTCTGGCCAAAGTCTGTGCGGCTAATCCTCACGCGGCGTTCGCAGCCGTTGGCGCGATCGCTCGAATCGCACAAATACCTATCTCGAATCACGCATATAACGAGGAACCGCCACCGTGGCAAAGCAACTACTCTTTGAAGATTCGCGCCCGTGCGCAAGATGCTGCGTGGCGTGGAGAAACTGGCCGACGCCGTCGCCGTGACGATGGGCCCGACCGGCCGCAACGTGATCATCGACAAGTCGTTCGGCGGCCCCACCGTCACCAAGGACGGCGTCACCGTGAGCAAGGAAATCGAACTCGAAGACCGCTTCGAAAACATGGGCGCCAAGCTCGTGAACGAAGTCGCCTCGAAGACCTCGGACATCGCCGGCGACGGCACCACCACGGCCACCGTGCTGGCCCGTGCCATCTTCAAGGAAGGCACTCGCAACATTGCCGCCGGCAGCAATCCGATGGCGGTTCGCCGCGGCATCGAAAAGGCCGTGGAAGCGGCCGTCGAGAAGCTGCATTCGATGGCCAAGCCCGTCTCCAGCAAGGAAGAGATCGCCCAGGTCGGCGCGATCAGCGCCAACAACGACATGGAAATCGGCGAGCTGCTGGCCGACGTGATGGAAAAGGTCGGCAAGGACGGCGTGATCACCGTCGAAGAAGGCAAGGGCACCGAAACCACCAAGGAATTGGTCGAGGGCATGCAGTTCGACAAGGGCTACATCTCGCCCTACTTCATCAACCGTCCGGCCGAAATGGACTGCCTGCTCGAGGACGCCTTGATCCTGATTTATCGAAAAGAAGATCAGCAACCTTCGCGAGTTGGTGCCGCTGCTGGAAAAAGTGGCCCAGTCGCGGCAAGCCGCTGTTGATCATTGCCGAAGACGTCGACGGCGAAGCGCTGACCGCGCTGGTCGTCAACAAGCTGCGCGGCGTGCTCAATATCTGCGCCGTCAAGGCTCCGGGCTTTGGCGATCGCCGCAAGGCCATGCTCGGCGACATCGCCGTGCTGACCGGCGGCACGCTGATCAGCGAAGACCTGGGCCTGAAGCTCGAGAACCTGACGCTGGAGCACCTGGGCCGCGCCAAGCAGATCACGATCGACAAGGAATCGACCACGATCGTCCAGGGCGCCGGCAAGCCGGCGGACATCAAGAACCGCATCCAGCAGATTCGCAATCAGATCGACGACACCGAGAGCGAATACGACAAGGAAAAGTTCCAAGAGCGGCTGGCGAAGCTGACCGGCGGCGTGGCCATCATTTCGGTCGGCGCCGCCAGCGAAGCCGACATGAAGCAGAAGAAGGCCCGCGTCGAAGACGCCCTGCACGCCACGCGTGCGGCCGTGGAAGAAGGCATTCTGCCCGGCGGCGGCGTGGCCCTGCTGCGTTGCACCGAAGCGGTCGAAGAAGTCCGCGGCTAGGCCAAGGGTGACGAGAAGATCGGCGTCGACATCGTGCTGCACTCGCTGTCGGCTCCGATGAAGCAGATCGCCGACAACTGCGGCATCGACGGCTCGGTGGTCGTCGACGAAGTCAGCCAGAAGCCGACCAACACCGGCTACGACGCCAACGCCGGCAAGTACGTCGACATGCTCAAGGCCGGCATCATCGACCCGGTCAAGGTGGTCCGCAGTCGCCCTGAGCAATGCCGCCAGCATTGCCGGCCTGATGCTCACGACCGAAGCCCTGGTGACGACCTTCGACAAGGACGACAAGGCCAAGAACCGCGTGGAAGGCAGCGTTCGCTAGAGCATCGCTCACCGCGATGGCGCGACTGTGCCGCAGGCGCGACAACTGTCAACGGCATGCGGCGGGCCACTTCAGGCGATCTGAGGTGGCCCGTTTGCGGCGCCACGGACATCGGCACGACTCAATTTGGCGCATGACCCGGTAGCACGGCCCGGCGCCTATAATTGAACGATCCTACTGCACGCCAGCAGAAGCTGTACCGAAATCATGGTGAAAATGGCCGGCAAACGCTGATTACTACGAAGTGCTGGGCGTCGAGCGCACGAGCCACGGACAAGAGATCGCCGATGCCTATCGCAAGCTCGCGATCAAGTACCACCCGGACAAGAACCCGGGCGACGAAGAGGCCGTGGTCACGCTTCAAGGAAGCGGCCGAGGCCTTCGAGGTGCTCGGCGACGACGAGAAGCGGGCACGCTACGACCGCTATGGCCATGCCGGCGTGAATGGAACGGCGGGGCCGCGGCTTCACGGACGTCAACGATATCTTCGCGGCGTTCGGCGATATCTTCGGCGAGAGCGCCTTCGGCGACCTGTTCGGCGGCCGGCGCCGAGCGAGCAAGGGGCCGACGTCCGCTGCGACGTCACGCTCGACCTGATCGAAGCCGCCCGCGGCGTGACCAAGACGTCGAGTTCCAGCGGCACGAGAGCTTGCGACGACTGCGGCGGCACGGGCGCCAAGACGGCACGCAGCGCAGCGAAGTGCAGCTACTGCGGCGGGCGCGGCCAGGTGGTGCAGTCGACCGGCATCTTTCGCGTGCAAACGACGTGCCCGTCCTGCCAGGGCGCCGGCTCGATCGATCAAGGATCCCTGCGAGAAGTGCCGCGGCGCGGGGTTCGTGCTGCAGACACGTGCGACGCGAGGTGCAGATTCCGGCGGGCATCGACGACCAGATGCGGATCCGCCTGCCGGGCGAAGGCGAGCCCAGCCCCACGGCGGCCCGCGCGGCGACTGCTACTGCTTCATCACGGTCAAAGAACATCCGCTGTTCCAGCGCGAGGGCGAGCACCTGATCGTGCGCGTGCCGATCAC
Organism: uncultured Saprospiraceae bacterium; assembly: GCA_963837505.1. Lineage (GTDB taxonomy): Bacteria > Bacteroidota > Bacteroidia > Chitinophagales > Saprospiraceae > Opimibacter. The sequence continues at coordinate 13,394 of CAWINN010000010.1, read as the reverse complement.
CTATACGCAGGCGGCGCTTGGGCTCGAAGATCGAAGTGCCCACGCTCGACGGGCCGCACGAGCTGAAGATTCCCGCCGGCACGCAAACGGGCGAAGTGTTCCGGCTGCGCGGCCAGGGCATGCCCAGTCCGCGCGGCCGCGGGTGGGCGACTTGCTGGTGCAGGTGAACGTCGAGGTGCCCAAGACGCTGAGCGCAGAAGCAGGAGGAGTTGCTTGCGGCAATTGGCCGAACAAGAGCACGTGGAAGTCAGCCCGCACCGCAAGAGTTTTTTCGAGAAGGTCCGTGAGTATTTCGGCCAGGAATAAAGCGACAGCCTGAGTTAGTCGTACGATCGGCGCGAGAGGAAAACCATGCATGTCGATCAATCGACCAGCAGACCGACGAAGACGACCGCGACCTCGACGACGAGCGCAGGCCGATGCCGCCGACGCGGCGCTTCGAGGCCAGCGAAGAACGAGATCGAGCAAGCTGCGCGCCGACTTGGAGGACGCCACCGATCGCGTGCTGCGGGCCCAGGCCGAGTTGGACAACTATCGCAAGCGCGCCCGCCGCGAGTTGGAAGACGAGCGTCGCTATGCGGCCCTGCCGCTGTTGCGCGATCTGTTGCCCGTGCTCGACAATATGCAGCGGGCGATCGAAGCGGCCGAAAAGTCGCCGCAGGCGTCGGGTCTGCTGGACGGCATCAAGCTGGTGGCCCAAAGCCTGCTGACGGTGCTGGCCAAGCACGACTGCAAGAAGATCGAGGCTCTTGGATCAGCCGTTCGATCCGGCCGTTCACGAGGCGATCTCGCAGCAGCCCTCGGCCGAGCATCGAGCCAAACACCGTGTGCTCGTGGCCCAGGACGGCTATGTGCTGCACGACCGCGTGGTGCGTCCGGCGCAGGTGATCGTCTCCAGAGCCGCGCCTAGAGTATATCTGAACCACTTTGCGTGGAGTGTTGCCCGACGTCAATGCCGTCGGTCCGGAGGTTCGTCGTTCATGCCCACCTATGACTATCTGTGCGATAGTTGCGGCCACAAGTTCGAGTTGTTCCAATCGATGAAGGACGACCCGATCCGCAAGTGCCCCGAGTGCAAGAAGCTGAAGCTGCGACGGCTGTTTGGCACCGGCGCGGCGCTGATGTTCAAAGGCTCGGGCTTCTATCACGACCGACTACCGCAGCGACTCGTACAAGAAGGCGGCCAGGCCGACGCGCCAAAGCGGCCAGTCAAGCGGCGAATCGTCCAAGGACTCGTCCAAGGCAACAGTTCTTCCGACGGCGAAGTGGGCGACAAGCCGAGCAAGAAGCAAGAGCCGATTGATCGCGAAGATCACGACTCCCATGCCATGGTTTCATGGCCCCATCCGCTGTCCCACCTGCTCGTCTGATTCGACCGCGAGCAACGCCGTCTGCCGTTTTGCAGCGAGCGGCTGCCGGCGGATCGATCTTGCGCCGCTGGCTGAACGAGGACATCTCGATGCCCCTCGACGAGCCGGGCGAGGACGATTCGCCCGAGAGCGTTGGCAACAGCCACGACGAACAGGACGACGATTAGCGCGGCAGCTCCCGTTCGCCTGCGTCCACGCTGGGTCGTTCTGCAGTTCGGTCGCACGCCGATTTGCGTCCTTTCCCGATTTCCTATTCTGGCCCGACTGCGTCAAATCCGTATAATTGCCGGCCTTACGGGCTCTTTCTCGGCGAGCCTCGTGCAGGCTCGGAGTCGCGAGTATGGCGATCAACGTGATCGAAGAACGTGGCACGATTCGCTCGATCGCCTGGCAGCAGGTGTTTCCCTCGCTGCGGCTGCTGACGGCGATCCGCATGGCGCTTGAACTTCAAGTCGCTGCTGCTGGCGGCGATCGCCTTGGCGGGCACGGTGGCCGGCTGGCGCATCTTGGACCAGTTGTTTGCCGAACGAGGACAACCCGGCAGTTCGCAGATGGCGATTTGGCTACTACATGCTCTGGCCCTGGGAGCGTCCGCTGCGTGAGCCGCCGGTCGACGCCTGACGTCGCTCGACACCTGGTACGCTCACAGTCCTCTCGTGGCGGCCTGGAACGAGCTGAGCGTGCCTTTTCGGCGGATGTACAACATGTACGAGCCACCCACGCTTCACGCGGCTTCATGTACTTGCTGTGCTGCGCGCTGTGGAGTCTGCTGGTCTGGTCGTTTTTCGGCGGAGCGATTTCGCGACAGGCGGCCGTGGCCTTTGCCCGGCAGGAAAACGTCTCGCTGGGCGGGCTCGGCGCGATTCGTTCACGGCCGCTGGAGCTGCGTACTTTCGTGGCGCCGCTGTTTCCGATGCTCGGTGCCGGACTCGTCGCCGCGGCGATTGGCCCTGGTCGGCCTGCTGCTGCGGGTGCGACATCGGCGTGGCCATCGCGTGGCGTGCTCTGGCCGCTGGTGCTGTTCGGCGGATTCGTGATGGCCTTCCTGCTGTTGGGTCTGTTCTTCGGTTTTCCGCTGATGTGGAGCGCCATCAGCGCCGAGGGCACCGACTCCTTCGGTGCGCTCAGTCACGCCTATTCCTACGTCTATCAGCGGCCGCTGCGCTATCTGGGCTATGCCTTCGTCGCGGGCACTGGCGGGCGTGCTGGGATGGTATCTGGTCACGCTCTTCGCCTTTTGGATCTTGAATCTGAGCGATTGGGCCGTGAGTTGGGGAAGCGGCGTCGACCAGTTGCGCCGCATCCGGGGCCCCGAGAGCCTGGGGCGATCGGAGACACCGGGCGCCCAGTTCATGAATTCTGGACCAACTGCCTGCTGACCCTGGCCTTGGCTTTGTCTTCAGCTACTTCTGGACGTCCACCACGGTGATCTACTTCCTGCTGCGGCGGCTGGTCGATGCCACGGAGCTCGACGAAGTGTTCATGCCGGGCGAAGAGACCAAGCACGGCTTGCCGCCGCTGAAGACAGGCGCGGACGGCGTGCCCAGCGTCGCCGATGGTGACCGCCGGCAGAGCCGACTCGACCAACGGCGGTCGACAGCGCTCGACTCGTGCACGCCGCAACAGTGCTTCCATGTTCGGCGTGGAACTGGCCGCGCGAAATGACGACGTGAAACCGGCCGGCCGCCGCTTCGCAGACGCCCTTTGTGCACGTGCGGCCCGAAGGCCAGCGTTCTGGCTCCGCGGCGCAACAGCGGTTGCAGCCGCTGCATCGAGCGCCGCCGGATCGAGGCCCGGATGGCGATCAAGAATCGACGAGTCGCGACCAGCTCCGGCAGGCCATTCGTCCGCCAGCAGCAACTCGACGTGCGTCAGCGGATCTGCACGACCGCCCGGCTCGCTCTGCCGCGCCGGGCAGCTTGCGACTGCGATTGCATCATCAGGTCGGAGAACGAGAGCGGTCATGAGTCGTCGATGAGCAAGCGCCAGCCTCTACACGGCTTCGGGACCGCGGCGCCCGCCGGCAATGTCGATCGTTTCTTCGGCCGGCAGCACGAAGATCTTGCCGTCGCCGATCGTGCCTTCGGCCCGGTGCGGGCCACGCCGGTAATCGTCTCGAGCGTGCGTTCGAGGAAATCGTCGTTGATGGTGATTTCCAGGGCCACCTTGCGCAGCAGATTCGTGCGGTACTCGTTGCCGCGGTAGTACTGCGGTTTGGCCGCGCTGGCGGCCGTATCCCTGGGCATCGCAGACGGTCATTCGCGAGACGCCGATCTTATCGAGCGCTTCGCGCACGGCGTGCAGCTTCGTGGGCTGAATGATCGCGACAACCATCTTCATGACCGAGCTTCGCGAACGCTGCTCACGTGAGAGGGATCATGCCCGCGCCAATGTCGCATAGCAGCCCTTGCGATCAACGGTCGCCGCCTACCGGGCGAGGATTGCCCAAAGCTCAGGCGAGGTCAGCCGTGCTCTCGAGCACCCGGTGAATTCGGCTGGCCGATTCTTCCAGGTGGGCCTTGCTGTAGGTGTCCAGCTTCGTCGCTCTTGAGTAGCTTGTCGATCCGGCCTTCCAGGCCGTCGAGCTCGACATAGGCCACGGTTTGGCAGTCTTGCGGAGCCCGGGTGCGGCCCATGGCCAGCGCGACAACGCTTCAGGTAACTCCGCTGCAGGTTGCGTCGCAGGCTGCTGATGGCCGGCTTGCGATTGGTGTATTCGCCGGCCGGCATCTGTCGACCTCGAGAAGATCGTCGTTGCTCAGCGTTCCCAACAGCTCCGGCGTGGTCAGGGCGTCCTGGTCGGCGCGGAATTGCAACTCGGTGTCGTGCAGCCGTTCGAGCGTCAGCGACGAGAGCAATTGCTGGAGAATCCGGTCCTGCCACATGGCAATCACTTCGTGCACCGGAAAGTCGGTCCGCAGCGGCATGACGAACCCCAGTGCGACCAGCGGCTGGAAGCCAGGTGGCTATACAGCTCGGGCGGAAACTGGAACGGCTTGTCGCTGAATACTTGCTCTTCGACCAAGTCCAGCGATTCGCGCTGCTTGGCCGGTTCCACCACGACGAACGGCGGCGCCGCGTTCGCGTCGCCCTTGTGAGCGCGGCTGACGTACATGCCGCCGACGTAGCGCGACGCGAAGTGCATCGCCCGGCCGTGATTGGCCAGCAGCACGCCAAACGTCTGACGAGCTTTCTGATATCCTTCGCCGTCCTTGGTCGATTCCTTGAGCACCTGTCGGCCATTGCTCGCTGATCAATTGCGGCCCGCATCTTGGCATAGGCGATCGGATCCTTGCCCATGTCGAAGCGGTTCGAGAGCGGATCGGGATCGATGCCGCGGGTGTCTTCGTCCGTGGCATAGGCCAGCTCCGGCTCGCCGCAGCGGGCGGCAATCTTCTTCAGCTCGGCAACTTCGCCGTCGGTGCCGCCCGAGAGCGGCTTATAGCCGTACTCGATGGCCCACATGTCGTAAGGGCCGATCGTCGTCGAGAAGTAGTCGCCCTGCGGTACGTCCCTTGCGGCATAATGTTGGCCGGGGCATAATCCATCACCGAGGCGGTCAGCCCACTTCGCTCGTCTTGGGATCGTTCGCTTCTTCGAGCGAGAGCATCGTGCTGGCCTTGAAGTTGTGGCGCAGGCCCAGCGTGTGACCGATTTCGTGCATGGTCACTTCCTTGAGCCCCTGCGTCACCAGCTTTTCCCGATCCGCCGGGTTGGCTGTGCGCCGGCCATCACCGCGGCGCCGAAGGCCAGCTCGCGGGCCAGGCCGTGATGAAACTCGCAACGAATCGCGAGCAATACGTCGGGTCAGGCACCACCACTGATTGCTTCAACGGCACCTGGCTGACCGACCTGCCCTTCGATCGTCATCACCTCACCTATCCGACCACCGACGGCCACACGGAGATCGAAGGCTGGGACCTGGCGCCGCGCGACGGCACCGGGCCGCACCCCATGGTGCTGCACATTCATGGGGGCCCATTCGCCGCCCATGGCGAGATCTTCAACGTCGACAACCTGTCGCTTGTCCCGCGGCCCTTGGACACCAGCGCCACCGGCGGCCACATTGCCGGGCCGAACTTCCCGGGCGTGCAGGCGTTTCCGGTTGTCGACCTGAACGGTCCATTGGATGGCCGAGACAACCTGGCATCGTTCATCGCCGGGGGCGGCGTGGTCAACATCTTCAGCAGCACCGCTACGACGACCGACTTTGACAGTCCCAATCTAACCCAATCCACAATTACGATCGGCAACTGTCTCACGGCGCGAATGAGACCCTGGCGGGCCGTCGCCACGACGGGAACCAGCATCACGGCCTCGCAACGAAGCGGCACGTTCTACCTTTCGGCAGCCAGACGTCAGCCTGATGACCAGCAAGTGCTGCGGACGGTCACTTACAACAATGCCGCGGTCCACGCCCAACCGCACAACCCGCATGCTCGACCGCGACGACTAGCGATGGCGTGAACTCCAGCCTGGGAATCCAAGGCCCAGGTTGGCGTCTCTACCAACACCCTTCCTCGGTGGAGGATGACCGAGATCGACCTTGACCGCCAGGCAACGACAACCCTTACGAGTACATCGAGCTGCGGGGGACCCCCGGCTCGAGCTTGAGCAAGACTACCTGGTGGCGTTCGAGAGCGTCGATGTGTTCGGCAATCCCGGCGATCCTGGCGTCGGCCAGACGGGCAAAGCCAACTTCGTGCAGGCGCTTAGCGGCACTCTTCCGGCCAGCGGCCTGGTGATCATCAAGAGTCCATCCGGCGGTCTGGACGCCCCCGGGCGGGACGACCATCTTCACCAACAATGCTGATCTGGACACGATCGGCGGCTGGACTGAAGAACGGGTTGTAAAAACCCAATCCCCCGCAGCACCTCGACAACGCCGATCGTCAAAGGCACCGACGACGACACCAACGACGACGGCACGTTGGAAGCTGCTGCCCGGCAGCTCGGAGGTGGTCGATAGCATCGCTGGGAAGACCGTACTTCGAGATACTCGATATCGCCTATGGCACCAATCAGGTCACGCAGTTCGACAGCTCACCGGATGCCGTGACCGGGTTCCCGAGCAACACCAAGCAAACCGCGGCGGCCTGGTTCAACGGGGCTCTGGTTCAGACCGGACAACTGCCGACGACACTCGCCTACGACTCAGCGACAAATACCAGTTCGAATTTCCCGGCTCGGCTGTGTCATCACCCCGGGCGCTGCTAACTACCCGACAGTTCCGTCGGTCTGGGGACGATCCATCTTCTACAACCAGAGTTTCTTTGACGGCAACAACGCCACGCCAGGCACCAGCGGACGACGCTGGCGATCGCTACCGACAAGACCGCCTACATGCCCAACAGCTCACTCGCCACCTTCGCCAACATCTCGAGCTTCACGCGCGGCATCAACGGCATCATGGTCGACCTGGGCGGCAGCGGAAACCACGCGTCGATCAACGCCAATGACTTCGTGTTCAAGGTCGGCAACAACAACTCGCCGAGCATCTGGGCCACAGTCACGGCCACGCCGACCATCTCGGTCCGCGCCGGGGCGGGCGTGAGTGGTTCGGACCGCGTGACCATCACCTGGGCCAGCGGCTCGATCCGCAATACCTGGCTGGAAGTGCAGGTCCTGCCCACGGCCAATACTGGCCTGACCGCGACCGACGTGTTCTTCTGGGGCAACAAGGTCGGCGATACCGGTCAAGCCACCCCGGCCTCGACCTTCCTCACCAGCGGCGTCGACAAGACCTCGGTCTTGGGTGCGACGGGGCCCGCCGGCGGAGTCACCAACATTCGCGACTTCAACCGGGACAACACTGTCTCGGGCGTCGACGCTTCCGTGGTGACCGGCTCGTTGGGCAGCATCGTCCGAATCCATATCGGCTTCCGGCGGACCGTTTGCTCCGGAAGGAGACGGCGGCGGCAGCGGAGACTCGGGCGTGGCCTCGGCACTGGCGGCCACCAGCACCAGCGCCTCGGCGGCAGCTCTGCCGGCGGGCGCGGCACGGCGTCTGGCAAATGTGGACCTGAACCAGGTCGGATCGCGGACTTCTTCCAACACCTCGCCGATCAGAACACCCCCGGCATGCGGAGCTGCCGGTCAAGATCGACGCCGTGGCGGATGAACTCGGTCTGGATCACGACCTGTTGGATTCGCTCCTGGCGGACATCGGGCTGGCCTAGTTGGGAAACCTCGACGGAGCGGTCGGTGCAGCGTCTTAAGGGGTCTGCCACCCGCAGAAAGCACAAACGACCGCACGACCCTGGTGCGAAGCTGATTGACATTGTCGGTTGTGTCGGTTTCAATGTGTGTGACGGGATGGCGAAAAGTCCACTCAAAGCGTAATCCCATCGCTGTCCTTGTTTTCGCGTTAATTGCGTCCACCGCAAGGTGTCTCCCAACCGTCATATTTTGCTTTCATGGTAGGAGCCTCGTATGAATCGCAGATCATTGTTTGGCCGTTTTGCCCTGCCGCTGTCAGGTGACCGACGGCTAACCGGCTCGAGAAACGCCGCTTCCATATGGAGCCGCTCGAAGTCCGGCAAGTGCTGGCGACGATGTATGTCGACGACAACTGGGTGTCGCAGACTCCCGGTGCCGGCACCCTGACCCAAGGCGACACGGTCATCAGCGGCACGGGCGGCATCACTGCCGCCTACGGCGACAATGCATTCGGTTTGGTCACCAACGCGACCAGCTCCACCGGCAATGGTTACCTCACGGTTGCGGGCCAGGGAGTTTCCACCCGCTATATCGACGACGCGATTGGCACGGCCAACAATGGCGACACGGTCAGCCTCCTCGAAGGTATCTTCACCGAATCGGACATCGTTATCGACAAGTCCGTCGTGCTCAAAGGCGTGGGCACCAACGGCGGGTCCCCAGGCGTCGGCGAATCGCTGATCGTTCCGGAGGTCGTCTCGACGGCGCTGAGTTGGCTTTCCCGACCGCGTCGCACCAGGGCATCATCATCTATGCACCCAGCGTGACGGTCACCAACCTGCACGTCAACGGCAGCGGCAATGGCTCGCTGGGTGGCGGGCAAAATTTCCAACATGGCATCACGACTCTGTATGAAACGCAGGACGGCGTCAACGGCGTCGGCGGCACCGACTATATTCCGGTCCGCGGACCGAACATGCCTGTCATCACCCTCGGTCCGATCATCGAAGGGCACCGTTCCCGGCCGGTAATCTTGATCAACAACGTCAAGGTCGACAACGCCTGGTACAGGGGCATCACCCTCTCCGCCGCTGCCGGCTGGAACTTTTGACCGAAATACTTCGGCGGACCAAATTCAGATTCAGAATTCGGTCGTCAACACGGTCGGCGACGCTGGCAATATCACCGCCAACCACGTCGGCATTCTGCTCCAGAACCTCGAAGACCCGAGTAACCAACTGGGCAATGCCTTCAACAACACGGTCAGCAACGTGTTTGGCATCGGCATGGCATCGGGTGTCCTTGGCACCCGCTCGTGGAATAACACCGCGGCTGCCCGCAACGACACGAGCATGTCGTTCAACACGGTCAACAACGCCAGCCTGGAAGGTTTCCGCGTCGAATTCCTCTCGGGCGGTGACTTCGTTTCGAACGTTGCCAACTTCAGCCCCGGCAACACCGCGATCGGCGTTCGCGCTATCCACGCGGACGTCACCATGGCGACCTTCACCAGCAACGGTGCCAAGATCGGCATTAAGATCGACGATTCGAACACCGGTGGGAACAATGCGTCGCCGATCTTGGCCGTCAACTTCAACCTGACTGGTCCCGGCACCGGGGTCGCCGGCTCGGTCGGTGTCCTGGCCGACAACAGCTTCGGTGTGAACACCGACACCACGTTCCTGATGGCCCAGGGGTCGAACATCACGGGCTTCGCGACCGGCGTCAAGGCGTTGCAGTCGCTCAGCTCAACTGTGCCGACTTCGATCTTCATCGATCGGCCGAATGTTTCGGGCAATGGGGTGGGATATGACTTCGGCGCCGGCGTCACGGTGATCGGTCAGTTTAACACGACCGACCCGGTGACCAACGCGGGCGCTTCACTGATGCCGCAGTTCCTGCCGAATCTCATCGAGCAGTACGCCGACCAGATCACCGCCCAGCCCACGCCGCCCTACGTCACCCCGAGCAACGTGACTCCGCCGACCCCGACGGTGTCGGTCAACACGGCGGCGAAGCCGGATACGATTCGCACGGGCAATCTGACGCTGGGATCCGGGACGACCTTCTCACCGATTCTCAACGGCACTCCGGGGAGCCAAACCCTGATTCTGGAAGACTTCACCACGGCGTATAGCTATACGAACATCGTCAGCGAAGATCAGATCAACCCCTGGAAAGTTGGTTTCGCCTCACCGGCACGGCTAGGTACTTGGGCGATCGGCAACGTCACCCAGAATGGCGACGGCACGGTCACGGTCTCGGGCGGTGCCAGCCAGTTGGGCGCCGTGTTTGACCTGGGCGTCCCGGCCGACGCGCAAGACGTGACGGCCTATCAAAAGCTGCAAATCGTGGTGGCCAAGGGCCCCAGCGGTATGACCGCCAAGCAGTTTGCCATCGGCATTGCCGACCAGGACGGCACGACCGACGTGTTCTTCTTCCCGACCGCCCCGCTCAATGCGGCCGGCACGGGCGTCTATCTCACCCTGAATGTCAACATTTTGGCTCCGCCCGTGCGGTTCCAGGATGGCGACGGCATCATGAACCTGTCGCACATCACCGGTTGGAGTGCCTCGGGTGACCTTGGTTCGACCGACTACGATCCGCTCAAGACCATCTCGATCAAGCTGGATCGCATCGAAGTCGTCAAGGGACCGAAGGCCTCGTCGGCCGACGTCACCGGCACGGTCAACCTCTCCGGCGGACTTTGGCTGGCACCATCGGCCCGCAGTTTGCTTCGTCGGTCGGCGGTCAGTACACCATCATCAACAATGACGGGGCCGATGCCGTCGTCGGCACCTTCAGCGGCTTGCCCCAGGGTGCGACCTATACCGCCGGCGGCAAGAGCTTCACCATTAGCTATATCGGTGGCACGGGTAACGACGTCGTGTTGACCGAAGTAAACAGCGCCAGCTCGGTGTTGGATCGCAAGATCTTCTACAACCAGAGTTCCTTCGACGGCAACAGTGCCCTCCAAGGCACCAGTGACGACCTGGCGATCGCGACCGATAAGACGGCCTATATCCCCAACAACACCCTGGCCGTCTTCAACAACATCACGAGCTTCTCTCGTGGCATCAACGGCATCATGGTCGACGTGGGACCCACGGGCGGTCACACGTTGATCGACGCCACGGACTTCGTGTTCAAGGCCGGCAATAACAACTCGCCGAACCTCTGGGCCGCAGTCACGGCGACGCCGACCATTTCGGTCCGCGCCGGGGCGGGCACGGGTGGCTCCGACCGGGTGACCATCACCTGGGCGAGCGGCTCGATTAGCAACAAGTGGCTGGAAGTGCAGGTCCTGCCGACGGCCCATACCGGCCTGACGACGACCGACGTGTTCTTCTGGGGCAACAAGGTCGGCGATACGGGCCAAGCCACCCCGCCAAACACCTTCCTCACCAGCGGCGTCGACAAGTCGTCGGTCTTGGGTTCGCTGGGGCCCGCGGGCGGAATCACCAAGATTCAAGACTTCAACCGGGACGGCACTGTCTCGGGCGTCGACGCTTCCGTGGCGATCGGCTCGTTGGGCAGCATCATCAAAATCCAAATCCTTCCCGCCGGACCGTTTGCTCCGGAAGGAGACGGCGGCGGCAGCGGAGACTCGGGCGTGGCCTCGGCACTGGCGGCCACCAGCACCAGTGCCTCGGCGGCAGCTCTGCCGGCGGGCGTGGCACGGCGTCTGGCAAATGTGGACCTGAACTCAGGTCGGATTGCGGACTTCTTCCAACACCTCGCCGATCAGAACACCCCCGGCACGGGCAAGCTGCTGGTCAAGATCGACGCCGTGGCGGATGAACTCGGTCTGGATCACGACCTGTTGGATTCGCTCCTGGCGGACATCGGGCTGGCTTAGTTGGGAGACCTTGATGGAGCGGTCGGTGCAGCGTGCTTTAAGGGGTCTGCCACCCGCAGAAAGCACAAATCACCGCACGACCCTGAGGGCAACTCGCCAGCAACAACCGCAGGGACTGCGGCATTCTAAGTTGCGGCAGACGCAAGTGAGTCGACGATAGCGAACGATTCGTGAGGATATTTGGCCGGCGTGTTCTGTCGATGACAGGGTGCGCTGGCCGTTTTTCATACGTGAACCAAACCTCGACCATCGCCGCTTGTCCCTCCGCCATCGAGGCCGAGGCCTCCATGCAACGGCCGCGACCGGGTATGCTGCCCTGACCTACTGGCTAGAGTTCACGAGCATGGAGGCATGCCATGTCCAATCCGCGGCGGTGCGCATGGGCTCAGGACGACCCATTGATGCGCGCCTATCATGACCAGGAGTGGGGCGTCCCCAGCGTGACGCCCGGATGCTGTGGGAGATGCTGATGCTCGAAGGTTTTCAGGCGGGGCTGGCCTGGATCATCGTGCTGCGAAAGCGCGAGGCGTTTCGCACGGCCTTTGCCGGCTTCGACCCGGTGAAGGTCGCGCGGTTCGGCGCTGCCGACGTCGAGCGGCTGATGGCCGACCCCGGCATTATCCGCGCCCGGGCCAAGATCGAGGCGACGATCCGGGGCGCGCAGATCTATTGCGACGATGCGGACGCGGGGCGAGAGCTTTAGCCGATTACTGCTGGTCCTTCACCGAGGGCAAGGTTTTGGCCGGCGACGGAGAGACTTGGGTCGCATCAACGCCGCTGTCCGAGACAGATCTCAAAAGACATGAAACACCGCGGCTTCAAGTTCGTCGGCCCGACGATCGTGTATGCCTGGATGCAGGCGGTCGGCATCGTCAACGATCATTCCCAAGAGTGCTTTGGTGCGCTGACGGAAGATCGACGACCCGCTACCGCCTGCGCAACCCGTGCGATTGCGTCGATTGTGACGAGTGCTGCCAAGGCATGCGCAATCACCATTGTCGACCAAGTCTATTTCTATTGAACAGCACAGCACGCCAGCTGCGAAGACTCGCTCACTGGCCACACCAATTCTAGAAAAATAATTCCAGAGAAGCGACCGATGGCTAACCGCCCCGCTGATGAAATCAAAATGGCCCCTGCCCACGGCTGTGTTTCCGGCTCAGACCACGATCGGGAGGTGCCCGAAATCGATTTGTTGAGCTCTCTGAAGATCCGGGGAGTTACTTTCCACAATCGGATCGCGATGTCTCCCATGTGCCAGTATGTCGCGAACGAAGGGCTGGCGGACGATTGGGATCTGGTCGACATCGGCAGCCTGTGCGGCGGGCGGTGTCGGGCTGACAATCGTCGAGGCCACGGCGGTGACTCGCGACGGCCGGATCACACCTGGCGACCTCGGCATCTGGAGCGACGACCACGTCGAGCCGCTGGCGCGGATCGCCCGCTTCGTGCATTCGCAGGGGGCGGGCGGCCGGCATTCAGCTCGCCCACGCCGGTCGAAGGTGAGCTGCGACTTGCCGTGGAAGGGCGGGGCAGGGCTGACCACGGCGGCCACCGGCGGCTGGCCAGTTGTCGGACCTAGCGAAATCGCATTCGACGAAGGCAGTCCTGTGCCCAAGGCCCTGGACGACGCCGCGGATTGACGCCATCGTCATGGCGTTCGAGGCGGCCACGAGGCGTGCGCGGCGGCCGGGTTCCGCCGATCGAAATCCATGGTGTGCACGGTTACCTGTTGCACGAATTCCTGCTTGCGCTGAGCAATCGGCGCACGGACGACTATGGCGGAAGCCTGGAGAATCGGATGCGATTGATGCTCCGCGTCGCGACGGCCGTCCGCGTGTTGGTCCCGCAGGAGCTGCCGGTCTTTGCCCGTATCTCGGCGACCGATTGGGTTGAAGGTGGTTGGGACGAGGAACAATCGGTGGTGCTCGCAGGCCGTCTGAAGGCCGCGGGAATCGACCTGATCGACGTTTCATCGGGCGGTCTCGTTCCCCGAGCACGAATCG